>NZ_JACVVP010000022.1 GCF_014534745.1 Flammeovirga sp. EKP202
ATTTTTAAACTGTTTATGTTCATACGATTTAAAAATGAAGAGTATTTGGAATTTTTGATGGTTTTGCGACAGCCCCTAGTATTCTAGTGAAAAATAAATCCGAACTGGTTTCCTCAATATTAATCGGATCTGATATTGGCATATGATAAAAGAATCGTTCTCTCACATGATCCAATAACATAAAAAGCATGACTAATCCTCTTAATATATCAATGGAAGAAATTCTTTTTTTGGACGGAGATAATAACTTATTTGTACTCATTTCTGGTTTTAAAAGTGCGATACTATCGCATTAGTAGATTTTTCAAAAGTAGTGAACGCATTTCTTTTAGAAGATAATGAGAGAGATAATAATTTCTAATAATAAATTCAAATTCTCTCCCTCCAATCTCTTTTCTCAATGGATCTAAAGTTTTCCACATCTTTTATTTTCTTGAGGTATAAAGCTACTTTTTGAAGTTCATTATCTTTTTCTTGTCCTAAATAGGGTGTAGGATAAATTGCATTTCCATAATTTTCCTCAGACTTTCTAAATGTATCATCAAGAATTAATATTCTCTCTAAAGAGTACCCTTTTCGTTTTACTTTTTTGAGTGGTTTCACAAAGTAATAATGACTTTTGGGATCTGTATCATAATAGCCATCTTCATCCATTTGTGGAACATATTTTCTTTTACACTTACTTCTTGCCCACACAAACTCTAATTGATTGTCTAAAATTTTCAATTGACTTACAATCTCATTTACATAATCATCTCCGGCAGAAGACCATACGGCCAATCTATAATCATTTTTGACCTTATTGATAAATTCTTCTAAAAATGGTCTGATGTACACAAAATACTTTTCCATTTTAAAATGGGTAGGGTATTCTAACTCTTCTTTCGTGGCAAAAACTAATGTTCATCAATGTCTAAGATAAGGAGAGGTTTTGTGTTCGTTTGCATAAATAGTTTAATTCTTCTTAAAAGGTTAAGCTTCAAATCAGTCCTTCATTTTTTGATAAAATGAAAAGACCCTACAATATTAAAGTTGTTCAATCTCCTCCCTACTCAAACCTGTAGATTTCATGATTACCCCCACATCTACCCCATTAGATTTCAAAGACTTAGCAATTTGATATTTTTCACCTTTTCGAACCTTATCCTCCGCATCCACTTTCATGGTCCACTCCAAGCTTGCTTGATCACTAAGGTATTCCATGTGCTTCATATAGCTTTTGCGGTCTGCAGAAGATAGCCTATCCACGCGCCAAAGTTCCCTTGCCTCTTTCATTCCTTTAGCAGTAAACTCTTCTCGGATTTCATCATTTTTCAAATAATAAATCCATTGATCTAAAGTGTCTTTTGCTACATTATCAAACTGATTTACTTTTATGACATAATATTCGGGAAAAATATCAGCAGGTTCTTTGATTCCTTTTAGTAATTCTTGTTGTTTAGGTGATAAACTCAATATGTCCTTTTGATGTAAACCTTTGAAATCTGTTTTTCCTAAGTAGACATAATCCTCACCCTGACCTAGGTCAAAATAGACAATATTGATAGAGTAGACCTTCTTTACTTCTTTATATCTTTCTCCTAAGTGAAGGTATTCCGTAATCACTTTAGAAGTTCCATAAAGCATTCTTTGAAAATAATCGTACTCTTTTTGATTTTGAATTTCAATGATCACAAATTCACCTTTAGCGTTTTTCACTAAAATATCTACACGATTGTATTTATCAGTTTCTAATGTCTGATTTCCCTCACTCTCTAAAATGTTCTCAATTTTGATTGATTCTTTCAACAACTCTGTCAAAAAACCTTCTAGTACTGTAAAGTCAGCCTTATTTCTAAGGAGTCTTTTAATAGCCCAGTCGAATCGTATATAATTGTTACTCATTGTTTTTCTTCATCTTTTCACAAAGATATGTTATTAATAAATATCACGCTAATAGATGTCAGTTGAGAACTATGTCTTTTGTTATGAAAAAGACACTACTCACAAAGTGCTACAAAACGGAACACTTTGCAATTAATCGAATCATTCCTAATCTACTCAAAACACCTAAAACACAACTCAAATATCTATTAATCAGCACCTTAATTATTTTTGAACACTTTTTTCATAAGTAATAGTGAACTTTGGTACAGTTCGTTTGAGTTTTCTACTCGTGTCAAATTAAAAACTAAAAGTCTACCATCATGATTGAATTAAAAAATATCAGTAAAGTATTTAAAACGGATGCCGTTGAAACTTGGGCGTTAGAGAATATCTCATTGAAGATTGAGAAAGGTGAATTTATTTCTATCATGGGGCCATCAGGTTGTGGTAAGTCAACACTCTTAAGTATTATGGGATTATTGGATTTACCTTCTGATGGAGTAATTGAAATCAACGGTTATAACCCACTACTTCTTTCAGACAAAAAACTAGCTAAATTCAGAAACGAGCATTTAGGTTTTGTATTTCAATCGTTTCACTTGATCAACGATTTGAGTGTAAGAGAAAATGTAGCAATGCCTTTGTTATATAGAAGTATCTCTTCTAAAGAAACAAAGAAAAGAGTGGAAGAGGCATTAGAGCGTGTGGGATTATCGCACCGTATGGATCACAAGCCTACTCAACTTTCTGGTGGTCAACGTCAAAGAGTGGCAATCGCAAGAGCAATCGTTGGAAATCCTTCTCTCATTTTTGCTGATGAACCTACAGGTAACTTAGACTCTGTAATGGGTGAAGAAGTAATGCAAATGTTGATGAAACTCAATAAAGAAGGGGCTACCATCGTGATGGTTACGCACGACGAACAACAAGCTAAAATGACCGATAGAATTGTAAGAATTTTTGATGGTCGTCAGGTATCTGTTCAAGCTAAAAACTCATTTGAAACTGCATAATTATGGTAACATATATAAAACTCGCTTGGTACTCTTTGAAGAGAAATCCGTTCTTCTCATTTATCATCTTATTCGGAATAAGCATGACAATCATGGTAGTGATGTTTATCGGATCTATTCTTGACACCTCTTACGGAGCAAACGGTACTTATAAAGATATTGATAGAATATTGATCGCTTCGAACTTGAAAGTTATCAGAAGTGGAGAAAATGGTTATTCCAACTCTTCTTTTTCTTACAGTGCTTACAAGGATTACTTCTCGAAGATGAAAACTCCTGAAGTCATCTCAGTCAGCGAGAGCCACTGGTTTGCTAATGTGTATTATAAAGAATTAGGAAAGAAGGTTTCAAGGGAAGATATAGATCACAACTTCACTAAAATCTTTCCATTGGAATTTATAAAAGGTCGTGCTTTTACTTTAGAAGACTTAGAACAAAGAAAACAAGTAGCCATTATAACTGATCAGCTTGCTGGTGAATTATTTGGGGATGAAGATCCATTAGGCAAGAAAATCAAGACTAAATCAAGATACTATGAAGTGATTGGTATAGTCAAAAAAGAGAATAAGCTAAGAAGACGAGCATTTGCTGATATTTATACTCCTTATAACATTCATCAAAAACCTGATCAACAATGGCATGTATTCTTGGGGTCTAGTGTGTTTTACATGAAGTTTAAAAACCAAGAAGACTTGGTAAGAGGACAGAATGAATTCCAAGAAATCGTTGCTTCACTTCCAATTGATGCTTCAAAAAATGAGGTGAAAAATGAGGCTAAAGCTTTGACAGAAAAAGCATTATTATTTTGGAATATGCTTGATGTAGATGATGAACGTATGTTTGGGGTTTACCTGAGTCTTATTGCATTCATTTGTATGTTTATCCCTGCTTTGAGTTTGATTAATCTAAATATCACTCGTATCTCAGAAAGAACATCAGAAATGGGAATTAGAAAAGCTTTTGGTGCATCCTCTTCTGATCTTTTAAAACAGCTATTAGTAGAAAATGTATTTACAACGCTCATTGGTGGAGTGATTGGTATGATCATGACGTTCGGAGTCGTGGCCTTATTCAATCATTACAGTTGGATGGGTGAAGACGAACGACTTGAAATTCACTTTATCTTATTAGGATATGGATTTGCCTGTACATTATTCTTCAGTATCCTATCAGGTTTCTACCCTGCCCTTAAAATTTCCAACTTCGGTATTATTTCTTCACTTAAAAACGATAAGCAATAATGATAAAGCATTCACTTCAGATCCTTTGGACTAGAAAAAAGAAAAACGCACTAATGGTAGTTGAGATTGCTTTTTCTTTCATCATCTTATTTTTACTTTTCTCACTGCTTTACAATAAGTTTCAAAACTATGCTCATCCAGTAGGTTTTAAAACTGAAAATGTGATGATTGTGAAACTAGACTTAAGTCAACTACCCGAAGAAAACACTTCTAAAGAGGGACAACATGTACTTTATGATGCCGTAAAGCAGGTCATAAATCAAAATGAAGAGGTAAAAGAAATTGCAGAGATGGATTATGCTCACCCTTACTCAGGTAGTACAAACACAACACTTTGGAAATTAGACAGTGGTGTCACTTTCTGGCCAATTGAACAAAACTTAAAACCTAGTGCGGTGAAGTTTATGGACTTCAATTATATCAAAGGTGGACCTTTTACTTTTGAAGATGCTCAACATGATTATGAGCCTGTTATTGTGACCAACTATTTCTATCAAAAAATCAAACCTTATCTTAATGAAGAAGATATGTTGATCAGCGAAGATGTGAAGATTAAAATCTTTGGTGTGATCGACTATTATAACCGTGACAGTGACTTCAGCGATCAAGAAGACATTGCTATAAGATGTTATGATCATTATGATTGGTTCAAGGATGGTCACCAAAGTAACCTTTTTGTAAAAACTCAAAATGATCCAAGAAAGATCGAAGCGAGTATTGTCAACTCTTTAGAAAGATTAAACCCTGATTTAAAAATTGGTATTGATTACTTTGAAGATCTTCAAGAGGAAAAAAATCAATGGCAAATCCTTCCCCTTTTCTTAATGTCATTCGTAGCCTTTTTCTTGGTGATTAATATCGCATTAGGACTATATGGTGTTCTTTGGTACAACATCAGTAAAAGAAAAAGTGAAATCGGAATCCGCAGAGCTATGGGAGCATCCAAGCAAGATATTTTCTTACAAATGTTTAGTGAAGTAATATTACTCTTTGTCATTGGAATCGCTCTAGGAAGTGTTTTCGCGATACAATTCCCAATACTAGGTGCATTTAACTATAGTAATACAGAATATTTTATGGGAGCTTTATTTTCTTTAGGCTTTGTATTACTTATCACAGTTGCTTGTGGATATTACCCAAGTAAACTAGCCACTAAGGTTACCCCAAATGAGGCTTTACATGAATTATAATCAATAAAAATCAAACTATGAAAACTAAATTAATCTCTATCATCATTGTGGCAGCACTTACTTCATGTGCTACCACAGCTTCTCTTATATCAGGAGCGAACTATAGAAACGTCAAATTAAATCAAACTGATGAGAACTTTGATATGAAATTTAAATCCTTTTCAGGAAAAGATAATTTCAGAATGAATTGTAGTGAGGGTACAAAAGCATTAATGTTGAAATCTTCTCATTCGAAAGGAGAATTTAATATTGTCATCAAAAATGAAAAGGGTCAGGTGATCGAACAAACCGACAATTCCAAATATGTTGAACATAAAATCAACCTGAATGGAACAAAGCAGTTACAAATAGAAATTCAAGGTAAAGAAAGCAGTGGAAATCTAAACTGTTCTTGTATTTAATTCAGCAAAACTAGTGTCGGTGAGGGAAAAGCGTTTCCTCTCAAAACAAGAACTTCATGATAATCTAATTTTATTAACCTACCATTATTTTCTTATGCTTCATTAGTACAATGATGAGCAAATTGATAATAAAATTAAAAAACGATAAATCACATTCTTAATATAGTATAAAAGAAAGATCTACTCTATCTTTAAAGATTAACAAATTTTCAAAATGACCAATTCCTATATACTAATTATTGACGACGACGAAGCTGTTCGTAAATCCATCGGTTTGTTCCTTAAAATGAATGGTTTCAAACCTATCTTGGCACCTCACCCTAAAGAAGCTTATCCATTACTTTCAGAATTCAAGTTTTCTTGTGTTTTGTTGGATATGAACTTCAAAGTGGAAACTACAGGTGATGAAGGACTCGCTGCTTTAAAAAAAATAAAGAAGACTAACTCGAACCTTCCCGTTATCTTATTTACAGGATGGGGAAGTATGCAATTGGCCATTGAAGGAATGAAATTGGGTGCATCCGATTTTATTAATAAACCATGGGATAATGATCATTTATTGAAATGTATAAAGGATGCCGTTGCGGTTGAGAAGAATAAACTGAAAGCTCAGCCGACAGAGAAATCTCCAACTCGCAAAAAGTTAGAAGATCAGTATAACATCTCCAATATTATAGGGCAAGATCCTAAATTGTTGCAGGTATTGGAGACTGTAGGCAGGGTAGCCAAAACCAATGCTCCTATTTTAATTATGGGAGAAAGTGGAACAGGTAAAGAACTGATTGCTGAAGCGGCACACAATAATAGTCCTAGGAATGATAATGAATTTGTAAAGGTCAACTTAGGAGGTATTTCTCAGTCTTTGTTTGAGTCTGAAATGTTTGGGCACAAAAAAGGGTCATTTACCGGAGCATATACAGATCGTGAAGGTCGTTTTGCGGTAGCGGATCAAGGAAGTATCTTTTTGGATGAAATGGGTGAATTGGACCTTTCCTCTCAGGTGAAATTATTAAGAGTTCTGCAGGAAAGAAAGTTTGAACCTTTAGGATCTTCCAAAACACAAACAGCAGATTTCAGAGTGATCTCGGCTACTAATAAGACCTTACCGGAATTGGTAAAAGAAGGGAAATTCAGAGAAGACCTTTTCTTTAGAATTAACTTAATTACGGTAGTGCTTCCACCTTTAAGGGAACGTAAGGGTGATATTCCATTATTAGCACAGCATTTCTTGGATCAATTGGAAACCTCTTATGGTATCACAGGAAAAACCTTTGCTCCTGACACTTTGAAATGGTTACAAAAACAGCCCCTCAAAGGAAATATTAGAGAGTTGAAAAACTGGGTAGAAAGTTCTGTTTTGATGAGTATGAGTGATGTGCTTCAAGTCAGTGATTTTGAAAACAACCCTACCAACATTCATGCCTTCCAAAATGATGAAATCAAAGAAGAGATTGTCCCTAATGGTATGACATTGGAAGAAATGGAGATTTTAATGATTCGAAAAGCACTGGATGAAAATCGTTATAAAATTGCTCCTTCTGCCAAACAACTAGGAATATCACGTAATGCACTTTACAGAAAAATAGAAAAATACGAAATCACGGATGCTCAAGATTGAATATAGTTTATTATCCCTCCTCACTGTAGGTACACTTTTAGGAGTCACATATACCAACAGACTGGAAAGTCCGTTACTTTTTTTAACTGCTGAGGTGGTATCAGTAATTGTCGTATTATGGTTGATCAGGCTTTATTTATATGTGAGCAAACCCCTAAAAGAACTAAATAATGCTTTAAGGTTATTAACCAACAATGATTTTCAATCAAGATTACTTCCTACACCTCACCCTATTGTCAATAAATTGGTGACAGTGTTTAATAAAATGATTGATAGAATACATCAGGAGAGAGTAGAACAAAGAGAGCAAAGTTATTTTTTAGAGCATCTCATTAAAGCCACTCCCCTTGGGATCATCATTTTAGATTACGATCAAAAAATCATCAAATCCAATCCTACTGCATTGAATATGTTAGAAATGGATTTTAACACAATTCAAAGTAAAACACTAAATGAATTGAATGCTCCTCTGCTTGATGCCATTCATCAATTACCTCTTGAAACGGCTCAAGATATACAGTTTTCTGGTGGCAGAAAATACAGGTGTCATAAATCTTCCTTCATTTTCCAAGGCTTCCAACAGCAATTTATCATTATTCAAGACCTCTACTTGGAGGATATCAAAAAAGAGAAACAAGCTTACAGTAAAGTGATTCGAATGATGAGTCATGAGGTAAATAATTCAGTGGGTGCCATTAATTCATTTGTGGATACACTAAAAATGTTTGCTCCTACTGACGATGAACTCAAAGAAGATTACATTGATGCTCTTTCAATTATTAAAGATAGAAATGGGGCAATGGCTTTGTTTATGAAAAATTTTGCTTCAGTGGTAAAAGTACCAGAACCTGATTTTCAAAATATCGACCTCAAGCTTTTACTTGAAAACCTTACTGACCTCTACAAAGCTGATTTTACAAAGCATCAAATTGATGTTGAATTGAATATAGAACAGGAAGTGATTATTTCTGCAGATAAAAGCCTATTAGAACAGTTGTTTATCAATATCCTCAAAAATGCCAAAGAAGCACTTATGGAGGTTAATGATAAAAAAGTCATTCAAATTGGGTATCATCAAAGCAATAAAAAATTAGAGATCTGGAACTCAGGACCAACAATTTCTAAAGAGGTAGAAGAAAAATTATTTACACCGTTTTATAGCAGTAAACCTACCGGTCAGGGAATTGGACTTATGCTTTGTAGAGACATCTTAATAAAACACGGATGGGATTTTGGACTATTCAGTGATGAAAGAGGTGGAGCTACTTTTGTAATAAATCTAAGAAAATAGTACCAAAACACCTCAAAAGGTACTCTTATTAAGATTTCAATATCATTTATTCATTTTTTTAATAAAACTCATTAAACCTACGTAAGTATTACTTTTCTAATATATTAGTGCATTTTACAAGATTATGGATTTGAAAAGAGGTTATTTTTATTTAGCTTTTTAAAAATAACTTGCTGGGAACACTCCAATTCACATCTATAACCCGAAAACTCTATGCACGATATTGATCAGATTTCAAATTTAAAATCAGAACTTACCCACGTTCAAAATCAGCTAAAACAAAAAGAAACAATCATTGATAGTATACTTGAAGGTACCATGGCGGGATTCTGGGACTGGTATATTCAAGATAACTATGAGTATTTAAGCCCCTCTTTCAAAAAAATGTTTGGCTACGAGGATCATGAGATGGAAAATACTCCTGAAGCTTGGATGAAAATTATGCATCCCGATGATCTTAAAATAGTAAAAGAAAATTTCAATCGCTATATAAATTGTAGAGGTCGAGAGCCCTATGCCAGTGAAGTTCGTTTTTATCATAAAAGCGGAGCTATTATTTGGGTACAATGTGAAGGAAAAGTCATAGAATGGGATGACAATTGGAACCCCATACGCATGGTAGGCTATCACATTGACATCACCAAAAGAAAGCGGCTGGAAGTTGAAAAAGCGTATACACTTCAACTTGAAAAGAAAAACAAAGAGCTTGAAAAGTTTGCTTATGTAGCATCTCACGATTTACAAGAACCCATCAATAGTATAAAAAGCTTTGCGGACTTATTAAGTAGTGATAAAGCCAACCAACTTTCTGAAACCTCTAAACAGATGTTGGGATTCATCTCAGAATCAGCCGACAGAATGGGAAAATTGGTCTTGGGACTCCTCGAACACTCCAATATCGGATTGGATAGAAAAGTGGAAGAGGTGGACTGCAACCGTTTAGTACAGGAAGTTTTGAAGGACCTCGACAAAATAATTCATGACAACAGTGCCACTTTCACGATTGAAAATTTACCTAAAAACCTTATTGGAAATGAAACGGAATTAAGAATTCTATTTCAAAACATCATCAGTAACGGCATTAAGTTTCACTCCAACCTCAACGCTCCTCATATTACGATCGGTTGTAGTTGTTTACCTGAACATTACCTTTTCGAAATCATTGACAACGGTATAGGGATTGAAAAAAAGAACTATGACAAAATCTTTGATATTTTCACAAAACTCAACATTTATAAGAAATACGAAGGTACAGGAATTGGCCTTGCTCACTGTAAAAAAATTGTGGATTTACATCATGGAAAAATATGGTTAGAATCTACCCAAGGTGAAGGAACAACTTTTTACTTTAAACTCCCCAAATAATGAAAGACTTAAAGAAAGTAATGCTTATCGATGATGAAGAGATGTCCATTTTCCTTAATAAGTTAATTCTCGAAAAAATGGATATCATTGATAAAAACCTCATTGTTTTTAATGAAGCTAAAAATGCCCTCTTTTATTTAATGAATATCGACAAAGAAGATCAATTACCCGATTTAATTTTACTGGATATCAATATGCCTGATATGAATGGTTGGGAGTTTACAGAAATTTACGAAGCGATTCAATTCAAATTCAAACAACCACAATTGGCCATATTGACAACATCATTGAACCCTAAAGATAAGGAGAAGGCTGAAAACCTTACCATTGTTGACTTTTTTGTCAATAAACCATTAAATCAGGAGAAAGTAATGTCCTTATTTAACGTGGTGGGGTCATAAAACTTTCAAACAAACTAGGGTCATATTGTATTGGCCCTGTTGTTTTCATTAATTACAGTAAGAATTTTCGAAAAAGTGATCCTAAAAAAGGCTTTCATCTTCGCTATGTTATGAATTAATTTTAAAGTTGATAAACTTCATTAAGTTTTACTGTCAAAAAACAACTTAATAAATTCGCTAGAAAGTCTATATTTGTAGCCAATACAATTATTTAATTCATAATATCAAATATAGATATGAGTTTAAAACTACGTCTAACCATAATGAACTTCTTACAGTTCTTTATTTGGGGAGCATGGTTGATTACTATTGGAGGCTACTGGTTCAAAACTAAACAGTGGTCCGGAACCGAATTTGGAGCGATCTTTTCTACCATGGGTATTGCATCCATATTTATGCCTGCCCTTACTGGTATCATAGCTGACAGATATATAAGTGCTGAAAAACTTTTAGGTATTTTTCATATTATTGGAGCTGGAATTTTATGCTATTTACCACAAGTAAATGATCCTTCAACCTTCTTTGTGGTCATGTTAATCAATATGATTTTTTACATGCCTACAATATCATTGTCGATTACAGTAGCTTATTCGGCACTACAAAAAGCAAACTTAGATATTGTGAAAGTCTACCCTCCTATTAGGGTTTGGGGTACAATCGGATTTATTGTTGCAATGTGGATGGTCAGTTTATTGAAAATCGAAACTTCACCAGCCCAATTTTATGTTGCAGCAGCTGCATCAATTGGTTTAGGACTTTATGCATTCACATTACCAAAATGTGATATCAATAAAGGAGAAAGCAATAAAACTTGGATTGAAGCACTTGGGTTAGATGCTTTCAAACTCTTCAAGCAAAGAAAAATGGCATTGTTCTTTATTTTCTCAATGTTATTAGGTGCAGCATTACAATTAACAAATGCATACGGTGATATCTTCCTACATGAGTTTGATAGCAACCCACTTTTCGCAGATAGTATAGCAGTTCAATACCCTGCCATCATCATGTCAATTTCTCAAGTTTCTGAGACCTTATTTATTCTTGCTATTCCATTCTTCTTAAAACGTTTTGGAATTAAGAACGTAATGTTGATGAGTATGTTTGCTTGGGTGTTACGTTTTGGCTTATTCGGAATCGGTGATCCAGGTTCAGGCTTAGTATGGATTATCATCTCTTGTATCGTTTACGGAATGGCTTTTGATTTCTTCAATATCTCAGGTTCATTATATGTAGAATCACAAACAGATCAGACAATCAGAGCATCAGGACAAGGTTTATTTATGATGATGACCAATGGTTTTGGAGCGGTGTTAGGTTCTTCGGTATCAGGTGTAATGATCGATCAGTTCTTTACTAGTGCTGAAGGCGTTCGTGACTGGCCAAATATCTGGTTCGCATTTGCGGCTTATTCATTAGTCGTTGCACTGTTGTTTGCTGTTTCTTTCAAGCACAAGCACGATCCTAAAGAGGTTGAGAACTTTAGTCACTAGGATTAATAATTAACCCATATGCGCACTTATGGGAAATAAAATATACAACAGCTATTGGATCTTATTCGATCTAATAGCTGTTTTTATTTATATAAAAATATAAGAAAAATACAATTGTTGACTACCGAAATAGCTTATTATTCAACATCAATTATACTAAAGAAGGAGTTTACATATACATCTCATTATGAATAGACAGGTATGTTTTAATGGATAAATTGTACTCTCATAACAATCTGAATAAATATTTTTATTCTTTGTATTAAAATTTAAATTTCATTTTTATCTTGGATTAATATCAAAATGATACTACCAAAAATTTACTTTAATACCCACTTAAATAGAATTATCCTTAAACAATTCGATCAAAATAAATTTTTCAATTAATAATTATAAAAAACAAAATCAGTATTTAATCTATTTGTAAAAATGGTATTTCAATCCAAGGTAGAAGATCTAGAAAAACGCCTTTCTTGTATTAACAATGCTCTTCTGAATAAAGAACTCGTTTATGCATGTTTCAATGAAGATCTGTATCTGTTTAGAACCTCAGAAATGTTTTTATATAAGTATAAAAGAAGCTCAGATGATTATTTATACTTATATGATTTATTTCCGATTGAATTGAATCAAGAGTTAGAAACCGCCATTTCCGAAAGGAAAACAAAAGCAATAATTGACTGTAAAATTCTTGCACCCAATAACAACATATATTCCTCCAAAATAGGAATTTCATTTATTAACAATAGAATTCAAATTGCTATTTATGATGACCCACAACTATGAAATCATTCTGGTAGACGATGATGCTATTACTAATCAGATCACAAGGATCAACCTACAAAGATGTGACAACAACATAAGCATTCAAGAGTTTGATAAGAGTGTAAATTTTCTTCACTTTATCAGACAGAATAGGAATGCTAATAATATTTTATTAGATCTAAATATGCCGCTTGTCAGTGGATGGGATATTTTAGATGAAATAGATATTGTTGGTCTCAGTGATACTTATAATGTAATTGTTTTAAGTAATTCAGACCTCATTCAAGATCGTATACGATCTAAGTCTTACCAATCGGTAAAAGCATATATTTCTAAACCCCTTACAAAAGATAAAACACAAAGAATTTTCCAAATATTTGATAGTTGCGAAAATGAGAAGAAGTTCTCAAATCAGAATGCTTCTTAAGGTCTTTTAAATACTCAACAAGTAATTTTCAATTAAAAAATGGTGTTACTTCTATTAAAATTTACGTGAGCTTTTTCTACCAATTTTTGACCGAATTTTCCAATAGTTTCCATTTAGTAAAATAGATATTTGTAACATATCAAAACACTAAAAAAACACTACAATGGAAACTATTACATTGAAATCTGATCTTAAAAAACCAGTTGCTCTTCGTATCATCATGGTTTCGTTTTTACTGAAAGTATTTATTGCCTTTGGTCTTTTTTATGCTATCAACACCGGAAAACTAGAAATACCGAATGCTAATCCAAAGTTTATACTTTATACCGCTATTGTGTATGTCATCAACCTCATCGGGTTGATCGCTACGGCACTCAACGGTAAACTGCAAATTTATAGAGCTATCATCATTTTTGACTTTATAGTCTCTATTCCAGCTAAAGCAATTATTGGTTTTATCGTTGCAGGATATTCATTCGCATTAAGTTTTCATCCAAAAGTGAAAGCGTTTATTTTATCGAAGTCAAAAAGTTAGGAATAGAATTGAATAATGCTGAAATTTATTGTCAACTCAGAGGTACAACTTCTGAGTTTTCTAATTTCAAAAACCATTATTCAATGAAATCAATTTACTTTTTAAGCTTATGCTTCCTCCTTTTTTTTGCTTGTAAAAAAGATACTAAAAACGAGCAAGAAGATATTTATGTCTCTCATCAATTAGTTATTAGACCACTCACTGAACATGTCATATTACATACTTCGTTCTTAGAAACAGAAAGCTATGGGCGAGTTCCATGTAATGGAATTGTAGTCATGGATGATGGAGAAGCGATCATTATTGATTCTCCAACCAATGAAGAAAGTAGTATAGAGCTTTTGGAGTGGCTAGATAAGCAAAATGTTACCGTAAAGGGAGTTGTACCCACTCATTTTCATATAGATTGTTTAGCCGGACTTGATTATTTTCATACCAAAGGAATTACTTCTTACGGTTCACTACACACTGCACAATTAGCAAAGAAAACGAATCACACTCCTCCTCAAAAAACATTTACTGATACATTGACATTGAATGTTGATGATCATCAAATCCTTTTAAAATTTGAAGGAGCTGGTCATACGCATGACAATATCGTTGCCTATATACCTTCTGACAAAGTTTTATTTGGAGGTTGCTTGGTCAAAGCCACAGGCTGGGGCAAAGGAAACCTTGAAGATGCTGACACCACCGAATGGTCTAATTCTGTAATGAAAACAATGTTAGATTTTCCTGAAGTAGAAGTAGTAGTCCCTGGACATGGTGGTGTGGGGAACATTTCACTTCTAGAGAACACCATCAAAATGTTTAAGAATTGATTTTTGCATCTTGAATTTTCTGTTGAATCTGATCAGCAATTGATTTCAACTCTTCAACAGATAACCTTGCTTCAGGAAATATCTTTTTAGGTTTTTCCTCATTTTTCAAAACCACACATAAATGATAATTGTAGTGTAGGCCTTTTGTATTCATCAATAACGTTTTCAATTTATCGATGACACTTATATTCTCCTGAATAAGAGTTAGAGATTTTAAATGAGAGACTTCAAATTCAAAATCCTCCTTATAACCTAAACTTCGATTTTGTACAACTACCTTTTCATGATCAATGAGAACATCAGAATATCCCTTTTTGGCTTTTAATAGATTCCATACAGAAGAGAAGGTAGCAAAAGCACCTAATATTGTCAATAAACTGTAAGAGAATTTTACGTTGACATCCACCTCACCTGAAGTGATAAAAAGGAAAGCAAAGCCCAATGTAAACAGAAGAGATAAACTGAAATATATTCCAAAAGTGATGATATTTTGAGTACCCCACTTGATTGTCAATTTTGAATTCATAAACTAAAAAATATAAATCCCCAATTGATTATGGTAACCAATTGGGGATTGAAAATATGTAAATTGAAAGCTTACCAAGCTTCGATTAAATCAACTAGTCTAAAGTAAACTTCCTTCGATATTGTAGGGAAGTTGGCAATACGAACTTGAGTCGCTTTATTAGGGCCGTAACCTGTACTTACCTCTAAACCTTGTTCAGAGAGATAGGCCATTAAAGCTTTAGCATCACGTCCTTCTTTTACTTCGATTACAATTACTGTTTTAGAGCGAACTCTTTCTTCTTTTACAGCATAATCCAAGTCTTTATGAGCACCAACAGCGGCATAAAGTAATGAAGATTTATAATCTGCTTCGCTTCTGATAATTTTCATTTCTCTACGAATCATATCTTCACATACTTTACCAAGCGTATAAATGGCAATAGCATTTGGTGTGGCAGGTGTCATGTTCTTCGCTGCATTTTTCAACAACGTAAACATATCATGGTAACCTCCCATCAATCTACCGTCCGCTTTCAGAGATTTAGCTCTTTCAACACATTTTTCGTTGAAAATCCAAACTCCTAATCCTGCTGGGCATCCCATTCCTTTTTGAACTGAGAAGTATAAACTATCGATTTTTGTAAAGTCAATATCCAAATATGGAATTGAAGAAACAGCATCAATTGTAATTAAAGCATCAGGGTTTTCCTCTCTGATTTTATAAATATCTTCTACGGGAAATTGAACACCTGTACTCGTCTCATTTTGAGTGATCGAGATCAAGTCTACATCAGCGTCAATGTTAAAATCTGCTTCTGAAAAACCTTCGCCCAAAGGTTTTTCAATTTTTTGTGTTTGATGTCCCCAAGCTTCCGCAAAAGCATGGAAACGTTCTGAAAAGGAGCCATTTACAAAATGAGCACTTTTTTGAGCAATGCAGTCCTGCGCTAGTCTTTCCCATACTTCTGTCGCCGAACCAGTGAAAACTACATGGTAATCTTCCGGTACGCCCAACATTTCTTTCACCTGCTTTACTGTAAAAGCAAAGATCTCTTGAAATGCACCACTACGGTGGGAGATGACAGCAACATTATCTTTTAATGCTTGTTGGATATGCTGCTCTACAGTAAAATACAGCTCACTTGGTCCTGCTGTTAGATGAAACTTCTTCATATTTGTCTGTTTAGTTAGGTTTTAAGTACAAGGACATGTACTTATGCCTCTTTTATTTTCCAATCGGAAATGAGTAATTCATTTGTATCAATATCCATAGAACACTTAAAGTGGCCTCTTGGACATTTTTTATGACCGTGTATACCACAAGGTCTGCAATCAAGATTTTCTTTTACTTCAACTATTCTAGAGTTGGAGGACAATGGTCCAAAACCAAATTCAGGAATTGTTGAACAGAAAATTGCCGTTACAGGTGCATTCATAGAAGAAGCCATATGTTGAGGTGCTGAATCATTGACATAATTCATCACAGCTCCTTTCATTAGTGCTGCTGACTGCAAGAAAGAAAGCTTCCCTGCCCAATTGCACATATTACCTCTATCTACCTTATCTACAATTTCATCACAAAGGTCTCTATCTCCTGGTCCACCAATTAAAATAACGGCAGTATCTTCGGGAATTTTATTGATAAATTCCACCCATTTATCTTTGTGATGTTGCTTTGTATACCATACTGAACTGGGTCCCATTGTTACATATTTTCCTTCAAACTTGGCTTTTTCGTAGTCAATTTCTCTGGGATATAATTTCGGACCCACAAACTCAGCGTCAGTAATATCTTCAATTAGAGAAAGGTAACGACTCACCTCATGATGCTCTCTTTCTCTTCCTAACCCCACTTCATGTTTTTTCTTAATTGAAAAGAATGAACTCAATGGATTTTTATCAAAACCTGCAGTAGATTTTGCTGAAGATAAGAAGGTCATTAAACCTGTAGAAAAAAAGCGTTGAAGATTGATTACTCTATCATATCTGCGACGTCTGATTTCTGCAGAAACCTTTAAAAGGTTTTTATTTTTCTCTACTTTTTTATTCCAAATAATAACCTCGTTGATATGAGGATTGTTTCTCAATAACCCCTCATTTCCGTTTCTTACCACAAAATCAATAGATGCTTCAGGGTAAAACTTAATCAACTTCTCCACAACGGCAGTTGCCATAATGACATCTCCGATAAATGCCGTCTGGATCACTAAGAATTTTTTCATGCCGTAAAAATCTCATTTCATAATGAATATTGCAATAAATGGAGTCTATATCTACAAAATTTATAGCTCCTACAGGCTCGTTCTTAAATCAATTATCACTCTCAACAAGAATAGATTAATTCATACGAGTACAAAACTTCTTTTTTTATCCTTTTTTACTCCCTATCTTCATATTGGATTTAGGTAAAACGTAGGTACCCATTCATGAAGTCATTCGAAGAATTTAAAAATCATTTTAAAGAAAATATTGCCGGTCAGTTAGATCAGATTGAAGACAAAAGATACTATATGCACAACAAGCGTCTTCAATTTGGTGGCTTAACGATGTTGATGATTTCCTTCTCTTTAATGCTTTTATACCTTGATCAAATCAATGAATACGGGGTATACTTCATGTGTATTTTTGCTCCTCTCACTTCCATGAATTATTTCAATAATAATTTTCAGGATGATACCATTGAAGAAGAATACAAAGAGGTGGTAGTAAGAGAAATGATCCGCTTTATGGACAACAGCTTAAGGTATTCTCCTCAAGATTTTATTCCTCTAAAAAAATGGATTGAAAGTGGAGTAAACCCAACCATTCCCGATGATTACGAAGGAGACGACCTCATTGAAGGGTCAATAGATGGCACTTCTCTTCAGATGTCGGAGGTAATGGTGAGTCATCTACGCCCTCCTAATAATAAATGGTATGTCAATAAGAAAAAGAAACAAAAAGAAAAGTATAAAAAAGAGTTTCATGGTTTCTTTATGATTGTTGAATTAGATGATCCACCATCTACCGAAATTTATATTTTTGAAGACCATATTCAGAAAAACTGGGGGCATGTTGGGCGATTAATTGAACAAAAAGATGACCGCTACGGTACTTATGTTCCCATCAAGGACCCTGAGTTCCGAAAATTCTTTAAGGTGTATGCCACGAATAGAGCCGATGCCGAAAAATCTTTAAAAGATGACTTCATAAAGAGGCTTTATAAAATCAAGAAACACTTCAAGGCCAAAGTCAATTGTGTAATGAAAGAGGGAAAACTTTATGTTTTTCTTGATGTGCGTAAAGAGCTTTTCAAAGTAGATACCACCCATTCATTAAAGAGGTCTTTTATTCTGAAAGATCTTTACAGAGATATGGAAATGATCTTAACCGTTGCACATACTCTCAATGACCCTATTCCTGAAGAAGCGCCTCCAACCCAGATTAATAACAACTTTGGGGATTCTACCAAAGATGATCATGTATACGAAAATGCCCCAGTACAAGAAGAAGCCATCGTTCATGACAGTGAATCTTTCCTAGAAGAAGAAGAACAATTTGGAGAAGATCCTGAAGAAGACGAGTTGGATGAATCCTTTGCGGCGTCACAAGAACAGCTTTTTGGTGCTGATGGCAATGGTAAAAATCCTCATTTTGATTTAGACGACTTTGAAAATGAGGATTATTATGAAGAGGAAGATGACTAAACATCATTTAAAGTATGGCATCTCTTATTTTTTTCCGAAATTTGTAACATACGAAAGTATAATTAAGCCTCTCACCCTACTTTCTTAGAAAATGAGGCTGCAAAAAATATATTAGATCATAAGGAAAATGGACAGTAAAAGACAACATAAATTTTCTCGTTTAATCCAAAAAGATCTAGGCGAAATTTTTCAACAGAATTCAGTTTCTATGTTTGGAGGTGCTTTTATCTCTGTAACGCATGTTGAAATTTCTCCTGACTTAGGTTTAGCGAAAGTGTATTTAAGCTTTTTATTAACAAAAGACCCGGAAGGAAAAATTGTTGAGATTGAAGAGCAAAATAAATCAATCCGTAACCTTCTGGCACAACGTATTCGTCATCAAGCAAGAGTAATTCCTGAATTACGTTTTTACTATGACAATACTGCAGAAGAAGCAGAAAAAATTGACAAGTTATTTGAAAACATCGACATCCCTGACGAAAAAGAAGATGACGATGATGACAATATCTACACACGTTAATTTGAAGAGCATGTTTGAGCGACTTCACTGTTCAGACATGCTTTTTTTGTTGTACTATTCGGTTACAACTCCATCCACTTTTTTGAATTTATAGGATATACTTAGCAGAACATGCTGGCATTTTTTAAAATCAACGATCCCTTACGATTAATCATTCTTTTATTCCTTATGATCATCATTCGCCTTCCAATTTGGATTGGTGATATTCCATTGCTTTCTGATGAGATACATTGGTTTACGCTTGGTGATAAACTGGCGGAAGGAAATAGTATGTATGTGGATGTTTGGGATAATATAGCTCCACTTTCAGCGGGTGTGTATTGGGTCATTGCCTCATGGTTTGGCACCTCACAAGCTGTATTTTTTGGTTTTGCTGCATTTCTTACATTAATACAATCTTATCTATTCAACCTAATGATGAATAGAAGTGAAGCCTATAAACAAAAAACATTTATACCAGGCTTGATGTATCTTCTATTTTCCAACATTAGTTATGATTTCATGACACTTTCTCCAACGCTCATTTCACTGACCTTTTTATTGTTTGGTCTTCGAAATTTACTAAGAATGGAGCGAACAGATGTGGAGCAGAGTATCTTGAATACCGGTATATTCTTCGGATTGGCTTCCTTGGCCTATATGCCTTCTTTCTCTTTCCTTTTGATGGGTATTTTCGCATTAGCAACATTTAGAGTCTCTTCATTCAACAGACTTTTCTTGGCTTTTGTAGGGTTTACAATCGTTTGGGGAGGGTATTTGGTGTACCTCTATTATATAGACGGTTTAGAAGAATTTGCCAACTTATGTATACTAGCAATACCTAATCTTGAACACAATTTCCAATTGACTTGGGAACAAATGCTAATGCTTAGCGTTATTCCTGCCTTTATTCTATTGATGGGAATGTTCAAAACATTCAGCTATAATGCCTTTATCAACTCCCAACAAAACATACAGCAATTAATGCTAATTTGGGTCATCACTGCTACCTTAAGCATTGTGTTCTCCTCTTTTACGATTTCTTATCAATTGATCTTATACGTACCCGCTTTAAGCTTTTTCAGTGCTCACCAGTTATTGATCATTCGAAAAAGGCTGATGGCTGAAATCACGTTATGGTCTTATTCCCTCCTTTTCCTAGCACTTATGATCGGTACAGCATTTGATGTTTTACCAAAGAAAATTGAATCTCCTTATCAAAATGCGTGGGCTATTGAAGTTCCTGACTTGAATGAATATGGTGATAAAATGCTGGTTTTCGGATTGGATTATAAGTACTACAAAGATCACAACCTAGCTACGCCCTATCTCAACTACAATGTAAGTCGTCAATTTTTCAAGAAGATTGATAACTATGACGAAATAAGAACGATCTATAATGCTTTTGAAAAGGATATGCCTGATGTAATTGTAGATACAAATGGTGATGGACAAAAGCTTTTAGATTATATTACTATTATTCAGAAACAATATGAAAAAGTGGTATTAGATAATGGATTAGTCATTTTCTCAAAGAGAAAGTAATAATGAGATCTAAAATATTAGGTGTTTTTTAGTTTTATATACTTTTCATTCTGACATCATTTCCACCCCCTTATTAGTACAAAAATAAAATTTTTCACTTTTTTCTTTGCCTGAAAAATTTCATTTGTATATTTGCACTACCAATAAACGTATTTTTTACATTTATATAATAAACCAAACACAACCAATTTAAACACATGAAAAATATCCTTGAGAAGCTTTGGGATCAGTATGTGGAAATTACCCCTTCTGCTGCTAAGATCCAGTCCATTTTTGAGGACAAAGCCGAAACAATCGAAAATGATCATATTGCTATCCGTACTTTTAATCATCCACTAGTAAATGTTGATCGACTTTCAGAACCATTTATTCGTATTGGTTATGAAAAAAAAGGGGAATATGTTTTTGAAGCAAAGAAATTAAAAGCAGCCCATTTCCAGCATCGCACTGATAAAGATGCTCCAAAAATCTTCATTTCAGAATTAAGATTAGAGCTTTGCAGTGAATTTCTACAGGATGTAGCTGATTCTATCATTGCAACTTCTGGTGCTGAGCATATGGATATTGAGCAATTACTTTTGAGTGGTTGTCTTTGGGAAAAGCCTTCTTATAAAATATATGAGAGACTTGTTGAAGAATCTGAATACGCAGCATGGATGTATGTATTTGGTTTTAGAGCCAATCATTTTACTATTCACTGTAACAAGTTAGATCATTTCAACACCCTTGAAGATGTGAATCAGTTTTTGAAAGACAATGGATTCCAAATGAATACTTCGGGTGGTGAAATCAAAGGAAGTAAGGAACAGCTTTTAGAACAATCAAGTATCCTTGCGGATAAAGTTAAAATTCAATTCCAGGAAGGAGAATACGAAGTCCCTTCATGTTATTATGAATTCGCGAAAAGATATGAAGACAGCACTGGGGAACTTTTCGAAGGTTTTATCGCATCATCGGCTGATAAAATATTTGAAAGTACAGACACTGCTCTTTCGAAATAAAACCTCAATCAAAAAAAATGACCATTTCTAAAGTTATACGTTATAGAATACATCGACGATCGAACACCTTTTTCTAACCAATTCAGGATTATCTAGAACTTAATGTAAAAAAAGAAACCCTACAGTTTGTAGGGTTTCTTTTTGTATAATGCTAGAATTTCGAGATGATCATTTTATATAAAGAACATCCCTAAAATGCCGGCCACCATATAGTATTTTATAAAAGAACTGATTTTTCCGTAATCTTTACTTGAAACAGCTTTGATCAGTTTGTAAATCATCATAAATGCCGGAAGCGATAAAATACAGAAATAGTATTGAATATAAGGCTCTTCCATCTCCATCACAATAACAAATGATATAGCTATAAACAAAGCAAATAAAAGGTAAATCAACTTTTTGGTTTTTTGATCTCCCCATATAATAGGCAATGTTCTACAACCAAATTTCACATCTCCTTCTTTATCCTCCAAGTCTTTGATGATTTCACGAATCAGAGAAACGAAAAATGAGAAAATCCCAAATTCATATACAGCCCTGTTGTGCTCAGCAAAATAAATGTTGATCAAAAAGATAGACAATGCGGTAATCGCCGCTACACTTACATTGCCAATAAAGGCTCTTCTTTTTAATTCATTGGAATAAAGCCAAAGCCAAAAAGAGGCAATAAAACACACTATTCCTACTTCGAGCGATAAAGAAAAGCCAATTACAATTCCTATCAAATTAAATACAGTGTGTGTAAAAATGGCAACCCTTCTTCGCATTAACTTACCAATAACCTGCTTGTTTGGGCGATTGACAGCATCAATTTTTATATCATAATAATCATTGATGATGTAGCCCGAGGCAGCAATCAGTAATGTAGAAAGGGTCAATAACCAAAAAGAAACATCTTGCAGAAGATATCTCCAGTCGGCACTTGGTCCTACCAAGAAAATCCTTCCCATCCATTGTGTATACAATATGATGAGAAGATTATTGGCTCTTATTAGACTCAAAAAGTCTTTTAAGTTGATAAAAAAAGTTTGTTCTGTTTGTGGTTTACTCATTGTATTAATGGGCTTCTAACCAATTTATACCTTTACCGACTTCTACTTCTAAAGGAACTCCAATGTCATATGCATTTTCCATCATTTCTTTTATTTTGGAAGTCATTAATTCTAATTCATCATTATGAACATCAAAAATCAATTCATCATGTACCTGAAGGATCATTTTTGATTTCAAATCTTGTGCATTCATCCATTCCTGAATTTCAATCATCGCTTTCTTGATGATATCCGCTGCAGTACCCTGAATTGGTGCATTGATGGCATTTCGTTCTGCCATTCCTCTCACCGTGAAATTACGTGAATTGATATCTCTTAAATATCTTCTTCTTCCCATCAACGTCTCTACATATTCGTTGTCTCTTGCTTTCGCAATCACATCATCCATGTATTTCTTGATGGCAGGAAACTCTACAAAATAATTATCAATCAACTCCTTCGCCTCACTTCTAGCGATATTCAATTGCTGAGAAAGACCAAATGCTGAAACGCCATAAATAATACCGAAGTTGGCCGTTTTTGCTCTTCTTCTCATTTCCGGCTCAACGTCTTTTTCATCTACTTTGAAGACTTTAGCAGCTGTAGCAGTGTGAATGTCTCTCCCATCCTTGAAAGCATTGAGCATTTCTTCATCTTTACTGAACGCTGCCATAATTCTCAATTCTACCTGAGAATAATCCGCCGCAACAAATGTGTAGTTTTCATCTCTAGCAACAAAAGCCTTTCTGATCTCTCTACCTCTTGAAGTCTTAATCGGAATGTTCTGCAAGTTAGGGTCTGTAGAACTTAAACGACCTGTTGCCGCCACTGCCTGATTGTAAGTAGTATGTACTCTTCCATCTGCCTTGATCAACTTCGGAAGGGCATCTACATACGTACTCTTCAACTTCGCTAACTGTCTAAAATCTAAAATCTTTTCAACGATTTCATGTTGCTTCAAACCTTGAAGAATTTCTTCCCCTGTAGCATATTGACCCGTTTTTGTCTTTTTTGGTTTATCGACCAGCTTCATTTTTTCAAAAAGAATCACACCTAATTGTTTAGGAGATGAAATAGTAAACTCTTCACCTGCCAAGGCATAAATATCTTTTTCTAACTGCTCGACTTCTTTACCAATTTGAATAGAATAGAGTTCTAAAGAAGGCACATCTAAATTCACCCCTTCTTTTTCCATATCTTTCAGCGTTTCCAACAATGGCATTTCAAGATTTTCGAATAACTCTTTCAAGCCTTTTTCTTCCAATATTGGTAAGAACTTCTCTTTCAACTGAAGTGTAACATCAGCATCCTCACACGCATATTCATAAATTTCCGAAGCAGGCAAATCTTTCATATTTTTCTGCTTCTTCCCTTTTTTACCTAATACAGTCTCGATCGAAACCGGAATATAATTTAAATATGTTTCAGAAAGGCTGTCCATACCATGACGTTTGTCTGGCTCTATTAAGTAATGCGCCAACATTGTATCAAAGAATGGTCCTTGCACTTTTACACCAGCAGTATCCATCACCTGAAGGTCATATTTCAAGTTTTGGCCAATTTTTAATATTTCTTTATTCTCAAACAATGGTTGAAAGTGAGCTAAAACTTTATCTGCCTCTTCTTTTTCCAATGGAACAGGAACATAGTAAGCCTCATCTTTTTGAGCAGAAAAAGACATTCCAACAATCTGAGCTTCCAAAGCATCTAAAGAAGATGTTTCAGTATCAAAGGCAAATTCCTTTTGTTTAGAAAGGTAATTGATCAATTCAGCATAACGTTCCTCTGAATCAATCATTCTATAATTCTTGTCCAATGAACCAATGGTATCAGGCCCTTGCAACTCCTCTTCTTCTACAACCTCTTCTACTGTCTCAACTTTTGAAGCAGATGAAGTTGGAGCACCGAACAATGAAGCTTGCTCCCCTGCTTTCACTACTTTTTTAGTAGGAGCAGGTTTTGCATCAGGGAATAACCTTCCTAATAAGGTCTTAAATTCAAGATCATTGAAAATCTTAATGATTTCCTCTTTATTAGGTTCTTGCACTAAAAGTTTATCTTCTTCAAATGCAATCGGCACATCTATTTTAATGGTCGCTAATTCTTTAGAAAGAATTGCTTGTTCTTTATTACCTTCTACTCTTTCCTTCAGTTTTCCTTTTAACTCTGAAGAATGCTCAAGAATACCTTCTACAGTGCTGTATTGCTTCAATAATTTTACAGCAGTTTTAGGACCAACACCCGGAATACCTGGAATATTATCAACAGCATCACCTTGCAAACCTAAAAGGTCAATTACTTGGTCGATTCTATCCAAATCAAACTTTTCTAAAACTTCCTTTTCACCTAAAATCTCAATTCCACCCTTCGTAGAAGGTCTGTATAAGAAAGTATTCTCATCCACCAATTGAGCATAATCTTTATCAGGCGTCATCATAAACGTTTGAAAACCTTGTTTTGAAGCTTCTTTTGCCAAAGTACCAATCACATCATCAGCCTCATAGCCTTCCACTTCTAATCTTGGAATATTAAAAGCATCAACGATTTTCTTAACGATTGGAATTGCAATAGAAATATCTTCAGGCGTTTCTTGTCTATTGGCTTTGTACTCTTTGTACATTTCATGTCTAAAAGTAGGGCCAGATAAATCAAATGAAACACCAATATGTGTAGGATTCTGCTTCTTAAGTATCTCCAATAATGAGTTGACAAAACCCATTGGAGCACTCGTATTCACTCCTTTAGAATTGATACGCGGATTACGTATTAGGGCAAAATGGGCACGGAAAATAAGAGCCATGCCGTCAAGCAGAAATAATTTCTTCATAATTTAGTTGGTCTAAAAGACGCTCTATACAGTTTCTAATTTTAAAATCACGAAATCAATCTCCGATCTTACTAACTATTCGTGATTTTGCAGTTATATCTTAATTTTTGTACGAATATACTAATCGGATTTCGAAGATTTATATTCTTGTTGTACGTTTGCAATAATATTTGCAATTCAATTGACAATTTGAAGCAGATGGCGAATCAAAATCTATTTTTTGATTTTAGAAAAGGGTGATTCAATATCCTTTAGGAAATTCTGATTCATCTGTTCTAGTTTGAACTTAAAAAAGTAAAGAGGTTTGGTAGGAGAAGCGATACAGCACTTACAACAGCAACTATTATATGCTGGAAATTATAAATCATTAATTCAAGAAAAAAGCACTGGATTAATCAAGGTCTTTAAGAAATCTTTCTATCCCACTTTTGAGGTAGAAGACCTTTTGAGATTTATAAGTGAGCATATTGTAAGCAAACATATCGTCTCTATTTTAATCGATACAGAAGGTCAAAAAGGCCTTTTTGAGGATTCAATATTTCAAGCTTTTGAAGGTTTAACTTCACAAACTATTGATGAAGAGTTACTTCAAAAAAGCTATCAAACCGTTGCTGAAAATATTGAACAGCTTTCATTAGAACAAGATAACAAAGATGCCCTCTTTACCACATTGATGGGAAGGGAAGAAGGCGAACCTTTACCCAATTACTTTTTGGGAATGTTCCGATCACTGATGAAAAAGCATTTGAATAATTCAGGAACAAATGCTCAGTACCTCTACCCTTCTTTTACATTGCCTCCATTCTTAGATATTGAAGCAAAATCCAATACCATAGTCTGTTATGATTTACTGGCTTATTATTGGAGTGCTATTATAATCCCAGCAAGTACACGTTCTTTTGGCAACAGTTTGTGTTTTGTCAACATAAAACCTCAAGGACAAAAGCATTTAGACTTCGTTGAAGATGATAGCAACCTCAATAAACTCATCAATTTGAACAGAGATCCAGTTCAAATTGTTTTTGGGACTATTCAACAGATGTCATTGGGTAATAGAACTGCTCATAAAGATTGGGTCAATAAGGTAAAGAAGACTTTCAAAAATGATTCTTTCAGAAACCCCGTATCCTATTGGTTTTTGTGGGCTAAGGAAAGATTAGGCAACAACGGTATATTAGTGATTAGAGGAGATCATTCTCTTGCTGCGGCACCTGAATATAAAAATTGGAGAAATACGGTTTCGAAGATTTGCCAAAGGATCTATATTCAAGCACAGCAGTATTCATCACAAGTAGTATACTGTTTTATTTTCAGTAAAGAAGAAGAGAAAGAAGGTGTTTTTTACGCCCCTAGTTATTTGGAAGATTTCGCTCAAGTTCATGAAGATTCAGATGATTGGATTACACTTTCTTCTGATGAATATAAGAACTTCCTATGTCTAATTTCCGATAAAGAAAAGAGTATTTTCAATCAAACTCTTCCAGCATTAAACCTTAAAAATAAATCTTGGCATACTGATTTTAATAAAAAACAGTTGATTGAGAAAGTCAACCTTTATTATAAAAATCAAAAGAAGAAGGAAACACTTGGCTTGGATGAAGACACTGTAGTTTCTGACGCTCAGTTAAGTCGAATTTATGTCAAACCGTTTTTGAAGAAATGGGCCTATATTTCCAAAAGAGACACCGAGAATTGGAACACATTACAACATCATGGTTTTCAAATCGAGAACCCTACTTTTGCCCTTTCTATGCATAAGGATTTAGGTTTAGAAGTGACGCCAAGTAATCAGGCATTGCTTTCTACCTACTATAGTAGAAATCAATTTGCTACAATATTACCACTGAACATCTATAAAGAAGACCACTCTTATAGTAGTAATATCAGTGACTGGGCATTGGACCGCTTTAAACAGTATTATGTTTCAAGACTTCCAAAAGTAGAACTCAATAATTCTGTTGGCTCTATTCAAGATCTATTGGAGAGTGAAATAAAAAGTATTGAACGATACACCAATAGGCTTCCGGTACTTCATAAATTCACCAAACAACTTTCTGACTTAACACAAGAGAAGGAAAGTAGCTTAGACGATGTCACAAAGCTTTTACATCAATTGACGCAAAAGATGCATCAGCTCTTTAGAGGTTCAACGGAGAAAAAAGTGATGATCCAAGAGATCAATAAATCTTCTCAAAAAATCATTAGTACGATCGGTGAGTTAGAAAAAGGCAAGATTGAAAATGAACAAAAAGTAAAAGCTTTAAAGAAAGAAAATATCTTCTATTATTGCTTTGCCATTCTTAATCATCCTCTTTATCAAAATGACTTTGAAAAAGAATTAAAAGCGTTACCACCTAGAATACCATTATTAAATGATTTTTGGTCATGGGCGAAAATGGGCAAAGAAATATTCCAATCAGGCACTTCTAACATTGACGACATTCACTTTACTTTTGGAGATGTAACAGAAGAAAATGACGAAACAGATATTTTAATTAATAGCAGTCAGAAAATTGCTGGACTTGAAGAAAACCAAAAGATAGGTGAGTGGGATAAACAAAAGGTTTTCCAACTTATACTTCAAGAGTATAGAGAAAGAAAACCTTTGAATAAAGATTTGCAAAAATACTATAGATCTGAAATAGCTGTAATCAATAGATTAGAATTACTTAAAAGTATTCAATTTCAAGCTCAATTTTATTTGAAAGTGAAGAATACTCTCCCGAATCATTTATTTGAGAACTCGGGACAAAAGTTTAGATTAAAACGTAGAAATTAACGGCAGAATGAATTATTTTCAATAGTATCTAGGCGGTCTCTTCGTAATGGTAATTCCAAATTCGAAAGAGCACTTTTTTCTGGTCAGTGGCGGAAGGATCAACTTCTACAAGTTCAGCCTCTATCACTTCTTCACTTTCCAATTTTTCAGCAATTGATTTACTTACCTCTCTAGGAACGTAACCAATCATGGTGTCACCCGCAAAAACGGCTGTTGCAAATTCATCATATTCGTTAGCAGAATTTCGCACCAATTTGATTGGCTGTCGCATAATTCCCCATTCGGTATCTTTATTCGAATAGTATTGGAATCCTGCAACATAACCTTCAAAGAGAAGTGTCTTACTTAGATTAGATAGTAAATCTTTTTCTTCGCTGTGAGTAAAAGGTTTAACCATAGAATCATTATTATATTTTGGTAATTATTAGCAATATACAATATTTTATTGCAATATTCCTATAAAACTAAACTAGGTTTTATTTTTTCTTAAAAAAATCATATATTTAAAATCATTATTTAAGGTCTCAAAATACCATTATGAAACTGTCTCAAATCATTAAAATTGCACTGTTTGCCCTTATAGCCGTGGTCGTTGCTTATACTTATCTGTCTTCCAATTCTAATTTGGATCAAGGGAAATATCTTGAAAAAGTGAATATTGAAAGAGCAGAGAAAAATGAAGAGTTTAAAGACGAAAAGACTTCTCCTTTGAAAAAAGAAGAAATAAAGACTTTCAATTCACTAAATTATTTCACTCCAGACAAACAATACATTGTAAATGCAAAACTAGAATGGGCCGATAAACCAGAGTCTATCAAAATTGCTTCTACAAACGGAGATCCTAGAACTTATAAAAAAGTAGCATGGGCTACGTTTAAAATAGATAATCAAGAACAAAAACTGGTATTACTTCAAAATGCCTTGCCTAATCCGTTGACGAAAGGTTTAACAATGGTGCTTTTCAGAGATCAAACATCCGGGAATACTACCTATGGGGCCGGTCGTTATATTGAGCTACGCGGTTTAAAGAAAGGAGCTATGCAGACTGTTATAGACTTCAATAAAGCATACAACCCCTACTGCGCCTACAATGATAATTACGACTGTCCTTTACCTCCTTTGGAGAATCAAATGACAGTTGAAATTAATGCAGGAGAGAAAAAATACCATCTGTAACAAATTCACGATATACATCATTAATAGTACTTTTAAAAGTTATTCATTTCAATCCCACTTAACTGATTAGGGATAGTTAAAAATTAGTGGTAATTTGGAAGTTGAGTATTACGGCAAAAGTAAATGGAGATGAAAGAACTAGAAGCTTGTAAATAAATATTTCATCAACGCTTCTACTCCTCCTATTCCTTAATTGCTTTTATTCGGTTCTTAACACATTACATTTTTTTATTGCTCGATGTCATTAGATAAAATTATTAATAAACTCGCAACCACTGATAATAAGCGTGCTTATTTGGAGTTGCACTTTTGGATATTGTGTTCAAGTACAATTCCAATTATTAATATCTATATATCGCTTTCTTCAGTAGAAATTGTTTTTTTAAGGACAATGACTGCTTTTGTCATTATCTTTATCTTTCTCTCGATAAAGAAAATACCTTTAAAGGTTAAAACTTCACATGTACTCCTATTAGTATTTACTGGAATGCTCACCTCCATTTATTGGGTGTTATTTGTTATTGCGGCCAAAACCTCAAATACCTCGGTAACATTGGTGGGAATGGCTACTACACCAGTATGGGTAAGCTTTGTATACCCCATATTCTCCAAGAAAAGACCTACGTTTAATGAGTTAATGACCGGATTGTCTGCTTTGTTTGGCGTTTATATGATTTTCAGTTCTAGTTTTGCTTATAGTGAGGGAATGTTTACAGCAATCTTAGCAGCATTCTTTGCGGCATTAGTTACTATACTTACCTCAAAATCCTCTCGTAGGTATCATTATTTAGTCATTACTTTCTATCAGATGCTTGGAGCATTTTTAGCTACAGCAGCAGTACTTCCATACTATCTTAAATTCATTAAGCAAGGTAGTTTTTCAATACCTACTCCTACTGATATCTTGTTAATCATTGTACTGGCCATTGTATTTTCTATTATTGCTTATTCCTCTATTGTAAAAGTGATGAAAAAAATTACCCCTTTTAGTATATCACTAGCCAACAACTTGGCTCCAATATATGGTGGTGTTATTGCCTATTTCTTTTTTGGGGAAAGTGAACTTATGGACCTGTATTTCTATGGAGGGGCATTTATTATAGCTTTTGCTATTTTGGCTATGCCATTGGCCAAATTCATATTTAAATTAGATAAGGTAGAACCTAGTCATTCTTAAGTTCTTACTCTTTTAGATGAACCCAATCAACTAAATAAGTCGTCATTTGAAGTGTTAGAAGAGGTGACCCAAATTATTAAAAAAAACAGAAGTAAATAAAGAGATATAAATACCTTGAAGTTGACTACTTCATTTTACCTAGCAATTCGTGAGAGGTTAGGCTGAGTACTAAAAGAACACTAATTGAAAGCGTACCAAATATCACGGACAGCCACCTACTATAAGACAGCCAATCATCTTTTTCTTTCTTGGCTTCATTGTACATCTTTTGGGAAAGATTGATGATATCTTCTGTATTTTTCTGAAGGTTTAAGGTGAGTCCTTTATCACCTCTAAAGCCAATCGTTAAATCTACATTTACGATTTTCAAAAGTGTAGAATTGTATCGTTTTAAGTTATTCAACAATGTATACCTATGATTTTCTGCCATAGGAATATTTTTGATATCATTTTGCATTTGATGGTTCAACTCTCTGATTTTGTAAAATTCAGAAGTATCCGCAGAAAGCAAATAACTTTTCTCTAAAAGCTTCATTCTTTCTAAAGAAACAATATTAATATAGGGATCAATGGCAAGTGCTTTCGTTCTTTTCTGAAGATCTCCAATCATTCCTGAGTTTTGAGAACCTCTGTACTTAAGCTGTGTTATGATCTTAGAAAAAGTCTTACGGTGGGTTTTAAGTAGTTTAAAAAATGAATCGAGATCAGTTTCATATTCAACTTTCCAAGAAGAGTTTGAAGTAAGAATTGAAGAGATATACAACTCTAAATTTTTATCAATCTTATGGTATTCCTTCATAATTGGAGTCGCTTCCCTCGACTTATGGAAGTCTTCATAGTGTGCTTCATAAGACAAGAACTCTTGTGCTGCAAGTGTCATTCGCATTGATTTCTGACGAATATCAAGTACTTTTTCTAATACAGCGTCATGATCTTCAATTTGCCTAAAGGAACTAAAGTTACCCACTGCAATTAAGAAACAGGCCACAAAGTAGACGTAAAACCAACGAATCACTTTTCTCCATGTATATGCAACAGTAGGATTTTTCACTTCTTCTTCAAAAATTTAATTTAAGTATTAGGATTAGATGCAATAAATATTCCATTCATTTATTATTACAGATAATCTTGGTCATAGTCTTTTCTCAAAATGTAATTATAAAAAAATAGAAGAGTTTTAATACCATAGATTTAAAAAAAAAGGAGACGAACGCCTCCTTTCCATATTATAAGAGAATATTTTCTTAGTGTTGTACTAAAGTTGCATTTTGCTCATCTTGGTTTCTACCAATTTTCTTGAAGTTCTCTAAATACACTTTCGCTTGATCTTGATACTTCAATGAACCATATACAACACTGTATACTTGCTGACCATTTTGCTCAGTAACTTTCACATAAGTTTTCCACATTTTGTAGTGTGCTTCAAACTTTTCTGCGTATCCTTGAGCGTCACATAAATCTGCAGTTGAGTAAACTTGAACACCCCAACCATGAGAGATGATTTGACTGCTTAAATCTACAAAGTAAGTACGGTTGTTTTGTAATTTACCTTGACGACTTGAACATTGTGAAGAGTTTGAAGGCATGTTGTTTCCAGCAGTAGCTACATTTCCACCACTTCCAGATTTTGCATATACTGCCATCTTTTCTTCGTAAGCCTCATTAGATTCAGATAGAGCATTTACCTCACTTTGCAATGCCTCATTTTTTTGTTGAAGTGAATTAATATCAGCTTTTAAACCTTCTACCTCATACTTCATTTGCTCATTCATTGTTTTCAATGAATTCGACTTCTTCTCTAATTCTGTTTTGCTTTTTCTTAATTCAGTATTTTCAGTGGTTAACTGAGCATTCATCTGCTTCAACTTTTTCTTACTTTGAGCAAAAGAATCCGGTGCTAACATGAATGAAAAAATAATAACTGCAATAGGTAAAATTTGATTTTTCATTGTATCCAAGGATCGTTTCAGGAGAATAAAATTGTAATTAAAATTATCTTTCAATTGTATTACAGTATCAATAAAAAAATCAGTCAAAAAGGACTAATCAGAGTCTAATAGTTGTGATACAATTCTAATTCTTATTATAAAGCTAATCAATAGTGCTTAAAATTCCATTTTTAGCCTAAAAAATAATTAGTGAGACATAAAAAAAACTCATCTTACAATACAAAGTATAACTATTTAAAGTAAAACCTGTATTATAAAATGAGTTAGAATATTTGTACTACAAAGATGAAGAAATCAATTTTTATTGATCGTTCTTCAACTGATTTTTGAGTTTATCCAATTCAGACTCCTCTTGAGGAGCAGAAGCTGTACTTGATGTACTATCTGTCGTATTAGAAGCCGATTCTCCAGCACCCAATCTCATTTTTTCTTTCAACTGATCTAATGCTAATGACGAAGTGCCGCTACCTGGACCAATCGCCTTATTTATTTCTTCATCAATTGAAACATTTGCATCTGCAATATCTCCATAAGATTCCGCTAAAGCTTCTTGCTCTTCTACCTTGTTCTTCATTCTCTCCAACATTGCAACAGTACTACCTGAATCAATACTCGCTAACTGTTTGTTGATTTTCGAAGAAGCTTCACTCACTTTTGCTCTCGCTTTTAATGTCTTCGCCTCATTTTCCCATTGAGAAATTTGAGATTTCAAGCGTTGAACATTTTGTTCCATTTTAGTCACTTGAGACTCATTTTGAGTGACCATTTTTTCATGCGTTTGTGCTGCTGCAACTGCTTGTTCTTTTTTACTTAACGCTTCAGTTGCTAAACGGTCTGCTTCAGCTGTATCTAATTGTCCAGCATTAGCCTTTTGTAATAGAAGAACTGCTTTTCTTTCCCAATCAGCTGCCGCTTGCTTATGTTGTTCGTATTCTTTTCTTGTTCTAATAGAGATTGCTTTTACTTGAGCTAATCCTTGTAAACTTTTATCTAAATCTCCTTTTAATTCACGTATCCCCTGATCCGTCATTTTTATAGGATCCTCCAAACTATCTAAAGCAGCATTTGTTTCTGCTGACATCCAACCGAATATTCTCTTAAAGAATGACATATATTTTTGTTTAGTTTTGTGCGTAATTTAATAATAAGTCAAAGTTTTCACTGATCATCATTTTAAATGCATTCAGTGTTCCTTCAATTTCATTTTCATCTAAGTTTTCAAGCTCAAGGGTATCTCTAAATAGTACTCTATTGCCTTCTGAATCAATTACAAAAGCTCCATGAACAGAAGTTCTGTTTTTCTCTAATAAAGTTCTGTAGAATTCTGGATTATCACTAGTAATATCAAAAATGTGCATTTCTACTATCAAGATAGGATCTTCGCAGTCAACGATAACATTGATCAATCCTTCTTCCTCGTCTGAAATGATAAAAAGTTCTTCCTCTAGGTCCTCACTTTTAATATCATATCCGAGGTTTAGCAAATAGCCCTTTACTTTTTCAAAGTAACTCATTGTATAGTAATTTAATTTATTAATATCTGATAATACGAATATAACTAGAAATTGGATACCAAAAGGGACCGAAATAATTAATATTTAATAAAATTTGAGGTATAAAAAGCACGTTATCACTAAAAAAATATTTTTTTGGATATTTTTTATCGAAGAATGAAAAACTTTTAGAAAAAGGTATAGTATATTTGATGCAATCGGTTGAAGCAAATTTCAATGATAAAATAAACTACCAAATTCTATATGCCAAAAAATAATCATCTTAAAGACTCCCCCCTTTTAATTGAAGGAGCTTGGGAAGTGTGTAACCAAGTAGGTGGGATCTATACAGTAATCAAGTCAAAAATATTAAACGTTCTCTCTTCTTTTGGAGATGATAACTATTGTTTGATAGGTCCTTACATCAATAGCAATGTATCCGCGATTTTTGAACCAATTTCTGATGAGGGTAATGACTTAGTTTCTAGAACCGTACGTTCACTAAGAGCTCGTGGATATGAAGTAAATTATGGAAGATGGTTAGTTTCGGGACGCCCAAGAGTGGTACTTTTTAATCCCTATAATGAAGCTTGGAAACTTACTGACATAAAAAAATCAAATTGGGAAAGCCATAATATCCCTTCTTTTGACGGAGATGATCTCTTCGATCAAACAATCATGTTGGCAAGTCAAATTACTGACTTCTTCCAAGAACTACATGACCAAAACCAGCATCAACAAAAGGTGATCGCACACATGCACGAATGGATGGCAGGTATTCCGATTCCAGAAATCAGAAGAAGAAACTTAGACATCAAATGTGTATTCACCACTCACGCTACTTTACTTGGTAGATACTTAGCAATGAACGACCCTGGATTCTATGACAACTTAGAAAAAGGGATCTACGACTGGGAGAAAGAAGCCACTCACTTCAATATTCTTCCTCAAGTTGCCATTGAAAGGGCTGCTGCACATGGTGCACACACTTTCACAACGGTAAGTAGATTGACTGCTATTGAATGTAAATACCTATTAGGTAGAGATACTGATGCTATTGTTCCTAATGGTATCAATGTCAATCGTTTTGAGGCATTACATGAATCTCAAAACCTTCATCAGGTTTATAAAGAAAAGATACATGAGTTTGTGATGGGGCATTTCTTCCAATCTTACTCATTTGATCTTGATAATACTTTATACTTCTTTACTTCAGGTAGATACGAATTTAAAAATAAAGGTTTTGATTTAACACTAGAAGCATTGGCTCGTCTGAACCATAAACTTCGTGTGAACAATATCAATAAAACGGTTGTTACTTTCTTCATTACTAAGAAAGAATACAACTCCATAAACCCTCTAGAGCTAGAGTCAAGAGCAGTATTAGGTGAAATTAGAAAAATCTGTGATGCTATGGAGCGATCTGTAGGGGAAAGATTATTCTATATGGCTTCTAAAGGAGATACTTATTCTACTCCTTCTATTGAGGATCTAATTCCAGAAAGTTTAAGACTTCAATTAAGAAGAACTGTCCAATCATGGAAAACGGATCGTTTACCTTTCCTTACTACTCATAACCTACAAGATGACAGTAAAGATGATATCCTAAACTTTGCACGTTCTTCAGGGTTATTAAACTTTGAGGGAGATAGAGTGAAATTAGTGTACCATCCAGATTTCGTTTCTTCAATGAACCCTCTCTTTGGTATTGATTATGATGACTTCGTAAGAGGATGTCACCTTGGGGTTTTCCCTTCTTACTATGAGCCTTGGGGTTATACTCCAATGGAATGTGTTGCTAGAGGTATTCCTGCTGTTACTTCTGATTTGGCAGGTTTTGGTGATTTCGTCATCAATGATCTTAAGAGAACACGAGTTGAAGGTATTGAGGTAATTCATAGAAAGCATAGTGATTACTCTCACTCTGCTGAAGAATTAGCTAACTTTATGTATGATTTCGTGACGACTGAAAGAAGAGATCGAATCTCTCAAAGAAGTGCAGTAGAGCAAAGTTCTATTCACTTTGACTGGGATGCTTTATATGATTATTATATCAAAGCGTACCAAATCTCACTAGAGCGTTAATACTTACCTCTTAGGGTAATGAAAATATAAAAGCCGGTTAATACTACTATTGACCGGCTTTCTTTTTTAATCTTTCAAGATACTCCTTGAAATTACAATTTTTTGAATCTCAGACGTTCCTTCATAAATCTGAGTAATTTTAGCATCCCGCATTAGTCGTTCTACATGATATTCTTTCACGTAACCGTAACCACCATGTACCTGAACTGCTTCTACCGTTACATCCATTGCAACCTCTGATGCATATAATTTTGCCATGGCAGATGCTTCACTATAATCTTCTCCTTGGTCTTTTAACCATGCGGCTTTATACACTAAATGCCTTGCAGCTTCTATTTTTGTAGCCATATCAGCTAACTTAAAAGCAATAGCTTGGTGCTCGCTAATTGGTTTACCAAATGTTTTCCTTTCTTTAGAATATTTTAGAGCCAACTCATAGGCTCCTGCCGCGATACCTAAAGCTTGTGCAGCAATACCAATTCGACCTCCATTTAATGTTCCCATTGCGAACTTAAAGCCAAACCCATCTTCTCCAACTCGGTTTTCTTTTGGTACTTTTACGTCAGTAAAACTCAACATGTGCGTATCCGAACCTCTGATCCCCAACTTATCTTCCTTCTTCCCCACAACGAATCCTTCCATTCCTTTTTCTACAATAAGGCAATTAATTCCTTTATGCCCTTTTTCACGATCAGTCTGAGCAATCACTAGATAAATCGAGGCTGAATTTCCATTGGTAATCCAGTTTTTGGTACCATTCAAAAGATAATGATCGCCTTGGTCAATGGCTTCTGTCACTTGAGAAGTTGCATCACTCCCCGCCTCAGGTTCAGACAAACAAAAGGCTCCAATAGCCTCTCCAGAGCACAATCTCGGCAAATACTTTTTCTTTTGTTCTTCAGTACCATACTTTTCTAACCCCCAACAAACTAAAGAGTTATTTACTGACATCGATACAGAAGCCGAAGCGTCGATTTTAGAAATTTCTTCCATCGCCAATACATATGAGATGGTATCCATACCTCCTCCTCCATATGCAGGGTCAACCATCATAGACATAAAGCCTAATTCCCCCATTTGACGTACTTGCTGAGCAGGGAATCGTTGTTCAGTGTCTCTTTCGATGACTCCTTCTAATAATTCAGACTGAGCGAAATCGCGAGCAGCATCTTTCACTGCTTGCTGCTCTTCTGTTAGTTTAAAATTCATGTGTAAATTGGTAAATTCTGTGTTGTGTTTATTGTGAATGTTTACTCAAATATACAAAGCTTCGTCTAAAGAAAAAGTTTTTAAGTGTGGAATAAACATTTTTAATTAAATAATTAATGAGAATAGCTATATCAAATTAGAATAATACAATTGAAAATGGTAAAATTTAGAGATTACTATTCCATTTTTAACTTAAAAGCCAAGTAAAGTATGATTTTAAATTTATAATAAATGAATCATTAGTTCTTGATTTAGCCTATAATTATGCATTCTGTTTATCATTTAAGTTCAAAATGAACCATTTATATTTCCTCTAATTTTGAATGCACAAAAAAAGCCTCCCGAATTCGAGAGGCTTCCATCTATAAATAAAATCTTATTATCTAAGTTGCTGTCCAATTGTAAAGTGGAATTGGCTACCACTGATATCTCTCTGACCTGGAGGTGCATCGAAACCATATGCCCAGTCAATACCTAACATACCAAATGCTGGCATGAAGATACGAGCACCGAAACCTGCCGATTTGTATAAATCAAACGGGTTAAATTCATCAAATGAGGCCCAGTTGTTACCGCCTTCCATGAATCCTAATACATAAATTGTAGCAGATGGATTCAATGAAACAGGGTATCTTAATTCCATAACATATTTGTTATAAACAACACCACCTAAACCATTGGTTTCATAAGGTACGATTGAGTTGTTTTGATAACCTCTCAAACCAATTGTCTCTGTTCCTAATAAGGCAAACTGCTGAGTAAGACCATCACCACCCATGATGAAACGTTCAAATGGTCCTAAACCTTTATCTTGATTATATGCATTCAAGAAACCCATGTGCGCTCTTGTTGCTAATACTAAGTCACCAATAATGGCTTGGTACCAAGCATTATCAAACATCCACTTGTTGTACTCCACCCATTTGTATCTTTCTTCATCCGTAATTTCTGTTGAAGAGAAATCTTTGTCTTGGAACAATGAATATGGAGGAGTTAAACTAATACTCAATGAAATCTGAGAACCTCTACGTGGGTAGGTAGGTTGGTCAATACTGTTTCTTGAGATTGTAGTATTAAATGTGAAGTTATATGATTTACCATTATTATAATCACCAAAACCTGTAGCAAACCAGTTATTCAAGTCATATACCATGAATGATAATGAATTGGACATTGTAAACCAGTCATCCGGCCATTTCAAACGACGACCTAATGCTACTGTCGCTGCGTTAATTCCTAAGCTACCAATCTTTGTGTTACCACTATAAGAGTTTTGGTTTGAATAGTTATAACTTACAGTCAATGAGTTCGGTTTTCTACCACCTAACCAAGGTTCTGTGAATGAAATAGAGTAAGTCTGATATTGAATACCAGAAGCTTGCACTCTTAATTGTAGTCTTTGTCCATCACCTGCAGGAAGCGGTCTCCATTTTGAGAAGTCACCTACATTCCTTAACGAGAAGTTGTTAAAAACTAGACCTACTGTACCTACGAAACCGTAGAAACCACCCCAACCACCAGAAAGTTCGATCTGATCATTGGCCTTTTCCGTTAGTCCATACTGAATATCTACAGTACCGTTTGACATATTCGGTTTAGGTTGGATATCAATTGTTTCAGGGTCAAAGTAACCTAAAGTGGAAAGTTCACGTTGCGTTCTGATTAAGTCGGCACGGCTAAATTTCTGACCAGGTAATGTTCTAATTTCACGATACACAACGTGATCGGAAGTTTTAGTATTACCATTTACAATAATCTTAGAAATATACGCTTGCTCACCTTCAAAGACTCTCATTTCAATATCAACAGAGTCACCTGTTACCAATACTTCTACAGGAGTCACATTGAAGAATAAATAACCATCATCCATGTACAAAGCGGAGATATCTGCACCACTTGGGTTAAAAGATAAACGCTTGTTCAATTCTGTTGTATTGTAAACATCTCCTGGAGAAATACCCAATACTCTAGCTAATTGTTCGTCTGTATATTTATAGTTACCTGTCCAATTAATACTTCTATAGTAGTAACGTTTACCTTCATAAAGGTCTAGCTCTACGTTTACTAATTTCTTAGATACATCATAAACAGAATCTCTTACGATTTCAGCATCACGGTAACCTTCTTCGTTGTAGTATTCAATTAATGATTTTTTATCATTTTCGTATTCTTCAGCAATAAACTTAGAAGGAGTAAAAATTCTACCAAAACGTTTTTCTTTCGTCTTCTTCAGTTTTCTTTTTACCTTTTTCTGAGTCAATTCTTCAACGCCTGTCAACTTTAAATCATCGATTTTAACCTTACTATTTTTGTTAACATCAATTCTCAAAATGACAGAGTTGGCTAAAACAGGATCTTTCTCACGTACAATTTTCACCTCCGTATTCTTAAAACCTTTTTCAGCGTAATGTGCTTTGATTAAGTTTTGAGTATTACGAATCATTGATTCCGTTACAATACGGCCTCTCACCAATTGTACCTTGTCTGTTAAAGTTTTTGCTTGACCTTTTTTGACACCTTCAAAGTAGAATTTTGAAAGTTTTGGTCTTTCTTTCAAGGCAATCTGAAGATAAATATCATTACCTTGAATCTCAGTGACATTAATTTGAACATCACCAACGATACCTAGTCTCCAAAGTTTCTTTACCGCCTTACTGATAGCGTCACCTGGAATTTTAATTTTTTCCCCTACTTTAAAGCCGGCGATGTTGATTAATGCATTTTTATCGTTAAAATCTGCACCAACAACGTCAATACCAGCGATTGTATATTCAACCGGGGTACCATAGTCAACTTTGTACTTACCACTCTGTGAACCATAGTTTGTACCAAACTGAGCATAAGTTGTAGTTATTGCGAATGTCCAAATTGAGATGAACGTTAACAGTTTAATAACTGTTTTTTTAGTTGATATCATGCGTTTTGCTTGATCTCTTTTTAATATTGTCCTTGATCTTTATGAAAGTTGTTCACTTGTTTTACCATAACGTCTTTCACGTCCTTGGTAAGAAAAAATTGCTTCGTGTAAGGTGTTCTTCCTAAAGTCAGGCCAAAGTACATTAGTAAAAAATAATTCAGTGTAAGCAATTTCCCATAATAAGAAGTTACTCACTCTATGTTCGCCACTAGTACGAATAAGAAGTTCGGGATCTGGCATATCTGCAGTAGACAAATAATTCTTGATCGTATCTTCATTTACTGCATCAATTTCTCCCGACTTAAATGCTTGACACATTCTTTCTGTAGCTTGAATCAAATCCCATCTACCACTATAGCTAAGTGCCAACACTAATGTTAGACCCGTATTCTCTTTGGTTAGTTGTATTGACTCCTCTAATTCTTTTTGGCAATCTCCAGGCAACTGATCTAAATCTCCAATTGCTTTTAGTCGGACATTGTTTTTCATCAACGTTTTTGTTTCAGATCGAATTGTTGATACTAACAATTTCATTAAACCTAAAACTTCGGCTTTTGGTCTATTCCAATTTTCAGTAGAAAAAGCATAAAGAGTTAAATAATCTACCCCCAATTCAGCACATCCCTCTGTTGCTTCACGTACTGCTTTTATAGCATTATTGTGTCCAAAGATTCGCTTTGCACCTTTCCCTTTAGCCCAACGTCCATTACCATCCATGATGATCGCAATATGATTAGGTACATTTGCCTTATCTAACGTGTAATCCATTCTAAAAATTGTCTAAACAAAACTGAGCTCAGTAATCCAATCCATTTACATTACTTTGCCGAAGGGCGAAATTAAAGATAAATAGAGCAGATAACAACAAAAAACAGTTTTGAAATGAAAACTAATAGTACATATTTATCAGAATAATGTATTTTTACACAAGTTAACATTCTACATTCAATAAACTAATCCATGCTGTGCACACAGTATCAATGAGATACTATTTTTTAACACAGCAATTGCTCTATGAATAGATTTTCTAACAAATTAAGCTTACTGAATAAGAAAATTGGAAGTTTTGTCTCTTATTTCTCTTTGTTGCTCATTATCATCGTTTGCTTTGATGTGTTGATGCGATATTTTTTCAATAGTACATCCGCTTCCATAGCAGAATTAGAATGGCATTTATTTGCTTGTATCTTTCTGTTAAATGCAGGAAATACACTAAGGCAAGATAAACATGTGAGAGTTGACGCTTTCTACTCAAAGTTTTCTCAACGTACTAAGATCTACATTAATACTTTTGGTTTTCTGTTCTTTCTCACTCCTTTTTGCTTGTTAATTATTGATGCTAGTCTCCCCTACATCATCAATTCCTACAAGATTATGGAGCACTCCACTGACCCTAGCGGTCTTCCTTACCGATTTATCATTAAGGCCACAATTCCTGCAAGCATGATCTTGTTACTATTGCAAGGAATAGGTAATACAATCGAGGGACTTTATTCTTTAAAAACTACAAAATAACAACATGCTTCTCGCTCTTCTATTTATCTGCCTATTTGGGGCTTTACTACTAGGGTATCCTGTCGCTTTTACTTTAGCAGGTGTTTCACTCATTTTTGGCTATTACACTTTTGGTGTCGACTTATTTTACTTACTTCCTCTAAGGATTTTTGGTACAATGAGTAATCAAATTCTGATTTCAGTACCCCTTTTTGTCTATATGGGTGTAATGCTTGAAAAATCTGGTATTGCTAGTCGATTACTAAACACAATGGCTATTCTTCTTGGAAAAGTAAAAGGCGGTCTTGCTATTTCGGTGGCAATTGTTGGAGCTATGCTTGCCGCTTCAACTGGTATTGTTGGGGCGACAGTTGTAACGATGGGATTAATGAGTTTACCGAGCATGCTAAAAAGGGGATATTCTGCAGAGTACTCTACAGGAATCATTGCCGCGAGTGGCACCTTAGGTCAAATTATCCCTCCTAGTATTGTCCTTATTTTAATGGGAAGTGTTATGAATATTTCAATAGGAGACTTGTTTATCGCAGCAGTTATTCCGGGAATCTTATTAGTGACTTTATATATTATATACGTATATGTTTATGCCCGTTTCAACCCTGACAAAGTGCCTTCTATTTCTAAAACTGAAATTGATGAATTTAAGAGAGCATTGAGTTTTACCTCATTATTAAAAACTTTCGTTTTACCGTTTGTCTTAATCTTAGCTGTTTTAGGTTCTATTTTTATGGGAATTGCATCTCCCACGGAAGCAGCCGGAGTGGGTGCATTAGCTGCTACTTTGCTCACTGCATTAGAAAAAAAATTAACATGGAGTGCAGTTAAAGAATCTGCACTTGAAAGTGGTTCATTAACGAGCATGGTCTTTATGATTTTGGTAGGGGCAACAGCGTTTGGACTTGTGTTTAGAGGTTTAGGAGGAGATGAAATATTAGTTGAATTTATTCAAAATGCAGATTTATCTCCATATATGTTCCTTGCTTTGGTACTCTTTGGAATTTTCTTAGCCGGTTTCTTTATTGACTTCATAGAAATCATATTTATTTTTATGCCGGTAGTCACTCCTATTTTTGCATTATATGAGCTTGACCTTTTATGGGTTGCAATATTAGTCTCTCTTAATTTACAGACTTCCTTCTTAACTCCACCTTTTGGATTCTCTCTCTTTTATCTTAAAGGTGTAGCTCCCAAAAGCATCAAAACAAGCCAAATTTATAAAGGAATCATTCCTTATATATGCATCCAACTTTTATTAATCATATTAGTGATCAGTTTCCCTAAACTTGTGACTTACCTCCCGAATATCATGGAATAAAAAAAGAGGTGGTTTGCATCTATAAAAGACTGCAAACCACCTCCCTGTTTATATTAAGCTATTACTAAGCTCTTTGCTCATAGTCGGATGAATACAAACGCATATTCCAACCTCTAAAACAAAGTAACATCATTCCTAAAAGATAGATAAAATCTTCTGCTGGAATTGTAAATACTCTAATGTTGGAAAATACTTCACTGTTATACCAAACAATTGGCTCAGGTGTAAATGAACCTGTCAGTATTCCATTAAAAATTAAAAATGGAAAAAGAGTGATTAAATAAGACCACCAAAAAGCTTGATTCAGAAATTTATACACTAATACCAATGCAATGCAAACCACATAAAAGTTGGTCGTTGAATAGGTACCTCCGTGATAAGCTTGAGATATTGCCACACCAATAAAAAAGTAGGCGGGCAAATATGTCTTTTTTAATGTACTTGGAAAATACGCGATCACACATTCATAAATGAACAGGAAGCAGTAAGGAATAATGAAGAAAAACATCCATTCCTCCAAAGGAAGATAAAAAAGACTTACACCTACAAGATAATCAGGATTGAAGCCCCAATACATCATATAGGTGAAAATAATATCCCAAGGAAGGTAAATTACCCCCATTGTAAAAAAAGCGGGAATAAACCTTATCCAACTTTTATAAAAAGCTACTTTTTTGTCGAAGCTTAATAATAAAGGCCCCATCAGAGCCAGTATATTTATGATTAAATAGATATCAGACAGTGCTGGCATTCTTCTTCTTTTGTTTTATACTTTTGGCTTCTTTCCAATATTTAAAAGGCACAATCAACATTCCAAAGCATTCTCCATCTTCTTTTGTCAATCTTTTATGGTGCACTTTATGCGCTTTTCTTATCGCTCTGAAGTATCGATTGTTTGTATTATCAAACCATTTGAATCTTCTATGAATTAAAACATCATGCGTTAGAAAATAACACAATCCATACATCGCTATACCAGCTCCAATCCATACAAAAACATAATGATTGTACATCATACCCAACATAATTCCCAACCATGAAGGAATAGCGAAAATTAAAAAGAACAGATCATTTTTTTCAAAGAATGACTTATGAGGCTCATGATGATCTTGATGTAAGGACCATAAAAATCCGTGCATCACATATTTGTGAGCTGCCCATGCTGTAAATTCCATAAACAGGAAAGTCATCGCTACTATAAAAATATTCAAAATCATAATTAAAGTTGGATAAGCGCTAGGTTTTGAAAGAAAAAATAAGTGAAAAATAATATATAAATATAGACTGAAATCGAATTATTAGACCTTAAAAATTTCAATCGTAAAAAAATAAATATTGTCATAAATATCCACCAACTCATATAATTTTTTAATGGTGGTATTCCTCCGTCCCACTTCCAAAAACCTAGGGGTTCACAAACTCTCTCAATCAATACATCTAGCAGAACGACAAGAGCTGCTGAAATGATTGCCTTAAGATAGACGTTTAATTTTATTTTTCGACTAAATGTAACTCCTGCAACTGCTAATATCAACCAATTTATAGCAATTAATAAAGGAACTCCATCTAATTTATACCCTAAATTATCTAAGTAGACATATTCACCAAATAGAAACCCTTTATGAACACCTACCCACTCTACCAAAAAACTACCTATGAAAACAAAAGTATACCACACCTTTAGTTGGTTGGTCTTTTGATCTTCAAAATAAAGTAAAACCAAAAAAGTAGAGAAAAGTAAAAAAGGTGTAAAAGGAAGGATAAGTTGATTTAATGGAAAAAAGGCAGCGACACAACCCACTGCATAAAATATAAATAAGAATATCTTGATCCACTTTTCGGTTGAAAAGGATTTTGCAGTCGATATCAATAATGTTGCTTTCATTGGTTTGTTATTAGTTCTTCGACAATCTTGGCACTATTTAAACAAAGAGGAATACCTCCACCGGGATGAACACTTCCCCCTACAAAATACAAGTTATTAATATCTTTCGATTTATTCCTTTGTCTGTAAAATGCACTGTTTAGTTTATTACTATTCAATCCATAAAGTGCACCTTTCCAACTTTGAGTATCCTGTTCTATCAACTTAGGAGACCAATAAGATGAATAAGATATCACTTCCTCTAGATTTGTTTCTAATTGCTTCGATAAAATCGCCATTACCCTTTTTTCAATCTTGGCGATTACTTCCTTTGTAAATAACTCTGGTTTTGGCGGAACGTTAATCATTACAAACCAATTTTCAGAACCCTTTGGTGCATCATCTTCATTAATCTTACTACTGATATGTACATAAATAGTAGGGTCAGTAGGGATTTTAAAGTCATCAAAGATTTCTTGAAATTCTTTTTTATAATCTTCAGAAAAGAAAATATTGTGCAAGTGCAGTTGATCAAATGATTTGTTTACCCCCCAATAAAAAACCATTGCCGATGAAGACAATTCTTTCTCCTTGGGTACTCTTATTTTTTTATCCAATATGTTTGGAATAAAAAAGTTCACGTCTACATTCGACACCACTAAATCAGCATCAAAAACACCGTCTGAAGTTTTCACACTTCTAATATTTTTTTGATTGCTAACACTGATACTTTCCACTTTTTTATTGGTAAGGAAAGTCACCCCTTCTTCCTCCGCTAGTTGAACTAAAGAAGTGACAATCGATCGCATTCCCCGTTTTGGAAAAAAGACACCATCTTGATGTTCCAAAGCACTGATCACCCTCATGATAGAAGGAGTTTGATAAGGATTGGAGCCATTGTAAGTGGCATATCGATCAAACAACTGTACGAGTTGAGGGTGTTTAAAATGTTTTTTATTGAATTGATGTAAAGATTCAAAAACACCTATTCTTGTCAAAACAGGCAACGCCACCCAAACTTCTTTAGTAAGAAGATCTGATACCTTTGTCAAACTGTTTTCAATAAAAATAGGTGAAGTCTTATTATAGTCATCAATGATATTTTGAAGTACTTGGGAAACATCTACTCCCCATTTCTTCAAAACTTCTTCTGAAAATTTCTTTGGATCTGAATAGGCTGTAAAAATGGATTTATCAGAAAAAAAGTACTGAGTGGCTATTTCGGATTCCTCATATTGAAAATACTCATTTACATTTTTACCATACAAAGCAAAAAGTTCTTCTACTAAATGAGGTAACGTAAAAAGCGAAGGGCCTTGATCGAATCTAAAACCTTCAACCTCAAATTGTCTCAATTTCCCCCCTAATGTATCTGATGCCTCTAACAGAGTTACCTTGTAGCCTAGTTTATTAAGTCTTAATGAGGATGCAATTCCTGCTATACCTCCTCCTATAATTACAGCTTGTTTCATTCAGTTTTAGTTATGCTATTGCTTGTTTTTTCACGTTTAGATAACACTTTACTTTTTCTAAACACAAACCAAACCAAGCCGTAAAGTCAGATGGTTTTTTCTTCATCCAAGTTTCCAATTCAGCAATATCAATCCATCTGATGCTTTCAACCTCTTCAGGGTTAGGTTTAATAATTCCATCATAATATCCTACAAATACATGATCGTATTCATGTTCAATAAGTCCATTACCGAAAGCCGCCTTGTAAAGCACATGATCCACCCATTCAATTTCAGTATTGAAACCCATTTCTTCAACCAATCTACGGTGTGCACCTTCATGTACCTCTTCCCCTGGCTTGGGGTGACTGCAACATGTATTGGTCCAAAGTCCCCCAGAATGGTATTTTGTCAAAGCACGCTGTTGTAACAAAAGCTTTCCTTCATTATTAAAAATAAAGACGGAAAATGCTCTATGAAGCTTCCCTTCCACATGGGCTTGAAGTTTCTCCATCACCCCTATTTGTTGATCATTTTTGTCAACAAGTATTACATCATTTCTCTCCATAGCTTACAGTATATTTGCTTGATGACGAATATAAGATTGACATAAGATCATGTATTTCTTTGGATCTGGAATTCTCAATCTTTCTTTTAAAATAGTTTCAGCAGGTGCATTTTTCACTTTACTAAACAGCCTAGTATAATATATATACGCTAAATAAACACCGAATCGTGCTTTTTTAGGTAACTGCTTGATACCTTCAAAACCTTGATCAAAGTCTTTTTGAATATCAGCTTCTATTTCTTTTTTCACTTCATCATTGAAGACTGAAATATCAATGTTAGGGAAATAAACTCTGCCTAAATCACGAACATCTGCTTTTAAATCTCTTAGGAAATTTATTTTTTGAAAAGCTGAACCTAGAGACATTGCCAAAGGCTCTAATCTTCTGTATTCTTTTTCGTCGCCTTCCAAGAAAACTCTAAGACACATTAAGCCTACCACTTCTGCTGAACCTAAAATATAGTTTTTATATTCCTCCTCAGAATATTCCGTTTTATTGAGGTCCATACGCATACTTCTGATAAAAAGAGAAATCAGTTCTCTTTCAATACCGTATTGATTTACTACTTCTTGAAAGCAATGTAAAATCGGGTTGGTACTAATTTTATCATCAATTGCCTTATAGCAATCTCTCTCGAAATCGTCTAACAGCTGTTCCTTGTCATACCCGTGAAAGGAATCTACAATTTCATCAGCAACTCTTACAAATCCATAAATAGCATAAATTGCTGGACGAAGTGATGGTGCTAAAAATCGAATTCCAATTGCAAAGGATGTAGTATACTTTAACGTTAGCGATTTCGATAAGTTATAAGACAAGTCGTCATAAATCTTTTTCATTACATTAAGTGTTTCAAGTTATAGTGTAATTGGTGTGTATCAATAAGTTATTATAAATACTTGGAGATGAGTAAATTTAAATATTCCTTTACTTATACATCCAAATGGCATAAGTAAAGGAAATAGAATATTGTATCAAACAACTCTTTCAGGAGCCTTTAAGCCCTTTTTCTTCAATATTTCTCTAGCGACTAGTTCACCGGAAATAATAGAAGGAGGAACACCTGGACCTGGCACTGTTAATTGCCCTGCCATTAGTATATTATCTAGCTTTTTGAAACGAATAGATGGTTTCAGAAAGGCCGTTTGTTTTAAAACATTAGAAAGACCATAAGCATTGCCTTTGAATGCATTATATGCTTCTACAAAATCGTTATGAGCAAAAGTTTCTTTTACTATGATATGATCTCTAATATCAGTACCTGTTGAGGCTTTTAATCGATCACAAATCACATTGAAGTAATGTTCTTTGATCTCTTCTGTGTCTTTCAAGCCAGGAGCAACAGGAATCAAAAGCATTAAATTTTCCGTTCCTTCTGGAGCAATTGTAGTATCGCTCACTGAAGGTGCACACATGTAGAACAATGGTTTTTTAGGCCAAGCTGGATGATCATAAATTTCTTCTGCATGTGGCTCAAATGGTGTATCGAAATACAAATTATGATGATGAATATTGTCAATCTTCGTATTCATTCCTATGTAATACAGCAGGCATGATGGTGCCATTTTTCGATTATCCCAATATTCTTCGGTGTAGTTTCTATATTGCTTTGGCAATAGTTTTTGCTCGAAGAAATTGTAATCACAAGTTCCTACCCACTCATCATGTTTGATCACTTTACCATTGCTTTCCATAGAAGTAATGCTTCTTCCCTCACAATTTACTTTGTCAATGGGAGTAGAAGTATGAAATATTACCCCTTTTTCAATCGCTAAGCTTTCAAAACCTTTAATTACCATTCCCAATCCACCTTTTGGATACCATGTACCCAATTTAAGGTCGGCATAGTTCATCAAACTGTACAATGCGGGAGTTCTTTTTGCAACATCACCCAAAAACAAAACTGGGAATTCTAAGATTTTAAGGATTTTCTCATTCTTAAAATACTTTCTGATGTAACTCGCAAAATCAGAGATAAGATGAAGTCTTGGAATGTTTTTAATGACTTGCCATTCCGCAAATTCCATTATGGAGTAAGAAGGACGATGAACGAAATCATTCATACCAATTTGGTATTTGATCTCTGCTTCATCCATAAATTGCATTAATTTTTCTTTTGCTCCAGCTTCCCATTCTTCAAAAATATCTCCGAGTTGATTTACATCAGCGGGAATATCTGTATAGTCAGTGCTTGACCAATAAATTCTATATGAGGGGTCTAATCGTTCTAGTTCGTAGTAGTCAGATACTTTTTTACCAAATTTAGCGAAGAAGTTTTCGAATACATCTGGCATCCAATACCAAGATGGTCCTAAATCGAAAGTGAAATCGTTAATCGTCTTAGTTCTAGCTCTACCACCAATTTGATCGTTCTTTTCATAAACATGAACTTCATGTCCTTGATCAGCGAGGGTTATTGCTGCTGACAAACCTGAAAACCCTGAACCTACAATACCTATTGATGCCATATTTTTAGTTGAAGTATTTTGTTTAACTATTTAAGACAAGAATATAAACAAAAACGTTGAAGAATTGTTTAAGCTAAGTCAAAAAATTGAGTTTAGTCTCTCTATTTCAAACTATTATAAATAAACATTCTTGGATATTGGTACTTTAATACAAAAAAAGGCTTCAAACACACGTTTTGAAGCCTTTTTTTAATCTACGGGAAAAATTTATTTCGTCTTACCGTAATATATATTTTCAATTAATGCCGTATTTACATCGACATTCATATTCTCATTATGCTCTTTTAAAAGTAGTTGAATTTGATTTTTTCCTGGCTTTAAATTCACTTTCATCCTGTTTGTATTACCAATACTCGACCACTCACCAGTACCTCTTTGAGCCATAACAATAGTTTCAACCTCTTCCCCATTGACTACTAATGCACGAATGGCACATTTGTTATCAGTATTCCATGGACCACTACCATTTGTGTAAGAGAACCAAACAATATACTCTCCCGCTTCTTTCACATTAAGATCAAATTTGACCTTCTTATTTTTTGATTTAGAAACTTCGACAACATTATTTGGAGCACCTTTTATAGTAATTTTTTGATCTACCCTAGCCACTTTTGAAATATTTTTTGACTGATAGTTCTTACTTATTACAGGTTCAGAGATGTAAGACAAATAACCATGTTGATCCACGGCTCTCACTGCAAATTCTTCTAACATCTTATTCGAAGGTGATAGTTTATATTCTGTAGACGTTGGAGAAGCTATTACTTTTCCATTGACCAAAACTTCGTACTTGACAGCACCTTCTATAGCTTTCCACGTTAAAGTGTTCCCTTTTAAATCTGCTTGAGGAGTTTTTAAGTGAAATCTATTTGGCACTTTATTACTTGTTGTTCCCTCCGTAATATCATTATTTGCTAGAAGTATCTCAATTTTATGAGAACCTCCTCCTTCTAACGAAAGTGCCTTGGCTGACACCTCTTTTCCATCTACTTTAAAACTCTTAATCTCGTTACCATAGCCTTCCAAAGAAATAGAAAGGTTGTCGTTCCATAATTTCACATTGTTCAACTGTTTATTACCTCCATAAACCTTTGGTACTGTAGGATTAAATGTTAGCACACCATTCTGGTCAATCGAAATTCCGAAGAACACTTTATAAATCATGGCCATATTACCGGATAAACTCCAAAGCATCTCATCAGAATTCACTTCTGTACCCATATAATCACCATCCTCCGCAACGAAGTTCTCTTTGTTGGTAAGGAAAAGTGCAGCAGGTCTATAAATGGAAGCTAAACCTTGTTCCAAAGCCGTTCCATTGGCTGCTTTTGCTGTCGCAATATTCCAATAGGCCTGTACAAAAGGCCAAATACCGTTGTTATGGTAAGGAGGGATTCCTGGAATTTGAGGATACACACATGCTGCCCCAAAAGGAACGATTGGTGATTTGGCTACAATTTCTTTGCTTCTTTCCGCATCACTCACCCCAAAAATAATCGCCAATGCCTCTCCTAATGCTTCATATTTTGGTGCTAAAACCATCTCATTTCTACCATACATATATTGTGCATAGTACCCTTCTTTATCCAACCAAAGGTGTTTATTAATGGCATTTTTAAGATCTGAAGCCAATGTAGAATAACGTTCTGCATCTTTACCTTTTCCTAAGATATTTGCCATTCTTGATGCAATATTCATTGCTTCGAAATGTACAACGTTAGTCCCTAAATTCAATGAACGGTAAATATCATTATTATCCATCCAACGTGGATAGGTTTGTTTTCTCCAATCCAAGAAGGAAGACTCTCCTCTCATCAAACCCGTCTCATCATCGTAAACCACCAACATATCATCCTCAATGGAATTAGAAATCACTTTGTAAGCTTCTTTCAGCCAAGCCTTATCTCCTGTTACGGTATAAACATTCCAAGCAGCCAAAGCCCAAGTCATCCTATCGGAAGAAACAGGCCATGCTCCACCTGAACCCGTATCTTGTATCACGCGGTTTCTTTTTACCTTTTTTCTTAAAGAAGTAATGGCTCTATCTGGGTCAAGAATTGACAAACTCAATACAATTGAATAACTGATATCCCTTGTCCAAACACCTCCCCATTCTTTACCTGTCCTGAAAGTTCCATCGGCCTCAGAATCTGCCACCAATTCATTTAATGCTAAATTATACAGAGCATTGATCAAAGGAATATCCGATGTAAACGTAGGGTATTTCTCAATATTTTTTGAAGATGTCCATACTGGAGATGTTTGCTTTTCAGGATCTGGTGCGTTCATTACGAAAGTCGCTTCATAGATGCCATCTCCATTTTCGTCTTGTAATTGCTCTCTTTCGCTTAAGTTTTCAAAATCCCATCTTAAAGGGGCACTTCCTCCTGCTATAAAAACACCTTTGAAATCATCTTTATAGATTTTATCCCCATGAAGATCTTCATAATAACCTTTTTCTTTAAAGGCATTTAAAACAGGAGACATATCCAATTTAAAAGTTACTTTGGTGTTTTCTTCCAACCAATCCATCGGGTCTAACTTTTCATCCATTGCCCATGGTTCACCAAACTTGATCGTTTTGGTTGTAAAAGTACCATTTTCAGGTCGTATGACTACTCTATGGTTAATTCCATAAGGAAGCTCATCATCTTTTCCATTAATACTAAACTTAAATTCCACTGCTCTGCTGTAGGCATCTTGCAACGGGCTTTTGTAATTGGAAGTCATTTCCTTATCAGAAACAACTTTGGCTTCGTACTCTCCTTGAACAACATGATCTTTATACACTTGATATGTGTCTGAAGAATATAATAATTCATTTTTCTTCTCTGAACATGCAATAAAACCACATGCTAAAACAAGAAATAAAATACTCTTAATGATGTACTTTTTCATTTCCATTCTTTTGATACTTGATAAATAAAGGTTTCTTATTTAACTATGAGTAGCTAGCTCTTTACAATTTACAAATAGAATGTTTACACATACAATATGATTTTTATTGCAATCGGTTACTATGATTTAACATTTACATTTCTTATGAATTTCCCGATTCATTATATTATAAAATCAAATTGACTCACTTATTCAGCTATAAATTATCATTATTCTAACAGAGACAACCATTTCATTATAAACAATTGATAATAAGTAGTTTTACTAAAAAACTTTCCATATTAACAGTTTTATCATAACTTCACAATCGTAAACTATTTCCTGACATCTTAAAACTAATTATTATGAAAAGAATAAGTGCTATTCTAGCTATTATCTGTATCTCAGTAACTACTTTCAGCTGCGATCCACAAACCAACGAAAATGTGGAACCTACAGAAGTCCAATCGATATCTAATGAAGGTTTGGAAGTGGAGTCGCCTATAGGTCGAATAAGTAGAGAAAAAGACGATTAAATAACTACACTTTAAACGAAAGTTCATACTTCGATCTCAATACTTATTTATTGAAAATTAATTCATCTGACTCATGAATTTTCTTATGCCTATAGAGATAACCTAAAAGTGTTCTCTATAGGCATTATCATTTAAGTGAAATATCCTCTATTCTTATTTCAAATACTACCTCATACTATCCTCTCTTTTTTTGAAGACTAGATAATAAATGCTTTACATTAAAAATACAGTTTCAAAACATTTTGGCATAAAGTCAGTCCAATAGTTAACTTTGAGTATTAAATAATAAACAAGAAGATGCACCTCAACTTAAAAAATACTTTCACTAACCTTCCGGCAGACCCGGAAAAAGAAAATTATAGAAGACAAGTTCTCAAAGCTTGCTACTCTTATGTCACTCCTAAAAAAACAGCAAAACCTTCTATCCTACATGTTTCTGATGAAATGCTTGAATCGCTAGGTATTTCAAAAGCGGAAAGTCAATCAGATGAATTCAGAGACTTGTTTACTGGCAATAGTAACTACCCTGACAGCACTCCCTTTGCAATGTGTTATGGTGGTCATCAGTTTGGGCAATGGGCCGGTCAATTGGGAGATGGCAGAGCCATTAACCTTTTTGAAGTGGAATACAATAATAAATTATGGGCGGTACAATTAAAAGGAGCTGGAGAGACACCTTACTCTAGATCTGCTGATGGTCTTGCTGTATTACGATCTTCCATTAGAGAATACTTATGTAGTGAAGCTATGTTTCACTTAGGAATACCTACCACTAGAGCATTAAGTTTAGGGTTATCAGGTGATGAAGTATTAAGAGATGTCATGTACAATGGGAATTCTGCTTATGAAAAAGGTGCTATTGTCTGTAGAGCGGCAGAGTCATTTGTGAGGTTTGGTAATTTTGAAATCTTAGCTGCAAATCAAGATCATGATACATTAAAAGAACTTACTGACTACGTGATCCAGCAATTCTATCCTCATCTTGGGGCACCTTCAAAAGAAATTTATTTAGCCTTTTTCAAAGAAGTAGCTGAAAGAAGTATGGAGATGGTTTTAGGATGGCAAAGAGTCGGTTTTGTGCACGGTGTAATGAACACTGATAATATGTCGATCTTAGGTTTAACCATTGATTACGGCCCTTATGGCTGGTTAGAGGGTTATGATTTTGGATGGACGCCCAACACAACAGACTCACAATTTAAAAGGTACCGTTATGGCACTCAAGGTGAGATTGTAGGGTGGAATTTATTTAAACTTGCCAATGCGATTTACCCATTAATTGGTGAAGCTGAAGGTCTGCAAGATGCATTAGAAGATTATAAAGACACTTACGTACAGCGATACAATAAGATGATGCTTGAGAAGCTGGGACTCTCTCTTTCATTTGAAGAAGAAAATGCCTTCATTCAACAATTAGAAAAAGTATTACATAAGACGGAAACAGATATGACAATCTTCTTCCGATTACTTTCAAACATACAAAAGGAAAATTTTCAAATTCCTCTTACAGTTGTTAAAGATGCATTCTATGCCTTTGATGACATGAGTGAAGAGGTGAAAAAGCAATGGAACGATTGGTTTGACAAGTACCTTGAAAGGCTTGATTTAGAGCAAGATTCTGATCAAGACAGAAAAGAAAAGATGAAAAAGGTCAATCCTAAATATGTATTGAGAAACTACATGGCTCAGATAGCTATTGATGAAGCTGATAAGGGGAATTATGATATGATCGAAGAATTCTACCAATTATTAAAACGACCTTATGAGGAACAGCCTGAAAATGAAAAGTGGTTTGCCAAAAGACCTGACTGGGCAAGAAACAAAGTAGGTTGTTCTATGCTTTCATGTAGCTCATAATTCGAAAGAAAATTTTAACTGGAATAAAAGGGGCTTTTTCATTGTAATTTATAACTTTGCATAATTTGAGTGCGTTTTGATACTCAGAGAGATCTATTTTATAATGAAGAAGCCTTTTGCTTCTTATTCTAGTAACCGTATATAGCGTCATGACAAAGCAAGAACTTTTTGATGAGATCAAGAAAAAAGAGAGTTTTTTATGTGTAGGATTAGATACAGATCCTAATAAAATTCCGGCTCACTTACAGAAAGAAGAAGATCCCATTTTTGCTTTTAACAAAGAAATTATTGATGCTACAGCTGATTACTGTGTATCATACAAGCCCAACATTGCCTTCTATGAATCTTTAGGACCAAAAGGTTGGGAATCACTCCAAAAAACATTAGAGTACATGCCAAAATCTCACTTCTCTATTGCAGATGCGAAAAGAGGTGATATCGGAAATACTTCCAACATGTACGCCAAAGCATTTTTCGAAAATATGTCATTCGATTCCATTACAGTGGCACCATATATGGGTGAGGATTCTGTAACACCATTTTTAATGGACGGTAAATGGGTGATTGTTTTGGCACACACTTCCAATAAAGGTGGTTTGGACTTTCAAAGAATTGTCAACCAAGAAACAGGCAACTACTTATTCCAAGATGTTATTCTTAAAAACAGAGAATGGGCATCTAGTGATCAATTAATGTTTGTAGTTGGCGCAACAAGAGCAGAAAGCCTTTTGGATGTTAGAAAAGTAGCGCCTGACAATTTCCTTTTAGTACCAGGTGTTGGTGCACAAGGTGGCGACCTTCAGGGTGTTGCAAAGTATGGTATGACAAAAGAATGTGGTCTATTAGTCAACTCATCAAGAGGAATTATTTACGCTTCTAATGGTGAAGACTTTGCAGAAGTAGCAAGACAAGAAGCAAAGAAACTGAGAAATGAAATGTCTCAGTTACTAGACCAATATTTATAAGCTGAAACTAAAGTTGGCCTTCATTCAGCTATGTGTGATGCTGAATGAAGGTACAGCTCATTGATATAGCACAACATATAAACAACAACAGTATGAGTAATACTAAAATTACAGGCTTAGGGTTTTATGTTCCTGAGCAAGTGGTAACCAACGACGACCTTGCACAAAAAATCACAACATCAGACGAGTGGATCCGAGAAAGATCGGGTATTGAAGAACGTAGATATGCCGCTCCTGACGAAACCAACTATCATTTAGCTGCAGAAGCCACAAAAGAGGCGCTCGCCATGGCTGAAATGGAGCCAAAGGACATTGATATGATCATTTACTGTACTTTAAGTGCTGATTATATCTTTCCTGGTTCAGGCGTTCTTTTACAAAGAGAATTGGGCTTTAGAACGATCCCTGCCTTAGACATTCGTCAACAGTGTTCTGGTTTTGTCTACGGAATTTCAATTGCAGATCAATACATCAAATCAGGCATGTACAAGAATGTGCTTGTGGTAGGATCAGAAATTCACTCTCGTGGATTGGATTTTTCAGATGAAGGTCGTGCTGTAACCGTATTATTTGGTGATGGTGCTGGTGCTGCAATTCTTTCAGCTACAGAAGAAGATTGTGGTATTTTATCTACTCATATGCACTCAGAGGGTGAGTTTGCTGAAAAACTTGCCGTGATTGACCCTGGTTTCACAAAGCCAGAAAGAAATAATCCTGATTACTGGAAGCCAGGTGGTTCTGCTTTCCCGTATATGGATGGTCAATTGGTGTTTAAAAATGCTGTTGTTCGTTTTCAAGAAGTCATTGCAGAAGCTTTAGCGGCAAATGATTTGAAACCATCTGATATTGATTTACTTGTTCCGCATCAAGCGAATTTAAGGATCTCCAATTTTGTACAAGCTAAAATGGGATTGCCTGATGAGAAAGTCATCAATACAATTCAGAAATATGGTAATACAACTGCTGCTTCTATTCCAATCAGTTTAGCGACAGCTTTCAAACAAGGAAAAATTAAGAAGGGTGATCTGATCTGTTTGGCTGCCTTTGGTTCAGGATTTACTTGGGCCTCAGCCATTATCAAATGGTAAAAAGCTCCCTTTTCAAAATAAAAAAAGAGATGGCAATTGATTTTACCATCTCTTTTTTTGTATTCAATTTTATATCAAATAATTACTCGTTCCTAATTGTAATTACCATCTCCGTTCCTTTATCTTCTTGTGTATTCATCTCAAAACTAGCACTCTGAGACTCTAATATTTTCTTTGCCATCTCCAAAGCTTTCAAGTCATCAGGGTTTTGACCTTTATACCCCCACCCTTGACCATTGTCAGAAATACTAATTTGTGCCTCACCCATAGAAGCATACAATGACAATGTGACCTTACCATTTCCTTTAATGGTTTTGGCTGAACAACGAATTAAGGCGCCCAGAGATTTCGAAAATAAATTCTGATTCACCTTTACTTTTGGAGCACCACCAATTTGGGTTACAATACTTACATTATCCGGCAATGAATTCTTTACACTTTCAATCGTGCTTTCCAGTAACTCTTTAGGGTGCATTTCTTTCTTTTTACCAATATTATGAGTTGATGCGATGGTTAAATCTTCTAAGTCATCATTATCCTCTACTTCAAGCATCTTATTACTAGACATGGCCTGCAAGCGGGAAGATTGAAACGCAGAAACCTCTTCCTGTACTTCAGTGACCTTGGGTTTGTTGACCTTTGGAGGGTTAATTTTCTGAGCTTCTTTTTCTTTTAATTTCTCTTCTAAATAAGCAATTTTTTCTTTCTGGGCTTGATACGAACGCTTACTTACTTTATGCTGCTTTCTTCGTACTAATTCCAGAATTATTATACCAATAACTAATAATGCTATCACTACCAACCATAAGACTCTTTCTATCGTAGGATCGTTCATTTCAATGTTTATTTTTTAGCTTAACCCCAATATTATCAGCTTTTGAAGAGATCATCCAAAGATCTTAATCCCTTCAGTACAATTTTTACAAATATCTATATTCTCCCTTCCATTCAACAACTGCTTTCTAAAATTAGTATATGAAGGAGCATTCCAAATATCCAAAAATCTAATATAATCATTTTTTAAAGACCCTAATACATGTTCTGCATCTTTATCAAAACAACAAGGTGCTACTTTTCCGTCCCATGTCAGCACTGCCGAATGCCACATTCTCCAACAACTTCTTTCTAAAGATCCCTTGAAAGAAAAAGTACCATCGCCATTTTTTTTATACCTAGAATATTTTTGGATACTGGGAATCAATGGAGACCCGTTTTCATAATTATAAATCTGAGCTGTTTTAAATACTATTTTATCCACACCCAATTCATCAGCCAATTGTTTCGCTTCTTCAATTTGATGCTCGTTAGGTTTCACTACCAAAAACTGAAAAACTATTCTTGGTGTGCTACTTTTTAACTTCTTTTTCCACTCAATTACTTTTTTTGTGCCTTCTAACACTTTATTCAAGTCTCCCCCAATCCTATACTGTTCATACACTTCTTGGGAAGTTCCGTCTAAAGAAATAATCAGTTGGTCCAACCCAGACTCAACCGTTTCTTTGGCCACTTTATCCGAAAAATAATGTGCATTAGTAGAAGTAGAAGTGTAGATACCGGATTGATGTGCCACCTTCACCATCTTTAGAAATTTGGGATGAAGGAAAGGTTCACCTTGAAAGTAAAAGGTTAAATAGATTAATGTATCTTTAAGTTCTTCCATTAATTTTTCGAACATACTTACTGAGAGCATCCCGGTAGGTCTCGTAAAGGAACGTAATCCACTTGGACATTCGGGACACCTTAAATTACAGGAAGTAGTCGGTTCGATAGAAAGACTTATGGGATTACCACGATGAAGCGGCTTTTTTAACCACTTTGATAAATAGAATGTGATCAATACCAAAAAAGCATTCCACAATTTTAGAATAGAAATTTTTTGGATTAATACCTTTGTCTCAACAATCTTTTGATTAAACATTCTAACTTTGTATGTCAAATTAGTTTTCTTTACAAGAAATGATTGGCAATAATACCAAACATACACAATTTTAATTACTCAAAAATGCTTGTTTAAGCGATAAAAAAAAAGTTATTTTAATTAACTTGTCGTTCAGCATTCTTGTTTAAAGCACAAATTTAGTCAATGAAAAGTAGTAAGCTTTCCTTTTTAAGATACCTATTAATAGATAAACTCATTCGTAGTAAGCAATATCCCTTTCCTTCAAAACAAAGGCTACTGGACAAATGTAGTGAAGAGTTTGGGGTCAATTCACCTTCAACTATTGAAAAAGACATTCAAGCACTCAGATATGAATTTGATGCTCCTTTGGCTTACAATAAAAGAGAAGGAGGATATTATTATACAGACTCGTCTTATAAACTCTTGGGTGTGAGTCTTACCGGAGAGCACTTGGAAGCATTGAATTTTGTAGAAACTTTTTTGGAAGAATTCAAAGACCTCCCTGTTTTAGGCAGCTTTTCTACTGCTGTTGATAAAGTATTGGATGGTTTAGAGATCACGAAAAAATTCAAAAACGAGAAGAAAGAGCAATTTGAAAACTATATTCAGATTGAAAAATCACTCTACACTAAAGGCACTTCCATTTTCTCCGAGTTAATCTCTGCGACAAAAGATCATAAAGTGATTAACATCGCTTACAAAAAATTTGGTGCATTGTATGAAGACAATTACACATTTCATCCGTATCTTTTGAAGGAGTTTAAGGGACTTTGGTATATCACGGGTTACGCTGAAAACAGGCAAGGAATTAGAACCTTAGCAATTGACAGAGTACAAGGTATAGAATTGCAATCTCAATTGGTCTTTTTCGAACCTCATCAGGTTGATTTCAACAGAGATGTCTATTTTAAAAACTGTCTAGGAGTAACATTAAAAGGAAATCCACAAGAAATCCGTCTTCTATTTAATGGAGAATATGCTGCTAACTTTATTAAAAATACACCTATACATGAAACGCAGGAAGTCATTGCTGAAAATCATAATGGATTGGAGGTAAAACTACGTTTGGTGGATAATATGGAGTTAAGATCACTTATTTTGAGTTGGGGCAATCAAGTAGAAGTGCTTTCTCCTTTTGCTCTACGAAAAGGGATTGCCAATGAAATTAAAAAATTAGCTCAGAGGTACTAAATTGATTAGCATCTGATTATTAAATAAAAGAATTTGAATTATCTCGCACACCTTTATTTATCCTATACAGACTCGGAAGAGATGTTTGGTAATTTTATTGGAGATTTTGTAAAAGGAAAAAACCTTTCCTCTTATCCACAAAAAATCCAACAGGGTATAAAACTACACCGGTTTATTGACGATTTCACGGATCAACATCCTATCACAAAAGAAATGTCCAATAAACTAAAGCCTCATGCGGGAAGGTTTTCGATGGTAGTCACCGATATCTATCATGATCATTTTCTTGCTAAGAATTGGAATAATTGTCATCAACAAAGTTTGAGAGCTTTTGCAGATTCATTTTATCATCACAAAATGTGGGATGAAAGCTGGGTACCTGAAAAAGCTACAAATATGCATCCTTACCTGAAATTGTATGATTGGCTCAATGCCTACCAATATTTCGAAGGGTTAGAACAGGTTTTTCATGGAATGGAAAGAAGAATAAAAAACTTAGCTCCTATTTCAAAATCTGTAGAATGGCTTCAAAATGATTACAATTTTTTCTTAGATTGCCATGAGGCTTTTTTCCCTCAATTAGAACAAAAAGTAGAAGAATTCAGACAAAATGCCTTTGATTAGCCAAAAACTTAAAGATGGACTCTACGATAAGAAATATGTTATCTTATTGATTTCATTGGTGTCAGTACTCTGGGCACCCATTATATTCCAAGCTTTTATTTATTCAGACGAAATTTCAGACATCACTTTGATTGTTCTGATGGTTGCTATCATCAACTTTACAAGAGAACGAAAGTTGTATCGACGGGTAACTGTAGTATTCTTTGTTTTCGTTAGTGTCAGTAAAAGTGCTTCCTTAAGTTTACATATTGACAATATCGACTTTGTAACTTGGAGTGCAATGTTGGTCTATTTTACCATGTTTCTTTTTGTCTTATTACAAGAAGTATGGCACTCAAAGAAAGTTGATGTCAATACGATTTTAGGAGCAATTGCGGGATATATTCAGATAGGTGTAATTGCATTTATCTTATTTAAAATATGTGATTTATTATATAATGGAACCGCATTCAATAGAATTGTGGACATTTCTGATATAATTTATTTTAGTTTTGTTACTTTGACAACTGTTGGCTACGGAGATATTTCTCCCACCACTGATGAAACTAAAGCCTTTACCGTAATCTTTGCAATGGTAGGTCAGTTTTATATGGCTATTTTGATGGCGTTACTTGTTGGAAAGTACCAGCAGGAACACCAAAAATAAAAAGTCCGTTTTTTATGTAAACCGGTTATAAAAGTATATATTGTTAAAAAATAACTAAACAGCGCGTGGAAAAATTATTTATTAAGAAGAAGGAATTTGTCCCGGAGGTAAACTTCGATCCTGCAAAAGGCCTATTAGAGGTTTCTGGTCAATCATACCACGAATATACTGCTGAGTTTTTTGAACCTTTATTCGTTTGGGTATCAAAGTACTTAGAAGAAAGTGGTCTGAATATCACATTGAATTACAAGATGACCTACTTCAACACAGCATCATCCAAAAGTTTTTTCAAAATCATTGAAATGCTTCAAGAATATCAAGAAAAAGGAAAAGGTGAGGCTGTTGTGAACTGGTATTACAAAAAGGATGATGAAGACATGCTAGAAACTGGAGAAGACTTTATTAGTGACTCTGGTTGGAAAAATATCAACCTTATTGCCTACTAAGCAATAAGTTAATACCAAAGCACTATTACATGTTTTTAGGGTTCAAAAAACCTTAGATGCATTTTATAAAAAAAAGCTTACGTAAGATCTTTCTTAAAGAAAGATCTTTTTTTATATACTAAATTTATTAATCCTTACGTTTATTTAGTATAATTGTATTTAAGACAGAAGTTTATGGATTGTTTCAGTATTTTGGAACAATAATTTCTATAAATTAAACGTATTTCTTACAAAGAATTTCAACTACATAATAACATAATTTTTAAGCTTGCGTAAGTAGTCTTAAATGAAAGTTAATATGAAACAACTTACGTTACTATACTAAATATATTATGGTTTTTTTATTTAATACTATCTTGTTAATTTATTTGGTAATTTCAAACATTGCTATCTTATTTAAATTGTATAAGGCCTTTTTACAATATTTCTCTCCTTTGAAAGGTTACGCTTCTATCGCTCTTATTGTAATGACCCTTGGTGCTATTGATTTTTATGTTTATGATGTAACAAGCAGTAAATTTGTTACAGCAGAAGAAAACAAAGAAGTTTTTCAACAAATTAAAGCAAGAAATTTAGACTTAAATTTATTATCTCAAGAAGATTAATATTTTGAGTCACCAAATAGAAAAGGTTGCTACTTTTAAAAAGTAGCAACCTTTTTTTTATTATTTCAGATCTATACTGTGTTTGATTTCCAAATCAATATTCCTGACTTGTTCTTTAAACCCCTAAGTACATTGTAAACTAAGTTTTCATCAACTTCCAATCTACCTTTCTACAAGTATTTATAGGATCTACTCTCAAGCATCCTTCTTCTTCATTTTTAACTTAAAACAAAAACGAACCAAAAAAGTCAAGACTTTGAACGCAAAAGCTAAATTACAGTTCAAAAGACAAATGAAATTGCTTTAATTAATGAAAACTAAGTCTAAAATAATTGAGAATTAAAAATGGTTGAGATTCCATTAATCGAATCCCAACCATTTTCAAGATTTATATTTCCGAATTACTTAGTCAAGTATTTTGAAATGAATAGCTGTACCACCACCTGCATTCATCTGAATCAACATTGCTTCACTTGAAGTAACATTCTTTTCAGTGATCACGTATTTTGTTGGCTCGTTGAGATGTGTTGAGCCAGGTGCATCTGCATAGATAGTTGCTTTATAAAGTTTATTAGGTTCTAGGAAATCAAGACTCACGCTTACAGCTCTACCTGTTGCATCTGTTGCGGCTCCTAAAAACCATTCTTTATCAGTTCTTCTTGCTGTAATCGCAAACTCTCCAATTTCACCCGCTAACATTTTACTTTCATCCCAATCTGCAGTAGAAGAAGATAAAAATTGAAAGGCTTTCATTTCTTTTTCATAATTCTCTACTAAATCCGCAGCCATTTGTAAAGGACTATACAAAATAATAGACAATGCCAATTGCTTCACTAAAGTAGTATGTACTCTCGCTTCATTCATGATCTCAGCAGTAGTATTCCAAGCCACACGATTAGGGTTATTTTCATACTTCACATCAAAAATGCCTGGAGTATAATCTACTGGACCACCTAACATCCTTGTAAATGGAATCGTAACAGTATGATTTGGAGGGTTTCCATCACTCCAACCGTTCCATTCCATACCTCTTACACCTTCTCTAGTCATCATGTTTGGCCATGTTCTTCGAATACCTGTGGGTTTGATGGGTTCATGGGCATCTAACATGATTTTATGTTGAGCTGCCTTTTCAACGACTTTTCTATAATGGTTCACCATAAACTGACCATGATGATGTTCTCCTCTAGGATAAATTCCTCCAGCATACCCTGTTTTCAAAGCATGAATCCCTAGTTTTTCATACAGTTTGAACGCCTCATCCATGTATTTTTCATAAGCAGGAATATCGCCACCTGTTTCATTGTGCATGATCAAGTAAACTCCTTTATCCTGAGCATAGTTGGCAACTTCTTCTAAGTCATAACCTTTTGCGGGAGTGATATGATCAAAGGCGTCTTTTTGTCCCCATTTATCCCAACCAGAGTTCCAGCCTTCTACTACTACACCCCCAATATTATTTTCAGAAGCAAAATCAATGTATTTTTTTGCAGATGCTGTCGTGGCACCTTGTCTTGGTCCTTCTTTCCACTCTTTGGTACCGATGTGGAATTCCCACCAGATCCCTAAATATTGCATTGGCTGAATCCAAGAAGGATCTTTGATTTTAGAAGGTTCGTTAAGGTTTACTATAATGTTAGAGTTGACTAAATCTGCAGCCTTTTGCCCTACTTGTATCGTTCTCCAAGGTGTTTTCATAGGAGCTGTCGCTCTCACTTTATCACCATTTGACCAAGGTACTAATGCAGCATTATAAGTATATTTCTTATTGTCATCTAATTTCAATGTCATGCCTGCATAATTCGTTAATGCAGCCTCATGCAAAGAAATATAAAGGTTGTCTTTTGTCTTAAAAGTTACTGGAGTCGCTACCCAAGTAGCAGAATCTACATCTGTTTGGTTGTATAACTTTTCATAGGTATTATAATCAGCCCAAATCCACCATGCATCATGATTATCGTTAAGCACAAACTGAGTGTTTTCGTTCATAATCACAAAATCCTTTAAGTTAGGTTGTTCGGGGATTTCGTAACGGAAGCCAATACCATCATTGAAAAGTCTGAAAATAATATTCATTTTTCTTTTCGCACCATCCTTCTCCTCTAAAAATACAGTCAACTCATTGTGATGATCTAATACTTTTTTATTCTCTCCCCAAGGCTGTTCCCATGTTTGATTTAAAGTATTTCGTAACTCCCCTACCACTTTAAAGTTTCCTTTTAAAGGTGCTTGGTCTTTGAGATCAAAACCTAGGTAAGATTGTTTTACGATGGGAGTTCCATTCCATGTCACTTGGTACCACGGCTTTCCCTCATCATCTAAATCAAATTCTAAAATCAAAGTTTCATCAGGAGAGGTAGAAGTAAGGTAAGTTGGTGTACACGAACTCATGAACAAACTTACGAAGAAGACATAAAGTACTATTTTTAATTTATTCATTGATTGATAATTATTGGATTTCTACAAAAACTGGTAAATGGTCTGAAGGGAATTTATGATCTCTTGCCTCAGCAATATGAGCATATCTTAATACTTTAAAATAACCATAAGTCATTATAAAGTCAATCTGATCTTTTAAAGCTGCATTATAATCAAATGCTTGGAAAGTACCTGTAGGACCTAGTGGAGTTGTTAGGCTTAATGTTTTCGTATCTTGAAATACATTTTGTAATTCCATGACTGCCGTTGAATTAGGAGTACTGTTTAAATCACCCATTAACACGACTGATATTTTCCCTTTATTCGAAAATTCTTGTGCCTTTTGAGCTATTAACTTTGAAGACTCTACTCTGGCTTCGTCTCCCATATGATCATAATGTGTATTCATCACAATCATAGTTCTCTTGGAATGTTTATGTTTTAATTTGGCCCAGGTACAAATTCTAGGAAGAGCGGCATCCCAACCTTTGCTTGGTTCTTCTGGTGTTGTAGACAACCAAAATGTTCCTGATTCAATGAGTTTAAATTCTTTTGTATCATAAAAAATCGGAGAAAACTCTCCACCTTCTTTTCCATCATCTCTGCCTACACCGACATAAGACATATGGGGCAATTCATTTTCTAAATCATGTAATTGATCTACCAAAACCTCTTGGCATCCCAAAATAGCTACGTTATTGAATTTTATGACATCACCCACCCATTGTTTACGGTGCGGCCATGCATTATCACCGTCATTAGGAGTATTCATTCTAATGTTGAAACTCATGACGTTAATGGATTTATTTTGAGCAAACAGCCCTATCACAAAACATGTTTGCAAGAGTGATAAGAATAGTATTTTTTTCATTTCCTGTTCATCTGAAGTTTTCTTCAATTTTGTATAGAAAAAGCGTAATACAGTGATTCATTTAGCATTGATAACAAAATTAAGCTATTTTATCAGTCTAAAAGATGATATTTCACTATACCACATTTTAAGAGCGTTTACCTTGTTATATACACAACAAAAACCCCAATCTCCAACACAAAGTCGGAAATCGGGATAAAGCTATATATATAAATCAGAAGGAGTTATTTCACATTCTTCAGGGCTTTCCAATGAGGTTCTTGCATTCCAGCAAGGTCGAAGATCGCAAAACCTTTAGCTCCACCTTTTTTGGCCAATTTAATGGCCTCTTCCATATCCTCTTGTTTTGGTAAAGCAGGCGTATAAAGTCCTGTAATCAATGGCTCTTTGAATTTCCCTTTTACATCTGAAACGCCTTGTTCTGTCGCAAATTTGATCCAGTCAATTGGTTCCTCATAGAAATTATTATAAATCATTGGAAACACTATGTCCAACTTGTAATCATCCCATGATTGACGGCAGATTTTTCTGGCTAAGTCCGGGTAAGGGAAAACAGCGGCTGAAAGCACACTTCCTTCTTTGTGGACCGCATCATAAATTTTGTTCACCAATCGTGTAACGGAATCGTATCGATACTGACGCCATTCTTCAGATGCAGTGGGGTCTTTCAGTTCTTTGATATCGATACCTGACTCTTCTTTGAATTTCTGACGGCAAGTTTCACAATAACAGAAATCCCATTCAGGATATTCTTTGTCTTGCACAATTCCATAAAGTGGCTGTAATGAAGACGCCAAAATAACATCTGAATAACGCACGTAATCCAAATGAACTCCTTGCACACCTTCAATTTTAGCTAATGAAACAGCTTGCTTGATGATATGTTCTTGAACTTCTTCTTTAGAAGGACAAACCCATTGGTAGTAATCTACATAAGGATGGTACTCATAGCATGAACGTCCATCGCCACTTACTGCGTACCAATCTGGATTTTGCTTGGCTATTTTATCTCCATTTCTGTTGAGTGTCCACATCCAAGCGTGCATTTCAATGTTTCTTGCTTTCAGTAATGGATACATTCTTTTGTAAGAAGCTTCATTTCCTCCTAAAAGAACACCTTCAATGTTGCAGTCTTTGAGTACATCCAATTTCTCTCCCCATTGAGTGTCAGTCCAGTCATCGTGTGCATGAAGCCACATCCAACGTGTTGGAAGCTTTTTTCCTTTTGCTAGTACGGGAAGCCCTAATACGGCCCCTGCTGTTGCTAGTCCTGCGATTTTAAGAAATTCTCTTTTCTCCATTTTATGTGTAGTAGTATTTACGAGTATTTATAAGATTTCTTTTTGGCTTATAAATATACTCTAATTCATTTCAATTATATCAGTAGAACTGTCTTCTCTGATCACGTAAATCTTCTTTTCCTGAGGCACTTCCAATACCAATTGAAAACCGGTCAGTGTAAGTTCCATTTTTGGGGTCACTTCTTCTCCGTCAAAGTACATTTTGTCGACTCCTCCCAATTCTTCGTAGGTTTTAGCATACACTCTATTTGTTATAAAGTATTTCTTTTGTTTATAATAAATATCATATAAATGACGGTGTAGTCTTTCCCCTTCCGTTTCTTTGATTTCTTTACTGACTTTCTCTCCTACTTTACTTTCTGTAAAATGAAGGTAACCCCATTGTTCCGGCATGTGCATGGCTATCTCTCCTTGTGGTGACCACACCCAATTGTGTTCCGGGTAAGGTCTTCCTGTATCAGGATTGATTTTTTTGGTGTACTCCCCTTCTTTTGCTTCCAAGTCCCAGTTTACTCTTGAGAAATTGATTCTCCAACGTGTATCTTCTTTTGGGAAAATGGCTAAAGGGTGTTCCTGAGCAATTACATTCCATGGAAAGGCAATTTCCAATGTCCACTTTTCATCTTTGTCTGATGGATCATTCAAAGTGCCATACATTTTTACTGCTGACTTTAAGCCTTCAATCTGCCATGAATTCATAAACTTCCCTCCGTCTCTGTACGGTTTAGTCATCATCAAATCCCAAACGGTATTGAGCAAGTTCATTTCAAACTCGTAATATTGAGAAGACGTAGGAACAGGATTAAGAAAAACTTCGAAATCGTTGTCAAAATAAATCACTGCGTCTCTTTCGGTAATCGTACTCCAAAGGTGAGGTTCTTCCAACTCAGCAGCGATATACAAGTAATCTTTATCCCACAACATTTTCAATCTTGTTTGAAATGGCGGATTGGGTTGTTTGTCTCCTTCAATATCAACAAAGTCCTGCGTCCATTCAGCATTTGCCCAATCTTCTTCGTCCAAAACACCATCAATTTTGATAGGGGTTGTAGATTGATAACACAAATAACTTTCAGGTGTTGGGTACTTCTGAGCCAAAGTTGAAGTGGCTACAAAAAGAGTGATAACACTGAGGATAGAGATTAGTCTTAAAATCATTTTTAATTAGGTATCATAGCCTCAAGACCAATTGAAATCGACCTTGAGACTCGTTTGTATTATTTCAGTAATTCAGGGTGAGTTTGATATATTTTATACACTAATTCACCAAATAAAGTATTGGTCCATGCAAACCATGAACGTGTAAATTTCTCAGGATTGTCTTTATGGAAAGATTCATGCATAAAACCAGTATCAGCGTGCGTTGCTTTCAATTGTTCCAAGCACCATTTTAATTCTTGTGGATCTTCTGAAGTGAGTCCTTTTTGAATAATTGACATTGGCCATACATAATCCAAACCTACGTGAGGGCCGCCAATTCCTTCGTATTTTCCTTTAAAGAAATAAGGGTTATTCTCTGACCATACAAAGTTTCTAGTTCTTTGATATAAAGGGTCATCAGCATCCATGCAATCCAAATAAGGCATTGAAAGTAAACTTGGCACATTGGCATCATCCATAAAGTACTGGTTACCAAAACCATCGACCTCAAAGGCTAAAATTTCACCAAAGTCTAAGTGGTCTTTTGTGCCATATTTTTTAATGGCATTATCTACTTCTTCAGCTAAAGCCAGACATTCATCAGCAAATGCGTTGTCTTTGACTACATTGGTATAAATATCAGCCAACTGTTTTAATGACGCTACCGCAAATAAATTGGATGGAATAAGAAATGGTAATAAAGTAGAATCATCTGAGGGACGGAATGAAGAGACGATCAATCCACATGGTTTCATAGAGGCTCCAGCTCCCCAGTTGGCCATGGTATCTTCGTATTTTTGAGTTACCCTTGAAAAAGTATATGGCCCTACTCCGTCTTTACGCTGTTGCTCTTTGAAAGTCTGGACAATCAGTTTTGCTGATTGTTGCCAAGTAGCATCAAAAATGGAAGCATCTCCTGTTTTCTTCCAATAACCATTCGCTAATCTCACAGCATAACATAATGAATCAATCTCCCATTTTCTTTCATGAGTTCCAGGCTTCATATCCGTAATGTCCGTTTCAGCCCATTTTGATTTTACTGTAGGATCTTTCTCAAAAGCATTGGCATAAGGGTCCAACAAAACACATTCAGCTTGTCGGTTCACCAAACCTTTAATCATGGTTTTCAACTTATCATCCTCATTGGCTAAAGGAAGGTAAGGCCAAACTTGTGCTGTTGAATCTCTCAGCCACATGGCAGGAATATCTCCGGTGATCACAAAAGTATCCGGTCGGTCTCCCTTCATGGTGAATTCAACAGTGGTATCTATAGTATTAGGGTAGCAGTTGGTAAACATCCATCGGAGTTCATCATCTCCAATTTTCTTGGCTACCTTTTTGATAATTTTTTCGACTGCATCGGAAGTGAATTTTCTTTCAGCAACTATAGGTCTATGGGATGGGTATTTTTCTTCAAACATTGCTGAGGCCATAGTGGTACCCCCTGCCATGGTTAAGCCTGTTGTAAATAATCCTGTTGTTTTGATAAAATCTCTACGTTTCATTTCAATCTACTTGGTTTGTTATAGTTAAATTAGTTTTGTTGATAGTTACTTTTTACAGCCATTTTTGGTACGATGTAAATGAACCAACATCATTTCAAGAACCTTATTAGCCCAAGACTACTGTCATGGGGCTAATATTTATTTGGTTCAAGGGGTAAATCTTATAGGTTATTCAAGCATTTAACTTCTAATGCTTGTTTCAATTCTTCAGCTGTAATTGTTGTTCTTTCTACTGTAATTACTTTCTCTTGATTTGCTTCTAAGTGGAAATAATTATCCGAGAAATGCGCGGTTGCTTCCCCCTCTAAACTCAATGCTACACTTTCTGCAAAAGCATTTGATTGCAGCTTGATTTTTAATTCATTTCCGTTTTCAATAACTGTTGTCGTGATGTTTGCTTTTGGCAAAATCTGATCTTTTGGTTTGACGAAGAAAGCATAGTTTTTCGTTATCACTTTTCCTTTAGCATCAACAGCTTCTAAGGTTAAGTACATTGATTTTCTTTCTTGTAATGTTGATTTTCTACCTAAAAGCTCTTCCAAAGTAATTTCTAAAACTACCTTAGAGGTGTTACCATCTACTTTGATCGGTAAAGACTTTTTCGCTATTTCTTTTCCTTCAAATGTATTCCACTTTACATTCAAGGTTGCTCCAAAGTCTTTCCACTCATCATTGACTAACCATACCGCCAATAATTCATCTTCAATATCAGTAGAAATCAACTGTTGTTGGAATGCTCTTTCCGCCGCATAGTGTAATGCTTTCCACTCTCCATAGTAATCAATTGACGACCAAGAAGCAGCAGGCCAACAATCATCCAGTTGCCAGTACAACGTACCCATACAGTAAGGCATTCTTCTACGGTGGATCTCAAAACCCTGACGCATACCATCCGCTTGAAGCAATTGGCCCACGTAAACAAAGTCTTCAAAGTCAGTGGGTACATTAAAATCTCTTTCCATATAGACTTTAATCAAACCATTACCTGTATAGCTTTTCTGATGCGTATTCATCACATCCGTTTCCAAGCCCCAATCCTCTTCGATTGTGAATTTCTTGATGGCTTTGAAAGATGGAAAAGACTGGAAACCATATTCACTCATAAAGCGAGGAACATATTCTTTGAAGCTTTCAAATGGATATTTTCCATGCCAAACGCCCCAGAAGTGGTTATCTCCAATGGTGAAGTCTTCTAAATTACCCCAGTTTGAAATTGGTGATGAAGGATAATAGAAACGGCCTTCATCATATGTTTTCACCATATCTGGCAATACTTCTTTAAATAATCTATTGTAATCTTCTTTCAGTTTTGTTTGTACTTCTTCAGACCAGCCATAAGAATCTTGCCAGCCCCAGTTATCCCAAGCTACACCAACCTCATTATTACCACACCATAAAGCCAATGATGGTCTATTTCTTAAACGCTTAATATTGTAAGCCGCTTCTTCTTTTACTTTTCTGATAAAGTCTTTATCCCCCGGATACATTGTACAAGCAAACATAAAGTCCTGCCATACTAAAAGTCCTTTTTCATCACATTGATCATAGAAGTAATCACTTTCGTAAATTCCTCCACCCCACATACGCACCATGTTCATGTGTGCTCTTACCATACTTTCGATCATCCAATCGTAACGATCTTTTGTCACTGATGGCAAGAAACTGTCTTGTGGAATGTAGTTAGCACCCTTCATAAATACGGGCTGTCCATTGACTTTCACAAAGAAACTTTCACCAATACTGTCCGGTTCGTTGATCACTTCCACAGTTCTAAAACCAATTTTATGTGATTCTTGATCCACAAAATCACCGTCTACATTCAATTGTGTGATGATCTCGTATCTTGTTTGCTCACCCAAACCATTTGGCCACCATAATTCTGGGTTCTCAACTTCCGCTTCCAATTCGATCACATTCAAGCCTTTATTCAACATCACTTTTTTCTCTTCAGATGAGAAAGTAGATGAACTGTTAGTCAAGCGGATATTGGCGTCTCCCACTACACTTGATTTTACTTCAACCGTAGCTTTCAACTTTGCTTTTTCTTCTGTCAAGCTCACTTGCTGTAAGTGAACGTCATTAATTTGGGCACTGTTCCAAACCACTAATTCTACAGGTCTCCAAATCCCTGAAGTCACAAAACGCGGACCCCAGTCCCAACCAAACGAATAAGGTGCTTTACGAGAGTAAATACTGTATTTTTCCTCTCTTGCATCATTGTCGGCAGGATATTCAAAGCCTGCTTGCTCTCTAAGTGGTTTTGTTATTTTGATAGGTGAATGAAAATAGACTTCCAGTACATTTCCTTTCTCCTTTAATAGTGAGGTTACTTCTTTGTTGTACCCCACAAACATGTTGTCGGAAGAGATCACCTTTTTGCCATTCAATGTTACATCAGCATAGGTGTCTAGACCTTCGAAATTTAAGGCAAAATGTTGATTTTCTTTGAAAGAAGTCGGTAAGTCAAAAGTTGTTTTGTAAACCCAATCTTCTTCTTCAATCCATTGTAAATCTTTTTCATTTTGACGGTAAAATGGATCTTCAATTAGTTTATTTTGAAATAAGTCAGTGTGCACTACTCCCGGAACGGTCGCAGGGTACCATTGCTCCTTATTGGCTTGTTTGAATTCCCAATCGGAATGTAAAGGATAAGATTTTTTCAATTGCTCTGGGCTTTCCCAATCTGTTGAACAACTCAAAATTAGTAGTGATAGAAATGCGTAAGTTAGGTAAGTAATGTTCTTCATCTTATTTCATTTATGCTAAAATAGCCCAAGGCGATCGTGCCTTGAGCTAGTCTTATATTTCTTGGTATTAATTTAATTCACCAAACAAGTAAGCAGAAACAAACCAGAAGTTTTGTTCTCCTTCCTTCAGTTTTTGTGCTGTTGGCATACTCACCGTAATCTCATGTTGCCCCGAAATTTTATCCATCGGAATGATCATAGGTGGTACATCTGAACCTGGGCACCAGTTAGATCTTGACAAATCCGATGATGCTTCCGGCTCTTCAATTTCTTTCGTTCTGTAGCCTTTTGCTTCCCAGTCAATGTAATCTACATTTCTCTTCTTCAACCAAACTCCTGATGTAGGATTAAATCTACGGAAAGAGGCACAATCGGTTCTCCAAGGTGTGAACTTGAAGAATTCTTCTCCATCTAATTTAATGATGTTTTCTGTAGGGACAAACTCATCTCCTCCAGAATGTCCACCATGCCCCGTAGTGATATACGCCAACTGAACATCTTTAGCATTCTCAGGAATTTCTACAGAAGTACCCATATCTGCTCTTTGGAATTTATCACAACCTCTTTGAGGCGGAATATATCTTACAGAGTTTAATACTGGAGCTACCCAACGTTTCTTGGCAGGTGCATAGGCATTTTCAGATTCATCAAATCGTAATTTCACATCTACATTATACCCCTCTTTGGTCCAAGTGTCAATGTGAACACCGATATACACCTCTCCTTCCAATAAAGGTAAAAGCTGAGTGATATCCTGTTTCCACATCGCCTTTTCTGCCCATCCATCAATATAAACCGGCATTCTGTTAGGGTATTTTGAAGTATCTTGCTTTGAATAATGCCCCACTCCAAACGGTGTCATAAAACGCATCAATTCCACAGCAGGTTTGTATTCTCCTTCTGCAATCATACCCGGATAATTATCCGTTTGTTCGGCATCATCGCTATGCTTCAACTTGTATTGCTTTTGAGCTACCGTCAACATATTCACTCCATTGGCATCCATTACAAACACGGACCCTGCCTTATCCCAACGATCACCTGCTGAAGTTTCCTCTACTATAATAGAGACTTTGGTTTCACGTTCGAATTTTGGAATATTTAGTTTACGAAGCATGATACGTCCTGATTCAATATAGAAGGGTTCCGTATCACTTACTCTAATGCCGTCTTTTGTCAATTCAGGATCAAAGTAAAGGTGCTCTTGATCAAATACATGATAAACTTTGTCACCTATAGATGGAATTTCTTTAGGTCCACAGCTTACCATTAATACAGTTAAAGCGAGTAGTTGAAGAATTTGCTGTTTCATTTGCTGTCGTCTATTTATTTATTTCATTTTTGAGCGACTCTACTGTTTTATCACATGTTACCGCTCTTAAATATTCTGAGCCAGTACTTTCTTTACTCATTGCTACTCCATTGTTCTTAAAAGTCATCTGACTATCTACCAATTTTGAAGCGGAAGAATGCACTGCAGTTACCCCAGTTTTTTCTATAATTTCCTTTACATTTTTTGGTAAAACACCGCTCCCTGCCATAATCTCAATACGGCTATCGGCTTGTTTTACTAAACCTTTCAATACCTCAACTCCCTCAGGAGCCGTCATCATCTGACCTGACGTCAATACTCTATCCACACCAAGACCAATTAAATCTTCTAATGCTTTGTGAGAATCTCTTGCCATGTCAAAAGCTCTATGAAAAGTGACACCCAAAGGTTTGGCTTCTTCTACCAGTACTCTACACCTATCTACATCTATTTCAGCATTTGCAGTAAGTGCCCCAATCACCACTCCATTCATACCTAATCTTTTAGCGGTTTTGATGTCTTCCAACATCTCTTCAAACTCTAGATCGGTAAAATAGAAGTCGCCACCTCTGGGTCTAATAATCGGGTAAACATCAATATCTACACTTTTTCTTACCAATTTCATCATACCTTCACTCGGTGTCGTACCTCCTTCAAGCCTTCCTCCACACAACTCAATTCTGTCTGCCCCTCCTTTTTGGGCATTGATGGCGGAGTCCACCGTGTATGAGCAAATTTCTAATGTTACGTTCATAATCTTTTGTAAAAGAGAAATGAGTTAGTCCTTATGAAAAGTATGCTTTAGTACTCTTCAATCTCACTCTCTTTCTTTGGTTTTATTAGCTTTGTTAAGCTATATATGGTTAATATTTTGATTTATCGTCAATGAAAAATAGCGTCATAAAACGTGTTCTTTATGATTCTATTTTTCATTGAATTGAAAACATGATTGGGACCTACTTTTATCCAAACATGTTTTTAGGTTTTTAATTATAATGCATTCATCGGAATAGAGCTCGACACACCTAATTGTTTATTCGGCGTGTTTGTCATTTCAAACTCTACTACTCCTCCACTCATGATCTCTTGATGAGTGATATATAAACGATCTATCGATTGACCGTTTAATATGATTTTATTGATATACTTATTTTCTTTTGATACGTTTTTAGCAATTACTTTAAATTCATTTCCACTCGAAGTTTTCATGACTGCTTCTTCAAAAATTGGAGTACCAATCACATATATTCCTTGAGCAGGGTTTACGGGGTAAAAACCTAGGCTACTGAATACATACCATGCTGAAATCTGACCACAATCCTCATTACCACTGATTCCCTCAGGAGTATTATCATATTGTGTAAACAGAATTTCGTGTATTTTTTCTTGTGTTTTCCATGCTTCACCCGCATAGTTGTATAGATAGGCAATATGGTGCGATGGCTCGTTACCATGAGCATACTGACCAATTAATCCTGTAATATCAGGAGATATATTATCGCCCGTTAGTTCTGATGAAACTGTAAACAATTCATCTAATTTAGATACAAACGCTTCTTTAGAAGGGAACAAATCAATCAAACCTTGAACATCTTGTAATACAAACCAACTATGTTGGTATGCATTACCCTCAGTGTAATCGGTATTTTCTCTATGGTTTGCTTCTGCCGGATCAAATGGAGTTCTGAAAGTACCATTCGTCAAGCGCCCTCTCATAAATTCTGTTTCAGGATCGAAAAGTGGTTTATAACCTTCCGAACGTTTCATGTATTCTGCATACCCTGCATCATCACCTACGTGTTTTGCCACCTGAGCAATACACCAGTCATCGTAAGCATATTCTAATGTTTTTGTCACTGACTCACCACCTTTATCAGATGGAATAAAACCATATTTCTTATACGCTTTCAAATCACGCTCATCTTGCATTGAAGTCACTTTCATCGCTTCATATACACGCTTTGGATCGATTCCTTCAATTCCTTTTAAAACCGCATCAGCCAAAACAGGCATTGCATGATATCCTGTCATACAATTGGTTTCATTACCTGCCAATGCCCATACAGGCAGAAGTCCAGTTTCATCGAAGTGAGCCAACATTGAATTGATAAAATCAGCATTTCTCTTCTCAGACTCAATAATGGTCGATAGAGGATGAACCGCTCTGAAAGTATCCCAAAGAGAAAATGTACTGTAGTATCTGAATCCATCTGCATGATGCAGTTTATGGTCCGCTCCTTTATAATTCCCTTGTGCATCAGAATGCGTTACAGGGGCTATTTTTGAATGGTATAATGCTGTATAAAAAATCTCTCTTGATTTTTCGTCCTTCGTTGTAATTTTGATTTGACTTAACGCCTCTTCCCAAACATCACTTGCCTCTTGTTTCTTCAAATCGAAATCGTAACCCTTTGCTTCTTGCTCTAAAGCAACATGAGCTCCTTCTAAAGTAGCAGAAGAAACACCTACCGCCGCTGTTACTTGACGTTGATTATCAACATTTTTGAAGAAAATTTGAGCTACTAACCTCTCTCCTTCTTTTTCAATATTAATTTTATCGATGGGTTGAGAAAATTTCATTTCAAAATATACTCTTTGATCCTCAGCCCAACCTTTAGAAAATCTTTCTCCTTTTACACTATAATCATCAATTTGAGTTAATGATGATTTAGTCACTCCATCCCAGTTGACCGCAAAACCAAGATTAACAATCATCGATGGCTTTTTGGCCGATTGAGGGTAAGTCCAACGGTGAAAACCTACTCTTGTTCCTGTCGTCATCTCGGCTTGAATACCGCTATTTTCTAAAAGAACTGAATAATAACCCGGTACAGCTACTTCATTATCATGAGAGTAACGCTGTGTATAAGGTAATTTCTCACGATTTTGTTCCATTGGATCCAACTGATGTTCTTTTTCAGTAGGTAAAACAATTAAATCATTTAAATCTCCAATACCTGTACCGCTCAAGTGCAAATGACCAAAACCAATGAGCAATGAATCTGAGATATGATAACCACTTACCCAATCCCAGCCGCTTACACCATTGATGGGACTACACTGTACTCCACCGTAAGGCAAAGTTGCACCAGGGAAAGTATGTCCATGCTCACCTGTGCCGATCAAAGGATCTACAAAATCTACTAGTTTTTGATGGGATGCCTGTTTCGGCACTTCAGAAGTACATGCACTCATCACAACCAACGGCGTGAAAACAATGACTTTTAAGCTATTTTTGATGTATTTTAAGATCGACACGGTAATTAATTTAAAGTATGATTAATAAAGGTTCGGTTATCATAAAGTGTTCTTTATACAGCAAAAATAAAAAAAAACAGAGACATTCATGCATTAAAACATGCAAAAACATGCATTCATTTCTTAACCTTTGCAAACAAGTCGACAATATCTAAATGTAATAGAGCATACACTTTAGAAACCAGATAAAATACAAGTAAAATACGTATCAACTCACAAAACAACACAAGTAAAAGTTAGAATACTAAGCAATACCTAATTGATGATCAATTGATAAAAGAAGAGCTAACCAACCCAACCTGAAAAAAAGAGGTTCAATATAGTATATTGAACCTCATAATTATGCGTTTACTTATTAGCTTATTCGTATTCCTGATAATTCAGGGTTTCGAATTTTTTCACTACTTCTTACTGTACCATTGTGGTACTGCAATAAAGTGAGTTGCTTCTGATATTGAGCCTCTCTGTCTTTGCATTGCGGCACTCACATTTTCACCATTCGCGTTTAACTCTTTGTTAGGATAAGGGAAACGTGATGGTCTAGTATAATCAGTTACACCACCTCTATGTAATACTACTTCAAATGTTCCATCTAAAGTTGCGTCTGTATTTTCAATTGGATCTTTATCAAATGAAGGGAGATCATAATCTCTTTCCTCTACAGGAACAACTTTGTTCAAGAATGAAGGACCACCAGTACGGTTGACTAAAGTAAATGAAGTATATCCATTACCGATTTGTGATAACCAGTGTTCTGTCACTACAATATCACGTTTGTCTGCTGCCGCATTATATCTTGCTACTGCATCATTCACATATTGAGTTTTGTTCTCATTTTGATTGTAATCTGGATTAGTTTGTTCTTTGTAAAGATTTGAGAAATTGTTCTCATAATCTCCACCACCAAAACCAAGAGCGTCATATTTTGAAATCGCTAATTCTACACCTCTTCTAAAAGCACCATCATCATTGATACCGTAAGCTGGAATAGTGGAAGCCTCAGCAATTAAGAATGCAATTTCATCCGCACCTACAATAATCGAAGGCATTGTTCTGTTGAAAGTTGCCGGGTTCATACCTGCAAGCGTGATAAACTGTCCTTCATTTTGGAAAGTATAAGCTGATCTTTCACCCGCATTTTGATCTCTCCAGAATGCAGCTTGTTGTGTTGCATCCGTATCTTTTCTATAGAATAGGCCTCTATTGCCATCTCCGTTGTCACCGAAACGAACACCTCTGAAGTGTACTTTCTTGAACTCACCTTCTTCTCCTGCTTGTGCAAATGGATCAAAGTTGTGGTATAGTGAAGGGTTATCTACTGCTTTACTCACACCTTCTACATAGTCACAGTGTGCTACAACTCTGAAGATACGAGGATCATGGTGAGATTGCATGTATTTCAATGCTGCTTCTGAAAGGAAGGCATGTGAGAAACCACCTACTTGTCCTTCTACAGCGATACCAATACCGTTTACGTGCTGTCCCCAAGGGCCACCTGCCTCAACATGTCTTACATAAGAAGCGTCAGCCCATGATGAAATGTAACCTCCATCATCATTGTAACCCATTTTGAAGATCTCAGCACCTCTAGCAGGATTAGCTTCTGACATCAACATACCAATCTTGATCAATAAAGAATTGGCTAATTTAGTGTACTGATCTTTCTTATCTGTTGAAGCATCATACGCATCGTGAGAAGTAAATTGTTCAGCTGAAGAAGCTTTTATTGCAGTTCTTGCATTCAATAAGTCTATCACCATCATTTCCAATACTTCCTCTTGAGATTCGTATACTGGGTAATAGATGCCTTCTGTGAAGCCTTTACCTGCAGTTGAGTAAGGAATATCACCATACAGTTCAGTAGCACGAAGCATATTCACCACCTTGATGATATCAAACTGAGCAATGTAATGATCCACTCCTTCTTCTTGCTCAAGTCTTACTTTTGAATCCTCAATGTTCTTGATGATATCTTTAAACAATAATGAGAAGGTAGGTTCAGTATAACCATCATTGGTAGTGAATCCCATACCAGTTGAGTAAAGACAAGCTGTATTTTGAGCGTAAGCTCCACCCATAATGATAGATGATCTCCAAGCCTCGTGACCTGAAGCGTACATTTTTGCTTGAGTAAAGGCCATGACATGTTTTACATCGATGTCGTTTGATGTCCAAGGGTTGTCATTTATCTCTTCAAATCTATGAGTACAACCCATTAGTGATGATGCAGCAACAGTTGCCGCTAGTAATATATTTCTTAATTTCATTTTTTCAACTTTTAGAAGTTAGCATTTAACTTGAAGTTCAATGTTCTTGGAAGTGCTAAAGTCGCTGACTCAACACCCGATACATTTCTTGAACTGAAACTTGCTTCAGGGTCAACATTTGGAGTACTTTTCCATAAGTAACCTACGTTAAATGCTGAAGCAGTTAGGCTTAAGTTTTTGATTGGAGTTTTTTGCATCCATTGCTTAGGGAACATGTACGAAACTGAAACCTCTCTAAGCTTGATGAAAGATGCATCGTATAAGTTAAACTCTGCAATTCCTCCATAACGCCCCCAATACTGTTGTGGATCTACGTTACCTTCAAATTTCTCATAAGTAACATCTCCATTGTCTCCTTCTACAGCTGAGTAAAGGTTGCCAGGATTCCAAGCACCTCCATTGTAGAATTCTTCTCTTCCTGCCACTGTGTTTTCATGCTTACCAGAAATGTACATTGAAGCATTTGTTGAAGAGTAGATATCGCCACCAAACTTACCGTCAATAAGGATTGATAAGCTTAAGTTTTTATAGTTGAATGTGTTTCTCCAACCTGCCATCCAAGGCTGTACACCGTTACCGATGATTGAAGGCTCATCTTCTTGCATGATACGACCTTCACCGTCGACTACAAATCCTCCTTCAGGAGTTCTTAATGCTTTCTTCGCAACTAATGCTCCGTAAGCTTGACCAGGATTGGCTTGGATAGAAATACCACCTGCTGAAGCAATTTCATAGAAATCTACGCCTTCTGTTAATGAAACTACTTCGTTATAGTTATATGCTGCATTTAAAGCTGTAGTCCACTTGAAGTTTCCTTTATCAATTGCTTTGAAATCCATTGCAAATTCCCAACCTCTATTCACAATCTCACCTGCGTTGATGATTGCTCTGTCATATCCTGATACATCCGAGATAGATACAGGGATAATTTGGTTTACAGAAGATGATGAATAACGTGCAACATCAATTCCTAATTTATCATTGAATAATCTTAAGTCCATACCAAATTCATAAGAAGTTTGGATTGCTGGCTTTAAGTTGGCGTTTGGAATATCATTGCCTTTGATGTTACCGAAATTTAAGCCGTTGTGATCCCAGTTGTCAATATCATATTGTAAATACAAACTATAAGGATCTGTATGAGAACCTACTTGAGCCCATGAAGCTCTCAACTTACCAAATGACAACCATTCAGGAACACTCCAATCCATGTCTGAGAATACCCATGTACCCGAAATAGAAGGATATAAGAATGAATTATTATTAATAGGTAATGTTGAAGCCCAGTCATTACGAACAGAAGCATCTAAGTATAAATAACCATTATAGCCTACTGAAGCTGTTGCATACAATGAAGTCATCATCATTTCATAAGTAGAGAAGTCTTGAAATACATCACTACCTGCTCCAGGATTTTGGAAGTCAGATGAAGAGAATTTTGATGATCCTACATCTGTAAAGTTTCTGATTTGATGTAAATAAGCACCACCTGCGTTCACATTGACATCAAATTTACCTACTTTCTTGTTATATGAAATTAAGAAATCTGAATTTGATTCCATTTCAAGGCTTGTTCTTTCAAAAGCTCTACCTTGTGGTTGCCAAGGAGAATATAATGGATCTAAAACATTCAATCTCATCGCACCGTAGTCAATACCTGTACGGGCTAAGATTTTCAAGTCTTCCGTGACATTGTAAGTAACTGAAGTCATACCAACCACACGGTTTAACTCATCCTCATTTTTACGCTCGTGAATATACCAATAAGGGTTTTGATCGTTATTGGTATAACCGATTGGTCTACCTAAATCATCTTTATAATCTTTCAACCAGTGGTGTGAAATTGTAGAAGGCATACCGATTAACATTGACATGTATGAGTTTACTGAACTACCCATAACCAATCTGTTATTAGCTTTCTGATTGGTGTAGTTAAGACGAGCATCAACTTTAATTTTCTCACTCAATTTCACATCACCTTTAATTGAGAAAGTGTTTCGTTTGTAAGTCGAGTTTTGAACCATACCTCGGTTATCCATATTCGAGTAAGAGAAACGGATAGATCCTTTTTCAGTTGATCCATAAGCACTTACCGATGTATTACTCGTTAAACCTGTACGGAAGAAATCATCGTAATTATTGTAATGCGTAAGTGCTCTTTCCTTACCGTCATAATAAGCTGTGTTTAATTGTCCTTCGATTTTAGGGCCCCACATCCCTAACTGATCTCTATCTGAAGCTAGACGACCATCTGAACCGTTACCGTATACGCTTTGCTCATTTGGAGTAATTCCAATAAAGTCCATTGAGAATCCTTGTGAGAAATCAACACCTGACGATCCTTTTTTACCTGATTTTGTAGTGATTAAGATTACACCATTGATGGCTCTTGAACCGTAAAGTGCTGTTGCTGAACCACCTTTCAATACTGACATTTCAGCAATATCATCTGGGTTTAATGATGAAAGACCGTCACCTGTAGAGATATCTGACTCATCTCCATCACTACCATCTGCTAAGATGTTATTTGAAATCGGAACTCCGTCAATTACATATAATGGTTGGTTATTACTACCTAACATAGCATTACCACGGATAATCACTTTTGAAGCAGAACCTGCACCATTTGAAGGAGTGATTTGTACACCAGCCACTTTACCAGACAATGAGTTCATCATGTTACCAGTAGCGGCACCATTACCCATATCTTCAGCTTTTACACCCTGAACAGCATAACCCAGAGATCTTTCTTCTCTTTCAATACCCAAAGCGGTAACTACAACCTCTTCAAGCTGTTCAGCATCAACTTGTAAATTAATATCGATTTTTGATTGTGAATTCACAACAACCTCTTGTGATTGATAACCAACGAAAGAAAATACTAATGTATTCTGTCCCTCAGAGAGTTGGAGGATGTACTTACCATCAAAGTCAGTAACAGATCCTATATTAGTTCCTTTTATTAAGACGTTAACGCCAGGAAGAGGCGAATTATCAGAGGAGTCTTTAACTATACCGGTTACAGCTCGATCTTGAGCATAGGCGTTACTCAACACCAAAAAAGTGCTCAATAACAGTAGTAAACATTTTCTCATGTTTCTCGAATAAATAGATTAGATACGAAAATAAAGTTTGTAACAGAAAGCGTAGAGCGTCCTCCTCACTTAATGTCTAGTTCTTAACTTGAGGCTGAATACGTTTTCAAACAGCACATAACGAACAGTGATCATTGAATAAGATTCAACCTCAAGTGATTGTTTTTTTAGTAAATTTTCTATTGATTAATGCATAAGCATAAAGTGTACGGCAATGCTCAATAAATGAAATTGAAAGGCTTCAATTCACAAAGAACAAGGTCTTGGAGATTGTTATCCCCATCACTACTCCATAAACTCCATTGATAAAATTATTTGAAATCAGTTTAACGAATAGAAAATTGATACTCAGATTTTATTTAATTACGAATAGATAAAAATTTGTAAATTTTATAAACTTAGTGTTATAATTTATGATTAGATTATAATGTTGTTGTCGTGTTTATTAATAGTCTGTCATTTCATTTAGTAGCTATCATTTGATAATAAATGAATGAAGAACATTAATTTAAGGATGTAGATTGATAAAAGACTGTTATGTTAGTATAATTCATTTCATTTCACGCTTCAAGTTGATTCCGTATCAAATCACCTCTACCCCTTCATGAACGAAAGGTTTTAAAATTTCCGAGGTTGGATTTAATTCCGTAATAATCGTATTGACGTGTTTTAGCTTCACTCCTAAGAAAGGTTGTGCAGTCATCAACTTATCAGAAGTTGCCACTGAAATCACCTTTCTTGAAGCATTCGCCATTGCGCCTTTCACTTCTACTTCTTCTCTGTCAATATCAGTAATACCACGATTAATGTCGATACTTCTTGTACCCATAAAACACAAATCTGCTTTTATGTCGGATAACTCATTGATTACAGAGTAACCAACAGTGACCAAAGCATTTGGAAGTAATTTACCTCCCAAGAAATAAACATCAAGAAAACGATAAGGAGCCAGACTTGTAGCAATAGGCAAACAGTTTGTGATAATGGTCGCTTTCAAGTCTTTTGGTAACTTTTTCGTGATTTCCAGGTTTGTAGTACCACCGTCAATCAAGATCACTAAATCATCTTTAATCAATGAAATAGCCTTATCAGCAATTACTTCTTTTTTAGCCTTAGAATAGACTTCTCTATCTTCATAACTAAATGGAATGTAAGATGAAACATCAGAGTGCTCATCAGTGCTATCCGCATTTTTAACGGCCCCACCATGTACTCTTCTGATTTTTCCAGAATCAGACAACTCTCTTAAGTCTCTTCTAATTGTATCTTCCGATACGTTCAAAGAGATACTCAATTCAGATGATAAAACTTTATTGTTTTTTCTGATTTCATCTAAAATAAATTGTTGTCTTTCTTCTTTTAGCATTTTTAATTGTGGCTAGATGAATAAAGTGTTTTGACTACACCACAAACATATAAAAACACGCACAAACACGCAAATTCAATTTGGATTATATTTATTAATAAATGTAAATAATTACAACTTTTTAATATAAATACTTACATAAAGGGTAAAAACGCATAGTTAACGACATCTAATAAAGAATGAAAAACATGCAGTTACTGCATCATAAAGCTGAAAACAAGCGGTTTACAAAATCCTTAACATCGTCAACAACAAGCAAAAACATGCAGGCATAAAAAAAAGAAAAGCAGAGATGCTTTTCTTCTTGATATATTTTAACAGCTTAAGATTAACTTAAAACTGCGAACTTTTCATGGGCTTCTAAATATGCCTTTACTTGCTCCATCAACCACATTGGTGTCGAAGTAGCGCCAGAGATCCCTACCTTATCTCCCACATTGATCCAAGATAAATCAATCTCGTTTTCGTTTTCAACAAAATAGCTTCTCGAATTATTTTTCAAGCAAACATTATAAAGTGCTTTACCATTAGAGGATTTCTTTCCGCTTACGAAGATAATCACATCCATTTCACCTGAGAATTTCACCATTTGAGGCTCTCTGTTAGAAACTTGTCGGCAGATACTATCATTCGCATTAAATAAAGTCTCATGAGCTCCTTCGCCATGTACTTCATCAATTCGTCTTTCAATCTCTGCTTTCAATTCATAAAATCCTTTTGTGGATTTTGTTGTTTGACTGAATAAAGTCACGGGCTGATTAAAATCTACCAATTCCAAATCCTCGATACCTGTTACAATGATGCAGTTATCGCCTGTTTGCCCTGTTAAACCAATCACTTCTGCATGACCCGGCTTACCGTAAATCACTAATTGTCCTTCTTGACTTGAAGTTTTATCATAAGCATTCTTCACACGGTTTTGTAGTTTTAATACAACCGGACAAGATGCGTCAATCAATTCAATATTGTTTTCAATGGCTGTTTTGTAAGTAGCAGGAGGTTCACCGTGTGCTCTAATCAATACTTTGCAATCACTCAGATCTTTTAATTGATCACGATCAATCACTACTAAGCCTTTTTCACGAAGTCGTTTTACCTCCATATCATTATGAACAATATCTCCTAAGCAGTACAATTTTCCAGAGTCATCCATTTCTTCCTCTGCCATTTGTATTGCAAATTCAACGCCGAAGCAATAGCCTGATTTATGATCTATAGTAACTTCCATTAGTGTATTTTTAATTTGAGAACATTGCAAATTTAAGAACTTTAATTGAGTCAGTAAAAAAATTACTCCTCATGAATGAATTTTTCAATTTTATTTAATTCCCCTCTTTTTACTTCCTTCAAATCATATTTTGAAGGAGATAGCACCTCTATCAAATGTTCCATTGCTTTTTCAGGAAATGCTGTTTCACCACAAGTGTAAAAATCTACTGAAACAAAGTGATGTTCAGGCCATGTATGCACCGCAAAATGACTTTCTTGTATGACCACAACACCAGAAACTCCATAAGGTGAAAAATGATGAAAAACAGACTGTACAATAGTCGCATTGGCCGCCACTGCAGCCGCTTCCATGATCTTTTTCATTGCTTCAGGACTATTGAGTGCTTCATGTTTACATGCATACAATTCTCCTAAAAGTTGCTTCCCTAAAAAAATTTCCTCTCCTTTATAAAAACTCATTTAATATATTTCCTAAAGTTTTAAAACTTATGTTCGACAAATTTGTTTGTATTTTTTTCCTTTTTCTCTTGACAAACTGTACTTCGAAAAAACAAGAAACTGACACTTTATTATATACGATACCTTTTGAAATTGAGACAGAAAATGATGAAAATATTCTTTCTATTATCAAAAAAAAGGTAGCACAAGACAAATACTGGCGATCTATTGGCACCCTATCCGACTCCTCTTTTGTGGAAATGATCAAACTTGACAGCATGTTTGTTTTGGATATACGTTATGCCACCAATAATAATTTCACAAAAAAAGTGCTCTACCCCTGCCCCAAGGCTTTGCTTCGTAAAAAAGTAGCCTTACAACTTATAAAGGTACAACATGAACTTCTTAAAAAGGGTTATAGAATAAAATTATTTGATTGTTATCGCCCATTAAGCGTACAGTGGAAAATGTGGGAGGCTTATCCCGACCGTCGTTATGTTGCTGACCCCAAAAAAGGGTCTTGGCACAACAAGGGGTCTGCCGTAGATTTAACACTTTGCACCATGGACGGCAAACAGGTAGACATGGGGACTACTTATGATTATTTTGGGAAAGAAGCTTGGCCTGCTTATCAAGATTTACCTCAGAATGTATTAGCTAACAGACGTTTATTGGCTGAAACAATGTGGAAATATGGTTTTGGCCCCACCTCTACAGAATGGTGGCATTATTCTTACAGGTTGATGAGCTTTCCGATATCAGATCACCCTCTGAATTGCGAATAAATATAAAAACGCAAAAAAAATACTTAATAAGACACTGACCTATAATATTTTACAAAATAATTTCATACATTGTTAAAACAAAAGATGAAGACTTTTAGTCGCTATCTTTTCTATAATTTATTATACCATTAATCATGAACAATCGCTTCCAACATGATTGTATTTAAAAATGAATCAGCATTTGTGGAATGGAATACCACCACAGATACTTTAATTTGTAACTGGAAAACTGTTACCAACTCGACGAAAATGGAAGAAGTCATTGAATCCATTGTAGAAATTCGTAACATAAATGAGATTAAACACTATGTATCCAATCGAAGTCATTTAAATTACTCCTGGTCAGGGCTTCCTGAGTGGCATATATTTTTTGACACGGACTCCAAATCCTTGTTAAACTTTGATGATGTTTATATCATTGACCCACACCAAAGTAGTAATGAACACCTAAAAGATTCACTAGAAACGATATCCGATAATATCAGTCCACAATTTGAATACAAAACCTTCAGGAATTACAAAGTCTACAAAAGTATAACTGAAGGATACCTTATAAAATAACAAAAGGCCTACTCTAAACAGTAGGCCTTTTGTTTTTTTAAAACTAGAATACTAACTCGTTTTTACTTTTCAAATAATAATACGTTCGTTCTTGAGAACCTTCTTGATGAGATGAAAGATCCAAATAAGTATTATTCTGCTCTTGGTCAATGACTCTGCCTTTCACTCCATCTTCCCATTGCATCATCATAATGTCTTTAATAATCTGATAATTTTGTTCTTCTAAAACAGGAGTAATGACCTCAATACGGTGATCAATATTTCTGGTCATCCAATCTGCCGAACCAATGTACATTTTCTCATCTTCTCCAGATCCAAAAATATAGACTCTTGAATGCTCCAAGAAACGATCAATAATACTTATCACTTCAATATTTTCACTTTGCCCTTCTACACCTGGCACCAAACAACAAATACCTCTTACGATCAATTGAATCTTCACACCTGCATTACTTGCCTTGTACAGATGTTTTATCATTTTTCGATCTTCAATACTATTCAATTTCAAAAAAATACGTCCTTCTCCACCACTTTTCACCTTCTTTATTTCTCTATCAATCAAGTTGGTAAATGTATCTCGTGATGTAAAAGGAGAAACCAATAGGTTCTTAATTTTCGGAACAATTAAATCTCCCTCCAATACTCCAAATACTTGATGCACTTCCTTTGTTAGGTTTGGATTTGCAGTCAATAACCCAAAATCTGTATAAATCGTGGCCGTTTTTTCGTTAAAGTTACCAGTGCCGATATAGGCAAAAGTTTCATTGATTGCGCCTTTTTCAATGTAGAGTATTTTTGAATGTACTTTTATTCCAGGGTAGCTGTACCTTACATTAGCTCCGGCATCCTCTAACCTTTTACCCCATTTTATATTATTTTCTTCATCAAAACGAGCTTTTGTTTCAATAAAAGCAAATACCTTTTTACCATTTTGGACGGCTCTCAATAAGGCTTTTGCAATTTTGGAATCCGAAGACACTCTATACAACGTTATTTTGATGGTTGTTACTTCCTCATCTTCAGCCGCTTCTTCAATCCATTTTAAAATTCCATCATACGACTCAAAAGGGAAATGTAAAATTCTCTCCTTTTCTTTAATTACTGAAAAAATGGATTGATCTGTTTTGATATAACTCGGAGCTATAGGAGGTAATTTTTTATTTTCCAATTGATCTCCAAGTGGATTCGGGAAACCAAAGAAATCTTTCATCTTATGATATTCTCCGCCGTATACGATATCAGTATCATTGATATCCAAGACCGCCTGAAGTTGTTGATTCGTTTCTTCATCAACCTTCGCGTCAATTAATGCTCTTGTAATTTGACCTACATTACGATTAGAAAGGGAATTTTTAATCTTCTCTAATAAGTCTCCTGAATATTCATCCTCGATATATAACTCAGCATCTCTTGAAACTTTAAGTTCAAAAAAAGACTGCTCATAACGTTCTTTGAGATATACCTTTAAAATATCATCTATATAGGCAATATTATGTCCATGATCAGAAGGTAGCTCAATGAACCTTACCTCTTCGGGTACTTTCACACATAGGATACCCCCTTCTGCTTTTGCAGTGATCAAGTATAACTTTTCATTTTCAATAAATAGACATTTCTCTTCAGAAGAAAAATCATCCTTTATCTCCAAAGGTTCTAGCAGTTTAGTATTAATGAAATCTTTCGCAAAATCTTTATACTCCTTTTCAATCTCATTTAAAGAAAGGATATGAATTCCAAGTTTATTGAGTTCAGGGGTGATTTCATTTCTAAAGATATGCCCAAGCACTTCACCTTGTCTATCTACTTCTTGTTTAATCTCTCTTAATAATCTATTAGGCTTTGTAATTAGCTTCTTCCTTAATTCCTTATCTAAACTTTTAATTTGACGTATATCAGATACTCTTACCTTAAAAAACTCATCCAAGTTCGAAGAATAAATCGCTAAAAATTTAATTCTTTCATATAATGGGTTGCTCTTGTCTTTTGCTTCTTGCAAAACTCTCTCATTAAAACGAAGCCATGATAAATCACGATTAAAAAAAGTATATTTCATAGTTTATAGATCTCTCTGTGTAAGTACTTAAGTTCAATAACAATAATAGTTCATATACGGGTAATGTCCTCATTTTAGTTATTACTAAAGAGTTAAAAATATTCAAGTTTAAGGTGTTATAAACTACAACAACATTGTAAACTAAATTATCGTCAACTTCTAATCTGGCTTTCTACTAGCTTTTATAGGAGCTACTTTCAAACTTCCTTCTTCTTCATTTTTGTCTTAACACAAAAACGAAGCAAAAAAGTCAAGGCTTTGAAGTCAAAAGCTAAATTTCATTCCTCTCGTCTAAATGATTTTAAACTCGCTGCGCTCAAACAGCAAAATCATTTTTAACGACTCATTCCATGAAATTCTGAACACTTTTCCCTTCAAGGCCAAAGGAAATACTACTAAATGATTATCTAATTACAAGTCAAAAGACAAGAGGTTTATAATTATCTCCTAAAATGCGGTTCTTTAGGAATATTGCATTGTAACGTCCTTGCGAACCACAATACTCTACCATTTATACTTAATAAAAAGAAACTGAATTAACATTAACTTCTAATCTGGCTTTCTACTAGCTTTTATAAGGTCTAATTTCCTTAAAAGAAAAAGGTTTCAATATCACAAAAATGACATTGAAACCTTTCGTACTGTTAGGCGATAGTTTTACCTATACACCCAACATTAAGTTTTTCAACTTTTTATCAGCAGGCTTATTTCCTAACCAGATACCAAAAAGTGCTCTTTGGAACTCTTCTCCTTTAACCGTCGTTAGTAATTTCCCGTTTTTATATGCTTTTAACTCTTTACCTGAAGTGACAAACTTGAAGATATCTCCTACTTCAACCTCTTCTCCAAATACAGCAATAAAGCTATCAATTTCAGATTGTAAGCTAGAAGTATCTCCTCCTAATGAGTTTTTAAACCCAGCTCTTACAGTTTCCTCCATTTTTTCAGCCGTAATCAAACTTGAAATAATATCAAGTTGAATCATCTTCATATCATTACTGTATAGAATCTTGTTTGCATCAGAAGATTTCCCAGGTAAATAAAGACTTCCTACATACAATGACAAGAAGTATTTAGATCTTACACCTGCTCCATTTAATTGGAGTTTCGTTCCTGATTCCTCTACCGAGTTTTGAAGAACTACATCTGAAATCTCTGTTGTTTGTGCACTGACAGTTACCACTGACATTACAGTCAGTAGAAATGCGATAAATGCTCTTTTCATCTTATTTAATTCTAAAAAGTGTGTTTAAAGGTTTCGAAGGTGCGCTTTTTTTGAGCCACCACAAAGTTTTGTTCTTGAAAGATAACAAAAATTTATTTATGAATAAACATTCACGATTAAACTCTTATCGTATCTTTATTTGCTAGTTTAATTTCGATCCATTTTACAAAGCGAGCCAACAGCTTGTAATACAATGCAATGAAAAGCAAAATATACATTCCCCAAAGAATAACAATGTTAAACCAGAAGGTTTTGTGAAGCTGTCCCATAAAATGCTTTTGAGGAGCGAAGAAGTGCGTTCTGAAATCAAAAGGCCCTCTTGCTTCATTTGGAGCATGGTAAATAGGATAAATCCTTTGTATTAGTTTTGAACCGTATTCTACAATTCGTTTTTCTGCAATTGTGTTTTTTACAAATTCTGATATGTTATCGTTTGTATAAGTATCTTTTAAATCAAGGTATTTTTCCTTTCCGTATTGATCTAATAACTCTTGAACTTTCTCTTCTTTTTTCTTTTTCCAATAAATATAGGCCATGTTTACATGTTCTCTTGCATCCAAGAAAAACTGATGAAGCTTATTCGCATCTGCTAAAGTGAATTTACTGGGATTGAAGTCAATTTTAAAATCCATCTCAGCACCATACTCATCTTCGTTTTCAAAGTTTTTACATTCATGCTCCAGCAAGACCAAGTTATCCTCAAACTTAGAACGGGTAATTTTATCTTCCTCTTTATTATGAAGGTATAATTTACAGTCTTCAAGTTTACTAATCAAAGTAGGAATATAATACGTTCTTAAGTAGTCTGCAGAATGTATTTCTGTATCTAGCGTAAAGAAATGCTTTTCAAATAAATTATCAGAAAACTGCTCTACCATCAATCCCTCAAATGCCCATCTTGAAGCCATCAATTCTCCTACAAATGGAACTTTTCCTTCTTGATTTTTAAATACAGGATTAATATTAGCGTACTGTACCACTACACCACCCAATAATAACTGAGGAATCAGAATAATAGGAATAAGTATATAAACGGTTGCTACTGACTTGAAGGCACTTGACACGTTCAAACCGATCATATTAGCGACACAAGCAGTCGAAAAAAGCATTAAAAAATACTCCAGATACATTGACCCAATACCCATGATTGTATTTCCTATCAATACAAACACTAATACTTGAACGGCAGACATTCCAGAAAGAATTGCCATTTTTGAACATAAATAAGAGATCCTACTTAGTGATAGATAAACCTCCCGCTTCCGAATTTTACGGTCTTTAATAAGTTCCTCTGCACTGATCATCAACCCAAGAAAGAGGGCTACAATGACTGCCATAAAAATATATGATGGCATATTCATATTCTCTCTAAAGACATAATCAACTCGATTCCCTAATTCATCTAAATGATAAAAATAGACAATCAACGATAACATTAGTGCCAATAAAGGTGCTTGTAAGAGGTTGACTACTAAGTACTGTTTATTATTGAGTTTTGTATTGAGATCTCTTAAGACAAATATTCTAAACTGCTTTAATTTAGATGGAAGGTCCAATACACTTTTAGGTGGTTCTTTCACCGTTTCAATCTTTGGGACCTTTACATATTCTTTATAACGTTCGAACCAGTGTTCTGGCTTCCACTTCCTTTTCCTTGTCCTACGACCATACTCATCCAGAACTTTTGATTCAATGATCTCAAATACCTCTTCAGAATCTACATTCCCACAGCGTGTACACTCACTTTCTACATCCGCATACATCGCTTCTTCCTTGAAATAACTTACCGCCGTAATCGGGTTACCGTAATACACTGGATAACCTCCAACATCCAATACTAATAATTTATCAAACATCTTATAGATATCAGAAGAAGGTTGGTGAATCACCACAAAGATTAACTTCCCTCGGTTTGTTAATTGGCGAAGCAAATCAATCACATTTTCTGAATCTTGAGAAGACAATCCAGAAGTAGGTTCATCAACGAATAGCACACTCGGTTCCCTTAGTAATTCCAAACCAATGTTCAACCTTTTACGCTGCCCTCCACTGATCGTTTTTTCTAATGGATTCCCAACTTTTAAATCTTTCACAGCAAAAAGACCCAAGTTTTCGATGGTTCTCATGATGATTTTTTCAACTTCTTCATGATCCGAATGGGCGAAACTTAGCTTTGCTGCGTAATATAAATTCTCATAAACGGTTAATTCTTCGATTAAAAGGTCATCTTGAGGAACGTACCCCAATACCCCTTTTATCTCTTCCGGATTTTGATGAATATCGATACCATTAATCAATACTTCTCCATATTTAGGCTTGTGTGTTCCATTCAGTACATTGAGTAATGTAGATTTACCAGAACCACTTGCCCCCATCAGGGCAACCATATTTCCACCTTCTTCAATGAGATCGACATCATGCAAACCATGTTTTTTCCCAAAGTAATAGTTGATTTTTTTGGCTTCGAAGGAAATAGGATCTGTTGACTCACTTCCAATAAAAACACCTGCTATTTCTGAATGGTAAAGATTAAACGAACCTCCGTTTGAAGTATTGATTCGGATCACGCCACCTACATCCAGTGGATATGCTCTACCCATTTGCATTCGTTCTCCGTTAATCACGAAAATCTGTCCTTTTCGAGTGGTTTTTACAAAGTACATTCTAGCCAAAGGCATATAAAGCACTGCTAAAGGCACTCCTATTTCTTTTCGGTAAAGATGCTTACCCTCTGTTTCAAAATCTTCTTGATTGGTAATTGCCAAACAACCTTCAATTTCAGATAGTTTTTGAATATCATTTGTATTCATAAACTTCTGCATCCTGTCTAACCTATTAAAGTCAAGATTGAAAGCATCGCAAATCACTCTCATGATTGCCTGTTCATCTTCAGAAAACACACCATTAGAATAAGCCAATTCCAACAAGTCAATCACCATCACAATACGTTGCCTCAGTGTCAGATCTCTTGCCGCTGAAAGTGCAATATTTCTGATCAATTCTTCATCAACATTTTGTCTTGCTTGAAGCTCAAAAATTTCAACGTATGTATTAGTATTACTCTCGTGTAGTGTATTTTTTAAGTATTCTTCTAAAATCTCCAGTGCCTCATCAATTGATCCATCAGCACAGGCCATAATAGCAAAAAGTTTAGTAAGAGATTTTAATACTTTCTCATTCATAAGTAAGATTGTTTCGTAAAGCTGAAATAGGATGCTTATGTCGTCATTCAGTTGTTGTAATAGTCCTATAAAGAAACAAAAAAAGTCCTGTGTTTTCAAACACAGGACTCTTAAATCTATTGGATAATAAAAAACTATTCTGAAACAGTCATAGTTCTTAATTTTTCTACGATTGTAGAAATACCTTTAAGGTCATCCGCTTTTAATTGATAACCACCTTTGTTATCTTTTAATTTTTCATCAAAGTTAAGCTTATCGTACTCCGCTTGTAATGATTTGAATGATTTAGCGTACTCAACTGCTTTATCACTTCCGTTTTGTAAAGGAGCTAAGATCTCAACAATTGCATCAATTGATGAACGTTGTTTTGCGATAGAAGACATTAAGTCCACTAATAACGCATCTCTTGCTGCTTCTGGAAGATCTGCTGGAGCATTGTTTACTAAACCTAAAGAGATATGTAAAGCTTCCAAAGTAGTACCTGTTACGATCAAAGCGGCAACATCGTACTGAGAATTTGTGTTTAAGAATTGCTTTACTTTACCCTCTGAAGCTGAAATTACTTTCAACATTGCTTCTTTATCAGACAATGATTTCTCTAACTTATCGCTTAGGTCTTCACCCATTGCTTGAGAAATACCTAGTTTGTCAGATAACGTTTTGGCTGTTGTGAAATAATCAATTGCTTCTTGTGCTTTACCAAATGCTGATAAATAAGCAATATCAGAGATATAAACACCAAAGTTCAATGCCGAAGAAGCTTCTGTTAACGTGTAAGAAGTTGCGTTATCTCTTTTATTCAAAAGAGTAGCATCAAACTCAGCACCACTTCTTTCTAATAATACAGGGATTGCAGTAGGCTCAGGAGCATTGTTAAGAATAAGGTTAAAATCTGCTTTTGTTGCTTTTTGAGCTGCGATTTCCTTCTTTGCTGTTTCTTTATTCTGTGCAGTTTCAGATGAACCACCACACGCTACAAGAGAAGTTGCTAAACCACATGCTAAAGCTACTTTCCCTAATTGCTTGAATTGTGAGCTGAATGTCATAATTTATAAAGTCCGATCAGTTTTACCTAAAAAATTTTATGCTCAAAAATAATTGTAAATATTATATATCAAAAAAAATCAACATAATTCATTGAGAAAAAAATTATTTTAAATCAAATGATCTTATCTTTGCTTTATGGAAAATGAACTAGGTTTTATCTCCCAAATGTTTGATACTTTATATCTATTTCCTGAGGAACTAGAAGATATAGAGATCCCTGAAGAAGAACTTGAACAGGAAGAAGAAAAGGTAGTTGAAAAAGCAGATGCAACAGAGAAAACACCTGCTATTACACCCAAAAAGGTGATTAGAAAGCAACTTCCTACAGACTACTATGGTGAGAATAAAAGACATATCGTCATCTTTATTGAACATAGTGGCGTAGATATATTTAGAAGTAAAGAATTTCAGTTATTATTGAAGATATTGGGGGCGTTACAACTTACATTACAGGAAGTTGCAGTCATCAATGTATTAGAACAAAAAGACAATTTAGAGGCATTGATTAAAAAATTAGAGCCTGAATATTATTTGTATTTTGTCAATCAAAATGAAAGTCCGCTTTCTAACGAAAAAATTGCAAAGTACATTCCTACTGAAATTGATGGACATCAAGCTGTAGCCGCAGATGGCCTTACAAAGTTACTTTTAGATGTCGATAAGAAAAGAGAGTTATGGATGGCTCTAAAAATATTATTTGAGTTATAAAACACCTATAACACAATACAAAAAATCCTATTTACAAGTTATTGCAAATAGGATTTTTTGTTTTATATGACTTGGCATTAGAAGAGTTCAAATCATGAAACTTCCTTGCCATGATAACTTCTTATATCATCAGTAATCTCCAAATACCTGTAATGAAAACGAGTACCAAACCAGCAGGTGTAAGGTATTTCCAACACAGCGTCATCAATTGATCCACTCTCAATCGAGGGTATGTCCATCGAATCCACATTTGGATAAATACTAAAGTCAACGCTTTACTCATCAACCAAACAACGCCCCATGCATAGGCTGAGAACTCCCCAACTGTACCGGATGTCCAATCTGCCAAACGAACAGGACCAATATTGATAAATGGTGTATTCCAAGAACCTAAGAACAATACTGCAGCAAACACTGACCCTAAAAGCATCACTCCATATTCTGACAGCATCATGAAGGCAAATCTCATCCCTGAATATTCAATATGATAACCAGCGATAATTTCAGACTCCGCCTCTGGTATATCAAAAGGTGCTCTATTGGCTTCTGCTAAAGAAGAAATAAAGAAGATCAAAAAGGCAATCAATAAAAATGGATTTCTAAAGATATTCCAGTTTAAAAAACCTCCTAATTGCGTCACTTCAATGCCGAGACCTTTCAGACCAAATAAGTAATTTTGATCTACGGTGAAAATACCTTGCTGTAAAGAAATGATCTCCGTATTTAAAGATTGTGCTGTCATTACAGCACATAATACCGAAAGGCCAAGTGGTACTTCGTAAGACACCATTTGTGCTGCAGATCTCATAGCCCCATATAATGAATATTTATTATTAGAACTCCATCCTGCGGCCAAAATCCCCAAAACTTCTAATGATAAAATGGCAAGGATATAGAAAACACCTACATCAGTACCCGATCCATAAAGGCCATTTGTGAATGGCAATACTGCAAATCCTGCAAATACAGGCATAAAAATTAATATTGGAGCTACCTTAAATATAGGTTTATCCGCTGCTTTAGGAATTATATCTTCTTTTAATAAAAGCTTGGCGATATCTGCTAAGGTTTGTAAAAGACCATAAGGACCCAAATTTACAGGTCCCATTCTATCCTGAATCCATGCAGAAATTTTTCGTTCGGCGTAAACCCCAAATAGTGCAAATGTCAATAAGAAAGGAAGATAAAATAAAAGTGCTAGCATAGTTCTTCTTTTTCCAAAAAAGTAAATTGAGCGGCAAGTTAATCAAACAAAATACGAGGTCAAAAGTAATCCCTATATTTTAAGTTATTCTATTGCTTCTGAAAAGAAATCTTACCGATTTTCAAAAAAATTAAACTCAAAGTGTATTCTGTTAAAAATTAATCAACAATAATTTAAATATTCCGCAACATTCATTTTATATAGTGTTACATAATTTACGTTAAAAATCTCTATCTGTCCACCTTTTAAAATTGTTTGACGACTTAAGAATTAGTTTGTAAATATTTGCTGAGCTTAACTAAATTTAATACTTTTACGAACTGCCATTTTATTAAATAGATCACTTTTTACCATCATAGATAGAGTAATCTAATTTTTTTCGTGATTCTATGTATTTAGATGATTAAATTTTAAAGTTTTGACTAGATATATCTCAGTAATATTTTTTATACTGATCTCTATTAATACTTATTGCCAAAATAGTATTAAAGTAACTGGGCAAATTATTGATGAACAAACCAACGAATCCATTCCTTATGCAAGTGTATATATTGAGGGGACTACAATAGGAACACTTTCAGATTTGGATGGAAAATTTTCGGTCAATGTTCCTTTACCCCTAAATAATAAAGTCCTCATTGCCTCATTTATGGGCTATTCTACTCGGAAAGAAAAACTGTCCGGTAAGAATGCCAAAGAGGAACTTGTTATTAAGTTAAAGACTTCTTCTAAACAATTGGAAGAGGTAGTAGTTCGCACCAAAAAATGGGAAAATCCTGCTTGGCCTATTTTGCGATCAGTACAAAAAAACAAATCACTCAACGACAGAGAAAAGCTAAAAGCCTACGAGTATGAAAGCTACACCAAAACAAATATTTGGGTAGGAAATGTAAATGAAAACTTCAAAAAGAAAAAAGTTGTAAGCGATATCCTTGATACTTTTGAGAATTTTGAAAAAGTGGAAGACGCCAACGGACAACCAATTATTCCAATTTTTGCTTCTGAGGTACTTTCTAATATGTTTTTCATTAAAAATCCTGATGCTAAAACGGAACAGATTGTCAAATCAAGAATTAGAAGTGTAGGTCCCGATGATGATGAAATGATTACTCAAGTAGTCGGATCTTCATTTGTAGATTTCAACCTCTACAACAACAACTTCTTATTTATTGGAAAAACATTTATTTCTCCAATCACTTCAGAATGGAGGAACTTTTACGACTATACTTTAGACCCTAAAAAAGTAGACGTAAACGGAATTCAGTGTCATAAGATTGCTTTTGAACCCCGACGTGAGGAGGACTTAGCTTTTAAAGGAACTTTATATGTGGCTGATTCAGCACATCATTATGCACTCGTAAAAATTGATGGAACGCTTGGACAAGGAGCAAATATAAATTTCATCGACAGTGTACATATTGATCAGACATACACTCCAATGGTACAAGAGGATGGCAAACCTGCTTGGATGCCTTTGAATCAGAATTTTGTACTATCTGTAGGAAAAATCGCTGATAAATGGGCGAAGGTTAAAATAAAAATCAAAATTAATAATAAAGATTTTGCCATCAACAAACCGAAGTCACGTAACTTTTATGAACAGCCTGTATTAGTGGCAACTGATGCTTATCTGGATGGTAATAATGAAGAGTTTTGGCAAGCACATCGACACGAGAAACTTTCACCGGTTGACGCCCAAGTCTTCTCCATGATCGACTCAGCTGAAGAAACTCCTAGAGTGAAACTTCTTGCTAGTATCGGTGACATGATTATCAGTGGTCATAAAAAAGTTGGACCGATAGAACTTGGCCCTATCCCTTTTGTGTACGCGAACAACAGTGTAGAAAAACACCGTTTTCAGGTTGGTATTAGAACTAATAACGAGTTTAGTAATAAATTTTCATTCAGTGGGTTTGGTGCATATGGTGTAGAAGATGAAAAATGGAAATATGGTGTAATGGCTAGAGCTATACTTAATAAGGAAAAATGGAGTATTATCGGTATACAGCATTCAAATGATTTAAGTAGAGTAAGTGTAAACCAAGCCAATTTCAATAGTAGACCTATCTTCTTAGCTTCTATGCGTTGGGGTGACATGCGTTATCCATTTATGGAACAAAATACCAATATATGGTATGAAACGGATATTGTCAGAGGGTTAAATATTCAAGCAAAATTCTCAAAAAGAATTATTGATCCTTTATTCCCTTACAAAATGAATGGTGAATTTATAGATAACAAGCCCGTTTACGACCGTCTGAATGGATCAGAATTTTTCTTTAAACTGACCTACGGCCTTGGCTACAAATATGTAGCAACTCGTACGCACAACCGTAAAAAAATAGCACAAGACAACCGACCTCGACTTACAATTGATTACACGATCGGTTTATCTGATTTATTTGGTAGTAATTATGATTTCCAGCAAATCAGAGTAGGACTTGACCAAAAAGCCAGGTTAGGTAAGATCGGTACTTCGACTTATACCTTGACTGCAGGCTATATTCCAACTAAAACACCTTTCCCTTTATTATCGATGCCATTTGGTAATAATGTACCTCTATTTTACAATCAATTCGCTTTCAATATGATTGACCTTGGTGAATTTGTAGGAGATCGATGGGCATCGTTACAGCTATTGCACCGCTTTGAAGGAAATATTCTAAATAGAATTCCTTTAATCAAAAAGCTAGGATGGAGAACAGTAGGAATTTGTAATATCGTTTATGGTGACTTGAGTGAGAAAAACGCCAACCAAAGTGTTCTCCCTCAATTACTTCCTGGCGAAGAATATGACCCTGAACGAGAAGCCATAGCATTGGATCCTTCAATGCCTTATGTTGAATTAGGAACAGGCGTAGAAAATATTTTTAAGTTCTTAAGAGTCTATACTATTTGGAGAACGACCAACCATAGACCTTCCTCAAGAAACTTTGGCGTATACTTAACAGCGGGAATTAGCTTCTAATTGAATGGTTAATTTGAAGGCTGTACTTATATTTGTAAAAAAATAAAATTATGAAAATAAGAGTAGGACAAGGTTACGATGTTCACAAGCTTGGTGAAGGAGAAGAATTATGGTTGGGGGGAATTCAACTAGATCATACGCATGGTTTAATTGGTCATTCTGATGCTGATGTTCTTATTCATGCAATTTGTGATGCCGTTTTAGGAGCAGCCAATATGAGAGACATTGGCTATCATTTTGCTGATACCGACCCACAATATAAAGGCATTGACAGTAAGATATTATTGAAAGATGTAATGAAAATTATCCGTGCAGAAGGTTGGGAGTTTGGGAATGTAGATTGCACAATTGTGGCACAACGTCCAAAAATCAATCCTCATATACCTGCCATGAAAAAATGCATGGCAGAGGTGATGAATGTGGATGAAGAAGATATTTCCATTAAGGCTACAACCTCTGAAAAAATGGGGTTTGTAGGAAGAGAAGAGGGAATGGCAGTACATGCTGTTGCCTTGATTACAAAAGCATAAAAAAATAGGACGTTGTTATCGAAACAACGTCCTGTTTTTTTTATCTCTATTCTGTCTCTAAACCTAATTCACTAAGTAAAAGAGATGCATTGAATTTCTCACATACTCCATTTTTAAGTTTATAATCGAAATCAAATTCATTATTCGTATAATCAAAGTCAAAATGGTAGTTCTTTGTGATATCCGGTTTCTTTTCTTCAAATTCAGAAAGCTGAAGATCATGAGTAGCAACTAAGATATGGGCTTCTGATGATTGCTGTAACTTTTGAAGTAAGGCGAACGAGCCCTTCAATTTATCTACTGAGTTGGTTCCTCTCAACATTTCATCCACCAAGAATAAATCACATCCCCCTTGGCCCACCGCTTCAATAATCAAACGGATTCTCTCTAATTCCGCTTTAAAGGTGGACTCACTTAATCTTAATGAATCCGCTATACGCATTGAGGTAATCAACCTTGGCTTCTTACCCATTTTAAATGAAGAGGCACAAACGACTGTACCCGCATAGGCTAATAGTAAATTGACTCCAACAACCCTCAGAAAGGTACTTTTACCTGACATATTTGAGCCTGTCACAATACTTATTCTATTCGCATTATTCAAACTATAAGTATTACGAACACCCCCACTCTGAATACCGTTTGTCCCTTCGAAAATAAGTGGATGTCCCATCTCTGTACCTTCAAATACAAAATCAGAACTATTCTCAAAGGTTGGCATTGCCCAATGTTCATGATTTCTCTTATGAGTTCCTAAACTATTGTAAGCTTCTAAAACACCAATTACATCGAATAGTTTATCAAATAAATCAGGATATTTATTAAACCATTTACGGATTTTAAAAACTACCAAAATATCAAACGGAATGAAGACATATAAAACTACCAAACCCAACATGTTTTTTCGGATATATAATTGCTCAATATCGTTGGAGAGTTTGAGTAATGGTGTATAAAAATCACCACCTTCCAATTCTTTGATCTTTTGAACGAGTAATTCACTTTGAAACTTTTCTTCGCTGATCAGCTTAATAGCGTTAGCCAAACGGGATAAAGACTCAGAAGTACTATCAAGGTAAGCAATAAATGCAGCAATGTCTTTCCCCACTCTGCCCATTACCCAAAAATTGGCTAATACCAAAACTGTAGCTGCTTCTTTGGAATATTCAAATGAAGTATTCACACTCACCAGTATTAATAGCCACGCTATCGGTACAAATGCCAAGTAGGCTTTATAGAATAGTTCTTTCTTAAACTTGAAATTCTTTAAAGCAATAGCGTTAATGTTCAGCACTTTATTCTGTTTCACATTATCAAAAAGAAATAGCTTCAACTGATCTGAAAAAGACTCTTTTGTTGATAATTCCTTTACAGCTTCTTGTCGTTGAATGATCTCTTCCGTTGGAGTGGCATGACTATCCTGTGCAAAAAATGATGCTAATAAGCTTTTCCCCCACTGCGTTGAGCAACGGTTGATAAAATGATATAAAGAATGCGCTCCAAAAACGTCTAAATCGTGACCATAATTATGTACAGAGGTGTGATAATCTTCACCATCATCATAAATATTAGCTTCGCCATTTTTGATGTTTACTTCATTTTGCGTCAACAGTTTTAACAACTCTAAGTCATTAATTTTTTTTGACACTTCAGTATGTCTCCTCACGATAAAAATGAAAAGCATAAAAATTGAAATAAAACTTAAAAAAAGTCCCCCCTCTTCAAAAAATTGATAAGCAAAATAAGATACAAATAAACCCGCAACAACAGTAGACAATCTCATCATCGAGTACTTTTGAGATTGAGCATTTAATTGCTGTAATTGTTGAGAAATTTGATTTAGCTTTCCTTGATAATTCGGCATTGAATGTAATTTTGACGATCGTTTATCTTGTTAAGAATAATGTTGAAATCGTATTTTAATAAAATGCAAAACTTCAACCTTACCCTACATGTGTATTCAGCAAATGTAAAAGAAAAACATTAATAATTTACATTACGTGATCCATGTTCAATGATAAGTTAAAGGACCTTTTTCACAACACTGGTGTTAAAAAACATCAAAACATTCGTTCGCAAACAATTACAAACTGTTTAAAACTAACTAAGCAACTATAATTTAAGGGGATTTATAGCAGGTCACTCCAATTAAAAAAAGTAAAAGGCTTCAGTTAATTCCAACTTTTCTACGTTACATTTGCATATAGAAATACTACTATCTTTAACGTTTTGAGAAATACTAAAACATATAAGCATTTATTCAGACACCTATTTACTATTTGGGTGGCACTCCACACATTGAATTACAGTGTGGACATTGATGCTGTATTGTTTTCTCAAGCCAACTACTCTACTGAAGAATATACTCTTCATGACAACAAGGTAGAGTCTTTCTTTGAGATTTTTGTCAACCTATTTTGGGATGGTCACCTAGATGACCTAAAAGACAACCCCTTCTCACAAAACGAATCCAAAAGTTTTATCCCCAAGGTTTTTACATTCCTAAAAACCTGTCAGATTATCCATGAAGTAGCGGTGAAAGAATTGATCTTTAAAGAACATTTGAGCTTCTTTTATTTAGATCAAAGTTACCCTACTCCCACTTCTGACATCATTCCTCCCCCTCCACGAGTGGCTTAAGGGTATGTACTAATACTTCTTCAAGTTTGTAAAGAAAATGCCTATTAAACGACATTGTAGATGAAATTCAGAATTACTGTTGTATTCATCCTTTACATATCGTTGTGAAATAAGCCGTTTTCATCTCTTGTATTAAGTAGTATGCATCTCCTCTAAATTATTCGATGTGACCTATCGTGTCACCTATTCAATAATTTATAATTACTTCTATGCTATAGAAGCAAACCACTCCACCATGAAAAAAATATTATTCTTACTAGGATTGGCACTAAGCCTTTTCACTAGTACTATACATGCTCAAGAAACTTCACAAGAAAATGAAGAAGTAGAGCCTGAAACTAAATTCAAACAACAACCTGGCCTTGCTAAAGCTGCTTCAAAGATTTTTTACTCCGAAAAACCATGGAGTATTTCTGGTTTTGGAGAAATCTCACATGTCAACAGAAATGATATTCCTTTAGGAATGGAAGATGACATTGAGTTGTCTTACAATAACCTTTACCGTTTTTCAACTTTCTTCGGGTACCGATTTACAGACAAGATCATCTGGAATTCAGAAGTGATGATTGAGTATTTACAGGACCCTGCAGGCAATAGTCATTTTGAATTGATCTTAGAGGCATTCCTAGATTTTTCTATCCATAAATCGTTCAACGTAAGAGCAGGTTTATACCCATTAAACATCGGTTATATCAATAATAATGACGAACCCGTAATGTTTGGATCGGTCAACAGATCTGATGTTGAAAGAATCATTGTTCCTTCCACTTGGATGGGCATGGGAGTTAGTGCTTACGGTGTGATTTCGCCAAGTTTTAATTACGCTACAGGAATCACTCAAGGTTTAGATGGTGCTCACTTCTTAAGTGGTAGCTTTATCCGTCAAGGTAGAGAGCCTAGATTTGATAGCGAGGCATTTTCTACTTATTCATACAATGGTCAAATCAACTATGTGGGTCTTAAAAACTGGACTTTAAGTGCCTCGATGTATGTTGGTCAAACAGGAAACAATCAAACCATTCAAACGTCTTCAGGAGACTTTAAAACAGCAGATGCTGTAGCTCAACTTTACACGGCTTACGCAAAATACACTCAGAAAAATTGGGAATTTATGGCGTTGGCTACCCACGGTTATATGTCAGGAACTGATGACCTTTTTGAATTAACAAAAATGGGTAACGGTGGAGTTGGTCAAGTGATGGCCAACCAAAATGTAGGCTATTTAGTAGAAGGTAGCTATGACCTTTTATCACTGTTTGGTAAACGATCATTTCTAAGAAAAAAGAATGTGATCATTGATCCACACCACGTAAAAATACCATTCTTTGTTCGATACGAATACATCAATTCTCACAAAGATTACAATAAAAACCTCTTAGCTGAAAACAATGTCAACATGGTCCATTTTAATTCAGACATTATCACAGTGGGTTTGAACTTCAAACCAAGAGAGGAGATTGCTTTCAAGATAGATTACCAATTCAGAAACAATCGAGCAACTGGACCATACGCCGCCAAAGAAGATAATTTACTCGAGCTAGGTATCGGGTTTATTTTCTAACCTTTAGCAACTTAACTAAAACTAAATCACCAATTTTTCCCTTTAAGGTATTTTACTTTAAAGGGATTTTTATTTTAAATCACTATTTGTATTGCTCAGATCTGTTATATTTAATAGAAATTAAAATACCTATTCATGAAACTATTTCTCTCTCTATTGATTACATTTTTGTTATTTACTGGAAGCAATACCACTTATTCTCAAAGTTTCGGTACTGGTGGTGGAGGCGGTGATACAAGAACAGACAAAAAAATTGATTTCATGCCAATACCCTATATCAATTACGATCGTTCTTTGGGTTTTTCAATTGGTGCCCTACCCATGGCCATGTATAATTTAAGTCAAAAAGATACTATCTCTCCCTCTTCCGTAACAGGTTTATTGGGAATGTGGACCACGAATGATTCTTGGTTCGGAATAGTATTTTCTAAATTTTATTTTAATGAAGATCGCTACAGAGTGACGTTTGCCGCTGGTTTAGGAAGTATCAATTTCCAGACTTTTGTTCCTTTTCCCTTTGGAGGTGATTTTGTCGATTACAATACAGGTGTCAACTTCATCAAAGTGGAAGTACAGAGAAGAGTAGTAAAGCACCTCTTTTTGGGCATCAATTACATGAATACGGATTTCAACACCTCTTTTGATGTTGTTAAAGACACCACCCTCGAATCTAATTTACAAACCTTAGGACTTGTGATTTCTTACGATCAAAGAGACAATGTGTACTACCCTTATAAAGGACATATTGGGAATGTTAATTTAGATATGAATCCAGAGTTTTTAGGAAATGAAACCCAAAACACAAAAGTCTCCATTGATTTTAATAAATTCTTTGCATTTCGAAGAGGAAAAGATGTGTTGGCTGCAAGAATGTTTATTGGCTTTGGAATCGGTGATTTAATCTTCAATCAACAATTTATTGTTGGAGAGAGTGATATACGAGGTTATACACAAGGGAAATATAGAGGTAATGCAATGTATAATATACAAGCGGAATATCGATGGAATTTTCATAAACGAATGGCAATTAATGCCTTTGGAGGTTTAGCCACTGTCTCGGGAGCAAATGATGAGAGTCAAAATGGAACAATTATACCTGGTATTGGTGTGGGGTATCGATACAATGTATTCCCCAAAAACCATATGAATGTTGGTTTAGATGCAGCCGTTGGGAATGATGACTGGGGCATTTACTTTAGAATTGGAGAGGCATTCTAACTTGTGGAGGGTAATTTTCTGCTTTTAGTGAAAAATCAACAAGTGAATAATGTTGTATGATTATATAAATCTTAAAAGAAGGATTTATATTCTAAACATTTACACCAGAACTTCGTAAATTATGGTTACGAAAATGAACCTTAAATTCAAACCCTTCATTTTCATCACTTTTGAGATAAAAATACTATGTGGGAAACATTTGATATTCAATCCGTATTGATAGGCCTTGGAATTGGTCTGGCTGTCGCTGCACTCGTTCAAGTGAAAGATTGGATAAAGCAATCAGGATTAAAAAGTGAAATTAAGAGATTGAAAAATCACCTGCACGATAAATTAGAAATTGATGCAGAAGCGATTTCAGGAAAGAAATCTGAAATCGAAAGATTGAAAAGAGAAAACGAAAATCTTAGAGTCACCAATAAAGCACTAATCAACAAACCCGGAAGACAAGAAATTCTAACTTATCATGCTTATCAAACAGCTATCGACAAGTTAAATAGCAACATGATGGGATTTGGACCTGCTTGGCAAGATGCCTTGAAAGAAGCGAATCATGAGATCAAAGAAATTGAAGAAGGACAAAGGTCTTTCGTCAAAAAAGTTTTTCCAAAAGGCTTGTTCGGTGGGAGTACCACCTATGAACTTGGTGAGGGAGAATAAGCAGAATAAATACAATTTAAATAACACCTTGATGAAAGAATTTACTTTTATCAAGGTTTTTTTATGCGTTCCCTATCCAATAGATTATTATTTGTATATTCAATGAACACTCAACCAAAACTCATAAAAGCAACTAACATGACCATCAGAGAAGATCATCAAAAGTATGATGCCATCATTATTGGAAGCGGAATTGGTGCACTGACCACTGCTTCACTCCTTTCTCAAATCAAAAAGAAAAAAATACTAATTCTAGAAAAGCACTGGGTTATTGGTGGGCAAACACATGTCTTCAAAAGAAAGAAATATCATTTTGATGTTGGAGTCCATTACATTGGAAATATGGACCAAAGGTGTATGCCTCGTCAGATTTTCAATTTCATTACTGAAAATAAATTGAAGTGGAACAAGATGCCTCATATTTTTGAGAAGTTTGTCTACCCTGACTTTACATTTGATGTTCCTTCTCATCCAGAAGAATATAAAGAAAAACTAATCGCCCAATTTCCTGAAGAAGAAGAAGCGATTGAAAAATATTTCATAGATGTAAAAATTGCATCAAAATGGATGGAAGGTAATTATGCTTCTTCTTTTCAAACACCAATTCTAAAAGCTTTAAGTAACCTTTACAAGCCCAAAAAAGGTAAGATCCTAGCACTGTCAATTACGAAAGATTATATGGATCTGAATTTCAACAATCCAAAACTAAAAGCTGTATTGTGCTCACAATGGGGAGACTTTGGTTTACCTCCTTCTAAAAGTGCTTTTGGAATGCATTCTCTTATTGTTACCCATTATTTTTATGGAGGGTATTACCCCGAAGGTGGTTCTAAAAACATCGCGAAGTACATTCAACCGACAATTGAAAAAAGTGGTGGCAAACTGATGGTGAACCAAGAGGTTGATGAAATAATCATAAAGAATAATAGAGCTGTAGGAGTGAAAGTAAAAGAAAAGCATGGGAAAACATTTACTGAAAAAGAATACTTCTCACCCGTCATTATTTCTTCCGTCGGTTTTCATGGAACTTTTAATCATTTGGTAAAAGAAAAGGTAAACTTCTTACCTCAGCTTCAAAAATTATCAGGTGGGATGAGTGCTATTTCACTTTACATTGGGTTAAAAGAAAATCCATCTAAGTTAGGTGTAAAAGGTGAAAACTATTGGATTTCTGGCTCTTATGATCATGATGCAACTTACAAAAGTAGAAATGAAATAATCAATGGTGAAATCGAAAGTTGTTACCTTTCTTTTCCTTCCTTAAAAGAACAAAACCCTCAGCAACATACTGCTGAAATTGTAACATTCGCTGATTTTGAAGCTTTCGAACAATGGAAAGATAAACCTTGGAAAAAAAGAGGGGAAGATTATGAAACATTAAAAAGTAAAATTGCGGAGGGATTAATCGCTTGTGTCGAAAAGCAACACCCTGGTTTTACGGCATTAATTGACTATTGTGAGCTCTCCACTCCTCTGACTATGGAAAACTTCACCTCTAAATTGGCTGGTCGAATGTATGGTTTAGCACATACTCCTCAACGTTTTTCTAGTGAATGGATCAAACCTCAAACACCTTTTAAAGGACTTTACATCACTGGGGGTGATATCTGTACCACTGGAGTGGTTGGAGCAATGATGGGAGGAGTAGCCACAGCTTCTGTTCTAGATGGTACATTTGGTTTTGGTAAACATCTTTATAAAATTAGAAAGTACAATAAAAAAGAAGTTGAAGCTTAATTATTTAAGGTCAAGTCATAGTACTTGGCTTTTCGCAAGCAAAATATTATTCTTTTAAAGAGCTAAAAAACAAAATAATTACATTAAGATGACAGAAATCACCAAAAACCAAATCCAAGTAAAAACTCATTAACAGTATATTTTTGTAAAGCACACCACCCTCGGATATTTTTGTATGTATCATGTTAAAATTAGACCTAAGCAACTTACAACAACAAATCATTATGAATATTTACAGATGGACCCTAGTTATTATTGCAAGTTTTATAGGAATCGGAAACATTTGGTTTTTAGATTTTAGTGATCTGAGCTTTATGAATAACATTTATGAGTATTGTGGAATGATTACAATGTTCATAATCACGTATTTACTAGCCACTCAATCACGAGTAAAAAAGAGTGATAAGAACTCTATCTAATAAGATAGATGATTTAAATTATTTAACTTTTCCTAAAAAACTGACATATCTTACCGAACTAAACTAAAACCTTCCTTACTTTGCAAATGAATTAAAAGTTAATTTTGCAATGGTATTTTTCAAGAGATGGTCACGTAAAAACTATGCAATTTTTAATTCTCTAAAAAGGGAAATTAAAATTTGCACGCTGAACGTGTGCCTACATTTGAATGCTCCAACTTTAATTCGTGAATTTGTAATCCAACAAAACTTCGCTTCTGAAGACCCTCCTGAAGAGGATGATTTCTTGCTGAGTGAATTGGAAATTTCACAATTAACGCTGTTGAGCAACCCACAGAGTATTTCTGAAAGTAGTCGATCTGCCAGTCTATACAAAAACTTGCTAGATTCTACTAAAACTACTTTTTCTCGAATACCCTCCCTCCAACACGTATTAAGTTTTAATCTAATAAATCGTTTTCTTTTTGACGAGTCCAATACTCGTAAGGGAATTCTATTATCAAATTTTTCATAACCAAGAAGTCGTTTAACCGTCGGTTAAGCTATAGGCTTCTATATCCAAAATTTTAAGGATAGGTTGGTGATGAGATAATAGAAAAAGAAGATTTATCTTAGAACTTAATAGAAGAATATAGTTTGACATGGCGTATGTACATGGAAAAAATAACCGGGTGTTTCGTGCACTATAGTTAAAACTATGGGCAGGTAATACAACAACCTAACCAAGACTAAAGTCTTGTAGGTTGATTACGGAGGCAACACTTTAGTGTTGTTGGAGTCAATATCAACAGCCCATGACTTCAGTCATGGTGCACGATATTTTGCCCCTTTTTTCTTTCCTAGTACTTAGACTTCACAAAATTAAGTATGACATGCAAGCAAGTATTAGACATGATTGGACTAGACAAGAGGTAGCTGAAATTTATCACTTACCTTTAATGGAATTAATGTACAGAGCTTCAACTATTCACCGTGAATATCAGCAAACTGGAGAGGTACAGGTATGTACTCTACTTTCTGTAAAAACAGGTGGTTGTAAAGAAGACTGTAGCTACTGTTCTCAATCTGCACGCTATAATACACATGTTGCTCCTCACAAATTAATGACCACTGAGTCGGTAGTCAACAAAGCGAAACAAGCTAAAGAAAATGGTTCTACTCGTTTTTGTATGGGTGCGGCTTGGAGAGAAGCGAGATCTAACAAAGACTTCGAAAGAGTATTGGACATGGTAGGTCAAATCAATGAGATGGGCCTTGAGGTTTGTGCTACTTTAGGCATGTTGGACGAAGAACAAGCGGAAGCATTAAAAGAAGCAGGGCTTTACGCATACAACCACAACTTAGACACAAGTAGAGAATATTACGAACAAGTAATTACGACAAGAACATTTGACGACCGTTTAGAGACGATCAAAAACGTTCAAAAAGCAAAGATTTCAGTATGTTCAGGTGGTATCATCGGGTTAGGTGAAACAGACGAAGACAGAATCGGAATGTTAACTACTTTAGCATGTCTTCCTACTCACCCTGAATCAGTTCCTGTAAACGCATTGGTTCCTGTAGAAGGTACGCCAATGGAAGGCAACAAAATGGTTTCTACTTGGGAAATGATTCGTATGATTGCTACTGCAAGAATCATCATGCCTCAAGCAATGGTACGTCTTTCTGCAGGTAGAACTGAAATGAGTACTGAAGCTCAATCACTTTGCTTTATGGCTGGCGCTAACTCCATCTTCGCCGGTGATCAATTGCTTACTACTCCAAACCCTGAGGAAGATGTAGACATGATCATGTTCAAAACTTTAGGATTAACACCAAGAGCATCTTTTAAAGAAGAAACAAAGAAAACAAAGCTAGAAAAAGACGCTGTAATATATTAAGAATGAAGAATGAACAATTAAGAATTATAGTTCACAGCTAGAGCAAGTGGTAAAGACGTATTAACTGGTTCAAGTCTTAAGTTGAAAGCGTGACTTGGACCCAAATAGGTAAAAAGTCTGTAGACTTTTAGTGTTTCTATAAGTCTACAGACTTATTCGAAATATAAGCACAAGTGACGCTATCGCTTAACACTTGCGCTAGTTACCTTAATCAGTTATTCACTGAATTATAATTTTTAATTGTTCATTCCATCCTCAAATCAAGATGGAGCTATCACAACAATTATCGGCATTTAAAGAAACCCATCAATACAGGTCTTTGAAAGAGATTGACCGTAAAGATGGAGGTCATGTGCAATTCCAAGGAAAAGACTTTATCAGTTTTACTTCCAATGATTATTTGGGAATTGCGTCTGACAAAGGACTTCAAGAAGCGTTTTTAAAAGAAAACCAAGCTGATTTTTTCAGCTTTGGAAGTGCATCCTCACGCCTTTTGGAAGGGCATTCTAGTATTTGTACCCAATTGGAAAATACGATTGCTTCTTCTTATGGAAAAGAAGCGTGTTTATGGATGAATAGTGGTTATCACGCCAATATTGGTTTGATGTCAAGTCTTCCTCAAAAAGGAGATTTGATATTATCAGATAAACTGAATCATGCAAGTATAGTTGACGGATTGAAGTTGGCTAAAGCACAATTTGAGCGATTCAGACATTTGGATTATGATCACTTAGAACGACTTCTAAAAAAGCATAGAGAAAACTTCAATAAGGTATTTATTGTCTCTGAAGCCCTTTTCAGCATGGATGGCGATTGTTGTGATGTAAAGAAATTGGTAGCGTTAAAGCAAAAGTATAGCTGTCATTTGATCATTGATGAAGCGCACAGTGTTGGTGCTTTTGGTGAAAATGGACTGGGTTTATGTGAAGCGGAAGGGAAAATAGAAGACATTGATGTAATTGTTGCCCCTTGTGGAAAAGCATTAGGTGCAGTGGGTGCATTTGTGGTTTTATCAGCTGAATGGAAGGAGTATTTAATCAATACTTGCCGTTCTTTTATCTACACTACTGCCCTGCCTCCAATAAATACAGCTTGGCTGTTATTTACTTGGAAGAAAATCCAAAAAGCAGGAACTCTTCGCTCACAATTAGAGAACAACACCAATTACTTTATTCAAAAAGCAAAGGAATCAGGAATAGACACTGTTTCTACCACCTACATTCAACCTATCATTATTGGAGACAATAAAGATTGTTTGGCTTTAACCGAGGCTCTTAATCAAGAGGAAATTATTGTGAGTGCTATCCGTTATCCAACAGTCCCAAAAGGGACCGCGAGATTGAGACTTTCTATCACTTCTAATCATACCAAAGAAGAGATAGATAAGGTATTGGACATGATTAATCACTACAAAAAATCAGAAACACATGCAGACACATTGGTTAAATAAAAAGGATTCTGATAGCGTCATTATCTTTTTTGCAGGTTGGGGACAAAGCAGGCATTATTTCGAGCAAAACTTAACTTCTGAGAAGGATGTTTTGATGGTCTGTCAATATACACACCTTGATTTCAACAGTATCATTGAAGCAATTTCAGATTATAAAGAGAAAACGGTAATTGGGTGGTCTTTTGGCGTTCTTGTAGCTTCAAAATTTATGGAGACTTACTCTGATTACAATCATTCTATCGCCATCAACGGTTCATTAAAACCAGTGGATGATACAGAAGGAATTCCAACCGCTATTTTTAATGGAACCCTTCAGCTTTTATCTCAAAAATCTTGGGAGAAGTTTGCGTTTAGGATGATTGGTGATCGTTTGGTGTATACCTCATTTATTGAAAATAACGATAGAGAAATCGATTCATTAAAAGATGAACTCGCTTTCTTGGGACAATGTGAATCCCCATCGAAAACCATCACTTTTGATCAAGTTTTAGTAAGTCAAAAAGATAGAATTTTCCCCTCTGACAATTTGATGAATTCATGGATTGCCAAGGGAATCGCACCGCAACTTATCGATACACATCACTTTCCATTCCATCATTATCACACATGGGAAAGCATTGGTCAACTCAATCAAACATTAAGCTTATGATTACTGTAGACAAACAAAAAGTGGCATCTCGTTTTGGTAAAAATGTAGGCACTTATGACAAAGAGGCTTTTATTCAAAAAGAAATTACCAACGAGCTTTACAAAGAAATAATTAATCGTGAAACACATTTTCATAAGGCCTTTGAGATTGGGTGTGGCTCTGGTTTTTTAACGAAACAAATAGAAAAGAATATCAGTGGTGATTATATCGTCAATGATCTTGATCCGCTTTGTACACATCAACTTTTGAGGGAGTTTCCAAGGTTGGATTTTAAAGTAGGTGATATCGAGAATATTCCCCTGCCTCAAAGTTTAGACTTAGTCATTTCTACCTCTGTATTACAATGGATGGAAGATATTGATGCACTTTTAAAAAGAATTTATAATGCATTAGAACCGAACGGATACTTTGCTTTTTCCACATTCGGACCTTCCAATTTTATAGAAATTAAAGCCTTACTTAACCAAGGGCTAGAGTATTTATCCATTGAGGAATGGAAATTATTACTTCAAAAAAATGGATTTGAGTTATTGAATACATGGGAGTGGAAAGAAGAATGTCTTTTTGATTCAGGAACAGCTGTATTGAAACACATGAAAAACACTGGGGTAAACGGTACAGCCAAAAATCAAAAAGTATGGAATGCTAGAATTTTACAACAGTTTAATACAGAGTACCAAGATCATTTTTCTAAAAATGACAAAGTAACACTTACTTATCACCCTTTGTTTTTCATCCTAAAAAAATAAAATCATGAACCTATTTATATCAGCCATCAGTACAGACAGCGGGAAATCAGTAATCTCAGCTATTTTTACTGAAGCATTACAAGCTTCTTACTGGAAACCTGTTCAAGCGGGATTCCCAACAGATACAGAAACGGTACACGCACTTCTTCCAACGAAGATTGATAAAATACCTGAAGCCTACCTTTTAAAGCATCCAATGTCTCCTCACGCTTCTGCTAGAAGAGAAAATATAAAAGTAGCATTGGACAACATCACATTACCTGAGCATTCAAAAGAACACATGATCATAGAAGGTGCAGGTGGTTTGATGGTACCTTTGAATGATGATGAAATGGTAATTGATATTGCAGAAAAGCACAATTTACCTATCGTTTTAGTTTCTAATACTTACTTAGGAAGTATCAACCACTCTTTATTGTCTATTCGTGAGATTCAAAGAAGGGAACTTGATTTAGTAGGTATTGTTTTCAATGGAGAGAAAAATGAAGATACGGAAAGTGTAATTTTAAAACACGCCCAAGTACCTTGTCTGCTTAGACTTCCTCAATTGGAAGACCTTGAAGCTGAAACCATCAGTAAGTACGCTTCTATCGTCAAAGAAAACTTAATTGACAACAACATCATAACCATTTCAGAACATGCATAAGAGTTTAGTAGAAAGAGATCAGAGTTGTATTTGGCATCCTTTTACAGCACAGACATTGGCTCCTCCTCCCCTTCCAGTAAAAAGAGCGAAAGGTACTAAAATCATTTTAGAAGATGGTACTGAGATCATAGATGCCGTTTCTTCATGGTGGGTCAACATTCATGGGCATGGTAATGAGGCCTTGGCGGAGACATTAAAACAACAAGCATTAGATCTGGATCATATCATCTTTGCGGGCTTCACACATGAACCTGCGGTGAAATTAGCGGAGCAATTAATTCCGCAATTGAGAGGTGATCTTTCTCGTGTTTTCTTTTCGGATAACGGAAGTACAGCCAATGAGATCGCCATCAAGATGATCATTCAGTATTTCTACAATAAGGGAATACACACAAGAAAGAAAGTCATTGCTTTTGAAGGGGCTTATCACGGTGATACTTTTGGAGCATTGTCTATGGCAGATCGCTCACCTTTTTCTAAGCCATTTGAAGATTATCTTTTTGATGTGGATTTCCTTCCTTTCCCTACAGAAGAGAATTGGGAAGAAGTGAGAACACGAATGGAAACGCTTTGTCAAACGGAAGAGTATTGTGCATTTATCTTTGAGCCTCTTGTACAAGGTGCCTCGGGTATGAGAATGTACAAAAGTGAGTGGTTAGATGAGTTGATGGGTATTGCTCATGATCATGGTACATTATGTATTGCTGACGAGGTAATGACCGGCTTTTACAGAACCGGCGAACTCTTCGCAACGCATCACCTTAAAAATAACACTCCAGATATCATCACAATGTCCAAAGCATTGACAGGAGGAATTATGCCATTGAGCCTTACAATCTGTACAAATGAGATTTATGATGCTTACCTAACGGATGATGTTTTGAAGACGTTCTTTCATGGTCACTCTTTCACCGGAAACCCATTGGCTTGTGCAGTCGCTTCAAAAAGCTTGGAGATGTTGCTGAGTGAGGAAAGACAAGCACAGATTAAAAATATTGTTGCCTCTCATAAAACATTCAAATCAAAGATCTCTTCCACACCTTTCTGTAAATCAGTAAGACAAACGGGAACGATCCTAGCCATTGAATACGATACTGAAAAAGAGACTTCTTATTTCAATTCGATCAAGGATGAATTATATAAATATTTCTTGTCGGAAAATGTACTATTACGTCCTTTAGGTAATGTAGTATACATCAATACGACATATACAATTACGCAAGTTGAATTAGAAAAAGTATATAACGTCATTGAAAATGTTTTTACAAATGGTATAAGTAAAATTCAAAGTAACGAAATGAGTTTAACTTAAATTGTACTGTACATCCTGTTAATGGTGTATTTTTATAAATATTTATAGATAAAAGCATTTAAATTATATTATTTCTTGCTTAAGTGAAATAAAAATTGTTATTTAGTACACGAAAACAGCAATAAGAAATAGTTTTTGGGTTATTAAAGGAATTAAAAAGATCACCATTTTGTGGTGATCTTTTTTTATTTAATTGAATTATTTTATAATCTGTGGTTTTCTGGGTCACTAACAAAAAGTGGGCATAGGTTACCCGAATACCTTTGAAATTCTGAATAAGAAAAACTTTAAATCTGTTACACCTCTGAATTCCCTTCTAAAGTCTTTTATCCTCGAATTAAATGATTCAGCATAAG
>NZ_JACVVP010000023.1 GCF_014534745.1 Flammeovirga sp. EKP202
GCTGTTGAATCTTGCAGAGAGCAGAGGGCACGATCCCCAATCGCTCATTTCAATACCTCATAGGTTGCTGTTGAATTCGTTACCTCTTATTGTACTTGTAAGTTTTAAATTTATTTCAATACCTCATAGGTTGCTGTTGAATCCATCACAAACTTTTTCAGCAAAGTTAAAGTAACATATTTCAATACCTCATAGGTTGCTGTTGAATGCTTTAAAGGAAGGTTCCACTTACATTTACTTAAAATTTCAATACCTCATAGGTTGCTGTTGAATAGTAATCATCGGCAGTTGCAGAGAAACAGATATTATATTTCAATACCTCATAGGTTGCTGTTGAATTTATTCGAAATGTTAGAAAATCAAACCTTGAGTTGAATTTCAATACCTCATAGGTTGCTGTTGAATTAAAAATTGGGGACAAGTTGTTGAGTCTCACACTGAATTTCAATACCTCATAGGTTGCTGTTGAATGTATACAAGCCCTAGATAATAAGTATTTCTTCCCAAATTTCAATACCTCATAGGTTGCTGTTGAATAGAAATGTTATATTAGGAAGTGCTAACGCTTTCCATATTTCAATACCTCATAGGTTGCTGTTGAATCTTCTGTCTTTTCTCTTAAATCTCCTTTTTACTTTCATTTCAATACCTCATAGGTTGCTGTTGAATTTGATTTATCGCCACTCCAAAACAGTATAAAATCTAATTTCAATACCTCATAGGTTGCTGTTGAATCTGACCTCATCGTTGCTGGGAAATTAGGTGGTGACACATTTCAATACCTCATAGGTTGCTGTTGAATTATATTCCCTAGCGTATACAAATTGTTTTACTCTCATTTCAATACCTCATAGGTTGCTGTTGAATATCAGGTATTCTTGTTGCTGGCTTAACGGGTTCCATATTTCAATACCTCATAGGTTGCTGTTGAATATCTGTAGTTTTTAAAATATTCTGTATTGTTCTTATATTTCAATACCTCATAGGTTGCTGTTGAATGATCTACTAACCCTGCCATATATTTCTGCTCTGTAAATTTCAATACCTCATAGGTTGCTGTTGAATTCTGTTTCAGATCTCAAATCAACATTAAGGAGTTATTTCAATACCTCATAGGTTGCTGTTGAATTAAATCCCCTTCCATCGCTTTTGCATAATTGAAAATATTTCAATACCTCATAGGTTGCTGTTGAATTCAATGAAAAAGTAGAAGTTAATTTACAGTTAAGAATTTCAATACCTCATAGGTTGCTGTTGAATGTTATCTGGATTAGTGTCTAAAACTTTTAGCTTTTTATTTCAATACCTCATAGGTTGCTGTTGAATATGTCGTACACTCCGTTTGTCTCTGTAATTCCAGAATTTCAATACCTCATAGGTTGCTGTTGAATCGGTATCCTGATTTCTAATTAGAATCGCTCTTTTCAATTTCAATACCTCATAGGTTGCTGTTGAATTATCATCCATTCGTTTTTAGAATCGTCATTGATGGTATTTCAATACCTCATAGGTTGCTGTTGAATGCGTTCTCTTGGTTACGTCTCGTCATGCCTGTTTCTATTTCAATACCTCATAGGTTGCTGTTGAATCGAATAAACATCAAGCTTTACTCCTGCACCATATCCATTTCAATACCTCATAGGTTGCTGTTGAATGTTCCATGAAGAAGAAGAGCGAACTTTTCAACTTTATTTCAATACCTCATAGGTTGCTGTTGAATTTCAATAAATGCCGTACAGCAGACGAACGTGCTTATTTCAATACCTCATAGGTTGCTGTTGAATTTGTCTTCTTTTTCAGACTCGTCTACTTTCTTCTTTTATTTCAATACCTCATAGGTTGCTGTTGAATACTAGAAACGGGCACATTGTTATATCTTTTCTCAAATTTCAATACCTCATAGGTTGCTGTTGAATTTGACCTCCACCGTTATCAAATAACCAACCTCCCAATTTCAATACCTCATAGGTTGCTGTTGAATCGACTCTACAGGTTTTAGAGTATCTTCAAGTTTTTGATTTCAATACCTCATAGGTTGCTGTTGAATATTTCTTGTGACAGTAATGTTTTATTATTTGCAACATTTCAATACCTCATAGGTTGCTGTTGAATTTGTGATAAGCGTAAACTACCAAAATTACAGCACTATTTCAATACCTCATAGGTTGCTGTTGAATAATATACAACAGATATACAGATTATTAATCTTTGTAATTTCAATACCTCATAGGTTGCTGTTGAATTTGAAGATGTGAAGAATAGTAGATATTACGATGATATTTCAATACCTCATAGGTTGCTGTTGAATTCAAAGACCAATCATCAGTATGGTACTCCTATCGAATTTCAATACCTCATAGGTTGCTGTTGAATATTTCAGTTAATCCAACCAGGTCTGCCAGATACCAAATTTCAATACCTCATAGGTTGCTGTTGAATTCCAGTGTGCAGGGATTTTAACATCCTTAAATAGAATTTCAATACCTCATAGGTTGCTGTTGAATATTAAGATGGTTTCAAAAATGTGAGTTTTGACCCAATTTCAATACCTCATAGGTTGCTGTTGAATATCCTTCCAAAGATTTATTTTTGATTCATTTGTTAAATTTCAATACCTCATAGGTTGCTGTTGAATTTTATCTAATGCAACGACCAATTTCGTTTTTACTTTATTTCAATACCTCATAGGTTGCTGTTGAATATTGATTTACCTTGAGTCAATAGATTGATTGTTTTATTTCAATACCTCATAGGTTGCTGTTGAATTAAAGCTCCTGGTTCGTCCCCCCTATGTTCTCATAAATTTCAATACCTCATAGGTTGCTGTTGAATATTTGTTCACCCATGCTTTTAAAAACATCAGTGAAATTTCAATACCTCATAGGTTGCTGTTGAATTTCAGTAGAGTCTAAGCAAATTAAGCAGTTAGATTTATTTCAATACCTCATAGGTTGCTGTTGAATCATACCTGTACGTGCTACAGCAAAGGCAGTTTGAAATTTCAATACCTCATAGGTTGCTGTTGAATTCCCAAAAGTCTACCTGCAGGTGTGACTGAGAGAGAATTTCAATACCTCATAGGTTGCTGTTGAATAAAGTCGATGGATCGACTGAAGAATACGTCATGTATATTTCAATACCTCATAGGTTGCTGTTGAATGTCATCAAGAACTCCAATAAGATCATATTCTACAAATTTCAATACCTCATAGGTTGCTGTTGAATTTTTCCACTCCCACTCGTTTTTAATGTCAATTCCCAATTTCAATACCTCATAGGTTGCTGTTGAATGTTATCTGGATTAGTATCTAAGACTTTAAGCTTTTTATTTCAATACCTCATAGGTTGCTGTTGAATTTTGAAGTGGAGATGAATGATGCTGTCTTTTTCTATTTCAATACCTCATAGGTTGCTGTTGAATCCGTCGAATCGACGACATAATATACCCCAAACATACATAAAAAAGAGGTTTGATTTTTTATTTTATCAAAAAATATCGTCGATAGGCAATTATAAGATTTCCCCCTTAGATCGACAACCTCGTTTTTATACTGTTTTGGAGTTGTTTTCAATAATTATTACAAAATGTCAAAGAACGAACCAATAAACAACTTAGGGACCGACGACTAAAGGAAATTATCAATAGATGATTTTTCATCACCGATTACCTCTTTTTGAAGCCAGTATTGCTCCCTATTCTTGAAGAGAATCAAAGAATCTCCTTCTTTCATAATCTCTTTTGCCTCTGCTTTAAAGTTTTCAAGTTGTACTTTTGTTAATTCTCCTTCAAAAACAGAGTTTTGAATCCAATTGAGATATTTCCTACAAAGTTTAAGCATTTTACCTACTCGTTTTGTATTCATATCATAAACCAATATTACATACATAGTTCTCTTTGTATTACCACCAACATTTAAATCCAATATAAGGCTCAATATCCATCAAGTGTTTACTGACTTTGTAACACTCTAATTTAATTAAGTGTTTATAACTAACGTTTCTACCTAAACTTCTATGCTTAATCGTGTCTGTTAATTTTTTATCCCAAGCTTGTAAAACTTTTTTCCTACCACTTTCTTTCAATAGACAAGCATTAATTTCAGCATTAAAATCTTTATGCTGTATTACTCCCTTATTGACCAAAGAGAAAATCATTCTGTCTACTAAAACAGGTTTAAAAACTTCTGCAAGATCTAATGCTAACGAAAAGCGGCGTACACCTGGTTCATGCAAAAAACTAATGGTCGGGTCTAATTGTGTATGATAAATCATATCTAAACAAGCTGTATAACATAGCATATTAGAAAAACTAATCAACGCATTCATAGGATCAGTGGGAGGTCTTTTTTCCCTGCTAAACAATGGAAAAGTTGGACTTATCGTTGTAAAAGCACTATAATAAGACTGTCTTATATTACCTTCCAATCCCATTAATTCATCTATCTGTGTTGTGGAAGAGATACGTGTTCTATATTCTTCTATCGCAAATATTGAAGCTGTAAGATCCTTGCCCCTATTGTGATAATATTTTATTGTTTTGAGCATATTAAAAGAAGCCGCATCAATAAAAGCTTGAGCGATTTGTATTCTTCTTTTGGAATCCGCATAATGTAAACTTTGCTGAACATTCAACTGCCCTGCCTGTAGATATTCTTTAGGATAAAAAGAACCCGTATAATGTTCGTAGTAATCAAAAAAATGAACTCCAATACCATTTTTCCCTAAAAAATTATACAAAGCTGAATTAGCATCTAAACTACCCAACACATACAAGTTGCCGACCTGCTCAACGGGCAAGTACCTTGCTTGTCCTTCCCTTCCATTTTCATCTACAGGAACAAATTTCAACGTATTATCTTTTCTACTTAACCTTCCTGGGTTAAATAAATAATATGATTTTTTCATAACTCAGCCGTTTCTTCCCCACTCCAACAAAAGTCAAAATAGGAACACTTTTTACATTTACTTTTTGATAATTTCGGAGGACATGTACCCTGTAAAATCTTTTCCGCAGTATGTAACCATTGCTCTACCTCAATGGTATCTGTAGCACTATCCCATTCTACATTTTCAACAATCCGAAGTTTGGGGTATTCAATGACCGCTCTTGGGTTTTCTACTCCTATTTTCTCTAACAAATACAGATAGTACTTCACCTGAGCAATATGTGACTGCTCTTTTTTATTGGACTTCTTGACTTCATGAACAGTATTTGTTTTCGCATCAAAATAATCGATTTTTCCTATTCCCAAATCAATTTCTTGCCATTTTCCAGCACGTTGGGGATATGTAGTTTCTCCAATCAATCTTCCTTCTGCTACTAAGTCTGATGAACTTTCCATTCTCAAATGTTTAGCATGTAACCACATTTTGCGATGGCAGAGATGGAGGTAGGCGATGAGGGTTGGGGTGATATCCATTTTCTTATTGTCTAAAGAATGGACGAAGTTACTTTATAGTTGTATTTATAAAGTAACTTCTAATTTGTTAAATACATTCGTAAACGGTGTAGCCTTTGGAAGTATGTGTACTTTTCAAAGGTAAAACCAGTACCTCTTTTTTCCTCTTAGTTTTCTTTGAACTGTAACTGTTGACTTGTTCAAAGCTTACCGAAGGATCAAAATCATCATATTCTTGTAGAATACCGACAGGGGCTTCGTTAATATCGAAGGGTTTAACATTAGCTTCTTGAGGGCTGTTGCTATATTCCAAGAATTGGAAGAAACAGCCTTTTTTGCCAAAGTAGTTAATTCGAAAGATATACTCTTTCAGGTATGTTTCTGCTTCCTCTGATGTTACCTCGAAGATCAGTTCGATGGGATTGGAGATATGAACGTATTCCCGATAAGCGACTGTTTGCTGAAATCCACCTCCACTTCGGGCAGGCTTGTGGATTTTCAGAAAAGAGTTGTTGACAGAAAAACAACTGCCCGACTCGATATGGTAGGTTATTTTAGCCTGTTTGATGTAATCAAAGACTGTACTTTTTTTCTGTTCCAATACCTCCAAATCATTGCCTACCAAAATTGCCTGATTCAAGATTGCCATTTTTATTGAATAGGGCGAAGGTAATAGCAATGACTTCGCCCCAGAGTTGGTGGCGTTGCTGTTCTTTAAGGAGAAAAGGGCAGTCGGTAAAAATTTGGCTGAAAATTTAGGCATTAGCTGATTCGGTAAGGTTCATATTCATTGATCAGGTCCGCCATTTTTTCAGTGAACTCATCCATGCTATTGAAAGACAAACATTGTAGTTTCGCTTTTTTATCGATCTTGTTCAAGTTTTCTGTGATTTTCAGAATTTGTGTATCATAAGTATCATTAAGCGGGCTGACCGTTGGTGCTGGTGTCATGGATTCAGAAATAGTAATAACTCCAGCAAAATTAGTGATGTGTGGTTTTTGTGTACTGGTCATTGCACCTTTTGGGTTAAGTACACTATTCAAGAGTCCCATCATCACGGATTTATAACGTTCTAATCGTTCACTTTCTTCAATTGGGTATTCTCGTTTGAACTCGTTGAAACCAATTTTGTAAAGGTCAAGGCTACAGATAAAAGCATAGACACCATGATTGGTTGGTCTGTTAAAAGGCGTTGGATTAGGGCTATCTTGTGTTGCACCACGCATATGGAAATGTGTTTCTGTATCAGATACAGTAGGTTTTCCAATCGTCCAACCAAATTCAACTAAGGATTTGCGAGGGGTGTTTTTGATTCCTTTTACGTCATCAACCATCAATACACCATGTGTATCGGTAATAGTACATGTACTAATGATTCCGTCTTGTACACCTGCTTGTGATTTTTCTTTGACTACTTTGTTTAACTCATCTGCACTAATTCTATCAGGGCTTAACAATTTTGCCTTTTCACTAAGTTTTAAGGCATTCTCGACACAATAGTTGGCTTGATGTCCGGCGTGAATATGCTTGAACATATCTCCCGATATGGCATTGACGGTATGAGGTTCTTTTTTGTCATCTACTACTGTGACTTGACGAGTGATGATTTGATTTCCTTCTCCTCCTTCGTTGTTGAGCGAGTGCATATTCAGTGTGATTTCAGCACTGATGGATAGGCTAGCGATTTTTGTTTTTTCAGACATGCTATTTATTTTTTTTAGAGGTGATTCATTTTTTTCTGTACTATTTGTTTTCTTGGCTAGATAGTTCCTTTCTTTCAGTACCTTCTAGGGCAAATCCATAGGAAGTAAGTAAAGCTCCAATAAGGCGAGATGAATATTGATTAACCAAGTCATAGAACTGATTGAGTTCAGAGACCTTTACATTTGCTCTAAAATATGTTTCTTCTTTTGCTTCGACTTCTTTTTGTTGTTTTTCTACAAAACGAGCAGTTTCTGCATTGTAGGTACTGATAAAATCTCCTATGAAAGTGGTCAAATCTTCTTTGGATTTCGATTTGTTTTGCAACTGCTGTGATAGTCCATAACGGATTTCGAATTTACGATTTTCCTTTGGGGTGTACTGCAAGCTGACTGTACTTTTACGAATAGCTTTGGCTACGGCTTTAAAGCCTTCGTTTTCGATGATCTGCATGAGATCGAGGTTTTCTGTTTGCATATTTTGATAGAATCTTGAAAGTGTTTCTACTCTGAATGGTTTGATATAGTATTTTTCGTTGGCTAGTGAGCGTACCAAGTAGCCTGCGTACCAATTGTAGAATTGATGAAAGTCGTCTAAAGAACTACTTTTGGTACTACTCAAAAAGTTTCTGTAGGCTTGTAACGCTTGAATAGCATCTCCGTTTTCTTCTATAGATTTGATGATACTTTCTTGGCTTTCGAGAATGGTTATCCAGTCTCGGGCTTCTTGCTTGTTGCTATATTCGATAAAGTTGGGGGTGCCTAGAAATGAAATGTTTGCTACAGCACGATTGAATCCCAATTTCTTCTGATAAACGGTATGGAAACCATTGATTACTTGCTTTGGCTTCTTTTTGTATTCTTTGTCATGTTTGATAAAAAGCGTTACCAATCGGAACATATTGAGTATATCAAGCTTGACCGAAGAGTTTGTTTTCAACTCTCTTTTGAAGTCTACAATCAATGGTAGTCCTGTTATGCCAATGTTTGTTACTTTAAAGTCAAGAACATAAATCTTGAGATCAAAGTCAGTTCCTACTTTGATGAATTGGATGGTCATTACTTCTATGGCTCCTATGATCTTCATGCTTTCAGTAATCCAAGAAGATTTGAGATTTCCCATTCCCCCGTCATTTGATTTGGGTTTGTTTAAGCCCTTTCCTTGATAAGGGTTGAGAAGTTGTTGTGATGTGATTTTCTTTGCCTTAAGTGAGTATGTTATTTTGCCTTCTATGCCTGTTATGTAATATTCCAATAGACTTTTGATGATAGAAGCAAAGTTTTCTTTATTCATCGTAAGGTTCTCATACGCACTCATGTAAGCACTATAAGGATTACGCTTTAGCTCTCTGTAAACATCAAAGGCTTTATCAAGCTTTTCATTAAACTCACTATTTTGTAGCTCGTTAAGGTCTGCATAAGCTTTCTTCTTTTCTTCACTGCTCAATTTCTCATTTTCTTCAATGAGTTGTGCTTTTTCCTTATATCCATCTTTTATTTCATTTTGTGCTGGATAATCAAAATAATCATCTTGACCTAGCTCTTTAGGTGCTAGTGTTGTTTCATCCTTTATCAAGAACTTTATCAAAGGAAAGTAGGATAATCCCTCCAACATTTGTTGAGTGATTTCCTTATCCAATGTGAGTAGGTAATACCCATCCTTATCTATAAGTGTTACCTTGATCGCTAAGGATAATTCCTGGGTGACTTTTTTTAACAAGATGGCAAGTCCATAGGCTTCCAATGTTTCGGCATAAGTGCCTGATGTTTTTTTGACAAAAAAGTTTTTATACATCGTTCAAGTATTTTTTTAGACTTTCCGCATAAGGTGCGTATTTTTCATAATCTTGGGTGGCTTTTTGGTCGCAAATTCTTAGGATTCGAACCAAGAAAAAGTAGATAACCGCTTCTTTGATCTCTTCAAAATCCTCAAAATCAAATTCATCCCTCTCACCACTCCGATCGGGCGATAGGTTAAAGCCAAATTCATCCAACAGGTTTTGGAAAGCTTTGTAATTGCTATCTGATATTTTAAATGTTGTGTTTGATGAGCTTAATGGATGATGGTGACGAGCAATTGCCAAAGGAAGCATATTTTCTAGATAGGGATTGCTTGTCTGTTCACCTATCAATTCTTCAGCTACTAAAGCCCCAATACCTGCATGTGGAGGTCTACTGTTTAGTCTTTCAACTTTGCTTAATTGCCAATCTTGAGCTGAGCTTGGATCAAAATCAGTATGCCCCAATACTTCATTAAAGTCTTGCAGAGGGATACTTTCTTTAAGGGCTTGGTAAGTCTGCATTGGTGTTTGCCAAGCGTTATTAAGTTTACCGTAGTCATGAAGTAGGAACATAAAGGTTATCAGACGGATAAAGCTTGTTTTGTCTAGGTTTTCATCGTCCAAATACTCTTTCATTTGGGTAAAGATGAAGTCGAGTTTGTCTTCTCCTTTTCCTAAAAATTCAACATAGAAAGCTCCTAGCAAGGCTTTGTTATGCTGTTCGAAGCTATCTTTTTTGAAAGAGAAACTTTCTTTTTCTGTCTCCTTTTCTTTTGCTCGTCGGGCGACTTTTCCGAAGGTTGCGGAATGTGTCCAGTTCAAGCCGATTTCGGATGAGTAGCCGAAGTATTTTTTATTGAGAAAAATCTTATCAGTATAGAATTTTGCATTTTGAATTTCGCTTAGGCTTAGTTGTTCACCTTCGTCATTATCAAAAAAGTTGTCCCATTCTTTTAACTCTTTGGCTAGCCAGTCAATATCTGAATCAAAGGCTAAAGGACCCTCTCCATTTGTAATTTTTTTGAGCCAACCAACCAAGCTCCATTTAAAGAGTCCGACTGATTGAAAGGTATCGGGGTTTTGTATGACTTCTTCTTCCTCTTGATCTCCAATAAGAACTAGCTCTACACTTTGTATATCACGGATTCGTTGTCGGTAATGGTTTTTATTACAGTCCAACCAACATTCTCCAAAGTTTTTGGCTATAGTTGAATTACTTAAGGAGCTTTCAAGTTTTCTTTGCTTCTCTACTTCATCTTTACCCATAACTTCTTCGATGAGTTGTTTTGGTGTGTCTCCATCCAAGTTATTGTATGAGGCCAGTTCTTCGAGTGTACGAGAACAAAGCTCTTTATCGTAAGGCAGATATTTTGAATTAATTTTATTGATTTCTTTCTGATCTTCTTCTTCGTCTGTTTCAATCTTAAGCTGTTCGTTTTCATCAAGGATATCATAAACATATATGTCTCCTGTTTCGTTTTTATATCGGGCACAACGTCCTACTCTTTGTAAAAATGAATTAACGGGAGATACTTCTGTGTGCATGACTTCACAAGAAATATCTATACCTGCTTCGACTACTTGGGTGGCTATTAGAATGGCGTTCGTATCTTGATAGATGTTACCTTCTTCGTCTTTTCCGAAGAGTCTTTTGAGCTGTTCTTCTTTGGCTTTTCGGTCTTCGGGATAGAATCGAGAATGCAAACAGATGACTTTAGCATTTTTAAAGTCTGCGTCATCGCATTTTGATTGTAAGGCTTTCAAATCCATGTAGAGGTCTTGTGCAGTTTCTACCCTGTTGCAGATTACGATGGAACGTTTCTTTTTAGGATGCTTATCTCGTATTTTTTCTGCACTAATGCATTCTCCTTTTTCTACTTTTAAAGTCTTTTTATTTTTTGAGGGTATTAGACTTCCAATTTTTGCTCGGTCTTGAGGAAAGTCATCTAGGCTAATTATGCTATAATTCTCTAAGTTGGTTCGAATAAATTCTCTGAAATTCTCACTTAAGGTAGCGGTCATAATACAGGTTTGGGTGAGGTTACCCATGCTTTTGAGCATTCCTAATGAAGTCGCCATTGAGCGTTCAGTATCAAGCAAATGAAATTCATCAAAGACCAAGTAGCTCCCGATGATGGCTCCTGCATTAATATTAGCTTCACGCTTGGACAATGCTAAAGGGAAGGATAAAAAATTACTTAATGTTTGATCAATTGTAGAGAAAATAATATCTCTTTCAAAGTGTCGATCTTCAGCATATTCACCTGTTTGTAATACTACTTCAAAAGATTTACCACATAACTTCTTTATATCATTATGAATAGAATTAGCCAAAGTCCGAAGAGGAAGGCTGTAAACTATTTTTCGTGGGAAAGAAAATTCTGGGTTAGCCATTGCAATTAAAAAAGGCATTATTGAAGCTAATGTCTTTCCTGATCCAGTGTCAACACAAAGAATTACATTATTCCCCATTAATAGCTGTTTTGCTACTTCGAGCTGATATGAATAGGGCGGATGACCTAATATTTTTTGATAACTATCAATAATTAGCTTTTCTAAAGCTAACATACTAAGTTGTTTAGTCATAATTATATACCATTAATTATCTAATAACTTCCACCATCCCAAACCCTAAAGCATTTTCACTACCCACTCCACACTCATACAATAATTCATGCACTTCTACAGGAGCTAAAAAAGTAAAGGAATAATAGTGTCCAATAAGTTTGGAACGTTTATCTTTTGGCTTTGCTCTTTCAGCTCTTGGAGAGAAATATTGTTCTAATGTCATTTCCCAATTATCTGTATTAATGTCTTTATCTTCTCCATGTGCAAAAGCATGGGATTCTATCTTTTCCTTTAAGTTTTTAAAGAAAAAAGCTTTATACTTTTCAAAATGAAGAGGACAGTAGTAATACTGATGTTTGTCCTTTTCTCTATCAAAGTTTTCCTTTCTTGCTAAAGGATTTAAAAAAGCATCTCTTTCGGCTACTTGACTCAAAAAAATCGGGCTTAATAATTCATATTTTTGACTAGAAAGAAAGGTTGGCTTTGGTTGAATCTCTACACCTACTATTTCAAAATCCATCATCCCTAACCTGCCCTTTTGCTTCATAAACATACCTTGGATAAAGTGCTGGGCTATATCATCAATAGAAAATGAAAGGTAAAGTATTACATTTTCCTGTGTTGAAATATGAAAATCTCTTCTACCTCTAAGTGCTTTTCCAGATTCGTAATACAAATCAGAAAAAGTAAAATGTTTGAAGGTTTTATTTTCTCCATGTTTGTAACCTACATTATGGAGAAAGTAAGAAAACATCTCATTATTGGCTTGAATCATTTTATAAATAAAAGCTTGAATGAATGCTTTATAATGATTTTTTAAAAAGCCATTTTGTCTCCATTTTAGTTTTAATTTTAACCGCATTATATTTTATATTATCATAATTCAAATATATCCTCTACATGCACTATCCTACTGTGCATTAAAAATTTCTCATGATTTTTATTAGATGATCTCTAAACTCTTGAGGCTGAACATCTGATATTTGATCTAACATTCCCAACACAAAACGGCCCACTCCAGTATACTTCCCCACTTTACTATTGAATTCATATTGATTGTCTGATAGCTTTTTCACTTCATTGGAAGAACAAGGAAACTCTTCACAAAATATATTATTGGCTCTTTTCGTCATTTTAAAGCTTACAGGTAGCACTTCTTCTAATGGGCTAGAAAACCCAAATGAATCATGAAATTTGATAACATAATGTTGCTGATGAATAGATTGCTCTTTTGATACCTCTATTCCGTTAATTCTAGAAAGCTTGAATGTTTTACAAACCTTAGCCTCACAATCATAAGCATATACTTGTGTTTTATTAGGGGTGATCTCAATCGGTTCAATTTCATAATCTTTCACCTCACCTCTTGATATATAATTATAGAGACGGACCTTTTTTTGGTTTTGGATTGCAAAAGTCAGTTTCTCATACAGAAAGAAGCGATTATCAGGAATTAGAATAGAATCATTAATTAATATGTCGACACTTTTATTAATTCTTCTAAATGCTTCATAATCGCTCTCTTTTAATAATCGAAGCTGCTCAAATAACAATTCTTTATCAGAAGATGATAACAGTGGTTGACGGAATTTCTGGTCTTTTGAAAAATAAAATGTCTTTACCCTTGAAGCTTCACACCTAGATTCTATTGTCAACGGGTAATACATATCTTCTATTAAATCCCTATCATTTTTAAATTGATTTCTATGTTTTCCAAATTTTTGTTGGTATTCTTCTGATGATATTCCTGTTGTTTCTAATAACCGAATTATCTCAATAATTCTATAAAGTTGTTTCTTAGGAGTAGGCATATTGGTTTTAATACAATTTGTTGTTCGCTCAAAAGAGATTGTCATTCTCTTTAATGTTATATAGTTAATAAATACTTATTTAACACACTATCCTATTAGGAAAACTTAACAATAAGAACGTAACTATCGTGAGCAAATGCGAAAATCTAACTACACAAAAAAAAGTGCTTCTAAAAACTAAGTTTTGAAGCACTTTGAAGTAAAAATTCTTTAAGAGTTATAGAATTCTACCCTAAAATGATAAGGTTTAGGGTAGAATTTATTGCATTTGACACTATGGTATCAGGCTACTTTGTTGTAAGAGTGTTCTTGTAAAGTAGAAAGAATTGAAGGAAGAGTTTTAGTTGGAGGTTTTGAGAAGTGAGTAGTTTGCTGTTCTTTTTGAAGATGTGTGATTAACAACTCCATTAATGGAATGTCATTGAGATAATGAAATGTTTTTTCAAACCCCAATCTTATTTTATAACGTTGTGTTTTCCAATAATACCTGTATTGAAGAAACAAATACTGCTTTCTTTTTCTCGGTGTATCAGATCTCCAATAAATAAAACGTCGATCAGCGTAGAGTTCATACTTATTTTTCCTTTTGAGGGGTTGCTTTTTAGTGGTTTTGGAAAGGCTTCCTACCACTTTTTTTCTCGCCAAGGCCAACTGATCTGCTTTTTCTGCATTATACTTTCCTTCAAAACTATTTCTTTTCATCTCCCTGTAGATTGTTGAGAGATGAACATTTAAAACTTTAGCAATTTTTTTCTTGGAAAGTTTTGCTTCAAGTAATATTTGAAGTTCAATTCTTTGAGGTTTTGTGAGTTGCATTAAAGAAATAGTAAAGTTGAGAGATAAATAGTTCTAGGACAGAAGTAATCGGTATTACTTGCACCATAGTGAAAACTATGGGCAGGTGATAAAACAACCTAATCAAGACTAAAGTTTTAAAGGTTGAAAACAAAGGCAACACTTTAGTGTTGGTGGAGTGAGTATCACTAGCCCATGATTTCAGTCATGGTGCACGTCATTTTATGCCAATAATTTTGTCCTTGTACTTAAGTTGTTCTAAGACTGAAGTCCTAATAATTCAGCCGGTAGCTGACATACCGGCTTACTTTTTTTAAGCTATAATTTCCAATTCCTTAATACCATGGTCCACTAAAGTCCAGGCATTAGTAGATGCATGATCTTTAATATGATGTAAAAGTTCTAAAAGAACAACCGTTTCGGCTTCTTTCATGATGTTGTCTAGTTGATCGAAATAGACTTCCAATCCATCATTTTGTTCCAATTTTAATTCTAAGTCACTGATATCAGCAACCAATTTGTTCTTTTCCACAACCTTCGCTTTGTACTTAGAGTGAGTAGTTTGCATATTGGTCAACTCGTCTTCTACATAAGAAAGCTGATTTTTCTTTTCGTTCAACTCTGTCGTTCTGCTTTCAAAACGATTTTTCTTTCTTTCAGTAGAAATATCCTTCAGAACATTTGAAGAGTTTTGGTATTTATACTCTTGGTGAATAGCATCGTAAGTAGTTTGCGTTTCAGTTTCATTTGTGCATGATAATGATGCCACACGTGCAAACAAGTCGTTTTTATCTTGTATGTTCAACATGATATTGTTTTTGTTAAGTTGAGAATCGTTCTCAGTGCGTTTGCATAAATCGTCAGCTAGCTTTATGTATTTGGCAATTGAGAATAGTTAAATTTGATATAATGTTAATGTATTTAAATCAGTAATGCAATTTTTTTCCGTCTTTGTCATCAAAACACTATGAAAATAGCAATACAAAAAAGGTATCAAAATGAATTTCCTCCATTCTAATACCTTCTTATTTTGAGTATTTTATTCTAAAAACTACTCCCACTCATCTGCTTCAATAGCCTCAATTACTTCTACCAATCCATCAAAAGTATTGACACCAACTGCGACCTCAGAACCACCTTTTAAGGCGATACCTTCAGGGTTTACAGTTTCTAAAACATCATTGATTGAGTTTTCATCAAAACCACCTGCGATTAAGATTTTATATTCCTCAGTAAATGTTTTCAGTTGTTTTAAAGTATCCTCTGATAACGTTTCGTCAAACTCCAACTGGAACATCTCCACTTGTTGCTCCAAGATTGACATTTGTTGTTCGATTTCTGAAAGGTTATTTTCTACTTTAATTCTGAAAATTAAAGGCTTTCCTAATTTCGATAAATCATTGACCAAAGCAGGATTGTCTGTCACTAAAACATCAATTGCTTCATACTCTTCAAGGTTAATATCGGCAGTTTCGTATAACTCACCAGCGAATTTGATACCTGCTAACCAGCTTGCAATTTCTTTAAACTTATCAGGAGACACATAACGTTTATGTGATGCTTCAATGGGAAAGCCAATCAATTCAACTCCCATTCCTGCACAATATCTTCCATCTCCTAAATTGTCTACATCAGAAACAAAAACGCGTGTATTCAGTGCCATATCTTCAATCGTTATTATTGGAAGTGTCTTCTTGTTCGTGAATCCACTTGAATGTTATAATAAATTTATTTTTGCAAAGGTTATAAAATAGATTGAAATCAAAAAGTCTCTTTAGTAATTTATAATTAAGAATGAAAAATGTAGAATAATGAATTAAGAGGGATGATGTTGAAAGTAGACCTTAAAAGTACGTAAAAAGTCATTTTTATAATTATTGAAAAATAAAAATCTGTACCTTTGTACTTCAAATCGAGTGTATTAATAAAGATTACACTAAGTTAACAAAACAATTACACGTTACTATGTCAATAAAATTTCTTGAAGCTTTAGAGCAGACCATCAAAGACAGACATGATAATCCTTCTGACACTTCTTACACAAGTAGTCTATTTGCAAAAGGAATCAATAAAGTTGCTCAAAAAGTAGGTGAAGAAGCGGTAGAATTAGTCATCGAAGCAAAGGATGATAGTGAAGAACTATTCTTAAATGAGGCGGCCGATTTAATGTACCATTATATTGTACTATTACGTGCTAAAGGTTATAGTTTAGAAGATGTGACAAAAATTTTAGAAGAACGTCACAAGTAAATTATGTAAGTATGCTTGATTTTGATTAAATTATAGAACAAAACAACATACTACCCAAGAAACACATGAAAACCTTAGAATCTATATCATTTCAAAACTTTGAGCTCATAGAGGAGTATCTCAATGGAAAACTGAGTCCCGTTGAAAGTCAAACACTTTTGAGGAGGCTGACGATTGACCATGAACTGAGGGAAGATTTTGATTTGGTAGTGGAGATGAGTACGGATATGGTTTCTTGGCCAATAGAAAAAAAGAATAGAATACGAATTGCTTTTGCAACGAGACACTCCAAAGCGGTAGTTTCTCAGAGCAAGGCCAATCTTGCAAAAGACCTTGTAGCTTATGGTACTGCAACTATTGCAGCGGCGGGTTTGTTGGTTTTTGTCAGTGGATTGTTTGTATTCTTTGCTTCATAAATTTTACGGAATCGAAAAAGGCTACCTTCTGAAAAGGTAGCCTTTTTTTGAAAACGAAAAATTATATATCTGATTATCAGCGTAAAATATCTTACTGAGTAGAAATTCTTACAGTAACAAATCAGTGTTTTGTTATTTGATATTACAAACTTAACAAAACGAAATACTAAATGAAAGCGAAATTTCGCAAAAAATCCGATTTTTCATTAAAACTGTGCTATTTTTACATTTATTAGTCACCATAAAGTATTTTTGATCGTGATTACATAGTATCTTGTTACTATTGAATAGATGAAAGGGTGCTTATACCGATGATTTCGAGTGTTGTGGATCATTAGTGTTGGTGCTGAGTGTATTAGAAAATCAAATTAGGAACCAAGTTAGTCAATATATATCCTGTGATATTAGAAGAAAATATACGCCTTATTTTCGGTTTGAAAGTCCGAATGCATAGGCAAGAGCAGAAATTATCTTTATCGGAATTAGCAAAAAAGGCTGAAATGTCTGTTTCCTATATCAACGAAATTGAAAAAGGAAAAAAATACCCGAAGAGAAATAAAATAACATCACTCGCAGCTGCATTAAAAGTATCTTATGATGAGTTGGTGTCTTTGAAGATTTCCAAAAAATTGGGGGCAATTTCAAAGTTATTGAACTCTAATATCCTTCAAGAATTACCACTTGATGTTTTTGGTTTAGAGCCAAGAAATTTATTGGAGTTAATGTCTGATGCTCCTTCCAAACTTTCTGCTTTCATCAATACCATCATTGAGATTTCTAGAAATTACAACCTCACCGTAGAGAACTTTTACTTTTCGGTGTTACGTTCTTATCAGGAAATCCATGACAATTACTTTGAGCATGTTGAATTTGCAGCCAATGAGTTTAGAAGAAAAATCATTGATGATGAGAAGCCTTTAGAAATTCAACTTCGCCAATACCTTACTACTTTTTGTAATTATAGAATTGATGAAGAAAGCCTTTCTGAACACGAAGCTTTAGATACTCTAAGAACAGTAATTAAAGTAGAAGATGATGGTACGCACGTCTTGATGATCAATAAAAAGCTGAATGCTAGAAGACGTACGTTTATTTATGCACGTGAAGCTGCCTTTCAGGTTTTAAATCTTCAAGAAAGGTCAATGACCTACTCTTGGATGCAGGTGAAATCATTTGATATGCTTTTCAATGATTATATGGCGACCTACTTTGCTGGGGCATTTTTAGTACCTGAGGAAGCTTTAGTCAAAGACCTTGAAGGAATTGTACATAGCAATACCTTCTCTAATGAGAAAATGTTAGACTTAATTGTAAAACATAATACTTCTCCAGAGACTTTCCTTCACCGTCTTACAAGTATTCTTCCAAAGCATTTTGGATTAAGTAAAATCTTCTTCTTACGACTAGACCACATTCCAGGCTCCAATCGTTATTCTCTCACCAAAGAGCTTCACCTTGATGGTTTGCACAGTCCACACGGCACTGTATTAAGTGAGCACTATTGTAGAAGATGGGTTTCTCTGAAGATTTTTGAAGATCTTGAACAAGCTAGAGCAGAAGGAAAAGAAGACGAATATATTTGTGACGCCCAAACGTCAAGATACATTACTTCAGGTAAGGAATACTTCTGTATCAGTGTTGCAAGAGCATTACCATTAGTAGACGAAACCATCGATACCAGTATTACAATTGGATTCTTGATCAATGACAATTTCAGAGAAAAGTCCAAATTATGGCAATCTGAAAAAGTAAGAATGGAATTTGTCAATGAGACATGTGAACGCTGTCCATCAGTAGACTGTCAAGTGAGAGCTTCCGACTCTATTGTATTGAAAAAAGAACAACAAGAAAAAGAAAGAATTTCTGCTTTAGAAGCAATTTTAGGAAAACCTGTTGTATCTTAGGCGAAGAATAATTCTGCTGTTGAGTATAACTTAGCAATTCCGGTTGCTAATAACATATTAAAAAGACGAAGAGATTCATGGAATTATTCAATTCTTGAAATTTCTTCGTCTTCTGTATTTTAAATAATTAAGTATCAATAAACTCTAGTACTTAAGCTGTTGTATAATTAAAATCAGAAGTTTTGGGTTTTCTTTTTTTACTCTACTTGGTGTGAGAATATCAGCACATAGCCGTGACTATGCTTTTCTATTCTGACTAGACTAAAAAATACTATCCAACTTATCCCAATTTTAGATGTTCAACTGCTTACACTTTTTCATCGTTAGAAATCTTCGTGACATTACGCACAAAACATATTTTCTATTTAATACTTTTCATTTGTATGAGTAGTTCCCTCCTTTTTGCTCAAAAAAGAGTAAAGGAGAAGTATGACTTTGATTTTGATGAAGTCAGTTGGTCAGAAGCTATTCATACCCTTTCCAAAGAGTGTAATCTCAATTTCATTTATAGTGATGACAACCTACCTGTAGTAAATCGTTTTACTTTTCAAAAGAAAAACGCCACACTGGAAGAAGTACTAACAGCACTTTTTGATGGGAAATTTTTAGGATACAGAATGGATGGAGACGATGTCATTGTGTCTGTCATCAGAATTCCATTAGATTCAAAAGAAGGACGAAGACTCACCCGATATCCTGTCAACGGTATCATCAGAGATCAATATTCACAAGAAACAGTCATTGGAGCCACGGTCTTTTTTGAAGATATTTCCATAGGTACTGTAAGTAACTTTAATGGCTTCTATTCCATCTCTGTCCCGGCGGGAAAATACCTTGTTTCGATCAAATCATTAGGATATGTCAATCTTGATACAATCATTGACGTAAAAGGGGAAACGGAAATGCACCTCAACCTAAAAGTCAAAGAAACGAAACTTAGAGAAATTGTAGTACTTTCAAGTAACTCAGAGGTTTACGATGGTATATTACAATTGAGTAATATCACTACCGTTACACCTGAAGCAACGAACGAGCTTCCTTTAATTTTGGGAGAAGGCGATGTCATGAAATCTCTACAGTTAATGCCTGGCTTCAAAAGTGCCAATGAAGGGAGTTCTGAAATTTCAGTGAGAGGAGGTGGTACTGATCAAAACCTATTTTTAATTGACAATGTACCCATTTATAATGCGACACATAGTTTAGGATTTTACTCGATTTTCAATACCAACTCCCTTAAAAATGTACAAACCTATAAAAGTGGTATTCCTGCTCAATATGGTGGTAGAGGATCTTCTGTCATTGATGTGCATTTAAAAGAAGGAAACAATCAAAAACTTCGATTTTCAGGCGGAATTGGAACCATGTCAGCCAATGCGACATTAGAAGTTCCTATTATAAAAGATAAATCTTCATTTATTATATCAGGAAGAAGGCCTTATACCGATTTACTCTCTAGTTCTACAAGAGGCGAAATCAATACGGTTTTATTCTATGATTTAAGTTCCAAATTGAAGTTTCAACTCGATAAGAAAAATACACTTTCTGTCTCTGCTTATTTCAGTAGAGACAAATTAGCTTTTCAAAATATTTCATCAAGTGAATGGGGAAATAAGACTGCCAATGTTACTTGGTCTTCTTTGCTTTCTCCAAAGACCTTTAGTAACCTTACTTTTTGGTATACCAACTATGACGTAGCCAATATTGTCAATAATATTCCAGAGACAAGCTACAGAACTACCTACGCTTTGGACGATTATGGTTTAAAGTACAAAGTAGAACAATACTTCACTCCTGATATCACACTCAAAGCGGGAATTGAAAGCATTTTGCATACCTACAATCAAGGTAGTATTACACCCTTTGATGAAGAATCGATTGTCACTCCAAACGATCCTCAAGACATACGAGCTGTAGAGTCCGGTGCCTATATGGATTTTGAATGGAATATGAATCAAAAGGTAAAAGTTGGGCTTGGTTTACGCTATTCTAGATTTGACAATGTCAGAAATGAAAGAGAATATATCTATGATATTGAACCATTCCTTTTGCAAGCGGATAGTATTTCTGATGGTAATATTATTGATACAGTGAGAAATTCGGGAATTAGTTTTGATCATTCCTATCATAATATTGACCCTCGATTTTCAGTGAGTGTGGCCCTTACTCCACAACAATCTGTTCGTGTTGCCTATGATCGCATGACACAATACGCTCAAGAGTTGGCTTTGACTACACTTCCTAGTAACTCTGGTGTTTGGATTCCTTCCAACAAATACATCAAGCCACTGATCAATAACCAATATTCAATTGGGTACTTGACCAAATCAAGGGATAATATGTATGACTTTTCATTGGATGCTTATTACAAAACTTCAGATAATATTCTAGAATTTAAACCCAATGGTAGGTACATCGTCACCGATCATGTAGAAACTGACGTTACTACCGGGATTGGTCAAAGTTATGGTGTTGAATCCATTTTCAGAAAAAGAAAAGGAAAACTTACCGGATCTGTTTCCTACACCTATAGTTTTTCTTTTATAAAAATACCTCAAATCAATAATGGCAATTGGTATCCAACAAATCAGGACCAACGCCATGTTTTTAATATTTTAGCTTCCTTCCAAATCTCCAAACAAATTCAGTTTTCTGCTGTTTGGAATTATGCTTCTGGTCGACCGTATACTGCCCCTATTGGCAAGTATTATAAAGAAGGTTACGTAGTTCCAATTTATGGAGACAGAAATAAGGCAAGGCTGCCAAGTACGCATCATTTAGATATTTCATTGACTTTCTATAGAAAGATGAACGAACAAAAGAAGAATGAAAGTAGTTTCAATTTTTCTATTTATAATGTTTATGCACGTAAGAATACCTATTCTTATATTTTCAGAAGTAAAAACAATAACCCACAAGAACTGGAAACTGTAAAGGTATATCTCTTTAGTATCATTCCTTCGTTCAGTTACAATTTTAAATTCTAAACAAACAATGAAATACTACTGCCTAATTATAGTACTATTTTTAACGATAATAGGGTGTGAAGAACCCGTCAAACTCGACTTACCTAGTGGTGAACCAAGTACTATTATTGATGCCAATATCTCTGAAAGTAATGTTATTTCTAGGGTCGTTTTATCGAAATCTTTAGGGTTTAATGATACTATAGACTTCCCTCCCATTGAAAACGCCAGTGTGGTGTTATCAAACAATACAACCTCTTTTTCATTTAATTACGTCAGCACTTCAAGTGTAGGTGCAGTGTATGAGGCACAAAATAATGTAGAGCTTGAAGAAGATCAATTTTACTTTTTCTCGGTCTATCTTCCTGGTAGTATTGAAGACCCCGATACACTCTACCAAGCTTCTATGAAAATGCCGACAAAAGTACCCATAGATTCTATCGGTTTTAAATCTACTAACGAACCCGATCAACACGTATTAAGGATATTTTTCACGGATCCCGAAAATGAAAGAAATTACTATAGTTGGAGGGTTTCCCAAAAAATCAATGGGCAATTTGTCCTTCTATCTAATAACAAAGTACCTCTTTATACTGATCAGGGAATTGATGGAAAGTCTGTTTTTGTGGAGTTTACAAGCAAAAACTTCTCTGAAAGCGATACAATTCAAGTCCACTTCAAGTCACTCACTAGAGATACCTACGACTATTATAGAGCACTCAATAATCTAATTGATGTTTCAGGCACCAACACCTCTGCGGATAACCCTAGAAGTAATTTTATCAGTAGTGCAGGCGATCAATCTTTCGGTTATTACTCTTTAGAAGGAGTTGACGATTCTGAAGTTTTTGCTGTAGGAGATACTTTATAGTGCGAGTTTTTTCTTGAAGTATTTTTTCAACAAAGGCTGTGCAAACTTATAGACCTTAAAACCACCTCTAATCAGATATGGGCTAATGTATTCTTTGATTTTTTTTCTAAAGTAAAATGATAAAAAAGCCACGACAATGCTCAATATAGATTCTACGGCGTTATGAAAATCGATAGCATAGAGAATTGATATTGAATTGGCCAAAGTCATTAAAAAATAAGATAAAGCATCCCAAAATTCTTGATTAGTTTTCAACTTAAAAAAAGCGAATTCTACTTCATACCAATGCCTTCTTAACGCCCTTTTGATGAGACTGGAATTAAGTTGAATTTCAGTGTCTGTCATTTTAGGAATATAATTAAAAACATCTGCATCCAACTGAATTACGGTCATAAAACTATATTCCCCTCCAGTTTTTAAAAGCAGAGGGGTATTGATCTCTACCCCTCCGTTTTGGAAAGTTTCCACCAACATCTCAGCCGCATCCTTTGATGCTTTGAGTTGTTTGAGTTTTGCATTAAATACCTCCCAATTCGTCATGTTTATGATTCAGTAGTTTTATTATTTCCGAAAATGGATGAAAATGCTTTTCCAGTCAAATCTGTCAGCACCTTGAAGAATGAAGACCAGTGTCCAGTTGCTTCATTGGTCGAGTTCTGATGGAAATTCATCACCATCGTTCTCAATTCAGGAGGAAGCTTAACAAACTTAGGAGTGAGGTAGGAAGTTACATCTCCATCAATCTGCACCACTGTTTGAAGTAAAACCTGTTGGGTACCCAATTCCCAAGCTTTACGGATCTGCGTTATCTGTTCCGTTCCCAAATCCAGTTCTTCCACTTCATTCATTTCGCGAAGCAAAATATCATTATTCCATTTATGTGAACCCATTTGAGAAGGATACTTTTCATATTGACCTGCACCTCCATCATGGAATTCATCATCGTATCCTCTCTGCCCTTGCTTTGTTTCAATGGCTAATTTAGTACGTTGCATTTTGAACATTCCGATAAAGTTGGCACTTTGTCGCTCGATTCTGTAAAGCATCTGAATTCTTTCTTTCAAACTTTCAGACTGCTCATCCGTTTGCATACGAGGCAACAAAGACTCATAATACCTTTTTCCTTCCTGGGCTGCTCTCTTTACTTCATAAAAAGAATATTCACCAGCTCCTTCAAAACGCAACAAAAACTTCTCTTTACCAGAAGCATCGATAGCAGGAGGTGTTCCTTTGGCTTTTTCACAAATACCATACTCTATCAATGTTTTTCTGTACCTCTCAATGATGTCTCTTAAGGCCAAACGTTTATTGACAGGCATTTTGGCACCTGTAGTATTTTCTTTTAAAATGGTATTAACTTCTAAAGTTAATAGCTCATTGGCGATAGACTTTAGGGATTTCTCCATTGTATTCTATTCTTCCTCTTTTTTAGTATTTTCCTCATTGTCGCTTTCCGCTGAAGTCCCTTCATCAGATGAAGTAGCAGCGGGAGCATCGTAATCAATTGGAAGAGTATCTAAGGCTGGAGCGTCTGCAATTGGTTCTTCTGCTGCTGCAGTAGAAGCTGGGTCAAATGCTGCTGCTTCATAATCAGGAGCTGCTGCCGCCGTTTGCGAAGGATCAAATGCCGTTTCTTCAGGATTATAAGAAAGAGCAGGTTGTGCTGTAGCTGTAGGCAAAACTTGTTGAGGTGCTGAAGCTGCACTGCTGTAAAAAGAATCAGCAGGCGGTACATCTACCCCCTTCGTTTTTGCATACAACTCAAATAAACTATAGACTGCCTTGATGTTATCATTAATAATAGCATGACCATGTTGTTCTTTTTGAGCATGAAAATCTCGAACCCATGCATATCTATCTTGCACTAGATCATTACTTACATAAGAAGTCACATCACCTTTCAAAAGGTGAATTTTGCTATTCATTACTTTATAGTCCGTTCCTTCTTTTTTTACGATTTCGTCTTTCTCTCCATTGACATGGAAATCACCGACAATGGTCTTTATATCTAGTGTAACTAAGTTGTTGATATAATCTTCAATATTGTTGACAAAGTTCTGAAAGAACCCAACGTTTTCTTGATCTGACATAGATAAGTATTAAGGGGTTAGAATTTGATTATAAAAATGCTTATATAAATTTGAATCAATTGAATGAAAATTCCAAAAATTTAAGATAAAGTAATCATTTAGGAAATACTCACAATTATTATTGGACGCACTATACTATATTTGTCTTTTACTTTCTTAATCTATCAAGAAAGAGTAATCAAAATAGTCTTATAGAGAAACACTCATGGCTAAAGTCACAAAAGTATTAGATAAAGAATTCGTTCCTTTTATCAGTAAAGAGGAAATTGCGAAACGTAATCAAGAGATTGGACAACAAATCACTAAAGATTACGAAGGAAAAGATGTATTGATGGTCAGCGTTTTGAATGGCTCATTCATGTTCACATCAGACCTTGCAAAAGAGATCGATTTGGAAATTGACATCTCATTTGTAAAATACTCCTCTTACCAAGGTACTGAGAGTACTGGTAAAGTAAAACAATTGATCGGTTTTAATGAAGCTGACGTTAGAGGTAAACACGTTATCATCGTAGAAGATATTGTGGATACAGGACGTACAATGAAAGCTTTATTAAAAGATCTTGAAGAAATGAAGCCTGCTTCTGTAAAAGTTTGTGCTTTACTTTACAAGCCTGAAGCTTTGAAAATTCCTATCACAATTGATTATGTTGGTTTTGAAATCGACCCTCGCTTTGTTGTAGGTTATGGATTGGACTATGATCACTTCGGAAGAAATATTCCTGAGATTTTAGTTTTGAAAGACAAAGCATAAGCCTCTCTAAAAACGATATATTAAAAGGGCTTTCAGAAAATAAAAATCTGAAAGCCTTTTTGTATTTCTAAATGCCCCTAATATTGTACACTCGTCGATTATTTAGAATTTACTACCATAGGGTCATTCATTTCATTAAAGTGGTTTTACAATATATTCATGAATTTTCACTCTGCCATCTCGAGTAATTTCCACTTTCCAATCTTCCTTGACATTCAAATTCAACGATTCTCCACTTGTCAATTCAGCTTCTAGGCTCACATTTAAATCAACATTATAAAGGCCATTGCTTTCTGTAACTACAATCGATTTGACCGAGTGCTTGTTATTCGGTTTTATCGTTTGCCTGATGCCATCGTACCACTCTTTAAAACCTTCATGACCAATAAATTTTCCTTCAGGAAATTGTAAAACTGTATCTTTCAGAAGATGATTAGTGAAATACCCTTCATCACCTAAAACATCAAACTGAGCAAACCACTCCTTTATAAAATCTTTAATTTTTTGTTCTGGGTCAGCATTCGATAAAGCATTTAATGTTTCCACAATGCTTTTCAATTGTTTCTCGGCTCTTTGCTCAACAATCTCTTGTGTATTGTATACGCCTGGAACGTAAACCATACCGTGCACGTAAATTGGATCTAGATAATTCATCTGAGCCATATAAGCCGACTGCTCCATTGGTTTTAAGAAATCCTCAATTCTAAAGTGATTGTAACCCAATGGCGAATAGGCATCACTTGGCCCTCCTACTGTAAAGCTCAATAAAAAGTTTTTCCCTTTTAGTTTATCACCCTCTGGGCCGTATGCAAAGTTAAAGGAGAACACTTCATCAAACCATAATTTCAAGATCGCAGGCATATTATACCAATAGAATGGATATTGGAAAATAACTGTATCTGCTTTTAATAATGCTTCATGTTCTGCTTCAATGTCAATTTTATAATCTGGATATAATTTAAATATCTCTCTTACTTCTATCTCCTTTACTTTATCTTGGATTGATGACGAAATGTATTTGTTCGCGATTGAATTATCTAAGTTTGGGTGTGCTACAATCATTAATGTTTTCATAACTTATCTTTATTAGTTGTACATACAAATGTTTTTATAAAAAAATAGAGAATTAATTTCCCTATTCATTTTCTCCTAAAGCTTGATTAGCCTTGTGAATGTCTGCAGTCAATTTAACTGCTGTTTCTTTCCCTAAAACCTCACAATATTTATCAAAAAGATCTGCCAATGCTTGATCTAATTTTGGTTTCATTTTAATCCCTTCTTCTGTAGGATGAATGTATACTGTTCTACCTTCTTGTGAACGCTGCACATAACCCATCGTGATCAACTTGTCTATAAATCGTGTGATTGTCGAAGGTTTCAAATTCATTTTATGACTGATTTCCCCTTGGCTCAAACCTGGCTCCTCAATAATCAATAACAACAAATGAGCATAAGAAGTCTGCAAGCCTGTAGCTCTAAATGCATCGTTAGCAATATTCCCTATAAAGCGGGAAAGTGAATTGGCTGCGAAATACAAACAGCATTCCTGAAAAGATTTACTTTGATCACCCATCCTATTTATCATTTGATTGATGCAAAATTACATAAATTAGTTGTACATACAAATATATTTATGTTAAACACTTTAAAATAATCTAATACATGCATATTGGTAGAAGTACTAAGACAAAAGTAACTGGGTGTTTCGTACACCATAGTTAAAACTATGGGCAGGTGATGCAGCAACCTAACCAAGACTAAAGTCTTGAAGGTTGAGAACAGAGGTAACACTTTAGTGTTGTCGGAGTCAATATCACCTGCCCATGACTTCAGTCATGGTGCACGGTTTGCTCATTTTCTGCTGTCTTAGTACTTAATTTTTGATGTGATGGCTCGTAAGCGACAAGACATTGTGGTTCTACAATCCTGTACCTCTTCAATTGATATTTTAAACAAAAAAAATCCCACAATTTCACAATCATGGGACTCTATATTTTATATTCTCTAAAGAAATGAAAATTACTTCTTGGTTCTCTTGACCAATTTCTTTTTCTCTTTCTTTCTGTTCGATCTCTTTTTGATTTCTTTATAATCTACCTTGTCCTGAGCAATTTCTTTCATCACAGATTTCCAGTCTGTAGATTGTTCAGCAGAGAAACCAACAATATTGGCGTAATCACCTCTTTCCAATCGATGTACGGCGATTTCTTTGCCCATGAAATCTTCAATCTCTTCCTTCAGTTCTTTCTCCTGTTCGTCACAGAACGAAATAGCATCTCCTTTTTCCATCCCTCTACCAGTACGACCTACACGGTGTACATAATTTTCCGGAACGTCAGGCATATCGTAGTTCACTACAATCTGCACATTTGGAATATCAATACCACGAGCAGAAACGTCAGTTGCTATCAAGACTTTTACTTTTCCTTCTTTGAAGGTCTTCATCGCATGAGTACGTGCTTTTTGGTCTTTGTCACCGTGAATCGTCACCGTTTCTAAACCTACTCTTTCCATGGCCTTATGAACTCTCTCCGCTCTTACTTTTGTTCTTACAAAAACAAGAATTTTCTTCTCTGGATGTTCACGGATGATGTTTTCTAAGAAGAAACGTTTATCATCCATTTTCACATAGCTCAGTGCATGACGTACGTTTTTAGAAACAGGATCTTTTGGTGAGATCTGAATTCTAATGGCATTTTTAACCAACGAGTAAGCCAATTTCTTGATTTGCTCATCAATCGTTGCGGAGAAGAAAAGTGTTTGTCTGTGTTTCGGTAAAAAGCGAATCACATCTTTGATATCCTTGATAAAACCTTTCTCCAACATGTGATCGGCCTCATCTAATACCAAAATTTCTGTTCTGCTCAAATCCACATACCCTTGATGCTGTAAATCAAACATACGTCCAGGAGTGGCAATTAGAATATCAACACCAGACTCTAGTTTTTCAATTTGCTTATCTTGATTCACACCACCATAAATACACAAAATATCTAGTTTAGTGTACTTGCCGATTGTCTCAAATACCTCAGTAATTTGTTGGGCCAACTCCCTTGTTGGAGCCATCACCAAAGTACGAATACTCTTTTTTCTATTTCCTCGGTTCGGTTTATTCAATAGTCGTTCCATTACAGGAATCGCAAATGCCGCCGTTTTACCAGTACCTGTTTGGGCAATAGCCAATACATCCTCTCCTTTTAAAATAGGAGGAATAGATTTAAACTGTATATCTGTTGGCTTTTTAAAACCTTTTTCATCTAAGCTTCTCTTTAAGCTCGAGGAAATATTGTATTTTTCAAACTTCATTCTGAAATGTACTTTGGAGAATTAAAACTCTCCGTCTTCAAGGATTTCTTTTACTCTTCCAACTTCACCCGTTTCCAATCTCACTTTGATGCCGTGAGGGTGAAAAGAAGATTTTGTCAAAATTTTCTCAACCCAACCTTCCGTCAAATCGCCTGTTCTCTGATCTGCTTTGAGAACAATATTCACATGACCTCCAATCTTAATGTTGCTTCTTTTTCTTCCGTCGTCCATAAGAGCTGTTTTTATTTTGAAGGCATAATTTCAACGCCCTCACCATCAAAATCAGTTTCTTCTTTTGTTGGTTTTCTTACTTCTACGATTTCTCCGTCAAAGAATAAATCCATACCTGCCAATTCGTGGTTCAAGTCCATGATCACATCCTTCTTGTTGATCTTTGTGATTTTGCCATCATAAACATCACCATCCTGATCTGCTACAGAAAGAATGTGCCCTACTTGAAGCATTGCTTCCTCCTCTTCCTCATCTGCAAAACCGAAAGCATTTTTAGCGACTTTCACTTCGCTATATTCTTTGATTACCTTACCGTAAGCATCTTCTGCTTTTAGTGAAATTTGAAATTTCTCTCCTTGTTTTTTACCTAAAAGAGCTCCTTCAAATTTTGGAAGAACACCACCCGCTCCAACATAAAATAAGAATGGATCTTCTTTTGGTGCTTCCTCTATAAAATTACCATCAGCATTATCTCTATATAATCTGTAAGTTAATGCGACTACTAATCCTTCTGAAATACTTAATTCTCCCATTAGACTTTTTATTCTTTATCCTAATACATAACAAAGCTTTCTTTCGAATAAATCCCTCGGAAGAAAGCTTTGTATTCAGCACATTGTAAACTAAGTTTTGTGCTTATAAATGTGATATCATTATTGAAGACCTTCCAAACCTTCTAAGTTGTCCACTTGAACAGCCTCTTCTAGTTCTTCTTTTGTAGCATCTCTAACATCAATGATTTCACCTACGAAATACAAGTTGGTACCTGCAAGTGGGTGGTTAAAGTCCATCACTACATGATCATCATGTACTTCAGTAACTTCACCTTCCATTGGCATTTCATCAGGACCAACCATTGGCAATACATTACCAACTTTTAAAATTTCGTTTTGATCTATTTCATCTTCGATATTGAAAACTTCCTTAGGAACTTTCACTACCGCTGCTTCTTGTTTATCACCGTAAGCATCGTCTTTAGAGATGCTAAATGAAAACTTATATCCTGCTTCCTTTCCTTCTAATTCAGTTTCGAATTCTGGAAGTACATCCATATGACCGAACAAGAATTCAAATGGATCGTCTTTTTCTACTTTTTGTAAAAGAGTTCCCTCTGCAGTTTCTTCACTTAAGCTGTATACTAAAGTGACTACTTTATCTTTTGTTGCTTTCATTTTATATTTTTTTTGTAAAGGTACTAAGAATTAATCTGTTGAGTTAAGATTTTATCTTATAAGAAAGATTTATTGTGAATTAAGAGAGGATTTGAGGGAAAAAAGCTGTTGGGATGGGGTAAAAATAAAAAATAGGTAAACATCTTCGCCTGAATGTCTACCTATTTGTGGGTAAAGAATCAATTTTGTTACCTTTTCGGTAATAGTTTAATTGCCTAGTTTAATACTACTTGCTAATACAAATCTCCGAAATTTCAGATTAACAAACTATACCCATTTTAGGGTATTTTTTTCAGATCTTATTGATCATAAAAACCAGACTTGCAGTGGAAAATGTATCTCCAAACTCACCGATGGTAATCACTACATTACAACCATTGTATTTCAATTTATAATGTTGTTTCTGTTGGTTGTTATCGATTGTCCTTTCAAATCCACTTTGGTAGTATTGTTCCATAAAAGTCTTAAACCTTACAAATTCACCTTTATAAACTTCAGATGGGGTATTTCCTCCATCTTTTGAAGGAACAAAACCCATTGATCTGATAATTTTTTTATTATTGGTGTAGATAAATAAAGTCCCTGAAACACCTGCGATATCCATATTGATCATGTCTTTTCCTTCTAACTTTTCACCGATTTTGTAATCCGTAAAAGCTTGTGCAACAGATGAAGTGTAGGATAATAATAAAAGAGAGAAAAAGGATATTGTTATGAGAAACTTATTCATATTAGAGAAAAAACAAACTGAATATTATATTTAGAATGAGACTAATATATAATGAATTATGATCAGATAATCAGTCTTAAAAACAAAGCTGATTCGACCTCATTTTGTCTCAAAAGGATAGAATAAAAATAACAAAAAATGGGAATAAGTGCACTCTACTTATTCCCATTCTATTACTTATTTTCTACTTCATCACGAGTATATTTCCATCGATTATGTGACCAAAGCCAATCTGCTGGCGATTCTTTGATATTTTTCTCAAGTAAAGCTGCATATTTTTTGGTGACTTGACTACTTCCTTTCACGTACTCTTCTCCAGCCTGAAAAACAGGAATAATCTGCCCTTCATAATGTCCTCTCTTAGTTCTAGAAATGTGTGCATAATAGACCGGCATTTTGGTCATTTGAGTGATAATTTCTGGACCTGAAAAAAAAGCCGTTTCTCTCCCAAAAAATTGTACCCATTCTCTTTTTTTATCATATCCGGGAGGTGATTGATCAGCTACTAATCCAAACGAGAACATTTTCTTTCTTTTCATCCTCACTAAAATCTCTCTCATTGTTTTGGCCATAGGAATTGGGTACCCTCCAAAATTTGCTCTGATATCAAGCATTAGTGTATCTGTAAATTTACTTGATAATGGCTTATAAACACCTCCAAAACCAAAATCCAATTGACTAGCATAGCCTGAAAGTTGCCATTCCCAATTTGTAATATGCCCTGCTAATAATAAAAATGGTTCGTTGTTTTTGATGTGTTCTTCCATTTTTTCAGGGTTAGTGATCTTAAATCTTTTCAGCATCTGTTCTCTCGTCATGCTGTAAGATTTGATCGCCTCAAAACCAACATCTGTGAGGTTGAGGTAAAATTGAAATAGTAACTTCTTTCTTTCTAAATGTGATTTTTCAGGGAAAGCAATTTTAAGGTTTTGCATGATTTGAGACCTCCTGTAACGTAGAATGCTACCCATAAAAAACGAAATAGAATAAGAAAGGAAGTGTATGAAAAAGAATGGTAATCGAGAAAAAAGTTTTACAAAAATCATTAATTTGATCGAAGGTTATTTTTGAATTTTAAGTACTTTAAAATAGTAAGTTTAATTATTAATATTGTTTTGTGTTAAGACAAAATAATTCATTTATTAATGAATAACAAAATAAAAAAACAGAAAATGCACCACTGTTTTTGGTAACAAAAACAATAATGCATTCTCTCTCTGCGAAGCATAAAATACTATTTACCTATAAAATAAACCTTGAATATCACTTTTATAATCTTGCCATATTTCGGCATTCTGTAAGTCCGAATCCATTTCTTTGTATTTTTTTCTCATAAAAATACTGGCGTATATTCCACCTAAAATATTACTGATACTCAAACCTATAAAGATCCCCTCAATAGCAAAAAAGTAAGAACCAATTAATGTTAGAGGTACTGTCATTGCAAATGATTTGATCAACATGATTTTTAAAGAATCTTTGGTCATTTGTAATCCATTGAACGTAGAAGAAGTCATGATAAAGAAACCATAAAATACGTAAGAGACACCCACCAAACGGAAATAGGAAATAGTATAATCAATAATGACAGTGTCTTCACTGAATAGAGCGGCTAAAGGAGCAATGAAAAGATATAAGTTAACAGCCAATGTAATTCCTAAATACGTTGAGGTTTTTCCTCCAAAAACAATAGCTTCATCAATTCTTTTATTTTGTTTTGCACCAAGGTTTTGAGCAATAAAAGGTATCAATGCTGTTCCTACTCCTAAAATTCCTATTAACATCAACATTTCAATTCTGCTACTCACACCAAATGCACCTACCGCCAAAGCCGAATGAGAAGCAATAATATAGGTCAAATACATCTGAGTTACGGGAGCCACCATTTGCGTTAAAGTGGTCGGTAAACCCACTTTCATTATTTGCTGAATAATATTTCGGATGGGCAGTGCGGCAATGGGGTATGAAAATTTTATCACTCTATCACTTACAAATAGTATTAACATTCCTATGCTCATAAAAACCCATGACAATACTGTAGCATAGGCAGCCCCTGAAATACCATACTTTGGGAAACCGAATTCACCAAAAATCAATAAGTAATCAAAAATTAGGTTGACTACTCCCGCTAATGCCATCGTTACTTCAGGCATTACAACATTACCTGTTGATCTTAAAATACTCCCTGCCATTATCCCCGTAGTTAATAAAGGAATACCTGAAAGAAGCGGTAACATATACTGATCTATCAATGGTAAAATTTCTTGAGGTGCTCCCAACATTAAGAAAATGGGGTTGGAAAAATAATACACCACTGAAGCAACTCCTATGGTCAGGATAAAACACATCAATAAACCAATTAAGGCATACTGTTCTTTAGCGATATCGTTCTTCTCTCCAACAGCTTTTCCTACCAAAGTAGAAACTCCCACGGCGAGCCCCATAAATAACCCTACAATGATAAAATATAATACAGAAGAAAAGCTTAATGCAGCTAAAGCTTCACCTCCTAATTTTCCCACAAAATAGGTATCAATGACTTGAAATAAGAACGTAGAGAGCATTCCAATACTGATAGGAAAACTCATTTTGAGTAACACCTTACTGGTTTTGTCTTTTAATATGTCAGTCATGAGATTAAAATTAAATACATATACAACTATTGTATGTACAATAGTCATTGTAAAAAAATAGACTTAAGATAATGTCATTGAAATTTTTTGAATACGATCTTTTGAGTTGTTTAATGCTTCAAACGAGGAGTGGATAGATCCTCCTCCCACAACAATATGTTGATCCGTTGGAGCCGTCATCCCAACTACAAATTTTGCATTCTTTTCTGCTTTAAAATAAAGCTCCCCTTCATTTTCTTCTAAAATACTAAGGTAGCCTGAAGAAATATCCTCATCATATAAACTTATTTTTCCTTCTCTTGGGAAAACAAAACCTTTTGATTGTCCTTTAGGTGTTGGAATCAATATCTCCTCCCCTTCTTTTAAAGAAATATCCAGGTAAGTAATATCGTAAGGAAGGTCTAATGAGGCTTTTTGACCTTGGTATTCTCCTGCGATAACTTTTACATTATCCACCACCGTCATTTCTTCAGGCTGTACATTTTGATAGCCTGTTTCCCCTTCTTCAAGGTATTCAGGTAGCTGCAACCAAAGTTGATGAATGGCTAAGCTCCACTCTTCATTTTCTTCCTCCAATGGTTTTCTATAGCCTTCTGCATGGAAAATTCCTCCTCCTGCATTGATCCATTGTACTCCACCACTTCTAATTATGTCATCATTTTCACCTGAATCTTGATGTACTAAATCTCCTCCTTCAAAATAAGTGATGATACCGATGCCAGAGTGAGGGTGCATTCCGAAGAACATTCCCTCATCTCTTCTTTTACTTTTACCGGCATCGAAAAAAACGAAGGGTTGTAATTCTCTTCTAGTACTTGGATCTAGAATGAATTGAAAACCATTTCTTCCCGGTTGCTTACGCTTCAATTGACGTTTCATAAACTGCTTCTTTAAAGTTTGAAAATTCAGCATCAAATTTTGCTTTCAATTCCCCTTCTACAATTCCCTCTTCTGCTGAGAAATTTTGTCCGAATGACGGTAGAGAAAAACTTCCTTTTACTTCTGCACCTGCATAAGGTAGAGAGCCTTTGGCAATATTGATTACGCTTCCTGCACCGCCTGGACCTGGTGAAGTTGACATTACAAAAGTGGGCTTATTTTTATACACAGAACGGTCTGCTCTTGATGCCCAGTCAAAGATATTTTTATAAGCTGCTGAGTAATTTCCATTATGCTCTGCGAAACTGATCACTAATGCATCTGCCTCTTCAATATCTTTTAAAAACTGAGTTGCTTCTGCAGGAATACCTGATTCCATTTCTTTATCAACTCCATAAATAGGCATTTCATAATCATTAAGGTCTAAAACCTTTACTGTTGCATTCTCAATTTGATTCCCTGCCCATTGAGCTAATTGTTGATTTACTGAGTTACGGCTGTTTGATGCCCCAAATACTACGATGTTTTTCATAATTATTCTCCTTTTAATTTTTTGATTAATGTTGCTAATGTCTCTAGTTCTTCTTCAGATAAATTTCCTTGGAATTGGTCATGAAAATGCCCGACTTTATCGTCTAGCTTCTCCAGTTCCTCCAACCCTTTTTGAGTAATGGTGATATCCATTTTTCTTCTATTTGTAGGGCATTCCTGTCTATTTACCAGTTCTTTATCCAAAAGCTTATCTACAATCCTTGTAACATTACTTGATCGTTGAACCATTCTTTCTTGTATCTCTTGAACAGTAATAGGATCTCCTTTTTGTCCTTTTAATATTCTCAACACATTAAATTGTGGTTCTGTAATACCATATTCTTTCAGGTCTTTTCCTACTTGATCAGTAATCCAATGTCCTGTTACAATGATCTGATGAATTGCTTTATAATATTTTTTTGAATGCATTTATTTGTTTAAACGATTAATGTATATACAATAGTAAAAACGTTTTTCTGTAAATGCAAATGTTTTCTAATAATATTTTTGTTGGGCACAAAAAAGCTCATTTCTAATTGAAATGAGCTTTCGCTATAAATGTAACTGATGTCTAATCAAGGTACGTTATCAATCAAAAACAGCAGGTCGTTTTTAATTGCGTACAATTACTAATCAATAGTTTACTTGATCCGTTAAACTTTCCATAAAGGCTACTAAATCGCTCAGTTCCTTCTCTGTCAAGTTCAATTCGTCTGGAGGAAGTGTTTGGTTTTCTAGGTGAATACCAATTCCTTCTCCACCGCCTTGATTGTAGAATTTCAAGACTTCGTCTAATGTTTCATAAACGCCGTTGTGCATATATGGAGCTGTTTTACTAATATTTCTAATCGTTGGTGTTTTGAAAGCAAACATCTTAATAGGTGCTTTTGAAATCTCAAAACGGCCTTTATCAGGATCTACCTCAGCACTTTCCCAAACTTTCTCTGAAGGGACACCCAATACTTCCAATTCACTATGATTGAATAAAGGTGGAACGGTGCCATTAAAAATTGGGGCAAAGTGACAAGTACCACATTTGGCTTTCCCCATAAATAAATTAAATCCATTGACCTCAGCCGAACTTAAAGTGACTTGATCTGAAGTAATGCCTTTATCGAATTTAGAATTGAAAGGGCTCAAGCTTCTCACGTACATAGCAATCGCATTTCGTATGCTTTTAGAATCCACTTTTTCATAATGTTTTTCCAACATTTTAGTGTATTCACTATTTTCTTTCACAACTCCTTCTACTTTATACATATCAGAGTGAAACTCGTCCTTATTTTTTACTACGTCCATGATCTGATTTTCCAATAATGACTTTCGTGAGTCATAAAATTGAGCAGCCTGTAACCCTGCATACATTAATGTGGGTGCATTTCTTTTGTTAGCAGCTCCCGTATTCGTGATAGATTTTGGCAATCCGTCTGTAAAAGCTTTTTGAGGATCATGGCAAGTCGCACAACTCATTTTACCGTTAGACGATAATTTTTGGTCATGGAAAAGTTGTTGTCCTAACTGAACAACCTCCTCATTGTAATCTATGCTATATCTCGATGAGAATTTATTGATATTAAATGTCTTTTGATCAAATAAAGAGGTAGCGTAATAATTGATTTTTTGCTCAAAAGGAAACTCTACTTCCCAATCTTTAATCGTCTTTACCCATAACTCCAACATTGGATGTACGGATTCTTTAATAAATAAATAACGATTAAACTGATCAAAACTCTCTGAAGATGTCAACTTGTGCTTTGCATCTTCAATACTCTCGTTCCATTCTTTTAGAAGGACTTCATCCTTAAAGTATTCTTCACTGATAGAAATTAAGAAAGCAATACCATCATAAGAATATTGACCTTCTTGAAGACTATTTAAATAAACTGGAGAATCAAAACCACTGATTCCTAATGAGGTAATTCTTACTAATTCATTTCTCACCATCCATAACAGGTGATAAGGTTTTAAAACTAAAATTTTGTTGTTGTTCAATTCTAGGTTCAACATATTTTTCATAAGACCCGCTTGTCTATGAATTTCTTGAACATCAACAGAATCTGAAGCATATAATAACTCTTCAATAACCTGAAAACCAATTGCATCGATCACTTTATCCGAATTATCGAATTCATCAACATGTGGTAAGTTGGGTTGATTTAGGGTATGATAGCCTTTCGCCGAATAAAAGGACATGATTGGTTCTATCCTTTTAAATGGAATCCTTGCTTCATCAAATGTCTTTTTTAATTCATCAGGTTTATCAGTTGTCTTAATCTCTTCTATTTTCGCAAGACAATTATTAAGGTTTTCATGATAATAATGGATGATTTGTTCTTTCTGGTTTTTTATAATCTGATCTCTGTCAACAGTTGAATTACAACCACAAATAGTTATTCCGAATATTGCTAGTATTAATAAGTTTTTCATCAGAGTAGTTATTATAAAATTTGAATAAACTCAAGCAGACTTAAGTGCTATGACAAAGAAAGTGTTAAGAAGGAAGAAGAAAATAGTATGTTTTCCTCTCCCTTCTTATAAATAAACTGCTCAAGTAACGAGCTAGGATATAAGTGATTTGGTTATCCTAACTCTAATGAGACTTATGAAGATTAACGATCTAAACCTTTTACTACAGTCAAGATACTTCCTTCGTTGATATCACCTCCTAATGGATTTTTGAATCCATCGTCATACCATGAGTGAGCTTGTTGGATTAGGATAAAAGTACCATCGATTCCTAATTCATCAGATACGTCAATCATACCTGTTAATTCCCACTTACCCCAACGATCAGATGCCAATGCATAACCATTGTCTAAACCAGTAGAACCTCTATGGTTAGACTCTAGCACTACTTGAAGAACACCAGTATTTAAGTTGTACTGATACAAGTAAGCATCATGCTGCTTCAATTCATTGTCAGCATATCCGTTAGGATCCTCTTGGATATATAAGTAATTAGAAGTTGCTAAGATGTTGTCTGGGCTATGCAATCTTTTTCCTTTTCCTTCAAGATTGTCACCATCTAATACTACTGATAATTTACCTTTAAGTGGATCGTTAGCATCTAAAACTAATTTGTAGATTCTACCATATTTAGTTCTAGTGTCGTTGTAAGCAGTACGTCCAGTTGCAGTGAAGTAGATTTCACGGTTTGCAGCAGCAGAACCTCTTCTGTAATCGATATCTTCTACACGGTTGAATGCCATGATGTTTTTGCTGATTGCCTCTGCATTTAACTCATCGTAAGTTCTTTCGTCTAATTCTACGAAAGTTGCATCAAACTCACCTGCATTTTCAGCTACAAGGTCATTGTCAGTTACAGTACCATCACCTACTTTTAAAGCATATAACTTACCATTGTCAAGATCGCCAACAGTTTCTGAAACGTACATAACAAGTTGTCCACCTGCATCACCATGAGAGTCATCACCGATCATTACGATTGTTTTATCAGGGAAAGCATTTTTGTTTAATGGAACTGCATTTTCAATTGTCCATTGTCCCATTGAAGTTAAAGTTCTTGCAGTACCTGCTTCAGAAGCGTCTCTGAATGGATCCGTAGCGTATACATATCTTGCATCACCACCCCATTCGCCACCACTCAAGTATAGTGGACCAAATCCGTGCTCTTCTGGAGTGATTAAAGTACCTGAACATTGTGCTGTATTACCAGTTGCATTAGAATTCAAGATGATTTCACCTTTTAAAGGCTTGAACGTTTCGTCAAATGAGATACGAGCTACTGAGTAGTGTGCTTCAATGTTGTTGATTAAAGTGAAAGTACCGTCATCATTACGAAGTAAGCCAGCACCGTCAGCCATAGAACCATATACATAGTCAGGGCTTTGCTCTAACTCATCTTCTGATGAAAGGATAGTGTAGATTTCAAGGTCTTCGAAACCTGGATGACGCTTTAATAAGTGTGGAGTTACTGAGTGATTTTTTAATTCTACCACTGGAGCTTCAGCAACGATTGGGAATTTAGATACTGTTCCGTCAGTCAAAGTGAATGTCAACATTCCTGTTGCTTCATCGAAAGTAATCGATTTGATTCCTACTCCTTGCTCTCCAACTAGTGGTTCATCAAATGTGATTGTTGATCTTTGGCCATTTTCGAATTCAACAGTTACTTCAGTACCGTCTTCTGATACTGTATAGTTTACAACTTGACCTGTTCCGATAATTTCTTGTGGATCAGTAGTTTCATCTTTGTTTTCACATGAAGTGAAACAAGAAACTGCTAGTGTAACATAGATCAAAGAGATAATAAGTTTTTTCATTTTGTTACGATGATTGGATGAATGTATGAGTTTTTTATCACCGCAAAATTAGAGAAGGGAAAATTGGATTTAGTTAAGTTAGATTTACATAATTTTAATGCATTCATGAATAAATAACAATGTAAACACCCTTACATTTTACATAAAATTAACCTGATTTTTTTCAATGTAAATCATAATTCATCCACGGAATTTAATTTTAAGTAAATATTCATTCACTTAATCAATTGTTTTAAATTTCAGTTCTACCTTTTGTTAAAACAAAAAGCAGTACACGTTACTTTCTTTAAGTTAATGTGTACTGCTTATTTAAATTAAGTCTAAATTCAATTAATTATTCTAGAATTACTTTTTCCTTTTTCGGGTACTTCACAGAATATTTAAATGATTTTTTAATGCTTTTACCTGGGTCTATTTCTTCTGTCCACTTTACGAAGCCATCACTATCGTTCTGTTTTCCTCCAGAAAGCTTTTCTGTGGTCACTGTAATTTCAGTATTTACTGAAACGGGCACTTGATCATAAAATTCTATTTTGATAGGAGACGACTTTTTATTTCTGATTTCTAATTCAAATTCTCTACTGTCTGTTTTTGTAGAACCAATTGACTTTTTCTTCGCCAATTCATTTACTTTATTTCGATTAACGACGATAGATTTATCCCTGCCCAATGATATGTCCAATGTATCCGTCAAAGTATTGGCCTCCACCAATGTTGTTCCTACATATCCTCCTTCTAAAAAAAGATTGGCTTCACCACTTAATAAGTTATACTGATCCCAAGATGGAATTTTTGCAATCAAGAAAGCTGATTGATCTAGCTTCGGAATGGAGAAATATTGATAATCTACAGGAATTTGGTACTCTTTCATATTTACAGCAATACTTCCAGTACCCGATTTGATTGTATATTTTTTATCAATCTTGAAGTCAACTGTAGTGGTATTGACTTTCATCTCTGAAGTCATTTTTATAGCTTCTTTTTTCGGTTTTGGTTTTGACACATAAGACGCTGCTTTAGGTCTATTTTTACCAACACTTCTGCCTGTAGAACCATACCCCACTACTACTACTTCATCTAATGATTCAGTATCTACTTGTAAGTAGATATCATAATATGCCCTATCAACAGATAATCTTTCAGATTGGTAACCAATGTAATTAATAACAATGTATTCGGCGTGTATTGATTTTGTCAAAGAAAATTTACCATCAAAATCAGTTATTGTACCAATAGAGGTTCCTTCAAATAGTATATTAGCACCTGGTAAAGGCTCTCCATTTTCATCATAAACTATACCCGAAATTTTATTTCCGTGGTAAGCCTCATACTTCTGACTTGTAGACCTTGTGTACCTTGCGTAATTCAACTCCCACTTTCTTAACTGAGGCATTACTCCAGACTGAGCCGGTTCTCCATTTGACAAAGTCAACGCAACATTTTTCCATTCCACTCCAGTATTTTGATATACATCAGCTTTATATTCCAGCTTCAAAGGTTTAGTAATATCATCTGCTCTAATATCGTATTTTGGTAACCAACCAGCATCTTTTATAAAATAAGACGCTTCTAAAGTGACCGTTTGTGGTATCTGTGATTCTATTTCAATAATGATCTCCCCAGATCTTACTTTCTCCACTCCACCCGCTTGTTTAAAGTGATAATTTAATGTCGTCTTTTTCTCTTCAAGTTGTTTCTGTTTTTTCTCCAACTCTAAAAACTCATTATCTATTTTAGTGATTTGTGTTTCGTATAAACTCAACATCTGAGTCAATTCTGTAGAAGTCACTCCTTTTTGTTCACTACCGAGCTTATTATTACTAGTGATTAAGATTTCTTTTTGACGAAGTAAGTTTTCTCGTTTATTGATTTGCTTTAATTTGAAATCTATTTTTTCTATTTCTATCAGTAAGCTATCCACTGATAAATTACTTTTAGGTTTTTCGGTCACATTGATATTAAACTTAGAAGAAAGAATCGTAAAGTCTCCTTTTCCCTTCACTTGAAGGCTATTTCCATCAATCGAAGTAGACAATTTGTTGAGCGTTAATCTGTATTTACCTTTCCCCACTTTTATAGATCCTTTTCTTAAAAGTTCTGCTCCCTGCAAGAATACTCTGGCTGATTTAATGGTACTTTTCATTTTCTTTTCCTGAAAAGATTGCCCCATTACATAAGTCTGAAAAAGTAGAAGAAAAAGAAGAGTGATTGTAGCTTTCATGTTCATTTAATTTCAATAGTTCTCATTCAATACGATAGTCGTACTTTATCATAATAAGTACTAGGACAAAAGAAAACGGACATTTTATCTTACCTTTTTTATCCTACTCTTCGTTAGAATATCATCACGTAGCTTCGGCTATGTTCTTCTATTCTGCCTTGATTAGACTAAAAAATAATAATCCAACTTATCCCAATTTTAAATGTGCAACTGCTTAAATATACAAAAAAGCCTGACAGCAGCAGCTATCAGGCATACTATTATGTATGATTTATTTTATTTCAAATCAATAGTCAAGTTTTCAAAATCAACAATATCTACTATTTCAGAATTACTATCATCATACCTCACTGCAACACTGTCTCCAATGGCAGTGATGGGCAATTCACTCGAAATCATTGAAGAACCAATAAAGAGTTTTTCTTGCTTATCCTTCACCATCAAATAGTAATTCGTATTGCCGTTTCTGATGTCTTTGCTTATCCTTGTAACTACAGAAGTAATCTGATAAGTATTAGCATAAGTACTTGGTGAAACTGCATTGCCTTTGCTATTCAAGCTGTTTTTATATGACCTCAATGCTTCTTTGATGGTATTCCCTACACCCACAATTGTATAGTCTTCCACTGAAACCATTGCAATCATTTTAATCAACCCCGCTCTATCTTTTAAAGACATGACATAAGTTGGCATTCCATTGATATTATAAGTAATTGGAAAAGAAGCGACATAGCCTTTTTCCTGTACTTTACCCATTGCTGATTGTCTAGCGGCTTGTTCCGTTGCACCAATCTGACGGTACCATATCGTTTCTTTGGTTCTGGTATCTACCAACACAAAACCTACCGTACCTTCATCGCTACCCACAGAGGTTAAACCAGTGTACCAATACGCTCTATTATTGGCTCCATATACTAAAGAGATACCTTTTGTAGTCGTCAATTTTCTCTCATTCGAGAAATTGAAATACCCTAAAACATATTCTCCCCAATCATCCAATTGATTTACAATAAAACTTTCCGGCTGAATTCTATCAATCCAGATGGGTGCTTTATCAATTTCATATTCTATAATTTCTCCTGAAGTGACATCAACTGTCAAAACACCAGAAGCATTTTTACCTGAGAAACCTACTTTTTTATCATAAAGCGTTACAATCCAATACGGTTTTCCATCATCATCAATTTCAAATGAAAAATCTGTAATTCCTTTTGTCATGTAACCATTAAAGTAAATATGTCTATGTAAATCAGTCGAGAAATAAGCACCTGGCTGATATTTAATCTGTACTCCTTTTCCTCCTACAGTTTGCACTAATTCTACATCTCGTTCATTAGTGGCAGACACCATTACATAACCTGGAGTTCCTTCACGGTTATTATTCCATTTGAAAATACCGGAGTGTAATAAAGGTGCTACCCAATACAACTTCCCGTTTACTTTTTGAATACTAAACTCTCCTAATTCAGCTTGACTACCTAACGAAGGAATAGAACCTAACACCTTATCCCCTAATCGGTGAGCCATGGCATTATCTACAATTCTGATTTCATCCGTTGAAATTGGTGCTACATGATCTGTAAAATTTTCACCCGCTTTTACTTCCCCAATCATATCTCTATAATCTTTACTTCTAAATAAAGCCCAAGAGGTTGCAAAAGGTACAATTGTCACATACACTAAACCTAATAAAAGGATAGATGATGTAATTACTTTGGTGGTTGTGAATTTCTTATTTTGCTCTACAATAGATTCTATGGATAATATTGCTCCTGCAACAGCCAAAATAGCGACTATCCATCCTGTAAAATCAAATCTTATCGTTGGTAAAAATAAGTAATACAATAAAAATAACAGAATGACTGATATGGAAGCATAAGTGATAGTTTTTTTCATTTGACGTTTTGTGTTATGTTAATTTTCGTGTAATGCAATCAGCTTTTCTACTGTTTTCCAGTTTCTAGTGGTTGCCTCTACACCCAATTTCTTTTCAAAATACTGATTGGATAACTTGGATTGACTGTATTTTCCTTGGCAATGAATAAAGACGAAGCGATCATGAATAAAAAACTCATCTCCATTAACGGGGGAAACAATTTGCTCTAATTTATCTTTCTCAGGAATTATAGAGAGCACCGTAAGGTGTAGACTATCTATTGATACGTTTTCTCCAAAATAGGGGTTGAGTTTTACAACATTTTTTAATGTTTGTAAATCCACCGTAATGACCGGTACATCAAACCCATATTGTTCTTGAATTCTTTCTTTGATGACTTGAGAGAAATCTGCTTCAACAATTGCTTTACTTTGAAATAGAACGTTACCAGACTGAATATAAGTTTGTAGCTCTTCCACCTCTTCTTTTTGATAGAGTTCCTTTAAATCTTTCATTAAGATTTTTCGCCTGCCCCCTACATTGATTCCTCTCAATAAACTGATGTATTTATGTTTGCCCATTGTATTCAGTTTTCAAAATTGACATTATTATTTTATCATGAAATGCACCATCTCTCAACGCTGCATTTCTTAAAATACCTTCTTCCTTAAACCCTGCTTTGGTATAAGCAATAACTCCACCTTTGTTGGGTACTGAAACGGTTAACATCAATCTTTCCAACTCCTTTTCTTCAAAAGCAATTTTTATAATTTGCTTTGTTACTTCAGTTCCAACTCCTTGTCCCCAATAGGTTTTATCTCCAATGAAAATATAATATTCTCCTGATCTATTAGTGCTTGAAAAATTAGATATTCCCGCGTAACCTATAAATATTTCGTCAGCATAAATACCCAAAGAAAGCGTTTTGGCATCCCTCAATACTCCTTTAAACCAAAAATCTATCTCTTCTTCAGTGTTGAGTTTTTGAAAAAGAGATAGAGAATATTGGATTACTTTAGGATCATTCAACCATTGATAAAAAGAGTTGACATTCTCTTTCTGTAATGGCTTCAACTGTATTACTCTACGTCCCAATAGTAAAAATTATGTTCTGTGTCTAATTTAAAATCAACAGCAGGATACAATTGATTTCCTACCGTATTTGTTTTTTCTGTTTCTAAAATCACCCCTGCTGCACCTGAAACTTTTGCTAAGTTTTTGGCTTCACCCATCAACAATTTCGATGCTCCTTTTCCTCTATGTGATGTTGCCACAAAGAGGTCATTTAACAACCAAAGTCTTTTCATTCTAGTTGAAGAAAAAAGTGGATAGAGCTGTACAAAGCCAATTAAATGTCCTTCCTCTTCTGCGACATAAATTACACTTTCACCTCTTTCTGTTCTTTCTTGCAAGAATTGTTTCGCACCTTCAATATCACTTTCTTGTTTATAAAAAACTCTATAGGCGTCAAACAATTCTGCTAATTGATCAAAATCTGTAAAATTAGCTTTTCTAACTTTCATAAGATGGAGCTTTTAATTCTTTTCTAAAACAAACACTATCTTCATTACCAATATACTGACCATAATTTGGCGTTTTATCAAAACCATATTTTTCGTACAAACCGATGGCTTCTGGTAACATCAAACCGGTCTCTAAAACCAATGCTTTTAAATTCATGGCTACTCCCCACTCTTCCAATTCTTGAAGTACTTTAGTTGCAATTCCCTTTCCCCTCTGATCCTGTAACACGTACATTCTTTTCACTTCAAAAATTCTCTCTTCAAACTCTTTCATGGCACCACATCCCACTACTTTTCCATCACTGTAGGCCAATACTACATGGTCAATATCCTCCAAGCCATTGAACTGCATATAAAACTCATGGTCCTCACCATTTCTCACGGCAAGGTCTTGGTTTAAAAGATTTACCATATGTAAAAAATCACGGTGTTTTGCGTCTGTCTTGATAAGAGTAATCATAATTTCACTTTGCTTCTAGGTTTTCAACTATTTCAGGAAAAACATTTCGAAACTTTAGGGCTTGTTTAATATGACCTAAATGATGGTTACAGTGCCAAGCATAAATGCCGATATTTTCCTTTAAGCTCGTTTGTTCTTCAGATTCTGGATGGAAAAAAGTTTTGTTTAAATCTTCCTTGGTCAGTCTCTCTAACAAATATGTCCATTTTTTATGAAGAAATTCAATCATCTGTAAAGTATCTGAGAGATCTTCCTCTTGACTATCTACCAACTCCGCCCATCGATCTTCAAAATAGGGTCTTATAGAAGGGTTCTCTTCCGTCAAGGCCAACTTGAATCGTATATAACTATTCATATGACTGTCAGCACAGTGGTGTACTACTTGTTTAATAGCCCATCCTCCAGGTCTGTAAATGAGGTTGAGTTCTTCTTTTGTTAGATTTTCTACTAGCTTTTTTAGTCGAATAGGGAATACTCTTATTTCGTGTATCCAAAGTTTAATTTGATTTTCATGGATATAAGCAGGGACTTCAAATTGTCCAAAGGGGAACTTTAATATTTCTAGAGTGGTGAAAGAGTTGTTCATAAGATCAGTGTACTTTTATATTACTTAATAGCTGTGCTATTGCTTTTGTGTCTTTTCCTGTTTCTTGATAATGCTTTTGCACAATTCGTGCTACATTTTCAGAGTCTTGATACCTTCCTAATTTATAATACAAATGTGCTTGAGTGTCTAAGTAGTTATAGGAGTTTTTCTTTGATATACTAAATGTCACCCATTTCAATGCTTCTTGTAGCTGTTCCACATTATCTGAATGCTGATAATAATACCAAGCCCAATCGTTGCACTTTTTTAACTCCGATGCATTAGGTTTAGACTGTATGTAGCGGAAATTGTTTTGAATGGATTCAAATGCTTTTTCATCATAACCCATAGAAAGAAAAAAGCGAGGTTCATAACTAAAAGCCATACGGAGTGCTATTGTATTGGGAAGCACTTCTTTTAATTGAGCCATCTTTTCTTCAAAAGAATGTACATCCTTTACTTCCATAGAAGACGAAAGTGTATTCTTTGCTAATCCTCTATAAATTTTATTCATTTTTTGAGGAGAAAAAATATCAGCAAATAGTGGTTTGTATTTCACAAAAAAGCAGAATGCTTCAGAGTTGACATCCGAGTTATATAATATCTGACTCACTGCCGATTGTACTTTTTTATCCTTTAGATCTTCTGGCTTTAATAATGTAAATAATTTATCATTTGTAGCATGATCCATCGCACCTACATCGTAAGAAGCTAATGTATAATTTAAGTATTCATTGAAAGTTAACTCTTCTCCTTGTTCAACTTTTTTCTTTAAGGTATACAGCTGAAAACTGGGAGATAGGGCCTCTTCTCCTTTTTCTAAAAAAACCTTGGGAGGTAATTTCCCTTTCGCTTGATGAAGAATTTTTCCAGCGGATGAAAAATATAAATGTGCTGGAAACGATCGAATATTATAATTGGAACTAATAAAACGTCCAATTTCCGATTGAATATCCACTTTATAATTCACAAACTGCTCATTATAAAAGCGTGCAACTTCTTTGTCACTATAAACATGACGGTCCATTTCTTTACAAGATTCGCAATAAGGCGTATTGACTCCAACGTACACCTGCAAGTCTTTCTTTTTCGCTTCCTTAAGTACTTCTTCCCATTTGCCTTCAAAAAAATCAACCTGCTGAGCAGTTAGGGGATGCACTAAAAAGACCCCTATCAATAATAATAATTGTAGCTTGATCATTGGTAATGGTTTGCTTGAGATTTCCGATATATAAACTCCACGTTGATTATCAATTGGTTCTGTCTTAACTAATCTATCCATTTCATCTCATTATTAATAGATTAGAAAAAACGCAATACACAAATTACATGTTGTGAGAAATAAATAAAATCAATTTGAAATCACTGATAATCCGTTATTAAATGTAAACACAAGATACATTTTTAGAGCATGCGTGTCAATGTGTGTTATAATTCTTCTTTATTTTCACACTTTATTCCCCAAGGAATGTACCTTTGTGGAAACATAAATTTTGAGAAAGTGACATTTGACGAATTAAAGCTGAATAAATTTATTCTAAATGCAATTAATGATTTAGAATTTATCAATGTAACTCCTATTCAGGAACAGGCCTTTCCGGTCATCGGAGCAGGAAAAGATATGATTGGTATTGCCCAAACAGGTACAGGTAAAACGATGGCCTATCTTCTTCCTATTCTTCAAAATTTAAATTTTTCCAAACAATATGAGCCTAGAGTACTCATTATTGTGCCTACCAGAGAACTTGTAGCTCAAGTAGTTGAAGAGGCTAAGGCACTTTCTAAATATCAATCCTTGAGAATCTTAGGGGTGTATGGCGGTGCTAATATCAATACTCAAAAACAATATGTCAACGAAGGTGTCGATATCCTAGTAGGTACTCCGGGTAGAGTATATGATTTAGCGTTGTCTGGTGTTTTGAAATTAAAAACAATTCAAAAATTTGTCATTGATGAAGTAGACGAAATGCTTGACCTTGGTTTTAGACCTCAGCTGACTCGTTTGATGGATTTACTACCTCCTCGTCGTCAAAACATCATGCTTTCAGCCACTATCACTGATGATGTGGAAGAGATCATTAAGACCTTCTTTAGAAAACCTACCAAAGTAGAGATTGCAAAAACGGGTACTCCTGCTGACAAGGTAACACAACGAGCTTATCATGTGCCCAATTTTTTCACGAAGGTCAACCTGTTGGAATATCTTTTTGCCAATGAACCTGAAATGGAAAAGGTATTGGTCTTCGTTAGAAATAAAAAATTAGCAGATCGCCTTTATGAGATGATCGAAAAGCTATTTCCTGAAAAAGTAGGAGTTATTCACTCCAATAAATCACAAAACTACCGTTTCAGAATGGTAGATGAATTTGATGAAGGAAAACTTAAAATTCTTGTCGCTACAGACATCATTGCAAGGGGACTTGATATAAAAGGCATTACGCATATTATCAACTTTGATACTCCCGAAATTCCAGAGGAATATATCCATAGAATTGGTAGAACAGGTAGAGCAGATGAAAAGGGATTGGCCATAACATTCATCAATGAGGTAGAACAGGAATACCAAATGATGATTGAGGAATTAATGAAAAAGCAAATTCCATTAGAACCTATGCCGGAGGAGGTAAAAGTATCAGATATTTTTACAGAAGAGGAAAAACCTAAGCTTTCTACTAAAAATTACTTCGTTACAAAGAAAACCAATGAAGCTAGTGGAGGCGGTGCTTTCCATGAAAAAGTAGGAATTAACAACCCTGCCAACCAAACAAAAAAGGTACACAGAGGACCAAAGAAAACCAAACCGGTCAACAGAGGAAGGTTGAAAAAAAAGTTCAGAAAAAAATAAATGCTAAAACAAATAGTAGCATAAAGGGTGAGAGGAATAATTGCAATTTCCTCTCACCCTTTTCATTTTTAGCTACTTGAACCCAAAGTTACTTTTTGTCGCTTACCTTCCCTCTCAATCATCAAGACTTTGGAATTACTATTATCATTCATCAAACGAAAACTGCACCACTCCTCTTCGGTAATTTGCTCTAAATTAACTCCGTTGATTGAAATAATTTTGTCATTCAATTGTAAACCTTTTTTAGAGGCTTCTGATTCCTCATAAATATTATTGATATAAACACTATTTTCATGATCATATCCCAAAGAATACCCAAAATCCTTTTTAGACTTTTCTGTAAGATTATTCTTTTTCAAGTAGATCTCTCTTTTTTCCCAGTCCAGAATAACATGGTAATGCTTAAAGATACCATTCCCCACTAGGTTGCTTCCTTTACCTTCAAAAACTATATTTTCTTGCATGAAGTCAATTCCTTCTCCCAAAGAAAATTGGTCTACGGTTGCTTGGTAAGTTACCTTAGGTTTTCCATCTCCATAGAGACCTGCACTTGTAGTACCATACCCTTTTTTTATAGGAGTATCACTCATTTTCTTCATTTTGTCCTCTGCTAAACATATTGTTCCTCCAAAACCAGAATCGATTGTTGTATTTAATATTTTATGCCCATTCAAGTAGGTGAAGATAGAAGGAACTCCACCAAAACCTTCAAAAAACTTAATAGAATGAAAACCTTCCAACGGCTTTTCTAAGCTTGCTAGATCATTTGCTACAACAATTTCTTTTTTCTCATAATCAATATACCAAGTAGCATGTCGAAATAAGTTACTTCCCAACAACCCATCCGCATCAAGACATTTGATTGTAGATATAGTGTTTAGGTCCATTACCATTGCCCCCACATCTGAGAACACTGCATCACCAATTTCAATATTATTCACTTTGGTAAATTCCTGTTCTTTATAGCTATTGTTTACATCATAGATCTTACTCGTGGTAATCGTTTTAGCATCTAAAGATTTCATTATTTCTGAAGAAACAATACAACTTGGAGCTCCGGTATCAAAAATAAATTGGTAGGGTTTATCTTTAATTTTTGCTTGAATTATGATAATTCCCATTTTAGTTTCAAAAGGAATAATTGTTCGAAATTTTTCAGTGGCATGTCCAGAATTAATCACCGACATCAGTTTTCGATTACAAGCACAAAGGGATAGCAATAGACAGAAGAATAGAATTTTCTTAAAATATAACATAGTTAATAGTTTGTTTTCAACTATTAAACATGACACCAAACGTGAAGATTAGGTTGTAGAAAGAAGTGAAGCATTCAATTTCATCAAAAAAAGAGTGATAAAAAAAGTAAACTACTACTTCTTTCATCACTCTCTTTATTATTTTAATTAGATGGTATTACCCTTTTCCCCAAAGAAATTCTAAAGTATAAGGACTTCCACCAGAAGTAAAAATAGAACCATCTACAAATCTGTACTTTTCATTAAGATCAGCAATTTCTCTTAAATCCCAAGGCGTTAATTTGATTTCAGTCGAAGCTAAATTCTGACGTAATCTATCTTCATGTACTGATTTTGGAATCGCTACAGTTTCCCTACGGTTGGCCCACGCAAGCATTACCTGAGCAGGGCTTGCATCGTGCTTATCTCCTATTTCTTTTAGAAGGTCATTTTCTAATAAGATGGGCGGATTAGCTCCGTCTTCAAACGACAAACTATCTCTTGTTCCTAAAGGTGAATAAGCCGTTAGAATGATATCGTGTGCATCAGCATATTCCATCATTTTCCTTTGCTGATTGAGAGGGTGCATCTCAATTTGATTAATGACAGGAGCTATTGTAGCATTGGTAAGTATTGTTTCTAGATTTTCAATACTAAAGTTAGATACCCCAATGGAATGTGTCTTCCCATCAGCAACCAATGTTTCCATTGCTTTCCAAGTTTCAAGAATCGGTGCTTCTCCTGCCGTCAGAAACTCCTCTCTTTTTTGGGTGAATTGAACCCCTGGCTTATAAGCGATGGGCCAATGAATTAGGTAAAGGTCTAAATAATCTAATTTCAGATCCTGTAATGTCTTGTTTATGGCTTTGGGCACATCTTCTTTTAGATGGGCATCATTCCATAATTTTGAGGTAATAAAAAGGTCTTCACGTTTTACAATACCTTCGTCAATACATTCTTTTATGGCATCTCCTACTTCAGGTTCATTTCCATAAATTGCTGCACAATCAATGTGTTTATACCCTATTTCAATTGCTTTTTTTACAGCTTTAAATACTTCTCCCGGCTCAGATTTCCATGTTCCCAATCCGATAGCAGGGATTTCTTTTCCATTATTTAATTTAAAGGTTTTGCTCATGTGTAATATAGTTTTCCTAATAGTTTTTGCATTATTAATATACGACTGATTAAGTTGATAAAAAAGGACTGTTTTTATTTTATCTCAATAAAAATTCAGAATAGGAAAGTAACTATTCAAGAAAAACTTCTTAGCTTTGAGTCCTGAGTATCTGTTACTAACATTATTCTTCACAAAAACTAAAAGGTCTAAACTAACAAGGAGCATTATTAAATCTCTCAAGTGTCAAATTATATTCATCATCTTTTACTTTCGAATAATAATCAACAAATACTCATTATTTAATCTTTTTTTCATCTAATCCAACTCAAAAGAATGGCTAGACTAAGCATATTAAATCTTACAAAAACCTACGATAATGGCGTAAAAGCTCTTAATAACATCAGTCTAGAAATAGAAAGCGGCATGTTTGGGTTATTAGGCCCAAACGGTGCAGGAAAATCGTCTTTGATGAGAACAATTGCCACGTTGCAAGTACCTGATCAAGGGAGTATTACGCTTAACGGCATTGATGCACTCAATGAACCTGAATCCTTAAGAAGAGTTTTGGGGTATTTACCTCAGGAATTTGGGGTTTATCCTAAAATTTCAGCCGAAGAACTACTCAACCATATTGCTGTACTTAAAGGAATTTCAAAAGCTAAAGAAAGAAAAGAACTAGTCGGTTACCTACTACAAAAAGTCAACCTCTACGAAAAAAGAAAAAAGGCTGTAAAAAGCTTCTCGGGAGGCATGAAACAACGAATAGGTATTGCTCAAGCTTTAATTGGCGATCCTAAACTGATCATTGTAGATGAGCCTACTGCTGGACTTGATCCTGGGGAAAGAAATCGATTTCATAATTTATTAGCCGATGTAGCTGAAAGCGTTATCGTCATTCTTTCTACTCATATTGTAGATGATGTAAAAGAACTTTGCTCTGATATGGCCATTATGAATGAAGGAGAAATCATGTACAAAGGTTCTCCACAAAATGTATTGAGTGAGTTAGAGGGTTTGGTTTGGGAAAAAACAGTGGAACGTAACACTATAGAAACATACCAAGCACAGCATAAAGTTATCTCTAATAAAATGAACTCTGGTAAGTCTGTAATCCATGTGCTTCATCATGAACAACCTGAAGAGGGTTTTATTCAAGTAAAACCTGATTTAGAAGATGTTTTCTTCGCTAAAACATCCGCTTCAATTATTGCAGACTAAACCCACTATCAACATGTTTAAAGAATTTTATGGTAGAGAAGTTAGGTCGGCACTTCAACAGCCCATGATCTACGTTTTCTCTCTTTTATTAGGAATACTAGTTTTTGCAGCCGTATCGAGTGACAGTATTGTCATTGGCGGTACCATTGGTAATATACATAGAAACAGTCCGCATGTGATCATGCATATGGGCTTAATATTCTCATTATTAGGTCTTTTTATTGCTACTGCATTTTTTAATAATGCGGCATTAAGAGACTTCAATAATAATTTTGATGATATACTGTTTACAACACCCATCAAGAAAAAAGATTACTTCTTAGGTCGATTTTGTGGTGCGTTTACATTAGCAATTTTACCATTTTTAGGAATATATATAGGTTTTATTCTTGCCACCTTTATTGCTCCTGCCATGGGTTGGGTCGACCCAGAAAAAATGGGACCTATCTCTTTTTCAGGTTTCTTTGCTAATTATTTTTTAGTGATCATACCTAATATTTTTATTTCTGGTGTAATCATCTTTTCTATTGCCTCTATTTCAAGATCTACGGCTGTCTCTTTTGCAGGTACAATGCTCCTATTTATAGGTTACAGTATTGCTTTATCCTTAAGTTCAGACTTAGAAAATGAAGTTTTAGGTGCAATGGTGGATCCTTTTGGTTTGTCAGCCTTTGGGTTGGATAGTAAATATTTCACACCTCAAGAAAAAAATACACTGACACCAAGTTTCAATAGTTTTATTGTCTACAATAGAATTTTATGGATCATTATCAGTTTTGTACTTTTAAAACTCTTTTATGGGTTTTTCTCTTTTGAAAAAAGGGGTAGCAAATTCAAAAAGAAAACAGAAAAGGCGGTTAAAAAGGAAAATGTCACTTTCCAAAAACCTATGACCTATAGTCATTTTTCGCAGTTTACCGACTTTGCTCAATGCTATAGTTTTACAAAGATTCATCTGAAAAATATCGTTAATAGTAATACATTCAAGATCTTATTGCTATTTAGTTTTGTACAGTTAGCTGCTATTTTGAAAGAGGGCTACGAATATATGGGGCTTCAATCATATCCGGTGACGTATATGGTAGTGGAGGATATTCAAAATAGTACGTTGATTTTCTTATTGATAATAATGGTCTATTATGCTGGTGATCTTCTTTGGGAAGATAGAGATCATCATCTCAATGAAGTGATTGATGCCAGTCCGCATAGCCCTTATATTTCTTTGTTTGCCAAGTATTTTGCAATCAATACTAGTATTTTTATCATTTATGCTTGCCTATCAATAGTGGGTATACTTTACCAACTAGGGTCTGGATTTACTGCCATTGATATTGATGTTTATTGCCTTACATATATCCTGAACATCATGCCAATGATTGCTACCTGGACAGCCGTATTAATGCTCATCCATATCCTAGTCGATCATAAATTTATTGGATTTGGAGTTTCTATTGTGATGCTTTTTGCAATAGAACTAATGTTAAATGCTTTAGACATTTCTTCAAGAATGCTTGATATTGCAAGTGCTCCAAAAATTAAATTCTCGGATATTAGTGGATATGGTCCTTCAGTGATTTCGGCTATTTGGTTTAATGCATATTGGGTTCTCTTTGGTATCATTATGCTATTGGTGGGAGGTTTACTTTCTAGTAGAGGCACCACACATAGTTTACTGACTAGAATCAAGAGAATTCCTCAAAAAACGGATGCTAATTTTATCGGTGCTGTTGGAACGCTATTTATTGTTTGGGTGAGTATCGGAAGTTTTATCTTCTACAATACTCAGATGATGAATACTTATAAAACAGAGGAAGAAACCGAACTGCTTCAAGTACAATACGAACAGAAATACAAGCAGTACGAAGACATGACTGCCCCTAAAATTGTAGACATTGAATACAACGTAAATATATACCCTGAAGAAAGGAATATTTATACGGTTTCAAACCTAAAAGTAGTCAATGAAAATAAAGAAAGTATTGATACTTTGATGTACTCTTACAATAATGAGTGGGAAATACAGTTTGAAATTCAAAATGCGATAGAAATTCTTGATGACAAAGAGTTAAGTGTTAAACAGTTTGTATTACAAAAACCATTACAATACAAAGACTCATTGGAAATTGTCATTCATGCTAATTATATCACAAAAGGGTTTAAGAACAGCGGAGAAGATATCATGATCTTAGAAAATGGTACATTCTTTAATAACCTTGTTTTCTTACCTTTCTTTGGATACAATTCCTCTGTAGAATTAAGTGATCGTTTCAAAAGAAAGGAACATAACCTGCCGCCAAGGAACCGTATGCCTTTACTCACAGAGCATTGTAGTAAAGCCTGTAATCATAACTATCTTTCTAGAGGACAATCTGATTGGGTGAATTTTGAGACAACCATCTCAACATCTGCCGATCAAATGGCTATTGCTCCTGGTAATTTGGTCAAACAATGGACAAAAAATAATCGAAATTTTTATTCCTATAAAATGGATCATAAGGCACTGAATTTTGTTTCCTTTAATTCAGGAAGATTTGAAGTGGCAAAGAGAAATTGGAAGGGTGTAAGCATGGAAGTATACCATGATCAAAAACATGGCGTGAATGTAGATAAAATGCTCCTTGCTATAGAAAATTCATTAAAATATTATACTGAAAATTTCGGTCCTTATTATTTGAAACAAGCACGTATCATCGAATTCCCAAGATATGCAACCTTTGCCCAAGCATTCCCTGGAACCATGCCTTATTCAGAAGCTTTTGGTTTTATTGTAGACTTGGAAAATGAGGAAAAGAATAATGTAGTTGATGCTGTCATTGCACACGAGATGGCACATCAATGGTGGGCTCATCAAGAAGTTAGTGCCAATGTGCAAGGTAGTACATTAATGACTGAAAGTTTAGCGGAATATTCTTCTCTGATGGTCATGAAAAAATCTTCGAATAATGATGATATCAAAATGAAAAACTTCTTGAAATATGATTATGATCGTTATTTAACAGGAAGAAGTTTTGAAAGAGAAAAGGAATTACCGTTAAAAGAAGTTGAAAATCAAAGTTACCTTCATTATGGAAAGGGAAGTGTAATTATGTACGCTCTTCAAGACTTTATAGGAGAAGACAGTGTCAATGCGGCTTTAAAAAGTTTCCTTGCTGAATACAGGTATAAGGCACCTCCATACCCTACTTCCAATGACTTTTTGAGACATCTTCAACCTAAAATTCCGGATTCATTACAGTACCTTATCGGAGACTGGTTTGAAGATATTACGTTATATGATTATAGAATTAAGGAAGCCTCACTAAGTGAAATTAATGCTTCAACGTATGAAGTTTCATTACAAGTTGAAGCTAAAAAAATCAAATCTGATTCTATAGGTAATGAAGTCAATGTTCCAATAAAAGATTGGGTAGAAATTGGTTTTTATAAAGACCAAGATGAGAAAGAACTCTTCTATACGGAAAAGGTTTTTCTTCAAAATGAATCTCAAACCATTCAATTAAAATTACCTGAAAAGCCTGTAAAAGCAGCCATTGACCCTAAGAGGTTATATGTGGAAAGGGTAATTAATGACAATAGCAAAAAATTCTAGAATGTAGGAAAATGAAAGGGATAGAAATGTTTGTGCCACGGAACACTTCACATTTCTATCCTTTTTCTTTTACTATCACCCAAAACTCTAGTTCTAGTACTAAGAGAAGAACTATTTGGATTAAGACAAAATGAGCAATTTAAAATAGGTTGAAAAGTATTTGTTTTCTTTATTTTGAAACGTCCTACGATAAAAGTTTCATTATAAAGTTCTCTATTCAAATGAAGTACCTAACCCTATGTCTACCATTTCTCTTTATTACTTCTATTTCTTTTGCTCAGGAAATCTCTTCGACAGATAAAAAAGTCCATAAAAGAGAGGAAGCACATGGTGAACTTAAACATCACAGAATAGCCTTGCTTTGGGGGCATAGTTATGTTCCTAAGGGGTTTAACAATAATAATAGCACTAAAACATTAATCATCCCCACCATTGGTTTTGAATACGAATATTGGTTCTCACATCGTTTTGCGATTGGATTATCCAATGATTTAGAACTGCAAAATTATGTCATTGAAACAAGGGAAGGGGATGAACTTGAAAGAGAGTATGTATACATTGGAGCATTAATGGGATTTGTAGAGTTTGCCCACCTTTGGGTTTTTGGTATTGGTCCCGGAATAGAGATGGAAAAGAATAAAAATTTTGGAGTGCTCAAAATGTCTATTGAGAGAGAGTTTCCTATTGTAGGAAAAGGCGGATGGGATGTTACGCCTATGCTGAGTTATGAAATAAAATTTAGAGGAGAAGAAAAAGTTTATGACGCTATTACTTTTGGGTTTGCAATAGGAAAAAGGTTTTAATAAACCTTCTCACCCTATAAATACAAGCGTCATTTTGGATATATTCCAAAATGACGCTTGTGTTTTAAATAATTCCTACTCATTAGAAAAGAAACTGTTGTCTAGAAATTGACTTGCATTTGTAATCTTAAAAGATTACCTGCTTGGTCATTTATAGGATTCTGAGAATCAACGTACGTTCTATCGGCAATTACATACATTGCTACAAATTCAAACGCTCTATTAGGTTGCCACTCTACACCAATTTCTAAATCGTTTACTCTATAACTACGAGCATCTAACTCAAACTTCTTTCCACCATGGTAAGTGATATACCTTGTGAATGGGAAAAATGTGTGATGCTTGTAATTAAACTTACCATAAAGCATAGCATACCCCCCATGTAAGTTTTGTTCTTTCACTAAATTCGCTTCCGGGTCATATTCTGGTCCAATACCGTAATTGTATTCTGCTTGAAAACCGATGGGCTGTGGATACCAAACAAAAGTACCTCCTACCCTTCTATCGTTAAAATTATGACCTGCTGCGTATATAATTTCTTTTTCTCCATTGTTATCAATTTCTGCTTGCAAACCTTGAGAAGTGGTTGGTAAAACATATTTACCAGCATATCCGTGAACAGATAACTCCATAATTTGATTATTAGCAAATTGGAAAGGCCAAGACACTCTACCCACTGCATGTAAATTATCGTTTTTATCAGGAGTATTAATTCCTTGACCATTGAATACACCTAGTGCAAAAGTACCATAGTTACCACTATGTTTTAGGTTTTTATCTTTCATGTATTCATAAATCTTTCTCACTTTTTGTGGAGTATGATATAAAACAGCCATTAAATCACGCTCATTGGGTAAAGCGGAGTTGATAGGATCTGAACGGTCTAAAGGAATACGGAACTGAGACGATTGCATATTTTCATATCCAAAAGGCACCTTGCTTTGCCCCACTCTAAGCCATGTCGATTTATGGTGATCAAAATATAAGTCCATGTAGGCATCTCGCAGTGTTGGAGTACCTGCAAAATCCGCTTGCATATAAACATAAACGTTGTCTAATAACCAACCGCTTACTTTCAAACGTACTCGTCTTAGAGATATTCCCTTGTCTGCTCCCCAGTTTTTATCCATCTGAGGTACTGACAAATCAGGGTTTGTCTCAAAAAGTCCGTTATATCTCGCTTGGATATAACCACTTACTTTTATTCTGTCTGTCCAATCTTTGGGTAAAGACTGTTGAATAAGTCCTTCACCATCTTGGTCAGGATTGAATAAAGAATCAATTTTTACTTCCTCATTTCTAAATGAATCTTGTGCAAATGATAAAGAGGCTGTTGTAACTATAAAAAGAAAAGACATCGTGAATCTTTTCCATGAAATTGTAAGTAACTGTTCCATTAATATATTTCGATAATGTGTTTGCGGTTGCAATGTTAAACCGAAATATTTTACATCCCCACTAAAAATCAATAATTAATATTGAGTTAACATTGAATACATTTTAAGGAAATAAAAATGAATATTTATGTACTTAATGTTGCTGTGTATTAGATTTAAAGAATAATAAAATGCACAAAATCAATAATCACAAAATCTCAACAAGCTATATATCAGCAAAAAACGTATTAATAACATTTAAACAGAAAAACCTTAATATTTAAATTTTAACTTTAAAGTTATTTACAATTCACTATATATACATTTAAAGCGCGTTAATGTTAACTATATATTAACAACGTTAAAATTAGAGGTGTAAAATCACTTTATATTGATTTATTATTACAAAATATATTTACTTAACACATTATTAACATTTAAATAACATAACGAAACTTAATACCCTAACAACAATCTTTAAAACTCAAAAACAAACTAAATAATTCATTTACAAATCATTATATATGAAGTTCCCATCAATTATCAATTGACAATTGATAGTTCAAAATAGATAGGTAAACATGCCTTTATACAACCTTCTTTGAAATAGAATGATACACCACTAAGAAGTCACTATATGATAAATTCTTAATTACTTTATACATGATAAAACGTCGTTAATCTCGAATTTTAGACACAAAAAAAGCCACCCAAAACGGGCGGCTTCAAATGCTTTTATATAACTAGCAAAAATTATTATTTCTTATTTCCTGAGAATTCAGAAACCCAGAGATTAACAGTTCTTCCAAGTCTCATTTTAGGATATCTTCCTGTTTCCTCATTCATATTTGGAATAGGTGATTGTCTTACTACAACACCTGGAATAGTGTCATATTGAACATACTTCACTTTACCTACACCTAAGCCTAAACCATACAAAGTGAATTCAGCGTCTCCTTCAGTCATACCGATTAGGTTAGGAACTTGTGTCAGTGGATTACCCATACCATCACCTACTACTAAATCAACCTCTGTACCTTTCAATACTTTGAAACCTCGAATTAACTCTTCTTTTGAAATAGATTTACCTTTATATTTCACTTCTAAGACGTTGTTCACAAATTGGTCTGGCTTTCTATTAATTGAACCTATTTTCAAACCTAAGTTTTTAATTCTCACTACTGCATTTTTCAATGAGCCATCAATCAAATCAGGTAACTTAATTGCTGCAGGCTTAGAAGGGTTCACGGTCAAGTAAATCTTTCTATTGTCTTTTACCTTCTCACCCGCCAAAGGTGTTTGAGACAACACTGTAAGGTAAGGCAAGTCGGGGTTATAATTGACAGCTGCAGAATCAAAAACTTCAAAACGCAACCCTGCCGATTCTAATCTCTTGGTTGCATCCTCGATCGATAAACTATCGATATCGGGAACAGTTACAGTTTGTCCATGCTTTGTTGATGTTGGGAGATATAAATAAAAAAACATGATCGCCAACAAAAAGGCGGCTGCGACCATTAATACCACATTAATCAACAATGCAGAAGGAGTATCTCCAAAAATTAACTTTTTCAGTTTGTCTTGATCCATAATTAATTTAGCTATGATTGAAGTACTAGATTTTACCTAGCACTTAGCTTCAGTTCTCTTTATTCCGTAATCTAAAATACTATCGATAAAATCAAAAGGCTTGTAGCCGTTAATTGCAGCTTGGTGGAAAATACAAGTAGCAGGTGTCATCCCTGGTAGCGAGTTTACTTCAATGACGATAGTTTCTACTCTCTTTGTTTCTTTCCAGATACGCACAAATGCGTCTATTCTACAATAACCTTGAACATTTAATTCTTTCGCTACGTGTTCCAAATCTTTTCTCACTGCATCAGAAATCCATTTCTGCTCATCTGCGTTAGGTGAAAAACGAGGTGGTGTAATATTTTGACCTTCTCCTGCTAAGAATTTCTCTTCTAATGATAAGATCTCACCACTTGCTAAAGCCTCTGAAGGTTCAAATACTTCATATGTACGTGATCCATCTTCATGCCATTTCGTAAGCATACCCCCTGTAATCTCCAAGAAATGATCTGAATCCAGTGGACTGATCAATTCTTCAACAAGAATGCATGTCTTACTTGGGAACTCCTCATTTTTATCCAAATCAAGCTTTATTCTTAAGCTTTCTTCTACTTCATCACTTTCTCTGAAAATTGCTTCGGCGAAGTTTTCAAGCTGTGTTCTTGACTTGATCATCATTACTGCAGAACTACAACCATCATCTGCAGGTTTTGCAATTAGAGGATATCTGAAATCCTTTTCTACTTGATCAATAGCAGCAGAAGGGTTCGATAACCAATCCTCTTTTTGCAATAACATATGTTCAGCTACAAAAACTCCTGATTTACGAAGGATCTCAGTAGTCATGTATTTATCAATCGTTATTTCTGAACTATCAACATCAGAGCCATTGTAAGGAATTCCTTTTATGTTTAAATGTTTCTGTACAGCACCATCCTCACCAGGTCTACCGTGCAAGGCAATAAATACTGCATCCACTCTTTCCTTTAACAGGTCGTAGTTCAACGTTTTAGGATCAAAACAAGCATCTGCCGCATATTTTTGAGTAATTGGTTTGGCTTTCTGAATCGCCTCTACCAACACATCGTGTTTCTCACCATTCAAGGCCTGATTGATCTTTAACTTGATATCATCAGCATTATCCTTTAGCATGATATTAATCGGCAATTCATACAATTCATGCTGATCATGCGATCCCGTTAAAAATATTGGAATAGCTTCATATTTATCTGATGAAGCTAATTTCTCATAGATATTTCTTCCACTTTCAACAGAAATATGACGTTCCGAAGAATAACCACCCATGATTACCCCTACTTTCTTCGTCTGCTTATCTGCCACACTCAAAGCCTCGATCTGATGATCTAAGTTTTTCAACATCGGCTTTGCCACCCTTGTGTTCTTACCTGAACGAATTCTGCAAGCCAACGATGTACGAATAATGAACGTCAAGAACTGCGATGGGTTTAATCCAATCTCAGCTGCCTGATGAAAGAAAAACGAAGAAGGCATCATTCCAGAAGTCGTGTTTGGATCGTTTAAGTAAACTGTTCCATCAGCTGTAACGAACCCGTCAATTCGAGCATAAACATCAAACTGTAATTTCTTATATAAGTTTTCACAGTCTAATTGAATCTCTCTTACCTTTTCAATAGGTAGATCAATCGGTGTTACTTTACGACTCATACCTGGAAGATATTTTGATCTATAATCAAATACACCTTCATTTCCTCTTACAATTTCAGTAGGAGGAAGAGCAAGAGGATTACCATTTTCGTCTTCAATGACAATACATGAGAATTCTCTACCCTTTATATGTTCTTCAATCAACAATGCCTCTTCAGCATCTAAAGATTGAAGTGCTACAATTTCTTTATTATTAGAAATCAACTGCTCATTGAGGTACTCCAATAATGATTTTGGATCATAAATCACCAAATCATCATTTCCTAATACATAAACTGGCAGGCCAATTCCAAGACGTACATCCGTGAAATCATGAATGTAACGCACTCTTGCATCTTCGTCTAACCCTTTCCAAAAAGATTGCTCCACTTCTTCGATGAAAAGTGATTTTTTAGCTGCCTTATGGAAAGCTTCTACATTATCCTCTTTTACAATACTTACACCCAATGAAGAACCTTGTCTTGGTGCTTTCACTACCAACGGCATTCCCAATTTATCTTTTAAAGATTGGAAAGTAGTATTGATTTTATCAGAAGATAAATCTTCCTCTGTGATCACATCAAAAGAAGGAGTTGTTAACTGTAAGTCAGTAAAGAGTTTTTTTTGCGTAATCTTGTCAATTCCAATTGCAGATGATAATACTCCTGCACCAGAATAAGGAATATTATACCATTCCAAAAGACCTTGTAAGTTTCCATCTTCACCATAAGGGCCATGCAGCGCCAAAAAGGCAAAATCAAATAATCCTGCAAAATCACTTGGATTTACTTTCTTACCTACTTTTGATGCCATATCCGCAGCCTCTTCCTCAGAAAGCTTACCTAAAGATTCCACATACATCTGAAATCCTTGTAACTCACTTGGAATGCTACTTACAGGTGGATAAAAATCTCTTACAGTACCTTTATATACATATGACCAATCTAAATGAATAAAATGGCCTAAACTATCTACAAACATTGGAACAGGTTCGAAAAGTTGTTTGTTTAAGTTATCATAAACAGTTCTACCACCTGCAAACGAGATTTCGCGCTCTCGTGAAATACCTCCAAAAAATATCCCTACTTTGATCATGATATCATTTTTTCTGTTTCCCAAGAAAGTCAAAGGCTCTTCCTCTGTTTTCTCTAGGCAATTACGTCTCAAAAATACAAGAAAATTTATTATCTAATAGCACTATGCTTCACCTTGTAAGAGTTTGTTTATAAAAATAGGATTCATTCATGATAATTATTTCACTTTCAATTGGATTAAGATGAAAATTATATGATTTTGTAAATAATTATTTAAACTTTACAAGGACATATTATGTGTAATTATTTCAAACTACTACTAACTACTGTACTTTTCTCCTCAATTTTTTCAAGCTGTCATAAAACAAATGAGGCACAAGTCAGTAAAGCAGAACAGCAAAACACCAATCTAGACATCTTTTTCGACAGTGTTTTTAATGCTGATTTAGAGCAAAACCCTGAAGCAATGACCTACAGGGGTGACAAACGCTTTAATGATCAATGGAACGATCATTCTGAAAAACAATTCTTGAAGAGTGTAAAAAACAAAAGGAATGCCCTTCGAAAAGCCAATGCATTTCAAAGCCCCAACTACACTGAAGACAGAGCATTAAGCTTAGAGTTATTTAAGTATGAGCTTGAACTTGATTTGGAAGGAGAACGGTTTCATCAGTATGATTACGTTTTCAATCAAATGTATGGAGCACAAAGTAACCCTGCTTCTTTTTTGATTGGTTTTCATCAAATCAGCACTAAAAAAGATGCTGAAGATTATATCAGTAGGGTAGAAAAAATCCCTGGGATGATGGAGCAACAAATTCAAAACGCTCTTCAAAGTGAAAAAGAAGGTTTTATACTTCCAAAATTCCTTTTCAGCAAAGTGTTGAGTGATTGCAATAATCTTTTAGAGGGAAAGCCCATTTCAAATTCTGAAAAAACACACCCTATTGCTCAAGACTTCTACACTAAAATAGATCATGTAGAGCTCAATGAAGATGAAAAAAATGCGTTGATCGAAAAGTTCAATGTTGCCATGCAGCAAAACTTTGCTCCTACCTATAAAAAGTTGATCCAGACACTACAAGAACAAGAAATAAGAGCCAATAATGATGCAGGCGTTTGGCGCTTAAAAGATGGAGAAGAATATTATGCTTATTGTCTTAAAAAAATTACTTCTACCAACTTTACAGCAGAACAAATTCATCAGATGGGATTAAGAGAAGTAGCTCGAATTCATGGAGAGATGAATACCATCAAGAAAAATGTAGGCTTTACAGGAAGTCTTTCAGAATTTTTTACTTACATGAAAAATGCCCCTCAGTTCTATTATCCTAACACGGATGAAGGTAAAAAGGCTTACTTAGCAGATGCTAAAAGCATCATTGATGCCATGAGAAAGCAGCTCGACAACCTTTTCATCACAAAACCTAAAGCACCCATTGAAGTCAAAAGAGTAGAACCTTTTAGAGAAAAAACGGCAGGTAAAGCATTTTATAATTCTCCAGCTGCAGATGGTTCTCGACCGGGCTATTACTATGCTAATCTTTATGACATGAATCAAATGCCGAAATATGAGATGGAAGCATTGGCTTATCATGAAGGAATACCGGGTCATCATATGCAAATTGCATTAACAAAAGAACTAGAAAGCCTCCCTGAATTTAGAAAAGAAGCTCATTATACAGCCTACATTGAGGGTTGGGGACTTTACTCAGAACTTATACCGAAGGAACTTGGGTTTTATAGTGATCCTTATTCTGATTTTGGACGTTTGGCAATGGAACTATGGAGATCTTGCCGATTGGTAGTAGATACTGGAATTCACGCTAAAAAATGGACTAGAGAGGAAGGAATAGCTTACTACGTCAAAAATACGCCTGCGGCTTATGGGCAATGCGAAAAAATGGTTGATAGACACATCGTTATGCCCGGACAAGCAACAGCATATAAAATTGGATTAATGAAAATTTTGGAATTAAAAGACAAAGCAAAACTTGAAATGGAAGATCAATTCGATATCAGAACTTTTCATGAAGTGATACTATGCAATGGACCTCTACCACTATCCATTTTAGAAAATTTAGTCGATGATTACATCCAAAAAAACACAGCAACTTTATAATTATTAATTTATAATTCAATAGACATCCATTACATTAGATCTCTAAACTCATTTAATGTAATGGATTTTTTTATGTTGTAAAATTGATCATTCACATATTATCATTAATAATTGTCCTTATGTCCATTGGTCTTAAAATAGCATTTTTTACACTTTGTTTTTTATTTCATAACTATAACAGTAGTGCACAAAAATCAATGCAACTGATTTCTTCATTTGCACAATTCTTAGAAGAAAAATCTGACAAGTCCATTTATCCTGATCAATATCATTTTGATTTTGCTTTTAAGATAAAACAAATTGGCCCTACAGAAAGTATAGAGTACTACATCTTAACATCAGAAAAAGAAGAGTATTTTGCTATGACTTCTCAATTGGAAGGAAATGATGTCATTATTTTTGATATCAAACTCAATCAAATGATTGTTGTTTGTCATTTAGATAGTAGTCAATATGCTATCTGTGGTCCTCTATCCTTTTTTGATTCAAACAAAAGTATTTCAGAGAAATATAATTTTATTGAAAATGAACCTAATGTATTTGTAGATCATGACAACAAACTTGAAATTGTACTCACACAAGACTCAAAGTTTAATAATTATGGATTAAAAAAAGGTTTTTGGATGATAATTCAAGAATCTTCTTCCTTAGAGACACCATTATCAGAAAAAGGTATTATTTTAAGAGTAAAGAAGATGGATGACAAATCCAATAAAAGCACTAGCTATACCGTTAATGAAAGAAATGATATTAATATCAACTATTCTATTAAAATGAGTAAACTATTAGATTTTAGCATTTTATCGGATTCCTCTTTTCAAAAACAAAAAGATTAACCACTTACTTCTCTAAAAATTTATCAACCAAATGCTTGCACTCCTCTATATTTTAGGATTCATTGTTGTAATGCTCCCAATAATAGGTATTTACTTTTTGTACATGCCTACCCTTTCTTCTTATTCCAATACAGCAGCGAATGATATCCAATCAAGTGCATCTGAATTAGAAAAACATGTAAGAGCACTGTGCTCAACGAGTGATTATAGAAACTATAAAAACAAAGACGCTCAAAAAGAAGCTGTAGATTATATTTTTGATCAGTTGAAGAGTTTTGGGTATAACCCCATCATTCAGAACTTCGAAGCAGCTAAAGAAGAATATAAAAATATAATTGCATTCTATGGAGATCCAAACAAAGAAAGAGTTGTAGTGGGAGCACATTATGATACTTTTGGAGATCAACATGGTGCAGATGACAATGCAAGCGGAATCGCTGGTATGATTGAAATTGCTCGTTTATTACAACAGCATCAACCAAAATTAGATTTCTGCATAGAATTAGTGGCGTATGCCAACGAAGAAAGACCTTTTTTCACTACTAAAGGAATGGGAAGTTATGTGCATGCAGAACGAAATGTAAATGATAATGTGAGAACGAAACTTATGGTTTGCTTAGAAATGATTGGTTATTTTAATGATCAGCCAGGAAGCCAAAGTTATCCTATTAAGTTTTTGGATAAGCTATATCCTAAAGAAGCAAACTTTATAGCAATTGTAGGAAACCTTTCCAATCATTTTGCTGTAAAGGAGTTAAAACAGGCAATGAAAAAAACATCAAAAACACCTATTTATTCGATTAATGCTCCTTCCAATATCAGAGGTTTAGCTAATTCTGATCACAGAAACTATTGGCACTTCAACCAAAATGCTGTTATGATTACAGATACATCTTTTTTTAGAAACCCCAACTATCATACTAAAAATGATACACCTGAGAGTTTGGATTTCAAAAGAATGAATGAAGTAATCAAAGGTACTTTTTATGCAATAACTCAAATTTAATCTTTAAAAAATACTATGAATTACTTAGAAAAATACAAAAGTGATTTTCAAAAAATTGAATGGGATGATTCTTCAAAAATTCTAAAATCAACTTGGAATACTCCTATTAACATCTCTGAAGAATTATATAGAAATGAAATAATAGCCTACCTTAGAGTAACAGAAGAAATAGCTCCAAAGCTCATTTTGGTAGACGCCATTAGAGCCTATTATAATGTACTTCCTGAAACTCAGGATTGGATAAATGAGCAAAGTGTACCTCTTAATGTAAAGATTGGATTAGAAAAAATGGCTTTCATCGTTTCCTCTGATATTTTTTCACAAATGTCATTTGAGAAAATCCTAGATAAAACAACTAGTGAAATAGATCTTTTTAAATTGCAATACTTTGATGACGAAGTTAATGCTACAGAATGGCTCACAAACTCCTTGGATTAATTATATTTTATACATAAATTTACATTTATTATCAACATATATTACTATACAATATTTGGACACTCACTAAATCTATCAAACCTATGAAAAATTTTTTCACGATAACTCTTCTTACTTGTTGTGTAGCACTTTTGGCTTGTACTAAAGTGCATAAATCGAGCCCGGACTCTGTAAATTTCGAAGACAGAAAAAGGGAGTCTCAGTTTTATAACTTTAAAATGAAGAAATTAAACGGAGAATACCTTGACTTTCAAACATTGAAAGGAAAAAAGATCTTGATTGTCAATACAGCTTCTAAATGTGGTTTTACTCCTCAGTATGAAGCGTTACAAGCATTGCACGAAAAGTATGGAGAAGAATTAGTAATTCTTGGGTTCCCTTGTAATCAATTTGGAGGACAAGAACCTGGATCAAGTGAAGAAATTGCATCTTTTTGTAAATTAAATTACGGGGTTACGTTTACTATGATGGAAAAAGTAAATGTAAAAAAAGGCGGAGACCAAAGCCCGTTGTACAGATGGTTATCTGACCCTGAAGAAAATGGATGGAACGACGAAGCTCCATCATGGAATTTCTGTAAGTACTTCATCAATGGAAAAGGTGAGTTGAAAGACTTTTTCAATAGCAATGTTAAACCTACAGACACTGACCTAATAGATGCTATTTCTAAATAAGACTTATTAATCCTTTTAATATTCAACCTTTCAATTGGGAGTAGTCTAAAAACTTCCTGTTGAAAGGTTTTTTAATTTTATGGACAAACAATACTGGACCGAAAAATACGAATCCAACAATACAGGTTGGGACATTGGATACATCAGTACGCCTTTAAAAGAATATATTGATCAACTAGAGGACAAAGAGCTGAAGATCTTGATTCCCGGCGTAGGTAATGGCTATGAAATAGAATACTTGTGGCAACTGGGTTTCAAAAATTGCTATGCTGTAGACATCTCAGAGGCTCCGCTTCAAAATGTAAAGAAAAGGTGTCCTGATTTTCCTGAAGAGCAATTACTATGCAGTGATTTCTTCCAAATAGACATTGGTCATTTTAATCTGATACTAGAACAAACATTTTTTTGTGCTTTGAATCCTAGCCTTAGAAAACAATATGTGGAGCAAATGTATCGTTTACTGAAAAAAGGTGGTAAATTGAGTGGATTACTCTTTGACTTTGAGCTTACAAAAAATGGCCCACCTTTTGGAGGAAGTAAAGAAGAGTATTTATCCCTGTTCGAACCAAAGTTTGATATAAAAATACTTGAAAGGTGCTACAACAGCATTCCACCAAGAAGCGGGAATGAATTATTTTTTAGTTTTGAGAAGTAGCTGAAAAAGTATAGAAATTTTCTAAAGATGAATAGACAAATTGGTATTAAAGTTCTGTGGCTTGATCAATATGCCAGATTAAAGGAAGAAAACAGCAAATTAAAAGCAAACCTTGACAATGCTTTGGAGTATTGTAATGCCCTCCTTGAAGAAAAGGAAGATTACAACTTCAATGAAAAAGAAGAGGAACCTTTAATGGAAGCTATTAATGCTTTGAGAATGCAAAGAAAAGCGTTAAAAGTGATTGAGGAAGAAAGAGCATGGGTTTCTGAGGGACTTACAAAATTTGTTGATATTCTTAGAACTTCTCAAAGTAATCTTGAAGAACTTTGTGATCAAATCATCAATAACCTAGTTTCCTATCTTGGTGTGACTCAAGGTGGACTTTTCATTGTGGATGATAATATTGATGACCGAAAAGAATTAATGTTGATTTCAGCCTATGCTTATGAAAGAAAAAAATACATTAATCGAAATGTAAAACCTAGAGAAGGATTAGTAGGGCAAGTTTTCATCGAAAAAAGACCAATGTTCCTCAAAGAAATTCCTGATCAGTACGTAAACATTTCAAGTGGTTTAGGGCAAGCAAGACCTACCAACCTTTTCATTGCACCCATGCTTATGAATGAAGAAGTTTATGGTGTAATTGAATTAGCTTCGCTCAAAGAAATGCCTGAGTTCCAAAGAGAGTTTGTACTAAAATTGGGTGAAACTATCGCTTCAACTATTGCGGCTACAAGAAATTCTGATAGAATGAAAACACTATTGGAGGACTCTCAAATACAGGCAGAGCAAATGAGAGCTCAGGAAGAGGAAATGCGACAGAACGTTGAAGAACTGCAAGCCACTCAAGAAGAAATGCACCGAAAGCAAAAAGAAATGGAAGCGGCCAATGTTAAAACCAAAAACAATGAAGAGGTTTTAAAGAAAGCTTTTGAGAAAATGAGTGTTACAGAGGAAAATTACAAGGCCAAAATTGAAAAGCTGGCAACATCTGTCACTGAAAAAGAAGATAAAATTGATGCTCTAGAAAAAGAAATTGAGCTAAAAAATGAAGAAATAGAGAAATTAAGGGGACAACTTTAATATAAATTCTAAACAAAACATAGGTTATTGCAAGAACTTGCAATAACCTATTATTTTTGCCGTGGAAAATTGTATTTTTGCAATTCCATAATTTTTAGTGAAAGTAAACAAATAAAAAGGTGGCGTTTTTAACGCTTCCGGCAAAAATAGCGATATATGAAAATCTCCTTAAATTGGCTAAAAGGCCTAATTGATATAGAAGACAAAACGCCACAGGAAATTGATGAGCTTTTAACTAGTTCTGGTTTAGAGGTAGAAGGAATCGGTGAAGTTGAAGAAGTGAAAGGTGGACTGAAAGGTTTAGTTATTGGCGAGGTTTTAGAATGTGAGCAACATTCAAACGCAGATAAATTAAGAGTTACAAAAGTTGATATCGGTGAGGAAGAGCCTGTACAAATTGTATGTGGTGCTCCTAATGTCGCTAAAGGACAAAAAGTTGTAGTAGCTACTGTAGGTGCTGAACTTTATCCTTCTCCAACAGAAAGTTTTAAAATTAAAAAAGGTAAGATCCGTGGTGAAGTTTCACTAGGTATGATCTGTGCTGAAGATGAAATCGGATTGGGTACTTCTCATGACGGTATCATGGTTTTAGACACTGATTTAGCCAACGGTACTCCTGCTGCAAAATATTTTGGTTTAGAGAATGATCAAGTTTTTGAAATTGGTCTTACTCCAAACCGTGTAGATGGTTCTTCGCATTATGGTGCTGCTCGTGATTTGAAGGTATTATTGGATCGTGAAATCAAGCAGGCTACTAAAGCAGAATTAATCGAAAACTTTAAAGTAGATAACACTTCTACTCCTGTAAAAGTAAATGTTCAAGCGGAAGAAGCTTGTCCAAGATATACTGGTTTAACTATTTCTGGAATTACAATCAAAGAATCTCCGAAATGGATTAAGCAACGTTTAAATTCTATTGGTTTAGCTCCTATCAACAACGTAGTGGATATTACGAACTTCGTTTTACATGAATTAGGACAACCACTTCACGCTTTTGATTTAGCAAAAGTAACGGGCAACGAAGTAAACGTGAAATTTGCTACTGAAGGCGCTAAGTTCACTACCCTAGACGAAGCGGAAAGAGAATTAAAAGGTAACGATTTGATGATTGCCAATGCCTCTGAGGATATGTGTATCGCAGGTGTATTTGGTGGTTTAGATTCAGGTGTAACTGAAGGAACTACAAGCATCTTCTTAGAAAGTGCTTATTTCCACCCTGACTTTGTTCGTAAGACATCTCAACAACACAGTATCAAAACAGATTCTTCATTCCGTTTTGAAAGAGGTTGTGATCCAAACATGTGTATTACGGCATTGAAATATGCATCAATGTTGATCAAAGAGTACGCAGGTGGCGAAATCTCTTCTGAGATTGTAGACATCTACCCTACTCCTATTGAGAACTTCATTATTGATGTAAAATTCAAAAATGTAGATCGTTTGATCGGTCAACATATTCCACAAGATAGAATTATCTCTATTCTTGAAGGTTTAGAAATCTCTATTTTAGAGCGTACTGAAGAAACTATCAAAGTTTCAGTTCCTCCTTACAGAGTGGACGTACAAAGAGAGGCGGATATCATTGAAGAGATCTTAAGAATTTATGGTTTCAACAGTGTTACATTAGATGAGTCTTTATCGACTGATTTCTTAGCAAGTTTTCCTAAGAAAGACAAGCAAATTCTTCAGACAAAAGTGACTGAAATGCTTGCAGGAAGCGGTTGTTTCGAAATCATGACCAACTCATTGACTACTAGCAAGTATTCAACAGGTTTAGCGGATATCGATGAATCAAAAGACGTAAAAATCTTAAACATCTTATCAGCTGATTTAGATGTAATGCGTCAGTCTATGTTATTCTCTGGTCTTGAAGTAATTGATAGAAATATCAGACGTCAGCAGAAGAATATCAAAGCTTTCGAATTTGGTAAAACATACCATAAAGGAGAAGAAGGTTACACTGAAAAAGAGCACCTAACGTTATTCGTTTCAGGTACTTCATCAGATGAGTCATGGATCAGAAAAGCAGTAAATGCTGACTTCCATACAATCTCTTCTATCGTAGAAAGAATCTTTGAAAGATTAAATATTCAAGGTATTTCTAAGGAGTATGTGAAGAACGATACTTTCGCTTACGGTTTGACTTACACTGCAAGAAAGCAAGTAATTGCAACTGTAGGTATGGTTAACCCTAAGGCTGCTAAATTGGCAGGTGTAAAAACGGAAGTATTCTTTGCTGATATTGATTGGTCTGCATTAGTGAAAATGTACAGTGCAGATTACAAATTCAAAGAATTACCTAAATTCCCTGAAGTAAGAAGAGACTTATCTTTAGTATTGAACAACAAAGCTACATTTGCTTCAATTCAGGAAATTGCAAAGAAAACAGAAAGAAAATTATTGAAGGATATCAATGTATTTGACGTTTATGAAGGTAAGCACCTTGCACAAGGTTTGAAATCTTACTCAGTAAGCTTTATTCTTCAAGATGAAAATAAAACTTTAAATGATAAGACTATTGATAAATGTATGAATGCATTAATCAAAGCTTTCGAAAATCAGCTTGGTGCTGTAATCCGTAAATAGTTTTATCTAGCCACTCTTTATTTTAATAAAATAGAGAGTGGTTTCATTTTTTAATTCTGATCAATTATGTCAACTATCATCCCCAATTTAAGCGAAGAACTTAAACTATTGGTTGAAAAAATCAACACCCTGCAAGCACTTTATAAAAACGCTCAAACTACAATTCAACAATTAAACGAAGATCGCATTAAGACTGAAAAACAGTTAGATGCAACGATAGATGTACAAGAACATAGCGACCGTTTACAGGAATTGATCAACAAGGGAGATGAACAAATTGATCAATTAATGAATGAGAAAAGTACTTTACAACAGGAAAGAGATGAAGCACAGCAACTTTCCGAAGGACAACAAAGTGTGATTCAGTTTCTCAATCAGGATATTGATCAGTTAAGAAAAGAGATCGAAGAAAAAAATGAAACCATTGATGTTTTTAATGAACAAAAAAGAGCATCAATTATGGAAGTTCAGAAATTGAAAATGGAGATCAGAGATCTAAAACCACTTGTGGAATCTCTTGAAAAACTTCAATTAGAAAATCAGCAACTTTTAAAGGAACAAGAAGAAAATAAGGCCGAAATCGAGCTTCTTAATGAGGAAATCGAAAGACTTTCTCAAGGGTAAGTTACTTTTTTGACTGAAAAAGATATAAAATTCCAATAATTAAAGTACATTTATTCTTTAAAAGGGAATTTTACTTAGATCGAAGAAAATTTCGGTTTAATATTCATATTCACATAGATTGCAATAACTACCCTAATGGGGTGATAACCAAAAAAACTTGTAGTACTAAGCATGGGATTAAGATCCACTAAAGAGAGCATACAACTGAACATTTGTGGCAAATTATACAACGTAAAAGCCAGCAAATCTGAAGAGCATCTGCTTAAAAAAGCAGCAGAACGCCTCAATCAGATTGTGGATGAAAAGCGTCAAAACCTCTCTGGTGTTGAAATGAAAGATCTACTTGTTATTACTGCATTTGATTTTGTGGTGGAAGCTTTGAAAGAACAAGAGGAGTTACAGAATATCGCTAGTCGTGTGAATGATATCAATAAACAACTAGACGAAATTTTACCTTAATATTTCTTCTTTTTTTGATCTTGTAGTTCCTGAACATATATATTATTCAACTGTAGTCACCGAACTACGCACAGACATCTGTACGTACAACATGGAACAAATAATTTTAGCTGCCGTTGTCAGTCTACTTATAGGAGTAGCGATTGGCAGATTTTTATTGGTGAAAGTCTTGAAAGGCATGGAAACAGCCGCACAAGACAAAGCACAAGACATTGTAAAAGATGCAAAGAAGGAAGCGGAGAGCATCAAAAGGTCAAAACTTGTAGAGTCTAAAGAGAAATTCTTGAAAATGAAACAAGATTTTGACTCTGAAACGGCAAAGAGAAAAAATCAACTCAGCGTAAACGAAAACAAACTTAAGCAGTTCGAAAATCGTTTAAAACAACAAGAATCAAAGCACAAGCAAAAAGAAGCTGTAATTGCAAAACAGATTGAATCTTTCAAAAAGAAAGATCAAGAAATGGAGCAGCGCTTTGAAGAGTTAGCACATCAAAAACAACTTACTTTTAAAGCTAAAGAGGAGGCTGAACAACTTCGTCTGAAACAAGTAGAGCAACTTGAAAAAGTAGCCAACTTGAAAGCGGAAGAAGCGAGAGAGCAACTTGTTGAAGCTTTAAAAGATGAAGCCCGCACTAAGGCATCCATGCATATCAAAAATATCATGGAAGAAGCGAAAATGACAGCTACTAAAGAAGCACGTAAAACGGTAATCACTGCTATACAGAGAACTGCCGCTGAACAAGCTATTGAAAACTGCGTTTCTATTTTCAACCTAGAAAGTGATGAACTAAAAGGTAAAATCATTGGTAGAGAAGGTAGAAATATTCGTGCTTTAGAAGCAAGCACTGGTGTGGAAATCATTGTTGATGATACGCCTGAAGCAATCATTATTTCTGGATTTGATCCTGTAAGAAGAGAGATTGCAAGAGTTTCCTTACACCGATTAGTAGCAGATGGTCGTATTCACCCTGCTCGTATCGAAGAGGTAGTTGCCAAAACAAAGAAAAATATTGAAGACGAGATTGTCGAAATCGGTGAGCGTACTGTTATTGACTTAGGCATTCACGGTTTACACCCTGAATTAATTAAGTTGGTAGGTAGAATGCGTTTCCGTTCTTCATATGGTCAAAACTTGTTACAGCACTCTAGAGAAGTTTCTAACTTGGCAAGCACAATGGCTTCAGAGCTTGGCTTGAACTCTAAAGTAGCGAAGCGTGCCGGTCTTCTTCACGATATTGGTAAAGTATGGCCAGAAGAGCCAGAACTACCTCACGCAATCTTAGGTATGAACCTAGCGAAGAAATATGGTGAAAGCCCTGAGGTTTGTAATGCAATTGGTGCTCACCACGACGAGATTGAAATGACTACGCTTATTTCTCCTATCGTTCAAGCATGTGACGCTGTAAGTGGTTCTAGACCTGGTGCTAGACGTGAAATGATGGAATCTTACATCCAACGTCTGAAAGAATTGGAAGGTTTAGCAATGAGCTTCAAAGGTGTTCACAAATGCTACGCGATCCAAGCAGGTAGAGAGTTACGTGTAATGGTTGATGCAGATAAAGTTCCTGATCAAGATGCTGGTCAATTATCATTTGATATTGCCAACAAGATCGAAACAGAAATGCAATATCCTGGACAGATCAAAGTAACTGTAATTCGTGAAACTCGCTCAGTACATTTCGCGAAATAAGACAGACAAAAATATATTTTTAGAGGTCGGCTATTTATTTAGTCGACCTTTTTTATTTCCTTTATTTCAAGGTAAGAGTACGATTTTTTATTATTATATTTTGAATTGAAAGAGAGGGTAGTATTCATCAACTCGAATGCATAAACTCGTCTTTCCACATTCCTAATATCTTCCTAAACATTCAAATTATGTCAGACAATAAAACTAGATGTGAGTGGTCTACACATCATAAAATCGATCAAGACTACCATGATGAAGAATGGGGTGTCCCTGTTTATGATGACCGTAAACTTTTTGAAATGCTCTGTCTTGAAGGACAACAAGCAGGTATGAATTGGCATATGATATTGCTCAAAAGGAAGAATTATCAGGAGTTATTTGAAAATTTTGAAGCAGAAGCCATTATTGAGTTTAATGATGACTATGTTGAAGCCTTAATGCAAGAAAAAGGAATTATCCGAAATAAATTAAAAATAAAAGCAATCATCAGTAACGCTAAAGCCTACCTGAAAGTAAAGGAAGAATTTGGAACTTTTAAAGAGTATATCTGGCAATTTACGGATTATAAAGTGATCCAAAATAATTGGAAAACAATGGAAGAAGTACCAACTAAAACGGACATTAGTGACCGAATGAGTAAAGACTTAAAGAAGAGAGGTTTTAAATTCGTCGGGAGTATTACATGTTATGCTTATATGCAGGGAGTGGGTATGATCAATGATCATACTGTCGATTGTTTTAGACACAAGGAAGTGCAGAAGTTGGCTCGCCCAAGAGCTTAAATATTCTCATTCTTCAATACTCAATTAGAGATAACTATCAAGAGGTGTTTCCTAATCAGATTATAGTTTGGATCACAAGGTATCATCTGATCTAAATACTGAAACTTTAGTTTAGAATTCACCAAGCACACTGAGGGTAGTGTATTGTGGTTCGCGAGGACGTTACAATGCAACGCCCCTACAAAACTGCATTTTAGAAGATAATTATAAAACCTTTATCTTTTGATAATGTAATCGGATAATCATTTAGTAGTATCTCCCTCGGCCTTGAAGGGAAAAGCGTGAAGAATTTCATGTATAGAGCCGTTAAAAATGATTTTCTTGTTTGAGCAAAGCGAGTTTAAAATCATTTAGGCGAGAGGAATGAAATTTAGCTTTTGACTTCTAAGCCTAGATTTTTTGCTTCGTTTTTCATCAATGGAAAAATGAAGAAGAAGGAAGCTTGAAAGTAGATCCAATAAATGCTTGTAGAAAGGCCTATTGAAAGTTGATGATAATTTAATATTCCACGGTAAAAGGCAAAACCATTTTTTGTTGTACAGGCTTACCACTCTGTTGAGCAATCATCCATTTTGGTGAACTTCTTAAAATAGAAACTACCTTATCATCTACACTACTTTCAATACCTTTTAGGATTCTGATATCTTCTAATTTACCGTATTTATTCACAATAAACTCAACAAATACTTTTCCCTTCTTGGTAGCTGTATTTGTTTCAAATGTTGCATGAAACCAACTGTAAAACTCACCCATACCTCCTGGATATGATGCCGAAGTTTCAGGCATTGCATAAATAGTATCAGAATCTTCAGCAGAAGCTGTTTTCATTTCGTGATCCAATAACATTGAAAGTTCATTGGCATGCATTCTCAATTCATCGGTCATTGGGTAATTGTACATTTCCATTACCTCATTCTTTGCTATATCATTTAGATTTAAATGATGATGTGCCAAAGATCTAATGTATTGAATTTCCGAAGTGGTTCTTGGAAGTAATGCGATTATTTCGTCTGTTTTGATCAATGCCTTATCGTACTCCTCCTGCTCTAATAACTCATAAGCATAACGAATATAGTCCTTCGAAATTTCCTCAGGTGTTAATTGAGCCAATATTTTAAGAGGCGAAATGACGATGATAAGTAGGAGTAGTAGCGTCTTCATTGTAAGAGTATATATGGCTTGTGAATATATAACGTGTTGCTTGTAGTATTATTATATATTTGAATGTGTACGTATTATGTAAATAAAGTAAGAAGTTCACCTATTTGCAAATTTAATCTTCCCTCCACTTTATTCTATATGACAAACCTCCTTCTACAAACCATGATTCTGATGCAACACCTCCAAATAAATCCAACATAAAGTCGTTATTGATAAAAAAAGAAAAACCTCCATCAACTCCTGGCTCAAAATCATTCAGATTACCATAAAGCTCGATGAATGCTCCCCACCTTTTCCCCAAAGAAGCAGAGAAATTAAAAGTAGCAGGAACCAAATAAGTAGAAATTCCTCTTCTTGGAAAAGTAACACCTACATTCATATTATAGGCCAACCAATTGTTGATTTGATTTCGGGTGGCTACATTCATCAACATACCTGGAGAAGATCTTTTATAATCATCATTCACTAACCTTGAAAGTACCCTTCCTTGAAAAGCCATACTTGGAATCCATCCATCATTTTCTAATACGCTATATTTAAAACCTAATTCGGTCGCACTTATACCCTCAGCAACTACCGAAGTTTCGCCTTGTGTTCTTGCTTTATCTCTACGATAAATCACCAAAGCTTCCAAATCAAACCTCTCACTCAAAGCAAGTCTTAAAAAAGTATTACTATTAATGTTACTTCGGTCAACATCTCCATCTTTTTCTTCCGTATAATTAAACCCTGTTTGTAACTGAAAAACATGTTTCCCTAAAGTAGATGCACTATAGGTTTGGCCCGGTCTATCCGAAGAAACTGTTTCACTAAATTGAGCATAGGAAAGATTTGAGATTGAAACAAAGAAAGATACAAGAGTGAGTATTTTGTAATTCATAATATTTAAGATGATTGCTTTTTATAAATTAACTAAAACAAAATACTCTTCTGAGGCTCTCATCTTAAAATGAAATAAAAAGAAAAGATAGTTATATTCTTGGATGTTGAATTATTCATTACATCAAATCAATACTCAGTGGAACACTTTCTACAGTGATAAAAAACAATAGGCTACCCTAAAACAGAGTAGCCTAAAGACTAAATTAACGTGGAAAAGCTATTGCTTAACTCAACAACTGAAGTATTACCTCTTCAATTGTATTTATTTGATTTTTACGATTCGAATATTATCGTATTTGATGTCTAACATCGGGATTTCTTCTCCCTCTGGATCATCTGCATTTTGAAGGGCAAAACGAATCGGTTGTCCATCAATATCTGCAACATTTCCAACAGGTGCTCCTGCACCTCCCGAATAACGGAATAACTCAATTGGAATTACAATCGTTTCCCAACCTTCTGTTTGGAAAGGCTCACGATCGCCAGTAAACTCCCAATACCTTGTCATATCCTTGTTGATTTCCCATGGCTTCCATAAGAAATGAGGGCCATTATCACCAATAAACTGCATTTGAATTCTACCACTATTTAATGGAGCTCCAACATTTACTTCAAACTTAAGAGCATAGTCACTAGCGGCCCCATTCAAACCTTGACCGGCATAACCATTCATGGCGATTACCCAATTATTGTCCCACCATGAACCTGGAGTAATTGGTGAATCTTGATAAGTATGTACATAAACACCATCTAAACCATCTTCTGTTTTAAAAGCTCCAGGACCCACTCCCCAAGAGAAGATATTAAGGTCATCGAAGTTACACACCATACCAGTTTTGTCATTGAACATAAACCTTGGAGCTGTAGATGAAGTCCCTGAAGCCGTTACAACTTCTACTGCACCTGCTTCTGTAACACCATCAGGCACTGTAAGTGTCAAAGAAGTAGCCTCATCATTTACATTAAGTCCTGTAGTTACTTCTATTCCACCTGGAAAAACTACCTTTTCAACAAAATAGAAATACTTTCCTGATAACTTAAATGAATCACCTGCTTTCGCAAATTCATTACTAATACTTTCAATAGAAGGAGCAGGAGGTAATACGATTAAATCTCTCTCAATCATCCCATTACTTGTCGTCACCACCAGTTTATTTGAAACTGAACTATTTGTGGCTACTGTAGGAACATCATCAGGAACTGTTACAATCACACTACCATCTGTAATGTAAACTGGGCTTAAGGACAATTCCATATCGTTTAAGGTCACCATAACAGTTGAGCCTAAACCTTTACCTACAATGGCAATAACTTCACCTAATCCTACTTCTGCTAAATCTTGATCAGCCAAATCTGGGTCTGTATATCTTACCATTGAAATGGCTGGAGCATCCTCTGTTTCATTTGTACAAGAGGAGAATAATCCCTGCATTACCAATGCAACAATTATATATATTGGAAGAAATAATCTTCTCATAATGTTTTTAATTTTAGTTTACTCGAAATTATATTCTACTGCTGCCTCTTTTAATAAGGGGTTATTCACCACATCAGCTTCGGGATAAGGCATAATCAAATCTGACTCAATCACATTATAAGTTCTTGACTCTAGAACAGGATTGCCATCAGTCCAACTAAATGAACCTCTCTCTTGTGTTGAAAGGTAATCTACAACTGCTTGAGGATCAAAAAAGCTCCAACGTGATAGGTCGTACCAGAAGTGGCCCTCCATTGCAAATTCTACACGTCGTTCATTAAAAATATCCATCCAAGTGATTGCTGACTTTCCATCAAGTCCCGCTCTCTCTCTTACAGCGTTATAATATTGTAATGCATCAGCATCTGAAGTAAAAGCATTATTGCCCATTGCTGCTTCAGCATAGATTAAGTAAACCTCTGAAAGTCTTAGCATATAAGTGTTTAAACTTGTACGCATAAAAGCTACTTGACCATCGTTATCATCAGGAGAACCTACTACATATTTTTTTACAGAAGAAGCCGCTGGATAAGTCTCTAATTCATAAAGGTATCCGCCTTCACTTTTCATTAATTCAGGATAGAAATCACCTTTATACATAAAAGTTGCTTTTCTTCTTTCATCACCTACTTCATACAATTCTTTGATACTAGGAGCAGCTCCACCGCCACTTCCCCAGCCATCACCAACACCTGTTAGTTTTCCCTCAGGGGCAAGGTAAGCTTGATGTGTATTTTGAGTACCCCATCCTCCATTAAAAATCCATTGGAAGGCAAATAAACTTTCAGGACTGTTATTGTTTTCAATCTTATACAAATCTGCATAGTTGTCCATTAATTCCAATCCACTCAACCTGATCACATCTCCTGCATGTAACTTGGCCATATTTAAATCATCTTGACTACGGCTCCCTGTTTGTCCAACACCTGATCTATACAAATAAGCTTTGGCTAACATTCCTTTTGCCGACCATTTTGTCACTCTACCTGGTTCGTCTGTTTCAGGAAGGTGATCAGCAGCGAATGTTAAATCATTGATAACGAATTGGAATACGTTACTTGTTGTATTTTTTGGGATAATCGGATTACTGATTAACGGTACATTATCCTCAATGATAGGCACTTCTCTCCACAACAACGCTAATTGTAAATAGGCAACCCCTCTCATAAAACGTGCTTCCGCAATGGCTTGATTTTTAGCTTCCATAGGAATGCTCTCATCCGCTTTTTCATTTACATTACGAATCACACTATTGGCTTGTCCTACAACCGTAAAAAGTGACCTCCAAGCTTCTGCCAAAACGTAGTTTGTACCTGTAACTGCAAATCTCCAGAATGCATCATATCCTGCATCATTGGTAGCAAAATTACCACCTCCACCATCACCGATCGCAAAGTTTGCTTTGTCATTGTAATCAAACCATACCACATTATACAAACCTGCCGTGGCCATTTTCAATTCTTTCTCTGATTTGTAGAATGAATCTTCAGTGATTGCGTCTTCAGGTGGACGGTTTAGAAAAGCTTCACTACATGCCACTAAAGTTGTTGCTGTAATGAATAACACTATATATTTTTTAAAATTCATTTTCTCGATGGTTTAGAAGTGTACGTTTAGTCCCAATGTATAGATTCTTGGTGATGGGTATTTACCATTATCTACATTCTTTAAAATCAAGCTTTGGTTGTAATTTCCTACATCAGGATCGAAACCTGAGTAATTCGTGAATGTATAGAGGTTTTGGAAGTTCATATACACTCTCAACTTCGTTAAATGTATCTTATTTAAGATGTGTGATGGTAAGCTATAGCCTACTGATAGGTTTTGAATACGTAAATAAGATCCATCTTCAATATATCGGTCACTGATTCTGTTGTTCGCATTCGGGTCACCCGATGTTGCTCTTGGTAATGAAGCTCCTGGATTAACTAGCGTAACACCTTCAATTGAATTATCATTGCTTGATAAAATAGCTCTATCCTTCACAGTAGCTGATTGGTTAAATGCTCCTGTTAATTCCTCTGTAGTACGTTTTGTATAATTAAAAATATCACCTCCTACACTTCCTGTCAACATCAAGTTAAGGTCAAAATTTTTCCATTCTACAGTATTATTGATACCAAATGTAAAATCAGGATTTGGATCACCAATAAGTGTAATATCCTCTTCGTTAATCACGCCATCATTATTGATATCTTTAAACTTCAAGTCACCAACCCATGTACCGCTCAATCTGTCAATCTTATCTGATTGTTGTGCGTGGTTCTGAACATCTGCCGCATCTTGGAAAACACCCTCTACTTGATAACCATAGAATAAACCAATAGGTTGACCTTCACTAGATCTTGTGATACGGTCTCTACCATATTGCACTGCACCATTAATTGTTGCACCACTTGTAGATATAATTTCATTTCTATTCGCTGTAAATGTGATTCCTGTAGACCATTTTACGGCACCAGTAGTGTTAATTGTATTCAATGTCACTTCCACACCTCTGTTTGTCATTTCACCAATGTTTGTCGTCGGTGCTTTTATCGAACCGGTACCTTGAGAACCCATATACATCGGTAAAGGAAGGTCCATTAAAAGATCTGTTACATTTTTTTGATAGACTTCAGTAATTAGTTCTAATCTATTCTCAAACATTGCTAAATCAATACCTAAGTTGACTGATTTTGACGTTTCCCATTTCAATAGAGGGTTCGCATAATTGGCAGGTAAAAGACCTATCCCCCACTTTGTTGCGTAGTTCGTTAAAGCAGTACCATAACCGTAACCTCCTATGTCTTGATTACCTACTTCACCATAACCGACTCTAAATTTCAGATCACTGATTTTGTCAACATTTTGCATAAAGCTTTCGTTTTTCACTTTCCATGCAAAAGCAAAAGACGGGAAGAAACCCCACTTATTTTCTGGGCCAAAATTAGACGATCCATCATAACGGAAAGTAGCTGTAATCATGTATCTATCTAAGAAATCAATATGTCCACGACCAAAATAAGAGGCTAATGCATGACTTCCTTTGTAACCTGCATTTTGTGCTGTTTCTGCATCACCAGCATTAATTTCTGTAATATCGTTTGTCACGAAATCAGTTCTGAAGGCCATTAATCCTTGCCATGATGCCTCTTGTGCTTCTTGGCCCAACATAGCACTTACTTTCACCTTATCGAAAGACTTGTTATAAGTCAAGAAATTAGTCAATACCCAGAACTTATTTTGATCAACTTGTCTTCTACTTTTGTTGACGTTATTGACTACAGCCCCAATTTCATAAGTAGGGTCAAAACCATAGTTGTTGGTAATACCAAAGTCATAACCTAATTTTGTTGTAAACTTAAGGTTCTTGTGTAGATCAATTTCAGCGTTGAGGTTACCAAAGAACTTCATTCTTTCTAAACTCATATCTCTTAGTTCTGCTTGAGCTACAGGATTAAGAAAATTAATACCATCTTCTGGTCTTGGTCCTCCCCAAGTACCATCCAAATTTTTCACTGGAATATCAGGACGCTGTCTTAATGATAAAGAGATTACACCATCAATATCATCATTTAAAGTGATATTTTCAGTGGTATTACCAAAGTTGACAGAAGCTCCTATCTTAAACCAATTCGTTGCCTTATGGTTAACATTCAATCTACCTGTTAACTTATTGAAACCTGATCCAACCATAATACCTTCTTGGTCCATATAACCTAATGAAGTAGCGAAGTTTGTCTTATCATTACCTCCTGTTAGACTTAGGTTGTGGCTTTGCATTGGGGCAACTCTAAAAATTTCATTTTGCCAGTTTGTCCCCTCTCCTAATAAAGAAATGTCTGATAAGTAAGGATCACTGCTTCTATTATAATCTCTATCGATTTCCTGCATGTAAGTTGCAAACTCTCTCAAGTTCAAAACATCCAATTTCTTCGGAACTTCCTGAAGTGCATAGAAGGTATCATAAGCAATATTCGTTTTACCTGACTTCCCAGATTTTGTCGTAACGAGTATTACACCATTAGCTGCTCTCGAACCATAAATTGCCGTTGCTGAAGCATCTTTTAGTACTTCAATTGACTCAATATCATTATTATTGATTGTTGATAATGGGCTCACTGCTGTTTGTCCATCACCTCCACCTGCCCAGCCAAATCCTGAACTTGTGCCTTGTGCATTACCTGAAAAAGGAACACCATCAATTACATAAAGAGGTTCTGAAGAGCCAAATGAACTTGCTCCACGGATATTTACTGATACTCCACCCCCTGGCTGTCCAGAGTTTTGAGTAACAACTACACCTGCTGCCCTACCGATCAACGCCTGATCCATTGACGTGGAAACTGTATTCTGAAGTGCTTCTCCTTTTACAGAAACTAAAGAACCTGTTAAGTCAGACTTTTTCATTTGGCCATAACCAACCACCACTACTTCTTCTAGTTGCTCTAAATCTGCCTCAAGGCTTGCATTAATCACATCAGTACTGCCTACAACTTTTACCAGGTCTTTATAACCTACATAAGTAAACACTATTTCTGTAATTGGTGTACTTGACGCCAACTTATAATGACCATCAAAATCTGTTACGGTACCGATTGAAGTACCTTTGACTACTACGTTCACTCCAGGAATCGGTGATTGATCATCAGCATCAAGGACTTGTCCTGTGATCACCCTTTCTTGTGCGTATAATTGAAGAGAACACAACAAGGATATAAGAAACATCAAAACTCTTATGTTTCTTTTTGAGTTGTAATACTGCATGTTTGTTTTTTTGATAAGCGATAGTATTTCATTTCAAAGGACATTGGATAAATAGAAGAGAGTACTAAACTCCATTTACATTAACTGTCCTACCTTTCGTAGAGAGACTAAAAAAGGATTTAAGCTCAATTGTCGTCTTATAGTATTACTTTACTAGTATAATCTTATTCTTCATTTTCATATTTGTAATAATTAAAAGAAAGAAAGTGTTGTAGTTATAAAAATGACAGATTATATAGTTGTTATTACTATTTCTTTAATTGCTTTATGTTAAAGAGTAAGGTCTTGCTATTTCATACTTATATAATTTTAATGTGTAAGAGTTAAATAGAACAGCTGTTAAAATTTCATATAGCAATGTTAAGAAATACTATCCCTCGACATCAAAAAAAATCAAATTCAATTTTACGATATTTATACTACATTATTACTACCAAAACACCTTAAAATATTTATAATCAACAACTTAAACCCTTCAAAATAAATACTACATTTAATACCAAAACAAACTTAAAAATACGTTAATTTTTAAAATAGATGTATTTACAACACTTATGTAAAGAATCATTATTCAGAGTCTAAAACATAAAAAAAGGAGAATATCACTTAAATAAATCTCCCATCACATAAAAAAAGGCAGCAATATATAAGTTATATTACTACCCTCTCTTATGTCTTAAGTGGCTGATCATAATTAAATATAGTTTATAAATGTAGAATGAATTGACCTCAGGTAAGACAAAAAATTTTAACGAAACCTGAGTTTAATTCAAATGCATTGAAGCTATAGATAATTTTGAACAGGTATACTTATAATAATTAAAGTTCTTATTTACCCCAACCGAAGAAACAGTGACCATCTTTATTATATCTCTCACTGAAAGAGAAGAAGAATGATGCTTCCTCAGCAGCATTATCATCTGAATCAGATCCATGGACAACATTTCTGTCAGTAGATTTTGCAAATCTTTTACGAATTGTACCTTCTTCCGCTTTTGATGGGTCAGTTGCACCGATTAATTTACGATAATCTGCTACTGCATTCTCTTTTTCAAGCACTGCTGCAATCACTGGCCCTGATGTCATGTATTTTACTACATCTGGATAAAAAGGTTGATCGGATAAATGACGGTAAAACATTTCTGCTTGTTTTGTTCTTAGCCTCACCATTTTCATGGCTTGAATTCTGAAGCCTGCTTCATGAATCATTGTAAGGATTTCTCCAATGTAGTCTTGGTTTTCTTCACCGGGTTTGATCATAGTAAATGTGAAGGTACCTTTTTGTGGAGCATAGTTGTCTTGAAACATATGTTTTTCGTTTAGTGTATTATTATTTTGGCCTACAATTAAATGTTACTCTATTTATAGATAGCCTATCATTTAATTGTTCTAAACAAACTTATATTAAAGTTCTTTCCTACACAAGAAAAAAAAGCTAGAAACAAGGTCTTATCCTTATTTCTAGCTTCCTATATTTTGATTTACAATACCTCCTAGGAGATTTATTAGTAATCTTGCATCTGAATTAGCTTGGCATATGCTCCTTCTGCTTCACTAATTAAATCATTATGGTTACCAATTTCCGCAATCTGTCCTTCTTCCAACACTGCAATCTTATGAGCATTACGAATTGTGGATAGTCTGTGAGCAATAATCAAACTTGTTCTTCCTTCCATCAACGTTTCTAACGCCTCTTGCACCAACTTCTCAGATTCGATATCCAAAGCTGAAGTTGCTTCGTCCAAAATTAAAATTGCAGGGTCTTTTAAGATAGCTCTTGCGATCGCAATTCTTTGACGTTGACCACCAGAAAGCTTTACACCTCTCTCTCCTACCAAAGTTTCCATTCCTTCTGGGAAAGACTGAATAAATTCGAGTGCATTGGCTTTGCGAGCGGCATCGATAATTTCAGCTTCAGTAGCTTCAGGGTTACCGTAAGCAATATTTTCAGCAATAGAACCGCCAAATAATAATACCTCTTGAGGAACAACACCTACATGCTGTCTAAACCCGATCAAGTTATAATCCTTTGAAGATTTACCATCAATTAATAAGTCTCCACTATCAATTTCATAGAAACGTTGTAATAAATGTGCGATGGTTGATTTACCACCACCTGATTTACCCACTAGTGCTACTTTCTCTCCTTTCTCAATCTCAAGGTTAACCCCTTTTAGAACTTCAATTTCTTTACGAGTTGGATAAGAGAACTTGACATTTTTGAAACTGATTTTTCCTTCTAATTTTGGAATTGTTTCTTTATCAATTTCATGCTCTGAATTTGCTACTAAAATTTCCTCCACACGGTCAGTAGCACCTACTGCTTTTTGAAGAGTGCCATAAATATCACCCAGCCCTGCTAATGAACCACCAATGAACATTGTATAAAGCACAAATGTTGTAAGGCTACCAATTGAAATTTCACCTACAGAAACCATATAAGTTCCATACCAAAGTACGCCCAAAATTCCACCCATCAATACAAAAATGATGAATGAAATAAATGTACCTTTATAAGTGGCTGACTTTAACGCAATATCTACTACTTTAGATAAATTGTTTCCGTATCTTTTAATTTCAAATTCCTCGTTGGCAAATGTCTTTACAGTCCCGATTGATTGGATCGTTTCTTCTACAACAATATTCGCTTTTGCCAATTCATCTTGTGTACTTTTAGAAAGCTTTCGAATGAATTTACCAAAAATGATCGCAAAAACAATCAAAATTGGAAAGCTCAAAATCATGATTGAAGATAACTTTGGGTTTTCATAAAATAAGATGGAAACACCAAAAACCAATGTAGCAATTTGTCTAAATAGCTCTGCTAATGTCGTTGAAAATGTGTCTTGTAGTACCGATACGTCTGAAGTAATTCTACTGAATAACTCTCCAGAGCGGTTTTTATCATAAAATGACATTGGAAGTGACATAAACTTCTGATAAAGTGCACTTCTAATATCAGCAATGGCATTTTCATTTACTTTTGCAAAAAAGTATACTCTTAAAAATGAAAATATACTTTGAAACAATAGAACTCCCATTAGAGCTAAACCTACAGATTTTAAATCTGGAAGCCATGGAATAGTCACTTTACCTTGTGCTGTATCCATCAATACTCCAATCAATTTGGGCAATGCCAATAATATAGTGCTAGAAAAGAAAAGGCTAATTAAACCTAATGTAAAAACACCTTTATAAGGCATCATAAACCGAAATATACCTCTCAGTTTTTTTATACTTCCCTTGTCTAAACGCTGTTTTTTCTTCTCTCCAGAATCTTTACGCGCCATGTTTCTAAATATTCCCAAAACAATCTTTACTTAATACCGTCTGCAAAAGTAATTTAAATCACCAATAAAATACAAAGCAAGCACTTATTAATGCTAAAAAAGCTTCATTTTTTAACGATGAAGCTTTTTTTAGAAATATTAATCATTGTTTTATCAATGAAGTTTGAGTAATTCCTTTGAAAATTAAAATTCAGAATCGGTCTCTACTGTAAATTCTCCTTTCTGATAACAGCAAATTACTTTATTCCCTTCAATATTAGTCTCTAGCTTCACCGGAAAATCAGACCAAAGCGTGCCAATATGCTGCATTGTTTTGTGGACGTAACTTAATTCCAACTCTCTTCCATCAAATTCATGCACCAATTGTAGTGTGTTATTTATAGGTGCAATGCCTTTTACTTTGATGATCGGAATACTTCCTGTACCGGTTTGAGCAATCAGAGTGTCACGCACCTCTTTCCAGCCTTTCATATCATCTGAAATATTGCTTACTGAAATCTTACCATGATTTCTTTGGTATTCAAAAAGACCCAGTTCTTCCATTAACTCTCTTGTTAAGAAACGTCTTAAAAATGAAACGTCTCTATCCACTGCTCTAACTTCAAATATTTGAGGGTTGATTTCATACTCAAACATGTCTTTTTTTCCTGCCAAATGGGCCATGATATTGAAACCGATATGGTAGGGATTTAAACCTCCTACATGCGGACGAATCACCTGATTATGAGAACGAATGAAGTCTACATGCATAGACGGCGGTAACTTTAGTTTATGCAAGATGGTATAATGCCAAAAACTTGCCCATCCTTCATTCATAATTTTGGTTTCCATTTGTGGAAGAAAATAGAGCGTTTCTTCTCTGACAATATTAAGAATATCTTTTTCCCAATCTTCCAGAAAGCGACTATTCTCAATCAAGAATAAGATCAAATCTTCTGATAAAGATGGTATAAACTCTTCTTCTGTTTCTTCCTTTTTTAACTCATCCCAATACGATCGATCTTTGTTCAACGCTCCATAATAATGGCTTTTCTGCTCTTCTTCAGACAATCGGACAATTCTTTGATTTCTATCCACATGAAAACTAATAGCATGTGCAGCATCTAAAATCCGTTCCACACCTTTATAACCAATACTTGGTGTTTCTATGTAAGAGCGAATTCGATCTGCATGTAGTTTAAAGTTTTCTAATACGAATTCAGGCTTCGTGTGAGAAAAATTAATATTGTTTTTAAAAAAGTCATTATGGCCATAAACATGTGCCATCACTAAGATTTGCATCGACAAAGGATTGTCAATCATCAAATACGCCAAGCACGGGTCTGAGTTGATCACCATTTCATAGGCCAACCCTTGAGCTCCCATTTTATAAAGCGTATTTTGTTTTTCGAATGATTTTCCAAAGCTCCAATGAGGATACCTTGACGGCATACCAACATAAGATTGATAGCCAATCATATCGTGGTAGTCACACACCTCAAATTCCTGAGGATAATAGTCTAACCCACATTCCTGTGCTATTTCCTCTATTTTATCATTCCAACGGGCTAAATCATCTAAGGACCAATCCATATTTTGTTATATTTTTAAAGAATTAATGATTGATCATCGGTCTGCTCATTAATCCATCATTGTATTACTTCTGTCTTTGTTTAAGAATTTCTTAAGCGCTGGCCAAACAGATTCTTTTGACCTCATTCTTAAGGAAACAAAGTTTTCTTCTTGTATTTTTTTGAACTCATCCAACATTGTTGACCAAGAGTATCCCATGTCTGGCTTAATTTCGCCATATCCAAATAAGTTACAGACTTGGGTTAGTTTTTCGGCGGCTTCAATAGCTGCTTTGTTGTCGGATGCAAAATTATCTCCATCAGAACAATGAAATGCATAGATATTCCAAAGCGCTGGGTTAAAACGATCTTCTATGATATCCAATGCTTTGATATAAGCTGAGGATATTTTTGTTCCTCCAGACTCTCCTTTATGAAAAAATTCATCTTCTGTCACTTCTTTCGCTTCTGTATGATGTGCAATAAATACAATTTCTGTATTTTCATAACGAGATTGGAGAAAAGTATACAGCATAAAATAAAAGCTTCGGGCAAGGTATTTTTTAGTCTGATCCATAGAACCGGAAGTATCCATCAAACACAATATTACAGCGTTTGAATGTTCTTCAACGTCTACTTGTAGCCTTCTATATACAAGATCATCATTGTGAAATGGAAACGTTTCATCCGAATTTTTCAAAGCGGCACTATCCACCCCTTTTGCTTTCATTCGTTTAATACGATTCATCATTGTCTTCCGCTTCGACAAACGTGCCCTGATTCCTTTCTTTTGATAACCGACCAACTTCCGAAGTACTTCAGTTTCAGACTGGAAATACTTTTTCTGATCCATATCTGGGAGTTCCAGGTCTTCGAACATCAATTCTACAGCTTCTTCCAAAGAAATTTCTGTTTCATAAATATCCTCACCTGCATCCTCTCCAGCTTCTCCTTTTCCCTTTCCTTTTTGTGGAGCTGATTGGTCTTGAATCACCTGTCCTTTTTGTTCCTTTCCAGTGCCTTGAGCTACCCCTTTTCCTTTATTGGAACCGTATACAAAACGGTACTCTTTTAAACCTCTGATTGGAACTTTGATTTTCTTATCTTTTGATTGACCAATGATGGATTCATTGGCAATAACATCAGAGATTCCTTTCTTGATTTTGTCTTTGACTAATTCTTTATGCCGCTGACGGTCTGCTACAGATCGGTCTCTCTTCTGCTTACTAAATTCTTTAAAAATAGCCATACTTCACTAAGTTTAATCCTAAATTTCAAAAAATGGGAAGAGCATGTTTTCTAACATGCTCTTTTATTAGAATACTTAGTCTTTCCAAAGGTTATTGGATGCAAATGACAATACAGCTTCTACACTTTCTTCGTTGTATCCCATGGTAATCATCTGCTCTACCATGGCGTTGTATTTCTTCATTTGTCCCTCATCTCTTGTTTTAGCTTTAAGAATAATTCTTGTGATGTCTTTTACTGACGCCATTAGTTTTTTCTCAATTGCTTCCTTCAATGGCTCATAACTTGTGTAATGTAATGCCCCATTTCTTCTTAAAATATGAGTCACATAACTCATTACATCTTGTCTGAAGCCATCCGCAGCAGTACCTGCAATACCAATTTGTTGTTCAATAGAACCTAAGAATTTTAAATCTGGCTCCATTTCGTCATTGTTCTGCCCTTGTACTTTGCGTTTCAATACATAAGCCTCTACATGATCTAAATAGTTTTGGAAGAGTGATTCTGCTTGTTCGTCATAAGCATGTACGAATGCTTTTGTAATGTCAATTTCAAGCATTTTTAGGTATTCCTTATAAAGTATATCCTTCAAGATATCCATATAATGACTCTTCACATCTCCGGCTAACGGCTCTTCTTTCAACTTCGTTTGTAAAGCATCTAAAACCGCAATTGGGTGAATTGTATTTGTTTCCGTATCAGAAAGGGCATTATCCAATGCTTTCATGATAAAACGAGTCGAAATACCGCTCATTCCTTCATCTTCATGCTCCTCTTTTAACTCTAAGACATTAATTCTTTTCGATTGTCCATTTTCTGTTACCTCATCACCATTATACAATTTCAATTTGGTAAGGAGGTCACATTTATTGGTTGGTTTCAACCTGGTCAGAATGGCAAACATTGATGCAATTTCCAATGAATGTGGAGCGATATGAGCATTAAAATCTGATTTATTGATAATCTTCTGGTAGATTTTTATCTCCTCTGAAATTTCTAATACATAAGGTACTTCAATCTTTACAATCCTATCCAAGATTGCTTCATTCGTATGATCTGCTTTGAATCGATTCCATTCCGCTTCATTGGAGTGGGCTAAAATAACACCATCAAAATAAATCATTCCATGTTTACCAGGAGCGGGAATTCTTTTTTCTTGAGTAGCAGTTAACATTACATGTAGGTATTCAATTTCATTTTTAAATACCTCAATAAATTCCACTAAACCTCTGTTACCCACATTAAAAGCACCATTTAATGTAAGGACTCTTGGATCATCCTCACTGTATCGGTCTAGTTTTGAAATATCCTCAGAACCAATGAGTACTGAAGTATCTTGATTATTAGGGTCAACAGGTGGAACCATACCTACACCATGTCTTTTACGAATACTGAAATCTCTTTTGATGACATTGAACTTCGTAAAATCACCTTTCAATTCGTTGTCAAGTTTAAACTGCGTTACAGGGTCTAATTCTCCTTCAATTTCAACACCCAAACGGCTTTCCATCTCCGGGCGGAGTTCTGGAGGAATAGCACAAAGTGGATTTGTATTCATGGGTGAACCTTCTAAGAAATAAAAAGGACTCAATTTTTCTAGTCCTGATTTTAATTTTTCTATTAATGAAGATTTCCCTGCACCTACAGGTCCTACTAAAAATAAGACTTGTCGGCTTTCCTCTCCTTTCAGCGAGGCTGAATGAAAATACCTAACTATTTTTTGTAATACTTTTTCAATTCCAAAAAACTCATCTTCAAAGAACTTATAACTTTTCAATTTGGTATGTGCTCCAAATATCCTTCTAAGCCTTACGTCCTTATCGGTGTCTAGGTGCGAAACGCCATCTTTGGTAATGGCCTTATACATTCTTTTGTGAGCGAGATCACCCAAATCGTTATTGTTTTGTACAATCTCTAGATAATCCAAAAATGAGATTTTCTCTTCCGCTTTATTCTTTTCTTTACGGAATGAGTCAAAAAGCTTTTTGAATTCATTTTGATCATTTGCGGCATTCATAGTTGTTATTTTTTGGTTTCATTATGTAACGATGTTTCTAATTTTTGTGCAATTGAGAAACATTACATTCTAAATGGTATATGGGTTAAAATAAAGTATCGTTATTTCTGTTTTTAATTGGATACAATGAAAGTAAATGAGTACTTGTATTCATAATATACGAAGTAAGTAACGCATTAACAACTAATAATATGTTAAATATCAAGGATTTACGATGTACCTTTCATCTTTATTATTGACAAAAAATTTATTTCCGTCTAAATCTTCAACGGGTGCAATTCCATCTTCCATCGCTCCTACCGATAAATATTTACCCAAAGGAATTATTATTTTGCCATTAACGTCAATGATTCCCTCGTTAAATTCAAAGTCCGTTACCTTAAGATATGGATTATTCAAACTACTAAATTCAACGGTTGCATATTTTGGAGGAATAATAATATTAAAATTCCGATCCAAAAAGCCTATTGTGATTTGTCCATCACCTTGATCTTGAAGATAACAAGAAGCAAAGTTCTCAGGAGCAAACTCACTTAATTCATAATCAATGTTCGTTTCCCATCCGCTATTATTATTACTGTAGTGAACGGTTCCTTTCTTTTTTCGCTTAATTATATTGTATCCATCTATCTTTTTCCCTGTCAGTTTTTTTTCATTTAAATCGTAAATATCCATTACTCTTTTGGACTCTACACCTTCTCCCATTCTTTCTAAAAACAAGTAACCTTCATCTATACACTCTTGTGAGATGTTAGCGTCATATTTCATATCAGTAACTTGTTTTTGAAGATGTATATCATAAAAAGCAAATTGATCATTTGTATGTCCCACCAATGCCAGTCCATAACTTTCTACAAATGGAATGTACAATTGTTCATACTTCAGTGGCACTACAAATTTTTGAGTATTCAAATCGAAGATGCCTTGCTGCTTTTTTTCATTCATTAGAATAACCCATTCTCGTGTTGGATCATTACCGTTGGAGATATAATTAATAACGGAATGAAAATGATCGACAACAGGAAGAATTTTAAGTTTATTCTTCTCTGAAATTGGTAATAAGGAGACATTTTTTTGATTATCCTTATAAGTTATTCCTTGTAAAAAGTCGTCATTAAATGACTTGATGGAATCATATTCATAAGAGACTTTTTTCCCTTCTTTATACAATGCGTATTTCTTCGAATGAGGTACGTTCTTAATTTTGATTTCATCATCCAATTTAGATTCCACTAAATATTCATCTAACTGATGTTCTTCTATCTGTTGCCCTGAAGTTTCTACGTATACTTTATCTCCAGCAATATATTTTGCATTATGGGGAAGCTTAAAACCATTTGAGTTATAATATTCGCTGTCAATCTTTTTGATTATTTTGTCTGTATGTTCTGCTAATTGTACTTTCCCCTCTTTATTCATAATGTTATATCCATTATTTGTGATTATAACAGTTAAGTCCTCCCATTGTTCAAAATTTATGGATTTAAATTCCTTACTTCCCCTTGTTTTATTGACCACTATCCCCTTAGAAGTCAGTGAGTAATCTTTTTCATTGATAAGACCTAATGAACTTTCATCCATTGCTTCCAGCAAACCATATTCGTTAAATGTAATGGCAGTATATTCCAGTGGAAGATTCCATTTTTTAGATTTAGTATTGTAAAGACCACAAAGGTTATTTTTGTAAGCGAGGTAAGAATGATTGTGATCAAACGGCTTAATACTATCATATTCTAAGTTCAATATCTTATCTCCTTCAGCATTAATAATACCTTGTTTTCCTTTGGTGTTTCTCACTATCATTTCATCCTCTTCCAACGTAAACTTGATATTCGCATACTTTGCTTTTGCTTTCCATTGATTATCTTTTCCAATTATTCCATACTTACCGCCTTTGGATACAATGGCAACTCCTTTTGCATTAAATGGCGTAACTGTTTCATACAGGTAATTGATCACCAATTGCTTATTCTGATCACAATATCCCCATTTGCCATTTTTTTCTACTGGAATAAGCTGCTTTGGTGTAAGCATTGAGACCAAAAAACTAAGAATAAGAAGTACTGATAATTTCATAGGTTGTTTTGTAAAATAATTAAATGGGTTACTTAAGATAAATCTAATGAAACACTATCTGTAAAAATGAACTTTAAAATAGTCATCAATCCTACATCAATTCCATAGAACGCGTAAATATTACTAACATTTCCATTTTCGTTTATATTTATTATTTAAATTTTTTATTCAATTCTTAACGAAATTAATAATATTGCACACGGTGTTATTATTAGTGTGATTTGGAAAAAATAAAAAACAAAATGAGTTTTATAGGCAATTTAATGTCCTATTCAATCTTGTTAAAAAAAGAGACTTACAATGCTTTTTTTGCAAATAGCATTTTACACTCTCAATTCTTTATCCCTCAAAACCCTACCTTTCTAATCAAGTTACCTATTAAAAATGTAAACAGAATAGCATTAATGTTTGCAAGCTTTTTAGGTCGAATTATTGACGCTTCACGAAATAAAGGAGAAAGTGATCGGTCTTGCTTATTAGTAAGATCGTATCACAATTCTAGTCCTCTTTATATAATCAAAAGGATAATCTAACCCTACAGTACTGTTTGGTAAGATTATCCTTTTTTTGATCTTTTCATTATTTAAAACTACATATGAAACATTTATTATCTTTCGTATTCTTCGCACTTACTTTACTTACTTTTAATGTTACAAAGGCTCAGAATTTCAATTCTACATTTGCACAAGTTGCTTATGGTTCTGGCAACGAAGATTTTCAATTCGGTAACAATACTGAAAACGGTAACATGTGGCTTATCACATTAGATCACGTATCTGAGTGGAGTTATGGTGGTAACTATGCATTTATCAACTTCATGGCAGCAGACAACATGATACCTGATACAGACTTTGACGGTAATGTTACTCACAACGGACCTATCAGATTATATACGGAATGGTCTCCTTGGTTGTCATTAAACAAAATCACGGGTAAAGACCTTGGGTTCTGGATTTTCAAAGACTTCTCTGTTGAAGGTCAATTGAACGTTTCTTACTCTAGTTTTTATGCATTACTAGGCGGTGTAGGTATGACTTTCAAAACTGCAAACTACGATACATTCCTAAAATTAATGGTTTATTATAAAGCCTCTACTTTTGCTGAAAACACGGATCATTTAGCACAAATCACGGGTGTTTACGACCTTCCATTATCAAGAAAAATTGGACTTCGCTTACAAGGTTTCTTTGATTTTATTCCCAATGGAAAAGACCACTACTACTGGGGAACTGACTTCCTTGCTCAACCTAGAGTGCTATACAACTTAGGTCAACATTTTATGCCTGATGAATTCACAAAATTAGAAGTGGGTGTAGATGTATACATGCATTACAATGAATTCATATCAGTGACTGCTCCTCAAGCTGCTGTACGTCTAACTTGGTAATTTATTCAACACTAAAAAACAACTCCAACAATGGAAGCTAGTCATAATAAAGGAGGTTTTATTGAAAACTTCTTCAACTTAAAAAAACATAATACAACAATCCGTTCGGAAGCTATTGGTGGTATCACTACTTTCCTCACAATGGCCTATATCTTATTTGTTAATCCAAGTATTTTGGGTGATGCAGGCATGGACAAAGGTGCTTTATTTACTGTTACTTGTGTCGCTGCACTTATTGGTACATTATTAGCCGCATTTTGGGCTAGAGTTCCTTTTGCAATGGCTCCAGGTATGGGATTGAATGCCTTTTTCACCTATGCTCTTGTAATAGGCAGAGGTTTACCGTGGGAAACTGCACTTGGAATTGTATTCGTTTCTGGTGTTACGTTCATCATTTTAACAGTGCTTGGTGTAAGAGAGAAAATCGTTAATGCGATCCCTCTTTCGTTGAGATTGGCAACTTCGGCAGGTATCGGCCTTTTCATCACCTTTATTGGGTTCAAAGGTATGGGATTGGTTGTGTCTAATCCTGCTACACTCGTTTCTTTAGGTCACTTAAGTACACCTACTATTATTGCTTTATTAGGTCTTGTATTTATTGTTGTATTAGAGACAATGAAAGTGAGAGGTGGTATTTTAATTGGTATCATTGTCATGACGGTAGTAGGCATGATAGCAGGTGAAGTAGCTTTGCCTGAATCATTAATTTCAGTTCCTCCTTCTATTGCTCCAATAGCCTTTAAGTTGGACATCATGAGTGCATTAGATTTAGCATTTATTGCTCCTATTTTCTCATTTATGTTTGTCGATTTATTTGATTCAGTAGGGACCATTGTCGCTTGTTCATACGAAGCCAAAATGGTTGATGAAAAAGGAAATATACCTAAGATTGGTAAAATCCTAGAAGCTGATTCAGTAGCTACAGTCATTGGATCATTATTAGGTACATCAACAACGACAACATATATAGAATCGGCCTCAGGTATCTCACAAGGTGCAAGAACAGGTTTAGCTTCAGTATTTACCGCAGCGTTATTTGCCATCGCATTATTGTTCTCACCAATTGTAACTATAGTTCCTGCATTTGCTACAGCTCCTGCTTTGGTGATGGTCGGTATTTATATGTTTAAAAATATCAAAGAAATTAAGTTTGATGACTTGGTAGAAGGTGCTCCAGCATTTTTAACCATTATCTTAATGCCTTTGACATACAGTATCAGTAATGGCTTGACTTTCGGTTTTCTTTCCTATTTGATTATTGCAATTTGCAGTGGACAAGTAAGTAGAATTTCAAAGGTAATGTGGGTAATTGGCCTTTTATCGGCTATTAATCTTTACATTTCAGCTATCTCGTAACACTGATAAAAATAAGTTGAAAAGCCAATGATATTATTTTAAGATATTATTGGCTTTTTTTGGTATAATTGAAGTAGAATCCTTATTATTACGCTTTACCTTGGTTAGTGATTACCACATCTTTATACTATAATTCGTTAGGGAAGCTCCCAATACTATTAACATGCCTGTAGATTTTGATAATATTTTAGAAGATCATAAGAGATTTCTGAGTATTGGCAACAGTACTTTTCACTATATCTATGATTGTACTAAACTAAGATTTGAGTACCTATCTCCTTCGTTTACAGAAGAGACTGGATATGCTCTTCATGAAGCTTTATTCAATTCTAATTTTTCTTTAACCCCTCCAAAAGATTATGCACCTATCTTAAAAACGTTGGGTGAATTACTTCCTTTTTTTGTTCATCATTTCTATGAAAATCTTGAGCATTACACCATCTTTTACTATTACCCATTATTACATAAAGATGGTAATGTATACCCTTGTTTAGTACAGGTTAGAGTCTTAGAACTTGATGATAGTAACCATCTAAAATATGTTTTAGCTTATAATCAAATTATCAAAAAAGAATATGACAAAACGAAAGCATTTAATCTGAGTTTTATCGCTCATGATCAAAAGCTTCCTTCTTATTATCATGTGGATACTATTGAAAATTTTGAACAGGTTATTAATATCCGTAAACTGACAAAAAGAGAAATTGAAATCCTAAAGCTGGTATCAGAAGGGTATTCAAACAATGTCATTTCATCTATTTTAAATATTAGTATCCACACCATCTCAACTCACAAAAAAAATATCATCTCGAAAACAAACACCCCAAATATTATGGTGGCTATTCAAAAGGCTATACTTCAAAAAATCTTTTAACTCAAAATAAAAGATAAATGTTAGTCAATTTTATTGAACAAATTCAAAATACCTACAAAGAAAATAGTGATTACTTTATTACAGCTTTACAACATAAAGACTTTATTAATGACTCGTTTGAGAGGGAAAAGGAGTATATTCTTCCTGGGAAATCTTTGCACTTCTTAATTGACATTGAGAACTATAGTTTTACTTTGCTTCAAAATTCGGGAGTAGAGTATAAAGGTCCTACTTCAACTACTTCACTAGATTATTTATTTCATGATCTTGACCGTTTTTTAGTCGAAGAAGACAAAGTAATTTACAGAAATGCGATAGATTTTGTTTTTAAAAAGCACTTGGCTCTGTTCGACGAAAAAGCCCCCTTTTTGTTTCGGTCAAGTTTTGTATTCAGGATAAAAAGAGAAAACGAAAGAATCACCTCTTTTCTTCAACATGATATTCCAATTATAATTGAGAATGGAAAAATTAAGCAGTTTTTCTCTGTAGTGACTGATATTTCCCATTCTTTAATAGAACAGGATAATAGGATCTCTTTTTATAATATGAAAAGTAAGGAAGAACATCACTTTGATCTTTCAGAACATCGTACCAAAGGAGCTCTACCTTCTCTGGTTTTATCCAAAAGAGAACTAGAAATATTACAGTATGTCATCAAAGGATTGAATACAAGAGAAATGGCTGAAACATTAAATATATCCGTTGAAACAGTAAACCGTCACCGGAAAAACATGATTAAGAAAAATAAGAAGAAAAATATCATTCACCTCGCTACAGAGGCCTATAAACAGAATTTGCTGTAGATATTTAGTTGAAAAAATTGCTTCAATATTCCCTTCTCCTTGTGATGAAAGTGACCATTTTAACTTTATATCACAATTGAAAATTTATGCATCTTTGAATTCTCTGTTATCTTTGTGCCAAACAAGACTCCAAATAGACTTAATATCTAGCAAGATGTATAAATTATTATTTAGTTTATTAATTACCTTATCTCTTTTTAGTACCGTATCGGGACAAAACAAAGAAGCAAAGAAGAAAAAAAGCAAAAAAACACTTTCAGCAGATCCTGATGCAAAACTTCAATCTCCACATGATATTGCTTTCGATGAAAAATCAGGTTTATTCTTTATTAGTTCCTCAGGAAACCATGGAATTATTAAAAGAGGCCGTAGAGGAGGAGCTGTATTCGTTACAAAAGATTTAGTACATCCAAGAGGTGTTACTATTTTGAATAGCACATTGTATGTAGCGGACTCAAACAGGGTAAAGGGTTTTAATATAAAAGACAATAAAGAAGTTTTTAACGTGGAAGTTGCAGGAGCTAAGGCTTTACATGCTATTACTTGCAATGGAAACCTTCTATATATTTCTGATAAAGAAGCCTCTAAAGTGTTTAGTGTGAATGTAAAGTCTGAAGAAGTTGAAGTTATCACTACAGATGTACCTTCACCTACAGGAATTTATTTTGATAAAAAGTCAAAAGATATTTTAATTCTTAGTTCACTTGAAACAGAAGGTGGCGTATATGCTTATTCTCCAAAGGATAAAGCGGTTGAATTGAAGTTACAGATCATGGATTTCCCTTACTTAGAAGACATTACTTTCAATGGTTCTATGAGCTATTATTTGACAGCTTGGGGAGCCGATCATAAGGAAAATGTAATTATAAAAATCAACAGTTCACTTTCAAGAGAACCCCGTATTATCCAATCTTCTAGTGATGGACCAAGTGGGATGATTTACATTAAGAGAACAAATGAATTAGCGATTACCAGCGAATATGCCAACAATCTAAACATCATAAAACTAGGCTATTAAGAAACACAAAACTTTCTTATTAAGACTTAATCAAAAGAGTGTTCTTTTATAAAAGTTCACTCTTTTTTTGTTATATTATTCAAAATCCACAAGTTATTCTTAGTTTTTTTATATATTATGGAAACATGTAAAAGTCACTCAGAATATCTTGTATTGCCTTAATGAGAAACGTATTTATTTTATCTGCTATTCTACTGATATTTTCAGGATGCAATAGCTCAGAAGAGATTAACACTACACTAAGCTACGATGCAACCAAAGGAATCCATGAAGTGGAAATGATTGGAGACGACGAACAAAAAGTAATTGTCTTTAATGAAATTTCAGAGATTGGAAAAGGTACTATTACCTTACCCGAGGGCAACGTATGGCCTAAATCAATTACAGTGAAGCTTCCTTTCCCCCGTTTAGAAGGATTCAAAGCTTACACTAATCTTGACAAAGAACACCTTTTCGAGCATTTTCATGCTGCTGGTGTTGGTAATCACCAATACATCGCTACCTATAAAGGAGCTGAAAAGAAAAGGATTGTAAAAGAAGAATCATTTGTTGAAATAGAACTACCTCAGGAGATGTGGGAAGACAACCCCAAAATCATCTACATTGAATGGGTAAACCTCTATAGAATTTAAACTCAACTTGACTTTTACATCTTCATTGTCCACTTGTTATTAACCGATCAAAATTATCACATTTAATTTGTGACCTTAATAACAGTAAGAACTAAACCAAAAATAGATCACCGTTCATTCAATTTCATTTTTTGTCTTAGTACTTATATTCTTTAAGAAGAAAAGCTTTCCCCCTTTTCTTCTTAAAGAATGTATATATCCTCCTAATAACTAATAGAATCCCAATTATTCAGATTACCTTTGCACTCGAAAGCATTAAAAACAAGCATAATGACATTCAAGGAATTAGGAATCTCAAGTGCAATTATCAAAGCACTTAAAGAAAATGGAATTGAAGAGCCGACGTCTATTCAGGAAAAATCAATCCCATTTTTATTAAATCAGGGCACGGATTTTATTGGACAGGCACAAACAGGAACAGGCAAAACAGCCGCTTTTGGATTGCCTCTACTTCAATTAGTCAATCCTAAAAACCCTCAACCCCAAGCATTGATTTTATCTCCTACAAGAGAGTTAGGACAACAGATACAGAAACAACTTTTCCGTTTTACAAAATACTACCATAAGATATTTTGTGAAGCAGTATATGGTGGTGCCTCATTAGATCAGCAAATCAACAATCTTAAACGCCCTACACACATTGTAGTAGCCACTCCTGGCCGTTTATTGGATTTGGTAGACAGAAATGCTATTGACCTATCTTATGTAAAAACGGTGGTCATGGATGAAGCTGATGAAATGTTGAGTATGGGTTTTAAAGAAGATCTCGCTAAGATCTTAAGATTAACTACTCATAAGAAAGCAACATGGCTTTTCTCTGCTACTTTCCCTGCCGGAATTAAGGAAATCATCAAAAAATACATGGCTAAGGATGCTCATCGTATTGAGGTAAATCAATTTAATGTAATCAACAAGAAAATCAAGTTCGAGTACATTTTAGCGGAGCAAAAGCAAAAGATGGAAACACTGAACTGGTTTATCCGTCAGCAAGGTGATGCAAGAGGGGTTATTTTCACGAAAACAAAAGCGGAAGCACAACAAGTCGCAAAACAGTTACACGGTAAGCAATTCAAAGCAGAGTCTATTCACGGAGATCTTAATCAAAAGGAAAGAGACAAAGTAATGCGTGCTTTCAAAGGCAATAAATTACAAATTTTGGTAGCTACTGATTTGGCGGCAAGAGGTATTGACATTGCAGATTTAGCCTATGTAGTGCATTATCAACTTCCAGATAAAACAGAGTACTTTACACATAGAAGTGGCCGTACGGCAAGAGCAGGCAAGTCTGGCGTATCTTTATGTATTGTGAGCAAGAAAGAATTGAGCAAGTTGGATGAGATTGAAGACGAGTTCGGTATTACTATGGAACAGATCTTCGATTAAGAAGTCGACTTTCAAGATATAAAAAAGGCTAGGTTGAATTGAAATCAACCTAGCCTTTTCTTTTTGGTATTCCTTAGTGGTATACCAAATTATTTTACTTTCTGAATTACAGATTCAGTAATATCATCAGCACCATCATTGTATAACAACATTTCGATTGGTAATACATATTGGTATCCTTGTGCCTTTGCTACATCAGCTAATGCCGCTTCAGCTTTTTGACGTAAAGGAGTGATGGCATCATTTTGACGCTTTGCAAAGTTTTGCTGAGCAGTTTGTTGGAACTCTTGTAAGTTTCTCTGTAACAACTCTAATTCTTGTGCTTTTTGCTGGATGATTTCTGGTAACCAGTTTGCTTGGTTCTGTTGGAAATCTGCATACTTCGATTGAAACTCTTGCTCTTGTTGTTGCATAGAAGTATACAACTGGTTTTGATAGCTTTCCAATTCCTTCATTTTAGTTTCAAATTCAGGGATTGATCTTACTACACTATCAAGGTTTGCGTAAGCAAAGATTTTAGTTTGAGCTGCACTTTCATTTGAGAAGCTCATAAGCATCACTGCAAATAAAGATGCGAATATAACTTTTAATTTCATTGTTCTTCGTTTGTAAGTTCTAAAAACTAATTTGACTATTGACCGTTCATTTTGGCAATTACTTTACCAGTAATGTCCTCACCGTTGGCGTCAATTAGGAAAGCTCCTATTCTTGCCATAACACCTTTGGCTATAACAATTGAATAACCACCTTCTTTGGCCACTGCCTCTACTTCCGACTCTAATTTTTTCATTAGAGGTTCCATCGCTTCAGCTTGTTTTTTATTAATACCTTGTGAAGCTCTTTGTTGTAATTCTTGAACTTCTTGTTGTAGAGCTTGTAACTCTTTTTCTTTTTCTTGAATCTCAGCAGGAGCCATTGATTGTTGACCTTGCATTAACTGTTGGTATTTCTCTTGCAAAGTACGTTGTTTCATTTCTATTTGAGTTTTAAACTGCTTTGCATAAGACTCAATGATCTTTTGCTGCGTTTTAAACTCTGCCATAGAAGTAATCACACTATCCTCATTGATATAGGCTACTTTTTGTTGAGCCATTGCCACTGAAGATAGCATCATCAACGACCAAAGCGCGAATAAGATTTTCTTCATTGCGTAATTAATTTCTCTGTTTATTTATAAAAACACTAACTGATTAGTACGGTTTTCCTTGCAAAAATATAAATTATCTTGGAGAATCCTCAGGATCTCCCTCCCCAAGTTCGTCTAAAACGAAATCAGTATAGTTATAACGTGGATCTGAGTAGATTAAAGTTATATCTGAAGCTTTATCAAATAAAAAATTTAACTTTTTTTGTCTCGCTACTGCCTCACAAGCCTTTGCTATTTTGTCTTGTAGCGGTTTCATAAACTCCATTCTTTTAGAATATAAAAGGCCTTCATATCCAAAATGATTGGTTTGAAACTCTCTCATATCATTTTTCAAACTAGCAATGGCTTCAAGCTTTTCAGCTTTCATTTCAGGAGTCAGTAAGATCTCTTCATGTGTGTAAGCACGCTCAAGGTCTTCCACCTCCTTTTTCATATCATCTAGCTCTTTTAACCATTTGTCCGTTAGTTTTCTTAGTTTATCCTCAGCTTCATTGTACTCAGGTAAAGACTCTATGATTACTTGAGAGTCAATGTAACCAAATCTTTGAGCCGATGCCAACGGAACGTTGATCAAAAAGAACAGACTAATAAGGAGTAAGTTCTTCATATATTTTTTAGCATAATTTCGTCAAATATGCTTATTATATTTTACTTTATCAATGTATAAATTGCTCTTGTCAAATTTGTAGTCGTTTCATATTTCCGTAGAGAATGAGATGAAAAACCTGCATTAGAGGAGTAATTTTCAATATCATTACTTTCAACAAGTGTTGCATCTAAGACACCCCAAGCTTCCTTTACGACAATTTTTTTATCATTTGATAACATTCCCACCTTAGAAATGGAATCATTAAATGGGCATTCAATAATCAATTGACCACCATCGACAAGCATATCGTACGCCTTTGTGATTACTTTTTGCTGATCATCGGGCGTTAATTCCAAAATACCCGACCACATCCACAAAATAGTATCGGCCTTTTCTCTATGCCAATCTAAATAGCATAAATCATCTTCAACAATTGTAATATTTTCTGATGCCTTTTCTTTTAAAATTTCAGTTAATTCGTGTACTCGTTCTATCCCAACAATTTGACCCTGGAAGTTTTTTGTTTTTAAAGCCTGAATCACTCTTCCATACCCTGAACCGAATTCGATGAGAAGAGAACTCTCTTTTATATCTTCATATATTTGATCAACATCTTCACCCTCTGAGAGCCCAATTTTCTCAGCAAAACCCATGAAAATATCTAACGGCATGTTTGAATAGAATGAAGCGTTACTATCTTTCGCTAGCATAATATAATATTAAAATGAGGACTTTATATTTAAACGTAATAAATACAGCTATCACATTATACAAAAATAATGCAAATAAACCCAAGGATAACAACACCTTACAAAATGATCCTAAAAGAATCTAAAAATCAATTATATATATTTAACAGATAGAAAAATAACTTATTACATCCTCTGGTATTTATCTTCAATAATTCCAAAAAAAGTACTATTGAACACCTCCTTAATCACATTAGCTCCAAAATTCCTTCAACAAATAAAAAACCCTGCCTTTTGCAAGACAGGGTTGATCTATGTATTATAACACTATAACTTATACAAGTTGTGCTAAAGCATCATTTAAAGTAAAGCTTGGGCGCATTGCCTTAGAAGCTTGATCAAATGAAGGATGGTAGTAACCACCAATGCTTTGAGCGCTACCTTGAGCACCAATCAACTCAGCGTTGATTTTCTCTTCATTTTCAGTCAAGTCTTTCGCTAACTCAGCAAATTGAGCTTTTAACTCAGCATCTTTGTCTTGAGCAGCTAACTCTTGTGCCCAATATAACGCTAAGTAGAAGTGAGAACCTCTATTGTCGATTCCACCTACCTTTCTTGCTGGCGACTTATCATTATCTAAGAAACGACCTGTAGCTACGTCTAATGCTTCTCCTAATACTTTCGCTTTAGGATTGTCAAACGTTTCACCTAAGTGCTCTAAAGAAACGGCTAACGCTAAGAACTCACCCAATGAATCCCATCTTAAGTACCCCTCTTTGATGAATTGTTGAACGTGCTTAGGAGCTGATCCACCTGCACCTGTTTCGAATAATCCACCGCCATTCATCAATGGAACGATTGATAACATTTTTGCTGAAGTACCTACTTCTAAGATAGGGAACAAGTCAGTCAAGTAATCTCTTAATACGTTACCTGTTACTGAGATTGTATCATCACCTTTCACGATACGCTCTAATGAGAATTGAGTTGCAGCTACAGGAGCTTTGATCAATAACTCTAAACCGTCAGTATCATGATCCGCTAAGTATTTGTTTACTTTAGCAATCAATTGAGCATCATGCGCTCTATTTTCGTCTAACCAGAATACAGCAGGAGTACCTGTTGCTCTCGCTCTCTTCACTGCTAATTTCACCCAATCTTGGATTGGAAGGTCTTTCACCTGACACATTCTGAAGATATCACCTTCACCTACAGGTTGCTCGATCAATACAGTACCTGCCGCGTCAACTACTTTTACAGTACCTGCTGCTGACATTTGGAATGTTTTATCGTGAGAACCGTACTCTTCTGCTTTTTGTGCCATCAAACCTACGTTTGATACAGAACCCATTGTTGTTGGGTCTAGAGCACCGTTTTGCTTACAGAAGTCGATTGTAGCTTGGTAAACACCCGCATAAGAACGGTCTGGAATAACCGCTTTCGTGTCTTGTTGTTTTCCTGCTTTGTTCCACATTTGACCAGAAGTACGGATCATTGCTGGCATAGAAGCGTCAATAATCACATCTGAAGGAACGTGAAGGTTAGTGATTCCTTTGTCAGAATCAACCATTGCCAAGTCAGGAGCTGTTTCGTAAACTGCCTCGATAGCCGCTTCAACTTCAGCTTGTTTTGCGTGACCTGCAATTTTTGCATAAACATCACCCAAACCGTTAGTTGCTGTAACGCCTAACTCGTTGAATAAATCAGCATATTTTTCAAATACATCTTTGTAGAATACTTCTACTGCTGCACCAAAGATGATAGGGTCAGAAACCTTCATCATTGTTGCTTTCATGTGTAATGAGAACAATACACCTTGTGCTTTTGCGTCAGCCACTTGCTCAGCGATAAATGCTTTTAAAGCTTTTACGTTCATCACTGAAGCATCTATAATTTCACCCTCTAAAAGCGCTACTTTTTCTTTCAATACAGAAGTTGAACCATCTGCACCTACAAACTGAATGCTAACATCAGTTGCTTTGTCTACTGTAACAGATTTTTCGCTACCATAGAAATCATCAGCAGGCATACTTGCCACGTGTGATTTAGAATCAGCCGTCCAAGCACCCATTGAGTGAGGGTGTTTCTTTGCATAATTCTTCACTGCTTTTGGAGCTCTACGGTCAGAGTTTCCTTCTCTCAATACAGGGTTTACAGCACTACCCAAAACTTTTGCATATCTGCTCTTGATTTCCTCTTCGGCAGCGTTGGCAGGCTCAGCTGGATAATCAGGAATATTGTATCCTAATGCTTGAAGCTCATTAATTGCAGCTTGTAATTGTGGAATAGAAGCTGAAATGTTTGGTAACTTGATGATGTTCGCCTCTGGTGTTTTTGCCAAAGCACCTAGTTCCGCTAAAGCATCTCCGATCTTTTGGTCTTCTGACAAATTCTCAGGGAAGTTAGCAATGATACGTCCTGTTAAAGAAATATCTTTTGTTTCGATTTCAACGCCTGCTGCACTTGCGAATGTTTTTACGATTGGTAAAAACGAATAGGTAGCTAATGCTGGTGCCTCGTCTGTTTTGGTGTAAATAATTTTTGCTTTTGCCATGTCTTTTTTCTTATGTGATAGGGAAACACACTGAATGCTGCCGAAATTTGTTGTTTTGTTTAATTAAATCTACTCTTTCCTAGAGCATTCTTAATTTTCAAGTTGCAAATTTAATAAATGTTTAGAAAATCAGAACAAAAATCATTTTCTTAGTAATTTTTTTATCTTAAAAAACAAAAAAACAGCGTCAAACACCTATTTTTTTAAAGATTTTCTAATTGAGCTTTTTATAAAATTTCTTCGCAAAACCTTCAACAAGATTAACAATCGTTTACTTTAGTCGATATTATCAATCATATGTTAACACTGACTTACATCATAAAAACTCTTAAACCAACCCTGCAATTTTGTATCATAATTGGTTCTGAGAAGAATAACAGGGAACCTAGTGTAATTCTAGGACTGTACCCGCAACTGTAAATCTCAATCAAAAATTTGTTACAGATAACCATTATTCATTTGATCTGAATGAGAAGGAGTAACAAAGGAGAAAGTCAGGAGACCTACCAATTTTATATTAATCGAAAAGACAACTTCGGGAATAAAGTTGGAGGTATTTTTTTGCATTTTGCTTGCGCTAATCTGCACAATAAATAGTTGTGTCTCTCCATCCCGTAAGTTGTTGAAAAACAATTTTTCTAGTTTAAAATGAAAAAGCAGCTTACAAACTTAATCAATCTTCTTTTCCTAATTTTAGCCGTAGGCTTCACGAGTTGTGAAAAAGCAACGGAAGAACTCCCCTTATTTGACGTAACTTTTCGTATCAATAACGGTGACAGTGATGTTGTTGTCTCTGTCATTGAAAACGAAACGGTAGCAGAACCATCTGAAACCCCTCAAAAAGAAGGATCTGATTTCCTTGGGTGGTATCACGAAAATGAACCGTATGACTTTGCAACACCTGTTACATCCCCTATCAGTATTGAAGCAAAATATATGTTTTCAGTGGGTGAAACTGAAGTAACATATCAAACTATTTCCCTTGATGACTTCCAAGCCATGGAATCACAAAAACATATGTTGGTAAAAGCTCAAATCAATTATTTAATGTTCGGTTGGGCTTGGGGAACTGAAGCTTACATTACTGATCCTGAAGGCAACAGCTCAAAAGACTTCTATGATCACTCCAATTTCGGAATGTTTTCTTTCCCGTTGAAATTCACTAAAAATGATACACACATTGAAGGTCAAACTTTTGTTTTTGATTTGGTAAAAGATGTTTACATGTCTTCTCCTCAACTAGGATTTGGGTATGGAAGAAATGAAGAATTTGATGAAACAGGAACAAATGCTTACAATGGTTCAAAATGGTTAGCTCCAATGCGTTATGGTATTGAGTTTTTTAATGAAGTGGTAAGAGGTAATGTAAGAGAAGTGACTTTCACAAGCGAAGATGAAGTGAAAGTATTGATAGGTGAAACGGAAGTTTATATCAAAACTTTAGGAGCTGAAGAAGGTACTTATGATAACGTTTCCGAAGACTATGTTGCTACAATTGAAGCAATGTTAGGACAAAACAAGTTTGTAAAAACTATTGAGGTAGACGGAAAAGTGATTTCTGTTTTAAGAGGTGAAGAATTACAATTTACTGACAATATATAATTTTAAATCAGCTATTGCTCAATTTGGGCAATAGCTATTGAACTTATCTAAAAATGAAAAAACGACTTACTATACTAAACAAACTTTTATTCTTATCTATTCTTGGGCTAATTGCGAGTTGTGATTCTCAAGAAGATCAAAGCATTTTACATGAAGTGAAATTTGACCCTGCAGGAGGTTCAGCTGTTGAATCACAATTGATCATTGATGGTGATACAGTTACTAAACCAAATGATCCAATTATGGATGGATCTGAATTTGTAACGTGGTTAAAAAACGATATGCCTTATGACTTTGGGGAACCAGTAAAAGAAGAATTTACATTAACGGCAACGTGGGATGCTATCTATACTCCTATTGTCAATCCAAATGCGACCCCATATATCACGGAAGTATTAAACTTCTCACCTGCTCCAGGACAATTTTTAAACAAAGTAGATGACCAAGCCTCTGTTGTCAATATCATTGGTGATTCGTATCAATTTATCTCATTAGGGACTTTTGGAGGAAATGTCACATTTAAATTTGACCACTCTATCATGAATGGAGAAGGAGACGATATTGCTATTTACGGAAATTCATTTGAAGACAATAGTGAGCCAGGTATCGTAATGGTTTGTCAAGATTTGAATCACAACGGCATAGCAGATGATGATGAGCCTTGGTATGAATTAGCTGGGAGTGAATATTACAAAGATGAAACCACTCACAATTATTCTATCACTTACTACAGACCTGGCCCAGAGGAAGATCAACATATTATTAAATATAAAGAAAAGTATGGTGATACTGAAAACGAAGGTGAAATGGACTTTACTCCAGTTAAACCTTTCCATGAACAGCCTATGTTCCCTACTTTTTATGAAGAGGATGAAATCACATTTACAGGTACTAAACTAAAGTCTAATACTTGGTTTGAGGATATGGGTGAGTGGAAATATTACCACAACCCTGCTTACGACTGGGGTTATGCAGACAACAGAGGGTATGAGAATGAAGGAATTTTAAGAAGTGCAGACCTTTTTGATATCAGTAATGCTGTAGATGAAAATGGAGAGAAAGTAGAGCTTATTGCAATAGACTTTGTAAAAGTATATACAGCAACTACTGAAATTGCACACTGGCTTGGAGAGCGTTCTCCAGAAATTGTTAAAGCGGCAGATATCAGTCTACTTCCTACAAATGAATAATTATAAGTTTAGACTTTTACTGATCGTTTGCTTTTGGTTTTCGCAGGCAAATGCACAAATTGATTCAACTACTTACTTAAGCGAAGTGGAAATCATCGGGCAACGCATACCTGAGAGAATCAGTTTCAAAAACACTAAAATTGACAAAGAGCAAATTGATCAGTATTTGTCAGCTTCTTTAGGAGAATTACTAACCCTAACTACTCCCATATTTATCAAAAGCTACGGAGCGGGAGGTACGGCTACTCCCTCTTTCCGTGGTACGGGTGCCAGTCACACCCAAGTGTATTGGAATGGAATCAACCTGAACTCACCTATGCTGGGTCAGGTTGACCTTTCACTATTTCCTGTCGCTTTCACCGATGAAGTCACTGTCAATTACGGTGCATCCAGTTTACTTTATGGTACAGGTGGTTTAGGGGGTGGCATACAGATGAATAGTAAATTAAACTGGGACAAAAAACAGGAAGTTATCTTCTCTCAAACTTATAATACATTACAAAATTCAATCACAAATGGTAGCATCTCTTTTTCAAATGAAAAATGGAGCAGTACTACCAAACTATTTTATAAAGACGGTCGAAACCTTTTTGAGTTTGTCAATCCATTACAACCTGAAACCCCAACCTGGAGCAATGATCACTCCGGACAAATACAATATGGAGCATTGCAAGAGGTCGGCTATAAAATAAATGAAAACCATACGCTACAAGGTAATATTTGGTATCAGAATAGTGAACGAAAGTTGACGCCTTCTATGGATAGTAGATATGGTGATTCAAAACAAGGTGATGAATCATTTAGAGGATTAGTCACTTGGAAAGTCAATCATGACAATTTCAAAATGGAGTGGAATAACGCTTATATTCATGATTATTTATGGTATGAAAAGCTTTTAAGTAATGATGAAACGCCAAAAACCACCCATTCTAATTCAACTTCATATCAATACCAATCACACCTTAGAGCGTCGTATCAAGTTCATGATCAACTGCTTTTAAGAGGTGGTTATGATTATACTTGGGACAAAATTAGCAGTAATCAATACCAAGCTTCATCCGACTCAACAATTATTGATGTGCATCAAAACACCATTGATCTATATGGTGGATTTGATTATTTCCCTATAGAACAATTGTCCATGAGTTTTCTTATTCGACAACAATGGATAGATGGTGATCTCAAACCTATTTTGCCTTCCTTAGGGATAGAATACCAATGGAATCAAAATGGAAAATACTCTTATAGTCTTAGAGGTAATATTTCCAAAAACTTCCATGCTCCTTCTTTGAATGACCGCTATTGGTACCCTGTTGGAAACCCTGATCTATTACCAGAACAGGGATGGACTTATGAAGGAACTTTGGGTATTCAATCGCATTGGAAAAATAATTGGAGATTGAGCTATGACATCACTGCATTCAGTTCTATTATTCATAACTGGATAGTTTGGAAGCCGGCGGTCAGTAATTTATGGCGTCCAGAAAATTTAAAGAAAGTACACAGTCGTGGTATTGAACAAATCTTACAGTTGACCTATCATAAGAGTGACTGGCAATGGATTGGGTATGCTTCTGTATCTTATGTAAAGTCAGAAAACTTAGAGGCTTATGATGAACTAGACCAATCAGTAGGCACACAATTAATATATACTCCTGTCTTTAGTGCTCAAGGTTATATACAAGCAAATTACAAATCTTGGTACGGGATAGTGGAACAGCAGATATACGGAAAGCGATTAACACAAACTGATGGAAGCGAATATTTACCTCCTTATTATCTCACAAATTTCAGTATAGGTAAGCAGTTCTCCTTTCGTCAACATCGATTCGACTTAAAGGCTCGAATCGAAAATGTTTTCGCTTTCCACTATCAGTCTATTGCTAGAAAACCAATGCCTGGCCGAGTATATCAACTCACCTTTACTTATAAACTATAATCATATATGCGTTTTCCGATTCTTATTTTCATATTAGTTACCCTTTCTTTTGATGCATGCAATACTGTTGAGGACAGCATGCCTATTTCTAACACACCAGAAGTGCCTGAGGAAGTTACTTTTGAGGAAGGTTTATTTGTGATCAATGAGGGTAATTTCGATTGGGGACATGGTACACTCTCGTTCAAAAAATATGAATCGGATAGCGTATATGAAGAAATTTACAAACAAAGGAATGATTTTGAATTAGGAAATGTCGCTCAATCCATGACCATTATTGGAGAAAAAGGTTATATATGTGTCAATAATTCAGAGAGAGTGGATATCATAGAAACCAAAACCGCTAAATGGATTGGAAGAATCGAAATTCCAAGAAGTAGTCCGCGTTATCTTTTACCAATAGATGAAAATAAAGCCTACATAACTGAACTATATGCGGATCGTTTTTATGTTCTAAATCTTGATTCTAATACTATTCAAAAAGAAGTTAGAACATCAGGGTGGACCGAAAAAATGTGTAAAGTGGGTGATTTCGTTTACATGACACAAACCAGAACAGTATATGACAGCCGAAAAGGTGGACAGTTTTTATTAAAAATCAATGCACAAACCGATGCTATTGTAGATAGTTTAGCACTTCCTTACGGGCCTATTGACCTTCAGGTTGATAAAAATGACAAAATATGGGTGCTTTGTAATGGAGGTTTAGTTCAGCTTACCCCTGCTATTGTTCAAGTTGATCCCATTCAATTTGAAATAATAAAAACCCTAGATCTCTCTGCAAATGATTACCTTAGTATGCCTTCCAGACTTCGTATCAATAAGGAAAAAGACATTTTATACTATATTCAAAAAGATGTATTTGCTTTGCCCATCGAAACCTCCACTCCCACTTCCATTATCCCAAAAGAAAAACGCCTTTTTTACGGACTTGGTGTATCTCCTCGTAATAATGATATCTATGTTGCAGATGCGATTGATTACGTTCAGAAAGGTTGGATTTTCAAATACAACCAAGAGGGTGTAAAGTTAGACTCTTTTAAGGTGGGTGTAATTCCTAATGAAATTGTGTTTCAGTAAGAAAATCAATATAATTTTAGTCCTCATAATGAAAGAAAAGCATCTTCCTTTCATCAATCAAGCTTTATAAATAGCTATATTTTTTAGCTACTTGTTTTGGGGAAATATTAAATTTCTTTTTAAATGCTTCTGAAAACTTAGAAATTGAGTTATATCCATATAGTCTTGTTACTTCAGTGACAGAAACTCCTTAATTGATTAGAGTATATTTAGCCTGCTCTAATTTTGTATTGATCACAAACTGTTTCACGCCTGTTCCAAATACTTTCTTAAAATCTCTTCTTAATTTAGAGTTAGATACATAAAACTTCTCGCAAATTTCTTCAAGAGAAATTTGTTTATGCAAGTTTTCTAAAAGATAATCTTTTATTGAAATCATGACTTTATAATCATCTGAATGCAATCCTATACCATCATTTTCATTAGGTACTTCTCTTGACAAAACTCTATCAAATAATACACCTAATGCTTCAATAGACTTCCCGAAAATCACTCCTTTTCTTAGTGGTATTGAAACTGAATCGGGGATAGTGAATATACTATGCAAAAGCAATTGAATTTCAACTGGAATTATATCGTAGATCACCCATGTTTTTTCAGTACTGAAAGTTTGACTTAAAATCTTTTCAGTCTCCTCTAAGTACTTTTCAACATAAGACTTTGTCAAACGAATACTTAACCATTTTGTACTATCTGAAGGTTTACTTTTTAATACAAAAGGAATGTTAGCACTGTGAATATACATTCCGTTAGTTTCTATATTTTTTTTCTCAACAATATCTGAAATTAATGAAGAAGAATACTCAAAACGAATAATCATCTGTTTATCATCCTGATTTTCTATGGATTCAATTATAAATTCAATATCTGAGTTATGGTTGATATCAAAAGTCAATAATTCCATACCATCAAATACCTTATAAAAAGTAACTTCTCCGTTTACTTTATTATTATCAAAAATTAGTTTGTTCTTGTTGATATTACCTCCAAAATATCTTTGTAGTTGATCTAATAATTCAGAGCCTGTACTTTGTTGAAATCGAATTGTTTTCATCAAGATGAGAGATTGTTGAGCGTATAAAATGGAAGTTGAAATGTAATTTACTGACCTTTCGCTCACCAAAAATTTGCGAATGGTAAAAGTATAAATATAAGGATGCTAAATTAAGCTGTTTTTA
>NZ_JACVVP010000024.1 GCF_014534745.1 Flammeovirga sp. EKP202
GTTTGAAGCTGAATCTCTCAAAAAAAGATAATTATCTTTTCTGCTTAGACAGTCCGAACTACTGGGGTAACTATATTTCCCCATAGTTTTATAAAGTTATACGTCACAGACTTAAACTATGCTATAGTTCTCAGTGATGCCTTACGGCTTGACACTAAGAACAGACATTTTAATCTCACAAGACAAATAATCTTCTAAGTATTTATTATGTAAGATGATTCTATCATCGCATAATAATTTAACTTTATCGTCATCAGTATTTTTAGGGAGTGAAGGGTTTGAAAAACGATCAAATTCTCTTAAAATTTTGTAGTCCATACTTTTAGTTGAATTAGTTAAGTCTGAGGGATCTACTATTTCTATTTTTAAATTTTCATTATAAAAAAATGCTGTCTGAATAATTCTATTTATATGATCATCTCCAAGTGAATAACCCACAATTATTAATTTATTACTCTCCATACAATCTTTTTCAAAGGCATTATGCATTTCTCTAAGAGGTGGAATACTTATTCTTTGAACTTTTTGATAACCTGATATGATACTTGATAATAATAATGGCTTTCCCTTTTCCACTCCTTTAAAAACTCTCATTTCAGGCAAACTGGGGCCATATCCTTTTACTATAAAAGGAATGTTATCTTCATGTTCCCAATCGTCAATATCTGTAAATCTCCAATAGATTGAACCATGTAAATTATAGTGAATATCTTCTTCTGAATCTGAAATAATTTTATATAAATCAGGCCCCCTCTTATTAAGATTATCGGTTTCATTAAATCCATCGAATAAGTTTATCCCAACTTCTTGCATAATTGCTTTAAAAATCGAATCATAATTAAGGGTATAAATTCGAATTGATGATTCACTTTTTATTGATTGAATCCATTTTTGAAAATTTTCAATTAAACCTTTTTTATCTTCTTCATTGGTAGAAAGCAGTTTCAGTTTTGAACTTTTAGTGTGATATGCATATTGGTGAATTTCAGCATTGATTTCAATAATGATTTTACCCACTAACTCCTTTATGATTTCTTGTATTTCATTTTCAGTTGTAGCACCAGATTCCAGCATTCTAACTGTTCCCTCTAGATGATTTGGATTAACAACTTTATGCTTGAATTTATCACCATTTAGAAATACACTATAGAAAGATGATATATTATTATGAGTATTAGCATAGAATATATACAGTTCTTCTAAAACGGCAATTAGTGTCTCGAAGTTTACTTCATCTTCTGAAAACCCTGCATCAAGCAATTTATCAAAAATGTATTGTGTAATTGTTTTTTCTTCATCACGTATATTTGGTCCAATTTTAAGGGCAATTTGTGTTAAGTCATGAGTTGTCGGACCATTAAACGGTATTGCTGCTCCTGCTCCAAATAGAAATGTTGTTTTAGTTTTATTTGAACTTCCATTGATTGCTTTGCTCATTCTTAATTTTAGTTTATTATATAGATTTCTTTAAGAGATAAATAAAATTAGATATTCTAAAGAAGAATTAAAACTAAGATCAACTTATTACATTGTAAACGAAACTATCGTTAATTATTCTGTTTAGAAATCAGGAGATTTCTGATGATCTCAAGGACACGAATGACGCTTACGCTTAACATTCGCGCCAGTGAGGTTTCTACCATTTGGACCTGCTATTCAATTTCAAACACAAAAAAAGTGATGCCATTGAAAACAGCATCACTTTGTAGTTTGAAATTAGTATAGCTTAATCCCAAAGTTCTAATGAAAGTTCTTTGTTTCTGAATGTTAGAGTATCTGTAACGATATGCGTTTGATTGTCCAATTCATATTTATATTTCAAGTACACTCTTTGGTCTTCTTTTACGTAACGAGAAGCAATATTTTCAACATCTTGGATTTCAGAATCTGAAGCACTTGTTACATCAATGATACCGCTTTCGAAATCCATATTCATATGTAAGCGGGATGTAAAACGAATTCCTGAAAGTCCATTTGAGATCACCTCTGTTGCACCTACTGTCGAAAGATTCCAAGTGGTGTTGTTCACCATATCTTCGTTGCTATTTACAGTCACCTCTTCTAAGCCTCCTGTTGTGTTGAAAGCGGAATCAACGCCGTGATGATACCAAACGGCATCTAACGTATGAATGTACTTGATCACCGGAATCATATAGTCCATAGCTTCTACCCCTTTCGTTTCATCTCCAGTCAGTACTGAGTCTGTAGTGGAAGTTAGAATTCGGATGGGTAGAGCATAATTTCTGATCAATGCATTAGGATCTTGAAGGAATTGTGCAGAATCTAAAACAACGTCAATTAAACCGTTGAATTCTCCTTCTTGAATCCACATTTCATTATCATTGCTCAAGGTGTAATATTCCGAAGGTAAAAGCTCAAATGCGGTACCTTCTAACAGGGTTGAATCAATGGTATAGCTTACCACCTCTGTTCTGTTGTTCTCTCTTTTTCCTCCAAGCACTACGCCCATTTTAAACTGTAAGCCCTCTCCTGCAATCACCGTTCTTACTGGTTTTTGATACGGAAAATAGACTGTTGAATAATCGTAGTCGTTAAGGTAGTTATTGTAACTTTCGCAACTTGTCAAGAAGAACAATGATGCGATAAAAGTATAAAGTAATTTTCTCATAATTCATTCATTTACCATCCCTTATTTTGAATAATAGCATCACCTTTCAATACTTCACGATATGGAATAGGTCCGTAAATCATGTAGCTTTGGTAATTTCTATCTTCAACATGAATCTTTTGATAGGAAGTTGTCAGTGTGTTTTGATCTATATTTATTTCAATACCATTTACAGGTAAATTTATTGCATCTAAGCTGTAATTCCAACGGCGAATATCATAAAAACGGTGATTTTCAAAAGCCAATTCAATACGTCTTTCGTTATGAATAAAGTCTCTGAAAGCCTCTCTTCCCGCAATGGAATTAAGGTAAGCGTCTGAAGTAATTTTGGCTCTCTGACGTACTACTTGGATCGCCTCTTTAGCAGTCATTCTACCAAACGGCGGTACAGTGTTAGGGCCTGATAACTCATTAGCAGCCTCTGCATAATTTAAATAAGCTTCCACTTTTCTAAATAAAGCAATATAATGACGTCCGTTAGAGACAGAACCTGGCGTAATACTCACATTAGGATTGATAAACTTTTTTAGGTAATACCCCGTTCTTGTGGCAAAATCATTGACTTGAACATGGTCTTCTCCTCCTACATGCGTTGCAATTGTTGTGCCTTTAAAAGAAGTACCATTGTGAATAATTGTTGCGTAAAAACGTTCATCTCTCCCTTCATAAGGTTTTGTAGCATCGTAACCAGAATCTGGGTGATCAATCGGATAACCATTGGCCATCGGGAAAGCGTCTACCAACTCTTGTGATGGGTTCGTACTTCCTTGTCCATTGAGTGATGGTGGATAGTTTTTACGCTCAATATCGTTGTTGTTGGCATATCTTCTCATAATCGGCTCGCCCAATCGGTCATCAAAGAAAATATCATCATCCCATGCAGGAAGTCCGTTCATGATATCAATCAATTTCTGACTTTCGTATAACGCTCTACCCCACTTCTCTTCCGCAGAAAGTTGGTCTTGTTGATCTGCGAATGCAGGACTCGCAGCATAAAGTGTAACGACTGAACGAAGTGCTTGAGCAGCCATTTGAGAAGCTCTACCAATATTCGATTCTCCAAAATCTACATCCGAACCAGTGTATTCCAATGGCAAGTTCTCCATGGCTACTTCGGTATCTTTTAAAATTTGTGCCACTACTTCTTCGTAAGTATTTCTTGGCAATGTGGTATTGTCAGATGTTTGTCCAAGCATAATGGGAACACCCAATACTCTACCATTTGTGGCTACCCCACCATGTCTTTTTAAAAGATTAAAATGATAATAAGCTCTTAAAAAGTGGGCCTCACCATATAAACGTTGTTTGTAGTTGGCGTTTCGGAGTGAATCAGAGATAAAGTAATCCACGGCTAAACCTTTTTGAAGAAAATCATTGATATTTCTAATCACCTCATAAGATCCTGACCAATCACCAATAGGATTACTTGAAGGGTTCCATCCGCCAGCTGACATTCTTCTAAGCGATGATTCAATTTGTCTTGTTACGGCATTGTCAGTCGCACAATCTAAAATATCATTTCCATAAGAAGTATACACTGATGGAAGTGCTTGGTAAGCAGAAAGCAATACACCTTCTGCTGTGCTAGGGTGAGCCCAAATTTCTTTTTCAGGTCTGTGGTTATCTCTCTCTAACTCTAAGTAATTTGAACATGCTGATGTTGATAATCCAATAATCAAGCTTAGCACTATGTATTTTATTCTTTTCATATCATTACATCAATTAAAATTTAAAATGAGCTCCCAAAGTCACACTTCTCATAATCGGGAAGTTCGTGATCCCTGTATTGGGTCTTTCAGGATCTAAATTTTTATTTCCAATCGTTGTGAATTCATAAAGATTATTACCTCTCAATGTAAATGTTGATTGAATTCCAGCCATTTTCTGTACAATTTTAGCTGGCATTGTATAACTCAACTCTACACTTTTGATTCTGAAGAAATTGCCTTTTTCTAACCAGAAATCTGAGTTTTGGAAGTTGTTGGTAGACTGTGCTGTTGTTAAGGCAGGGTAAGATGCCTCTCCAGCTGTTGCCTCCGTCCATGCTCCTCTTGCAATCTCAGAGTAGTTCATCAGACCATCAAACTGATAGTATTGACTGTTGTTGTTGACGTAGTGACCTGCCAATCCAGAACCATGAACGAATAGGTTAAAGTTCTTATACCCCACATTCAATTGGATACCGTACGTCATTGTAGGGTCCGTTGTGCCCAAGTACGTTCTGTCATCTTCATCAATCACACCATCGTTATTCAAATCAGAATACTTCAAATCACCAGGTCTTACCGCACCAAATGTTTGGTTGGTAGCACCTGCAATGTCACCGGCATTTTGGAAGAAACCTAAGTTTCTGTAGCCGTATATATTACCAATCGGCATTCCTTTTTGACTCAAGTAAGTTTCATCAAACTGATATTCTAACACCTCATCCCACTCTGTTTGCTGATACATGAAATTGGATGAAACACCAATATGCCATGCTCCTAATTGCTTCATGTAAGAAACCATTAACTCAAAACCATTACTTAATGTAGCGTTATAATTCATCATCATTTGATTTCCGCCTAAATAATCAGGGTAAAAATCGTCCATGGCTACCGGCATATCTTTACGGGCATTTCTAAATACATTTGCCTCCACATAGATTTTATTGAATAATGCCAACTCAGTACCTAAGTTTAACTCAATTGATTTCTCATATTCAATGTCCTCATTACCGTATGCCGTTGGTGTCCAAACAGGGTACCTGTTGTTGTTGGTAGGACCAAAACGAGCATCGCCACTTTCTCCGTATCGAAGTACCTCTGTATAATAATTCAATGAATTATTGTGTGCTAATACACCTGCAGAACCCTTTAGTTTTAAGTAAGTCAACACATCATTGTTTTTGAGGAAGTTTTCATTAGAAACTATCCAACCTAAACCGCCTGAGTAAGTCCACATCGATTGATTTTGGTTCTGCAGTGTATTAGAAGTCACAAGCACAGAAGATCCTTCCACTACATATTTTTTATTGAACATGTAATTCGCCGACAGTCCTGTATGCAAGTGTTTGTGCACTTGGAAACTTTGACTGTCCGAAGTTCCTTGAAGATATCCTACACCTGTTAGAAGTAAGTGGTGTTTGTCATTAAAAGTTCTGTCGTAGTTAATCGAACCGTAAAACGTATTGCTGTAGTAATCACTTGATCCTTTTCGCTCTTGGTCATCCGATTTAAGACCTGAATTGACCAATTGTAATTTATATCCTTCTTCTTCGCCTGGCATCACAACAGCATAACTGTTATAACCTTCATTTTTGCCGTATCTAAACATAGAGTTATAGTCAATAGAGGCATAGATATCAGCTGATAAACCTTTAACATAATCGTCTAAATCAAAATCAAAACCGATTCTTGTTTGGATATTTCTATCATTCTGAATATCATATCCGCCATAATTCATTTGACCATAAATGTTTTGAGGGTGATTTAAACTACCTCCCAATACGGTCGTTTCTCTAGAGTCGCCTTGTTCAATAAAAATAGGATATTCTAATGCTCTTGTTGACGCTAAATCCGTAAAGAAATTAGCCGTGGACATTGCTGGTTTATTTCTGAACTCTGCTCTACCCGCTACATCCGTTTTTAAAGTAGCCCAGCTTGACAATTCAATATCAACATTGGCTCTCATATTGAAACGTTCGTAAGTGGTCTCAAAACCCGTAGATTCTAATCCTCCATCACCAGTGTATCCTAGGTGAGCAAAGAACTTCGCCTTTTTTGTCCCTCCTTGAAAATTCAAATACCCCTTTTGATACTGCGCTGATTCTTTTAAAGCAAAATCTCTGTAATTTTCATTAGGGTATAAAAGTGGATCTGTCCCATTTCTATACGCTGCAATCTGTTCTTCACTGTAAAAAGCAGGAAGACCATCATTCAAACGCGCTTGATTATAATACTGAGCGTACTCATCAGCACTTAAAAACTCAGGGTTACTGGTTGGCGTTTTCATTCCAAATTCAAATCCGCCACTAATTTGAAGACCACTTGACTCCCCTCTTTTGGTTGTAATCAAAATTACACCATTGGCTGCTCTTGATCCATAAAGAATCTTTGCTGTAGCATCTCTAAGAACTACCACTTTGTCGATTTCCTCTGGATTCAGATCCATCCAAGGTCTATCAATACCATCTACCAATACCAAAGGTGAGTTACCACTGTTACTGTCTTTTCCGCGTACAGTAATAGAGGCTCCTCCACCTCCTGGTACGTTGGCATTTGTAGTCACTTGCAAGCCAAGGATTCTACCTTGTAATGTGTTAGAAAGATTGAGTTCATTGGAAGTCGAAAGATCATCTCCATAAATTCCGTTGGCTACTCCAATAAACTGCTCTTTCGAAAGCGTTCTGTAAGTAGTTTCTACCTTTTCGTCACTACTTAGTTTCAATGTTCTTTTGAACCTTTCAGTCCCCTCAGAAGTCACTTTTGAAGGTACTTCTTGTAATGGCACTTCAACTTCTTCTTGCGCATAAGCATTTGCACCCATAAAAAATACGAGGGAAGCAAAAGTCCATTTATATATTTTATTCGTATAATTCATAACTTTCTTACCATCCTGGATTTTGAGTGAAATTTTCATTTTTACTTACTTCCTCCAATGGAATTGGGTACCAATAATTTCTTTCGGCAAAGTTTCTCGCATTCGGAATTTCAGGGTATTCATAAGTATAGTTATCCCCGTCTTTTGTAATAATTACTTTTCGGATCGAACGGTAATCTTGCTCGGCTGTTTTCCATCTACGCGAGTCGAACCAACGGTGCCCTTCAAAACATAATTCTACAGCTCTTTCGTTGCGAATTCTCTCTCTAAAAACATCTTTACTAGAAGTGTATTTAGCGTTTACATCTGGCATCCCTACTCTGTTTCTGATAATATTGATGGCTTGAACGGCTGACATTCCTGCCTCTGGAGCTACTGTCGTTGGGCCGTATACCTCATTGGCTGCTTCCGCAAAATCTAAATAAATCTGTGCATAGCGAATAAATACCCAAGGCATATAATGCATACCGTATCTATTTTCCCAACGGTTGTTGCCTACTGGCCAGTATTTTTTGACAAAATAACCTGTCAATGATCTTTGGTTGATCGGTAACTTATCTTCTCTACCTCCAGTAAATGTTTCAATGTACAATTGTGTATTACCATTTTTACCCCAAGGTGCTCCATTATACAAAATGTTGTTGTAGAATCTAGGGTCACGATTTTCATATGGATTATTCGTATCATAACCTGAATCAGGATCATTGATTGGTAATCCATTACTCATTTCATATCGATCTACTATATTTTGTGTTGGGCCAGTTGTGGCATTGGCACCTCCATAGGATTGTGGTATAAAGTGATTTCTTACATCAGTAGAAGATCGGATACCTGTATGTCTCCAGAATACAAATTCTGAATTGGCTGGCTCAAACTCATTGTAAAAAATATCACTATAGTTATTTCCATTCATCAATTGAATACCGTATTCACCGGCAGTTCTGAACAACTCTCCTTGAACAGTCATGGCTTGCTGAAGTAATTCATTATTATAAACCGCTCCATTTCCTGCATCTTGTTGCATTAATGGTGAAGCCATATAAAGTTGAATCATTCCTTTTAATCCTAAAGCGGCACCTTTAGTGACACGACCTAGTTGATCGGCTTCCCATCGATTGGGTAATAACTCTAGTGCCATATCTAAATCTTCCACACAATCTTGAGCACTTTCTACAAAGTTTCTTCTTGGAAGGTTAAAATCCGTATCCGGTGTAAACGAGTTTTTCATTTCCGGCATTCCTCCCCAACGAATCAACACTTGGAAATAATGCCAAGCTCTCATAAAGTAGGCTTGTCCTAATAACTCATCAATTTGTTGTGGAGTAGCATCCTCTAACATCTCAATTCTTTCGATTGTGATGTTCGCTGTACGAATAGCCTGAAAACTATTCGCAATGACCGGAGAACGTGAACCAATACCTTGATTGCTCATTTCCCAACCTACTTCTGTATTATTAGCATTACCTGGTTTTGAGTAAAAACCACCTGCATTCATATCGTTTTGAACGGTCCAGTTCGAATTGTTCTCCGTTTCGTCACTGAAACTACCTGAATCAAAACGACGACGCCAATCAAAATAATCATCTAAATAAGCATATAGTTTGTCATTGAAGGCTCTATATGACTCATAATTGGTAAATACTTCAGACTCTGTAACACCTTGATCTGGTGAACGATCTAAGAATCTTTCGCAAGAAAGAAAACCAATTGCCAGTAATAATATTATAAATCTTTTCATTTCCTTTTCTTATAAACCAAGTCGTAAACCAAGATTAAATCTTCTCACTAGAGGATAAGCCGCATTTGAGTTGGCAGGGTCCAATCTCTCATCAAAATCAGTAACTGTAAATAAGTTATTACCTGATGCATAGATGTACATATTTCTGTAGAAAGCCCCTGTCTTGCCTTTCAGCGTATAGCCAACTTCTAAGTTTTTCAGACGCCAGTAAGACGCATCTTCCCATCTGTATTCCGTTGGGTTATTGTTATGCTGTCTGTTTTGGAAGTGAAGAGTTGGGTTCGCATTTGCGTTTGGATTTTCTGCACTCCAAGTATTAGTATGGAATTCATCCAATACATAAAAACCTTTTGAGAAGCCCCACATCATATCGTCTGAGATATTTGCGTAATTACCACTTACACCGTAGAATAATGCTGAAACAGAAAGTCCTTTATAGCTCAATGAAAGGTTCACACCATACGTCTGTGTTGGCACATCCAATCCTTTCAGTACAGTTTGATCATTGATGTCTACACTACCATCGCCATTAAAATCAACATATTTGATATCACCCGGAATCGGCGAACCACCCAAGTTAGTATTTGGTGAGTTATAAATGTCGTCCCAGTTTTGGTATAAGCCATCAGTAACGTATCCTTTTTTCCATCCAATCGGCTTACCTGCATCTTTTTGTGATTCAGGAAGTAAAGCTGGATCATCTCTGTTGATGATTTTACTTTCGTTCATTGAGTAGTTTGGAGCAATTCCAATCTTCAAGTAATCTCCTACTGTAAAGTCATAACTTAATGCCACTTCAAAACCTCTTGATTTCACCTCTCCAATATTGGCATAAGGATTATCAGGGAAACCTGACCATGCTGGAATATTTCTTCTTTCCATCAAGATATCATAACGGTACTCATTGAATAGATCTACGGTCAGTTTCCAGTTCTTTAAAACTGTCGCTTCAAAACCTAAGTTCTGTTTCACCGCTTTTTCCCAAGTTGCATTTTCGTTAGGGATTCTACCTTCATAATAGTGAGGAGCCCAGTTTCTCGGATCTTGTCCTAATCTCCAGTTGATGTTACCGTCTTGGTAGTATTCGCCAAAGTAAAGGTGTCTTGTATTGTTGTTGATGTGCGAACGTCCAACGGTACCATAAGAGTAACGTATCTTAGCACTGTTCAACCAATCCAATCTTTTAAAGAAATTTTCTTCTGAAATGGCCCAACCCAATGCAAATGATGGAAATACACCAAATCGTTTTCCAGGAGCGAAGTTATCAGATCCATTGACACCCACGTTGATTTCAGCCATATACTTCATACGGAAGTCATAAGTTAGTCTACCTGCCCAGTTCTCTTCATAGAATGGGAAAGAAACGTCGGGTGAATTAATTCTTCTTGAGAAGAGTAATAAACCGGTTACTGAATGGTCTCCAAATGTTCTGTTATAACGAGAAGAAAATTCATACAACATCGTTTTTCTAAACCAACCATATTCCCAATTTTCAATAGTGACCGGTTGTTCAACGAAGTTAGCATCAGGATAACGTACTTGGTTTTCAGCGTCAGGAGTTGGATAGTGGAATAATGTTCTGTCTTTAACAATTGATTTGTTAAACTCTGTATAAGTATCAAAAGCAATTTTAGCTCTAAACGTAAGTCCTTTAGTAATGAAATCTAGTTTTTGATCTAGTTGTAAGTTTGTAAACAGCTCCGAACGTCTCGTTTGTCCGCTACCTGATTCGTTTAGAATTGATAAGGGGTTGTCTGCTCCGTTTGGATCAATACCACCATAAGTCCCATTTTCAAATCTTGCAGGATAAAGGTAAGAAGGTGTTCTGTAGATTTTCTTAAAAAATTCACCTTTTTGATATTCACTTGATTTTACTTCTTCAGGACTTGAATACCTTTTTTGATTTCCTGAAATACCAAAATCTACACTCGTTGTTTTCGTTACTTTAAACTTAAGGTTGGTTCTAAAGTTTAATCGATCATTCATAAAACTTGGATCATAATCCTGACTCGATTGAGAATTTAGAACATCCGTTTCTCTCAAATAACCTACTGATGTAAAGTATTTGATTTTCTTTGTTCCACCCGAAATATTGAAGTTGGTTTTCGATTGGTAACCTGTTCCGACTACCTCATCCCACCAATCTACTTCTGGATATCTTTCAAGATCTCTATTAGGATCTTCCCAGTTTCTGATATAGCTTTCTGGAATCATTTGATCCCAAAGTCCATCGTTTGCCAATGCTCGATTAGATAATCTAAATGTATTAGGCATATCTAATCTTGATGAAGTATTCATTGGAGTCTTAATACCTACTTCCTGAGAAATATTAATTCTTGTTTTCTCCTCAGAACCTTGTTTTGAAGTCACTAAGATTACGCCATTGGCACCTTTCACACCAAATACTGCTGTTGCCGAAGCATCTTTCAATACTGAAATCGATTCTACTTCGTTAGGGTCAATATCATTAAAGCTTCTTTCCACACCATCTACTAGAATAAGTGGCGAATTGTCGTTCCATGAAGAGCGACCACGAATTAAGATTTGTGCTTCATTCTGTCCTGGTTCTGAAGTAGTCTCCATCACCGTCATACCCGCTACTCTACCTGTCAATGCACTAGTCATATTCGTTGCACCGCCAGATTCTAATAACTCTTCTGTTGGCGTAGTTTCAATAGCACCAACAATACTTTGTTTCTTTTGTACACCATAACCAACAACCACTACTTCTTCTAGTAGTTCCTCGTCTAGTGACAACACGATATCGATAACAGATTGCGTACCAACAACAACTTCCTTGCTTTTGTAACCAATGAAGGAATACACTAATACGTCGTTAGTATTAACAGATAGTTTGTAAGAACCATCAAAATGAGTAATTGTTCCTTTAGTAGTTCCTTTTATAAGGATAGACACACCTGGTAGTGATTCTCCCATTTCATCTTTTACTACTCCAGAAACAACAATGTTTTCCTGAAGCGCTTGAAGAGTCTTATCATCAGCTTCTGAATTGGCAAGAGTATCAAAACTAAATAGTAGTAAAAAAGTCAGATACAGAATGCTTTTTCTAGTAATGCTGTGAGCCACTCTAAAATGAGTAAACTTCTTGTGCATAATTTCAAAAAATGTTAAAGTGTTCTTATTGAGAATAGAACCTATTCTATTTCATTTCATTACAAAACAACAGCTTTAAAGGGAGTATAATCCCCTAATTTTTCATTAAAAAAGGGGGAAAAACTAATAAAAAGTGCGTTTTTACGTATATGGTGGCTATTTATCGTGTTTTTTGGACCGTAATAACGAAAATATTAAAAAATCAAAAAAAAGGATATTTTCGTAATCATAAAATTACAAAAATATCCTCATTTTTCGGTCTCTCTTATTATCAATTAGCACATTATAGACTAAGTTATCGTCAACTTTTATTGGTATTTAGAAATCAGGAGATTTCTGCTGATCTGTAGAACACAAATGACGCTATCGCTTAACATTCGCGCCAATGGACTTTCTACCCAATTCATTTGCTACTTCTTCCCTCGGCCTTGAAGGGAAAAGCGTTAAGAATTCCATGTATTGAGCCGTTAAAAATGATTTTGCTGTTTGAGCATCTCAAAACGATGAAGTTTTGATCGAGTTATCCTTTCAATAGGCGAGAGAAATGGAATTTAGCTTTTGACTTCTAAGCCTTGAATTTTTTGCTTCGTTTTTGTTTCAAGACAAAAATGAAGAAGAAGTAAATTTGAAAGTCGACCCTATAAATGCTTGTAGAAAGGTCGATAAAAAGTTGACGATAATTTAGTTTACAATGTAATTAGGGTGAAAAGTAACCCGAACACAACACTAATGTGTCATTTTGCTTTTGTTACTCCCACGTTTATATACCGGACGATAATTTTCCGGTGTTTTCTTCATTGCTAAAGGAGCATTCGTCTTCTCCATCCACTTCTTCAAGTCCTTCAGCAATTGATCTCTTTTTTTCGTTTCAATTTTTGATAAATCTTTCTTTTCAGAAGGATCATCTTTTAGGTTGTATAACTCGACCATCTGATTGGATGCAATTTTAGCTTCACCTCCATCTAAGACATATTCTTCATGGAAAAGAAGTAATTTCCAATCTCCCTGAATAGCCACCGTGACCGGTCGATTTCTAAAGTAAGCATCTCTTGCTCCTCTTGCATTTTTACCATCAAGGTAGATAGGGTAATGATAATAGATGGTTGATCTTGAAAGCTTTTCCTTTTTTCCTTCAAGAATTGGGTTGAAACTTTCACCGTCCAATACTTTGTCCTTTGCTTTGTTGATTCCTGCTAGATCCAACATTGTAGGATAAAAATCGATGTTGATAATTGGCGTTGTTGAGTGGGAAGGTTTGATTTTTGAAGGCCATCTTACAACCAATGGCACTCGAATCCCCCCTTCATACAACATCCCTTTTGCCCCTCTCAATGGTGTTTGTTTTACTTTACCAATAGCCCCATTATCAGAAGTAAAGAATACAATTGTATTGTCATCTAACCCCAAAGACTTCAATTTATCCATGATCATTCCCATACTATCATCTGTATGTTTGACCATTGCCGCGTACTTGGCATTTTTATGGATTTTACCTTTTTCTTTTTGCTCAAAGTACTCAATCATGGGTTGTCTAGCTTCCCATTTGGTGTGTACTGTATGGTGTGAGAGGAATAAGAAAAAAGGTTCATCTTTATTTTCTTCCATAAAATTACAAGCTTCCTCTGTAAGGCTGAAGATATCTTTCGGATCATCCGTTTCCTTAAAATTAATTTCGCTTGCATCCGTTTCTCCGTTGACATCAAAACCTTGTTCAGCTGGAGTTCCTGCAATATGCCATTTCCCAAAAATTGCTGTTTTGTACCCCCCATCGTTTAAGGCTTCTGCTAGAGTGTAGTTTTCTAAAGGCAAACCTTGATCAGGTATTGGCTCCAACCTCATTTGCTCTTCAATTCCTCTTTTTGAATTCCAAACGGCCACTTTACCATGTCTTGGTGTATACTGCCCAGAAATCATACAAGCTCTTGATGGTGCACAATTGGGTCCTGCTGAATAGGCATTATGAAATACTATTCCTTCAGATGCAAATTGATCTAAATGAGGTGTTTCATGGTAATCAGATCCCATAAAAGCAGGGTCTTTCCAACCCATATCGTCTACAAAAAACAGAACGATATTGGGCTTTTTATTGGTTTGACTTATACCTTCTGTTAAAACAGATAGAAAACAGAAAATAAATAAAATTGATTTGAGATGCATGATTATAAACTTTCAGCTTGGAATGGAAATGCCCTAGATACTGTTCTTGCTTCATCAAAGATTTTTTGAGCTCTTTTTACAACCTCAGGTTGTTCTTTCGCAAGGTTGTTACTCTCTGAAGGATCATCTGATAGATTATAAATCTCAATTTTCTTCTTCTTCTTCAAGTTATATTGTACTGCTTTCCAATCACCCATTCTTACAGCTCTACGTCCCCCTTTTTCATGGAACTCCCAGTATAAGTAATCATGTTGTGCTTGATTTTTTGATTCTCCTAACAATGTAGGCAAGAAAGAAATACCATCGATATTTTTATCTTCTGCAATTTCAACACCTACAATCTCTGCAACAGTTGGTAAGACATCCCAAAATGCTGATGGATGATCTGAAACCGTTTTTTCAGCAATTGTTTTTGGCCATGAAACGATCATTGGAACTCTAATTCCTCCTTCATACAAGTCTCTTTTTACACCTTTAAAAGGACCAAAAGATTTGAAATAATAAGGATCTGCTCCACCTTCTTTATGTGGACCGTTGTCAGAACTAAAAATGATAATTGTATTTTCTTCTAAACCAAGGTCTTTTACTTTTTGAACTACTTCACCTACAGATTGATCCAAATAATGCATCATAGTAGCAAACGCAGCTCTTGGGTATTCTTGATCACCATAAGCTCCTCTATAAAAACGATCTTCGTGTGTTAAATTCGGATCATGGTTCGCTTTATTAACATACGGTTTTCCTTGAGGGAATTTTTCTTTATACGCCTGGAAAAGCGAATCTTGTGGCACAACCATCTCAGCGTGTGGAATAGTGTAAGGCAAGTACATAAAGAAAGGTTTATCCTTATTTTGATCAATAAAAGACAAAGCCTGCTCATGAATCATATCGTGCGTATACGTCATCTGACCTTCTGAATTTGCTGGTAATGGTACTTTGGTTCCGTTGTGTCTTAAATACAATGGATAATAAGTATGTGCTAAACGCTGACAGTTATAACCATAAAACTCATCAAATCCTTGAGCATTGGGTGCTCCTTCTGATTGCGGATAACCTAAGCCCCACTTACCAAACATACCTGTTACATAACCTTCTTGCTTTAGCATTTTTGGTAAACTGTATGTATCTGCTGGAATTGGTACTTGCCCCTCTGGCAATACTTCTTTATTACCTCTGATTGGTGTATGTCCTGTATGCTGACCCGTTAATAATGCTGATCTTGATGGAGCACAAACACTACTTCCTGCATAATGATCCGTAAATCGAATGCCACTTTCTGCTAATGCATCAATATTAGGTGTAGAAAATTTTTCTTGGCCATAGCAGCTAAAATCTCCCCAACCTGCATCATCAGCAAGGATATAAATAATATTAGGTTGTTTAATTTTTTTGTCGACTGACTTCTTATGAGGAGTTGCACAAGAAGAGACCCCAAAAACCACGGCTAAAACCACCGCTATTTTTAAGATGTTATTTCGTAATACATTCATTTGCATCTTTCTTAATTGATAAAAAATAAGTATTGGAATAAAGAAATGGGTGTTTCATACACCATCGTTAAAATTATAGACAGATGATTATACAACCTCATCAAGATTGAAGTCTTGAAAGTTGAAAACGTAGACAACACTTTAGTATTGGTGAAGTCTGTATCACCTACTTAAAACTTCAGTCATGGTGCACGTTATTTACTCCCATTTCTTTTTCGTTTATACCTCAATCAAAAGTAGGTTAAAAAGTAGGTTTAGCTAGGGTTCTTATTCGTACAAATAGGCCTACATTTTAGTTGAAAAGTATTTGAATGAATTACACCCCAATAACTTAACTCGCCATATCCTGTTTCTCCGAAATTTCAGACATCTTTTTGATATACTCTGAAGCAGACATTCCATAATGCTCTTTAAAACATTTTCTGAAATATTTTACATCATTGAAACCAATTTCATAAGCGATTTCAAAGATTTTTAAGTTCGAGGATAAGAGTAACTCTCCCGCTTTTCGCATACGAACATCTTTGATAAATTCAACTAGTGATTTTCCTGTCACATCTTTCATTTTCTTGTAGAGTGCAGACTGAGACATCCCCATTTCATCTACCAATAACTGTACATTTAAATTGGCATCAGGAAGGTGTTTTTCTACAATTGAAATGGTCTCTTCCAAGAAACTATCGTCCATTTCTTTAGAATATTTACTCAATGGTTTCTGCAATTGCATTACTCCTTGGTACATCACCATTACATGCTCTTTATTCTTCAATACGTTGATGACTTTCTGCTTCAAGATACTCGGTTTGAACGGTTTGGTAATATAATCATCAGCCCCAGTTTCCAACCCTTCTAATTGATGTACTAAAGATGTTTTCGCCGTCAATAAGAAAACAGGTATATGCCATAAATGTTCATTGGTTTTGATTTCATGACAAAGCTCTGTACCGTTCATCTCTGGCATCATTACATCACTGACTACAAGAGAGATATTTCTATCTTCTTTTAAGATTTCTAGTGCTTCAATACCATTTGAGGCTCCTTTTATAGTACAAGTATCTTTCAATAGATTGGATAAATAAAGCAATATATCTTCATTATCTTCTACTAACAACACGGTTTGTTTTTCAAAAGTGGACCCTTTAATTTCAATATTCGTTTCCTGTTGAACAAAGAAATTTTGAGGGATTACCTCTTCATTTGGTGTTTCTTTTAAAGGTAGTTCGATGATGAAAGTTGTACCTTGCCCTTTTCTACTTTCCACTTCAATTTTACCTTCATGTGCCTCAATAACACTCTTGGCAATTGACAAACCTAAACCTGTTCCTTTTATATTAATGGAGTTCGCATTTTTGGTTTGATAGAATCGGTCAAAGATTTTATCTAGCGCATTTTCATCGATACCAAGGCCATCATCAATTACTTTTAATTTGATCATTTTATCAGATGAATCAACATCTACTTTGATCGTAATATTTCCATTTTCTTCCGTGAATTTAAAGGCATTAGAAAGTAAGTTATAAATAACGGATTCAATTTTCTCCGCATCAAAATACACATTGAGCTCTTCCTTGGGTTGATCCAATTGGAATGTGATTTTCTTGTCCATTGCCTTTAATCGGAAAGAATTATAAATATTCTCAATGAAAGACGTTAGTTCAAACTTCACACATTTTAATTCCAATGTTTTATCAAACTTCCTAAAGTCCATCAACTCATTGACTAAGCGTAAGAGTTTGTTCGTTTGATTATAACTCAAAGAGATTTTTTCTCTGATTTCAGGAGAAATTGATTTATTCTGAACCACCTCATCCAAAGGGCCCTGCATCAACGTGAGTGGTGTTCTTAAATCATGCCCTACATTGGTGAAAAATTCAAGCTTTTGTTCAATCAACTCTTCATCTTTTTCTCTCTGACTTTGTGCTAAAATTAATTGCGTTTTTAATTTATGTTGATGAATGTATGATATATTTATTAAAATAATAACCAATATGAATATACACACAAATAAACCAATAGAATACCATCTTTGCCACCAAGGTTTTTCAATTTCAAAATAAGTTGACTGTACTTCAGACCAAGGGCCGTTATGTAATCTTCCTTTTACTTTAAAAGTATATTTCCCACTCGAAAGGTTAGAATAGTAGGCAAAACTATTTCCTTCAGATACTTTTATCCATTGATTGTCATACCCTTCCATCTTATAAGAATATTCCATTTTTGGAACTTCACTTGGACTAACCCCAATAAACTCAATTGAAATGTCTTTTTCATTCGGTTGAAGTTGATAAAATTTCTTTTCTCTTACCTGACTATCTAGTACTACTCTTCCATTAAGCTCCTCTTGATACAGTAATTCTTGATGATTGATCTGTATTTCCTTGATATTAATATTGATCTTCTGCTTTTCTTTTCTCCAACTTCCAATGTCGATATAAGTCAACCCATCAACCCCTCCAAAGAACAAACGGCCATTGACATCCTTAAAATCTGTTTTCACTTTAAAACCATTTTCAGCATGTATACCATCTGATTTACTATATCGTGTAAATGTCTTTGTTTTACTATCAAAACGCGTGATCGAAGTCCCTGCAATCCAAATATCTCCATTTTGATTATCTACCAAAAGTCCCTCAACATCGTCTTCATAGAATCCATTTGAATGATTATAACGCTTAAAAATGCCTTCCTCTTCATTGACAAGATAATTAAGTGCTCCTCCAATTGTTCCTGCCCAAATGTGTCCTTCCTTATCCCTTACTATTGAATACACAAAATTAGCACTGATGGTCTGCTCATTCCCCACTGAATGCATATATTGTCTTGCATCAACAATGCTATCTCCCTCTAAAGTCAAGCGAAGTAACCCCTTGTTTCTTGTCCCTAACCAAAGTAAATCTTTATTTTCTTCATACAACATCGAATTAATCATTGCTAAGGAGATGTTCTTTGCCTGTTGTATATACTTCACCTTTTTCGTCAACAAATTATATCGGTAAAGTCCTCCATCATTGGTCGCTATCCAAACATTTTCATATTTATCAGTGGTTACTGTTTTAATATGGTATCTTTTGGGGAGTTCTAACTCTTTTGGCATTTTCAGTTGTTCGAAAGTCAAATCTTTGAAACCACAAAAAGGTTTTTGTGAAATATAAAGCCCATAACCTGACGAACCTGCAATGATGTAATTGGAATTTGAAACTGCAATTGCGGAAACAGGGCAGATATCGTTCTTATTTAAAGCATCAAAATAATGCTCTCGTTTGAAATCTTTTGAAACAAAGTGAATACCGTTTTGTGTTCCGTGGATGTAGTAATTATCCACCTCATTCATGCACCTTGAATAATTGAATTGGAAAGTATCATTCTTCTCAAAATCAACATGCTGGAAATTAGCTTCTTTCAAATCCGTATAACGAATACCTACGGAATTACATCCAATCCAGATCGACTTAAATTGATCTTCCAATAAAGCAAAAACACTCACTCTTTTTTTACTCTCATCCATCTCAATAAATTGAGGTTTGAGGTTATGTTTCAGCAGCCATAATCCTTGATTATTACCTGCCAAAATTCCATTATGAGCTGTTTTCAATAATACATTTACTTTGTAAATTCCTTTCCCTCTCTGTAATCTAGTAATAGAGTTATTGTACAAAGAAACTTTAAATATACCATTGTAAGCACCAATGATGTACTTATCGTCTTTTAGTTTGATAATTGATCGAACACCTTTTAAAAGCTTCTCTGAGTTTTTTATTTTCTTGAAATTTACTTTTCCATTTTTCTTAAAGTATAAACCATTTCTTTTTCCAACCCATAGATTCTCTTGATCGTCGCAGTAGATTGATCGAACAAAATTGTCCGGTTTTACTTGTAAATTAAAAGGGATTTCCTCAATATGTTTTGCATTACCTTCCTCTGTTAAAGGAATTTTATAAATCTTACTATTTGATGAAAGAAGATACAAACAATCCTTTTTATGAGAGATGGTCATAAACTTAATGGAAAGATTTTGAATGTCGTAAAGCTTCTTACTTTTTGAATCTTCTAATAATTGATAATGGTCAATGTGATGTGTTAAAGGGTCAAAAGAACTAATACCAGAATTTTCTGTCAATATCCATAAACGTCCTGTATGCCCTTTTTTCATTTCTATAAGTCGGTTAGATTTAAAACCTGTTGACTTATCAAACACTTTGATTTCTCTTCCATCAAAGAAGTTGAGTCCTTTCAGAGTGGCAATCCAAATATACCCATAGTCATCCTGGCAGATGGCTCTTACATCTGAATGTGATAATCCATTTTCAACAGTGATCTTATTAAGGTCAAAAGATGTAGATGCAAAGGAGTTAAAAGTGATAAAAAAAACTAGTAGTGCAAGTAATATTTTATTCATTTCATTTCAGTTAGAACCATTCTCTTATTTAAAAAGTCCTTCCTAGCTGGAATATTTAAATTCATTGATCTGGAAGTCATAAGGGCTGTATAGGTTTAGTAAAAGTACAACTAAACCTCTTTCTTCACAACAAATTTACCTTTTTCGAGCACGTAGGAAGGGGTAATTATTCATTTTCAATGGGTGAAATATTAATACTTAACAGAATCAAATGAGTTAATATGATACTGTTTTACAACAAAAAAGACAAATTGTGCTTAAATCAAATCATATTGAAATGAAACTTTTTATATCATTACTTGTATTGATGGTCACTTGGGAAACAATAGCCCAAACCAAAGAGCAACCTAATATTTTGTGGATTACTTTTGAAGATACTTCTCCGCATTTAATCTACGACAATCCTTCTTCAATTACTCCTAACATGGATCGGTTAGAGAAAGAAGGCGTACGCTTCAATGCCATGTTTTCTACGGCTACTATTTGCTCTCCTTCAAGGTCAGCCATCATAACAGGTTTACATGCTTCATCGATTGGTACTGGAAATCATCGAAGCAATATTCCTGTACCTTCCTCAATCAAAGGCTTTCCTTATTACTTAAAAGAAAAAGGCTACCATACTTCTAACAATGTAAAAACAGATTACAATGTTAGAAATCAAAAAGCATTTATTGAGGAATGCTGGACTGAATCAAGCAAGAACGCACATTGGAGAAATAGAAAAGACAACCAACCTTTCTTTTCAGTCTTCAACTTAAATGAATCACATGCTTCTAGAACTTTTGTTTGGAAAGAAGAAAAATACAAAGAGGAGATTTACAACAAACTTCCAAAAACGTTGAGAACTGATGAAGAAACTCTAATCCTCCCTCCTTTCTACAGAGATAGTCCTGATATGAGACATCACATGGCTCGTATTTATAACTGCATCAACTACACTGATTATCGTATTGGAAAAATATTGGAGCAACTGAAGGAAGATCAACTAGAGGACGAAACGATCATCTTTATTTTCGCTGATCATGGCGAGGCAATGCCAAGAGGCAAAGGTAATGGCATCAACCTTGGCCACCGTGTCCCGATGTATGTATATGTTCCTGAAAAATACAAACACCTCAGCGGCTTAACAATGGGGGAAACTACTGAAAGAGTTGGTAGCTTTGAAGACCTCGCCACCACCATCTTATCTTTAGTGGATTTACCTCAACCTGCTTATTTAGAAGGCACTAACCTACTTGCTGAAGAATATGATAAAACTTATTTCTATGGTCATAAAGACGGTGCTGATGACGCAAGAGACATCACTAGAGAAATCTCTGATGGCCGATTTATGTACTCAAGAGTATATAACACTGCATTGCCTGAATTACAATTCAAACATTATACGGGTGTGGCGAAAATCTATGAGACTATGCGTGAGGATTTGAGAAATGATCTTCTTAATGAGGACCAAAAAAATATATTCATTCAGAAGAGAGACAAAGAAATGCTTTTTGATCTTCAAAATGATCCATGGGAACTTCGAAACCTAGCCAATGACCCTGCTTATACTAAACAATTGAAGAAGTTTAGAAAACTTTGTCAAAATGAAATTTTAAAGACTAGAGATCTTCAGTTTATCCCTTATGGAGAAATGATGGCAATGTCTAAAAAACATAATATGACTCCCTATGAATTCAAAACGGATGAGTCCATTTATCCATTAAAGGAAATGATGTCTCAAATCAATATTGCCGGTGAAGGAGAAAAGTTCATAGAGAAACAATTAAAAGGCTTGAAATCTGAACATGGGTTAGTGAGATATTGGGCAGCTTATGGCCTAAAGAGTCAAACCTCACTTCAATCGGATCATTATGAATTAATTCATGAACTATTAAAAAATGAGACTGAAAGCTATGTACAAATTGAATTAGCGACCATTTTATGTATTAATACTCCGAAACACCATGCTTTTTCAACTTTAGAAAAATACGCTTTAGGAAGTGATTATTTTGATCAATGGCATGCACTCCGAAATATTTTTGATTATCTCCCAAATCAAGAAAATTATAATGGCATCTATTCTAAAGTAATTGATCAACTTCCATCGAAACAGAAAGTCGGAAAGAAATATAAGAACATTTATTTCGATGTAATAGAAACTGCAAAAAGTGGATTGTATATGAATCGTTGGAGGGAACAGTAGTTTTAAAATCTATTCATCTATAAAGTGACTTTTCAGAAAACTTTTAAGGCATTACTTCCAAGTTACCTTCTTCTTCATTTTTTCCATTGCTGAAAAAACGAAGCAAAAAAAGCTAGGCTTAGAAGTCAAAAGCTAAATTTCATCCCTTTCGCCTAAATGATTTTAAACTCGCTTTGCTCAAACAGCAAAATCATTTTTAACGGCTCAATGTATGAAATTCTTAACGCTTTTCCCTTCAAGGCCGATGAAAGAACTACAAAATCATTGCCTTAATCACATTTCAAAATTATCTATTTAAATGTAATTAATTCGATTATAGAAAGTCATATGAAATAGGTTTGTTTTCTATATAAAGATATTGGTTAAAATATACTCTAAATACTTTTAATTGATTACCAAATATCTTTATCAATAGAAAGCAGCCTATTTTTTTATACCATGATTTATAATTTTATTTAGGCATAAAAAAACCCACTGAGAGACGCTTTTCTCAGTGGGAGTATATAGAACCAACTTGTATAGGAACTATACTGTAGCCGGCTCTTTCTCGAAAATCGATTCTAAGATTGACATGGCAGCCTCTCTACCGTCCAATGCTGCAGTAACCACAAGGTCAGCACCACGAACAGAGTCTCCACCTGCAAATACACCTGGCACAGATGTTTCGCCTTTCGCATCTGTTTCGATCGCACCCCATTGGTTCGTCTTCACACCTGCGTCAGTGATCCATCCTAGTTTTTCATTGCTGAAACCTAATGCTAAAATAAACACGTCAGCTTCAACAATTGCTTCTGAACCTGCAACTTCAGTCACAGCTTGACGACCCGATGCATCTGGCTCAGAAAGCTCCATGTCTACGAATTTCGCTCCGTAAACATTTCCTTTATCATCAGCTACAAAATTCTTAGGTGATTTTAAGAAATTGAATTCTACACCTTCGTCTTTTGCGGCTCTAACTTCTTTACGGCTACCTGGCATGTTTTCTTCGTCACGACGATAGAAACATGTTACCTTTGCAGCTTTTTCACGGATTGATGAACGTACACAGTCCATTGCTGTATCACCACCACCGATTACTACTACACGCTTTCCAGTTACATCGTATTTCTTATCGAATTGTTGCTCATCGATTTTCTTTTGGATGTTTGTCAAGAAAGGTACTGCCATATAAATGTTATCAGAGTTATAAGCCTCATCGTCTAATTGACGACCTGCCATTGCTCCGATTCCTAAGAATACAGCATCATAGTCTTTATTTAATTGCTCTAATGTCACATCATTTCCGATGTCCACACCCAATTTCAATTCCATACCAGCTTCTTGTAACAATTCAACTCTACGTTCAACTGCTGCTTTTTCTAGTTTGAAACCTGGGATACCATATGTAAGCAATCCACCTGCTCTGTCTGCTTTATCAAAAACAACTGGCTTCACTCCTGCTCTTAACAAGAATGTTGCACAAGAAAGACCTGCAGGACCTGAACCTACGATAGCTACTTTCTTACCTGTCATTTTCTCAGCAAACTCTGGCTTGAATCCTTTTTTGAATCCTTTCTCAGAGATTGCTACCTCAATAGAACCAATTGTGATTGCTCCAATTGTCTCTTCTTCGTTACCGTCATTCAAAGTACAAGCACCTTCACACAAACGGTCTTGAGGACAGATACGACCTAAGATCTCTGGGAATGGTGAACTCTCGTTTGAAATTTTGAAAGCTTGTTCTAAGTCTTTCTCAGCAATAAAACGAAGCCATTGAGGAATATAGTTACTTAGAGGGCAACCTACTGATGAACAATATGGGTTACCACATTGCACACATCTACTTGCTTGTGAAGCAGTTTCAGATGTAGAGTACACCTCACTGATTTCATTAAAGTTCCCTACTCTTTCATCTGCAGGACGAAGTGTAGGTGTAATTCTTTCTATTTTAGTGAATTCGTACATATCGTTTTCTTTTAAAAGGTATCAGAATGTGGTGGCCTTTTCAGACCACCAAATCATTTAGTTGCCCTCCATTGGGTTTAATGGAGATTTCATATCTTTTGAAGTCACCATGTAGAAGTAACGTACTTCTTCACGGAAGTGATCTAGGATATGTTTTGCTTTCGTAGAACCTGTACGGAACAAGTAGCTACGTAAGATACGTTGTAAGTAGAAACGTCCTTCGTCTCCCTCATCCGTATCGATACGAGTAGCCTTGATCAACTCTTGGTTCATTTTGTCGATAAAGCGGTTCGTCTTGTCATAAACAAAAGCAACACCACCTGTCATACCTGCACCGAAGTTGTTACCTGTTTCACCAAGGATCACTACAGTACCACCTGTCATGTATTCACATGGGTGATCACCTGTACCTTCAACAACTGCAAGAGCTCCAGAGTTTCTTACGGCGAATCTTTCACCTACTTTACCTCTTACGAACAATTTACCACCTGTTGCACCATATAAACAAGTGTTACCTGCTAATGAGCGACCTTCAGACTCACCATCTCTTGGAGTGATGATGATTTGTCCTCCACTCATACCTTTACCTACATAGTCATTACCTGTACCTCTTAATGAAAGCAACATACCATGACTTAATAAACAACCAAATGATTGTCCTGCAGTACCTTTTAAGTTGATTGTAATCAATTCTTTTGGTAAACCTTTCTTACCGTGGAATTCCGCAATTTGACCAGAAATTCTAGCACCGAAACTACGGTTAGTGTTTACAATCTCCTTGTTCAAGACAGTTCTATAATGAGGTCCTTTAATGACTGGCATTAATTCCTCTAAGATGTCTTGTTCGAATTCGTTTGGATCAAATGGATCGTTAGAAGCTTTTTCTCTGATGTTTTTACCTTCTGCATAGTAAAGAACATCTTTGAAGTCGAACTTCTGAGCGAACTCATCTTCAACCACTTTTAATAAGTGCGTTTGTCCGATGATTTCATCCATTGATTTATATCCTAATTCTGCTAAGATCTCCCTTACTTCCTGAGCCATAGCTTGTAGGTATGAAACCACACCTTTCACTGTACCCATGTAGTAAGCTCTCAATTGCTCAGATTGAGTGGCGATACCCACAGAACATTTGTTCAAGTGACATACTCTTAAGATTTTACAACCGATAGTTGTCAATAATGAAGTACCAAATGCAAAGCTTTCTGCTCCGATCATTGCACCTTTTACAAGGTCAAGACCTGTTTTCAAACCACCATCTGTTTGTACTTCTACAAAGTCACGAAGACCGTTTACTTTCAATGCATTGTGTGCTTCAGCTAAACCAAGCTCCCAAGGGTTACCTGCGAATTTGATTGAACCTAACTGAGCAGCACCAGTACCACCGTCAGCACCTGAGATAATGATCTTATCTGCATATGCTTTGGCAACACCTACTGCAATCGTACCTACACCAGCAGTAGACACCAATTTCACACAAATACGTGCTTTAGGGTTCACTTGCTTCAAGTCGAAGATTAGCTGAGCTAGATCCTCAATTGAGTAGATATCGTGGTGTGGAGGAGGCGAGATCAATGTTACACCTGGAATTGTACATCTTAATGATGCAATCAAAGGCGTTACTTTAGAACCTGGCAACTGTCCACCCTCACCTGGCTTCGCTCCTTGTGCTACTTTAATCTGAATTTCTTCAGCATTTCTTAAGTAGTGTGGAGTTACACCAAAACGACCAGAAGCGACTTGCTTGATCTTAGAGTTTTTGATTGTACCAAAACGAGCTGGATCTTCACCACCCTCACCAGAGTTAGATTGACCACCGATTTGGTTCATTGCTTGTGCTAATGCTTCGTGTGCCTCAGGTGAAATAGAACCTAATGACATCGCAGCAGAAGTAAATCTCTTTGTAATTGCCTCGATAGGCTCTACTTCAGAGATATCTATTGGTTGACGATCTGATTTGAATTCAAAGAAGTCACGAATCATACGTAAACCTCTATTGTTGATTTGATTCTTAAGATCGTTGTAATCCTCTTCTCTACCTGTTACAGCAAACTTACGGATTGATTTTGCTACAGTTGGAGCGAAATCATGGTATTCACCGTTTTCAGCATACTTGTAGAATGAACCTACTTCCAAAGGATACATCTTCTTGATATATCTTGTTTTGAAAGCTGCCTTATGGTAAGACTTGATTCTTTCTTCGATATCTGCGAAATCTAAACCTGGGATCAACGCTTCAGATCTAACGAAACATTGCTCAACGATTGAATCACTTAAACCAATTGAATCGAATAACGATGAGTTTTGGTAAGACTCAATAGTTGCAATACCCATTTTAGACATGATCTTCAATAGACCTGCGTTTAAGGCTTTTTGCACCTTGATCAATGCTTTCTTACGTGACATGTAAGAGTTAGCACCAATGTTTTCTGCAATCTGAAGAGCAGTACCAAATAATAAGTAAGGATAAATACCTGTAGCACCCATTGCAAGTAATACTGCACAAGAGTGTGAATCATGTGCTTCACCTGTAATTGCGATGATAGACACTTTAGATCTTAATCTTTTTTTCGCTAAGTAATTACTTACATAACCTACTGCCATTGGCATAGGGATTAAGAATTGTTCTTTAGATAAAGAACGGTCGTCTAACATTACATTCGCAACATCCTCGTCTCTAACCGCTACTTCAATTTCTTCACCTAAACGGTGTAATGAAGCTTCTAAGTCAGAAGTGAATGCCGTGCTGAATGATTTTGAGTTGTATTGATAATCATACAATGAATCTCCTTCAGTACCGAATCTTCTTAATACGTCGAAGTGTTCGAAACTTAAGATTGGAGACATTGACTTCAAACGATGAGCGTTCATCGGTCCATCAATCAATACGTTATTATTTCTACCAAAAGTAACTGAAGTTGACATTACCATCTTCTCACGAAGTGGGTCAATCGGTGGGTTCGTTACTTGGGCGAATTTTTGACGGAAGTAATCCGTGAAGTTTCTTTGTACTTTACTGAAACAAGCTAATGGCGTATCATCACCCATTGAACCAGTATCTTCCTTACCAGTTTCAATCATTGGACGAATCACTTGCTCTAATACCTCATTCGTGTAGTTGTGGTATCTTTGCTTGTCTACAATGTCATCATATCTGTAGTCTTCCATTGACAAGAAGTTCTTGTCAACGTGCTCCATTAGATAAGCACTGTTTTCGTGAATCCACTTACCCCAAGGGCGAGCTTCTTTCAAGTAAGTATTGATTTCGTCATGCTTTAAGATCGTACCATAACGTAAGTCAATACCAATCATTTGACCTGACTGAAGTTTACCTTGTTCTTTAATGTTAGGCTCCTCTAAATCGATTACACCATACTCAGAACTGATAACAATTCTATCGTCATTCGTCACAATATATTTTGCTGGTCTAAGACCATTTCTATCCAAAATACATGCTAAGTGACGACCATCACAAAGGTTCAAGGCCGCAGGACCATCCCAAGCTTCGAAGTTGCTTGCTGCATACTCGTAGAATGATCTTAATTTAGCATCTAAGTTTGGAACGTTTTGCCAAGGTGCAGGCACTAATGAACGAGCCGCTTGGAAAAAGTCCATTCCTGAAGTAACAAGGAATTCAAAAGCGTTATCTAATGATGCACTATCTGAACCACCTGGTACTAAGATTGGGAAAATTCTGTCTAATTCTTCTTCTGTAAATACCTCAGACTTTAATACTTCTTCTTTGATAGAGAAGTTAAAGCGGTTGGCTTGGATTGAGTTGATCTCACCATTATGTGCAAGACATCTAAATGGTTGAGCTAATCTCCATTGAGGTAATGTGTTTGTAGAGAAACGTTGGTGGAATACCGCAAACGACACTTCGAATTCATCTTGACTTAAGTCAACAAATAATTCTTTAATATGCGTCGGCATTACCAAACCTTTGTAAGAAATCACTTTTTCTGAGAAAGATGGGATATAAAATCCTTCATCATCTCTTAAAGCGTGTTCTACTTCTTTTCTTGTTAGATATAAAAGCGCTGAGAATCTTTTTGTAGACATCAATGCATTTGGTACTACAAATGCTTGAACAATCTCTGGCAATAGTTCGAATGCTTGCTTTCCTAATACCTCAGTATTTAAAGGTACTTTTCTAAAGAATAGTACTTTTAAATCATTTCTCTCACAGTATTCTGCAAATACCTCCTTTTGCTTTTCAGGTTCCGTTAGGAACATCATTGCCACTGCATAACGTTGCGGTAGATCAATTCCATTTAATTCTGCTTCTTTACGCATGAAGCGATCAGGCATTGAAAATAAGAATCCACTACCGTCACCACTCACACCATCTGCTGCAATCGCACCACGGTGAATCATACGTGACAAAGCTTCAATAGCGTCTAAAGTCATTTGCCTCGTAGGATTTCCTTTGTAGTTGGCAAGCATACCAAAACCACAATTGTCCTTAAAGGCGGTTAATCTGTGTTCCATAATAAAGCGTCTTCCGATTTTCGATAATTGTTGGTCTTTGATCGTCGGTTTGTTAGCTGTAGAATAAAATTTGCAATATATCAAGACTATTAGTAGTGATACATCCAAGTAATTCCGACAATAATATCAAAGTTTTCCGTTCACAACACTTTCAAATATAACAGTATATTTTATTAAATCATCAAGAAAAGGGGCTTTTCTATGAAAATTTATCATTAATTGGTTAATCTTTCACAAAAAAACGAATTGATGTTATAAATACAACACCAATTCATACGAATAAAAAATTGTACTTTTTACGCTATATTATTAAATTTTCTTTAAGAAATTCACCCCTCTTCTTCGAGGAGTGCAACATAATTTCCTTTATCTAAAAGCGTAATTGTTGAGCGGGTATAATCAAGAATATTCATTTTCTTATACTTACTCATCGATTTTGAAACTGTTTCTCTAGAAGTGCCTATGAGTTTGGCAATATCACTTTGGGAATAATGATGCTTAACAGTTTGTTCATCTTTGAAATTATCTTCGAAAAGATCCTTCAGAAATTCCAATAATCGTAACTCCGCATCTTTACAAACAAGGATCTCTAAACGTCTTTCAATCTTTTTTACTCGCAAACCAATGAGTTTATAGATATAAAGGCCAAACCTTTCGTTTTTCCTCATCAATTGTTGCATTTTGTCGATAGATAAAAGACACAAGGCGGTATCATTCCCTTCTGCAATAGCATATTCTTCTCTCTTATCTTGCCCTAACAGTACCTTCTCCCCAAAAATCTCCCCTTTAGATAAAATCATTTTCACCATTTCTTCTCCATCCGCATTGTATTTACAAAGCTTCACCTTTCCCCTACTTACTAAAAATAGCTTCTGTTCTTCATCTTCTGGAAAATATATAATATCGCCTTTCTTAAAGAGCAATCCGTTTTTTTTAAAATAGTTATTAATTTTCGTTGGGCATAATATTGAATAGAGATCAAAATTATGCATTTCCCAAAATTCCTGCATATCGTTAATTGAATGAATTGAGATAAGTAAGTACCAAAACAAAATTGTTTAATACTAATTCTATTTTTTTGTGATTACTTCCTTCAAAAAACTTTCAATAGAACCACTATTTATATGTTTTTTAGCGTGGTACTTACAAAAAATAAATTAGAATGAACTATGATTTATTTTTGGCTTAGTACTTAATCGTGAATATTTAGTCGTAATTACTGATTAAACCTTACAAAATTTGAAACTACACTAAGAATTCACAATTACCTACTTTTACAATAAAGTACAAAAAAAGGTAGTCGTTTCAAATTTAACAGACTACCTTTTCTTATCTAAGATTTGATTGGTGGCTCAATCATTTTAAAGAGCTCATAATCGTATAATTCTTTATCCATCAAATGGGATGGGGAAACATTTTTTATGGAGTTGAAAATAATCTCCGTTCTATCCGGGTAATTTTCTTCCCATTCTCTCAACATACTTTTCACCATCTTTCGCTGAAGTTTTGGTTGTGACCCACACAAATTACAAGGGATTATCGGGTAGGCTCTTAATTCAGAAAACACTTCAATATCCGATTCCTTACAATAGGCTAAAGGTCGAATCACTACATGCTTTTGGTCATCTGTTTTATAGATTGGAGGCATTGCTTCTAGCTTCCCGCTAAAAAACATATTGAGTAAAAATGTTTCAACGATATCATCACGGTGATGCCCTAATGCAATCTTTGTTACTCCTAGTTCCTCTGCCGCAGTATACAATGTACCTCTTCTTAATCGAGAACATAAACTACACATTGTCTTCCCTTCTCCTAGCTTTTCCGTAACAATTGAATAGGTATCCTTATTCAAAATCTTATAATTCACTCCTACTTGCTCTAAGTATTCCGGTAAAATATGTTCTGGAAAACCAGGCTGTTTTTGATCCAAATTTACGGCGATAATCTCGAAGTCATACTTCTTTGTACTCTGAATATGCATCAGGATATCCAACATCGTATAACTATCTTTTCCACCCGATAAGCAAACCATCACCTTATCACCATCTTCTATTAATTTATAATCATCAATAGCTTTCCAAACATTTCTATGCAAGCGTTTCTGAAGTTTCACTTGCTCAGGAGTAAATTCTGCTGTCATTTTAAATTTTGAAATTTTGGCAAAGTTAATGGTTTGGATAGGAATGAGGTGAAGAATGAGGAAATTATTTGAAGCGAATTAAGGATTATTGAATTGTGTAAGGAAGAATTATATTCCTTTCACTCATAAAGTGAATATTTTATTGTAGGTACTAAGCCAAAAATAAATGATAATTAATTCTTAGTTATTTTTTGAGAGTACAACGCTCAAAAACGTATAAATAGTGGTTCTATTTAAAGTTTTTGAAAGGCAGTAATCGGAAAAAATAATATGAATTAGTGGTATATAATTTTGTCTTAGTACTTAGTACCAATGACCATCATAAAAAGCGATCTTCGTCATCTGATAATCATTGCTCAAAATATTATCCTCTACTTCACAATCTTGTTCCTGAATAGGGAAACTTGAGTAATAAATGGTGCGGTCTTTAAAATGAGTCTGTTCTGCACGTTGCAACTCCACGATAAATTTTTCGCCTTTTTCGTTTTCACAATATAAATCATAAATGGCTTTACGGTCGGTGTCATTTTTGGGTAAATGTTCCGTCGATTTATACGTCAAATCATAGATCTGATCTTCGGCAGGTAATACTGAATTCAAGAAATCAATCAGAATATCTTTATTCGCTTCTTCTCCAAATATTTTCTTAAATCCGAAATCCGTAAAGGGATTGATATAACGTGAAGTGCACATAACTGTTGTTCGTTTATGGCGTAAATATACGATATATAAGGTCAATTTTTGATGTAAGAGTATCAAAAATTGGCCTTATCAACTATTCTTCTTTTTGTTTGAGGTTATAAGTTGAAAACTTATTCAATAGCTAAGTTCTAAGTGACGCTAGCGCTTAACACTTAGAACAATGGGGAAAAATTATATGAATTCATTTGATTTTTAAGACAGTACCTCGGAACAGTGTGGGGGAAGGCATTTTAAAATCAATAATATGAAATGGATCTTTCTTCAAAATACATATTTGTTTGATTACCATCAGTTGAGTCAGTATATCGTGATATCCAATTTCCTCTTTCATCAAATTTGTAGTTATAAAACTTGTGATTTGTAAACTTACTTACAATACTTACTAATGTCCCATTTGAATATTTATAATGAGATTCACTTAATAAAGAGTCGTATTGATTATAATACATCATTTTCTGTATAAGATCATTATTATAATCTATTTTAATTTTTGTAAGAGGTTGATCATTTTTTTTAGAAATTAATACCATCTTCTTCGGAAATATACCAATATGATCAGTACATACTGTGACATCCCCCAAGGAAGATGTTAATTTGGATATTCTATTATTTTTATATTCATAATTAACAATTTCTAAATTCATAAAATTGCTCAAACTTATTCTATGATTTCGATCATAATATAAAGTTTCTACAAAAGGATTTTTACTTTTTTTATCCCTATATCTTTTGGTTGTTTTTATACTTTTTATATCACCATGAAGACACGGGTCATCCCAATAAGATTCTTCTATGGATTTAGAACAACCAAAAATAAAGAAAGTTGATATTATTAAAGGTAAACTAATTCTAATTCCCATTGTTATATTTTTTATATTCAAATTCAATATTTGTTCTCATTTCACCTTGTGGATTTCGACCTATTGTTTTTTTATATGGACCTTTTGTTGGTGATATCCAATCCATTGACTCAACAGTATCTACAATTGCTGATGGATCCCCACCTAACATAAAGTTAGCTCCTTCTCCTTCATTCATTATGTAATCAGTTGTATTTATAAACATATCGGCTGATGTTAAACCTGAGTTACCTTTTACATCAAAATTTAACAAATAAGCGGAACCTGAAAATAATCCATCGGCAGTAATAGCATTGAAGATAGAACCATTTGTACTGCCTTGAGCAATCTCATTAGGATCAAACATATCTACGACCTTTTCTCCCTGTTTTGCTTTTTCATGTTTAACAAGAGGTTCACTAGAAGGCCCTTTTGTCCAAGAACGAATCCTATCATAATCCATGTCTCCTAAATAATCAATTGCTACTTGCATTATAGGATTTTGATCAAGGTAAAAAGCACTCTTAAATCCAGAAGCATGTGTTATATTTCCAAATAAACTTTTCCCGTCTGTATAAGAACTCCAAGACCCATTATCAGCTTCACCTACAAATTCACCATCGATATATATTTGATCTTCACCTTTTTCTTCTGATATTTCTATTTTACCATTTCTTTTTATATTGATTATATCATCAGGACTTTGTCCATCAGGATCAATAAATCGGATCGGGTTATCAAAAGCATAATTATAAACAGAATGCCTTCTCATTTTCTCCGCTAACGGATCTACCACAAACCATCTCCCCAAACTTGCATCATAATGTCTAGCACCGTAATCAATAAAACCAATCTCCTCCTGTTTCTCTTTTCCATTATACTGAAATTTATGATCCGGTGTCCCTTCCTTCTCAATACCCGCCATATTCATACCAAACGGATAGTAGTGGTTTTCTTGGACGATGTAATCGTTGAATTCGATCTTTAGATCATCAAAATAGACATTATAGCCTTCTGTATCATTAAAAATACCTATTTCTACTTGGGTGGCTGTGACAGGAGTAGTCTCCTCTAGCTTTAGTTCTTCCCATTGCATTGGAGTAGAAACAAATTTTATTTGATCGTTACCAACATTATTCCCTTCACTATCTTTAAAACTTACTTTTATATAGGCTTCAGCATCCCCTTGGGAATCAGAACCGGCAGTGAGAATAGGCATACTCATTCCTGTTGATTGCACTGCTTGTCCAGAAGTTTCACCAGCTGTTCCCACCGTAGTTGTCCCTACTTGAGAGGTCTGGGTCGTTTGGGAATTGTCACTACTACTGCTGTAGTACTTCGACAAAACAGAAGCGGTAAAGGTTTCCCCTTCTTTGACTGCTAAAGTGATTGATGCACCTATGGATTTACCTTCCTCACCTGTTAAAAGCTGAGAGTGCTGAGGGGAATAACTGTTTAAAGCAACACGGTTTTGATCTGCATTATCAAAAATGGAAGTGTTATCATCAAAGTTTTCTAAATAAACAGAATTCGGGCGAACCGCTACTCTTAAGTTCCCCAAATGATCTTTATAATGGTATTCATGCACAAACTCTAACCCCTCACTATGAGATACAATCCCTGATCCTTCCGCTAATGCCCTACCATCTGCTGTATGCATAAATTGCAAAATGGAATCTTCATAGACAAAACCTCCTATATAGTCTGTTGTTTTAGTTTTATCTCCAATAGTCGCAATTTTACGCAACTTAATTCCTGCCGCATCATAGATATATTCTACGGTTCCTTCTTCAACAGTCACCTTTACAGAATAGTTAACTAAACTATATTTTCAATACTCATTTTTTGAATCATAAGTACTATATAAGCTCAAAATAATAAATAGAATTAGTGGTATATAATTTTGTCTTAGTACTTAAATAAAGGAAAACCAATAAAAACCAGAGTATTTTCATTTAGTTCTAAGAAATTTTCAAAAACTTTTATTCTATTTTTTTGGCCATAAAATAACTTTGGCAGTGATCTCTTTTCTACCTCAAAAAAAGAATAATTTCACTAGTTCTCTATCTATTTCATTACAACCACCTTCTGCGCTTTTCCAATTTGTCCTTTCTGATCAAAATGATTTAAATAATATACTCCTGATGGTAGGTGCTCTAAATTAATACTATAATTATTCCCTGAGAAATTTCCTGTTTTGATTTCTAACCCTGCCAAAGTCGTCAAGACCCATTGTGCATCAAATAAAGTGTTTGGACTTTTTACAGTAATAATTCCTGATGTGGGATTTGGGTAAACAGTCCATTCTACATTTCCTAAAATTGGATCATTACTGGTTACATTTTTAGGATCAGTAGATACAAGGTGAGATACATCTCTTCGAATGGCTTGGAAGATTTCCTTGGTTGTATTATCCTGAACGAATACAATTACTTCTGCTTTATCGGTATCGTAAACTTGTGGGTTGTCCCAAGCTACAGTAAAGGTTTCTTGACTTCCTGGAGACCAACTTCTTCCAAAGAAACTCGTCCCCTCTGCTCCTGGAGCCGGACTCATCGATTTCATGACACTATGATGTGTAAATACACCCTCACTTACCTCTACTCCAAAAATTTCAGATTCAACTGTCACTACATGGACTACTATCTCACTTACTTCTCCTGAGAAATTGGCGTTGGAAGTCAAAGTGACTTCAATTTCATCTGGATCGGAAGGATTTGGTAAACTTATATCAATATCAAACTTAGGATCTAGTAAAGCCCTCGTGGCAATAATATTTTGGTAATTGTCAATAAAATCTTCAGTGTGGCCGCTAAAACTACTTCCATCTACAATTGTACTTGGTGCATCAGTCACACCATAATAAAATCTTCGACCACTTGAAGGCTCTGGGTTATCAATATTTAAAGAATCACTTTTTCCATCTACTTTAATATGATAATTGATGGCTAAGACATCAAGGTCAATGGTATTTAAAACAGAATCTAAATCTGGTAATTCTCGACTATCCTCTTGTTGCCCTGCATTAGTCATGGTCTCTACCACTACTACTTTCTTACGATTGCCAATGAATACATTGTCGATGGACACTCCCTCATCTTCAAGGTCTGAATTGGACTTGAAGGCAAATCTTAATCTTAGATGTTCTTCTCCAATAAACTGATCCAGGTTGTGTCGTATTGACTTATTCTCTCTGAATATACCACCTGTTTCTTCGGTATTACCAGTCCATCCTTTTGAATCGGTATTACCTCCTACTACCTGATTACCAGGATCTGAAAGTATATTGGAACTATTAAACCAACCGATCGGATCTTTCATATCTCCGAGTACATTCCAAGTTTGCCCAGAATCTAATGAGTATTGTAAGGTCACCCCATCAATATGAGCTTCAGCATCCAACTGCATATCAAAAATAATGGCAGGTCGGCTTAAGCCTGAAATATCAAACGACGGTGTATTGAGATAAGAATCTTCACTTACATTATAATTCGTGGTCAGATTAGTAACCCACACCTTGGTATCTGTGATAATATTTTCACCTTGTGCTACCCCATGTTCCCAACTTGAAGCTGTACCTCTAGGAATCCATCCTCCATCAGCTCCATTAAAATCCTCAAAATATTCATCTTCTTCATTTGTGAGGTAAACTCTTGGAATGACATAAACTGATTTTGAAATCACCTTAGAACAACCTCGTTTTGTGGTAACCGTCAAATCAACATCGTAGGTTCCCACCTGACTATACTTATGAGTGATAGCACCATTTGCATTTGTAGTGGCATCAATCATAGCACTTGTTCCATCTCCAAAGTCCCATTCCCAAGTGGACAATGTATCAAAATCAACGACAGATGATACTTCCTCAAATTCCATATCTGCTCCAAATTCAGAAATTTTCCATTCAAAATCGGCATTGGGTGGCGTACCTATATATATACTCTGGGATGTGGATATATTGGTACAACCTGCATTGGTTTCCACAGTTAAAGTGACTGTTTTAAAACCACTTGTCGAAAAAGTATGCTCATAGGAAGCAGCTGAATCAGCACTTGTAATGTATTTTGACCCTTCACCTGCTCCAAAATCATAGAACCAGCTAGTGATCACTGTAGAATCTGCTGTTGTTGTCAAATCCCTAAATTGGACTACTTTGGTATCACAGAATACATCAAAATTAAACTTCACATCAGGTACATCTACTATCGTAAAGTTTCTTTCTACATAATTGACACAATTGTTTTCATTGGTATAAGTATAACGGATGGTATGATTTCCTAATGGAGAGTTTTCAAGTACAACTTCATTATTTGAACGAATCAACGCACCTGTTGATGAGGTCAATACACCTCCTGAAACTGTAGTGATGACCAAAGGATTATCATCACTTTGACAAAATACCTGCCCTTCATCTATACCAAATAAATCAAACAACGGCAGTGGATGAATCACAATATCCAATTGAAGTGGAGCACCTTCACACCCTAAATGAGAATCCGTTACATAATAGGTATAGGTTGTTGTTTCTGTTACAGATGTTGGATCTGTTGGCGTAAATGAATTGGTAGTCCCGACCACATTCGTCAAATCCGCATCACTATACCAAGTTACGTCTTCTACGATACTTGATACAATCATAGGTTGAAGAATATCGCCCGAACAATAACTCAAGGTTGCTGCCACTGTCGGAATCTCAGGTCGCCTATTAATTGTCATTGTTACTTCAGTGGTATCACTCTCACAACCATTTACTGTTTGGGTGATATAATAAGTCTTAGTATAATCTTGAGCGCTATTGGGATCTGGAGGTGTAAAAGAGGTATTTGTTGATACAATACTTGACAAGAGTGCATCATCATACCATCTAATATTCGTTCCTGAAGTCACAGTAATAGGTTGGATTTCATCTCCTGAGCAGTAAATAGGAGCACGATTATCAACTACCGGTTTTGTTGGCGTTGGATAGACAGGAATATCAACTTGAGTCGGCAAACTACTACAACCATCAGGTGTGATTTGTACTACCCAATAATGAATTGTATCAAGGGATGCAAAACTTGGTGCATTGATCTCAGGACTAAAAACTTGATCTGTAGATATTCTTAATGTTAAACTTTCATCTGTGTACCATTCATAATTTGCATTACTTTCTCCCGAAGCTGAAATAGGTTGAATCAAATCATCTTCACAATAAGGTGCAATAGCCGCTACAACCGGTGCTTCGGGAAGAGCATTAATAGAAATATCTATTTGCCCAACTCCACTTTCACATCCATTCAGGGTACTTGTCGCATAAAGGCTTGCTACTGAATCTGCCTCCACCAAAGAAGAAAAAGTAGGTAAATAGTTATTACCCATACCTAACAAAGTTGTCTTTGATGCATCAGAATACCATTTGATATTTACCCCCGTGGCGATACTTAAATTTGGTAATGGATCACCACTACAAATCAACGAAACAGGATTAAAAGTAGGGATATCAGGCGTTCTGTAAATGGTAATTGTGGTGGAAGTCGCAGCTCCTTCACAACCATTTGTAGTTTCTGTTACATAATAAGTGACGGTTGAGTCTGCTGACACATTGGTATTTATGGCTGGTGTAAAGTCATCCCCAAAACCAACTTGATTCGTTAATCCTGCATCAGAATACCACTTGATATTATTACCTGCTGTTGCCACTGAAAGTGAGGTTACAATATCCCCCGAACAATACACTAACTGGTTACTTGCATCTAGTAAAGGAGCTACAGGGCGTGGGTAAACGGGTATGTCCACTTTATACGGTGGACTTATACATCCATCGGATGCAATTTGTAACACCCAATAATTCAAAGTATCCAAAGTCGGGTAACTTGGAGCATTGGTCATTGGGTCAAATGTAGCCGTTGTTGCTACTCTTGAAATTAAACTTTCATCAGAGTACCACTCAAAGCTCGCATCAGATTCTCCTGAAGCAGTAATTGCTGACAATGCATCTCCTTCACAATAAGGTGATATACTTGGCACTGTCGGTAAAGCCGGTAATGCATTAATATTAATATCCACCGAAGACACCACACTTTCACACCCATTCAGAGTACTAGTGGCATAAAAAGTTACTGTAGAATCATTGACTACTGTAGTTCCAAACGAAGGTAAGTAAGTATTACCTGTACCCAATAAAGTGGACTTGGAAGATTCTGCATACCATCTAATATTGGAGCCCGTAGCAATACTGATCGTTGATAATGCTCCCCCAGAACAAACCAATGAAACAGGATTAAATGTTGGTACATCTGGTGTTTTATAGATCGTTAGTGTTGTTGAAGTAGAGGCACCTTCACAACCATTTGTTGTTTCTGTTACATAATAAGTGACCGTTGAATCTGCTGCAACATTGGTATTGACAGCTGGGGTGAAATCATCACCAAAGCCAACTTGATTCGTTAAACCAGCATCAGAATACCATTTTATACTATTTCCAGGAGTAGCCACAGACAATTGATTTATCACTTCTCCAGAACAATAGATCAATTGATTACTCGCTGATAATGTCGGTGCCACTGGTCTCGGGTAAACAGGAATATCCACTTCCAATGGTTCACTCTCACACCCATCCGTTGCAATCTGAATCACCCAAAAATTCAACGTATCTAACGTTGGATAACTTGGTGCATTCATCATTGGATCATAGGTTGCCGTTGTCGCTTCTAAAGATGATAGTGTTTCATCTGAATACCATTCAAACAAAGCTCCTGTTTCACCAGCAGCAGTCATTGCCGTGATCACATCTCCTTCACAATAAGGTGTTATGGTAGGAACCGTTGGCATTGCTGGTAATGCATTAATATTGATATCCACCGAGGAAGTGCTACTTTCACAACCATTTAAGGTACTTGTTGCATATATCGTCACTGTTGAATCATTTACTACATCAGTTCCAAAAGAGGGTAAATAATTATTGCCGCTTCCTAGTAGTGTTGTGGCTGATGCATCCGAATACCATCTGACATTAGAGCCTGAAGCAATACTTATATTTGATAAAGCATCCCCTGAACAAAGTAATGTAACAGGATTAAAAGTAGGTGGATCTGGGGTTTTGTAAATTGTTAATGTTGTAGATGTAGGAAGTCCTTCGCACCCATTTGTAGTCTCAGTCACATAAAAAGTAACGGTTGAATCTGCTGATACATTGGTATTAATAGCTGGTGTAAAACTATCTCCAAACCCCACTTGGGTTGTCAATCCGGCATCCGAATACCATTTAATACTATTACCCGGAGTAGCTACAGACAAAGAGGATATGGTAGCTCCAGAACAATAAATAGTCTGATTTCCTGCAGCCAAAGTAGGTGCGGGAGCTTTAGGATACACCGTAATATCCACTTTCAAAGGAGCAGAAGTACAAGATTCAGAGTTCGTTTGTCTTACCCAATAGGAAATCGTTGTCACCGTGGATACAATACCTACATCGGCAGGGGTTAACGTGTTGGAAGTACTTAAAATAGTAGAAAAAGAAGCATCTGAAGACCAAGCAAATTGAGCTCCAGTGCCCCCTGAAACTTCCAAATCTTGCAAACCTGTATCTTGAGAACAATAAGAAGGAACAGAGGAAATAAGAGTAGGTAAAACGGGTAGTGGTTTTACATACAACGTATCTTTTACTTCTCGAGTACACCCTTCAGTATTTTCATAAGAATAGGTAATGATGTGTGTAGAATAATCGCTTGTGCTTGTTTCTCCTGCATTTGTAGCTGCTACGGAAGGGTGAAATAAAATTGTACCATCCATTTGAGTAGTAATACCACTTGCACCTGTGTCAATACTCCATGTCACTCCTGTACCTGAATAGGCTGCACCACCTTCCATTGGTGTGATGGTGACATCTCCTTCGCTATAACATACTGAATCCGATGCTGAACTTCTTGCTAAAGTCACTTCATCGTATCCATAAACTGTTACAGTTGAATCCACTGCATTTGCACATGAATTACCATCAGTATATGTAAAAGTAATTTTAAAATCTTCATTCAAATCAAACTCATCACCATTAGCCAATGATGGAATAAATGCCCCTGTTCCATCTCCATAACTAATAACTGCCCCTGCCATAGCATCAGAAGATGAGAAAACACCTGAAGAAACGTTTGTCCCTCCTGATTTACCTTGTAGAAAAACGGTATCTGCATCAAAACAAAAATCTCCATCATCTGAAGGCATTGTATAGTCAAAACTAACCGATGGTAATGGATTTATTGAGAAATTGACAACATCAGATGCTGAACACCCATTACCATCAGTGTAAGTGTAGGTCAGTGTATGACTTCCTAATGATAAACTTGATGGTGATATGGTAATAGGATTTGACCTAGGAATATTTGAATCTAAACGAAAAGTACCATCAGTTGTCAATGATCCATCTACGTTAGCGGTCACATTAAAGTCTGAGGCATCAATACAATAATTGAGCTGACTCATATTAATGGCTGCAACATGATTTTTAGTCACGGTGACCGCTTGAGAAACACTGAATTCAAGAGGAACCAAAGGAGTATTATCTTGGTATACTGCCGTGATCGTCACGGTCTCATCTTGTCCATCAGCAGTAGACGTCACTACTGTCGCAGGTGTAAATGTCGCCCCAGATGGTGTACCTGATCCCGAAGTACCTGTTCCTTCAAATCGAACCAACGTATAAGGGGGAACACCACCTACAAAAGAAGGTGTTCCTCCTGGAATTGATAATGCTACTGCCGCGTCATCTTCACAATAAAGCGGATTGAGGTTAATGACACTTGAACCATCATAAACCGTAAATGAAACTTGGTTAATTTTTTCACACCCTCCTTTTGTAATATGATAATTGACAATATGCGTCCCTTGACCAGCCAAATTAGGATAAAATGAATTTTCTCCAGGACCACTACCCGTACTTACCACCCCAGGACCAGAACAGTAAAAATTTTCCCCAGCTCCTAACCCTGAAGCTGCTAAAGCTACTCCAGCAGTTTGCTGATCACTATAGTTGGTGGTCGTTGGAGACAATGTATAACCAGTGGGTTCAGATGGTACTGTAATCGTTGTTGTAGCTGAAGACGTAGAGGTACAATTTTCAGAAGTTACTATTCTCCTAAAAGTATAATTACCTGCAGTAGATACACTTGATAAGAAATAGCTTTGTGAAGTCGCCCCAGAAATATTGGTATACCCACCTCCATTTAAACTTTGTTGCCATTGATAGCTATACGTCGTATTTCCTCCTGAGGGAGAAGAACCTACAATGATAATAGGTTCAGATAAACACACTAAAGTTCCGGAGGAATTTGTAATCGTATTATTAGAAATATTTGATGTTAAGACATAAGTCAACGTATTTGAAAAGGACTCACATCCCCCTGATCTCACTCTCCTTCTAAACATATAGGTACCTGCCGATGATATTACAGGTGAATGAGTGTATGAAATCGAAGTACCTGAAATATCCCCCCAATTATCACCTCCATCTGTACTCATTTGCCATTGGTAAGCATAAGAAGCATTCCCTCCAGTAGGTGTTGAACCTGTAAAAACTAAGGCATTCGCTGTTATCGTATTACAATATCCTGTAGCACTTGTAGAACTAATGGTGTTAGAAGAAATATCAGCATTAATATTAATTGAAATGGTGTTAGAATTTAATACAATCCCCTCACTCGTTACCACTCTTCGGTAAGTGTATACACCACTTGATAAACCGGATGTTTCAGTATAACTTTCTCCATATGAATTCAAATTAGTATAACTTCCTGCGTCTTTTCGCCTCTGCCAAGAATACGCGTAGACACCTGAACCTCCAACTGCTGTTGTACCTGTTATTGTATAAGTATAGTTATCTGAATTACAATAAGTAGTGGTAGCAGGAGCTGTAATTGTATTCGTTAAGGCAGGGAAAAAGGTATTCGTAGAACTATTTGTTGTTGCTGTAACATTGGAAGCGGCATTCCCTGCCTGATCAACGACAGGAATGGAAAAGCCAACATTAGTGTAAGCACCTGGTGTGGAAAAAGTTCTTGCTGCTGTATAAGTAAAACCAGATTTAGACGGTGTAACCGAAATGCCTCCCAATGTCACATTAAATGAAGATTGAAGTGTCTCATCACTCACAAAAGTTAATGTCGATTCATCGCCATCTGCTACCATAGAAGTATTGGAGGAGTTGTCAGAAACTATCGTTACACTTGTTAGGGTCGGTGGCGTTACATCTATTTCTAGGCTGATATTGGCAGAAGTCCCGACATTTCCATACACATCCTCAACATGAAATGTCAGTGTATGAGAACCTTCTGATAAAGTTGTTAAAGTAATATCTTGGTTGGTTGCCGTTATTGTTTCTCTTGCTACTTCACCATCCAAGTTACTGCTTATAATTAGCTCTTTGTCATCTGAGTCATCTAAGCTTGAGAAAGAATACGTTGGGGTTTGATCATTGGTTTTATTATCATTGGCTGTTCCTGAATCTGAGCCTGCAGCCAAAGTAGGAGTTGTCAACGCACCGATTGATACTGATTTATAATCCACAACTTCTGTATTGGATGCATCTGATTCATTCCCTGCTTCATCCGTGACTTTTACTGTAAAATTATAACTTCCAGTGGTTGTAAGAGCTGTCGCAGTGATATCATCATCACCTGTACTAGTGAGTGTACCATTAGAGTTTGTATCTTCAAACAACTCTATGGTAGTTCCTGATTCTGAAACTACATTAAAAACAGGTGTATCATCATTTGTTTTCCCATCCTCATCATCTCTTCCTGTATCAGAAGTTGATAAAAAACTTAATACTGGATCAGAAGGAACACTTGTGTCAATAGTAATCGATAAAGCAGCAGAAGAAAGTCCTTCATTTCCTGCCGAATCCACCACCATACATGTGATGCTATGCGTTCCATCAGTCAAACTATTTAAAGAAAAATCAAAGGGTGATGCACTATAATTGAATCGTCCAACTTCACCATCAATATCACTTTCAAAAACCACTTCATTTCCTGTTTCAACTGGAAGTGAAGCAACATTCAATTCGGGTGTATCATCGTTGGTAAGATCATCTGAATTATCACTACCACTGTCACTTGTTGTTTTCAAATCCAAAGCACCCGGTGTGGAAGGTACTGATGTGTCAATAGTGACTGTAACAGGTTGAGAGGTAAATGTGAGATCACCATTGGTGTCTTCGCCGTAAGCGTAAATGATATGATCACCATCGCCTAAGGTAGAAGAGACTAATAAATCTGCTGAACCCGTCGCAATCGTTGTCCCAATCGTTGTTAGTCCTGACTTTAAGTAGACAATGTTGGTGGCTGTAGAATTAATTGTAAATAATAAATTACTCAAACTCGTCACACCATCATTATTCAATTCTCCAAGATCTGAAATTGAATTCAATGAGAATTGAGTAGCATTGGATTCTAACCCAGCACTTATATCAATAGTATAAGTGTCTGCGGAAGTAGTAGTCAGAGGATCATAAGTTAATGAAAACCCTACTCCATCTGCGTAATTTCCTCCAAGATTTACATATACCGTATAATCTGTACTTGGTGTATTTTCAATTAATGTAACCTCACATGAAGAAGTAATATCCGTATTACCGACCAACTCTTTCACTGTAAAATCAGAAACAGAGGGGGTAATAGCTGTCACTTCAAAATCCCATGAAAGAATAACACTTTGTGTCGGTGAGCTCCCAATTTGTGTAAAAGTATTTATCTGCGCATTAGTAGCATTTACCACTAGGAATATACCTAGTAAAAAAAAGAATAATATTGGGTATTTATTTTTAATCATATCTAATGGTTCAACAGCTTTCGCAAAACAATAAACAAAAAAAATTAACCCATTTAAATTTTCACATCTACATATCAAGCTGATCGTTAAAATATAAATGTAAAATATTAAATGACTACAATTGACTTACTTAATGTTAGGAGGCTGGTTATTTAATCTAGCAGTAGTTTTGGTTAATATACGTAAACATAAAAGTTATGTTCTGTTCGAGAAATGAAAAAGCAGTAATGTCACATAAAGTCACATTACTGCTTTTCTTAAAAAAGATAGGATTGTTCTTCTAATTAAATGCTGTTAGAAGTCTATTTTATCGTACCAACCACCAAAGGCATAGTTCTTTGCATTGTCCTCTTTGAGGAACTGAGTAGGGAACCCTAAATTGATTTTACTTATATCTGATAATGTTTGAAGATCCTCTTTTGGCAGTTCCCATTCCAAACACTTCAAGTTATCTTCAATTTGATGTGGCTTTCTTGATCCTATGATAGGAATAATATTTTTATGCTGAGCTCTTAACCAATTCAAAGCGACTTGAGCTGGTGACTTCTCTAATTTTTCTGCAATCTCAGCTACTTTTTTTGCGATAGCGATATTGCGAGGATTAAATTTCACACTTTTTTCAGAAAGACGACCTTCTTCAATCATTCCGTTATTATACTTTCCAGATAAAAGGCCAGCTCCCAATGGTGCCCAAGTAGTGAGTGACATACCAAAATGATCTGCCATTGGCAACAGCTCTCTTTCGATATCGCGGGTAATTAAACTGTACTCTACTTGTAATCCTACAAACTCTTCCCAACCCCTCAATTTAGCCATCATATTAGCCTTTGCTACTACCCAAGCAGGTGTATCCGAAATGCCAATATAACACACTTTCCCTTGAGCAATTAAGTCATTCATAGCCCTCAATACCTCATCTACTCTTGTGGTAAAGTCCCACATGTGAACCCATAAGATATCCATGTAATCGGTATTCATTCGCTTTAATGAAGCTTCAACAGTTCGCATCATATTTCTTCTCGAATTGCCAGTACCATTGGGATGACTTGCATCTTCAATCAACGTATATTTTGAGGCCAATACATAACGATCTCTTTCTGTCCCTACAAATTCGGCTAAAAACTTTTCAGAAGTTCCGTTAGTGTAAAAGTTTGCGGTATCAATAAAGTTACCTCCTGCTTCGGAAAAAGCATCAAAAATTTTACCTGAAGTGCTAAAATCCGCGCCTGTACCCCACTCTTCACCAAAGGTCATTGCCCCCAAACAAAGTTCCGAAACTTTTAGGCCTGACTTACCAAATAACTTATATCTCATTTTATCAAATGTTTAGTATCAAAAGTGATTGGTATCGTTTAGAAATATTTTTTGTATTTAATATCAATAAGTACCAAGACAAAATTATATACTACTAATTCTATTTATTGTTTTGCGATTACTTCCTTCAAAAAACTTTCAATAGAACCACTATTAATGCGTTTTTTAGCGTTGTACTCACAAAAAATAAATTAGAATTAACTATGATTTATTTTTGGCTTAGTACTTATTCCTCTAATACCTCAAACAAGATAAACAATCTGAATGAAAGAAAAATGTTTTAAAACAAGTTTGACAGTCTTAAATTCCGAATCGGTAATTGATACCTGTCATAATAAATTTTGAATAGTCAGAAACCCCATATTCTCCCCTCAACCAGATTTTATTATTTAGCTGAAATTGGCCTCCAAATTGGAAAGTCCATTTCTTAATTAATTCTTTTTTGATGTGATAGTCTACGGTTGAATTCATGACTCCTCCTTCTCCTATTTCCAAGTTGTATTCTTCATTTATACTTTTAATAGTCTTGTCTAGTAAGCGTTGTTGGATAGGCGTAAGTTGATTATACCAATCATTATAATGTTCATCTAACCCTGGTAATGCTTCTTTGATTTGAATCGCTCCCACATTGGTTTCTCTACTATTAAAGTTCCTATACATGGCTCCAACGTAAAAATTGACAAGTCGATCTTTCTTTTTTAGATGAAACGTTTTACCAACTCGTAGTGAAGTCACTACTACATTGACATCATTTTCCAACAAATCAGTCCGAGTACCTGAATAGTTAACATCGGCAGAAATAAAATAGTCTTTATAACCGTAGTTGAGTGTCATTCCTCCTCCAAATGATATAGCATCAAAAATCACACTGGACTTAAAAAGGGGCATTTTTCCAGACCCGAAATCTGGTTGTAATGCTACTTCAGTTCCTCCTTCAACATATGAAAATAAACCATATATATTAAGGAATGGCAACGTAAATAAATCTCCTCTTAAATTTATACCATTGGAATATGCCCTCGTGGTTTGAAAGCCCAACGTTTCTTCATTCAATATCGAGGAAAGGTCGGTTCCATTGATCCCCATTCCAAATTCTGATATCCCTAAATACATTTCGTTGTAAACATAGTGAACAGAAATACCTGCTGGAAGTGGAAAATCAATTCCTTTCTCCTCTAAAATTTCACCCCATATTGGAAAAGTATAGGGATATTTTTCAGTGCTATCATTTTCATTGTCCAAAAAGTCTGACTGTGCTAATAATGGATTTGAAAATAATAATAGCATTAAAATAGTGGTAAGTTTTCTCATTAAATTGATTCTGCTGATCGTTCTAAATTTTGTAGTCTTCAAATATAGTTAGTGTATAAACATTTTAATCTTAAACATTGTTATACATGTTCGATACAAAATTCACACAAGACACTAAAAATCAACAAACAAAGTACACATCAACTCAAAAACAGCATTAACAATCAAAAGGATAAATTACCTTATTCTGTTATTTGTTATAATAAATTATGAAAAAAATAAGGCCACTTCCAATGAAGGAAGCGGCCCGTGATCTTAAAAAAAATCAGCGATACTAAATAGCCTAATTATCTTGTTTTAATACGAAAGTGATTTTTGCATTACCCATTTGAGGAGCAATTCTAGTGTCTTGAACACTCACTTTATCTTCCATATTGATTGTAAATTCAATGATTTCTTTGGGGTTATCAAGGTTGGTAACCTGAACAACAGTTAGCTTATCATCCTTCTTTTCTTTTACGTTGACTTTTAACTGTTTCATTTTCTGAGTCATCATATCAGGAGAAACAAAAACCGTTTCATAACCTTCTGTTAAAGGTAGTCTTGCTAAGAATAAATCTAACCCTATATCAGCACATAAAACAGCTCCTTCTACTGGAATATTGAATTTACGTCCCATCATTTCAATCTCTACATTCTCTTCAGCAAAAGTCATTAAGAAAGTCTGCCCAGCTTGATTGATTTCTCTCTTTACTGGCTTCATGTCCTTTATGTACAACTTATCCATTACCTCTCCCATTGGTGAGTTCGCTTTATCTGTAATGGTGATGAATTCGCCTTCTTTTTTCACGGAACGATGTGTCGTCATAGGAATTGTTTTCCCTTGAACTTCTATAGAAACATCATAATCATACTCCCCTTCATTGATATCAGTAGTCACAAATGCTAAAGATTTGTCAGTTGCTACCTCTTCTTTTGGAGAATAAGTCACTTTTGAAACGTCAACAGTAATCTCACCTAAACGTTTCATTACTTCATCAGAACCACCTTCTTGATATCTTCCACCTAAATGTTTCGCTAAGAACTTCTCTGTTGCTACCCACATCGCCATGTTGTTGGTTGGCTTTCTAAAACCATGCCCTTCATCATCAGCTAATAGATATTCTACTTCTTTATCCGCATCTCTTAATGCTACAACAATCTGATCACTCTCTGCTTGCTTTACTCTTGGGTCATTGGCACCTTGAATAATCAATAGAGGTTTTTTCATTTTGTCAACATGGAATAAAGGACTAGCTTCCTCAATCAGTTTTTTGCCTTCTTCTGTCTCAGGGTCACCCGTCATTTCGTATAATGATTTTCTAAATGACTCCCAATAAGGAGGGATAGACTCCAATAATGTAAATAAGTTACTTGGCCCTACAATATCAACACCACATGTATATAAATCTGGAGTAAAAGCAAGTCCTGCAAGAGTGGCATAACCACCGTAACTTCCTCCCATTATAGCTACTTTAGATTTGTCGGCAATTCCTTCATTGATTAAATATTTCACTCCGTAAGTGATATCATCTTGCATGAGTTTACCCCACTCTTTGTTTCCTGCATTTAAGAAAGATTTACCATAACCACCACTTGCTCTAAAGTTAGGTTGTAGTACAGCATAACCTCTATTGGCCAGCATTTGAACGTAAGAGTTATAACCCCAGTAATCTCTTGGGCCTTTTGGTCCACCGTGTACTAATACTACTAGCGGAAGATTCTTTGCTTCTTTGTTTTTTGGAATGGTCAAATAACCAGGAATCTCTAAACCATCACTACTTTTATAAGTGATCGGTTTCATTTCCGTAAGATACTGCTCATTCTCTTTCAATTTTGGTTTTGGAGTGTATTGGTGAATTAGCTTTTTTGAATCACTATTATAATAATACACCTCAGGAGCATACTTGTCACCTGATACCGAAATCAGCATTTGTTTGTAATCTTTAGTGAAGCTAGAAAATCCAACTTCTCTACCTTTGAATTGCTTTTCTAAATGCTTGAATAATTTTTCCCACTTCTTATTTTTCCAAAGTCTTTCTCTTTTATCATAAGTATAAGAAGTATATAAAAGTTCTCTTGTATTATCATCAATAAACACACCTCCAAAGTCTACCTTATTCTTAGGGTCACTTTCTACTTTTTCAGTCGCTTTTGTTTGAGGATCCATCAAATATAAAGTCGACAAATCAACATCACCTTTATTCGATACTAAATAGAAACGAGAGTTATCCTTGTTCCATCCACTTACGTAAGCACTTTCTTTAAGATTCGTTTCATAAATCTTTGTGAACTCATTATCGCCATCAACACGCATAATTTCAGAGTGCCCTTTATCATTTGTTCTGTAAGCTAACCTTGGCTTTTCATCCCAGTCAAAATTCCAACCTGTAATACGGTTATTATTTTCAAAGATCAATGTTCTTTCACCCGTAGCAATATCCACTTTATAAAGGTCATGCCAAGCTTTATCACGATCGTTGATCCCTACCATCATAATATTAGGTTGGTTACGGCTTACTTGATAGATCTGAATTCTTACATCTTTAAGAGGCGTTAGGTTTTTTGCTTCAGGCACACCCTCTTTGACTTCAGCAATTGGATCAACGGCATACACATTAAAGTTTTCATCGCCTTTGTTGTCTTTAACATAAAGGATATACTTACCATCGTATGTCCAAAAATACCCTCCGATTGGTCTTTCATTATCTGTTAGTGGTTTTGCTTTTTCGAATGGCTCATCGAATTTTTTAACCCAGATATTTAGTGTACCGTTGTACTCTTTTAAGAATGAAATAAATTTCCCATCAGGACTTAATTGCCCACCTGCAATTTCAGGATTTCCAAAGAAAATTTCTCGATCCAGCAACGGAACTTCTTGTTTTTGAGCGTAAGTTTTTGTTCCCATTAATAGAAATAGGGATAAATAGATTAGAAATGTGTTTTTCATTATTTAATTTGTTCTTGAAGTTTTTTTAAGCTTTAAGCTTATTCAATAAATAGAATAATTAGTTAGGAAAATAAATAGACTTTGCTTTTTACATAAAATAAATGTTTAATGATAGAATGATGTAACGTTGGTCATTTAATTTCGTTTACGAAATATAATTTATTTAATATTTTTTAATATTAACACTTTAAATTTAAATCAATAGAGTGGAAATAGTTCCTTTTTATTTTGAAGTCTGCTATTCCAATAAAATCGTTAAGCTCCATTTGACTTGATGAATATACTCACTTTTATGGAAATACAATAAATATTTGTTAGAAACTATTTTCCAAAACGGTAGAATAGTGTTCAACTTCAGGGAAAGGTTCATAATAATGATGTAAAAGAGCCTTCCATTTTAAATAAACTTCAGACTTTCTAAATCCAATTTCATGTGCCTCTACGGAGGCCCAGTTCACTAATAATAAGTATTTATTTTTTTGCTCAATACATTTTTTGAGAGTATGCCCTTTGTAGCCCTCAATTGAACTAATATATTGACCTGCCGTTTCAAAATCAATTTCAAATTGCTGCTCCATTCCTTCTTTAACTTGAAGGTTTGCCATTTCTAAAATCATAATAAGCGTCGTCTACTCTAAGCTCTTAAAACCTTTATTTTCTTTGCAACCCATTCCATTGAAAAAGAGTGGATCAGTAAAGATAAGAAAACAATGAAACTGACAATGTAAATACTATAGGCGTTGCTTCTTTTTGAGGTTGATCACTAATATTTTCCTCATGAAGTTTCTCTAAGCGTTTCTAAATGACAAATGATTTTTTTGTTTACTACGGTTCTATATAGCATTAATGGAAGAGATGACTTTTGAAGAAGAAGTGATAGCAAAACCATTATTGCCCACATGACCAATACTTACTGTTTCAATAATTGGTAAATCCAACAGTTCTTGTTCGGCACCATAATTTACAATAAAATTTGCTCCCGCCCCTCCTTTTTGATTATTGTATTCTACAACAAATTCTCTTGTCTCAAGAGGTCTGAGTTTATGTTTTTCTTGAACATATATTGATATCAACTCTCCAAAACTATTGTAGTAATTTACTTTATCAACATAAATTGACTCTGTAAGACTCGTATTTCGGATACTTAAAACAATTGAACAATAGACATTTTTTTCTGCACTTCTAGAATAAAGATTAGAATAGGCCGATACGTATCTTGTTTCTTGAAAATCTAAATCAGGAACAAAATCATCTGACAAAGAGATTCTATTCACTTCTTTATTAATATTCATTTGTTCTCGCCCTCCACTTTTACAAGAAAAGAGAATAATACTACAAAGAATGATGATGATCATAGCTCTTAAATTAAGAAGTTTAAAATACTCCAATTTTTTCTGATTACTGTCTTTTAAAAACTTTAAATAGAACCACTATTTATACGTTTTTCAGTGTTGTACTCACAAAAAAACGAAGAATTAATTATCATTTACTTTTGGCTTAGTACTTAAATATATGAAGAACCCAACTAATGCTACTGCACCGATCAATAATATAAATTTTGCCATAACGTTTTTTATTTAATTTGTTTACGCTTACAAAATTCATCAAATAAGATCTCTTTTATATTGTGTTATCACTACGGTTTCAAAAAGTAGAGAATCACATAAACGACATAGGTGTTTCACGTAACGTTACTCTAGTGTATCCATATCATAGTCATCTAACATTATTTTAGAGGCCATCAGTATCAAAAAAAAGTCCGACTCAACATGAATCGGACCTTTAACTCAACTAAAACTTTACAATTCTTGATGTTATTGTCTTACTACTCTATTTTGTATTCAACATTGTAAATTTAGCTGTTCAATTCCTTAAAATATTAGGTGAAAAACCAATATTAGTCTATTGGTGAATCACGTAGACAAAAAAGAGGCTAACTTCTCAATGAAATTAACCTCTTATCCGAAGATTAGTATGTTTTGCTATCGATCCTTAAACTTTAATCACAATATTTTTTCGATATAAAATTAAGATCGGGATCCCAATCAGTGTTACATAGGAGATTGCAAATAATAAACTATTCGCCTCTATTGGAAAAGCATTTATGGAAATCAGTGAAAAAATGTGACCTTTTATTGTTGTATCGCCTATGGAAATCACTCCTATTAATCTGGCGATCATCTCTGCCAACACATAAGCTGCCATAGGGTTTAAGCCGAAAGCCCTTGGTATTAACACATGATCCCTTCCCTTCTTTTTATAATCAAAAATGTAATAAGACAGGCCTAAAGTGATTGCACCCAAACCTCCAGTATATAGTACATAAGAGGAAGTCCAAAGACTTTTGTTGATCGGAAAAACAATGCCCCATAACTGACCAATGACCACACCGACAATTCCCCAAACTGTCAACCTTTTTACAACTTCATTTCCTTTATATTTTTTGACAATCTCACCTGAAAACAAACCTAAAATTGCTGTTCCGATGGCTGGTATAGTGGTAAATACTCCTTCGGGATCCCATGTTTTAGTTCCTGACCACATATGCCCTTTCAAAAGTAATTGGTCAATATAAGCCGAAAGTACAGCATTTGGATCGTCCAGATTAGGTACTCCAACTCCCGGTACTGGAACGATGGTCATGACAAGCCAATAGATCACCAAAAGGCAAATCAATGTAGCCAACATTGTTTTCCTGTCTGCATAAAGAAATAAGGCAGAAGTAATGATAAATACCACACCGATTCTTTGCAATACGCCAGGAATCCTCATTTCTGCAAAATTGAAAAATGGAAATAATCCTAAAAACAAACCAATCCCTATAAGCTTCGCCCCTCGCCAAAGTGCCTTACGCATAGCTGTTGGACGTTTAATGGGGTTGTTTTTTACTTTAGACATTGAGAAACTAATGGAAACACCTACTATAAATAAGAAAAATGGAAACACTAAATCCGTAGGTGTACAACCATGCCATTGAGCATGTTGGAAAGGAGGGTAAATAGCAGACCAGGTGCCTGGATTATTTACCAAAATCATCAATATTACCGTTAAGCCACGAAATATGTCAAGTGATAGTATGCGTTCAGATTTGTTCATTATTATTCATTTCATTTATTAGAAAGGTAATAGGACAAATGTAAACCTGCTGTATTTATAAAAAGTGCCCTAATACACAATAAATGTAATTTGAGCACTTTTTATAATCAAGAATTTTAGACTACTAGCACATATTCATATACTAACAACCTTTTTTCATTTATCAACTGAATCATTTTTCGATGACAAAAGATATAACCCAAAAATTGTAATAGCGGTATTGACCAATAAAATCTCAAAACCGAATTGATAACCAAAGAATAATTCTTTGGAATAAGCATTGATTAAATAAGATGCAATGGGAGAAAAAAGGCATAAATAAACCACAAATTTATCCTTGACTTTTCGGCCTGTGTATATTCCAAAAACAAACAAGCCTAATAATGGTCCATAGGTATACCCTGCCCATTTGAATACTTTCGAAACTACTGTATCATCATTTAAAGCTCTAAAACCCACAATGACTAAAAACAATAGCAAAGAAAAGCCTAGATGTACAATTTTCCTTTTTTTATTATTATTCTCATGACTTTTATCCATCGATAAAAAGTCAATACAAAAGGCCGTAGTTAGTGCTGTAAGGGCCGAATCTGCACTTGAAAAAGCTGCTGCAGTAATACCCAATAAAAAGACAATCGCCGTAAATAAACCAAAGTGATTTAAAGCCAACAATGGGTAAAGTTCATCCGATCGTTCAGGGGCTTGAATTCCATGGTAAGCGATGTATTCATACAATAAAACACCTAAAGCTAAGAACACAACTGTGGCAATAAAAAATGCTAATGCAAACCAAAGTACGTTTTTCTGTGCCTCTTTTACCGACTTACAGGTAAGGTTTTTCTGCATGATATTCTGATCCAAACCATTCATTGATATTGTAATAAAAATACCCGCAAAAAACTGTTTCCAAAAGAAATTCCCTGCCTTCCAATCACTCACAACTATATCAGACATCTGACTTTCCCAAACAGTGGTTACCATACTTCCTAAATTCATATTTAAAGAATTAGAAATCGTATAAATAGTCCATATCACCGCTAATATTAGAAATGTTGTTTGCAAAGTATCTGTCCAAACAATTGTTTTTATTCCTCCTTTAAAAGTATACAACCAAATCAATAAAATGGTGATCAGTACTGAAATCGCAAATGGAATATTAAACTCATCAAAGAAAGCAATTTGAAGGACCATAGCCGCCAAATAGAGTCTAAAAGCTGCCCCTAATGTTTGGGAGACCAAGAAGAAAAAAGAACCCGTTTTATAACTCACAATACCAAATCTGTCTTTGAGGTATTGATAGATCGATATCATTTTCTTACTGTAGAACAATGGTATCAATAAATACGCAATGACTGCATACCCAACCATATTTCCCATCATAAACTGAAGGTAACTCCACCCTGATTTTGCAACCATTCCAGGTACAGAAATAAAAGTCACACCTGACAGTGTAGCCCCCACCATACCATAAGCGACCAAGTACCATTTGGAGTTTCTGTTGGCAGTAAAAAACGAATTAGACTGATTTTCACCTTTCTCTGAAGTGAGAAAAGAGATCAACATCAAAAAGGAGAAATAGAGGAAAATGACAATAAATACAGTTGTTGCAGACATAGTTTAAAAAATCATGTTTTTACGAAAAATGAATATAATTTTTATACTTATCTTGTACAACAATTTCAATTAATTATACAACCTAATCCGTTTTTGATCGATTATACTTCACATCAACGGTACATAGAAAACCAATTTTATAATCATTTTATCATGACAAATAAACTTTTAATACTTCTTCTATCTCTATTCGTCTGCCAATTTAATGCTCAAGCACAAGTCACTCAAAATACAAACCTTTACGAGTTGGCCGATCCGGATCAGTTGAATGTCTCCCTTCTTTATGGAAATCAAAAAAGTAATTTTAAAGGCTCTCCTTTTTACAATGAAGGATGGAAAACCGGTACAGTAACCGTCAATGATGGTATTGAGTATAAAGATATTCAGTTACGCTTCAATGTGTATAATGATGAGCTTTGGTACAAGAAAACGGAAGAAAACATCATCGTTATTAATAGAGTTAACGTTAAGGCATTTAGATGGAAAGATGAAAATGGAATGGCTCATTTTGAGAAATGTTTTATTCAAAAGAAACCTTATTATATGGAGATAATCTATGCTGATCAACATTTTCAGATTTATAAAATGCTCACTAAAAAATTTATCAAGAAAGATAATACATCTAGCAATTCTTATAACTCTGATCAAAAAGATCAGTATGTTTGGGGTAAATCAGCATTATACCATAGAAAAAATGGTAGGCTGTTAGAAATAGGAAGTAAAGACAAGGAATTTTTCTTGCTATTTGGCCAACAAAAAAGTGCTATTCAAAAGTTTGCGAAATCGAATAAATTAAAAATAAAGAATAAAGAAGATGTAAAGGAAATGTTCACCCATTACTACACTTTAATTCAATAATCTATTTAATATGATCACAGAAGAGCTTTTTCAATACCTTAAAGATCTAGGGGAAAACAATAATAGAGATTGGTTTAATGAAAATAAACCTACTTATCAGAAACACCTTCAAACCGTTAAATCTTTATTTCAAACGGTACAAGATGAACTGTCACAAACAGATCAAATTGAAGGACATAAAATATATAGAATCTATAGAGATGTTCGTTTTTCAAAGGATAAATCTCCTTACAAAAAGCACTTCAGCGGTTACTTTTCAAGAGTAAAACCAATGCTGAGAGGCGGTTATTATTTACATCTTGAGCCAGGTGATAAATCCATTGTCGGTGGTGGTTTTTATGGTCCCAATTCTGATGATTTAAAAAGAATTCGAGAGGAACTTTCATATGACGCTACCGAATTAAGAGACATCATTGAAGCTCCTTCTTTCAAGGAAATGTTTGGAGAAATGTATGGGGAGGAATTAAAGTCGGCCCCTAGAGGATTTGATAAAAATGATCCCGCAATTGATTTGATCCGAAAAAAGCAATTTATCTTTTTCAGAACTTTTAAAGATGAAGAAGTAACTGCCCCTGATTTTTCTGAAAAGATAATGAAAGGTTTCATTGAAATCAGACCGTTCTTTGATTACATGAGCAATGTTTTAACTACTGACTCAAACGGAGAACCTCTTTTCTAATGGTTTGTTCTGAAATGGAAGAATGTAGTTCGTCAATACAATAAAGAAGAGAGGAGTTGAAAAGGCTCCTCTTTTTTTATCCGAATTTATAGACTTTACTAGGCTGAACTCCAAACTTTTCTTTGAACATTCTGCCGAAATGGGTCACACTGATAAAACCTAACCCATAAGTACAATCCGATACATTGTGCTTCCCCTCTTGCAACCACTGATACGCCAACTGCAATTTGTAATCATTGGCGTATTGTAGGATCGTTACCCCGAATATTTCCTTAAACAATTTTCTCAATTTGCTATAACCAAAACCTGTCACTTTTTCTAAATCATGAGGCTCACTCTTAGAAGCATAATTTTGCTCAAGATACTTTTTGACTCTAAACGTTTTATCAAGATCATTAGAGCTATAATATTTAGGGATGCACTTGTTTTGAACTCTTTCCAACAAAATGCTTACAAAGTCATAAATCAATAAATAAAGGTCGGAGTATTTCTTAAAAACATCACACGCTTCTCCATCTTCTAAGAGATATTGAAGCTTTGGAAGTATTGACTCATCCATTTTTTTGAATAAAAAATAGCCCTCTTTTACTTCCGAAAAACTGTTTTTCAATACCTCATTTTCATGTATATTTTTGAATACATGTATAGAAGGAAAAGTAATGACTATTAATTCTAACGTTTTATCTGCATCAAAATAAAGGTATTCCTCTTCTTGACAATTTGAAAAATAGCTCCAGCTTTCTTCACTATGCTGATACTGTTCCTCGTTGTTAGATGGAGGTAAAAAACGGAAAGATGATTTTATATATAAAAAAGAGAAAAAGCCATCTGTATTGGACTCCTTAATGAATCGAAGGTCTTTTGTTGGGTTTCCTTTGAGGTGTACTATATTAAATGAGTCAATATTTTGATAAACAATGTACGGACTTGTCACCAGAAAGGATTCAGGGAATAAAATATGTTGACTGTCTATATTTTCATAAAATGAAGACCTTAGCCTTATTTCTTCCATAATAGGGATGGATACTTTAAAACGGTCAAGTTACAACTGTAAAAGAATAAAGAAAAAAAGTAGCAGAATTTTTTACGTTCTGCTACTTCAAGTTTGTATTTGAAAAGTAAATAGTTTATATCTTTTTTCTTGTGGCAATGAGAATCAGAAAATATATTTAAAAGGGGAGTCAAAAAAAACTGATCATATAACTAAAAAAATCTCCCTCCCTTAAAATTCTTCTACCAAACGGTGTTCTTCTAAATCGATCATTGCGTTCAATGCCTTCAAATTCGCAATATGAGAAGCTTCAGTTTGATTTTCCTGAAACGTGCATTGCATCTCTCTTACTGCTCTTTGAAGCTTGTCTAGATTGTCTTTTCTTTCTTTGATTCTTTGGTTCAAAAGCTGATAGTAAGCTTTGTTCACTGCAGGATCAAATTCAACATTTTCATCATTTACTTTTCCTATAGTTCTTTGATTGTCAGAAAAAAATAATTTAATAGTCTTGATAATACTCATAATCTGTAGGTTTGCTCCCTTTAAAGTTCAATAATTATATAAGTAGAATTACTTTGATTTAATTAAGTTATACCTAATCATCAGAAATTTATTGTTACGATCCAACTATTTAGCCTAATAACATTGTAAACTCGTCTAAATTTTAACATATAAATCCTAAATATATTCATAAATCCTTAACATTAACAATTGTTTAAAATCAAGTTTTAGGTTCAATTCACTTCGTATAAAAATAAAAAATCTTAATATTATCCTATTTTAGACTGCAAATAGGATCTCAAAAAACATTAGTTAACATTGTGTTAACATAATACTATTCCATAATTTCATTATTAGTATTTGTTAGGTGGATCGTCACAATAAAGTCATCTTAACATATCAACATGTACTATGTTAAAATACATCATCAATTCTCAACCTTCGGCTTCACATTCAAGTGATGTTGAGGTAAAGCTGAATAAAAAAGCCATTCCATGGACAAACATGAAATGGCTCTTTGCAAAAGGTTTGAAAGCAGAAATGATTATTTCATTCCTTCTCGCTTAAACGCTTTAAATGTATTTTTACTAATTTCTTTATTGCTTTTTACCTCGTAGATACACGCTTTATCACTAGGTTGTAAAAAAGTTTCAAAGGTGTCATAAAATTCTTCCCTTGAGTTGACCTCCCAATGCTTTAGCCTGAATTCTTCCGCTAAATATTTTGCAGATGTTCTTTGTTCTGTTTCAAAATACTCTTCCAACTCAGGTTGTCGGACTGGTCCATCGATCATTCTAAAGATCACCCCTCCATGGTTGTTCAATAAAACAACTTTTAAATTAGAAGGAACATAGTTATTCCAAAAAGCATTTCTATCATAGAAAAAGGCGAGGTCACCTGTCAATATAAAGTGTAACTCATCTGGATTAGCTATAGCATGCCCTACAGCAGTACTTGTACTTCCATCAATTCCACTAGTGCCTCTATTGGCATAAACCTTCACATCCTCTCTTTCTACCCCAATAAAATTGGCGTATCTTACCGACATACTGTTCGCTAAGTGTAGGTTCGAATTTTCGGGAAGGGAATTAATAAGGTAATTGACTACTTCTAATTCTGAGAAAGACAATAATTCAAAGAAATCTGCCTTCTGAGCTTTTACTCTATTATTATGTTCTTGCCAGTCGAAAAGAAATTGGTTGTAATCCTCTTCATCAAAATTAATGGCACTCAACTGATCAAAAAATAATGCCTCAGAGGAACGGATCACTTTGGTCAATGACATAAAAGGATCTGGAACTTCTCCAGCCTCCTGTATGTGCCAATGCTCAACAGGTCGATTATTTCTTAAAAATAGTTTTAGATTTTTTGAGATAACAGACTTGCCAAACGTAATCAGTAAATCTGGTTGAAGTGCTTGATTCTCATTCGGAGTCAAAAACACATCTTGATGAACCGTAGCATTTTCTAAGTGGCCATAATTTGAAATGACATCAGAGGCTACTGGAAAAGGTAAAGATGATAAACTCTCTCCGACTTCATGATTGTACTGACCGTGTCCCGCTACAATCAGAATTTTTTGATGTGACTGTAATAAAGGTATAAGTTCTTTTTCCCAAACCTCATCTTCTATATAAGGTTCTGAACTTAACTCTTTTTGAATTCTTATAGTATTGGCATCAAAGTCGAAATGCTCCTCGGTATCAGGGTAAAATGGTTCTCTCAACGGCCAATTAATATGAATAGGACCTTGAGGATAAGCCATAGCATAATTTAATGCCTCATTAGCAATTCGCTGCTTATACCATTTTGCATCAGCATGCGACAAGTCATCTGGCATTTGGAAACTCTTCTTAATATGGTTTCCAAATATATTATTTTGACGAATGGTTTGACCATCCCATTGATCAATCCACTCAGTAGGTCTGTCAGCAGTAATGACGATGACAGGAATACGTTGATAGTAAGCTTCGGTGATGGCTGGAGTATAATTCAAGGCCGCTGTACCTGAAGTACAAGCAATGACCACTGGAGTATTGGTTTGCTGAGCGATACCCATTGCTACAAAAGCAGCTGATCTTTCATCACTGACTGAAATGGTATTGATTTTTGGGTGCCTGGCAAAAGCTAGTGCTAAAGGTGCTACTCTTGATCCTGGTGAAAGTACTACATCTTTCACCCCCATTTCTGACAGTTGGGCTACAAACTGCCCTACCTCGTGCAATAATTCTGACTTATTGTGCCCCATTACCTCTTATTTCTTTCTCTCCACAACATAAGTAATCAACTCATGCAAAGCTTGACGGTATTCTGAATCAGGTAATTCATCAAGAATTTGTCTCCCTTCCTTAATGTATTCATGCATGGTTTTTTCTGCATATTCCAAACCACCTGATTGTCTTACAAACTCAATAATCTCACGGACTACTTTCTGGTTTGTATTTTGAGTCTTTATTTTAAAAATGATTTCTCTCTTTTTTAACCATCCAGCATTGTTCAATGCATAGATCAGAGGTAGTGTCATTTTCTTTTCTTTAATATCAATGCCAAGAGGTTTTCCAATCTCATCTGTTCCATAATCAAACAAATCGTCTTTGATCTGAAAAGCAATACCGATTTTCTCCCCCATGAGTCGCATTTTGTCTACAATCTCCTGAGATGCTCCTGCCGATGAAGCCCCCACTGCAGTACAAGCCGCTATCAAAGTAGCTGTCTTTTGTCTGATGATTTCAAAGTAAACATCTTCAGTGATGTCTAATCGTCTTGCTTTTTCAATCTGCATCAATTCCCCTTCACTCATTTCACGAACGGCAGTTGACACGTATTTCAGCAATTCAAAATCTTCATTTTCAACAGACAACAATAAGCCTTTTGATAAGAGATAATCTCCCACAAGAACGGCAGTTTTATTTTTCCATAATGCTTTAATGGAAAAGAAGCCTCTTCTGTAATCTGCATCATCTACCACATCGTCATGTACTAATGTGGCCGTGTGCAATAATTCAATTAAAGCAGCTCCTCTGTAGGTTTGATCTATAATTTTTCCAGTTGCTCCAGCAGTCAAAAATACCATGATAGGTCTCATCTGCTTTCCTTTACTTTTCACAATGTAGCTCATGATACGGTCTAACAGCGCTACATCGCTTTTCATAAAATAGCGGAACTTCTTTTCGAATTCAATCATTTGGTCCTTCACAGGACGTTGAAAATCCCCTAATACCTTCGGCATATATTATTTATTCTTCGTAACTGGAACGTAAGCAATCTTTTTTGTCTCAAAGAAATCCTCCTCGTAGAGGTCTTTCATATCAAACAACTTGTATTTCTTTTTGTTTAATTTGGAGAACTCTTCTGTCAAATCTCCTCCTTTCAAACAAATAATACCGTTATTCAGCTCATGTCCTTGTTGGAAAGCTACTTTAGATCTTACCCATCTTAAAAGCACGTCAATTCTTGTTACGGCTCTTGATACGATAAAGTCATACTCTCCATCTACTTTTTCGGCTCTCATTTGCTCCGCCTTCACATTTGTCAAACCAATTGTCTTTGCAATTTCATTGACCACGTTAACCTTCTTTGCAATAGAGTCTACAAGGTGAAACTTTACATTTGGAAAAAATATGGCTAAAGGAATTCCCGGAAATCCTCCTCCTGTCCCTACATCTAAGATTTCAGTACCTGGCTTAAACTCGATAATCTTAGCAATACTTAATGAGTGTAATACGTGACGTTCGTATAAGTTATCAATATCTTTTCTTGAAATAACATTGACCTTCTCATTCCATTCTGCATAGAGGTCTCTCAACTGTGCAAATTGATTTTTTTGTACTGAAGTTAAATCAGGAAAATATTTTTCGATAATATCTATTTGTGCCATAAATTTTTGTTCACTTTTCTGAAGGTCCAAATTTAAGGATATTTCAAAGGTATCTTAAAATTATTGTCGAGATTATTCCATAATATTTCTCAAATCTATGTTTTTTGGATATTCTGACTCTAAGTACCTTTAGGAATCCTAAATTTTAGAGGGAAAATTTCACTTTTTAAGGATCATTCAAGGCATTTTTGAAAATTCAATGATCAGAGACACGTCAAAATAGTTTATAAATTCATCGTTTTTTAATTAAAAATAGGTTTCAAACTCTTATTTCTGATTGCTCCAAAAGAAAATAACCTTCCGTAAATTGAAAAAAAGAGATAGGTTATGGTGCCATTTTCTTGACAAAATACCACATGTAAACAATTTAGGTTTTGAGTCATTTTTCAACATAAAACCTTATTTCAAAAGCCATTTCCCCTCAATAACCGTTTTAGAAGAAAAGATAATGTTTCCTTTTTGAGGAATAAAAGGCATTTCCAACGTAAATTCCTTACATGCTTTATTATTCCATAATTGAACAAAAAAGAGAAAACAGATGTAATAGATGCAAACAATCTGAATAACTGTTTTACATAAACCTAATATTATTATGACCAACTTTACCACGGATATCAACAGCAGAAATAATACGCTCACCATACGTATGAGGGGCTTTTTTCAACCGGATGCTTTTACAGAAAACCTTGAAAGTACGCTAAAAGATATCCAAAGTGGAAAGCCAGCGGTTGTACTATTAGATGCTCGATTCGTTAAAAGCGGATGGATGTCATCAAACCCTTGGTTAGTAAGTTGGTTTATCCCAAAAATACTACTATTGAAAGTAAAACATTTTGGAGTAATCATCGAAGACGACTGTGATCCGTTCACAAGGTTTTCGATCATCAATCTAGAACACTTACTTGAAAATGAAACCAGTTTTAAAATAAAATTATTCGAATCTCCAGAAGAAGCCGCAATTTGGGGAAGAGATAATATTAAAGCAGCATAATAATTTTAAAAATATTTGGGTGGTTTATCACAGTTATTCTGTGAGAGGGGTCTCTTGGTCAGAGACCTCATTTTTTTATCTAATTTTTCTGGTCGTTTCTTGATAAGAACGTATCAAAAATGACCCTTTTTGATAGTAAGAAAACAAATGGATGCATATGCCCCCATTATAATGTGGCACACCTCAACCTTAGGAAGGTGACAATCTCAACCGGATAGAGATTCGTGAAATTCCCTGAGAACTTGGACTCCCAAAAACAACTTTCTACATAAAAGTAGATAAAGGTCAATTTTGAATATATAGTTATCAAAAATTGACCTTTATGTTTTAACTATCCTCTTTTTTATTTGAAGTTATAAGTTGGAAACTTATTCTATAGCCTAGTTCTAAGTAACGCCTGACGGCTTGATACTTAGAACAGTGGGGGGGGGTAGGGAATTTATTCCTTTAAATAAATAATATTAGGTCCACTGATATATGAAATTTTAGGATTTGACTTCTTATAAATCACATAATTATCCTTTTGATTTATCTTTTTCCAATTTCTATTAGATTCTAAAGATCTATGATATAAACGATCTTTAACTTTATAGTCGTAGCTTAGGTTATATTCACTAACTCTAAGTTTTTCAATTTGAACTGAATCAAAATTTTCTACATCATCTATAATATGTTTATTATAAATAATTAAAGAATAACTTGGATCATCAACATTATATTTGACATATAATTTTTCAGATGTAAACAATTCATTTGAAAAGTTTTTTCGTGTTTTATATTCAACATCATTTACATTATAAATATATACTGCGTCATTACCGATAATACCAATAACTTTAGCTATTGTACTGTTACCATTAGCTATAATTAGCTTATCCTTTTGATTTATATGAATATAAAACAAAGCAAAACCAATTAGAATTATTGAAATTATAGATAAACTTAACTTATCTTTTTTTTGCATTTCCTATTGTTTTAAAATTTTACTTAGTTCAGAATTCTTTGCTTTATCATTAGTATAATTTGCTGTACCAGAAACATATATATTCATAATTTTTTCATTACCTTGAATTACTGATTCAATGCCGATTGCTTACATTTATTGCATTGGGTGCTTTTGTGTGGTTATTACTACCTGTCCTGAATTTTTTAACTACTTTTTGTGCTGCATTACCCTCTTCTAAAATTTTGACTGACTTAGAATTCAGTAAACCTGAAGCAAAGTCAGAGAAAGCTATTCAATCATTTCAATGTAAGCAATTTTATTATTATCACGATTTACATAGATGATATAATCATTAAGGTTTAAGTCAAAAATAAAATTGTCTGGTGCAAGTTGATACCTCTTTATCGTCTCACCATGAACTTGATACTTAAAAAAAATAGCATTATTACCTCTCCATCTAAAATGAGATGATACTTCTATAGGTTTTATTTTGAAATATTCTTTTTTATCAAATATTGGCTTATCCCAAAAAACCCATATATCACCGATATCGTCTTTCGAAATTGCAATATTATATTTCTCACCGACACATAAATATCTATAAGGCCTACTTCTTTTTTTTCTAAAATATAGACCTCTATCAGTCCGATATTCAAGAGTTGTATTACTTCCTGTATTTATAATATTACAAAATGAAATATCTCCTGTTTCCTTTATTCTTTGCTTTTTTATTGGTCTATAAATAAGTAAATATGTAAATAGTATTGCACTAAATGTATATATTAAAATATTTTTATTTTTGTCCATAATTACCAAAGTTTGAAAATACCTTCTCTATCTTTTTTATCATTAAAACTTTGTTTTACTGCTCACCACCAGCTCCACCAAAAACTTCTTTTACATTATTTCCTACATTTTCAATTGCAGACTTATTAAATACCGTGCTTCATTTAATTTTTGTTTGGTACCATTTAGTTGTGCATCTAAATCCATTTTTTGGGGTTTGTAGAGTTTACCATAAATTTGTTAGCCTTTTTCAATTAAGTATCACCAATACCTTTAGAAACTATACCTCTCAATACCCGCCATATTCATACCAAACGGATAGTATTACTTTTCTTGAAAATTTAATAATTAAGGTAGAAATGATATGTTATATAATACCCAAAACCCTCAAAAAAACCTTCTCCTAAACATGAACTTCAAGTTGAATTCATTTAATTTGCATTTTTATTTAAAGGAGAGAATAGATGTTAGCCACTGTAAAAGAAAAATTAGTTTTAGGTATTGACCCAGGTACTCAAGTGATGGGTTATGGTCTTATTTTAGCCAAAGGACAAAAGCTAACATTGATTCAATATGGAGTGATTCACCTAAAAAAATACTCTTCTCATGCTTTAAAATTAAAGAAAATCCACGAGCGAATTACGTCTATATTAGAGGAATATGCTCCGGATGAAGTGGCTTTGGAAGCTCCTTTTGTGGGACAAAATGTACAGTCTGCTTTAAAACTTGGAAGAGCACAAGGAGTAGCGATGTCTGCCGCCCTAATGAGGGATATCCCGATTACTGAGTATGCTCCCAAAAAAGTAAAATCAGCCGTTACAGGCAATGGTAATGCTTCAAAAGAGCAGGTGGCAAATATGATTGAAAAGTTACTGAAGTTTAAAATTGATGATCAATCGCTCTTTGACGCTACAGATGCTTTGGGGGTAGCCATCACACACATTTTCCAAAATGGAGTCAACACTGCTAAGAAAAAATCTTGGTCTACGTTTATTGCCAATAACCCAAGTCGTGTTTCAAAAACTAAAAAATAATCGTTGTTAGGAAGCTACACTTTTTTTAATATCCAAAGGTACTTTCACGATAAAAGCACTACCTTTCCCTTCTTCACTTTCGCAAATAATATCGCCTTTCATGGCTTCGATAAACTTTTTTGCGATACTTAATCCTAAGCCCGTCGATGATTCACCACCAGTTGGTTTAGCTGATAAACGTTGAAATTTCCCAAACATGCGTTGCATATCATTTTTGGAAATGCCCGGCCCGTTGTCTTTAATGATCACACTTGCTTGTTGTTCATTACAAACTTTCACCTCTACTTCAATTTTCTCATTTTTTGGAGAGAATTTAATCGCGTTACTCAACAAGTTGTCCAATACTTGTCTAACTCCATTAGGGTCCGCAAAAACGGTTACAGGCTTCAGTTTTTGAATAATCTGAATTTCTTTTTTCTCGGCCGTGTGTTCGCAATTTTCTACGACAGTCTCTACTACCTCATCGATATCAAAAGAACTCATATTTAAGTTCATATGCCCTGCCTCAATCGCTTTTACATCCAAGATTCTTGTAATCATCTCATTCATGCGTAGCAAAGCATTTTTCACACCCTTAGCACAATCTTGATTATCTCCATCCAGTTCTACTTCCAATAATTGAGAAAGTGTCAAGGCTGAAGTCAAAGGGTTTCTTAGATCATGAGCAACTACTCCTATCAGGTGGTTTTTTTCTTCATTGAGATTATTCAACAATTCATTATGCTCTTTTACTTCATTATTTCGAAGTGCAAGTTCCTTTTGTTGATGTTGTAAAAGCTCGTTAGCTGCTGTCAGTCTTTTGGTCAATTCTCTTTGCTTTAAACGCTCTTTGATAAACACCATAATCACCCCAATCAGTAAGAAAGAAATGACTAGAGAAGCGATGGTCACCACCAACTGTTTGTCCATACTTGCCTCTTGTGCCTTTTTTTGTTCCTCTAAGAGTTTATTCTTTGCCTCCTGTTCGTTAAACCTTACCTGCGTTTCTAATAACGCAACTTCACGCATTTTTTCTTGTGTAAATACACTGTCATAAAGTGCATGAGACTGACGATTATATTTCAAAGCCGATTTATAATCTCCCTTTCTCTCGTATAGTTCTGACAATTGTGACGAAGCTCCCATTAACTCATGTCTAGCTTCTAAAGTAGTGGCTAACTCGTAACTTTGCTGAGCATAATGTAAAGCCGAATCCAATCGGTTCATATCAATATAAAGGCCGGCAATATTACTTGAGACTTGGGTCAATCCCCTTTTGTCGTCCAACCTTTTTAAGATCGCATAGGCATCTTTATAGGCTCTTAATGATTGTCCTATTTCACCCACAATTCTGTAAACAATGGCAATATCGTTGTAAGAATAGGCCAAGGCATTCTTCTGTTTTTCTTTAGTTCTTATTTGAATGGCTTTTTTGTGGTAAGCCAGCGATTTTTCGTACTGTTGTTGATAGAAAAGAATATTAGCCATATTACTGTAGGCCAAAGCTCTCAAACGTGCGGAAGATGAATCGTTTAATAATTCCAACCCTTCTTTGTAATAATTGTAAGCTTTATCATGTTCCCCTTGTACTTCGTAGGCTTTTCCAAGATTTTGAATCGAGACATTCCATGCAGAGGTATCTCCAAGGTTTTTTGCAATAGTAGAAGATTCGAAATAATCTTTAAGTGCCTCGCTGTATTCCGCTTGATAATAATGAACTACGCCTTTGAGGTGATATGCTTTTTGTAGATCTATTTGGTCATCAATCTGCAGTGCATTCTGAATGGCAAGATCAGCAAAGTATAATGCAGAATCTAAATCAGACTGATTATAGAGCGTACAAAGAGACAAGAGGTCTTTGATGTAATTTTCATTGACTTCTTGCAACTTGATATTTTTCCTTAAACTATCAATTTCGAGGTTCTTTTCAGATTCTAAAGATTGAGCGGAGAGTGATAGTGAAAAAATAAGTGTAACAAATAGCAAATAGTTTTTCAAACGAATAGCATTAATATAGATAATAATATTATCCCCAAGGGACTTCAATATATAAAGACAACGTTAAACTGTAAAGGTTGCAAGAAAGATTTTATTTCAGTTTAATATTATTTAAGTTAATATTGAAGGAAAACAGCTTCACAAAAAAATGACTATATTCAGCTTCCAGTTTGTACTATTTAACCTTCATAAGTGTCAAATTGATTGAAGACCTATTACATAAATTCAGGTCTTTAGAATATTCACTAAATTGTAAAGATAACCAAGTCAAGATTACTTAATCACTTAAATTTTAGCTTTAAATAAAGTACCATCTTATAAAATTTCATTACATATCCTTTTAAAAACAAACTACTCTATGTTACGAAAATTAGTTTTCATTTTATTTATTTTCTTCAGTACTAAAAGCCTTTACGCTCAAGAATTCATCAAAGGACAAGTTACTGATGCTGAATCTAAAGAAGCATTACCTTTTACAAATATCCTATTTTCTGAAAAAGGAAAAGGTACTGTTTCCAATGCCGAAGGAAATTATACCATTAATCTATCCAATTTAAAAGATACTGATTCTGTTTCTTTCAGCTATGGCGGTTATACCACCATTAAGTATTTGGTAAAGGATATCAAAAAGCGATCTACCCTAAATGTTGCATTAAAACCGCTCGTCATCAATCTTGAGGAAGTTGTGATCACCTCTAAAAACATTTCTGTTAAAGACATTATTAGTAAAGTAGAAGAGAATTTCGAAAAGAACTATAAAAAGGAAAATGTAAAAGAAGAGCTTTTTATTCATAGTTTTCATCGAACAACCATGAACAAGGACAACCCTTTTCAGTTAAAAAAGTCTAGTTTTGAAGAAATCAATCAAGCCAAAAGTGATAAAATAATGGCCATGCTTCCGGATGAGTTTATCAATTACCTTGATAGTAAACATAGTTGGTATACCGGAGATGATGAACATAAGCTTGTCGCAAAAAAAGCCATCTCACTGGAAGAAAGTTCATTCCAAAAAATCAACAAGGAATTAGAGAAGACACTTAATTTTTTAGCTGAAGATATTGAAAACTCATTTGGAAATGATGATGTCTACTATAGAATTAAATCGGGCATCATTGGTACAAAATTAAAGGATGAAGAAGAAGCTGAAAGTGACTCTATTAATTCATTGAATCCCGATGTTTTTGACTCTCTTCACTACAACTTTAAGACAAAATATGTAAAAAGTGGTATTAAAGAAGTTTTCAATAATGTGACGGATATTGACAGCGACTACTTAGAGTTCATCACCAAAAAAGGGAAATATAATTTTGAATTGGAGGGAGCTACTATGATCGATAATGATGTTGCTTACAAAATTTCTTTCACTCCAAAAGGGGGTAACTTTCAAGGAATGATTTTCGTTTCTTCCGAAACTTTCGCCTTACTTCAAATGGATATTGAATATGCCCCTGAAAAACGAGGAAAACATATACAACTATTAGGTATTGGCTTTTCTGAAAACTTCAAAAAGATGAAGGTGATTTTTGAAAAAGGAGAAACCAATTACTTTGTAAAATACATCTACAATCAAGTTGATATCTCATTCTCTTTTGAAAGAAACCTTTCACTTCTCAAGAAACAAAAACGTTTTATGTTTGATAAAAAACTTGAGGAAATCAAAGTAAAAACAAATCTGCACATGAGCTCAGTTGAAACAAGAGAATTATTGGTGCTAGAGCGTAAAAAAATAACACCCGATCAATTTGATCAGGTGAAAGAGGAGGAAATTGTTAAGGTGAAAAGAGAACAGAAAAATTCTCTTGATTTATGGGAAGGAGGAACTATAATTACTCCTACCAAATCCTTAGAACAATACCAAAGAAAAGAGGAAATGTAATTTTCATTACATTAACCCCAACATATCTTCAACACTTTTGTCTTCGAGCGTCTTCCCTACATACTGTACAGGAGGAAGCTTGAAGCCAATTACTAAAATATCATCTGTTTGCTTTTCAGTTTCTTGCATCCATTCGTTGATGGTCATTGCAATAATGGACTTTTGTTCAAACATTGGCTTTTGTGCCACATCCAAGAAGAGTTGTCTCATATTTTTCTTGTAGAATTTCTGTCCGTTCTCCCCTCCAAACTGATCTTGATAGCCATCAGTACACATGTATACAGATTCCACTTGTGCATTAGGATCATCTAATCGGATCACATGATTGGTGAAAGGTTGGTATTGCTTCTTTTTGAACACATGACCACCAATTGATTGGCGTTCCCCTTTGACCACATCAATTTCCTGATTACCTAAAGCATCCTTTTTTACTAGATAAAGCGGATGATGAGCACCGGCATAAGTCAATTCACGTTTTCTTTTATTGATCACGCAAATACCGATATCCATTCCATCCTTGTTGTTCATTCTCTCTTGCTGCAACGCTACCCTAATTCTAACATTCAATTCATCTAACAATTGAGCAGGAGAAAGGTGTTCTTTTGAATTAATTAGACTAGATAAGATCTCTCTTCCTAAAATAGACATAAATGCACCTGGAACGCCATGACCAGTACAATCTGCCACTGCTAAGTAAGTATAATCTCCTTTTGTTTCTAACCAATAAAAATCACCACTTACAATATCTTTTGGTCTGTAGAATACAAATGCATCATGGAATTTGGAACGAATCAACGAAATGTTTGGCAACAATGCTTGTTGGATTCTCTTAGCATATTGAATACTGCTTGTCTGCTGGGCATTCTTCTTTTCCAACTCCTCTAATGTACCTTGTAACAACAAGTTACTACTCATTAATTCATCTCTATGCCTGTTGATTTGCTCCGTTTTCTTCAAAACTTGCGTTTCCATATCTTCATAGTTCATCGCTGTTTGTAAGGCACTAACAGCGTACACTACAATACTTCCAAGCATGTTAATTTCCACATCAGAGTAAGCATTTGGTCTATCATTATGAATGGCCAAAACACCAATTTTACCTGTAGGTGTTGTCAACGGTAAGTAGATTAATGAAGCCGCTTTTTTATGCGTAATAACGGGTAATAAATGCTTGTATGGATTTGGCGTACTACCTAAAAAGTCTTCACAAATAATTGCTTCCTGAGCGTTAAAACACGTCACCCCCAAGTGCGTATTATCCAAAAGAGAGCGTTTTAATTCATAGTACTTTCCTTCTTTATCATAACCCTGATAATGCATTTGATCTTCGTGCACAATCCCCACCATGAATAATGAGAAATCCAATACATTACTCAATGCTCTGTTGAACTCCTCAATAATTTCGCTTACCGACGTATGGTTACTGATCTTATTACCGATTTGTCTGATCGTATCAATCTTCTCATAAGTCGTTGCTAATTCTTCTTTCTGTTGAATGATTTCTTCACTTCTTTCGTTCATTTTCTCCAACACATAGTTGAAGTCTCTCGAAAGTGCACCAATCTCATCCTGCGTTTTAATCGTATAGATTTTTCCTTGGAATTTATCCTCCACAATTTTATGAATTGATTTAGATAGTTCATTGATAGGCTTTCCTAAACGATTCAGTAAATAATAAAGTAGAATTGCATTAACTAGAATTATACTGAATGCAGAAACAAAAAGAATGACAATATTAATTGATTGCCAATACCTTTCATACTCTTTCACTACCTCTGAAATCTTTGTAATATCTTTTTCGATAATATTCAACGAAACATTCAAATTATCTTTGATACCTGCGTGACCGAAATAACCTAATTCAGCATCTAAAGTCACTAATCTCTGGAAATACTCTTCATAATTATCTAAAGCCCCTTTCAAATAAACACGTCCATATTTATCAGATACGGTTCGGTCTATGTCCAACTTCAATCTCTCAATCACTTTAGATAGTTTGTTGGCATAAGTTTGATCTTTTCTTAAAATGTAATCTTTCTCATGTCTTCTTAAGGATAAAATCTTGACTTGATCAAGATCGTACCCTGAATTCATCACACTGTATACCGAACGTCTCATATCACCTTCCACACCATAACTTTTAAAACCACGTTTCAGTTGTACTGCAACCAAAGAGTCTAAAGTTGTATGATATAATGCAATCGATTTTTCTAGATTACGTAATGGAACAATCACATTTGCTCTCTTTACATATTCATTGACATAGAATTGATCAATCTGTTCATTGATTTCAACAATCAATTGCTTATTTTTTTCTATATACTTGTTCTTTTTCGTCTCATAAAAAGTCGGGTTGATGGTTTCAGTTAGCAAGAAAGATTGTTGCCCAGCTTTTATTTTCTGAATTTTATTGGATACAGCAGCTAGATCAGTAACCACTTTTTCAGCATTGGTAGTGGTATTTTTGATGTATGCATACACAAAAAACACCACACTGATAATTAGTAAGTTTGTAGCAAATGACCAGACCAGTCTTGTTTTAATACTTTTGGCCTGTCGTTTCTGAGGTGATAATTTCATAGTTGGATCTAGTTTAGAAAGCCGGTATGTATCCTTTGTGAGCCACAACCTGTTGCCCTTTTTCTGAAAGAGCAAACTTTACAAAGCTTTGCACTGTACTCTTTTCAGAATCTCTGTAGTATAAATAAAGAGGTCTTGAAAGAGGATAAGTTTTTTGAAGCGCATTTCTGAATGAGGGATACACATAATCTGTATTATTAACGCTCACTGATACAGGTTGAACAATTTCGTCAACATAAGCGATACCACAATACCCGATAGCCCCTTCTTCTTCGCTTACTTTTTCTACTACCGCAGAATTGGATCCTACTTCTATACTACCTTCTCGCATAGGAGCACTTCTCATAACCTCAGTTTTGAAAAAGCCAAAGCTACCAGAGTTTTCGTCACGAGTGACCACTAGAATAGGAATATCATTTCCTCCTAATTCGCTCCAATTGGTAATTTCACCTTTAAAGATCTTTGCAATAGTTTGAACTGATAGTTTCTTAACCGGATTAGAAGGGTGAGTAATAATTGATAAAGCATCAAATGCAATCACCTTTTCCATTAGGTGATCATATTTGTCTTCAATTTTTTCCTTCTCTCCTAACTTCACTTTTCTTGAAGAAAGTGCAAATTGTACAGCATAATTTGACAACCCTCTGAAGCCCAATGAACTTCCTCCTCCTTGAACATCAATGGAGGCTGAGGATGAATATGTATTTACAAGTGCTTCTACTACTGGAAGCATAGTGTCACTTCCTTGTCCTTTAAGTGTGTTTGTTTGTGCGTTTGTTTTAGTAGTAAATATGCAAGTATAAAAAAGTATTACTGTTATGAATTTTAGAGATAGATTCTTCATTTTTTCAGCATTTAATTATATCACAAAAGTCGAGATCTAATGTTACAAGAATAAGTCATTATCTTTACATTATCTTGATGTTATAAGTGATCCAAATACACTTAATAGCACTACTAAATAGTTAATAAATCCTCTTTTAAACTGACTTTATCAATATTTAGTGATAATTTAGCACTTTTCTAATGTTAACATAATGAGAACAATTTGGATTTGGCTATTTAAATTAGCCGGTTGGAAAGTAGAAGGAATATTCCCAAATGAAGTAAAAAAAATGGTAGTCGTTGTCGGACCACATACAAGTTTTTGGGATTTCATGGTGGGAGTACCTGCACGTGATATTGTAGGTATTAAGGCGAAGTTTTTTATTAAAAGTACGCTTTGCAAAGGTTTATTAGGTCGATTTTTGTTAAAACAAGGAGCTATTCCGGTTGTTAGAACAAAAAATACAAGATTAGTTGATCAAGTTATTCAAGAATTCAATCAAAGAGAGGAACTGATCATGGCCGTTACTCCAGAAGGCACTAGATCCTATAATGATAATTGGAAAACTGGATTTTATAGAATTGCTATGGGTGCCAATGTTCCTATATATATGGTGGGTATGTGCTTTAAAACAAAAAGAATTGTATTCGGGGAATATATAATCCCGTCGGGTAACATTGAGGAAGATACGCTTAAAATCAAAACTTACCTCAGTCAATTTGTGGGTAAACATCCTCAAAAAGGGATCAGGCTTCCTGCGTAATCAACCACTTATCAAGTTAATCCATCACACACTACAAACTAAGCACATTGTAAACTAAATTATCATCAACTTTCAATCGATCTACTTTCAAACTTTCTTCTTCATTTTTACTTTAACACAGAAAAGAAGCAAAAAAGACAAGGTTTTATAATGTACTTCTAAAGTGTAGCTCTGCATGAACATTATATTGCAATGTCCTCTCGAACTACAAATGCTACTGTACAAAATCAAACTCTATTAAAAAGCTCATTTAATTTATCTTCCAATAAAAACACTTGAAGTCCAAACTGATAGTTCAGCCATACATAACTGTATGGGCTAAGTGGTGTATGATCATCAGTATATTTATCGTTTAAAGAGGCCAACTCCTCTCTTGATGAAGTTAATCTTAGATTGATTTTTTCGGGTGCTTCAAAAGAATTATTCGAAAGTTGATCAATCATCATATCAATACGTGATGTAAAGATTTCATGCTTTTCCTTAATAGAGTAAAGCTGAGAAATATACTGATTACCTATTTCAGAAGCGAAAGTAGACGTATTTAATAACTCAATTATGCCTGACATCCTTCTAAGAATAACCATTGTTTCTTCTAATTCTTGTGATTTATTTTTGAAATAAGCACTCTCTTTCTTTACGTGAACAATGATCTTTCTTTGCTTTCGAATAGAGGCAATAATATCACTGATTTCCAAAAGATAGGATTCTTCTACCAGATCTCCCTCTACTACGCTCTTGTACTCTTTATTAATCAGAGATAGAGCATGAGCCATCTCAAATTTTAATTCTCGAACTCCACGAATTGGGAAAATTAAAGAAAAAACCAAAGTAATTAGTCCTCCAAAAATAATATTTCCTGACCTCCACAAAGCCGTATCCAAGCCTTCGCTCTCATTGACTCCTAGAAGAATTACAAGCGTCATCACTCCTATCAAATAAGCATAAGGGTATTTTTTGAAAACAACTAATCCAAACAACGGTATCGAAACAAGGATAATCACGGTTTGAATCAACACATTATTTTGAAATAATATCAAGGTAGCTACTCCTAATGATGCTCCTGTCACCGTTCCTAATATTCTTTGTAAAATACGGTGAATAATTCCTCCAAATTCTGGAACCGGCCCTATTAGTACAACCACTGTAATACTCACCCATGAGCCATGAGGTATTTCCAATAGATTAACAAGGATGAAACTTAACCCCACCAAAACCATGGTCCTGATCAGGTGTACTCTTTCTACATTTTGATAGATATATGTTTCAATCTTCTTGTTCATACTTTAATATAAAAAGAAAAGGCTACCTCTTTCGAAGTAGCCTCTTATTATTTTGAATTCCTAGTCAATATTACATAGACTCGTGGAATGTTCTTTGAATCACCTCTAATTGGTGAGCTCTTGATAATCTGATGAAGTTCACAGCGTATCCAGATACACGGATTGTTAACTGTGGATAGTTCTCAGGATTTTCGTAAGCATCCATTAAAGTATCTCTGTTCAATACGTTCACGTTCAAGTGGTGAGCCATACCGCCTTCTTCAGCGAAGTAACCATCCATCATAGTTACTAGGTTTTTCACTTGAGTACCTCTATCAGAACCTAATGACTTAGGAACGATTGAGAATGTATTTGAGATACCGTCTTGAGCATCATTGTAGTCTAATTTTGCAACAGAGTTCAATGAAGCAACAGCACCGTTTGTATCACGACCGTGCATTGGGTTAGCACCTGGAGCGAATGGCTCACCAGCCTTACGACCGTCAGGAGTAGCACCTGTTTTCTTACCGTACATTACGTTTGAAGTAATTGTCAATAATGACATTGTAGGTACAGCGTTACGGTAAGTTTTGTGCTTCGCTAACTCAGTGAAGAAGATATGAGAGATTTCTTTTGCGATGTTATCTACTTCATCGATGTCGTTACCATATTTAGGGTAATCACCTTCGATTTCGAAGTCAACAGCTAAACCGTTCTCATCACGAACTGGCTTCACTTTAGCATTCTTGATTGCAGATAATGAGTCAGCAATGATAGAGATACCAGCAGCACCGTAAGCCATATCGATACCTGGATTAGTGTCCAAGAATGCGAATTGTGCTTTCTCATAGTAGTGCTTGTCGTGCATGTAGTGAATGATGTTCATCGTCTTCACATAAACACGTGCAACCTCTTGCATTGTTTTCTTGAATTGCGTCATTACTTTGTCGTAATCCAAGTACTCATCGTTCGCCATTGAATCGATACCATTCACTGTCAATACGTTTTTGTTTTCGTCATGACCAGCGTTGATTGCCATCAATAATGCTTTTGGTAAGTTTGTACGTGCACCGAAGAATTGGATTCTTTTACCGATTTCTTGGTAAGATACACAACAAGCGATACCATAGTCATCTGATCCACGGTTAGGACGCATTAAGTCGTCATTTTCGTATTGGATAGATGAAGTATCAATTGATACTTGAGAACAGAAATCTTTGAAACCTTCAGGAAGATCTTTTGACCAAAGTACCGTTAAGTTTGGCTCTGGAGATGCTCCTAAGTTATAAAGTGTTTGTAAGAATCTGAATGAAGTTTTAGTCACTTTAGTACGACCGTCGTGGAATTGACCACCGATAGCTTCAGTTACCCAAGTTGGGTCACCACCGAAGATCTCGTCATAAGCACCTGGACGTAAGTGACGAACCATACGTAATTTCATTACGAAGTGGTCGATATATTCTTGAGCTTCAACCTCATTGATAGTACCTGCTTCTAAGTCTCTTTGGATATAGATATCTAAGAAAGAAGATACGTTACCTAATGACATTGCAGCACCATCTTGCTCTTTTACAGCCGCTAAGTAAGCAAAGTATACCGCTTGTACAGCTTCTTTTGCAGTTTCAGCAGGACGAGTTACGTCTAAACCGTACATTGCAGCCATCTCAGCGATGTCTTTCAATGCAGAGATTTGAGAAGTAATCTCTTCACGTAATTGAATGTTCATTGCGATGTCCGCTCCTGAACCTTCGCTTAAACCTTCCTCGATGTTAGCAAAATCTTTTTGTTTTGCTGCGATTAATTGATCTGTACCGTAAAGTGCTAAACGACGGTAGTCACCGATTACACGACCACGTGCATAGTTATCAGGAAGACCAGTTAAAACACCTAATGAACGGTAAGTTCTGATTTCTTTATCATATGCTGAGAACACTTGGTTGTTGTGATCTTTTGCATAGTTAAATACGTTTTCTACAGCTGGGTTAACCGTTTTACCTTTTTCTTCTACAGCGTTTTTAACAACTCTATATCCACCGAAAGGCTTCATAGCACGCTTTAAAAGCTCATCAGTCTGTAAACCAACGATTGTTTCTAATTCTTGGTTGATGTAACCTGCTTTATGAGAAGTTACAGTAGAGATTGTATCCGTGTCGATGTCACGGCAACCATTATTTTCTCTTTCTTCTTTCATACCTGCTAAGCAGATATCCCAAAGCTTTTTAGTTGCCTCAGTTGCTTCCGCTAAGAAAGAAGCGTCTCCATAATAAGGTGTAACATTATTTACTACAAAGTCATAAACGTTGATTTCGTTTTGCCACTTTGTTCCTTTTAATTGAGAGTTTAATACAGCGTTTTCCATTCTATTCTTTTGGTTTTTCTTTACAATCTACATTTACACTAAACGGTATTTTTAACGTTCAGATGTCTATGTTTAGTTTTATTAATTAAATCAACTTAAAATCTTACTAACTAGCGATCTTGCTATTTTTAAGATCTTTCTTAAGTTGTGAATTTTCTTTTTCCATGTCTGGCTTCACAAACATCCACCAGTAAATTGTTCCTACGAAGAAGGCTCCACCTACAATGTTTCCTAATGTTGCAGGAATCAAGTTCGTGATGATGAAATCTGTCCAAGTGATGTCAGCACCATTAAACATTGCTGCTGGAATCACATACATATTGGCAATACAGTGTTCGAAACCAAATGTTACGAAAGTCATTACCGGGAACCAGATTCCGATTACTTTACCCATCACATCTTTTGCAGCATACGCTTGCCATGCAGCTAAACATACCAGCCAGTTAGCTCCTACTGCTTTAAAGAAGGTCTTATAAAAAGGATTACCAACTTTATGTTCTGCTACACTAATTAATGAGTTATGGAAGACCTCTGCGTCAACCACTCCAGTCAATGTAGTGATGAAGTATGCCACAAATAGAGATCCTATAAAGTTACCTAAGTAACCAAATCCCCAAACTTTACCTAGCTTTCCCCAAGACTGATCTTTTGAGAAAACTGAAACCGTCATCATTGCAGTACTTGATGTGAATAATTCTGCTCCTGCAATAATTACTAGTACTAGTCCTACTGGGAAAACTGCACCCATAAGAAACTTCGGTATACCTGGGTTTTCAGCTCCTAAACCAGGAGATCCTCCTCCGACAATTATTGCTAATAAGAATCCGAAAGCTACATACGCTCCTCCTAAAAATCCGAAGACTAGCAATTGTTGGATGGACATATTTCCTTTTTGAAGTGCCCCACCTCTAATGTTACTTAAAATCTCTTTTGGCGATGAATATCCCATACAATGTGAAAGTTTATAAGATTATCTCTTTGTGATGATACAAATATGAAAGTAGTAGAAATCTATTTCAGTGATCGTCATCACTAAAATCTCGTGATGACAAATAATTATACGTAAATAGCTATTTTACACATAGTTAATTAACACTTATATGCAAAAAACTTTCAAAAATAGACACTTTTTTTATTGTACTTTTTACATGTAAAACAAAAAAAAGAAATGAATTTTCTCACTTAGCGTAAAGAATCAAAATGCGAAAATTCGCTTTTCTAAAAACGAACATATATATACGCTTAATGATTTGATTTTATTTATTAATTTTAGTAAACCAAGGTTGTAATCGGAATTTCAAACTCATTTTTTCTAACTTTTTTAAACTAAAATATACCAATATGGGACATCAACACCATCATCATTCACATGGTCAACATCATGACTCGACAAAGAATATTGGTTGGGCATTTTTTTTAAATCTAACCTTTACCATTTTTGAATTTATAGGAGGTTTTTACACCAACTCCATTGCCATTTTATCCGATGCGGTTCATGACCTTGGGGATACCTTAGCAATTGGTGCTGGATATTTCTTTGAACGGTATTCCAATAAAAAAGAAAATACAACTTATACTTATGGATACAGGAGATATTCTACGTTAGCAGCTATTATTAATATCATTGTTCTTACTTCTGGTTCTATACTTATCATTGTCAATACCATTCCTCGTTTAATTGATCCTGAAGAGGTACATTCTGAAGGAATGCTTTTGATGGCTTTTATAGGTGTAGCAGTAAATGGTATGGCTGTATTTAAATTATTTGGGAATAAGAACTCAGCCAATCAGCGTGTGATGATGCTTCACTTAATGGAAGACACATTGGGTTGGGTAGCAGTATTAATTGGAGCTTTGGTTATGAATTTCTATGATATCCCTATTATCGACCCCCTCCTTTCTTTAGGAATTGCTTCTTTTATACTTTATAATGCTATAAAAAACCTTTTTGGTTTACTACCTATATTTCTACAAGCAGCTCCTCATAATATCAATCAAGATGAGATCATCCAAGAATTAAAAGGTATTCAAGATGTGGAAGATGCTCATGATTTGCATTTATGGTCATTGGATGGCGAATTTAATATTATGAGCCTTCATTTAGTAGTTGAGAATTCCACTGATATGTGTCGATGTGCTGAAATAAAGAAAGAGGTTCGAGAAATTATCAAAAAAGATAAGATCAAACATATTACAATAGAGATTGAGCGATCTGATGAAGATTGTGAAAAAGAATAAATTTTGGGCGATGCAATTTGCCCTTTCCTTTCTATCAATGATTGCGATAGACCCCACTGTTCCTATCTATTTCTTTTAGGTTTATCTCTGAATAGATCTTTAAATACATCAATGGTGAGTGCCAAGCCTAAAATACCCGCAATTACATAGCCTCCAATGGCAAATTTATTAATAAAGGTGGCGTTCTCTGCCACCGCCATAGAGGACGAAGCAATCAAAAGGCAACCGATTATAATACCAATGGTCAGTTTATTAATCCCGTTTCTAAAAGAATCCAATATAGGTTGCGTCTCTTCCAGAGTAATCATTACATCAATTTTTCCTTTTTTGATGAGTGCAATGATCTCCTTTATATCCGTTGGAAAACTCTTGAAATCACGTATACCATAAACCAAATCCAATAATAATTCTCTTTGACCTTTTGAAGTCAGAAAATGCATTTGATATTTTAATATAAAGGGTTTGATTTCTTTTAAAAGATTCATTTTTGGATTTATCTCCAAAGCCGTCCCTAAAACTAAAGCCAATGCTTTTGCAAGTGTGACAAAATAATTAGGCAGTTTTATATTATAACCGAACATAATAGTCATCACTTTCTCTGTAAAACTTGCCCATGGGATAGTACTTACATCTTGATCTAAAAATTGAAAGAGATCATGTAACTGATATTGTAAATTTTTCCTATTTTCTTTCGTGATCTCATGAGTCAGTGCTATTCTTTTAATAGAGTGAATAACCCTGTCGGTATTTTTTGATAGAAAAGCTTCTAAAAACTCTCCAATTACTGTAGTATCTTCCTTTAGTAAGTGTCCTACAATTCCAAAATCAATAAAACAGAGTTTGAGGTCCTTGGTTATAAAAATATTGCCAGGATGAGGATCGGCATGGTAAAAGCCATATTCTATAATTTGCTGGAAAAATGACTTTACAAGGTTTCTACTGATTACTTCTTTTTGGTGATCTGTCGCTTTCAGAAGAAAATCGTTCATTTTTGTCCCATCAGCAAACTCCATACATAATACCTTATCTGTACAAAGTTCTTTGATTACCTTGGGTGCTGTGGTGGTCTTAGAATGTTTAAAGTAGTTATAGAACTGTTCTTGGTTTCTTTTCTCTATGGAATAATTTAATTCATTCTTTAGCGTAATCTCAAACTCGTCAAATAGACGAAGTGGGTCCATTTTCGCGATATTCTTACTTGACCTTGTAACAATACGTAAAATCGAACGGATAATTCTCAGGTCTTCATTCACCGTGGCACTGGCTGAAGGTTTCCTTACTTTTAAGACTAGAGGTTTGTTATTTCTTTCTACGGCATAGGTCTGCCCTATTGATGCAATTCCTAATGGTTTATCGTTTATTTTGTTGAATGTGGCAAACTCCTCCTCTCCTAATTCCTCTTTGATCACCTCTTCTACTTTGAAGGAATCATCCTGTTTTACTTCATCTTGAAGTTTTTTGAGTTCCTTTACATATTCTATCGGTATTAAATCAGCCCTATTACTCAACATTTGCCCTAACTTAATAAAAGTAGGACCTAACTCTTCTATGGCCAACCGAAACCTTACTTCAATAGGTTCTCTGGAAACATCAAGATGTCTATCTAAAATTTTATTGGGAATAAGGTGAGAAATACTTGAATTGATTAGCCAACTCTGAAATCCATATTTCACCATCACTTGTACAATCTCGATATATCGATTGGAATAAGTCGTTTTTGCTTGCATTAGAATATTTTTAACTGAAGTATGAAACCATAGAACCTCATTTTTAATGAATAACTAATAAGTTAAGTTTTTTTTGAGGGAATTCATCGAAAAGCAATACATAAAATCAGCAAACTATAAACTATGTTTTCATTAGATTTTATAGGATCTACTTTCAAGCTTCCTTCTTCTTCATTTTTGCCTTAACACAAAAACGAACCAGTAAGAAACTCTCACTGGTTCGTCAAAAAAACTAATAAATGCTCTATTGATATGATTTATCAATAAACTGTTAATCTGAGTTTATATACTACAAAATTCTTTTATTACCTCTTTATTTCGTTATTTCTAAACTGTCTATTTATCCTCGTGTTTATAATAACGTCGTTCATAAAAGCTGAAGTAGTGTTATTTTACTGAAACGTCTATATTAAGTACTGAAACACCTTTATGATAAAATAAAAAAGCTACCTCTTATACCTAAGAAGTAGCTTTCAAATACATTTTCTAAAAAAGTATTTACTAGAATGGCAAATCACCATCAATATCATCTCCTCCTACTGGCGGTGGTGGAGGTGGAGGCGTATTTGTTTGTGCCGGAGCAGGTGAACCGTAAGTAGGTTGTTGCTGAGGTGCAGCAGCAGGTTGAGCTTGTGCTTGTGCAGCTGGGTTAATTCTCCATGCTTCAAGGTTTGTGAAATAAATTGTTTCACCACCTTTGTCAAAAGGTCTACCTTTTAAATCAAAAGTAACAGCAATGTCGTCACCCTCATTGTAAGTATCCAATAAATTACAACGGTCTTGTGTTGCTTGGAACTTAATGTATTGTGGGTAGCTTCCTTCCTGAATCAAAAGAACGAATTCTCTTTTCTTGAAAGTGGCTGTCACTTGTGCTGTATCCATGATCTTTTCGATCTTGCCTACTACTTCAAATGCCATATTTATAAATTTTCTTTTTTTAATTTCTAATAAAACACGAAGCTACAAAAGGTTATTTACTTTTTTATACAATTCCTTTAAATATTCCTTACATTTTCTAAATAAACTAGGTCCTTTTCCTTTCAAAAAAAACTTGATAATGTAACTTTAGATGATTGAATAACAATCTAACCATAAACACATACACACAATATGAATACTGACTTTTATGCTATAGAAGACTTGCTCTCTGATGATCAAGTCCTTATTCAGAAGTCAACAGCAGACTTCATTCAGAAAAATGTTAAGCCTATCATCGAAGATTATGCCCAAAGGGCAGCTTTTCCTCAACAGTTGGTAGGGCTATTTGGGGAAATGGGACTTTTCGGCCCTGCTATCCCAACTGAATACGGAGGTGGAGGAATGGACTATATTTCCTATGGTTTGATTATGCAAGAAGTTGAAAAGGGCGACTCAGGCCTTCGTTCAATGGCATCTGTACAAAGCTCTTTAGTGATGTTCCCAATCAATGAGTTTGGCTCCGAAGCTCAGAAAAAGAAATTTTTACCAAAATTGGCTACAGGTGAATACTTAGGATGTTTCGGGCTGACAGAACCCAATCATGGTTCTAACCCTTCAGGAATGGAAACTACTTTAAAAAAAGAAGGAGATCATTATGTCTTAAATGGAGCGAAAATGTGGATTACTAATTCTCCAATTGCTGACATTGCCGTGGTTTGGGCCAAAAACGAAAAAGGAAGAGTAAAAGGTGTCATTGTTGAAAAGGGAATGAACGGCTTTACGGCTCCTGAAATTCATAACAAATGGTCATTGAGAGCGAGTATAACGGGAGAATTGGTGTTTGATAATGTCATCATCCCTGAAGAAAATATTCTTCCATTAAAAGATGGTTTAGGTGCTCCTTTAAAATGCCTTGACAATGCACGTTATGGCATTGCTTGGGGTGCAATTGGTGCTGCCATTGACTGCTACGAAACAGCCAAGAATTATTCTCTAGAAAGGATACAGTTTGATCAGCCAATAGGAGGTTTTCAACTCACACAAAAAAAGCTTTCGGAGATGTTAACAGAAATTACAAAGGCACAACTGTTAGCTTTGAGGTTAGGTCAGCTGAAGAATGCCGGAAAAGCAACCACTGCACAAATCTCTATGGCTAAGCGTAACAATGTCGAGATGGCATTAAAAATAGCACGAGAAGCAAGGCAGATTCTCGGTGGAATGGGTATCACCGGTGATTATCCAATTATGAGACACATGATGAATTTAGAATCTGTGATCACTTATGAGGGTACACATGACATTCATTTATTAATTTTGGGAGCTGAAATAACAGGTATACCAAGTTTCAAATAATATTTATGCAACAATACAGGTACTTTATCATCAACAAACCCTATGGGGTACTTCCTCAGTTTTCGGACCAAGATGGAAGAAAAACATTAAAATCCTTGGGTAATAATTTCCCTAGTGATGTTTACCCAGTGGGGCGTCTTGATTTAGATAGTGAAGGGCTATTAATTATCACGAATGATAAAGCACTCAATCACCGTTTGCTTCATCCTAAATTTGAACATCAAAAAACCTACCTGGTACAAGTAGATGGAGATATTACGGAAGAAGCACTTCAGAAATTAAGAAAAGGAACAGAGATTACAGTCAACAAGGAACAATACAAAACATTGCCGGCGCAATGTAAAAAGGTTGATAAACCTAAAAATCTTGAAGATAGAGATCCTCCTGTTCGCTTTAGGAAGAATATCCCGACTTCATTTATTGAATTGACTATTCATGAGGGAAAAAATAGACAAGTCAGAAAGATGACCGCTTCTGTGGGGTTTCCTACCTTAAGGTTAAAAAGAATAAGTATTCAGAATCTTAGAATTGAGAAACTTCCTATTGGTGGTGTCATTGAATTAAAAAGGAATGAATTACTTCCACTTTTAAAAATTAAAAATGAAGACCTCACTCCTCCTCCAAAGAAAAAACCTTTTCAAAAAAACAGTTCTTATAAAACAAGAATGAGAACGGGTGGAGTCAGAAGAAAAAAATAAAAAAAGGCCTCTCAAATTTACACTTGAGAGGCCTTCCTGTTTAAAAGACTATTTTGATACTACAAACCTTAGTGTTTTCGGTAGATATTTACCATCACTCAAATTTCGAATCAAATAAACACCTGAGGCTAAGTCATCGACATCTACTGAATATCGATTACCTGAGAATGTTCCTTCTTTCACTTTTTGACCATTTATATTCGATATTTCCCAATTTCCTCTATGGATAAATTCACTGGTAGAAACTTGAATCAATGAACTTGCAGGGTTAGGGTATATATTCCATTCTAAACCTTCACCCAATTCAATATCATTGACGATACCAGTTGTCAATAAACTTGGGTCTAATTGATAAGACATGGCTTGGAATATTTCCTTCGAAGTATTGTCTTGTACAAAAAGAATCAGTTCTACATCATTAGTGCTGTACACACTTCTATTGGCCCAATTGACATACACTTTCTCAGTGCTACCTTCACTCCACGATCTTCCAAAGAAACTTGTTCCTTCTGCTCCTGGAGCTGGGCTCATTGATTTCATCACATTCAAATGGGCACTGATATCATCTGTCATTTCAATTCCCGTAATCGATTTTTCAATCATAACAGCATGTAATAAAATTTCAGAATTCGAAGCATCAAAAGTACCATGTGAGGTCAGCGTTACCCCAATTTTACCTGAAGAACTGATATCATCTAAATCCAAATCAATACTGAATTCAGGGTCAAGTAATGTTCTTCTATAAACATAACTTTCAAAATTCTTTAAGAATTCATCTGTATGATCTTGGAATGTATTACCATCTACAATCGTTCTTGGAGCATTGGTGATTCCGTAGAAGAACTTTCTACCACTCGATGCTTCCAAATTATCCTTGTTAAGTTGATCGATGAAGCCTTCTAAATTAATATGGTAGTTGACACTTAAAACATCCGATTCCATCGTTGCTAAATGTTCACCTAAAGCAGACATTGAACGATTGCTGGCTTCTTGTCCTGCATTAGTCATTGACTCTATTAACACCACTTTATTTCTGTTGCCAATAAAGAAATTGTCAATCACTAGTCCTTCATATTCTTGAGCAGAATTTGATTTAAAGGCAAACCTTAAGCGAAGATGTTCTTCTCCAATGAAATTATCTAAATGATGTCTTACAGATATATATTCAGTATTGTCGTGACCGAAAGTACTGTTATCACCCGTCCATCCTTTTGATAGTGTATTTGTTCCATAAATTTGATTACCTGGATCTGCTAGTATTGATTGGCTGTTATACCAATTAATAGGGTCATTCATATCTCCTAAAAGGAACCATGTTTGGCCTGAGTCTAAAGAGTATTGTAAAATGGCACCATCGATACCGTTTTCAATATCAATTTTCATATCAAATGACAACATCGGCTTCGTTAAACCTGAAATATCAAAAGAAGGAAGGTTTAAGAAAGATTCTTCATTTTCAAAATAAGTAGAATCTAAATTCGTGACCCAAGCATTATTGGCTGAACTGAACTTCGAAGTTGCCGGAATACCATATTCCCAGCTGATATTCGTTTCATTTGAAGTCGCTTTCCAGTCACCATTGTCTATATCAAAGTTTTGGAAGTAAGTATCTTCATCTGAAAGCAAAACAGGGTGAGGTAAAACGTAAACCTCTTTTTCTAGTAAATTCGAACATCCTTTTTCCGTAACAACTTCATAAGTAACCTTATAGGTTCCGACGCTAGAGTACTGATGCTTTGGATCAATTTCCGTTGATGTAGTACCATCTCCAAAATCCCAAAGTCGAGTAACAATAATATCATCGTTATAGATTTCTAAATGCTCATCGAAAACCATTTCACTACCAAATTCAGAAACATACCAATCAAATTCGACGGATGGAGGTGAATTGATAAATATTGATTTCTCATAACTTATTTCGCTACAGTTTTGGTTGGTAATTACTGTCAATGTCACATCATGACTTCCTCTTTCTTTATAAGTATGAGTGTATTCTCTTGCGGCTTCTTCAGTATACAATACGATACTTCCTTCATTATCTCCGAAGTTATACCTCCATTCTAAGATTTCAGTAAGGTTATCATCTTCGGCAATGAAAGTCTCATCATTGAAAGTCACTTCTTTCGAATCACATATTACTGTTTCTGTGAATTTCACTTTTGGAACATCCACAATCGTAAACTTTACTGTGAGAGATTGCACACAGTTATTTTCATTTGTGACAGTATAGTTCAATGTATGTTCTCCTAATGGAGAATTCGCCAATAATATTTCTTCATTATTTCGAATTACTGCACCAGTTGAAGAAGTCAATGTACCATTTGAAGGGAATGCTTGTATGACAGGATTATCATCTGTTTTACAATAGACTTCACCTTCTGTAATACCCAATAAACTTATAACAGGTAAAGGATTTACATTTACTGTTATTTTTGTTACAGGGCTTTCACAATTATTTTTTGTATAGGTCACATAGTAATCTTCTGTGAGTACTGATGTAGTAACGTTATTTATAGTAGGAGTAAATTCACTTTCCGTAGATAACAATTCTTTTTGATCTTCATCTGCATACCATCTAAGATTATCCGACTGACCTAAAACAAGAATAGGTTGTAAAACATCTCCAGAACAATAATTTATTTCATTATTACCTACAATACTTGGTGCAGTTGGTGTATTGTACACAATCACACTTACAGTTTCGTAATTACTTTCACACCCATTTAAAGTTTCAGTGTAAAAATAATTCACGGTAATATCTTCCGTAACATCGGTGTCATCTTGTGGAGTAAAAGTATTTCCTGTCCCTACTTCATTTTCCAAACCTGAATCACTGTACCATCGGATATTTACTCCTCCGTCTACTGTAATGGGTTGAAGTACAGCTCCAGAACAATATTCAAAGGTATTTTGAGTCAACGTAGGTGCAATGGTTTCCTTGTAAAGTGTGATGGTCACTTCTTCTGCAACACCTTCACATCCGATCTCATTTTTCTGAGTAACATAATACGTTAATACTGTATTAGATGTTGATTCATTAGGAATAAATGGTGGTCTAAATGTATTTCCGCTTCTAACATTTTCCGTTAATCCTTCATCCTCATACCATGTCACCATATCACCTGTCACAACTAATTCTTCTATAGGCACACCATAACAATATTCATAGTGTGTACTTTCAATACCAGGTTTTGAAGGAATAGGATAAACAGTAAAACTCACTTTAGTTGCTTCACTTGTACAGTTTTCTGGTGTAGTTTGTGTAACCCAAAAATCCAATGAAGTGATCTCATCAACATTTGGTGCTAAACTATCTGGGTCAAAAGTACTCTGATCTCCTACTTTATTAGTGAGCGATTCATTAGTATACCATGTAAATGTAGCTTCTTCTACACCCTCAGCTTCCATGGTTTCAAGTCGATCTCCGACACATAATAAAGCATCATCCAGTTCAACAACAGGCCCTTCTGGTAAGATATATACCTCTATTTCTACTTCTTGAGGTTCTCCTTCACATCCATTAATAGTTTGTGTAACATAATATTCTACAGAAAAATCTTCTGTTACATCAGTAGAGATATTGGGTATAAAAATTAAACCATCAGCAAGCTTTTCACTAAGTTCTTCATCAGCATACCATTGAAGATTCTCCCCTTCAGTCAACACAATAGGTTGAACCGTTTCTCCCGCACAATAGTTTATTTCCTCTGGCAACTCATCGCCAACTAATGGTACTTTTTGATAAATCGTAATATTAACAGCCGTAGGTTCGCTTTCACACCCTAATTCATTCTGATCTGTTACATAAAATGTGATTGTTTTATCTTTCTCTTCTGATCTAAATTCAGAAAGGATAGGTAATAACCTGTTATCTGGTGTAATAAACCTTGGTGGTATTTCAAATCCATTTTCTAAATACCAAGTGATATTACCAAATTCCCCGGTAGCTTGTAATGGTACTCCATTATCATCATAGCAATAATAAATATCAGTACTTGACAATGTTGGGGATTTTGGAGTTGGGTAAACTGGAATACTCACTTTCAATGGTAAACTTGTACACCCTAAAGGAGTTGTTTGCGTCACCCAATAATGTACAGAATCCAATTCAGTAACACTTGGAGCTGCATCCTCTACTTTTAAAATAGCATTATCTCCTTCTAGATCTACCTTCGTTTCAAGCTCCATCGTCTCACTTGTAAACCATTCAAAAGTTGCCCCGCTTTCACCAAAGACCGTAATATCTTTAATTTTATCCCCAATACAGTAACTTGGGATTTCATCTTCTACTAATTCAGGTGCATCAGGCAAAGCTTTAATTTCAACAGAAACAATTTCATAATCTCCTTCACAACCTTTTCCTGAAGTAGAAGTAACATAATAATATACTAAAGAATCCTCTACTACATTATAACTCAAATCAGGTGTATAGGTATCTCCTTCAAATGCTGCATTATCCATATCATTTGAAGAATACCACTTTACATTTTGCCCCATCACTTTCATGGTAGGGAGGTTATCACCTGAACAAACCTCAAGGTTTTCATAATCAGCAGGAATCGTAGGTGTATCTGGTAAAGCATTTACATTTACAGTCACCTTCTTGGAAGGACTAAAACAGCCATTATCGTTCATTTGAGCTAAATAATAAGTATAGCTCACATCTGAATTTACTTCAGTATCATAATCTGGTGTAAAGTCTTCACCGTCCCAAATATCTTGATCATATCCTACAGTTTCTGGCTTATCTTCATACCAATATACAGTACCCACTGCATTTATTGTTTGGATATTTTCAGGATCATCCCAAGCACAAACCTCAAACACATCAATATTATCCACTAAAGAAGGTACAGGTGGGTTTTCATAAATATCATAACTCACTTTGAGAGGTTCACTGTCACAACCATCAATTGTTTTGACTACCCAATAGCTAAAAGTCTGTGTACCATCTACTGCATCTGGAGCATCAGGTAATTTTAAATCTCTTCCGTTAGCACCGGTTGCTTCAATTGTTAATTCACTATTGGTATACCAAGTAAATGATGCTTTACTCTCAGATCTGACAGTGATGTCATCTAAGCCTTTTGAACCTGCACAATAATCATAAACTTCACCCTCAATTTCTGGAATTGACGGTTTTGGATTAATCTTCACCGTAACTTTTTCAGGCATACTTTCACACCCATTGACTGTCGATGTAATAAAAAATTCAACTTCCTCTTCATCATCAATACCTGTTGTCTCAAAGTCAGAGGTGAATGTAAGACCTTCATCTAAAACGTTTCCTTTATCATCATACCACTTCACATTAGAACCTAAAGCAATTTCAAAAGTTGGCATTAGATCACCTTCACAAATATCAAATGGCCCTGCATTTACTAATGTAGGTCTGTCTGTTTTCTTGTAGCTGTTGATTGTCACTTCTACTGTTTCACTTGAGCATCCATTAATAGACTGTGTAACATAGAATGTTTTTGTGACATCCTCATTCATTTCTTTTTTGATTGGTGGATCGAATTCAAATCCAGTACCTATAACAGCACCTCCTTCCTCTTCTCTCCATTCAATTAATCCAATGGCATCAACTGTCTTTAGCTTCTTGATGTTCTCTCCTTCAAAACAGTAATTAAATGTTGTTCCGCCTTCGATGTTTGGAAGAGAAGGTTCAAATGTTAATAAAATCTCCTGAGTAAGTTCTTTCTCTTGTGTAATATCATCTTTATGACCATAAACCGCTTTTAGAGTAATTAACTTTGAAGTACCTACGTCATCGTTTTCCAATCCATCTCCTGCTGCAAACGTAAATGATGTATTGGTACCATAATCATTTATTTCTTTTCCATCATCATTAATTAGAACAGCTCCTTTATAAACATAATTATCGATAAGTTCATCAGGTACATTTACCTTTGCATCATCAGTCATATCGATCAAAATATCTGCATTTGTTTCACATATTTCAGAGGATATTTCAGCAAATGGCTGAGAGCCGTCATAAACCCTAATGGTTGATGTTTGAGTATAAACACATGCTCCTACTGTAATATGATAAGTGATTATATGATCGCCAATTCCTGCTAAAGATGGATAAAAAATATTGTGATCTGGACCTTCTCCGTTACTGACTACTCCTTTACCTGTACAATAGAATTCGGTAACTCCTGAAATATCTAAGGTCACATTTACTTGTGGACCATTACTGTAACTTGATCCATCTAGCGGTGATAAAACCAATCCTGTAGGTGCTGCATTGACCAATACATCCACCACATTATTTAAGGCCGTATCATCAATATCTTTTGAAGAAACTATTCTTTTAAAAGTAAAGTCTCCAGCATCTTTAATATCATCTTCAAAGTAAAATGGTGTTTTTACAGATGTCAGTGTAAATGTGGTAGTAACATCATTATTTCTTTTATACCAACTATACTCATAGCTCCCTGTTCCTCCGTTTGGAATAGAGCCCGAAATAAATACCTGATCCCCAATACAAGTTTCTGCAGCAGACTCAAGTTTAATAGAAGAAGACGTTATTAATGCATATAATGTAATTGAAACTTCATTGGAATATAATTCTCCACATGCCTCAGAAATAACTTTTCTACGGAATTTGTATACCCCTGCCTTATCTAATGCTTTAGTATAATTTTCAAACTTCGCTGTTGTAATCGTGGTTTCAACCCAACCTTCTGATTCATATTGCACTTCCCAAACCAATGTATTGTCTACATCTCCTCCATTTAATTTCTTATTATCAATTACTAAAGTATTAGGGATTTCATCATAATAAACATCCGTAGCAGGTTTCTTTATTTCATTTTCTAAAACAGCATCAATTGTGATAACAATTGAATTTGAAGTCACTGTATTCCCTGCTGATGTAACTGTACGAGTATAAGTATATTCTCCCGATGTTATGGCACCTACCTCAATATAATTGGAATTCGTCTGGCCAGTTAATTCTTCATTTACGCCTGAGCCTGTTTTCTCTCTATACCATTGATAAGCATATTGGTCATCACCCCCTGCAACATTATCATTATTTATTTCGAAACTAGAGAAGGTTTCACAATATCTCCAATCTCCCACAATTGCAATTGTGTTTTCAATTTCAGGTAATGCTACAATCGTGATCTCATTCGAAATGGATTCACAATCACCGGAAGCATCATTCACAATTCTTCTAAACTTAACTTCCGAATCTTCTCCAATTACTTGATCGTACGTATAATCCGAATCTGTCCCTGCATCTTCCCATGAAGAACCTGTATTGTATTGCCATTGATAGGTTAGATTATCATCTCCTCCTGATGCGTCTCCTGGTGTAAAGGAAATTACATTTGCAGAAATTTCACCATTGTATTTTGTTTTTGATGGTTCATCTATTGTGTTATCTGAAATTGAACTGTATACTGTGATAACAATTGGGTTCGATTCTACTGTTCTTAATACACTTTGTGCTGTTCTTTTATAAGTATAAGTTCCTGGCGATAAAGTGGCATTATCTATTAAATTCTCTGTATCAATTCCAATTGATGTAAATGACCCTGGACCTGTCCCCGTCTTTCTTAACCAATCATAAACATAAGATCCATCTCCGCCTGAAACCGCTTTTTCTGAAGAAAGTTCAACAGTCTGATTTCCATCACAGAACACTGAATTTCCAACGTTCTCTATTTCATTTACAATTGGATCATATAAGTTTATCGTGATTTCATTCGAATATAATTCGCCACATTTTCCTGAAGTTACCTTTCTTCTAAATTTATAAACACCTGCAGTTTCTATCTTTTCAGAGTAGCTTTCAAAATCTTGAGTAGTCACAGTGGTTACTTCCCAAGCATTAGCTTCGTATTTAATTTCCCAAACATAGGTATAACTATTATCTCCTCCCGAAAGTGTTTTATTATTTATCTCAAAAGTATTTGGGATTTCATCAAAGTAAACGAATGTTCCTGATTTTTCAATTTCGTTTTCTAAAATAGCTTCAATCGTAATCACGATTGAGTTAGAAGTTGTAGTATTTCCTGCTGATGTTACTGTACGAGTGTAAGTATACTCACCATCTGTTAAAGCGTCTAATTCAATATAATTTGGATTAGTTTGTCCAGTTAACTCTTCATTTACGCCTGAACCTGTTTTTTCTCTATACCATTTATAAGTGTACTGATCATCACCTCCTGCAACGTTGTCATTATTAATTTCAAAGCTTGAGAAGGTTTCGCAATATTTTCCATCTCCTACAATGGCTATTGTGTTTTCAATCTCAGGTAAAGCAACGATCGTAATTTCATTAGAAATTGACTCACAATCTCCTGAAGCATCATTTACAATTCTTCTAAACTTGACTTCTGATCCTTCACTAACGGTAGCATTGTAAGTATAATCTGGATCCGTTCCAGCATTTGACCAAGATGAACCTGTATTGAATTGCCATTGGTAAGCTAAGTTATCATCTCCTCCCGATGCATTTCCAGGTGTGAATGAGATTGTATTTGTAGAAATCTCACCATTGTATTTTGTTTTGATCGCTCCCTCATCTAAAGTATTGTCTGCAATTTCACTATAAACCGTAATTTCAATCAAATCCGATTCTTCTGTAACACCAGCACTTTCAACTGTCCTCTTGTAAGTATAAGTTCCTGGTGAGAGGTTTACATTTTCTGTTAAATTTTCTGTAGTAATACCCAGAGATGAAAATGAACTTGACCCGTCATCTTTTCTTAACCAATCAAAAACATAAGAACCATCACCACCTGTCACTGTCTCTTGTGAAGAAAGCTCGATTGTTTGGTTTCCCTCACAAAAAACTGAATTACCATCATTCTGAATATCATTTTCAATAGAAGCATAAAGATTTATGATGACTTCATTTGAATAAGCACTACATGCACCATCAATTGCTTTTCTTCTGAAATAATGACTACCAATTGAGATAATTTCTTGATTGTATGTTAAATCTTTATCATTCTCAGAACCAATGGTACTCCAGCTTTCTCCATCCGTTGAATATTCCCATTCAAAAGAATAACTCGTGGCTACTTGTTCTGTAATTTTTATTGCATCTGCTAAAATAGAAGTACCTACAAAGGCATCTGTTGAAGATGTAATTGTATTATTAGTAATTGTATTTGACTCTACTTCAATTTCAAGCTCGTTAGAAGGAAAAGCAACTCCCCTTGAAGTGACCACTCTTCTGTATTTATAAGTACCAGCCGACAGTGTGGCATTTTCCGTATACCCCTCACTATTTACACCTATTGCACTGTACCCTACATCATCTGTATTTCTTTCCCAAGAGATCGTATAATTACCATCTCCGCCAGATAAATCATCATCTTTCACGAAAGCAACTGAAGATGACTCTTCACAAAAAACTAATTGATCGGAAGTTGTTATTGTATTGACAATTTCAGGGAAGGTATAAATTTCTGAACCATCGGTTGTGGTCGTAATAGTTGCTGTATTACCCGCAATATCTACTAAATTAATCTCAATAGGTACAGCAGCATAAGATGATATTGTTAAGTCCGCTTGAGTAGCATCATAATTATTACTTGAAAGGTCGTTAAAGTTAATAGCTGCGACATTATTAATCGTCACGGTGGATGCTGAAGATAGAGCTTCGTTTGTCTCAATCGTTATAGTGGCATCATCTGCTATTGGTTCATCATCACTTTTTACGGCTAATTGATTATTTGCGGAATAACCTGTCGCAATTGATGAAGAGAGGATTGATGGAGCCTGAGTATCTACAGTTAATGTAAAGCTTTCCTCGGCAGTCTCATTACCATATTCATCTCTTATAAAATAAGTAATGGTATGTGAGCCATCAGTCAAAGTAGGTAAAGTAACTGTTTCAGAATTTTCATCAATTATAAAACTCGCTAACTCTTCGTCTGAGCTGTTTTGAATAATCAATTCCTGCGGAAGTGGACTGATCACTGTAAAACCATCAAATTTTAATTCTACATCAGGATTATTAGTAACATCATCAGGTGCTGATGATAAATTGTTATTGATGGATAAATCAATTGCATCAAAATCAACCACTAAAGTTGATGATGTTGTAAATCCAATTTCTATTGCATTAGAAGTATTTGTGTTACCTGCTCTATCTGTTACTACTATATGATAAGAATAAACACCATCAGACGATAAAGTTGATCCTGTTAAATTATCTCCTGTCCCGACTGCTTCATTAATTGTACCTTCTAAATTCGATCCTCCTTCAAATAATTCAATTTTACAATCCTCTTCAATATTTGAAAAATCAAAAACTATATCTGTTGCTGTTGTGTAATATATATCAGGGTCACTATCTAAGTCCGTTCGCCCTGTAATTGAACCGGCTTGAGGTGTAATAACTGGAACAGCTGGTACTTCATTGTCTAAAATATAAGTAGAAGAAGCAGTGATCGTTGTCCCACTTTCATTAACATAGTAAAGAATGTATTCATCATTATTACTTTGAGAAGATACCTGTGAAAAATCTATTGTTATTGTATACTCTTCATTGGCACTTACTTCAGTAATCGATATCATTGAAGAACCTTCATAAACAACACTCCCATCAGCTCCAAGTTTTGTAATTAGGTAGAAGTCACTCGCTGTTGGTGGTGTAGTAATATTATCATCTGCATCATCTAAGAGCGTCCATGATTTATCATCAGTATCATTAAAGTAAACATCATTGGAATGATCTAATGTTTGTGCATTTATAGTTGATGCTGTAAATACACTCACACTCATGTATAGTGCTATGATTAAAAATCGTATACTAAATTTATCCATAGTATGTAGTTTTATTGTGTCTGCCATTGAAGCACTGTTTTACATTAAAAAGTCAAAAAAATAGAATTGTACTCAATAGATTGATAAAACAGCTGTGTTTATAGATAGACCTTAACAGGTTTCTTATAGTAAAGAATAGAATAAAAGCGATTGATATCTAATTAACTCTCAAGGATTTATTTTCAAAATATCATTACATAAAATAGAGTTATGCTTTTTTCTAATTTGCTTTGATTAGATTAAAAAATTCTATTTTAAAAATTCCTCAGCGATTCGTTTATTCTATTATTTAATTTATTACAACAAGTATGTAAACGTATGTTAAGATGAAAAAGTTATAGTTTTGATAAATTACCTGTTTCATCCAATTTGAGTAAACAGATTTTATCATTATTTCCAAAGAAACCAGTACCTACAATAACAATAGAGTTGTCTTCTTCAATCAGCACTTTTGTACCGAAATCTACTCCTTCATGCCCTACTGTATTTTGCCAAATAACTTCTCCTTGAAAATTCAATTTTAAAACTAAAATATCCTCACTGTTAGAGTTTTGGTTGGAACTACCTGTAATAAAAATTCCAGTAGAGTTGATCACCATATCGTTTCCGACATCAATACCGTCACCACCATACTCAATGAGTGCTCCTGGATTTCCATTGTTATCCAACCTAGAGAAAATAATATCTTTATCATTTGCTGAAGTTTCCCTTCTACCTAAAATATATAAATTCCCATTATAATTTTTGATTGCTACACCAAACTCATCATCAAAAGTAGATACTTGCTTGTCCCATACAATATTTCCCAATCTGTTGACACTTACCGTTCTCATATCAGAGACCACTACTTCCTGTTCTTCATCGTTTACTTTTGAGATATCAACAGAGCCAAATAAATAATAAAATTGTGCTCCATCTTCAGCAGATGAATTCCCTAAGTCGTCTGACCCTTCATCACCTTTATATCCTTCTACTTTTTCCCAAATAATACTGCCAGCATTGTCTAACTTCATACTCAGCATATCCCATTCATTCTGGGCATTTTTAATTTCTCCAACAAGAAGATATCCACCTTCTACTAAAGGTTCGATAGAGTTATATCTGACTTGAATATTGGGTGTTGTGGGCTTTAAAACAATTGGATCGTTCTCATTGAAATCACTACCATCAGGTTTAGTATAAGTTAATATTCCTGTCGTATCGTTTCTGTTGGATAAAATAACGATATCATCATTTTCCAATTGAATCATACCGACTGCTTTATCTTCATTTAGATCGCCTTCATAAACAGACTGCCACTCTTCGTTGCCATTCTTATCTGTTTTGACCAACATAATTGAAGCACCTGAAGTTGAAGACTCAGTATTTCCTAATAATAAATATCCATCAGATAATGATATTATATCTACACCTTGCTCTTTACTTGAGGTGCCAAAAAATTTAATATAGGTTTCGCCAGATTTATAGGAGTCTTCTTCTTCGCAACCTATAAAAAAGATAATCAACAAAAAAAATGGTATATATCGCATTATAATAATGTCTTGTAGTTGTCTAGTCGATGTTCTTGTATTTCCTTAAAACTTTTGGTTTGTAAAGATCATAGGAGAATACAATGTTTAATGCTAAAATGTTGAGTCTTGTATCATTATCAATAAAACCATAATTGAAAATCAGGTCTGGATTATCGAATCTATTATTAGGTTTATTGAATGAAGATAATGCATAAGTATATGTAGCGTAAATATCCCAATGAGTCATTCTTGTTTTCACTTGAAAACCCACTTGTGCTGTTGCCTCATAAAGCATTTCATTTCTTTGATCTTTTATATCAATAGGAGAAGGTTCAATATCTGCTATATCACTTTCATCAAAAGATTGAGTACCTTCGATTGTTGAGGAAAGTAAATACCTCATAGCTCCACCTGCACCTATAAATGGTTTTAGTTTTGTATTAGGTGCAATTATCCACCTTAATGTTAATGGTACGTGTAACCATGATTGATTTTCTGTCATTGTTGTAGTAGAAAATGATAATGGTCTTTCTACTGTTTCAAAGGATACGTTCTCATAAGTAGGCGATAAATTGATTTGAATTTTCTTACTAATTAAATAAGAAAAAGAAACACCTACTTTAAAATTCACTTTAGGGTTATACTGTACAGATTGATGTAAACTTTCTTTACCCACACCATAGGTTTGATCAATAAATGCTTGATTATAAGTTAAACCAGCCAAAAGACCGAACGTCATGATAGGTCTAGTCCTAAATTTCTCATAAAGCTTTTTGAGTTCAGCAGGATCTGAATTCGCAGGTTTATATTCAGGGTATTCTCGTAGAAGATTCAGCATCTCTTCCTCTGCTTCAGGTAACTTATCAGAGTATAAATAAGATAGAATGACCAATCTCCTTGCTGCAGTTTGTTTGGCTTCAGTTTCGTAACCAGAATTAATACAGTTGGCCAACTCCAATGGTACTTGTAGAAGTTTACCTTCTAAATACATTGCATTGGCACGTACATATAATTCCTCACAGCTTTGAGCGACACTGCTTTCTATTGTTTGTATCAATAAAAACAGGAATAAAAAAAATCTGAATGAAGTTTTAAAAAAATACAATGTCTAAAAATTTAGTTTATGTCCGATCCACTACAAACATTTCTATTGTCAATACCTTCTCCTACATACCTGTTCCACTCTTTTGGTGTCATTTCTTTTCTAGGCATTAAAGAGCAAACATTATCTGATAAAGTAGGAATATCTAATTCATATCTTCTCAAGTCATGTCCAGAAGTACCCACAAATAATGTTCTTCCATGGTCTGCGAATGAGGCTTCAGAAGCCCATGCTCCCAAGTCATTTAATATGATTGGAGATTCATTTGTTCTGCCTTTTTCAATGTTCCAGATTCTGGCTGACCCATCCAAACTAGTACTCACTAATCGTTTGCGTTCGTTGTCAAATTTTAAAGAAGTAACACGAGTATCATGTCCTTGCAAGTTATCAATTTCTGTTCCTGTTATTCTATCCCAAAGAATTAGTTTTCCGTCCTCAAAACCTAACGCTACTGTCTTTCCATCATCTGAAAAAGCCAAAGCTGTTCCGGTCACTCTTTGATCCGAATAAACTTGGGTCTCATTACATTCACCATCAGGGCACCATTTTAATACAGCTCCTGATTCAAGCATTCCCCAAATACTTCCGTCCAAACTTGATACTTGTAATTTTGTAATCCTTGAAGATGTTTGAACAAAACTAGCAACAGCATAACTTTCTACATCCACTGAGTATATTTTTTGAGTTTGTCCGGCAACGAAAATGCGATCTCCGAATTGATCAAAAGATCCCGTCCATAATTTACCTTTTGAAACTTCTACTTTCTGTAACTCCTCAAATGCAGGATAACTGAAAATCGTCAACTCACCTTGCTCAGTGAAAATTGCTGCTCTTCCTTTGTTTTTCGATACTAAGAACCCTCTAATAACTCCTTGATTTTCAGAAATCAATTCAGATTCTAAGCTTCCATTCTTCCATTTGTGAATTGTACCGTCTGAACCAGCAGAATACAATACATTTAATTCAGGATCAAAAAACAATGTTCTAACATAGTCAGTATGACCTTTCATTAAATTAAAGTCATCACCTTTAAAGCCTTTCACTGACTGATATAAACCTTGATACACATCGGGGTGTGGATCTAGGCCTTTGTACTGTTCATTAAATCCATAGGCTTGTGCCGCTAAAAGGGCTTTTTGCTCAGGATCTTTTAATTGAAGCGATTTTACGGCTAATGCCTGTGCAATAGAAAGGAAACGGAGTGTATCTGCATTTGCTTTTGCAAGATCCGCGGCTTCTTTTTGTTGCTGTGCCTCTTTTGATTTTTTATCCGCTATATCTGCATTGAGCGTTGCTTTATCTTTTTCAGCATCTGCTAATTGTCTTTGCTTTTCGGCTTCAACCAATGCTAAACGAGCTCTCTCCGATTGTCTTAAAGCCACATTCTTCTGATAATCAGCTGAATCTTTTGCTGCTTGTGCAATCTCTGTTTGTTTACGAGCTTCATCAGCGGCTTGCTCTGCTAATACTGTTTGTGCCTCTGCCTTTTTCTTTTGCTCTTCAGCAATTCTCGCACTCTCTTTGGCTTTCTCACCAAATTCAGTGGCTTGTATCGCAGCTATTTCAGCATCTCTTGCCTTCATTTGTGCAAAAATCACAAGCATAATTGCACCAATAGTAGCTGCAGCCAAAACGAGTGCAATAACCTTAGTACGCTTTACAATTCTTTTTTGTAACCTTTCCTTTACTCTTTGCTCCTCTTCGTACTCTTCTTGACTCGATTTCAAGAAGGTAACCGCTCTTTCGTAAGAAGGTTCATATTGAATAGCCCATGCAAGATTGGGTCTAAATCTTTCTTTCCACTGAATGGCAATGTACAAATCTGGCGGACGCCATAAGCTTGCCTTCCCTTGTTGATACATGGAAGCAGCTTCCGCAAGACGTTTATATATTTTTACAGCTTCATATTCTTCATCTACCCAATCTCTACAACGAATCCATACACGCATTAAAGATTCATGTGAAATATCAACAACTGTGTCGCTTATCACATCAACGCTTTGATCAGGCATCAATAAGGTTCTTCCTGAAGTTCTGAAACGATCCACTACACTAATCACAATCTCCTCTTCCGTCTCAGCAATATGTGCTAGGCTTTTTAATTTTGTAGGTCTACGAATTCCTCTACCATCATCTCCTTTTTCTGTCAAAGCCTTGAATAACTTTTCACAGATCAATTTCTCCTCTTCAGACAATTCACGGTAAGCCTCATCGGCGTGTTGAGAAAGTGCTTCTCCCATTCCACCAATGGCTTCATAATGGTACACATCTACTTCGTCATTATCATCCGAATGAGAATTCCAATATTCCCAAGTTCTCATCAAAGCGTGTTGCATGATGGGAAGTTGATCTTGGGTGTCCCCTAGGTCATTGAGTAATCTTTGTAAAAGTCTTGGAGAAATCTTGGCACCACCTACTGACATTGGGCCAAGTACAGCCTCTTTCTTTTGATCCCTCGTCATTTGAGGAATCAAATAATGGCTTTCATTGATAAGGTAAGTAAGTTCTGGGAATCGTGCACAATCACCGATGTAGTCTGAACGCATGGTCATGACTACATAAATAGGTGTTTTCTTTTGCTTTGTTGCTTCTACCAACAGTTTCACAAAAGCGGATGCCATCCCCATCGAAAGGTCTTCTGATTCTAATCTAGAAAATCTAAAAAGCTCTTCGAACTGATCTATTAATACAAGGAAGTTACTTCCTTCTTCTTTCTGTAATCGATCTACTAAATTCACTAGACCTTTAGAACTACTAAGTAGCATTGTGATCGCAACATTCAACAGTAATTCTTGGTCTTCTTCAGATTTTTCAGAATAAGTGGTAGTAGATTGCAGTACTGCTAATGCCAGGTTTTTGATAGGGTCAGTTCCTGGTCTAGAGGTCGATACATTCCATGAAGAACCTTGTTTCTCCATAAAACCACCTTGAAGGGCAGGAATTAAACCACAATAAATCAAAGAAGACTTACCTGAACCTGAAGCACCTAGTGCTGCAACAAATCTATTTTTTTCTAAACGCCATAGTACTTCCTCAGTTTGGCCATCTCTACCAAAAAACAAGAAAGTTTCATCTGTACGGAATGGTCGTAATCCCGGGAAGGGATTAAATTGACCACCTAAGATCAACTTTTGAGCATCTGTATTTGTGGATGAAAATGAATTCATAGAAAGTCAGAGAATAGAAAATTTAAATTAAGACAATTAAATTAAAATGATGATAAAAAGCTAAGTAAATCATCGGAAATCATTACATCGTCGAAAACGAAGATACCGACAGATTGATAGAGTGGATTACCATCTAAGATTTTAGATAATCTCGATGCCGTTCCATAATTTGTAGCAACAATTGCTTTCGTGTTTAAAGGTTCAACTCTACCCAAACCAGAAGCACGTAGATTGTCCTGCAATTTGGCAAAAATCCAATCATCTGGAGCCTTATCAACAAAAATAATGGTGCTATTACAGACTTGAAGATGTCTTTGATGTTGTCTTCTCATCATTTTTGCACCTTGTCCTGTCCCCAATTTTAAAATACCAAAACCCAAAGTTGATAATCTATCCTCAAGTACTCCAGATTGCGTTACGTCTTCTACATCACACATGACATAAACTTTCTTTGAAGCAAAGTCATCATTTAATGCAGCAACATCATGATCACTAGAAGTGCTTAACTCTCCATGGAGAATGGTTTTAAACTTCTCTAAGTCTGTTTTAAAAGTGTAGGTTGCCTCATGTTCATCAACATTCTTAAGAAGTTTCTCTATATAAAATTTTCTTTTATCTGTTGAAAAACGAACTGTAGGCGGTACCCAAACAAACTTTTTGATTCTGTTGTTATTCTGAAGCACATAAGTCTCCGTCACTTTTTCTTGCCATTCTAAAAACGAATAGGCATCATGATTTATTTTATCACCTTCTCTCCCACCAGCTAGGTGAATGGCAATTTCAACAGCATTTAGATCTTGCCATTGTGTTTGTGACATTTCATCAGTGTGGCATGGATAGTCTTTTTTGGGCAGGATATCAAAACCAAAAGCTTTGAGGTCTCTTTTTAAGAGTAATCTTTCCATCCTCAAATCATCTGAAGTATCTCCAAGAAATACTTTTTGAGAATACTCCTGAACATTGAACGCATCAAAAATATCAAGGGCTAAATCAGAAATTACTAACCAATAAAAAACCCGGTAACCTTCTAATAGAGGAATAGAAAGTGTAACTTCTTTTCCAATTCTGTTATCAAATCTTGAAAGGTGATAAGTACGTAAATGTTTTATGGATTCGGGTTGGCAATCCTCTCTAAAAGAGTTAAGAAACAGTTTATAATTCTTTTGATTGTCGTTTAAACTTACATCAACATTCGTTTCTTCACAAACAAACCATACAACAATATCAGCCTCCGAATTGGCAACAGTACCAAAAGAGACGTTGACTTGTATATTTTGGGATCTCATTTCTTTCAAGGCCACTTGTAAAGCATCTGAAACCATGAAGCCTAATTCTAGATAATCGTCAGGGGTCTCCTGATCTGCATTCACACAAACAATATGAATATGCATAGATTTAGTAAAAGTTTGTAATTAAGTGAAACGAATTGATTTTGTAAGTAAAAAATAACCAACTTATACGCTAACTTACATCAACATTGATCTAATAAAAAATAAAAAAGGGATTGAATTTATCAATTCGTTCTTTTTATTATACAAAATATAGGAATAATCACATTGAAACCCCTTAAAAAATCCATTTTTAAGTCAATTAAAGCTATATCACCTTTCTAAAGTTCAAAAGTCAATCTACAGCTTGTTAAGCCATAAATAGAGGTTACAAAACATTACATCTCACTTTTGAGAGGCATAATGACAGAAAATTAATGTTTAATATTGATACTTTTTCTGCCACATCAATTGCAACCTATTCATCATCTCTTTTTCTCTACTATTTACTTTGGGTTTATAAAGTGTTTTCCCTTCTAATCCTTCAGGCATATATTCTTGCGGAATAAAACCTTGCGGATCATCATGAGGATAGATATAAGCATCTGCATATCCTAATTCTTTCATCAATTTAGTAGATGCATTTCTAAGGTGTAAAGGTACTGGTAAGTCTCCGGTAGTTTTTACCATTTTTTGAGCATCTTTAATGGCCATATAAGCTGCATTACTTTTAGGAGAACATGCCAAGTAAGTTGTAGCTTGTGACAACACAATTCTACCTTCGGGCATACCGATATTCTGAATGGCCTGCATACAATTATTAGCGATCAATAAAGCATTTGGATTTGCGTTACCAATATCTTCTGAAGCAGAAATGATCAATCGTCTTGCAATGAATTTAGGATCTTCTCCCCCTTCAATCATTCTTGCCAGCCAATACACGGCAGCATTTGGATCAGAACCTCTGATAGATTTAATGAAAGCCGAAATAATATCATAATGGGATTCTCCCTTCTTATCATAGCGTGCTGCTCTCTGTTGAGCGACTAAAGCCACTAACTCATCGGTGATTATGATTTCACCATTTTCTTCTTTTGCAGCATCAACAGAAAGCTCCAATAGGTTTAATAACCTTCGGGCATCTCCTCCAGAGTATCGTAATAGGTTGTATGTTTCTTTTAACTGAATAGTCTTCTTTTTAAGATAAGCATCTTCTTGGATTGCCCTATTTACTAATTCCAATAAATCCTTCTTATCCAAAGATTCCAAAACATAAACTTGACTTCTTGAGATCAAAGCCGAATTCACTTCAAAAGATGGGTTTTCGGTCGTTGCACCTACTAAAACTATGATACCTTTCTCTACCGCATTTAATAAGGCATCTTGCTGTGATTTACTAAAACGATGGATTTCATCTATAAAAAGGATAGTACCGTATGAATAGGTTGCTTCTTTTATCACATCCCTTACATCTTTTACTCCGGCACTTACAGCGCTTAGTGTTTTGAAAGGCCTTCCGGTAGCCTCAGCTAACAATCTTGCTAATGTCGTTTTGCCTACACCCGGAGGTCCCCACAAAATCATTGATGGAATAGTTTTACTTTCAACCATTCTTCTAAAAACACCATCATCTCCCAAAAGGTGACGCTGTCCTACCACATCAAAAACTGATTTTGGTCTCATTCTCTCCGACAAAGGTGCGGCTCCCATCATAACTTTATTGTATTAATTTTAAACACTAAATTGTTCAATATTATAGCAAATATACATATAAAAAAAGAGGTCAAGCATTGCCTGACCTCTCTTAATTTTATGCAAATAAAACTTACCCTTTTGAAGAGTAGTTTGGAGCTTCTCTTGTAATTGTGATATCGTGTGGATGTGATTCTTTCACACCTGCACCTGTAATCTTTACAAATTTAGCATCTTTCAATTGATCAATAGATCCAGCACCACAGTAACCCATACCTGCTTTTAATCCACCTACTAATTGATAAAGAACTTCCTCAACACGCCCTTTGTAAGGTACACGTCCAGCGATTCCTTCTGGTACTAATTTTTTGATATCATCTTCTGCATCTTGGAAGTAACGGTCTTTAGAACCTTGGTTCATTGCTTCTACAGAACCCATACCTCTGTATGATTTGAACTTACGTCCTTCGAAGATAATCATATCACCAGGAGCCTCGTCAGTACCTGCTAATAATGAACCAATCATTACTACGTCAGCACCACCAGCGATAGCTTTTACTAAGTCACCTGAGAAACGAATACCACCATCAGCAATGAAAGGAATACCTCTTTCTCTTAATACTGAAGCTGCTTCGAATACTGCTGATAACTGAGGAACACCAACACCTGCAATTACACGTGTAGTACAGATTGAACCTGGTCCAACACCAACTTTGATACCATCAGCACCTGCATCTGCCAACATCTCTGCTGCCTCCGCTGTTGCAATGTTACCTACAATAACATCTAAATCTGGGAATTCCTTTTTGATTCTCTTTAATGCATCAATTACACCTTTAGAATGACCGTGAGCAGTATCTAAACCTACTACATCAACACCTGCTGCTTTTAATTCAGCTACTCTTTCCATAAGGTCAGCAGTCACACCAATTGCAGCACCAACTCTTAAACGACCATATTGATCTTTACAAGCGTTTGGTCTGTTCTTGTTCTTAAGAATATCTCTATACGTAACCAAACCAACTAATTTGTTTGATTTACTTACGATTGGAAGTTTTTCGATTTTATGCTCTTGAAGAATCTCTTGAGCCTCGTCTAATGTGATACCATCTGCTGCTGTGATTAGGTTATCCCTTGTCATCACATCTTTTACAGCGATGCCTAAATCCTTCTGGAAACGAAGGTCTCTGTTTGTTAAAATTCCGATTAGAAGTCCTTCTTCGTCAACTACTGGAATACCACCAATTTTGTATTCTCTCATTAACTCGTTTGCTTCAAATAATGTTTTGTTAGCAGTTAACGTAACTGGGTCCAAAATCATTCCTGATTGCGAACGCTTGACTTTTCGTACTTGGGAAGCTTGTTGTTGAATGGTCATGTTTTTATGAATGAAGCCTAAGCCTCCTTCTAATGCCATTGCGATAGCTAACTCAGCTTCTGTAACAGTATCCATTGCAGCTGATACTAAAGGAATATTCAACGCAATGTTTTTTGTTAACATTGTTTTTGTAGTTGTCTCTCTTGGTAGAATTTCAGAGAAACCTGGTCTTAATAGCACATCATCATATGTGAGTGCTTCGTACAAAACTTTACTTGGATCGATAGCCATTTGAAGCAAATAATTTAACTGTGATTATTTGCGGTGCAAAGTTAGAACTATATATGACTATACAATAATATTGTTGTAATTTTTTTGTAAATTTTTCTCAATCAGTATTTTACAGAAATAAAAAAAGGACACACGTATAACGCATGTCCTTTTTTATTGTGGGGCGTACTGGATTCGAACCAGTGACCCCCTGCTTGTAAGGCAGGTGCTCTAAACCAACTGAGCTAACACCC
>NZ_JACVVP010000025.1 GCF_014534745.1 Flammeovirga sp. EKP202
CACTTAATTGAATATGATCTCTTTTCATCTCTTTAAATTTAAGATCTTCAATTTACTAAAATTTAGTTTACAGTGTAGTAAAGTATGAAATATAAAAAACTCGTACCATAAGCCTTTTCGATTTGGACTTACAGTACGAGTTTAGAATATAATCAGTTGAGGTGAATTAGTAACTCAAAACACTTCCTAACCAACGCTCCATGATATGCTCTTCTTTCTCTACACGTTTCGCATAGTCTTGCAATTGGTCTTTATTGATTTTTCCTAAACCGAAGTAACGAGAATTTTCGTTACCGAAATACCAACCACTTACGGATGCTGCAGGTGTCATTGCATAACTTGATGTTAGAGAAACGCCAATGTTTTTCTCTACGTCTAGCATCGCAAATAACTTGTCTTTTTCAGTATGATCAGGACATGCTGGGTAACCTGGTGCTGGACGAATACCTTGATATTTTTCATCAATTAATTCCTCGTTGTTATGGATCTCATCTTTCGCATAACCCCAGATTTCCTTTCTTACCTTTTCGTGCATCAATTCAGTAAATGCTTCTGCTAAACGATCGGCTAAAGCTTTTACCATGATACTGTTGTAATCATCATGATCCGCTTCGTATTTCTCTACTAAAGCATCGATTCCGATACCAGCTGTAACAGCAAAACCACCAACATAGTCTCTTCTACCCGATTCTACAGGAGCAACGAAATCACTCAAACAGAAGTTTGGCTTCCCTGCTGCTTTCTTGTTTTGTTGTCTTAAGTGACAAAGTGTTCCTACTTGCTTTTCTCTATCTTCTCTATAGAAAGTAGAATGATGATGCTCTGCATCTGGCAATTCTACATCTTCTTCTTTGAAGTCATATAAAGCAATATCGTCATCGATAATGCTGTTTGCTGGGAAGAAACCAACTACTGCATTCGCTTGAAGTAATTTATTGTCAACGATCTCTTTTAATAACGCTTTTGCATCATTGAAAAGGTCTGTTGCTTGTTTACCTACTACCTCGTCTTTTAGGATTGCAGGGAATCTACCTGCAAGTTCCCAAGTTTGGAAGAATGGTGTCCAATCGATGTAGTGTGAGATTTCCTCTAAGCTGTAGTCCTCAAATGTTTTTACACCTAAGAATGATGGCTTAGTGATTGGTGTTGTTTCCCAATCAATCTCAACCTTATTCTTACGCGCTTCTTCGATTGGTAATAACTTCTTCGCTCCTTGACGTTTCGCGTGAGAAACTCTCAATGCTGCATATTCGTCCTTGAACTCTTGAATCACCTCTTGACGGTACTCTTTATTATCTGAAGTATAAGCTGATGCAATTGGCACTGACTTAGAAGCATCCAATACGTGCACTACTGAACCTGAATATTTCGGGTCAATTTTCACGGCTGTATGGATTCTTGAAGTCGTTGCACCACCAATCAATACTGGAATGTCTAATCCTTGACGTTCTAACTCATCAGCTACATAAACCATCTCGTCCAATGAAGGTGTAATTAATCCCGAAAGACCGATTACATCAACTTTCTCTTCCACAGCAGTTCTGATGATCTTGTCCAATGGCACCATTACACCAAGGTCAATGATCTCAAAGTTGTTACATGCGAGTACTACACTTACAATGTTTTTACCGATATCATGCACGTCCCCTTTTACAGTGGCCATTAAGATTTTACCGGCTGAAGATGAAGCTTCCAAATCAGGATTCTTGGCTTTTTCTTCTTCAATATATGGAATAAGAATCGCTACTGCCTTTTTCATTACACGAGCAGATTTCACTACTTGAGGAAGGAACATTTTACCTTCACCAAATAAATCACCTACCACGTTCATACCATCCATCAAAGGACCTTCAATCACTTCAATTGGACGATCAAATTTCTGGCGAGCTTCTTCTACATCTACGTCAACAAATTCCACTAAACCTTTCACCAAGGCATGTGAAAGTCTTTCTTCTACAGAATTCTCTCTCCAAGAAAGGTCTACTTCTTTCTTCTTCCCTTTCGATTTTACCGTTTCAGCAAAATCAACCAAACGCTCTGTAGCATCCTCTCTTCTATTTAAGATAACATCTTCAACGTGCTCCAATAAATCTTTTGGAATCTCCTCATACACTTCAAGCATACCAGGGTTTACAATACCCATGTCCATCCCTGCTTTACCAGCATGATATAAGAATACAGAGTGCATTGCTTCTCTTACCGCATTGTTACCTCTAAATGAGAATGAGATATTAGAAACACCACCACTTACTAAAGCGTGTGGTAAGTTTTCTTTGATCCATTTTGTACCCTTGAAGAAATCAACTGCATAGTTGTTATGCTCTTCAATACCCGTGGCTACAGCTAAAATATTCGGATCAAAAATGATGTCTTGTGGAGGGAAACCTACTTTATTGACAAGGATATCGTATGAACGACCACAGATCTCTTTTCTTCTTTCGAAGTTATCCGCTTGACCGTTTTCATCAAATGCCATTACTACGGCTGCTGCACCATAGTTTTTAATAATAGTCGCCTTATGGATAAAATCCTCTTCTCCTTCTTTTAAAGAAATAGAGTTTACAATACCCTTACCTTGTAAAGTCTTCAAACCTGCTTCGATTACTTCCCATTTTGAAGAATCGACCATGATTGGAAGTTTGGCAATATCTGGCTCAGAAGCGATCAAATTCAAGAAACGTGTCATACATTCCTTAGAATCCAACATGCCTTCGTCCATGTTTACGTCAATCACTTGAGCACCGCCTTCTACCTGATGTCTTACCACTTCAATCGCTTCTTCAAACTCACCGTTTTCAATTAAACGACGGAATTTTGCCGAACCTGTTACGTTGGCTCTTTCCCCAACGTTCACAAAAATACTATCAGGCTTGATCGTTACCGGTTCTAAACCACTCAAACGTTGAAATGGCTCCTGAATTGGCGTTTCTCTAACTTTCGCATTACTAAATGTATCAGCAATTCCTCCAATATGTTCTGGAGTAGTACCACAACATCCACCAACGATATTGACTAAACCATCAAAAGAACTCAAAATTGAGCTCATCTCTTCTGAAGTCTGGTCATATTCACCAAATTCGTTTGGAAGGCCTGCGTTTGGATAAGCAGAAATATTGATATCTGCTACACGTGATAATTCTTGGATATAAGGACGAAGTAAATCAGCACCCAATGCACAGTTCAAACCAACACTAAATAAGTCGGCATGTCTGATAGAGTTCCAGAATGCTTCAACGACCTGTCCTGAAAGTGTTCTACCTGATGCATCGGTAATCGTACCTGATACCATCAATGGTAAACGCTCTCCTTTATAATAGTTCGGGAATTCATCTTCTCTTCCGGCTGGAACTGCTGAGACTACTTTTCCTTCTTCTACGTCAGTAAAATACTTTTCTGCTGCGAAAAGTGCTGCTTTACAGTTTAAGGTATCAAATACAGTTTCAATCAAAATTGTATCTGCCCCACCTTCTGCCAAACCTTGCACTTGTAAATAATAAGCTTCTACTAGATCATCAAAAGTAACCGCTCTATAGCCAGGATCGTTAACATCTGGAGAAATAGAAGCTGTTCTGTTGGTAGGTCCAATAGCCCCCGCTACAAAACGAGGTTTATGTGGTTCTTTTTCCGTAAATTCTATTGCAGCTTCCTTTGCTAACTTTGCAGAGGCATAGTTTAGCTCATATACTTCACTTTCCATTTCGTAGTCCGCCATCGCAATGACAGTACCACTAAATGTATTGGTCTCTACGATATCAGCCCCTGCCTCAAAATACTGCTTATGTATATCTCTAATGATATTCGGTTGTGTGATTGACAACATATCATTATTACCTTTTACATCGCAAGGGTGATCTTTATATCTTTCTCCTCTGTAATCTTCTTCTCCAAGTTTGTGTCTTTGGATCATAGTACCCATTGCACCATCCAAAATCAGCACACGCTCTTTTGCTAACTCTCTGAGCTTTTTTGACATAAGTATTTTCTAAAAGTTACGTTTCACTTACCTCTGTTAAGTGGATACAGTAATATCATATCCCTTAAGAGGACAAAAACGTGCTTAATAAATTTTCGAGATAATCATTCATGAACGAATGCATTTAGCTCATCTTTCTCGGACACTTCCGAAGCGGGACTTGGCACCTTTCGTTGGGAACAACGGTTGCCATGGCATCTACGAGCCCGTTCTCTCTGCCATTCTTGATAAGCACTCGGCAAAGATAGACACATTTTTAGAAATTTGAACAGAAATAAGGAAGAAAATAAGGCTTATCAATAAAAAAATATGACTTTTTTTATCTTTTTTTAAATTTTGAATAAAAAGGAATTGTACAAAATTTTAAACGTAATTAATACATTTTTACAGCCTACCGAAACAGATTGCGCAACAGGTTTCTATCGTATATTAAAATTCGTTACACAAATAACACAACCGGTTGAAAAGTTAGATCACAACCCTTATCTCATCTCGATGGTATCACACTTTGAATTATTCAATTTTTAGATCAAAATCATACAATTTTAGCCAATATTAAAATTTGCAAAATCAGGCAATTACTCCTAGAATTGTAAACAGACAAGCTAAAGCTCCTATCTCGAGATCAAACTAAATTTAAATTTAAAGCAGCTCAACTAGTCTATTACTTTGAAATGAAAATGAAATGAAGACAATGAAATGAAATGACCAAAGGCACATGACGTCCGTACATGTGTGCCAACTATTCATTGCTTATTAAAACCACTTTAACAAATGAAAAAAAGAATACTACTGTTCAGTATTGTATCTGTATTTCTATTACTTACTACTTTTGGAGCTTATGCTCAGGATAGAATGATATCAGGTATTGTAAACGATGAAATGAAAAGTCCACTACCAGGTGTAAATGTAATTATTAAAGGAACTACACTTGGAACAACTACAGATTTTGAAGGAAAATTCTCACTTAATGTCCCTGAAGGAAATGAAACACTATTAGTCACCTATATTGGTTATTTTGATCAAGAGGTAACGATTGGAAACAAAACAAAATTCACCATCCAACTAAAAGTAGACGCCGAACAATTGGAGGAAGTAGTCGTTGTAGGCTATGGACAAATGGAGAAAAAAGATGTTACAGGAGCCATGGCTTCCATTAAATCGGAAGACTTCAACCAAGGTGTGATGGCCTCTCCTGACCAATTGATTCAAGGAAAGATTGCCGGTGTACAAATGACTCCTTCATCAGGAGAACCCGGTGCTGGGGTAAACATCAGAGTGAGAGGTGGTACATCTCTTACGGCTTCTAATGAGCCACTTTATGTGATTGATGGATTCCCTATTGATAATACAGCTTCAGATCCAGGTACAGGTGGAGTGTATTCCGAATCTGCAGCTAAGAACCCGTTAGCTTCAATCAACCCAAGTGATATTGCCTCTTTTGATGTATTAAAAGATGCCTCCGCCACTGCAATTTATGGTGCTAGAGGTGCCAATGGTGTCATCATCATCACTACAAAAAAGGGAAGAGAAGGTAAGGCAAAAGTAGATTATGACGCCTACTTTGGTGTTTCTCAACTGGCTAAAAAAGTAGAAGTATTGTCTGCTGATGAATATAGAGCGGCTACCGCTGCTGAAGGTACTTCTCCTCTAGACCTTGGTGCGAATACCGATTGGCAAGAAGTAATGACGAGAAATGCTATTACTCAAAATCACAACATTGGTATTTCAGGAGGTACAGCTGAAACGCAATACCGTGTTTCCATTAACTACCTTAACCAAGAAGGTATTATGGTCAATTCGGGAATGGAAAGAATAGGCGGTCGAATGAACATTACACAAAAGCTTAGCAATAAAGTGAAGCTTGGAGCCAATATGATGGGTTCATTTACCTACAACAACAACCTCCCCTATGGTGTTGGAGGAGCATTGGATGGTGGTGTCATCAATAATATGTTGCGTATGTCTCCGCTATTACCTTCAGATTATTCTTCTGCAAATCAGCTAGAGAAAAACCCTTATATCATGGCCAACTCAGTTCGTGATTTCACTAAAACACAAAGAGTTTTAGGTAACGTATTTGTCGAAGCTGAATTTATAGAAGGCCTTACAGGTCGATTAAACCTAGGAGGTGATATTACTTCTGCTAAAAGAGATGCTTACCTTCCAAGTAGTATTGAGTGGGTTTCTAAAGGTAATGGTTCTGCTGATGTTAGAAATAACTATTTACATAATATTCTACTAGAAGGTACAATCAACTATACTAAAACATTCGGAGACCTAAAACTTAATGCATTAGCTGGCTATACTTACCAAGAATTTGGACAAGAATACAACTACACCAATGCTACAGGTTTTGATGTAGATGAAACAGCTGAGCACAATTTAAATGCGACAAGTGGTGAGGTTATCCTTAATTCCAACAAGGAATCGAGCAAATTAATTTCATGGATTGGTAGAGCCAATGTCAGCTATAAAGACAAGTATGTAATGACGGCTACTGTTCGTGCAGACGGTTCTTCTCGCTTTGGTGCTAATAATAAGTGGGGTGTATTCCCTTCATTCTCGGCAGCATGGAGAGTGTCTCAAGAAGATTTCTTAAGTTCAAATGATATCATCACTAACTTAAAAGTAAGAGCAGGTTGGGGTGTTACAGGTTCTCAAGAAATTGGCAACTACCGTTCATTACCAACTTTATCTGGTGATAAAGAGTTTAGTGCTATCGGCATCGGTTCTGGTGTGGCGTATAATAACTATGCAAATCCTGACCTGAGATGGGAGGAAACAACTCAACTTAACTTCGGTATTGATTTTGAATTCTTCAGAGGCATTGTTTACGGTACGTTAGATTTCTATCAAAAAAATACTACTGACCTACTTCTTGAATTAGAAGCAGCTCAACCTGCTCCAGTAGATTTATACCTTCAAAATGTTGGTGAAGTGACTAACCAAGGTGTTGAAATTTCATTAAATACACTAAACATGAGCAAAAATGATTTTACATGGGAAACAGGAATCGTTGCGGCTTACAATGAAAATGAAGTCAAAAACATCGGTGATTACCAACAAATTCTTACGGGTTCAGTAGGTGGTCGTGGACAAACAGGACAATTCTCACAAGTCATTAAGCCAGGCTTGCCTTATGGTACTTTTTATGGTCCTCGCTACCTAGGTTTAGATGAAAATGGTAAAGCAATTCAATCCGATGAAAGAGAAGTATTAGGTCAGGCTATTCCAAAATGGACCTTCGGTATCAATAATACTTTCAGATTTAAGCAATGGGATTTCAACTTTTTCCTTAATGCTGCTACTGGACACCAAGTATTTAACAACACTGCTCAAGAATTTTCTAACGCAAATGATTTATATGCTGAAAACAGTACTTATAATGTTATGAAAGTAGCGGTAGAAGACGGTGTTCGTTCTACAGAATACAATTCTAGATTTATAGAAGACGCCTCATTTATTCGTCTTTCAAATATGACTTTAGGCTATACGTTTAAAATGGAAAACGTAAAATTCATCCGCAGTCTAAGGGTATATGCTTCAGGTCAAAACCTATTCGTGATTACTAATTACTCCGGTTATGATCCAGAAGTCAATGCTCCATCAGGTGGTGGTCAAGTACCTCCTGTAGGTATCGACTACAACAACTACCCTGCCGCTAGAACATATATTGGTGGTATATCTGTAGGATTTTAATCTCCCTTCTGTCAAATTTAAAGAATTAAGAAATAATGATTTTAAGAAATAAATTGATGATCGCACTTGCTGCAGGTGCTTTATTCTCTTCCACTTCATGTACTAATCTAAACGAAGAACTCTATAGTTCTGTAACCGATGAGTATTTCCAAGACCCAGAAAACTTAGTTTCTGCTGTTGCACCAGTATATGCTTCATTACGATCGTATTATCACCACGAAAATGCTTGGGGTTTCTCTCAAGTATCTTCAGATGAAACGTTAGTTCCAACGAGAGGTGGTGACTGGTATGATGGAGGAAAGTGGCTGCAACTGAATGCCCATACTTGGAATGAAAACCACCCACATTTAAAAGGTCTTTGGGAAGCCCCCTATCAAGGTATCGCTAGAGCAAATGTATTATTGGAGACGTTAGAAGGCTTTGAGCAAACAGAAGAAGTAGTCAATACAGCCAATGAAGTTCGGTTCCTTCGTGCTTTTTATTACTTCAACTTAATGGATATGTTTGGCAACGTGCCACTTGTTTTAGTTTCACAACACAATGGTGACACTCCTGCAAGTACTCGTCCTGAATTGACTCAATTTGTTGTAGATGAATTAGAAACTATTAAAGATGCCCTACCCGACCAACCTGCCTACGGTAGAATTGGAAAAGGTGCTGCTTATGCTCTTTTGGTAAAAATCTACTTAAATGGTGGTGTGTATTTTCAAGATGGTTCAAAAGTGGTTGATCCGTCTTCAGAACATTTGGATAAAGCAATTAGCTACAGTAAAGTGATTGATGGTTTAGGTTATGCAGTTTACCCTGATTATCTAGAAACGTTTAAGTTGGCCAATGAAGAAAATAATACAGATTATATCTTCACGATTACTTATGCGGCAGATGACCCTTTAGGAAATCACGGCAACAGCTGGGGTGTGCATTATGACACCCATAAGGTCAAAGGTATAGAGTGGAAAGTTCCATCAAAATGGAACGGTTTTTCAATCATGACAGACCGCTATCAAACTTTTGATGCTACCGATACTCGTATTAATCAATTCTATACAGAATTTGAAAAAGAGGATGGTTCCATTGTTCAACACGAGCAAGAACTTCCATTATTTGATGCCAACAAAACACAAGGAGTTCGTCTGATGAAATGGGAGCCGGATCCAGGTGCAGACGGTGTAACTTGGGGCGGTTGGTCAGGAAATGACTTCCCATTAATTCGTTATGCTGATGTATTATTAATGCATGCAGAAGCTTTAGCACGAAAAGGTATGAATGGCGAAGCATTGGCTATGGTCAATAAATTAAGAACACAAGGAAATCGTTTCGAATCCGATTCACCAATAGCAGACGCTAGTGCTCACTTCACTCAATTACAAAATGATGGAAAAGTAAATTCGCTTCTTGACTTTATTCTAATGGAAAGAGGTTGGGAATTATGTTGGGAAGGCGTAAGGCGTCAAGACCTCATCCGTCATGGTAAGTATTTGGATGCATGGCAAAACAAACAAATGGAAAATGATCCAGACGCGTTTGAGGAAAAAGTAGATGATAATGGTAATACTTATAAATTTTGGTTACCAAGTCAAGGAAAAACAAGTGATGGAACGCACCGCTACTTGTATCCTATTCCTCCTGCACAAGTGGATGCTAATCCAAACTTAAATCAAAATGATGGTTACTAGAATTCGGTATATCTATATAAATCAAATAACGAATACTCTTGCACATCACTCCCTTTCAGATAAATTTAATTAAATAGTGTAGTTTAAGTAAGTAGGCATAAGCATTTTTTGTTTATGTCTACTGCATTTTCAACAAAAACGAATTGAACGTAATTCATACAAAAAGGCCCATTGTCATATCGAAAACAGTTTCAGACCACTTTGGACATTTCAGGGTGGTCTCTTTTATTTTATTTGAACATTAGAGGTTGAATAGCAATATTTTTGTCCTTTGGATCATCAGAAATTTCTTGATTTTTTAAACCTCAAACACCTAAAACTTAGATTTCAATGTAATAAGAGAAGTATTTTATTTTCAGTGTATTCAAAAAATGATAACTTTAAACGCTGGTAATTAGGTAATAACTACTTACTCAAAACTTAAATGATGTACTATTGTACTTGCTTAGCTTTAAATATTAAATTATGAGAATGCTCTTAAATATTCTTCTTCTTTCAATACTATTGTCTCTTTTTGCATCTTGTGGTTCCACCGATATTGAACCTAAACGTCAATACACCACCATTGAAGGTGATGGAACATCGAATGGAAGCACCAAATACTATATTTTTAAAACCTCTAAAGGAAATAAAATAATCATAGAACAATTCATTGTTAAACATAACGGTGAAATCTATGGGTACACTTGGACCAATAATTCCGAAGACAATCTCTTTTTCTTTTCTGCCTCTTCTTTTGAAGGCAGTTGGGCTAACGGTGCTAATGGCCATATTGATTTTGTCATTAATTCTTCGGATCAATTCAGCTTATCAACAAATACTCACAATCAAAACGATTGTTACAATTATCGTAGAAATTTGAAGCATGGAAATACGAAAGATAGTTTTTACGTCAACAACTACACGGAAAAAAGTGCATTTACAGAGATCAATTATGGTCCTTTTTGTATTAGTAATATGAGTGATTTTTATTTACATCGTTAGTCGTTTTCTATTAAAAATGTTTCAAACATGCTCTTAACGATTTCCTTCTATAAAGGATTTAATATGGTTGGCAATTTCTTCTCCTTTCTCTTCTTGTAAGAAGTGACCTGCATTGGGGATTATGATTCTTGTTTGAACTTCATCGGGAATCAGTTTGTAGAAGAACTTTTCCATTCCTCCCAAAACCTGATCCTTATCAGAAAACATGACTAAGGCAGGTTTATCCCATTTCGAAAGTACATCTCTAGCTCTATTCATTTCAAATACTCCTTTATCTGAAGGGTTTGATGGCACTAAAGATGGAAAAATACTTGCTCCTGCTTTTGATGCTTTATTAGGAAAAGGCAAACGATAAGCTTCCAACGTAGATTCATCTAACTTGGTGTATGTTCCTTTCTGAATAATCTGATCAATAGGTAACCAAGGATGATACTTTGCATACAATTGCCATAATCTAAAAAATAGAGAAAGCTTTTTTCCTTTGGGAAGAAAAGTATTCATGATTACTACCCTTTTGAAACGCTCAGGAAATTCTCCGAGTAAACTCAAACCCAACAGCCCTCCCCAATCCTGTACCACCAAGGTCACCTCTTCTAATTTCAGAGTATTCATTAGATTTTTTAGTGACGCATAATGCAGTTCAAAGCTGTAATCTTTTTTGGAGGACAATTTATCAGATTTACCAAAACCAATTAAATCTGGAGCGATAAATCGGTAATCAGATAATACAGGAATAAAGTTTCGATAGAGGTAACTCCATGAGGGTTCACCATGAAGTGCCAAGATAGTTTCCCCTTCACCTTCATCAATATAATGCATCTTAATACCGTTGTTATCAATAAAGTGAGGTGTAAAAGGGTATTCCGTCAGTTTATCGAAAGAGCTGAGGTCTGCAGATAAAATTTCCATAGTTTAAGATATTAAAGAGTAACCGAATGCATAGCAAACTAAAAATTGGTAGCTAATGCTCTAAATACATTGTAAACTAAATGTTCGTCAACTTTCAATCAGCCTTTCTGCCAGCATTTATAGGATCAACTTTCAAGCTTCCTTCTTCTTCATTTTTCCATTGATGAAAAACGAAGCAAAAAATCTAGGCTTAGAAGTCAAAAGCTAAATTCCATTTCACTCGCCTAAATGATTTTAAACTCGCTAAAGCTCAAACAGCAAAATCATTTTTAACGGCTCACTTCATGAAATTCTTCACGCTTTTCCCTTCAAGGCCGAGGGAGATACTACTAAATGATGATCTGATTACATGTTAAAAGACAAAGGTTTTATAATAATTTTCTAAAATGCAGTTCTGTAGAGACGTTGCATTGCAACGTCCTCGCGAACCACAACACACTACCATTAATCCTTCATAAAAGGAGTTATTTTAATTAACGAAAATTTAGTTTACAATGTATTAAAAGACCAATTCCTAAATTGAGCTTAATTAGTGTAAAATAGACATATTAAAAAGATAATCACAATGAAATAATAGAATATTCACCCTCTCAAGGACACATTCAATTCATAAAAATTGTACAAATACAGAATTTTTTAATTAAAAGGGAATCAAAATTTATGCAACCGATTTAAACACACCTTATCAATCGAAAAATAGACAATAGCACTAATACAATTAATTTTGAGTATGTAGCGATCAACATTATTGAGTTATATAAACATACAAACACAACCTCATAACACTGTTTACTTTACATTACTTGAAATTTGTGAAAATGGAAAAACTATTGTAAAATTGCATAAGTGAAAATGAAATAAATTCGATTTAACCCCTCAAAATACAGTCTATTAGAAACTAATTTTATCGATTATTGTTTTTTAACAATTCATAAAATTAGAACATATAATTACGTCAAAATGAATAGAAGTATCCGTAAATAACTCTTAGTTTAATACGATTAAGTGTATAAGATAATATGGCGGGTCCCTTGAATAGAAAATTTGTCTATAGTTCTATTCTGCTTCAGAGGAGTGCTTCTCTCCTCTGAGGTTCCCCAAGTCATTATCAGAGTATAAACTCAGATACTTTCTCTATAGAAAATTTTATAAAAAAAGAACTTTAAATAAGTACACATTAATTAGAATAAGTACTAAGTCAAAAATAAATAATAACTAATTCTTATTTATTTTTTGGGAGTACAACGCTAAAAAACGTATGAATAGTGGTTCTATTTAGCGTTTTTTGAAGGAAGTAATCGCAAAATAATAAACAGAATTAGTGGTATATAATTTTGTCTTAGTACTTAAGAAATTCAAAAGTATAATTACAGTTTGCTGTTAATTATCCATACCTCTTGTAGGTCTTAAGCTTTGTAGGTCAAAGTCACTAATTAATTTGGCTCATTTTATGAGCGCGGGACACTCTCCCGCCATACTTATAGACAAGCCTCCCAAGTATTCATCGTACATGGGGGGTCTTGTTAAGAAATTTTTAGTTTGCGATAGTATAGAATAATAACTACTGATTCAATCAAAAAAGGCTATTCTAATATTTAGAATAGCCTGATTTTTTATGTTCCAAAATTTAAATATTGTAACTGACTACAATACTCTCATTTTAGCCTTCACAAGAGATACATTCGTCTCCTGTTACATTCATTTGCGTTCTTAAAATACTCTCACTTCTTTGGTAATAAAGCGTTTTCACACCTAAAGCATGAGCTTCCAACATTACTTTGTTGATGTCTTTTACAGGTGTTGTTGGAGGGAAATTCAAGTTCAAACTTTGAGATTGATCTAAGTAAGTCTGACGCAATGCCGCTTGCTTTACAATCTGCAATTGATTGATTTCTTTGAATGTCAAGAATAATTCCTTCTCTTCGGCTGTTAAACCTCCAATATTTTGAACAGAACCACCATCTGCTAAGATCTGTTTCCAAACGTCTGGCGTATTCAAACCTTTTTCATCCAATAATGCCTCAAGGTTTTTGTTCTTACGAGAGAAAGTACCTTTTGCTGAGTCCATTACGTAGTAGTTACTTGCAATTGGCTCAATACCTGTACTGTAACCACCTGCAATCAATGCATTAGAAGTTGTTGGAGCTACTGTCAATAAAGTAGTATTTCTTCTGCCAGTATCCATCATTACTTTTGGCTCACCATATGCAGAAGCTAACTTTTCTGACGCTCTAACCGCTTGTTCTTTGATTTGTTTGAAGATGATTCTTGTCCAAGAATCTGCAGCAATACCTGCAAAAGGAATTTTCTTCTTCTGCAAGAAACTATGCCAACCTAAAACCCCTAAACCTAGTGCTCTATGGTTTTTAGCAAAGTTCACGGCTCTTTCCATGTGAGGGATGCCTTTTGCTTTCGCAATAAATTCTTCCATTACAGCATCTAAGAAGAAGATAGCTGTTTCTACAAGGTCAGTATCTTTCCACTCATCATATCTTACTAAGTTCAATGATGATAAACAACATACAAATGATTCGTCCTCGTTGGATGGTAACATAATTTCAGAACAAAGGTTAGAAGCTTTGATTTCCATACCTTGATCCTTGTACCATCTTGGACGCTGATTGTTAGCGTTGTCTTTGTATAAAATGTAAGGAATTCCTTTTTCAATTCTTGATTTGATGACTTTCGCCCAAACCTCTCTACTGCGTTGATCTCCTTCTCTTACCTTTTGGATAAAGCTATCAGAAACTGAAACACCCATAAAGATATTTTGGATGGACTTTCCTACATCTTTAATCGTCAAGAACTCATCAATATCACCATGCTCAACGTCAAGGTAAGCGGCTAACATCCCTCTTCTTGTATTTCCTTGATTCGTACCATTGATTACCGAATCAAACATTTCCAAGAATGGATAAACACCATTACTTGTACCGTTATTAGTAATTTCAGATCCTCTTGGACGTACATCTGAAACGTTGATTGATGTACCACCTCCGATTTTGGACATCATCATTACCTCACCCAAAGTACTACCTATACCCGCAATGCTATCTGGCACATAACTACCAAAGCAACTAATAGGCAATCCTCTTTCAGTACCCATATTTGACCATACAGGTGATGCTGGGCATAAATAGTTATTCCATATCGCATCAAAAAATCTTTTCTCAAAGTCTGGTCTTTTCAAACGAGCTGCTGCAGCTTTTGCAATTCTTGTTACAGCATCACGTACATTTTCTCCTTCTAGAAGATAACCGCTTTTTAAGGTTTGGAGCCCTTCATCAGTCATCCATTTTGGGTGTGAATCCAACTGAGAAGTCTCGATAGTCATGTTAATATCAGACATAAAATATTTAGAACTGAGGGTGGTAATATGTTATAGTATTGAAGGTGCAAAAGGACGGTAAAAATCCTTCTGCACTTTGATATTTCTTCTGTAAGATTAGAATAAATCGTCTGCAGTTACAGATTGTGATTTTTTAGTATATTCCGTTGGTCTTACCGCAAAGAAGTCGTCATGAGCGTGACCAAATACTTCTTCGTCAAACCACTGCATTTCCTTCAATGCATCTTGGTTTACTTCGAAAATAGGTTTTAAACCAATCTCGTTTAAGCTTCTATTCAAACGGTCTCTCATAAAGTGAATCAAGTTCTCAAGAGGAAGGAAAGACATTTCTTCTTTTTCAAAAATGCCGTTCAATAATCGAACTTCAACATCATGAGAAATTTTAGCAGCTTCGTAGATACGTTCTTGTAACTCAGGAGTGTTCAACTCTGGGTATTCAGAAATTAAAGTATTGTATAACCACATTCCTGCACGAGCATGAGAGTTTTCATCTTTCGCACTCCATTTGATGATGTTTCCAATCCCTTTTAGTTGGTTTTTGAACTTTTTGAAGGATAGTAAAATCGCAAATTGAGAGAATAGGTTTACATTTTCAGTAAAGCAAGAGAAAATGGCAATACTTTGTAATAAGTCTGAAGGAGAAGGCTTTCCATTCTCATCTACAGCTACTTTTGAAAGCATTTCTAATCTTTCCATAGCCGTCTCATCTTCCAAAAACTCTTCAAAGTTATCTAAGTCTAGTAACTCATTCAAACGAGCGTAAGCTGAGGCGTGTCTTGCTTCATTTTCAGCAAATGTAATTGCCATTGCAGCAATTTCTGGTTTTGGGATAAACTGTCCAACTACACCCCAAAAATCATCCTGCACATTTGTTTCTGTTTGAGCAAAAGTCTTAAGGATATTTCCAATAACCTCACGTTCATTATCCGTAAGGTTTGTTTTAAATTGTTGAATATCAGCATCAAAATTCACTTCTGAATGAATCCAGAAAGTTTGATGAATAGCATCTATAAAATCCTGAGCCTGAGGATATTCAAAGGGTTTGTAAGCTACACGTTTATCAAGTAAGCTCATTTTTCATTTATTTTTCTTAGTACAACACACAAAGTGAAAAAACACTTAAATTTAAAGGCACTCCAAAAAACTAGAGTAAGTGATTTCCTACACAAAAAAACAAGCATTTCATTTTTTAGATGATAGGATACAGCTCCTTTTTTAAACCCGAAAAAGATTTCTGAGCTTATAAAGGCAGGTCTTCTGACTTGTATAATTTGGTGCTTCAACCTTCCCTTGATCATCTTTCAAAGTGGTTAAAAATAAAGCACTTCTCTCTACTTACAGCTGCGGGTACAGTATAGGATTCACACCTATTTCCCTTTTCACTCAAAGTATTTTAACACAACTTTGAGCACCTTTATTCTAGCAAATTAATGGTGTTTTGCGGAGTAATGCAAACTTTTAAGAGGTTCTTTTTTTTAAAAAATTTACACATTTTTTTCTTGAAATCTTCAATATAAAGCGCTATATAAAATTACAACGAGAGATAAATATTATTGTACTTTTCAAAGAATACAAAAAGAAATAATTCTGAATACAACTTTGTAACACTAGCGCTTATTCATAGAAAAACATCAATTTTTACAAAGGCAAATTTTCCAAAATGGGAACAAAATAATAAACTATAGTTAAATACGAATTGTTTTGTTGTTTGAACAAAAATATTGTAATTAGAATTACATATTAAAAAACTCTAAGCGTATTTAGTACACTATTGTATCTTTTTTACAATCACTATTAAGGTGTTGATTTTTTCAAAAAATATTCCTGTGAGGAAGAATCTGCAAAAAATATTTTTCACCTCTAAAAGGCTTCTCCAAAAGTGAGATACAATCCCGAACTTCCATCTGGGCCCATACCATAATCTGCCCTTAATGTTGCTCGGTCATCTTTATTAATTAAAAGACGAAGCCCTGCCCCACCTGCAAATTTAAACTGATCAAAAAGGAAGGCATTCCAATTTGGAGCTACTTGTGCCGCTGAAAAAAATGCTGTCGCTCCAATTCGCCAAAATAGATGTTGTCTTACTTCACCTTGAAAAGCCATCATATGATTATCCCTAAACCGACCTTCATAAACTCCTCTCATCATCACTAAGCCACCCATCAGTGATAATTCTCTAAAAGGAACATCACCATACGTCTGATTGAGCAGACCTTGAAAAGCGACCACCGTATTATATGGTTTTCTCTTATTTAGTGAGAAATACTTTCTCATATCCAATTTGAAAGCACTAAAGCTATAATCACTTCCCAACCAGCTACCATAGCTTTCCGCTCTAAATTCAATAAAATGCCCTTTTGTTGGAGCAAGTACAAAATCTCTTTTATCCCATTTGTATACTAAACCCAATCCGGAGTTTATCCCACCTTTATAACCTGGGATCTCTTCTAAACTCCCTGTCCCATCTGCTCTCTTCTCAACACTGATATCCCAAAAGTTCACATACCTATATTGCAATCCGATAAACATTTTATCAGATAACTTTTTCAAGAATTGTTGTCTCCACTCCACCTTTGACCAATCCATCAGCTGCTCATTTTCCATAGGTGTGTTATTTCCAATACCGTAATACTTTTCGGGGTATTTAGAATACTCCAAAGATCCTTCAAAAACCCAATCTTCATGATTCGTAAATAAAGTATGCTCTAGTTTAAAGCGCATTTGATTTTCTAAGGTATAAAAACCAATAAAGTAAATATTGGAAGGTCTTGTATCAAAAGTTGCGTTTGCTGTTTTGAATTGATAGATACCTACCGCGCCGAACTCCCAACTCGTTTCTTGTGCATAGGCAGGATACGGAAAAGCGGTAAATTGTGGTCTGTATAGGGTATCAAGTTTAGATTGTGCATGACCTTTTACAACGACAACAAGAAGTAAAAGCAGTATATAAAGTGGTTTGAAGTTCATTTTTATATCAATATTACAGATCAACTGTGGTCAATGAATGGACTTTTCGCGAAAGTGATTTTACTCAACAGTCAAATGATAGATCGCCAAAAATACTATTTTTTAACTGAAAGTAATTTATACTTGTACCTTCATTAAGTACCAAGCCGAAAATTGATCACAAGTATTTTTCAGCTCAGCACTTACTATGAACTAAGTTTTCGAATATTAATAATACTGATCTGTAGGACACGAATGACACTATCGCTTAACATTCTAGCCAGTAGTATTACTACTCTTTTACTTTAGTAGTGCTTTATTGGCCTTGAATGGAAAAGCGTTAAGAATTTTATGTATAGAGCCGTTAAAAATGATTTTGCTGTTTGAGCCAAGCGAGTTTAAAAGCATTTAGGTGAAAGGAATGGAATTTAGCTTTTGCGTTCAAAGCCTTGACTTTTTTGCTTCGTTTTTGTGTTAAGACAAAAATGAAGAAGAAGGAAACTTGAAAGTGGACCCAATAAAAGTCGGCAAAAGATCAATTAGTAGTTAAAGTTGATTTAGTTTACAGTGTATTTACTATAAATAACTAATCTATTCATTATTATAAACTCAATCTCCATTAAAAATGAAAAAGTATATTTCTCTTCTTTTCATTCTTCTCTCATTATCAAGTTGTCATTTCAATAAACTGTATCATTTAATGAAAAAAGGTGAATTGATTTCGGAAGACAATCAAATCACTATCCCTTTTGAGACTCGGATGGGGCTTATCATTATAAAAGTCATGATTAATGGCAAAAAATATGATTTCCTCGTTGATACTGGAGCAATGAATGTCATTAGTATTGAAATGGCTGAAGAATACCAATTCAAGAAAAAACACAAAATATCCGCTTCCGACTCTCAAAACAACAAACAAAATGCTTTCTTCTATGAAATCCCTGAACTTTTCATTGAAAACTTCTCTTTCAAAAACACCAACTGTATCGCTTTAGACATTTATGATGAAAAATTAAACTTCAGCTGTTTAGGAGTTGATGGCATTATTGGTTCTAACTTAATGAAAGAAGGAATCTGGCAAATAGATTATCAAAAAGAAGAGATTACAATCTACAAAAACAACACACCTTTAGACCTCTCAGCATACGATTCTATTCGTTTTTCAAGCGATGATCAATTCAACCCTATTGTACCAATTAATATCCATGGGGCTACTTCTACACTCAAAGTTGACACAGGAAGTAATGGATACCTCAGGTTAAATGGTAAATACATGGAATCTGTCCTTAAAAAAGACAGTCTTGAATTCATCACATCACAATACGGAAGTATTACTTCTGGTATTTTCGGTAAGGGTAAAAACCAAACCAAGAAATTTTATAAGGCAGACTCTCTATTACTAGGTGATTATTTGTGTCAAGATTTTATTATCGGTTTTCAAGAAAAAGGCTCTCATTTATTAGGGAATAGATTCTTTGCGAACTATAATCTCGTTATCAATTGGCAAAAAAAGATGCTTTACATTAAACCTGTTGATGAGATAATCCTTCATTCAGATAAACGTTTCCCACTTTCTATTGATCGAAAAGAGGATCTTAAAACATATTACATTAGAAGTATTTTTAATAATTATCAAGATCAACACGGTAACATTACTGTTGGTGATACTGTGATTAGTATTAATCAAATTCCTACAACTAATTTCACCTCTGATAGTTATTGTGAATTCTTACAAATACAAGAGAACAGTAATCGTTTAGATTTTGAATTTATTCATAATAACGATACTTTAAGCCACACTATTTTTAGTGAAGAACAATACCAGTAATTAGTCATGAATTTTATTGCCATTGATTTTGAAACTGCGAATGCCAAACGTACGAGTGCGTGTTCGATTGGGATTGTAGTAGTCGAAAACTACGAGATTGTAGATTCTCAACATCATCTGATTAAACCCTTACCGAACTACTATAATGCTATGAATATTGATATTCATGGCATTACACCAGAAATGACTGAAAGTGCACCTACTTTTGATCTAAGATGGAGTGAACTGCATCAGTTACTTACCAAATATCCTCTTTTGGCCCATAATGCTGCATTTGACTTCACCGTACTTAGAGATACACTTACAGCCTATCATCAACCTTTGCCTGATATAGAATTTTATTGTTCTCTTATACTTTCCAGAAAAGCATTGCCCAACCTTGGTGGGTATGGGTTAAGTGCTCTCTCTGATCATTTTAATATCAAACTTGATCATCACAATGCAGAGAGCGATGCAAAAGCAGCAGCCATTATTGCTTTGAAAATGCTAGAAATTCATGGCAGTGAATCTTTAGAAACGCTCACTGAAAAAATGGGAAGTAAGCAAGGATTCATGAAAAGTAATGGCTCATTTCAAAACTTTGGCAATGGTAGACCTGTAAAGAAAAGGAAAACGTATCAATTCCAACCTGCAAATAACCCCAACCCTAATCACCGCTTTTACAATAAACATGTTGTATTTACTGGAAAATTAAACGAGATCAATCGAAAAGAAGCAATGCAAAAAGTGGTCTCTGTAGGGGGAAAAGTATTCCCTGATATGTTGACCCCTCAAACTGATTTTTTAGTAGTTGGACAACAGGACTTCAAGAAATATGGTGAAGGTTTCAAGTCTTCCAAATTAAAAACGGCTGAAAAATATAAAGAACAAGGCTACCCATTGTTTATTATGGGTGAAAATGAATTTTTATTATCCGTTGAATAAGAAGAGAACTACAGTTTTTCAAACCTCGTAAAGATTGTAGTTCTACCTCCTATTTTCATTAGACCAACAACCTACCTGTTGTCAGTGGGACCATTTCATTATCTTGAATCACAAAGATTTTTCTATTACGATAATAAATCGCAGTTTCTGGCAATTCATCATGGGTCTCCTCTATACTTTTCAATACATAATTCTTATTGAATAATGAAAATTGGATAGGAGCTTCATTAAGGTCAAAAAAGAAGTTTTGAAGTAGTCCACTTCCTTCATTTTTGAAGATACATCTGTAATACATCGAATTGGGTTGGTTTGAGTTTGTAGTTTATGATACACAAAAAAACTTGTTAAAGAAGGACAATTCCTTGGTCATTCTTAGTGGTGCTTCAATTTAGTTTAATTTTTTATATAAATTTACTTTTCTATCTAATAAATAAACGTTCTATATACGATGTTATCAAAAGTTCAACAGTCTTTTATGTTCCTTGCCGGCCTAGTTCTCTTCACTTATTGCAATACGCCAAACCAACAAGTTGAAACGCTAAAGATTGCTACTTCTGCTAACATGCAGTTTGTAATGCGAGACTTAATACACTCTTTTGAACAAGAGAGTGGTATTGCCAGTGAAATTATTGTAGGCTCATCAGGAAAGCTTTCTGCTCAAATTATCAATGGTGCTCCTTATGATGTATTTGTTTCTGCAGATATGATTTACCCTCAAGCATTAAAAAAAGAGAACATGAATGCCTCTGATGTCATTCTGTATTCGGTAGGAAAATTGGTAGTTTGGAGCAAAGAAAGACGTTTTCAATTTGAGGAGATTGATGATAAATTGATTACCAAAATCGCAATTGCCAATCCCAAAACTGCCCCGTATGGTAAAGCTGCACTAGAAGCCATCCAACATTCATTTAATGATAGCCTTCAAAATAAATTGGTTTTTGGTGAAAGTATATCACAAGTCAATCAGTTTATTTTAGCAGACCAAGTAGACTTAGGTTTCAGCTCTATTTTTATTGTCAATGCTCCCTCAAACAAAAACCTTGGGTATTGGTCAGAAGTACCGGAACATCTATATGAACCCATTGCACAAGGGATGATCAGTATTAAAGGTAAGCATGAGAAAGAAGCCCAACAACTTCTTGATTTTATTATGAGCAATAAAGGTCAAGCGATCCTTAAAAGTTACCATTGATATAATTACTTCTTTATCTTTGAGTAATTTTTAGCATTTATGATAGACTGGACTCCATTTATATTGACATTAAAATTGGCATTGCTCACCACAATAATATTGTTTTGCATTGCTATACCTCTAGGGTATTTTCTGTCAAAAAGAAAAAACATATTTACCATCTTCTTAGAAACATTATTTGGCCTTCCTCTAGTGTTACCCCCTACTGTATTAGGTTTTTATATCCTTATCACACTAGGTAAAAATAGCCTAATAGGAGACTTTTTATCGGAGCATTTCGATATTCAATTAGTGTTTTCATTCAGTGGTTTATTGATCGGATCTATTATATATAGCTTTCCTTTTATGATCCAACCTCTTCAAGCAGGTTTCTCCACCATCCCCGAAGACTTGATTCATGCTGCAATGCTTATGGGTAAAAAAGAGATTACAATACTTCTAAAAGTTGTTTTACCCAATATGAAAAGTGCAATATTAAGTGGGTTAGTCCTTACATTTGCACATACAATTGGTGAGTTTGGTGTGGTATTAATGATAGGTGGTAACATCCCTGATAAAACAAAAGTAGCCTCAATTGCTATATATGATTATGTAGAAAGTATGCAGTACGACAATGCTCACGAATATGCGTTTATATTACTTTGCTTCTCATTTACAATACTTTTCCTACTTTATTATTTTAACCGTAAGAATAATTTCAACCTCAAGTGATCCACATTAGCCTATATAAAAAAATCAATAAGAGTAAAGTTCAAAGTCAATTTCAATTAGAGTTTGACTTAGGTGATATTATTGGTATTACAGGACCTTCCGGTAAGGGGAAAACTACTTTTCTCAAGGTTATAGCAGGGCTTATGGATTGCGAAAAAGGAAGAATTATTTTCAATGATACAGTTTGGTTAGACACCACTTCAAAAGTCCAATTGTCACCACAAAAAAGAAATATTGGTTTTGTATTTCAGGATTATGCACTTTTCCCTAATATGAATGTCATTCAAAATATTTCATTTGCTCAAAATGAGAAGTTTGAAAAAGAGGAATTGGAACGATTAATTGATGCATTTGAGATCAGAAGCTTACTAAAACAAAAAGTCAATACACTATCAGGCGGTCAGAAACAAAGAGTAGCTATTGCAAGAGCTTTGGTACAACTTCCTCACCTTTTATTGATGGACGAACCTTTTTCTGCTTTAGATTTCAGAGTAAAACAAAGAGTGATTGACTACATCATGCATTTTCAAAGTAAACACCATACACCCCTACTTATCAATACGCATCAAATCCATGAATTAGAAGCATTAACCCAACATATTTATGAGTTGAATGACTTCCAATTACAACTTCTTGACATGGATGCTAGAATTCAAGAAAAAGCAATTGTTACCCAAATCAATATTGAAGAGCGAACTATGGAAGTTGAGCTTGATCGTAGAAACTACGTTTTACCTCTCAAAAAAGGAGTAGTGTTAGGAGAGCAAATTCATATCTCTATTGAGTAAAACTCTTTAAAAGGAAAAGCATGTTCAAAACTTTTTCATTATTGAAAATAAGCTCTAAACATGCTTTAATAAACCATACTAAATTGAGTATTTGCATTGATCAGGTCATCTAATTAATGCTGGTAAAATCTTATTTTTGCTTTGTTTTCTTAATTGGTTAATAAGCAAGCTAATTCATTTAATAATACACAAGAACTGATGATTTATTGTTTTTTGAACTACAAATTAAACTAAACTGCTATGTTTATTTCTTCTTCTTCATGGAAGCGATCTAATTGGTATTTCACAAAAAGAGCTTCAATATCTTCTTCCTGAATTGGGTCAAAAGACATAAATAAGGGACGTTTAGTTAGATTTGAGCCAGATAAAATCATTACAGGATGTCCTGCTTTTAATAATTTCACCTTGTTTGAATTTAATGTGATACCCAAATCTCTTTTGAGGATAGAGCGCTTAGAAAGCTGAGCTATTAAAGAGTAATTTAGGGCATCATACACATACATTGTGGTCATAACATTATAGTTTGAATAAAGAGTGCTGCATTTTATAGTCTAGCTAAATGTAATATTTATTAAAGTCAAAACCAAATATATTGACTTATGCAAGAGTTACATCGTTTTTCTTTATGAAAATTTATCATTCATTTTTAACCAATTGGTTTTTAATTCATTGATTTAACATTAAATTGAGTCGATAATTATAAAAACATTAATCTAGAAACTTCATGAAAGTAACCTACTTAGGCCACGCTTCTCTTCTGATTGAAACAGCAGGCAAAAAGCTAATCGTTGACCCATTTATTTCACCAAATGAGCTGGCTAAAGATATCAATATTGATGAACTAGAAGCTGATTATATCTTGATTACACACGGACATCAAGACCACGTGGTAGATGTAGAAGCAATTGCACAAAGAACAGGAGCTACAATCATCTCAAACTTTGAAATAGTGTCTTACTACGGCGAGAAGGGGCTTAACGGACACCCAATGAACCATGGAGGTAAATTTACTTTCGATTTTGGCACATTAAAATACGTCAACGCCATTCATTCAAGTGTATTACCTGATGGTACTTACGCGGGTAATCCAGGTGGTTTTGTGCTTTGGAATAAGGAAGGGAAAATTTACATTGCAGGTGATACTGCCTTAACAATGGATATGAAATTGATTCCTGCAACATGTGGTGATCTTGATCTTGCAATTTTACCAATTGGAGATAACTTTACAATGGGTTATGAAGACGCTAAAATTGCAGCTCAATACCTAGAGTGCAATACAATTATGGGTTATCATTATGACACCTTCCCTCCTATAAAAATCGATAAAGCAGCAGCTACTCGTTATTTTAAACAATCTGAAAAATCACTCCTATTACCTAACATAGGAGAAACAATTGACATAGATACGGTCTAGCTAAATATCATTTAAAACCTTTGCTTCATTGGTGTTCATGATGAGGTAAAGGTTTTAAAACCACCATTCCGACTTAAGCCCAAGGTAATTCCCCACATTTCCTGAATTTTCTGCTTCATAATACTGAGAAAGCCCATACTTTTTAACCACATCATTGTATACTGCAATAGAATACACCAAACGGATATGTGGCCTAGCCATTAAACTTCTCTCACCCGAAGGAACATACACTGGAGCAATTGTAAATTTATTCATCTGTCCTAAACCTGGAGTAAAACCTGTTAAGCCCTGAGAATACTCCTGAAAATCACGCATCTGAAAATTATATTCTAACATGAGTTGTAGTTTATCAGATAAATAAATCATAGGCCGAAAACCAATGGATAAATCCCATTTTTCATTAGGCCTATTGTCTGCTACAAACACCGGTGTAGTCGCACCCATAGCGTATCGAAAAACACCATATCCCATTAAACCCCAATACTTATTGATATCGTACACAAAATTTTCAGTAATATTAATCCCATATGCACCATCATAACGTCCTTTTATATTTGGGTTACCGAAATTGATAAAGGAACGAGAAGACCATCCATCATCTCCTGGACCATTGGCTATTCTTGCTCCAAATCGTATAGACGAATGATTTAAGAAATTATCTTTCTGATACATATGCATCACCCCCAACAACCATCCATAATCACTTATTTCCTTTACAATAAACTGCGGTTCAGTAAGTGAATCTTTGCCGGTGAAATGGTATTCACCCATAAAGTTAAAAGTGTGATTTGGGTTCAAATGCCAACGGTGTTGTAATGAAATAACATGCTTTTGCCTACCATCATCATAATTGGAATCGCCATAAGGGTTGCCTGGCTGATCTTGAACAACTAAAGCTTTAATCAATGAAATTGTGGTAGTACCAATCGTCAAACCAAAACCTTGACCAGTCAGGTTATTGAATTGCCAATAATCGGCCATATCAATGTTTTTATCTCTAAAATACTTGCTTCCTACCCATAAATGAATGGGTATATTATACAATGTATCGGTGATGTCTAGAAAAACTTCTACAAAATTGGTTTTTGTATCATTGGCAATAAAAGTATTATCACCGGAAAAAGACTGTGTGGTCAATTGAAATTGTATTTTAGGACCATCTTCCTTCATATCTAATAACCGATGAATATTGGTCACACCCGTTAATTCAATGTAGTCATTCTCTTCTAATCTCCCCCCTAAAGCACCTTGATTAGAGAGGTTCAACCGCGCTCCTACTTTATCTCCATCTAGTGAAGAGGATATACCTACCCTGCCATAAGTATGAAATTCAAATGTTTTCTGTGCAGAAAGCTGAGTACTGAAAATTGAAAAGATGGTAAAAAGTAGTAGTACGTTTTTATACATAGGTGCGATGAGAGAAATTAGTCTAAACAAAAACAAGAGAAGCCTTACAATAAAGCTTCTCTTATAAATATATGTTTTAAAAATCAAAAAGTAGCAATGCTTTCATTTAATCTGAAAGACTAATTAATATTTTTAGTTGGGTGATTACGTTGTTCAGATATTTTGTATTTATTTTTTGTTTTAAAAATTAGAGGTGTAAATGTTGATTTTAGACATCCGATAAAATACCATTTAGGCGATAGACTGAGAATCTGGATCAGTTGTTCTACTATTTAAGCTTTCGAAAACGGAGTGTAATTGCTTCATAGCATCAACAAATTCAATTCCTTCTCCTTGATCATTAATAAAAGATACTTTCTTTGTCTCCAATAAATCTAAACGATAAACAGGATCGAGAGCTATAAAATCTTTCACGTCCATCAGGTTATAACCTTTCTCAGAAATTTTAACGGAAACATATCTTACTTTCTGTTCCTCTTCCACGTCATAGAATTCAACAGGCATGGACCTTCCCATCAACATACCTTTGATCTCTTGCTCTGGACTTACTCTCAAGCCATAGAACATTTTAATCAATTTAAACATTGCGATGGATACAATCACAGTGAAAGTAATACATACTTCTATACCGATCATTTGTATTAACAACTGCTCCCATCGAGGAAGAATCAATAATTCTTGTTTTCCGAAAAGGGCTACACACAATGTACCGAAAATGCCTCCAAATCCATGTACAGGAATTGCTCCCACTGGGTCATCCACTTTGAATACCTTAAGCATTAAATCATAACCAACATTATGAATGACACCTGATATTAAACCAATGATTAATGAAGACATTGGAGAAACGACATTACAACATGCTGTAATTGCTACTAGACCCGTCAAGGCTCCTCCCATCATTTTCTCGATAAGATCACCTCTATCTTGAAAGAAATAGCAGTAAAAGAAGGCTGAAAAACAAGCTGAGGCACCTGCTACATTGGTATTAAGAATAATCTCGAAAACATCTGATGTAAAGGTAAGTGTACTACCACCATTAAAACCCCACCAGCCAATCCAAAGAAGCATCACCCCTAAAATACTATAAGAGTAATCCGAGGCTTTAATGCTCTTGGGTTTACCTTCGTGATCAAAACGACCAATACGTGGTCCCACCATGATCATACCTACCAAACCAACACATGCACCTAAAGTATGCACTACGGTTGAGCCTGCAAAATCCATAAAACCCATATTAGCCAACCAAGCCATATTGTTATTATAGAAGAGATTTCCCCAAGCCCAGTGTCCAAAAACAGGATAGATCACAATTGCCGTTACCAAAGAACCAATGAAATAAGGTACAACTCCCGTTCTACCTGACATAGCTCCCGAAACAATAGTGAGTGCAGTCCCTGCGAAAACAAGTTGAAATAGAAAAAACACAATACCAGGGATCGTTAAATCGCCATTGTGTAGATTTTGCCCCACAAAGAGATCTGGCTCAAAGCCAATAATTCCAAGATAAGATTTCCCAAACATGAACCCAAAACCTACCAAAAAGAAGCCTAAAACTCCTGCCACTAAATCCATCAAGTTTTTACTTCCGACACTTGATCGATGTTCTTTTTGTACTAGACCTGTCTCTAAGGTTTTGAACCCTGCCTGCATTAGAAAAACTAGAAATGCCGACAATAAAACCCATAGTGTATCTGGAATATTGAAAGATTCTGTATTGACAGTTTCTGTAGCCAATAGTGTTGTAGGTAATAATAAGAAAATGCTAATTGTAGTTACGGTGAAATATAACATAAGAGTAAATTTTGGTTGTCAGTCTGCTAGTTAATAAGAGCTCTATAAAAACATCGCACATTTTTATGTACTTCAAAATTAGGGGATTAGAATCGCAATTGTAAATTATAAGGTGAAAATATAATCAAAACTGCTAAAAAACAGGAAGTTAACACTATAAATAGCAGATAATATAAAGTATTAAATTGATATTTATTGAACCATTAAAAATAAAAAATAACACCATATAAAAACTCATTACAATCACCTCACAAATACCACATTTCAGCTGTTGATTGATTGAAAAAATAGCGCCCTAAAAAATCATTTTAAGTAAGTATTAAAACATAGTAATATCCTTAAATTCATGTCTTAATCATATCCAAAAAATGAAATAAAAAAAGCAACCACAAAACGAATTATGGTTGCTTACAAATGTATTTTATATTAAGAAAAAAACTTACAGAACTAAGCTGCTGTTTCTTGTCCTTGCTTTCCTTTTAAATAATTTTTCAACTGTTTCATCGCATCAATCAATGGCACTGGCTCACCGTGTTCATCAATAAAAGATACTTTTTTAGCATCAATCAGTTCGGTTCTATACATTGGATCCAAACCAGCAAAATCACTCATATTCAAAAGATTATAACCTTTCTCAGAAACTTGCATCGATACATATCTTACTTTTTGTTTTGAATCATCTTGATAGAATTCTTCTGGCATTTGTCTACCCATCAGCATTCCTTTTAATTCTTGCTCAGGTGAAACTCTTAAGCCATAAGATACTTTTATTATTCTAAACATAAGTATTGAAATCACTACAGTAAATGTCAAGCATACCTCAATACCAATCGTTTGAATTAAAAGTTGCTCCCATCTTGGTAAATTAAGTAACTCCTCCTTTCCGAAAAGAGCCACACACAACGTACCAAATATACCCCCAAAACCATGAACCGGAATGGCTCCTACAGGATCGTCCAATTTGAATACTCTTAAGATTAAATCAAAAGCTAAATTATGAACAATACCTGACAACAAACCGATGATCAAAGCACTTAATGGAGAAACTACATTACAACATGCAGTAATTGCCACTAAACCTGTCAAAGCACCACCAATCATTTTCTCGATTAACTCACTTCTATCTTGAAAGAAATAACAGAAGAAGAAAGCGGAGAAACATGCAGCAGCACCTGCTAAGTTTGTATTGAGGATAATTTCAAAAACATTATAATTGAATTGTAACGTACTACCTCCATTGAAACCCCACCATCCAATCCAAAGCAGCATTACACCCAAAATACTATAAGAGTAGTCTGAAGCTTTGATGTTTTTTGGTTTTCCATTTTTATCAAAACGACCAATTCTTGGCCCTACCATGATCATACCTACTAAACCAACACATGCTCCTACTGTATGTACTACTGTTGAACCCGCAAAGTCCATAAAGCCCATTTCAGCTAACCAAGCATAATTATCTTCATAAAACAGATTACCCCAAGCCCAGTGTCCAAAAATTGGATAAATCACAACTGCTGTAATTAATGAACCTATAAAATAAGGGAAAACACCTGTTCTGCCAGACATTGCTCCAGAAACAATAGTAAGTGCAGTACCTGCAAATACCAGTTGGAAAAGGAAAAATACTACACCAGGGATTTGTTGGTCGCCATTGTTAAAGTTTTGCCCTAAAAATAAATCAAGATCAAAACCAATGATACCAAAATACGATTTACCGAACATTAAACTAAATCCGATAAGAAAGAAGCCTAACACACCTGCTACCAAGTCCAATAGGTTTTTACTTCCTACACTAGAACGGTGCTCTTTTTTTACTAGACCTGTTTCTAATGTTTTAAAGCCGGCCTGCATCAATAATACAAGGACTGCTGAAAATAAAACCCATAGTGTATCCGTCACGTTGAAGGAAGCTAGAGGAGAAGTTTCATTTGCTAATAATAATGTAGGTGAAAACAATATTGCAAATGTTAAGATGAAATATAACATTGAAGTAAAATTTGTTGTCTGTTTGTTGTTAGTAAATCAAGATGCGTTTCAATAAAACGTCGCACTTAATTGATGACTACAATAAAAGGTAAATAAATCTATAATATCAAGAAAATCCACCTATTTGTTTTAATAATTATACAAAACCACCCTCATTTTAATTAATTATTACCATCAAACACCCTTTAAAAATATAAATATCATAAACAAAAAAGGATTTCAATTCAAAAAACTAAACGCTCCTTTCCCTCTTTTCAAGCTAAAACACAAAAAATTAGGCACAAAAAAAGCCATCAAAACTGATGGCAAAAAATAGTTTTTTTCAATGTCAATTAGCATTAAGCTAATGCTTCTTCTAAAGAATCCATTAAAGCTTTTGCTACGCTTCTAGGTTTTTTGGATTTTAAATCTGCCAGAACGTCTTTAGCCTCTGCAACTTTCTGGTAAACACCATCAGGGTTTCCGTCATTCTTGAAACTTCCTAACACCCAAGTTAAGTCGTTTACTTGTTGATCGTACTCTCCTTTCTTGTTTAACTTCGATAATTTGTCAAGTGCAGCTTCTGCAGCAGCAACTATTTTACTTTGGCTCATGATAATTGTTTTAAATGCAATAGATATAATTTTTTGTATCATTAACATAACAAAAATAGATGTTATTCGATCACTTTGCAAATATTAGGACATAATAAATTATAGGTATTCCTCAATTTCGTTAAATGTATATAGAACAATTTAATTGATAATTCGAAATATTAAACAACAATAATCGACTTTTAATTACATTTTATTTGTTTAGTAAATACACTTTTATATAAAAAAATTTACATTTTTAGAATTTCGTATTTCATGAAATATTTATGAAAAAAAATTATTTAATACATTAAATCAACATAAATAATTTCTCTCTATTAAGCCTCTAATAGTCAATAGAATAAAAAAAGTGATGGAAGTTATATTTTATAATAACATTCATCACCTTCATATTTTCAAGCTTTAATCCGGATCTAGGCTACTTCTGAAAAAGCTATTGACTATTAGTTTTTGATCTAAGTGCGGGAATAAACATTTTGAACGTGATCTTTATAAATTTAAATAAAAAAATCCCCGCACCCACTAAAATTCTAGTGCATACGGGGATCAAAAGCGTATTTGGTTCTTTAATAAACCCTATATTCTATTCCTTCCAAACGATCCAAATCATTCAATAATTCAGTGGAAGGGTCTACTTTATAACTCTTAGAAAATAAGTTCACCACCATATTGTCTTCTCTTGAGATTACCTCTAGTGACATTTCTCTTGTCCCTTTGTGTTCCTCTACAATATTTACCAAATCCATAATCGTGTCATCACTAAGCATTGCAACATCTACTGACAAATCGATACCCTTACAGAAATGATCTTTGACAGAAGATAACGCCATGATCTTTTTAGGGTTGACCTCCCACTGCCCAGGTGTTCTATAATTTTCTTTCACTTGACCAATTACACAAACAAAATCCCCTTCATTAAAGAAGTGTCGGTTTTTATTGAAGTTCTCACCAAACATAGCCATCTGATGGGTTTGTTCGTAATCTTCCACTGTCAGAATACCAAACTTATTACCGTTTTTACTTTCAAGAATTTTAGCCTCAGTGATCATACCACCGATTTTGATTTCTTGTTGTTTGTGTAAATCCACGTGCTTGATAGGAATACAGAAGTTCTCCAATTCCATTCGGTACATATCCAATGGATGTCCTGAAATAAAGAAACCTACTACTTCCTTCTCAAAACGCAACTCTACCAATTTTGACCAAGGCTCTAATTGAGGTAATTTAGGCGGAGGAACAGACCCGCCTGTACTTGCTCCAAACAGTGAAGCTTGAGCAGACATTTTATCCGCTTGCACTCGGTTACCATATCTAAGTAATAAATCGATTCCAGAGAATTTTTCTCCTTCTGGAATATGGAAATATTGTGCTCTATGGAATTCATATTCATCAAATGAACCTGCATAGGCCAAACTCTCCATCACTTTTCTATTAACAGCCTTAAGGTTAACTCTTTCAACAAAATCGAAAATAGATTCGTAAGGCTTCTCTTCTCTTCCTTCAATAATTGCATTAATCGGACCTGTACCAATACCTTTTACAGCACCTAATCCAAAACGAATCGCACCGTCTGCGTTAACGGAGAATTTGTATTCTGATTCGTTGATATCTGGACCCAGTACCGGAATTCCCATGTGGCTACACTCTTCCATAAAGAAGGTCACCTTCTTGATGTCATTCATGTTGTGCGTCAACACGGAGGCCATATATTCCGCAGGGTAATTCGCTTTTAGATATCCTGTATGAAAGGCTACCACCGAATAACATGTAGAGTGGGATTTGTTGAAGGCGTATGCGGCGAATGCTTCCCAGTCCGTCCACACTTTTTCGAGTGCTTTCTGATCGTGACCGTTTCCTGTACCTCCTTCAATAAACTTAGGCTTCAATTGCTCCAGCAAGGCGAAGATCTTTTTACCCATCGCTTTACGAAGCATATCGGCTTCACCCTTTGTAAACCCTGCCAATGATTGGGACAACAACATTACTTGCTCTTGGTAGACCGTAATTCCGTAAGTCTCGGCAAGGTATTCGTCCATTTTATCAATGTCATACACAATCTCTTCATCACCGTGCTTACGGGCAATAAAGTTTGGAATGTATTCTAGTGGACCTGGACGATACAAGGCGTTCATGGCAATTAAGTCTCCAAAAACATCGGGTTTTAGTGATCTTAAGTGCTTCTGCATACCAGCGGATTCAAACTGGAATGTACCGTTTGTCTCACCTCTCTGGTATAATTCATATGTTTTACGATCATCCAACGGAATATCATCAGGATCGATTTCAATTCCATGACGTTGTTTAATCAGTTTTATTGCATCTTTGATGATGGACAAGGTTCTCAAACCTAAGAAGTCCATCTTCAACATCCCTGCATTTTCTACTACGGAGTTATCAAATTGCGTTACTAATAAGTCTGCATCTTTGGCCGTTGTTACAGGAATAAACTTCGTAATATCATCAGGCGTAATGATAATACCACAAGCGTGAATACCGGTATTTCTTACAGAACCTTCTAATACCCTTGCGGTGTTGATCACCTCTCCTTCTAAAGTACCGTGCTCTTCAGAAATAGCCTTCAATTGGTTAGCCATTTCCATCTGCTCACTGTTCAGTTTGTCTTCCAATTGCTGTTCAGACATTCCAAATAGCTTCTTCAGCTTCATATCAGGCACTAACTTCGCCAATCGATCTGAATCAGAAAGCGGTAAATCCATTACACGAGCGGTATCTTTGATGGAAGATTTTGCCGCCATTGTACCGTAAGTAATAATATGGGATACCTGATTGAAGCCATATTTATCGACTACCCAGTTGATGATTTTCTGTCTACCTTCATCATCAAAGTCAATATCAATATCGGGTAAGGATACACGGTCTGGATTCAAAAATCTCTCAAATAGCAAGTCGTATTTGATGGGGTCCACATTGGTAATACCAATCGCATAGGCTACGGCTGATCCGGCTGCTGAACCACGACCAGGGCCTACGGATACTCCCATATTTCGGGCTTCCGTTGTAAAATCCTGTACAATCAAGAAATAACCAGGATAACCCGTGTTCTCAATCGTTTTTAATTCGAAATCCAAACGCTCACGAATGTCGTCTGTAATCACTCCATACCTTTTCTCTGCACCTACATAAGTAAGGTGTCTTAAAAAAGCGTTTTCACCACGTTTCCCTCCGTCTTTTTCATCTTCTGGATCCACAAATTCTTGTGGGATATCGAAGGCAGGCAAGAGGACATCACGAGCCAGTTTATAAGATTCGATCTTATCTACAATTTCCTGCGTACATTCAATCGCTTCTGGTAAATCGTAGAACAATTCTTTCATTTCTTCTGCAGATTTGAAATAGAATTGATTATTTGGGAAACCAAAACGATACCCTCTACCTCTACCAATTGGTGTCGATTTCTTTTCACCGTCTTTTACACACAATAAGATATCATGTGCATCAGCCCCTGCCTCATCCATGTAATAAACATTGTTGGCAGCAAAATATTTCACATCATATTTCTCAGCAAAACGAAGTAATACCTCGTTTACGTGATCTTCTTCTTCCAATCCATGACGGCATAATTCGATATAAAAATCGTCTTGGAAATTTTCTAACCACCACACAAATTCTTGTTCTGCCTGTTCTTCACCAACATTCAGAATAAGATTATTTACTGGTGATTGCAAACCACCAGTAGTAGCGATTAGATCACCTTTATATTGCAGTAAAAGTTCTTTATCAATACGGGCATAAGTACCATCTCGATCTGTATAGGCTCCATCAATAAAGCCTTGAGAAGATAACTTAGCAAGGTTATGATACCCGTCTTTATTTTTAGCAATCAATACTTGAGAAGACCTTCTATCTGGATCATCTCTTGTAAACTTTCTCTTTTTGTGATCTTTTACGAGATAAACTTCACACCCAACAATAGGTTTTAACTCTGCTTTCAGTACATCTCTCACGAAATGGTAAGCAGTATACATATTACCATGATCAGTAAGGCAAACTGCATCACAACCGTCTTCTTGTGATTTCGCCACCAAGTCTCCAATCGTACAAGTTGCTCTTAAGATAGAGAATTGAGTGTGCGTATGAAGGTGCGTAAACTTAACATCTTTCAGCCTTGCTAAACCTTCTTCTTTACTTACATTACCTCTACCTAAAACCTTGGATTTATTCTTGAAAGCAAAATTTGCCTCATCCAGCTCAGGAGCTTCATAGATTACCGCTTCAACTGCAACGTCATTAATAGGCGTTACAACACCGTGTTCAATTAAACCAAAGAAACAGCGTGCTGTAGCGTCAACATCATATGCGGCATCATGGGCGTCAGCGAAAGGTACTCCGAAAAGTTTATTGTGAAGTTCTGTAAGTGAAGGCGATTTAAATTTACCCCCTCTACCTCCAGGCAATGCACAAAAATCAGTGGAAGTAATCATCGTATCGATTACTTCTACCTCTAGAATTTTACTTTCGAGATCAACTCTTAGAAGTTCCGCCCCTGTTACATTAATATCAAACTGAAGGTTATGGCCTACTTGACGGTCTGCTTTTGCCAAGTCAATACGAAACTCCTCTAATACATCCTTCAGGTCATGACCGTGTTCTAATGCATGTTCAGTGGTAATACCGTGAACTTTTGTAGCATTAAAGGGGATCGTGTAACCATCTGGTCTAACGATAAGGTTTTGAGCTTTAATCAATTTACCATGATCATCGTGTAATTGCCATGCTAATTGAACTACTCTTGGCCAGTTGTCAAGATCAGATAAGGGTGCATTAAAATTTTTCGGTAAACCTGTGGTTTCCGTATCGTATATGATATATGCCATTGCGGAGTTTTGTCTAATTCAGTTTACAAAAATAGCAAAGTTCTAAAAAGTTTTCATTAAATAAATCTAATTAATATGTAACTCCTACTATAGAATTGCGTTCCTTTGATTCCAGATTTTAAACCTCCTTTTTTGAATGAGCGTTTGTTTGAAGTTATTGTTCATTTTGTAAACTTGTTATCGTGAAAGAAATTATCTATTACATTGGCGTTGTAGGATCTTTTGCATTTGCTATTTCTGGTGCGTTAGTTGGCATGCAGAAAAAGTTGGACCCGTTTGGTGTTATCATTGTAGCCTTCGTTACTGCGGTTGGCGGTGGTACACTCAGAGATACCCTGATTGAAGAAAGGGACGTATTTTGGATTGCAGATCCAAGTTATATCTATTTCATATTGGCCGGAGCCATTTGTGCTATGGTTTTTCAAGACAAATTGGATCGTTTCAGAACCTCTTTATTGCTTTTTGACACAATAGGTTTGGCTCTTTTTTCTGTTGCAGGAGTTCAAATCGGTTTAACTTATAATCTCCCGTATATTATATGTATTATTTTAGGTGTGATTACAGGTGCTTTTGGTGGGGTTTCTAGGGATATCCTTGTCAATGAAATTCCTGTAGTTTTCCAAAAAGAAATTTATGCGACAGTAAGTATTTTCGGTGGAATTATCTACATCCTTCTTTATCATTTTGAATGCAATCGATTTGTAACAGAACTTGTGCCTGTTTTTACAATACTAGTTGTAAGAACTTGGGTTGTTTACAAAGAAATCACCTTACCTTCGATTTATAAAAATGAAGAAACGGTTGACGAAGAGGATTGGTAATGGATAAAGCAAAAGCTAAATTAAGTTTGTCTGTAAAAATAAAAAGTGCTTCTTCCAATTCAGGATGAAGCACTTTGTATGATTGATTAATAATGTGTTCTATTTCTCAGGTTCAAATTCAGGGTTTTGCTCTATACCTCTACTTATCATGAAAGGCCAAACACCACTAAATATTAAAATTGGAACATATACATAATAACGCTGGGGAACGTCAATTCCCTGGGATAGCAATAATGACTTAACATATGCAAAAGCAAATAATAAAACGATCGTCAAAACGATTCCAAGCTGCGCTATTGGCATTAACTGTATAGATCCAAATTTAATAGGTTTCATATAGTAACGAGGTTTAAATTTTCTTTTTTTTAATATACTAATTTTATACGTAATATAGTTCACTTTGTTGGATTATTTGTGTTAAATATACATTTATTAATATTCTTATAAAATTTCAATTAATAAAATGCAAAAACAGCCCTTAACAATACAAAAAAGGAGATAATTAAATTTTCAACTTCTAAAAAGACAATTTCTATAAACAAACTCACCTTTTCCGTTTTGTTAATTAGTCTAAATGTTTCAATATCAGTCACTTTCACTTCTTGACTGAAAAAATTGTTTCATGATCATATGCTTTTTTTTGTTAAATCAATGACAAATATTACAACTATTTCACATTCTGATTAGTTCATTGGAAATCTTTCAATTTTCATTACTCTGCATCCAAAAACTGACGTGATACCTATATGTAAAACCGTTCATTCCTTTGGCTCTTCGTAATAAAACAGACTTCATTAGGTCGATAACTATATACCTTGGCTTTGATCCTCAACTCTCCCACTCTCAAAAGTGTTCTGATATGAGGAAGAGAATCTTTCGGTTTTGTGTTGAATCTAACTTCATTTGAGTCGATATGTGATTATGATTACAAAAGGGAGAACCAATGAAAGGTTTATAAAAGTTCCCGGATAATGTAGTCCAACAAAAGATTTCTTATTTTTTAAGATGTAAACTAGATTTTAGAAGATAATTTTAAAGCACTTTTCTTTTGCTCTGTTAATCAGACAATCATTTAGTAATATCTGAATTGGCCTTGAAGGGAAAAGCATTAAGAATTTCATGGATTGAGCCATTAAAAATGATTTTCTTGTTTGAGTTTTAGACAGTTTTAAAATGAAGAAGTAGGAAGCTTGAAAGTAGACCCTATAAAATCTAGTAGAAATTATGGATTAAAAGAAAAAGGTGGCACCTTAGAAAGGCACCACCTTATACTACTCACATTCGATCATGAACAAGGATTATGTTTTGATTTGTTTTTTTGGTAACGTTTGATGTATACAATTTGCACCCTCTGTTCTCAAAAAGAACTCGTCACTCACATAATATTTTATTCATTGGCGATATATAATTCAGTCGTTTTTAATTTTTCTTACTCATCCATTGAGGTGCAGTAAGGAAATCTGACGATGGATTACCATACTCTTCTTGATTAGAAATTGCATTTGCAACGTGTGTAGGGTTTACTGTAAACTCTCTTGCTGGGTAAGGTAAACGTGCAGGTCTGTAACCATTAGTATACCCACCTGTATGCAATTCTACCATTGAAGTACCTGTTGGCTTCGCATCAACATTTAATAATGGATCTTCACCGTATACTGGCACTTGGATATCTCTATCCGCAGCTCCAAGAGATGTTGGCACTAGATCAGGTAAATGCGTTCTATTCCATAATGCGAAGGCGTTGTAACCGTTTCCGATTTGTGACACCCAGTGTTGATAAATGATTGTATTCATCTTATCACCTGAGTTATTAAACTCTGCTACTGCTCTATCAACATAGTTTGATGCTTCCACTTCCCAGATATACTCTACGTTTTGTTGTCTTTTGTAAAGATCTACAAAGTTGTTTACGTAATCTTGACCTGATGCGTAGAAACTTGGATACTTTCTAACCGCTGCTTCTACACCTTTTCTGTAGTACTCTGCTGCACTACCAGGAACCGCCCAACCTCTTTGCGCTGCTTCTGCTAATAAGAAGTTGATTTCATCTGCACCTACTACAATTGTTGTTGATCCCGCATTCAAGATTGTTGCAGGGTTCACTGCCACTAGTTGAGCATACTGCCCTTGATCTTTGAATTTATAACCAAGGTTACTGTAGTATTCACCTTTGTCTTCATTGGCAATAGTGAATGACATGTGTTTCACTTGTCCATTCAACTCATAGATACCTCTGTTACCATCAGGTCTATCACCTGATTTTGCACCTCTGTAATGTACTTGTTGGAACTCAGTTCCATCTGAAGTATCATATTTGAAAGGATCAAAGTTTGTATAAGCTGCTGTATCTAAAAATGCTTTAGTTTCAGGACCTGTATTATCAATATGTGAAGCTACCCAGAAAATTCTAGGGTCTTTTCTTTCTTGTAATGATACTAGCATCGCATCTGAAAAGAATTGGTAAGATTGTCCACCAACTCTACCTTCATTTGCAACACCTGATCCGTTTACTGTTTCACCCCAAGCACCGCCTGTTTCATTATGCTCAAATAAAGCACTGTCTGACAAATCGCTGATATAACCAGCAGAATGCGTCGCTGCATCTCTTACGATTTCTTCACCTAAAGCAGGATTTGCTTCTGACATTGCCATACCGATCTTAATCAGCATAGAGTTGGCCAATTTACCCCATTTAGATGCATCACCGTTATAGTATACATCGTCCGTGAACGTAGCTCCTGTATTTAAATCTTCTCTTGCAGTTTTTAACTCTTCTACCATTTGTTCGAAAACAAACTCTTGGTCATCATATTTAGGATAGAAAATACCTTCAGACAAACCTTTACCAGCTTCTGAATAAGGGATATCACCATACAATGATGTAGTTCTGTAATAACAAATCACTCTTGTAATTGCCAATTGTGCTAACTTTGCTTGGTTTTCAAGCTCAGTATCTGCATCCATCTGCTTTTCAAGACGAACTCTAGCATCTTCGATGTCCTTTGCAAGGTCCTTGTAAAGTGTCTCCCAAGTGGCGTTTGTGTAAGAATCTGCTCTACCAAAACCTGCACCTTGTGTATACTGAGGGTTCATTGTAGTCATTGACATTGGACCTGTCATGATCAAGTTACCTCTGTATCCTTCGTGACCTGATGAGTAAATTTTTGTTTGTGCCTTTACGAATTGATACTTAGGATCCATGTCTCCTGATGTATAATCGTTGTCGTTCATCTCTTCAAATCTGTTTGTACATGAAGTAGCAAGCATCACTGAAGCGGCAGCAATAAGTATATTTAAGTTTCTTAATTTCATTTTCGTATTGGATTAGAAGTTAGCATTTAATCTGAAACCTACTGTTCTTGGTAAAGGCATGTTTAAGAACTCAATACCTTGACCGTTTCCTGCGTGGAATGATGACTCAGGATCAATGTTTGGCACTGAAGTCCATAAGTACAACAAGTTGTTACCGTATGCAGTAAATGATAAGTTTCTGAAAGGTGTTTTTTCTAACGCCTTGTTTGGTAAGCGGTAAGAGATTGAAACGTCTCTTAATTTGATGAACGATGAATTATAAATAAACTGCTCATCAACTGAAGCTACTCTTCTGTAGTATAATTCTGGATCTACAGATCCTGTGTATGGTTGACCATCTGATGTCACTAAGTTACCTGGATTCCAGTGTCCAGTGCTGTAGTATTCATCTCTACCAATAAGAGTGTCGTGGTGTTTACCATTAGAGTACATTTGAGAGTTGGTCTCTGAGTAAAGTTGACCTCCAAATTTACCATCAATCAATACTGAGAAACTGAAGTTTTTATAGTTGAATGTGTTTCTCCATCCTGCCATCCATGGCTGAATACCATTTCCGATTTCTGAAGCATCTTGATTTACAATTGGAAGACCACCCTCATCTACAACAATGTTGTTGTTATCATCTCTTACATAAGTAGTACCCATGATTGTACCATATGCTTGACCAGGAATTGCTTGTACCGATACTGTACCGTTTGAACGCTGGATCATGTATGACTCAACTCCTTCTGTCAATGAAACTACTTCGTTTTGGTTATATGAACCTGTAAATGTCATATCCCATGAGAAGTTATCCGTTTCAACCGTTCTTACATTCACTAACCATTCAAAACCTTTGTTTTGGATCTCACCAGCATTAATAAGTGCTTGTGTGAAACCTGATGCATCAGAAATGTCAATTGGCATGATCTGATCCGTTGCTCTTTGGTTATAATATGCTAAGTCTAAGCTTACTTTGTTGTTGAATAAACGTAAGTCTAAACCAAACTCATACGAAGACGACATTGATGGTCTTAAGTTCGCATTAGGAATAATTTCTCCTTCAATTTGACCTGGGTTGAATCCCCAATTTGGGTTACCAACTGGGTTACCAAGTACTCTATATTGTACTGCTAAGCTATAAGGATCAGTATCTGAACCTACTTGTGCCCATGATGCTCTCAACTTACCAAATGATAACCATTCAGGAGTGTTCCAATCCATATCCGAGAATACCCATGAACCCGATACTGAAGGATAGAAATAAGAGTTGTTATTCATAGGAAGTGTTGAAGACCAGTCATTACGTCCTGAAACATCTAAGAATAAAAATCCTTTATAACCAATTGAAGCTGTTGCATATACTGATGAAATTGCTCTTTCGTATCTTGATAAATCAATAAAACGATCTTGACCAGCACCAGGGTGTTGTAAATCATCAGAGATAAACTTCACAGAACCAATATCTGTTCTATCGTGGATTTGATACATGTATGAACCACCTGCAGTTGCACTAATATCAAAGTTTCCGAATTTCTTATTATACATTAATAAGAAGTCCATGTTGTTTTCTGTTTGCAAGTTTGTTCTTTCAAATGCTCTACCATCCTCAAAGAATGGAGTATACATAGGATCTAGTACATTTTGTCTCCAGCTTGTTACGTCTGTACCACCTCTTGCTACAACTGATAAGTTTTCGTTGATTTCATAATTCAAACTCAACATACCCATCATTCTGTCCGATTGATCTTCGTTATTCACTTCATACATCGTCCAGTAAGGGTTTTCGTTTTTATCGTTATAACCGAAAGGTCTTCCGTCAGGCGTTTTATAGTTTCTCAAGAAGTCCATTGACACGGTAGTAGGCACTTGCATCATTGCTCTGTTATAGTTGTAAACACTATTACCTAATGCCATTCTGTTCGTTGACTTCTGATGCGTATAAGTTACTCTTGAGTCAATAGTCAATTTATCGTTGGCCATTTTTGTTGTTCCTCTCAAGTTGAAAGTATTTCTGTTGAAAGTTGAATTATCAACCATACCGTCATTTGACATATTTGAGTAAGAGAAACGAACACTTGACTTCTCATTTCCACCCGTCAATGCAATCGAGTTATTAAACGTTACACCTGTTTGGAATAATTGGTCATAAATGTTGTAGTGTTGTACATCTCTCATCACACCATCATAGTAGCTATCTGATCTCATACCTGGAGTAATTTTCGGACCGTACATTCTTGTACCATCTGTAGAGGTAGGGTCAGTAGGGAAATTACCTTGAGTACCGTGAGCATAATCTCTTTGGTAATCAGGAGTAATACCCATCATATCAAAGTTTACACCTGTAGAGAAGTCTATACCAATACCTTTTCTTTTATCACCTTGTTTTGTTGTAATTAAGATTACACCATTGATGGCTCTTGTACCATAAAGTGCAGTGGCTGCTGGACCTTTTAATACTGACATTGATTCAATGTCATCTGGGTTCACTGCAGACATACCATCACCTGTATCTAATCCACCACTGTCACTGTCAGAAGCATTATCATAGTTTGAGTTGGTCATTGGCACACCATCAATTACATATAAGGGTTGGTTTGAACCATTCAATACAGCATTACCACGGATTACTACATTAGAAGATGAGTTAGGACCTGCAACGGGAGTAATCTGTACACCTGCTACTTTACCGTTCAACGAGTTCATAATGTTCGCTGATGAGTTATCACCAATATCTTCTGCTTTCACCTCAGAAACTGCATAACCAAGCGATCTTTCTTCACGCTTGATACCAAGAGCTGTCACAACCACTTCTTCTAACTCTTCAGCGTCTGCTTCTAATGCAATTTGAAGGTTATCTGTATTTGAAACATTAAAATCAGTGGTTTTATAACCAATAAATGAGAATGTCAGTGTATTATTTTCTGGAGATGGAATGGCAACAGAGAAGTTTCCATCAAAATCTGTTACCGCCCCAAGGCTTGTTCCTTTAATCAAAACATTCACACCTGGTAGTGGGGAGTTATCTGATGCATCTGTAACTGTACCCGTAACTGTACGTTCTTGGGCATACAATGCACCTGTTGTAAGCATAAACATGCTTAACAGCATTAAGTAAAATTTACTCATTTTCAGTATTAGATTAGTGTAGTAGTTAAAATTGGCCTTAGCCAAAAATAATTTTTTGAACCATGCTATCTCGTCAAAGGATATTGACGTTTCTGAAATTATAATATGATTGGTTTTAGAATTTCATCGGTTTTAGCAAATGGTCTAGTTTTTATAGCATAACTTAAAATAGAATTACTTTTTATAGCTATGAAATAGTAATGTCTATTTGTTTATTAATTGATGTTTCAACTAAGTATAAAAACTGCTCTTGTTTATCTTGTAAAAATTCTTCATTTCGTATAATTGAGATTTTAGTTTATAATGTGTATAACATCGAGATTAAGTCAGACAGCTTTAAAAGTGTCTTGTTTACATTACAAATGTAGCATCATGCACGAACATGCACAACGTAAAAGGTTTTTTTAATAGTAATTGACGTTTTTAAGGTTAAAATAGTCAAATTTTCAATTTTATTTTAACAAACAAGCACAAACAGGTACCAAAAGTCTTATTTAGTTGAGAAAATAGCTGTCATAAAAAACACTTACCGGCGTCATTTATACATTATAAAAAGAAGAAAATTGATTTTGAGAATTTAGCCATTCCACAAAAAGAGTTTGAATGTAAACTTATGCAAACACCTATTTACTAATATTATAATATGCTTTTTAAGCTGAAAACAAAGCACATAGAAAAGAATTCATTAATGATAAACCTCTAACTATTTACAAACAATCGCCTTTAGTAAATATTATTTACACCTCTAAAATTTGAAATTTTGAAAGAGAATTTACTTTACCTTCAACTATAACAACTCACAAACCGATTCACGCACAAATACGCACACTATTTATGTTTTAAAGCTCCTCAATAAGAATTGGTAAAAAATGGCACTCAATACTAGTATAACATTGTATGTTTACATCAAAAAAGAACATTATAGAATGGAATAACATCTTTAAAAGAAAATTAATGTTTTTTATCAAACCATAGAAAAACACTATAAAAACAGTGTTTTTTATTAGTTACAGCTTCAATAGCACACACTAAACATGCAAAACAAAAGCAAAAACATGCATCATTGTGCATCATGTTATTGATTTTACAAAACAATCTCATACATTTGTGTTCATAGTACACTTACAAGGTGTTTATATACAAACAAAGTCAAAACATACAGAGTTTATATACAACCAAAAATTTTCGGAAAATAACTTAAGTTACGTTGAATGAATTTTTACTGCATTTTTTTTACTGTTAAACCTAATAAATGCACGGTATACAACTCTTATTGTAAACTATTTTATTAACTCACTTATCCTAAAATGAAAAGAATTTTACATTCCATCAGCACGATGGTTGTATTGTTCATGATGTGTACGCTTACACTTCATGCACAAGAACAACTCATCAAAGGTACCATTAAAGATGCGATGACTGGAGAACCATTAATTGGTGCTTCGATCAAGATTAAAGGTACTTCCAGCGGTTCTATCACCGATATGGATGGTAATTTTGAACTTCAAGCAAGTCCAGAAAGTGCATTACAAATCTCTTATATTGGTTACAAAACCACTGAGATCGGGGTAAACAATCAATCTTTCATTTCCATCAAATTGGAGCCTGATGCTACTGAAATGGAGGAATTAGTGGTCGTAGGCCTTGGAGTTGAAAGAGAAGAAAGGTCTTTAGGCTATGCCGTTCAAGAAGTTTCTGGCGATGACCTCGGGGCTGTAACCTCCTCTTCCAATGCCATGAACAACCTTGCAGGTAAAGTGGCCGGTGTTCAGATTAACCAAGTAGGTGGTTCTCCGGGTTCCTCATCCAATGTTGTGATTCGTGGTAATGCTATTTTGGACGGTTCTAATCAGCCGTTATACGTAATAGACGGAATCCCGATGAACAACTCCAATGTAGCCAATGCCAACGACAGTAACAGTGGTGGTATTGATACAGGCGATGGTATGTCTGGCATTAATGCGGAAGATATTGAATCCATCAACGTCTTAAAAGGGCCTGCTGCTACTGCAATTTACGGTTCAAGAGGTATTAATGGTGTAATCATGATCACTACTAAATCGGGCAAAGGTGGTCAGAAAGGTTTGGGCGTAGATGTCTCACACTCTTCTACGGTCAGCACATTGGGCATCACCCCCGACAATCAAGAGCAATATGCTCATGGTACAAACGGTATGTTCCCGACTGATCCAAGACGTGATTATGGCATGTGGGGACCTAAAGTGACTCCAGGGATGACCACTGACAAGTATTATGATGGAGAGGAAAGAAATGTACAGTTTTATGACAACTATGAAGCATTTTTCAAACCTTCATATACTGCAAATACCAACGTTGCTTTAACCAAAGTATCGGATGCAGGAACACTTCGATTCTCCTACTCCAACATGACCAACAACGGTAACACAGACAATCAAAGTTATGAGAGAAACACTTTCTCTTTAAGAGGAACCAGTGAAGTTTCTGAAAAATTCCACATTGATGCCCGTATGAACTACATCAAAGAGGAAGCTTATAACAGACCGTACATGGGTAACAACGTCAACAACTATATGAGTAATATCAACGCCATTCCAAATACCTATGATATAAATTGGATGAAGGATTACAAAGATGAGGACGGCCGCCCTATTGGTTATAATGAAAATAATGAGAACCCTTATTGGACAATGCATGAAACGAAGTTCCATGATACAAAAGATCGATTTTTGGGTATGGCAACGGCTACCTATGAAATCACGGATCATTTAAAAGTACAAGGTAGAGCAGGTACAGACTACACCGCATGGAGAGCTGATGTTTTACAACCTTTGTATACTCCATGGTATGAGTCGGGAAGAGCTTACGAAAGAACACAACTCGACAGAGAAGATAACTTTGATGCCATGATGACTTATGATAACAAATTTGGAAAGTTTGATGTGGTGGCCAATGTGGGAACATCGTATATGCACATTTACAGAAGATATTCTGATACAGGTTCTTCTAACTTCTCGGATCCTTTGCAACAAAACCCACAATCAGGTTCAGACCGCTTTGCTTCTTATGATACCTACGAAAAAGCAATCAGTTCTGTATATGCAACAGCCTCTATTGGTTATGATGGCTACTTATTCTTAGATGTCTCAGGGCGTAATGACTGGTCTTCTACATTACCATTAGACAACAATTCTTACTTCTACCCTTCGATTAGTGGTTCATGGGTATTTTCGGATATGGATTGGGACACGCCCGATTGGTTGACTTTTGGTAAAGTAAGAGCTTCTTGGGCAAAGGTGGGTTCGGATACCGACCCTTATATGTTGCAACAATACTATCAGATTGACGGTCAGAAACAGGATGACCTTCAAACAGGAGCGATCTACGGCAACACCATCAACAACAGCAATTTAAAACCTTCTATGCAAACTTCTTATGAATTAGGTATGAACCTAAGAATGTTTGACGACCGTGTGAATTTAGATATGACCTATTATAATTCAAGCTCAGTGGATCAAATCATGAAGGTTCGTATTCCTGAATCATCAGGTTATGAAGATGCCATTATCAATGCCGGTGAGATCATCAACAAAGGTGTGGAAGTCGCTTTAGGGTACAATGTGATCAGAAAGAAAGACATGAATTGGCACACACAAGTCAACTTCGCTTATAACTACAATGAAGTGGTTTCATTATCGGAAGGTGTAGATCAATATTTAGTAGGTGAAGGTCCTGTCAACATCGTTGCTGCTCCGGGGCAAGCGTACGGTACAATCATGGGTACAGCCTACAAAAGAGATGACAATGGTAACATCATTGTGAACGAAGATGGTATGCCAATGGTAGAAGATGGTTACCAACAAATTGGTAATGGTGTACAACCGTTTATGGTAGGTTGGGTCAACCGTTTCCAATACAAAAACATCTCATTTGGGATGGTCATCGATGCGAAATTTGGCGGGGACATTTACTCTTCTACCAATGCCAATATGTACTCTAATGGTAAGCATCAAGACACAGCAGATGGCAGAAATACAATGCATGAAACAGGTGTTTACAATCCTGGTGGAATGGTATATGAAAACGGAGAGCCATTTGAAGGTTTTACAACAGACCAAGATCTTCAAAACTACTACCAAACTACGGCAGGTATTGATGAGGCCCACGTTTATGACGCTTCTTACATCAGAGTGGCAGAGATTTCAGTAGGCTATACTTTCCCTAAAACAATGGTTTCAAGTGCAAAAATGCAAAACCTTCAATTATCATTCGTAGCTTCTAACTTAGGTTACTTATGGAAGAACACTGACAACATTGACCCTGCCGCAAGTTTCTCTTATGGAAATGCTCAAGGGATGGAAGTGGGATCTTACCCGTTGCCAAGAACATTTGGTCTAAAGCTTAATGCTAAATTTTAATTAATCAATCAATGCTGCCACTTGTCTAAAAGGCAGGTGGTGGAATTACCTATAAATTGCAAAACGATGAAAGCAAACCAACTATTTTTAGGTGCTGCCTTAGCAGCTAGTATGTTTTCTTGTACAAATAAATTTGAAGAAATGAATTCCGATCCTTGGGCTTCAGATGAAATGAACCCTAAGTATCAGTTCACGCACATTCAAAACAAACCTTATACTGACGGTGGCGAGTCATGGAGAACGCAAATTATCATGGCAGGGCCAATGTCTCAAGCCACTGGTAACTTGTATGCTGCTGGTGAAGCTTTCAGTACGTCTTATAAAGAATGGGCTTGGAACAACATCTATAAAGATGTAATGAAAAACGTAGCCGACCTTGAGACCAACCTTCCAGCCGCTTCTGCACAATTGGGCCAAGTGAAAATCACCAAAGTAATTGACATGCTTAAAGTTTTATCGCTTTACGGTGATATCCCTTACACTGAAGCAGGAAAAGGCTATGTGGAGCATATTTTATATCCTAAATATGATACGCAAAAAGAAGCATTGGAAGCCATGGTCATCGACCTGAAAAATGGTAGAGAATGGGTAGCCAACGGTGAAACATTTACAGATGATTTTTATTACAGAGGGGATGCTTTAAAATGGCAAAAACTAGCTAACTCTGTATTAATGAAAGTGGCCCTCTATATGTCAGAGGGTGATGCCGGCAGAGCAAAAGAAATCTTTACGGAAGCATTTAACCACTCTGCAGGATATATTTCAACATTAGATGAATCTGCAAAATTAGAACACTCTTTAAATGGTGGTCCTTGGGGACAACACATGAACGGTGTCGGTGCCTCAATGACTTCTCAGGTGGGTGGTTTTGCTTATGGTTATATCAGTGAGACTTCTCTAAAGTCAATGCAATCAAGAAAAGACCCTCGTGTTTTTTGGTTAACAGGTATGCATGATTATAGTTCTTCTCCTTCCACTATGGTGATTCCGAGCAGTGATTTCGATCCATTTGAATTAGCAGAAGAATGGGGCAACCCTTATAAACCTGTCTCTTTGAGAGGTACAAGAATGGGAGATCAAGACGGTCAGACAGCAGTATTTGCTGTAGAACCTAACGGTGATGTTAATAATGCAGCTCCTGTTAATGCAGCTTATTTTGCTAGAATGAATGATGGAACATTGAAAATCAATGATAAGTATGCCATTGAAGACGGTGGTAACAAATTTATCTTTGCTTCTTTGAACAATATGACGGTTTTCAACCCACTTTCACCAACCATCATCATGGGTTCTGACGAGGTGAATTTTATGATTGCAGAAGCAATTCAGAAAAACTTAATTGGAGGAAATGCTCAACAATTCTTTGAATCAGGTATCCGAGATGCTTTTGACAAATACAATCGTTTCTACCCTGGAATTGAATATGTAGAAGGTGCCATTGATGCGTATGAAACAACGGATGCGGGTCAAGGATTTGATTACAATGCAGCCAAAGAAGATTATATTGCAGCTGAGGTAATGGCCTTTGCTTCTTCAGCCAACAAACTAGACAATATTATCTACCAAGCATGGATTTCTCAAATTGGAAATGGTATCAATACGTTTACGCTTTGGAACAGAACGCATCTACCTTCTTTTGTGACACCAGAATTAGACAGAAATATGTACGAAACCATAGACATCCCTGTTTATACTGTTGATCCAAGAGATGAAATTACTGCTGGCCGTCCAATGCCTGAAGTAGTAGGTTACAAAACCATTCCATTCCATTCTCCGGGTACCACATCTTATGTTAGATCTAGAAGATTTGACTACCCTAACAATGAAATGTCAAGTAACACCACCAACTACAACGAAGCGGTTGAAAGACAAAGAGCAGAAGCCAATGGAAATACTGGAATGTTCAATACAGTGGACCAATTCCTATCTTATAAAGGAACATTCTCTAACAGTAAGGGGGTAGAACTTATCAAAGAATAGTACTTTTCATATTTTCAGATAGATTAGACAGAGGGGTGCCGGGATCAGACGGCACCCTTTTTTTTATTTCTGCAAGCTTTTTATGACCTACTTTCAAGCTTCCTTCTTCTTCATTTTTCCATTGATGAAAAACGAAGCAAAAAATCTAGGCTTAGAAGTCAAAAGCTAAATTCCATTCCTCTCGCCTAAATGATTTTAAACTCGCTTTGCTCAAACAAGAAAATCATTTTTAACGGCTCATTCCATGAAATTCTTAACGCTTTTCCCTTCAATGCCGGGGGATATACTACTAAATGATTCTCTGATTACATGTCAAAAAACAAAGGTTTTACAATAATCTTTTAAAATGTAGTGCTGTAGGGTCGTTGCATTGCAACGTCCTCGCGAACCACAATACACCACCCTTTATCCTCCATAAAAGGAATTGCTTAAATTAACGTGGAGGGTGTATTGAATTTAAATGCATCATTTGCATATTATGCTGATGCATCCACATTTGATGACGCATTAGATCATTTTGATTGGAGAAGAACCAATATTGACCATTAATATTTAATTTAAATGGCAATACAAAAGTGGTTGGCTTCTTCATCGGTTTTGAATCAGCATATGACATTTTCAGTTTACCTTTCTTTCCTCCATTCAATAATTGCTCTTTTACAAAACTATTCACCTTTTTATCAAAATCAGTATTCGTCTTGTTCAGGATTTTATATTCTCTGATAATACCCATTTTATCTGTCCACACTTGCACCAAAATTGGCCTTAAAATAGGTTTATCACTAAGGAAAGAATCATCTATATACTTATCAAAAAGCTTATTTAGCTTTGCTACCTTTAAAGGATTTTTAGGATCAGTAATATTGCTATATTCTTTACCTTTATGTTTGGTATATACCTCTTTCACCAAAAGATTTTCATTTCTTATCCTCTTTTTAGTGTTATCTAATACATCCATATAATCTTTCCATTCTGCAAGACGGTCATCATCCATAAAATTAAAATAGCATTCTGTTGTATTATTCATCCTATCCTCTCGTAAATCATATTTATAAAGCAATTGACCTTCATGATAAACTTTCCCACTTTTCATTTTGTCTCTATCATATAGCATTTTCATGACCAATTCACCATCAATAAAGAAAGAAGACGGGCCTTGTTTTTCTCCATTTTTTTTGGTGCTCCACTCTATGCTATAAACCTTTTGATCATCCAATGAATAATATTCTTCTGTATAGCTTCTGTCATTCAATGCCGTGATTAATGAATAATATTTAAAAGACTCAGCTGTTTTTGTCTTTCTGAAATATTGGTCATAATACTCTTTTTTCTTATAGAAATGTCTATTTGTAACCAAAGCCAGATTGATTAAAGCTCCAATATTCCCTTCATTCTCCTTATAGTTAATTTCATATCGCCCTATCATATTAGTGTAAAAATTCACCTTTTTGTGTTCGATGCTTTCGCTAGCAGCAATGACATTATCATAATCCACGAAACACTTTTTAATCATGGCATCGATTGATTCTTTTTGAGGGTTAATTTCCTCCCATCGCTCCTCCCCGCTTTTTTTTGCGATATATGTTTGGTGAAGAATAGATTTATCGTAATTATTATTATAGATTTTTGCAAATGTCGTACTATCAAGCTTGGCGATAAATTGCACAAAAGTTGGTCTTTCCCTTGTTCTACCTCTAAAGTGAATATTTTGAGCGACAAAAAAGGAATCCAATCCTACTTTCGCCCCTGAAAAGGTATCTTCAGACAATACTACTTCTGAACCTGTTTCATTTTTCATAACAAGTTTAGCATCTTCAAACTTCATTAATCGTTTTTTACTTGCACCATCCTTATAGTAAAAGATAGAAGGCATATAATTACCAAGATCCTTTGAAATACTTACCGTCGGGGAATAAGAGATAGGATCGATGTAACCATGTATAGGCTGGCCTCCAGCATCAAAAAGCAACCCTACTTTTTGTTGTGCCTGAGTTTTGAAAGAGAGCATTACTAACATCATCAAAGAGGCTAATAATAAAAAAGTTTGCTTGTTCATATCAGTTTAAAAATTGGTAAATACTAGGACAGTAGAAATAGGTTAAAATACCGTGTACCATAATTGAAATTATGGGTATTTTGAAGCACAATAAAAACCATTTTACGAACCATAATTCTTCATTCTTCCCTCTTAACTCTTCCCTAAAAACATTTCTTTTGTTCTAGTTCTTATATAAGACAATCATAATGCAATTCTAAAGCTAAATATTCAATTTACCAATAAGCGAAATCACTCCCCCAACACAACTTCCTAATCCTCAAACCAATAGCACTTTTTATCTATTTTTTAATAAAAATAGTTTCCAAAATCCATTGAAATAGCTAATTTTGTAGTCCACTTAAAAGAGAGTGGCCAGTTCACTTGGGGTCGACTGGTTTTGACAGGCTGAGATTTTGCAAGTATAAGCATGCAGGCTCATGGGATGAGAGCCTTGAAAGATAATTCCAAAATCTAGTTGGCAACAATTCGTTTGCTATGGCTGCCTAGTCTCCCTTAGGGTTGTAGACATCTGGGCTTAAATGGTTGAACGCGTATCGCGTTCCCGAGCTACATCGTCCTTTGCCTTGATCTTTGGGCGAAGAATCGGCGGTGCCGTAATCATTGATCTAGTCGGATACCTGCTGTGGGTTGAAGATGAAGCTTTAAGCAGATAAGGATATATTTTGGTTGTTTCCGGCGGGATATATCACGAAAATTTAAGTGAAACTAAGCATGTAGAAGGCTTGACAGTGTCCTTCTCTGGACGAGGGTTCGACTCCCTCCGACTCCACTAGAAACCCACTTTATTAGCACATAAAGTGGGTTTTTGCATTAAATAGGGGCTATATGAGGGGCTATTTATCTTTTGGGGTATGTTTTAGGGGCTATTTCTTGGTAAAAGTTCTTGAATCAGAAAGTCAATCAATTGACCTTCCAAATAATTGGTTTTTCTCATATTCTATTTTTCAACGTCACTTTTGGAAGTTTTCACCCTAAAATCACCCTGTTTTACCTTGATTTATACAGTCAAATGGACATAAATGGAAGTTTTCGTACTCAAAATGATTAAAAAACGGACATAAATGGAAAGGTTTGGAAATTTTCATTTTTACTATCAATCTGAATATCAATTTATTACATACTTTTCAAATGTATACCCCCCTATCCAAAAAATAAGGGCTAAACGAAACGTTTAAACCCTTTTTGTGCTTTTCACTTCTTCACAATGCCTTTTAAAATCCTTGAATAACTCCTTATCACTTTTTTTCCTTAATCTTATTGGTTTCAAACCTCTTGCAATCAAATCTTTATTTAACTCTTTTGCTTTCTGAGTTTCCGTTAATGGCTTTGGAGTAAAAGGAAGTACATTTAATTTTCCTTTGCTTAAATCATCTAATATTTCAGATGAAAGCAAATTGAAGAATGTATTAATTATCACATTCACATCTCTTGCAGTAATCCCATGTATTTCTGCTGTTTCGTTTAAGTTTGACAACTTACAAATATCATGTTCAACATAAGTTCTAAAAACTTCAATATGTTCTTTATTCTGATGATGTGAATAAAATAACCTCTCTTTTAAAATTCGCCTTATGTAAAGTGTTTTTAATGTTAGGTTTTCTAAAACAAAACTTTCACTAATTGGTATGTAACATCGAATAGCCTTATATAAATCTTCTTTTTTTAAATTTACTTTATAGCCATTGGGAAACAATCGAACATACTTTACATTATCCTTATGAAAGTTGTTTAAATCTCTATCAATAAATAATATTTGCCCTTTCCTTATTCTTTGTTTTTTGAACACCAATAAAACCAACTTTGGAACATTTATATATTTTCCTTTATGGAGTATATAAGGTTTATCTTTAATTAATGGAATAATGAATTTTTGTTTCTTCAAATGATACACCTTTCCGCTTTCATTTACATAAATTTCTCTAAAATCTTTATGTGTTTTAAATCCTAATTTTTTTAATTCTTGTGCATTCATGGTTATATTTGATAGAACAAACCACTAAGTAAAAAGAGCAGTACGGCTAGGCGACTCACACTCGTCAGGGGAGCAACCTTTTTACTTTAGTGGTTTTATTTTTTCGTTCTTAGTAAGTGCTAAAAATAAGATGCAATCTACCTTCTCTAACTCCATCCTTTATTGTTGCAGGGTTTGGAATAAATAAGTCTGGATGATCTTCAATATTAGTAGGGCTATTTATTGTAAAGTTTTCTAAAAACTCCCTTCCACTATTTCCTATAAATTTTTCCATACCATATTTCACGTAAATATCTCTTATAGTATGTAAGTCTTTTATAAATTCCTCCTCACTATCTGATTGGGGTCTATAGGTGTATTTCTCCAATATTTCAGCATCTGAAAGCCTTGTAAATACACCTTCTTTTAAAGTCAACTCCGAAAAACTACGACTGTTTTTATTTGCAACAATATCTTTTGCGAGATTAAAAACCTCTTCTTTAATATCACACATCTGAACATAAGCATCGGGCATCAACTTTGAGCTTTCAATTATTTCAGCACATCCAATTTTTATTAATTCGCTAGCTAGTTTGTTACTGTTTGGAATTGAGAAAATCCAAGACCAATCAAACTTAAATCCATCAAACAGTTTATTTAATACGCTTTCAGCATGTCTATAAAACTGCAATTGGCTTTCCGCTTTATTTATTTCATGTTGTGCGTTGTATCTATCAATGAAATACGGTTTTCTTAACTTTCCCATTTTATAAAAATTATTTTGTTTAAAATTGATTTAATGACGCAATGATTTACCCATTTTATTTGGTGGTGGTCTTATTTCCTTCATTTCCTCAATTCACTTTTAACTTAAAAATTCATTATTACCTCCCTCATTTTTAAGACCGTTCTCTAATTGGCTTCCTGTTGATAGTAACCCTATTAAGATTTCACCTGCATAGTAGAAAACATCTTTTTCATTATCGCCCATAACATCGGGGTTGTAACCTTGCATGAGTTTTATTAATGATTCTTGCATTTTTACAAGTTCGTAAGCTTCACCAACTATTTTTATATTGATAATATTACGCTCAAAATCTTCACCTTGTCTTTTTTCTTTTCCTAAACTAATCATTGTCTTTTCCTTTATTGGTTATGAAATTTTATTTTTAAACAGACCTGTTTTAAAATCCTATCACTTTTCTTTCTCCCTCTTTTCCTTCATAATTAGATAGCTGTTTCGCTTCTTTTACCTGTTTGGGAGATAAACGAAACTCTTTCATTAAAAAGGAGAATTTACATTGTTTGGATTGGTTGATATGTTCCACCGCTAAGGCTATTCTTTGTTTGGTACCTAATTCATCAACCGACTTATAAACCTGTTTTGGTTTTGGGTTTTCTTCCTCTTCATTTTCGTTTTTAAAAGCCTTTGAAACAGGTTTTAAAACAGGTTTAATACTTTCCTGTTCTTCTGATTGAATACAGCTAGAAGCGAGTAAGGACAACCCAATAAATATTAAACTGAATAGTCTGAATTGTTGTGCCTTCATTTCCGCTTTTTCTTCCATTTCTTCAAAACGTTTTAAACCGTACTGTATTCGGGTTTTCACCTCTTCAAGCTGTTCCGCTATCAAACGTTTACTTTCAACGTCTTGCCAACGCCTAGAGGTGCCAATTTTGGCTAATTGATGAAGGAGGTCTTTTTGTAATGCTTTGTCTTGGTCTAATTGGGTGCGGTCAACTGTATTTTGATAGGTTACTTTCTCCACCCCTTCAAATTCCATAAATACCACTACTCCGAGAAGCACCACGGCTATAATTATGGATTGGTGTACATTCTTGGTTTTGATAATCTCACGAATGGAGTAGATCAAATAGTAATGACTTAGTAAGGCAAGTACTACACTTGCTACTATACTTACCACCATAGAAAAGTGTATTTCTAGGTAATTGGCGACCACAAACACCGAGTATGTGAATGATATTAAAATGATTGTAATATGTGGTATGTTTCGTAAATTGCTCATGATTTTATGTTTACTATTTATGTAGTAAATGATTCCTTGGGCTTGCACCTTATTTTGTGGGGTGCAAGCCTTTTTAATGTCCTTCCTTTAATTTTATCTTATAGAAGGTTTCATATAATTTTTGCCTTTGCCCTTTTAGGTTTTCAACACCTTTTACTTTACAATACAATTCTCTGCAAATGCTATTCACCCTGTAATAAATGTTCTTTTTGATACTACATGTTTTCATAGAGTGGACGTAAATTGTATTCAAAAATTCCTTTTCATTACTCCAATTTTTAGTGATTTCTAAAAGCCTTTGACCAAAGGAAGATTTACACATCAAAGCGTAAAACTCTACTTTGTCAATTATTGGTTTGGCTTCCTGTTCAAATCTGTTTTTGTACTTCATGACTACTTTCTTTTTTTAACTTGAAATGGGAAATAACCGTAAGTATCAGGGTAAGTAATACCCATAGTATTTTGAATGATAATCTTAAAGTTATCCTTACCTCTTTTTAATTCTTTGACCTCTTTCTTTCTAAGAGTTGCCCCTTTCAAATCAACTCCTAAAACTCTTTTAATCCTGTTGTTTTGAGAGGTTAGTATTCTAATGTCATTGCCATTGATACAGCTATCAATTACCCTCTTTAGATCTTCTAAGGCTGTTTTTTCTTCTTTGGTTAATCTCATGATCTTATAAATTATACTTTGCTTTCATTACCTTAAATTGTTGATAGGCTTCACTCACCGATTTATAAAAATGGTCTTCAATGCCTTTCCTTTCTTGTGTACCCGTCTTTGCGGTTGCTCCAGGGATGGTTTCCGTAAACCTTAGTGAAACATAATGCCCCATGTGTTTGATGTGGGTATACTTTCTTTTCTTCATCGTTCTTTTGTTTTGGTTCTGAATAATCATATTCACCTATCCATTGGTATTTTTTTATCCATTGTTCAAGGGCTTCAACCTTGGCTTTACTTTCAGTTTCGTTTAACTCGGTTCCTGTTTCAATCACCCATATTTCAAGGTGTTTTTGTTTTACAGCTTCATCATAAAAGTGTTGCCTTAAACATGTTGCGATAAGGGTATTACACATGTATTGATTGCCTTGGAAGTCTAATCCCTCATTGTTTTTGATTTTCTCCAAGTAGTATTCTAGTTTGGAACCCTCAATACATTCATTCCCTAAGTCTTTTAAACACTCCTTGTATAAATTATTTTCTTCGTGTTTCATGCTTGATTCCTTTTTGATACTTCACGAATAAATCTCATTGCCCTTGTACCTGTTAGCACTATTTTTTTAGCGTTCTTTCTGTCCGTCCATACCTTGACCTCTTTTATTTTTCTTATCCATTCAGCAGGGGCAAACACTTCTTTTTGGTGTAACTGGTCAGTGTATCGTTTTCGGTCTTGTGTGTAGGTAATGGAGAGGTTAAAACTGTTTTTGTGTATTTCTTCCATCAATCGGACTAATACGGGGTTTTCCTTTTGTTTCAATGCTTCATTCATCTTTTTTCGCTTGTTTCGGTTGTACTTGTTATTGCAAGCCCTTGAACAATATTTGGCGTTTTTGGATTTGTGGGAAATGTCAGCACCACAACAAAGACATTTTTTTGAATCTGAATTGCGGTCATTTGGTGGACAGTTTTTTCCTTTCGGATTTTCCTTTGATTTTGGGGTAATATTTGCGGTTTTGGAGGTGGGCGGAATGTCAGAAAATGACCCCTTACATAATGTGTCATTTGGTGGACACTTTTGCGTTTTTTCGGATTTCATTTTTTGAACTTTAATCAGCTTCAAAAAGTGGTCATTTGGTGGACAGTTTTCACCTACAATTTCATTTAATTGGGATTCAATATTTTCATAGATTGACTTTTGTACTTTGGAGTTACAGTAATTCACCATCAATTCACGCCATAGTTTCAAATGTCTTGTTCTTTGCCTTTTGGTTGTACTATTATCCCATTTGCCAACATCTAGGAGACTGTAAAAGCGTGTTCTTTTGGCTTCTGTCATCTCTTTTAACCGCATAGAATTGTTAGACCTATCTATAAATATTGCATCGCCCCAAACGGACAGCAAACGACCGCCAAAGGATTTAAAAACCTCTTTGTCGGCTAAGTCTTGGAGAGTGTAAATACCCATTTTGTTGATTTGCTCCATTTTGTTATAATGATATTCCAACCGCAATAATTTACGGTTTAGGGTTTTCCCGTCTTCCTTCTTATGTTTCTGTTTTCCTTTGTCATAAGCCTTTATTTTGTACTGTACATTGGAGATTGAAGCGTGATAAAACTTATTATCAATGGTCACACCTTCAAAGCCTTTGTTTTTATAGGCTATCAGCCCCTTTAAAACCTTTTCGGCTGAAATGGGTGTACTAACATTCACGCCAAATTCTAAGTTATGTAGACGGGCAAAAGTGGGATTTACGCCTAATTCATTTTGCAGTTTGACCAACGTATCTAAATAGTTTTGATAGGTGTAAGTATCTGCATTGTGTTCGCCATCGTTCCAAAATTTGTGTAAACTTCCTTTTATCTCACACTTCGTTTGTCCTTTGGTTTCTCTAATAATCAGCTTCAAACCCTTATACCATGCAGATCGGACGGGGTATAATTCCCCCGTTTCTTCATTTCCTACAAATGAAAACCCTATCTTTCTTTCTCGCCATCGCTTAGAAAGATCACCACATGATATAAAAACGCCATCGATCAAACTTGAATACTGCTTGTTATTTAGACTCTTCGCCCTTTTACGCCCTTAAATTTTGGGTGTAAAAAGGAGGGCGATAAAAATTAATTTTCGCTTTTCTGTTCTCCGAGATGTATTAAAGATTAGGATTTAAAAGGTCTTTTTCCCGTCTACAAGGCTACTTAATGAACTTTCTAGATATTGCCTAACGTTATTAATCACTAAACTTGAATGGCTTTTTTCAATAGTTGTCAGAGTCAAAAGGTCTTTAATATTTCTTATAAAGGCTTGACTTTGGATAGAAGAGAGGACACTATTTGTCATTTGTTCACTTTCAACACTGAGATTCCCCACCAATGACTTTAATTGTGCAATTTGATCTTCTTCCCCAAGCCTTTCAATTACCGCAAGTTCATCTAAATTCGATTTAACGGCTATAATTTCTTGTTCTTGTGCTTTATCAAACATGATTAATTTGGTTCTACAGTTAAATAATTTCTTACACTATCCCCTAAAACAAGTGTTCTTGTACCTGATTTTCTCACTTGTATTTTACCCTCATTAATGAGTTTGTAAACTGTTGGTTTACATATCTGCAATTGTTCAGCTACTTCTTTTAGGGTCATTACCTTTTTAAAGGTTTCTTTGTTTTGTACGCTCTTTTCGACTTCCTCCAAGCGTTTAAGAATCTTGTTTTGATTCTCCATAAGCATTTTAAAATGCTGTTCGATGGTTTCAAAAGGGTTTTGCATGGCTTTAGTTGGCTAATTCTAATAAAACATTGGCTACTTGTTTATAAGCCTTTTTACGACTTTGTTCCATTTCTTGCAATACCTCAGTATATGCTCTCAAGATGATTTCTTGTTCTTCATTTGATGGGCTTCGTCTACTCACGAAGAATCTTTGAACATTAGAGTATGGAAGATTAGCTTTTTTTGAGATTTCACTTATCCCACCATAAGGCAAAAGACTCTTTAAGTCCTCTAATTCCTTTCTGTCTGCAATGGTTTTTTCTTTCATAGTTACATTACTTTAATAATAAGTATAATGCAAATATAAAAAAGTGGAATAATTATTCAACATTTGTTGAATAATTATTCCACATAATACATAAAAAAAGATGAAATTAATTAAAACTCCATCTTATACAGCTATAAACTTAACATCCTGTCAATCTCTTTATGGATAATTTCTAAGTCTTTATCGTCATAAATACTTTGAACAAACTCTTTAAGTTTTACTTTACCATTTCCATATAAATAATCACAAACCATTATTTCTTCTTTCATAACCATGATATCAACCATCATTCTAAACATTAGATGAATATTATCATCTAATTTATCTTGAATTGCTCCATATAGAAAACTATCTAATTCATAAATGTCATGAAAATCACCAGTTGAAATCATCATAGGTACATCTACTTCCTCATATTTTTCATAATATAACTCTGTATAATAGGCTCCAAAAGTATTATTTAGAATAGTAAATAAATTCTGACTTAGTAAATTTATCTTAGAAGCATCTACTATATCCACATCATTATCAGAAAGAACTTTTACCACTTTTTCAATATTATCCCTCTCTATTTTTATAAAACTTTTAAGAGGTTCCATATTCAAATCGTTATCATTTAAAAATCCATCATTATAAGCAATTGAACTTTTAAACCTCAAACTTTTTCTATTATAAACGACTTGAATATATAATGGATAATGTTCAACGTTATTTAACAACCTTGATTTTAGTTTCTTATTTAGATAATGTTTAACCGTAATTTTACCCATGATTTTATGTTATTCCTTTTGTTTTGATCTTATAATTTATTCCTGTTTGAGGGGCTATTTCCTTAAAAACAGCCCCTCACTTTGCAATATAAACTAACATCAAAAAATAGTTGTAATAATTGTATAACTAATTTTAATTTAACAAATTAGATCAACCACCGAAAAAACAACAACAAAACACACAGCCCAAGCCTTAAAAACTTAATTATCAACCGTTTTCAATGCTGTTCTAATCGTTGAAACAGCACACGCAAACTCATCACTTAATTGGTCAATTACTGAATCCATGGAGAACCTTAAACCTTTTGGAGAGCTATTATAAATTTCTGTAAACCTGTTTTGTATGTGTTGATACCTTTTTAAAGTATTTGCCCGTCTTGTATTATTCGCTTTTTGTATTGTTTCCTTTGTCATTTGCCTCCTATTTTTAATGGTTAACTATGTCAAAGTTAAGGAAATATAAAGTTTGTTTTATAGAAATAGCATGTTATGAAAAATGGTCGAGACATTCACGCCCCGACCATATCTATATTATATCTTTTGTAGTACATAAACCCGTTTTAGGGTCGTAAACTTCTCCATAATCACCACTCAAAAACGCTATTATTATTGGGTGGTTTATGTCATCCAGCTTTAAAAACTTTCTAGCTTCTTCTTTTTCTTCTTGGGTGAATTGGGGCTTTTTGGGTTTGGTTTTCATGGTTTATAATATTTGAATTAAATTATTTTTAACTTCAATCAATTCCTTTGTAGTTAATTTGTTTAATTCATACTCAAATCTTGATATTGTTTTTAAAAATTTAGTGATAACATCAAAACCATGATATTCAAATAAAAACAATGGAAAAGAGTTAAGAATAAAAACTTCATTGTTTGGATCTATATATGATAACCTTTGACACTCAAAAATTTCTTTTTGTCCAACCATATAAGTAGGCATAGAATATTCTCCATTAACTAATAAATTTGCTTTTTTAAGGTGAATGTCTACAACTATTTGCCATTGTTTATAACCAAAATTCTCTAACTTTTTCAATTCATGTAAACATTGAGAATTGACAATTCCTTTATAAGAAGTTCCTTTCGGAAGCTGTATTGAGGTAGTTAATTCTGAAAATTTAAATTGTTTTGGGTTATAGTGTTTCAATGATTCAACCATAGGATAATTAATATAAATTTTCCCGTGATCTGTTTCCTCTGAGAATAGATCTATAATAGAGTCTAAGTCATTGTCACTCGCAATTGGTGCATGACCATCATAATCAAAAAACAAATAAATTTCGGCAAAATCATCCCTCAAATAACCTTCTAAAACCTCTCTATTCCCTTCTATATCCTTTAGTAATACAAAAAGGTCTAAATCCTCATCGTCCTTTATTTCTCTATATAATTGATAAATTGTAGTACAATAAGCACAACATACAGAGAAATCATTAATTTTAATCTTACTTATAAAAGTATTGAAAATTTCTTTTTCTTGTTCCCCTTCAAATACAAATAAAATATTTTTAGACATTGATATTGAATGAATTGGCTTTATACATTTTCTCTATATTATGTGCTTCTCTTAACTCTTTATTAGTTAAGTTTGCCAATGATTTAATTTGTTTATTATCCATAATAAAATAACAATCGGGTCTTAGCAAATCGTTTGTCATTATAGATGTATTATGAGTTGTAAGAACAAATTGAACGCCTGTCTTTTTGAGTATCTCAACTATCAATTTAGCTAATTTTTGATGATAGAATGCATCAAATTCATCAATAAAAATAAACTTAACTTTATCTGAGTTTTTAATTCTATGATACCAGAAATAAAATAATGTCAACGCAATAGTTCCAGAGGATGCTATATTAAAGAAACGAACTTGTTTATGTTCAAAATTCATTACTATTTCCTTTTTACCAGCTACTGTAACTGTATCTAATTTACATTCAATCCCAACCTTATTTAAAAAAACCTCAAAATCCTTTAAATATCCATTCTCAATTATATCATCATCTAAACTTATATTCCCAGAAACTAAACCTAAATAATTATCATTTAAAGTTGAACGATAGTATAACATTCCTTCAATAAAATTGAAAAATCTATAAAAAACCTCTTTTTCAAAATCATCAATTAATATTGCATTATTTTTTATATATTTCAGAAGTGATATATTATTATTTGATAGGTCTTTGTTCAATGTCTCTGTTCCCTTCAAATCTATTTCAACTAACGTTTTTTCTGTCGTTTTTTCTAAATATGCAACCCTCTTATCAGAGATAAAAAACTCTTCTTTGACAATTTCTTCTCGGCTTCGTTTAGAATAGTTATATAACACTATCTGCCCATCAAAGTCATATTCAAATTTAAATGAGACTAGTCCATTTACATCATAAGCATTCTTATAATTCACATACTGAGTATTCCCCCCTTCTAAGTCGGTTAAATGACTTATCAAGTCAAATATTGCCAAACCTAAATTAGATTTCCCAACACCGTTTGCACCATAAACAATAGCATTATTAACAATTCCATTTATAACTGCTTCTTGATTAAAGCTGTATCCATTTGTTTCCCCTAAATCAAAAACAAACTCATCCTTAAAGCCTTTAAAATTAGATACTGAAATTTTTTTTAACATAACTTTTTTATTTTGAGTAAAGTTATCACAATAATTTCACCGCAAAAAAATTACGGTAAGTTTGTTATCAAATTTGATATAAATAATTATCCTCCCAAAGCCATCCTAATAATATTCGCATGTTCAGATTTTGGAACATTGATGTATTTGGAGAAACTTTTAAAATCTTTATGCCCTGTATGACTCATTACAATTTTATGAGAAACACCTTTTATCATTAAATTGGTAGCAAAAGTTCTTCTTCCTGTATGAGTTGTGATTAATTCAAACTTTGGTACTTTCTTAGTAGTCACTAAATTACCTTTGTATTCGTGTACCTCAAAAGGTTCGTTAATCTCCAATATTTCAGCAAGTTCTTTCACGTATTTATTTAACTTTTGGTTGCTAATGGGGTGTACTCCTCCATCAATTAAAGCTCTTACAATTTTTAAACAATCATCTGTTAAAGGTATTTCAATTGCTTCCTTTGTTTTCTCTTGCTGAATAGCTAAATAAAACCCTGAATCGTTTTTTTTCAAATGGCTTTCGTCAATTCTTGAACCATCCCCAAACCTTAAACCCGTCCAACATGACAACAAAAACAGGCTTTTCGCATTATTGTACTTGCTTTGGTCAAAAGTAGTATTCTTGATAAGTTCTAACTCTTCATAGGTCATTACCACCTTTAAAGTATCGGGTTGGTGTTTTATTACAAACTCTCTAAAATCTTCATTTTTAGTAATTTTAGCCATTTTACACCAATTCAAGAAAGTACGAAAAAGACCTAAATACTTTGCAGTAGTTTGTACGTTCAAATTGGCAACTTCTTCAAAATAAGTTTGTAAGGCTTCCATTAAAAACAAATCCACCTTATCAAGATCAAAAATCACATTCCTTTTTTCCTCAAATCCTCTAAGATGTACCCCAAGGCTTTTAAACTTCTTGATACTTGAAACACTTAGTTTCTTCTCTTTTAATTCTAAATGCTTTTGCCATGCTTCCCAAAACTTGGCTTTTGTTGAAACAGCTTTTTGTTTTGTATCTAATTTCTCTCTTAAATAAGAAGCATCAATATCAAGCCCCATATTCTTAGCATTTAAAAAAATCTTCAATGCCTTGGCTTGAAAATCTTTCAAAAAAATATTGTACTCTCTTGAAGAACTTCCCCCATCATTAATAATTTGCTTTTCGTGTTTCCAATGTTTGGGGTTCTTTACACTTACACCCGTTGAAATCCTAAGTCTTTTTTTTCCATCTCTAAGAATTAGCATTATCAAACTTTTGCCCCTTTCGTTCCCTTGATCTTTGAGAAAAAATTTAGCCGTTGCCATGATGATTTTATGTTATTTTTGATTCCTTTACAAATATAACCATTAATTAACTGAGGGGCTATATGAGGGGCTATTTATTTTTACGTATATGGTTTAGTATTTATCTGTATTTATATCAAATCTTTGATTTTAGCTATATTTGAAAGGTTTTTGAATTTTAGCTTACATTCATTTTTACAGGGTTCGACTCCCTCCGACTCCACTAGAAACCGCGTTTACAGTAATGTAAGGGCGGTTTTTTTGTTTAAGAGGGATAACATTGGGGATAACATTTTTCTAACCAACTTCACTACATTTTCAATCTCATACTTCAATTGTATTTTAAAGTATACTTTAACTCATCTTATTCTTCTCGATTGAATCTCTCTTGTAGGCAAGATCCCACCCAAAAGCATCAGATTTCAACTATTTATCTTCAAATTTAGAACTGAGCACTTTAATAACCAATTGAGATTGCATTTGAAAAGTACAATTTAAACGAAAGTAGAACCTGCGTTTTAAGCTTGTTTCACGGATGTAATAACGTAATCATAACGGAAGCAACACGGAGGCAAAACCAATAAAAAGTACGTTTTTACTGGTGTTTTACGAATGTCATACTGAAACACTCGACAAACTTATCCTGATTTATTAAAATAGTACAATTAATATACTTATTATATTAGAAATCTAATGATTTTTGGTTACCTCCTTTATGATTCAGTACATAAGAAAATGCTTTTTCAAGAGTTTTTTCACCAATACCTTTATAATTTGCTAAACCTATTATTGAATTAACTTCTCCTGAATCTATAATTTCAGATATTTTCCTAGCATATTGTGGTTGGATTCCAGTTACTTCCTTAATTTTCGAGCTATCAAGTGAATTCCATTTTGATTTAAAATTATCAAAAAGATCATCTTTTACATTCGGGTCAAACTCATAGATTTCAACATCAATATTACATTGGCTAAGATAATTATCCATTAACTTTTTAACTAATTCTGTATCTAAACCTCCATTATGTGTACCTAATAATGGAAAAGCAACTGATGTGATTCCTTTTTCTTGATATGTTTCTACAAATTTCTTTAACCCCTGATCTACCCATTCTATTTTACTAGGAAATTTCCAATGCTTTTTTGTTGGAAAGTTTAATATCCAGGGTGCATTCTTTTGCTTGTTATATATCCAAAGAATACCTGGTTGAATTAATTTGTTCTTACAATGTTCTTTATATTCAATAAACATCCTAGGATATCTCAATTTATATACTTGAGCGATACCTTTTCCCATAACACCAACGCAGTTCACTGTATTTACAACAGTTTGACATTTAGTATTAAAAATATTTCCTTTTATATATTTTATTGACATAATGATGAATTTAATTAGAACCTTGATAAACTAACCAAGATATATTTTTATTGTAATCTTCAAAATAAACTCTATCTGGAGAATATTCAAACTTCAACTTTCCTGGAGGATTAGATTCATTATTACAATCTATTCTAAATGATTCACCATACTTATTTACAAAAGCATTATTCTCCATAAACGGCTGAGGATTCACTTCGATATGTGTAATTAATGGAGAATTGTTATCAATCAAGTTTAACAATGACTCTTTATCTATTTCATTTCTACAAACAATTTTTAATGAATTGAATATGGTAATATCTATTTCATTTAATATCAAGAACTCTTGTTGTGAATATAGAATATACTTTCTTAAATCATTATTGAAATCATTTGAATTAAAAGGGAAAGTATCATAAACATGATCAAAATTAAATACTTTTAACCCATCATTAATATTCCAAACTTTAGCAGAATTTGACTGCATATTTCCATTTGAAACAAAGCATTTATCTTGATATTTTGCAAATACTTCATCAATATCAATAATGAAGAAAATAGGAACTGGACATTTTGGAAAACCTAACTTTTTAGCTTGATAATCTAATTCACCTTTTTTGTGAGTTCTACCTAATCCTTCATTATAATATTGAGTTGGGGTATTTGTTCTAAAATAAAATCTAGCATATGAATGTGCATCGTGTTTTCTCCCTACTACACTTCCTGCAGAATCTACTTTCATTTCAGCCTTATTACGACTCATTATTTTACCCTGATTAATAATATTAGAAGCATTTTCTAAATGTGCAAAATGATATATTTTAGGAAATTCTTTCTTTAAATTTTTATAAAATTTTGCACCATATACATTATCTAATTTTTTATTGATGAAAGAAGAAATCTCTTCATTTATTTGAATTACAGAATTATTACTTAAGGAATTCCAATCCCAATATTTTTCATATTTAAGTATTATATCCATTGAGAAATTAATACTTTTATTTTTTGATAATGAATACCAATTCCATAATTCGCAACTTGCAACACCTTCTTCAAGAACTTTTGATAAGTCATCTCTTTTTGAAAGAATATTGAAATCCAAATAATCTTTAAATAAATGAATTGTATTATTATCAATGGATAATAAGTCACTCCCTGAAATGTATGACCAAATTCTTCTACTCTTCTGAGTTTGTAATGATGATAATAACTCTGTAGAGAATAGAGTAGTTTTTATACTTCCGATTACATTACTTAAATCAACTCCAGCAGTTGATAATTCAATGGCATAACTTTCTGATTGGTACTTATCATTTAAAAGTAATCCTGATAAATTATAACCATAACAACTTAATTCTTTAATATCTTTAGTCTCAATACATAAATATTGATTTCTTAAAATAGCATTAAAAATATCTTCATCTAGTACTCCATCATTAGCTAGATCTGATATAAAGCTAATTTTTATGTCTTCTGATAAATTCGTGATAAAAGATTTTACAAAAGGTCTTATTTCATTGTTGAATAGTTTATAATTTTCAACTTTATTAAAGTCACCTCTTTTTGATAAAGAATCAAAGTCCCAATCTTGTTCTTTATATTTTTCAAGGAAATTCCTATTTAGCTTTATATAAGAATTTTTTGATAGTTTACCCCAGTGAATTTTATTAGTGAATAATTCTACCTTAGTTTCATCAGAAAAAATTGAACTATTTTCGGATATATACTCCCAATTCCAAGGTTTTTCAGATTTTAATAATTTATCATCAGTATTTATTTCTTCTATTTTTGATAAATAATTCCAATCCCAATCTTTATCGATATATGATTGAATTAGTTCAGCTTCTATATTAAGATATGGATTATGACTTAATTCTGACCAATTAATATATTCAGAAAATGCATCAAGATTTTTCTCTAGATAATCTTTATCTCTAATAAAAGAACTATATCTAGAAATATAATCAAAGTCCCATTTTAAACCTCTAGTAACACCTATCAATAAATCTAATCTGAAATTTAACTTCTTATTTTTAGACAGAAGATCCCAATTCCATTTATCATTATATTTAAACAATAGTTTTGGGGTAACCCTTAAGGCATTAATACTTTCATTAGTAATTGTATCCCAATTTAAATAGTTTTCATACTTTTCCAGTATTACCTCACTGAATCTTAGTTTTTTATTATCTGAAAACGATAGATAATTCCAATCCCATAAACCAATTAAAGATTTATCTCTCAAGTATTGATCTAATTTTTTAGGATGAATTATTTGAGTTATTTTCTTTTTAAGGTTTTCTGAATTACTCTTTAATAATGACTTGGAGTATTTATTGATATTAGCTATTATATCATCTACTGGAATGTAATTATTGGACAAGTAATCCCAGTCCCAGTATCCTACACCTTGTATTATCAATTCTATTTTTTCGTCTATAGTAAAATCATCTGAACTACTTAAATACGACCAATCCAAATCGTTTTCTAAATTGATTAGATTATCTTTTATATATTCAATAGGTAAAATTGGTGTTATCCTACTCCAATTCCATTCATAATCATCAATTTTTGAAATAATAAAATCAGAAGATAGATACTGCGATACTATATCCTTATCCCAGAGATTTGGATTAATTAGAGAGAATAATTCATCAAATTCACTTCTTTCAATATCATTAGATACTTTACTTAGCCTAGTATGAATTATATTATAATCAATTCTTTCTTCTAAATGATCATAATTATTTATTAAAAAAATTACAGATAAAATATGCGATAGATAATCCCAATCCCAACTGAAATCTAAATTGTCAATCAAGTATTTTTCTATAATGGGTAAAGACAATTCATTGATAAGAAGCTTACGTTCAAATATTAGTTCACTGAAATTAGAATCAACAAAATCATCATCTAATTTGCCTAATAAGGTATTTACAGAATGGGTATTATTATCTTTGATAAAATCTACAAAGTCTAAGTTATTCAGATTTATCAAAGAATTATTAATCAAATCTGGTATTGACCACCTGTATGATTTATTATTTAAAACAATATTTATATCATTAATACGTCTTGATAAATTCTCTATCGACTCTGATGTAGTTAGATAATGGTTATACTTATTAAATAAATTTTTAGTCCATACAACATAACTATTTATATCAAAACCAGGTTCTTTCTTAGCTAAGACAACATATTCTTCAATTTCTTTATAACCTTCAAATGATACAAATCTACCTTGTCGATATTGTACTTCACCAACCTCTGGTATTGTCTGCCATTTAATCAAGTCTAAACTATCAAGAAGATTAATTAAATCTTCTGACCAATAAAGTTTTTCTGTGGTAAATTTATGATTACAATGCTTCGATAATAAATCTTTAAACGTATTATTATTAACTAAAACTTCTACTACATCTCTATACTTTAAAAGTCTTATTAATATTAATTCCCAATCCCAAAACTCAGCATAATTTGCTAAATTTTCAACTAAGAAATTATCTGATAGCTTATTAATAAGTAACTTATAGTTGAATCTTTTTCTGACTTCATTAGAGCATTTCGAAAAAATTTCCTCTAATAATTTCTCATCAGATACTGAATTAATATAGTCTACATCCCATTCGTAGAAATTTATGTCAGTTATTACCACTTCTTTATTTAACTCCCATTCTCTAGTTGTTATTTTTAACCAATCCCAACCATTCTGATCTTCCTTGTAAATTCCTTTTATCAATGAAAAATTAAGGTCTGATAAATTATTGTAAATAAGATAATAGGGTATAAATTTGTGAAACTCACGGTCAAGAGAATTATATAAAATTAAAGATTGATTTACATCTAAGTAATCTAAAGCTGTTTCTAAGTTCCAGGGGAATTTGTTAATGTATTCAAAAAACAAACCTTGATTAACCTCTAAAATATTACTAGTAATCAATTCATAATTCCAATCAAGTTCACTAAAGTCAGCGTTAAATAATTTATATACTTGATCAAATGGTAAATTTGATAACTCGAACTCATCCCAAAGATAAATTTCATTATTTATATTATTAAATAAGAAATCAAATGATACTCTTTTAGTTAATACTGTCCAATCCCATAATACATCATATTTTGATGTATTTATTAAGTCAATAAATATATTGATTGGAATGGTTTTAGATAATGACTCTGAAATATTTAGGTTTAGTTCTAAAAGAAAATCTATAGTATTTTGATTCCATTTCACCTTATTATTACTTAGTAAAAAAGACCAATCAATAACATCATGAAACTGTATTAAGTCATTAATATCAAATTCAAATTTATCATTAGAAATAAGATTTTGATATTCAATTCTTAAAACTTCAAACTGATAAATAGATTCCTCACCATGAATGTAATCTTGTAATGACTTTGAGAAAATATTATTGTAGAAAGGGAAAAATACTATTGTACCATTTGAATTCTTAAAACAATAAAGATCTATTTTTAAAGATGGAACATCATCATTGATAGTTATATCTGTTTTAGTTAGATCTACTACTTTTGAAGAACGTTCCTTATTCATAAGAACTGCATTTATTTCATTGAGAATCTGAAAATCAATATTATATACACCATCAAGCACTTGTTGATAGCTCTTATTTTTTGATATTCCTTTTTCGAAATCAGAAAAAATATACTTTTCTTCATTCACAATTTTATGAGAAAGTTTAAACTCTTTAAATAAATTTATATCACGATGTTTATCAAAATTTATAAATGATTTATAAATAAATTCACCTTTTGAATAACTAAAAAGCTTCCCTTCTGAAATAAGGCGTTTACCTATAGGAGTAATTGAGAGAACATTATATTGATTATTAATCAAAAAATTTTCTTCTAAAAAGTTTATTAAAGTATTGTAAATATTTTTTTCAGCTAAATCACAAGTTTCTCCTTCAATATTAAACCCAATAATTTTAGCCAATGCTGTACTTCCAATTGATTCATTGGACTGTTGCTCGATTATTTTACATAGAAGGACAAATATGTCATCAACAATTATCCCCTTCTCAATAATTGCTGAAATTTTCTTTTCATAGATATTGAAACTATAATTTAACTTTCCTAAATATGAAGAATCATTTTCTCGTATGTTTTTTGTTAATTCTAATCCAATTTTTTTTTCTGTTATATTTCTCATAATTAGGTCTATTGTTCAATTAGTTTATAATCAATAATCTTAGAGTTAGGATTTTCCTCTATTGTATTAGCTACATTATTATATATAGAATGTCTTGAAAAATGTGTTTTATTACCAACAATAATAAGAAGTCTTTTAGCTCTTGATAATGCTACATTTAATCTATTTGGAGATTCTGCAAATCCTAACGTTTCCTGGGGTCTATAACCTTTATTATTTGGATAAAGATCTAAATTTGGAATTGCAAATGAATTATCTGCGATTTTATTACTTCGAACCATTGAAACAATAACAATATTACGTTCCATTCCTTGAAACTTATCAACTGTTCGAACTCTCAGAGGAATATTAAATTCTTCTTTAAGTTCATCTAGATAATTAAGTTGTCTACCATAAAAACTAATCACGCCTATCTCTTTATCTTCAGCTGACTTTTGAATTTCTTGAAATTTTAAGAAAGATTCAGAGTTTTCAAAACTTTTTAAAACCCCTCTTATAGCATCAACTTCTTTTATATTAATCCTCGAAGTACCTTCTTTGACTTCTGGCTCATCTACATCGACCCACATAACATGTACATCTGGATTTATAAACTCATCACCATTATTATCAAATGTCGTAATTCCATGATACCTTGACATCTTGTTTTCAAAATCAGGTGAATTAACATTATTACTTGGCAAACCACAGTTTAATCCTCCATCTTCAACATAAAACTGTTTGATAACATCATTTATATCTGGATGCATCCTATATTGTGTATCGAATGTTGCTTTAATTGATGAGTCAGCATTGGGATTTAAAAACAGCTTTTCAAATTGAGAAGCATTTAACTCTTTTTCAGTTATATTTTTAAGTAATTTACTTTGTCGAACTCTTACTAATCCCTGCTTGATTTCGTTTTCATCGAGCATTGGAGGTAATTGTCTATGATCACCTACAATTATTGACTTATTTCCATACATTAAGGGCAATGCTAATTCAGGAGGCACAGCTTTACTAGCTTCGTCCATAATTACAGTATCAAACCAAATATTATGCTTACTTTTTTTTGATTTTTTGTTCTTATGGTGCTTAAATGTTTCTACGTAAGAATAATAAAAGCCTGTTGGTTTTCCCTCTGAACTTTTCTCTCCAATTGAACCAGACGTAGCCCCTACAACATTAACATATTCCAAATAGGTTTCCGAAAATAACTTTCTTAGGTATTTAGATGGATTTATAAGTCTATTTTGAATTTCTTCAAATAATCTAGGATCGATATTACGTTCTGATTTTGATACTCTTCTTGCTATATTTTCAACCCATATTTGAGTTATTGATTTATACTCTTCAGGTTCCTCATCTCTTTCTTTATTTGCCCAATTATTAATTAAATCTATAGAAAACTTCATCCCTTCTGGTTCGATATTCCGTCCAAATCGTATTGGCTTTATAAGGTTATTATTACTTATATCAATTCTATCAATAGCATTGTCTACAGCTAGTTTTGATTCTGAAGTAAGAAGTATTCTATGTTGCTGGTCATCTAATAAGTGTTGCCAGATAATTTCTGAAATGGTACTTGATTTACCTGTACCTGGAGGACCTTGTAATAATACTAAATCTTCGGCATGAAGAGATTTTAAAACTGCACCCCATTGAGAGTCATTTAATGTTTTAGTATTCGCCCTATCCTTTAATCTAAAATACTCATCAGAATTTAATTTAATTTTTGATTTATCTTCTATCGGTTTTGCTTTAGAAGAATCAAAAATGAAATCTTTAAACCTATTATTATTACCACCTCTTCCATCTTTAGATAATGTTTTAACAGTATTTTCTAGACGTAATATTTTTTCTACATCTCCTTTTAGTGATGGTGAAATATCTCTTATATTTCCTAAACTTGAAGATGATTCAAGAATCTCAAATTTTAAATCAGGAAATTTATATTCTCTTAATTTTAATTGAGGTGTTTTATCATCATAATGACGGTTAATGAAAAAGTCATCCCCAATGAAACCTTTAAAATTAGAATTTAATATTTCTTTTCTTAGTTCATCACTCTGCTTTAAAATAAATTTAACTTCAAATTCTCCATTGATTTCAGTAGAGAAATAATCTTCACCTTTTCTTTTCTCAAAGTAATCTAAAAGATCATGATAATCTACCTTATTTAGATCATAAAAATACTTGAATGACAACTCGTCGCCTTCTGGTGAAATAGTTGTTTCAATATCAGGAAAATGATCAATCAAATTTTTCTCATATTGAGTTATCTTCGTTATAGCTTCAATTCTTATTTTAAATGTGGGTACAGTATCATCTTTAAAGTTATTTTTCAGATTAGGTAAAGCATTCAATATACTTATTGCTTCATCAAATTCCGTTTGATTACTAACCTCAAAATATAAAGGATGAAAGAATGATCTAAATTGAACATTTTTAAGTTTAGATAAAGATTCAGAAATCTCATTACTATATTCAATTCTAAATGTATTATTACAACTATTTAATCCATTCTTATATAAGTATCTTCTTACAACTTGATAATATACCTGGTGAACCCCATCTATGTTTTTTAAATGTTGTCCAAATAGATAAGAGTGGATATCGACTTCCTCTATTCCATTGTATATACCAAAAATTGTTTTTTTAAGCTTTATTTTTGAATAGGTAGAATCTTCAATATCTTCTTCTGTTATAATTAAACTGTCGTGTAAAAATTCTTTATTTAGTATATTTACTACGATGTCCTTGTTACTCTTTTTTACAATCAGTTCATACTGACATTCTTTATAATTAGTTTCAAAACCTAATTCATTCAATAACTCCTTTTCTCTATCCTGAGTTAATTTACTATTGATAACACCTATAGAAAATATATTCATTTCAGGGTTTCTATAAGAATAAAACTCAAATGAGTTTTCAAAACCTTTAGACTTTACTTTATCCCTTAACCATGCATCTAAATCTGGCATAAGACTAATAAATTTTACACCAAAACTCTCTTCCCTTTTGAAGTATTTAGATAATCCATGATTAGAAATTACATTATCGAAGGCCTCAATATCTTTTAGTTTTAACTGTGCGAAAGAAAATCTATCACTTTTATGGTTTTGAAATTGTACATCTATTCCATTTTCTTTTAATTGATTACTAACAAATTCAAAAATATTTTTCTTTGCTCTTATAGATCCTTCAATAACAGGTTTGGGTGTGAATTCAAAAAAGAGAGGTTTAAGGTCTAATTCTAATTCTTCTAGTTTTTCTTTTGGAAATTTGGAGCCAAACTCACAATTCACAAAGCCATTTTGAAGATCAATTTCTTCAATACTATCTCCTAATTTTCCCCTAATTACATTTTTCACTTTATCTACAGGGAATGAGTCATCTAACTTTAGTTTTACGAATTTTTTGTTTACCTCTTGTCCTTCTTCTAATACTCTATAGGGCATTAATTTATCTGCTAACATCTTTTGTTTAGCATCTATATAGCTATACCATAATTCTTCAGTAGGATTCCTTTGTTCTTCTTTCTTTTGTCCTTTATACTTATTGCGATATTCCCCTTTTTTATAACTTCCTTTATAGTCATTTCTTTTACCTCTTTTTTCTATAGTACTTCTTTGTTCAGTATTATGTTTTAACTCAGAATTACCACCAACAGGAACTCTCTTTCTCTTTCTCTTCTTTTGACCTGTATTACTATCCGAAGTTCCTGGTCTCTGTTTCTTCTTCCTTCTATTTTCAAAAGATGATAGATCTACTTTACCAGAAACAGTTAATCCTTTTATTTCTTCTGCTTTCGCATTTATTTCAGAATCATTATCAGTTTTTATATTGGGCTTATTATCTAAAGGATTGAAAGATTTTTTATCTGAATCATCATCTATACTTTTTTTATGAGATAGATCTATTTTACCTACTACTTTTAATTTGGGTCTAGCTTTAGGAATTTCTGTATTTTCTTCTTTCTTAATATGATCTTCATTTACACTTAATGAAGAATCAACTTTTAGTTTTTTATTATTTTTGAAAAGCTTAGAGAAAAATCCTTTATTTTCTTTCAATTCATTAGATTGTGAGTTTATTCTTTTCAATAACTCAAATTGTTCAACAGTAATCCTTGCATGAAGAGATGACCCTACATCAATATCATTCTTCTTTAATTGCTCTATAAGAGTTCGATGATCTACATTTAGTTTTTTTGCTGCTTGACTGATACTAATTAATTTTTGATCCATTATTCAAGGGGGTTAAAGAATCTATAAGTAACTTTTCTAACATCTCAATAACCATTAACTTATTAGATATTATTGTATTTCAATTTAAATCCAAGAATACCTTGGAGGATCATTAATCCCCCAAGATACCTTTTTGCATTAGCATATTATTATTAGAATAAAAGGGTACATCCGTATTACCTAATACGCTGGCCGGTACAGTTGCAAGTTCTGTAAGATTGTCCATAGGTACAATGACTGATTTTGCCCCGTTTTCAGAGAGCATTGTCACTTTATCATTGAAATTGATGGCTCTTTCAATTGCTCCACCGATAGAGATGTTTCCTAATACTGCTAGACCTGGTTTTAGGTTCTTTTTATATATAGATGATATAATAGCCATATATACTGCCGAACCGATACCTGTACTTAATGTTGAGCCTAAAACTTTAGTTATTTGTACTGTTAGGTCAAAGTTTTTAAGTGAATGTTGTTCATTTAAAATTGAACTTTCATTTGCCTTAATGTATTGGAATGTATTTTTTATGTTCTCTTTTACAGCCGTACTACTTACTCCTGATATATTCAATTTACCAGAACCTTGAGTTGTTACAACTTCTATTCTTACTAATGCTAGATTATCTCCATCACTTGTACATGAATAGCAAACTCCTGGAGGAAGTGGTGTTGATTCAATGAGTGCTGACCCTTTTTCCTCTGGTAGACCAATAAATGTCTCTTCTTGGGTTTCTTTATCAATATAAGAGAAGTTAGTATCCCAGAACTCCATACCTCCAATGCGTTTGAGTTGTTCCTTAACTCTTCTACGCATTTCGATAGCTATTTCAAGATATTGTCTTACATCTTCCTTACTTACATTACCATCTGGATGAAGAAGTTTGATAAAACCTGAAACAGTTTTCTTAACAGGCTTTGTGTCTCTTTGTTTTAAATGAGCTCCTAATGTAAAGTATTTATCAAGTTCATCTGTATAGGTAAATTTCCTAAATGATTTAAGACATTCAGAAAAGTAATCTGTACTAAAGCCAAAACCACCTGTAAAGTTTTTAGGTGAGAATTTTATCATTTCCCATCCAGGCAGATAAAAGTGAATTCTGTCTAAAAATGCCGTATCGCTACTTACTTCTGCTGAAAGGGGACTAAACAAATGGCTAGTTTGAAGAACTGTTTCTACAGGTTGATTAATGTTACCGTTCAATATTATTGAGGCTACGCCTGTGATTTCTCCACCTGCACCAGCTCTTGAGAATGAGCCTGACTCCATATAATCTTTCATTAATGGAATAGCATCTTTCTCCTTAAAAATTTTATCAGTAGCTTCATCGAAACAAATGGCATCCCACTGACCGACTGCTCCAACTTTACCTGTACTACCATGTACAAAAAGTTTTGCTACTGTACCTTGACCACCAGATACTAACACAGCATAGGGTGTTAATTCTTTAAATACGAAAGATTTACCTGTTGATCGAGGTCCTAACTCAATAAAGTTAAAATTAGCCTCAACCAAAGGTATTAATCTTGATAGGAGTAACATTTTTACTCTATCACTCATTCCTTCAGACTCCGGCTCATAACCACAACTTCTTAAAAGGACATTGACCCATTCTTTCTTATCAAATTCCTTTCTTTTTTGGATAATCTTCGAATTATCAAAAGTTGATAACTGAATAGGTTTAATTTCTTTAATGACAAAAGGGTGCATCGTATTCCCTTCTTTGCTAAGGGGATCATACTCTACATCTATAATAGCCCAAATACCTCCCATTAGCATCTTATCATGAACACTAACCATTTCATCAGAAATGACACCATCCTTGATATTACTATTTTGAAGTTGAGCCCAATAGACATCTTTCTTTGTATCAAGCTTTACTGAGATTTTATCAATGATTTTGTAACTACCATTCTCTCTAATTCTTGATTGAATCAAATTACTTTCTTCAGGGTTTACATAGTGTTGTGAAAGAACGTTCTTCACATTTTCCATTCCCTTTCTGATCTTCTCTTCATCATCCGTTGAGCAAGAATTAGCAATAAGGTATTCCAGTACAAATACTGGTACGTTTGCTCCTACTTTTATAAGTCGTACTAAATCTTTTTTCACCACGTAACCTCTAAAGTTATCTAAGAGCTTGTGGTCTAAGTTATCTAAAGTTATCATGATGTTATATTAAAATAATCCTCCTAAATCTCTTGCTGTACTCTGTTTTACTGTCACAGAGTCTAATTTTTCTTTCGTAGATGCATCTAAAACTCTAATTTCAATTTCAGACTTTCCACTAAATTGAAATTCTTTACTTATCTCTTCACCTCTTTTTATTGAAATTATATCACTCTCATTATATTTTTCTCCGTTATGGAAGAATAGTAATATTATTTTCCTAAAGGCTGAAAAAGCATCAAGTGTCTCTGATTCTGCTTTAATTTTCAAACCGAATAGGTCTCCAGTCACATCTTGTAAATCTCTTTTATTGTCTATTGCAACATTTAATTTACTTGAAGTACTTGAAGGCGTATTTTCCCATTTTAAATGAGGTATAATTGTTTCCTGAGGAGTTAACCCACCATGGCTATAACCATATACACCTGGAGTTTTAAAAGGTCCTAACCTTTTAGAGAAATAAGCATATTTATATCCTTTAGTATTGATTTCTCTTTCAATATATAAGTTCTTATCTATGCTTTGTTGAGAATTAGACAAGATATATCTTTCACTTTTTTGAACATCTCCGTAACTAGAAAATTCAATTTTATCTGATTCCTCTAATAAGCCTGTAAGTACAAAACCATGATCTGTTACTAAATGTACTTCACTATAGCCATTCTGTAGTAATTGCTCAATTTTTTGAGCATAAAGTGATGCTATGCTATCAAAATACTTCAATGCTTTTTGTTGATACGTCTCCCCTAGTTTATCTGGGTCTTTACAACTACAAATAAGCACCGAATCTTTATCTGTCAATTCTGTTACTGACTCAAGATCAACAAACCCCATATTTTTATCTGGGAACTGTCCTGAAAGATAATTCTCTCTTTCTCTTTTTGTGCTAAATACATCCCCTGTATTTACATAAAGCTGACTCATATTATGCTCGGTTTCAGAAGGCAAACCTGCCAACATAATATCAAATTTTCTATTTAGCTTATATTTATTATTGACCTTCTGAATAATATCTTGTGTAAATTCATAAGACAATCCATCACCTACAACTATTGCAAGCTTATTGGAAGTGTTTTCAATAATAGTTTTAAGCTTACCAGTTTGAGTAGACTTGTAGTTCTCTACGAACGCAAACCATTTATGAAAAAATAGATCTATACTTTCTTTATAATGTTGTTGAAATGGAGTGATAATTTTTCTACTCTCTAAGAAAGATGCATATAATACGCGTATTGCATGGTCTAGCTTCCAGAATTTATCTTTATAGAATTTGATACAATCCTCCAAAGATTCTAGCATTGCTATTTGATTCCTATCAAATGTGATTAATTCTACTACTTCTGTCCAGAAATTTATTTGTAGGTGTCTTGTTGCTTTAGACTTAATTCTTTGTCTGATCTTTGATAAGGCTTTCGCTTGATATGATTTATCAGATAAATTTTCTCCAAGGTTTTCTAACCATAATTTATCCATATCTAAGAATGGATGATCTGGATGTATCGAATAGATATCTGACTTCTGTTTTAAAGTATATTGACTTAGGTAGTTTTCTAAACTTTGTTGACAAGATTTACTATCCAACCATTTTTTATAGACTTCAAATAAAGTCTTGTTAGGATTTCCTTCTAATAATCCATCAAAAAGGGTAAATACAACTTCTTTGGCCAGTGTTTCCACTGGTTTAGGAATGTAATTTTGGCCAATGAGTTCATTAACTTTCTTATAAAAAACTTCTTGAACTTTAACATCGTATTTTTGAACATACTCATGAGGATCATCTATAAATGAAAGTAACTCTTTTTCAAGATTAAATATCTCACCAGTCCCCTTATGGCTTAGATCCATCCAATATGTTTGATCATTACCCAAGCTCACCTTAGCAGCTGAAATAAGTTCTTCTTTTGGTATATTTAGATTAAGTTTCAAATGGTCATGAACTTTCTCCTTGATATAGTTTTCAAAGTATTTTATTTCTAAACTGCCATTTGTTTCACAATACTCTCTTAAAAACCTTAATTTATCTTTGGGCAAATGGGTATAGATAAGAAACTTTTTACTCTGTTTCTTGTTTTTTTCTATCTCATATTTTGCTTTTAGATCATCTAATTCATCTTTAATAAGGTAAAATGTATAGTTTTCCTTTATTAAGTCAATTAAAAATTGTCCCTCTCTAGATTGATCTATTATTACAGCTATATTATGTGACTTATAGATGTATTCAATGTCTTCTTTAAACCAGTTATCTATCATGTTAGTGTGTTTCAGTTAATGCTTCAGTAGTCTCCACCTCTTCATACAAGTTTATCATATAACTAAATAATATTTCAAAATGAGTAAATGCAGTATTATCTAATTCTGAAATCCCAGTAAGAGAAAAGGTATTTTTATTACCAACAATATTAAAAACCTCTGTACCTAATATGTTAGCACCTTTCATATTATTTTCTATTAAAACCTCATTAGAAAAATAATGCTCTATCACAAAATATTTTTGATTTATATCATCAGATGAACTAAATATTGATCTATGTTCAGGGACTGGTAACATAAGTGCAAAAATGTTCTTTGTCTTATGCTTTCTGTATATTTCTTCACTTGAATAAACAGAAAACGCATTTGTAGAAACACTTTTGAATTGACAGTTACCTTCTTTATCATTATCAAAAAGACCTATTATTTTAATATTCTCATCTACAATAGACGACATTAATTCAATTGTCCTTCTAACTTGATCTGCATTTCCTTCTCTCTTTGTTTCATCTGAATGAACACCTGAACAAATAAATACAAATGGTGAGTTTGTTTCAGGGTGTAAGACAGACCAAGCATGTTCTAAAATTTTTTGATCTGTTTTACCTTCTGTAATAACAATTATTTTATCCCTATCTTCTGCTTCCAAACTTAATAATTCACTAGCAAGCTCAGAAGTTACAGAAGAATAACTATCAGTAGGAACTGCTATAATTTGTCCTTCTTCAAGAGAATGTTCATTAATAAAAAACAATTCTCCTTCATCTGCTTTGTTAATCAATTTGTCATTATGAGACACAAGAAAAACTTGGTTATGTCCATCTGATCTTAATTCGTCGATTAATGCTGACTGTAAGTTGGCATGAATATGCGAATCGGGCTCATCAATTAATAATATATTGATACAATGATCTTTTTTATTTATAAACTGTAGTGTTGAAAAAATTTCTATAACCTGTAATACACCACTTCCTATTAGTGAAATATCTATTTCCTTTTTACCTTCTTCTTCAATAGTAATTCTAACATATTCCTCATCTGTTTTATTACTATTCTTAAATTTTAATTTGAACTTTTTCTTAAAGACACTTTCCAATCTTTCTTCAAGTTTCTCAAATTTTTTATCTACATAACATTCTAAGATTTTATTTCTTATTACTTCATGAGACTTACTTAAACTTATCTTTTTTAATAATTGAGCTTTATTATAAAAAGGTTCATTCTTTATTGAATGAAAGATTGGTTGTGTTTTATAAATAAATAATGCTGTTCTAAGATTGAGCCCTAGATTTTCTATTTTTTCTGAATAATTTTCAAACTCCTCTGCATTATCATATGAAACTCTAAAATATACATCTATTGAAGAAGGTTTTTCAAGAATAATTTTCAATTTGTATTCATTCTCTTCATCGTTATTACCCTCTTCATTATTCTCTGCATTCTCTGCATTCTCTGCATTCTCTGCATTCTCTGCATTCTCTGCATTCTCTGCATTCTCTGCATTCTCTGCATGAGAGAAAGTTAGTTGAATTTCTACTTTCTTGTTAGATTTATCATTAAAAATATCATTTATTTTTGGGACTCTTAAAAATGATAGTTCCTCGAATGGTAAATACCTTGAAGTACTTCTTCCATAGAATTTTTTGTTAGTAGTATTAATTAGCTTTTCATAAGCTAATTTCCATAATTGTAACGCTTCTAAAATTGTAGATTTCCCTATGTTATTCTCACCAACAATAAAATTAAAGTTTTGATTGCATGGGAATTCAATACTTTTAAAAGCTTTGAAATTCTTTATTTCAATTGAATTAATTCTCATTATTATTGTTGTTTACCAGTCAGCATTTAAGTACTTCTTTAATTGTCCTGCGTTTAAAACATCATGTGACAACATATTTTTATTTTGTAATGGTGCTATATTTTTTGCAACTCCATCATCTAATTTAGGGTTATAACCTTCTTCTAAAAGTTCATCAATCTTCTTCTTAAAGATGTCAATTTCCTTTAACTGATTGAATATATGATCTTTTTCTGTTTGTGCATTTGCTGAATTATCATCAGCTAGATCTGTTTGTCTATTAATCAGTGTTCTTTGTCTATATTCTATATACACAGATCTTAATCTCATTAATTTATCTCTATTCCACTGATAAATACTTACATAGCATTCAAAACCCTTTTCAGGACCACTGGATAAGTGCCATATATAGGGGGTTTTAGGCAGATTTGGAAATAGGTTAAGTTGATTTAAAAAAATATTGAAAAAATATTTTTCAAAATAAGTATAAATATCTTGATTTAGATGAACCTCTAAATCACTAAGATTACATTTTTTTGTATTTAAAAGATTTATAAAAGCTATAAATAAATTATTATGACCATTTTTATTAAGTGAAAAAATCCCATCATCACTTGATTTAAAAAGATCCATTAAATAGTCCGAAACCCATTCGGTTAATAATTCACTCTTTTTTTCTTGATTTAAATTATAATTAGTAGAAATATAATACCAGAGTCTAGCAGGATTAATTTTATTCTCTGAACATATTAATTCTAGATTATTCTTTTTTTGATTAAGTAAACTCAAGTCAATATTGTTGTCAAAAGTTGAACTATCTAAAATAAACCTACTTAATGTTATACTATTGATTTCAATGTTATACTTTTCTATTGACTTTACTAAAAAATCAAACTCAGATTTATTTATACTAAAAGATGATAAATGTATACCTCTTGATTTATAAACTAATAATTTATCATTATCAGTTAAGTCATAATTTTCTAGTATTAAATCATCAATGATTGATTCTTGTAAAAGTATTATCAGTTCAATTAATAAATTTTCAAATTGATAGTTCTCTAGCTTCTTTTGTATAGAGCCATCTAGATTTAATGGGTTTGTATCAAATTCATAATCATAAATAGAATATTTTAGAAGTCTTTTCTTCAATGAAATATTATTTTCCACTAAACCTTCTAAAAGATCTTTTAAATTATCATTTGGCTCTTTATAAGGTATTCTCTTTATATCACCAACTTGAGTTTCTACAGTACTATTTAAACATTTAATTATGTATGAACTTAATTTAGAATTAAATGTTGCTAGAATAGAATTAAAACTAGCTCCCTTAGATACAAACCCTGATGCTCCTTTAACATCATAAACACAATTTTTGGGTAAAACTCTAAAGGATGTTCCTTTTGTAGATGTTGCTGAATATGTTATGCCTTTATTAAAATAATAATCTTTATTTCTAAAAACTGCTCGACCTGTTTCTCTCATTTCTTCACCATTCTTTCCCCAATTAACAACTAACCACAGATTTCCATACCATTTATTATATGAACCTCCTTTTGCATATCTAACCCATTTCTTTTGATCAATTTTATGATCAATAGAAATATAATCTTTTCCTACCTCCCACCAATATCTTAGAAATCTATCATTATTCGCAGTTGCTAACCCAGATTTAATATCTGCAAAACTTGAAATAGCAGGCAAAGAAAATTTTTCTCTAAATGAATCTGATATCCAGAAAATAAAGGGCCACGTTTTAATTTGTTTTATCTTTTCTTGAGATAAAAAATAAGAGTCTTTATTTTCTTTTTTATTTATTACATCATCAATAGCATTTAATGTATATTCTTTTTTAAGTTTTTCTTCAGGAGTTCTTGTATAAGGATCTAAACCTACAAACCATGATTTGTTATCAGTTAAATGTGTTTTTTCTAATACATAAAATGCAGGATCAACCATTATAGATCCAAAGATTTTCCCTAAACTATAATCAATAAAAGTATCGATAAACGTTTTATTAACAATAAATTTTCTAACATCCTCAAATGTTTTAATAAACATAAAAGTTCTTGGATGAATCATTGCAACTTTACCTAATGTATTTGTCATTTCATAGCACCTTAAGATAAAGGTAGAATAAAGGTTAGTATGAAACTTATAAGGCTTCTTATAATTTTCTTCAACAAATTTTTTCAGTTCAGATCCAAAGTCAGCTGAATCAGTATAAGGAGGATTTGCAGCTGCAATATCGTACTGATTTGTAACTATTTTAAGAAAGGTAATTGCATCTTTTGTCTTATCAGTTAAAAATGTGTTTCCATTCTGCTTTGCAAATTGTCCCACTGCCTTTTCAAGGTTCTTAAAGAAGCCACCTTTAAAGTCAGCATATTTTCTAGCATCTACATTAGCAAAAAGACCAGTTTGTTGCCCTACTTCCCTCTCTAGTTGTCCTTCTAATTCTTTGGCTTTTAGGTTAATTTTTTCACCTACTCTAATTAATGAACCAAACTTATAAGCATTACTTAATTCTTCCCAAGACTCTTCTAAAAGTTTCCTCTGTTCATATTCTAAATACCCTTCTGATTCAAAGATATGTTTTACAGTTTCGTATTCTGGTAAAAAGAAATCAGAAGATACTACGTTAAAAGCAAGCTTACTTACACTTCTTTCTTTTTGTTTTGCTTTGATCCAAAGACCCAACTGAGCCAATTGTATAGCTCGATCATCAAGATCTACTCCATGCAAATTATTTTCAATAATTAACTTTGGAATATCCTCTTCATCATAATCGGCTCCATAGTTATCGATTTGATCTTCGTATAAAGCATAGAAAAAATCAAAAGCATAAAGTAAGAAATTTCCAGACCCTGAAGCTGGATCAATTAGCTGTATTTTATGTAATGGTTTTTTATCTCTTACTCTTTTTTTTGGCGTATTTACAATTTTATATTCGTCTTTTATTTCTGAATTTGGATACATTTCCAAATACATTTTCCCTAAAGAATTATGCACCAAAAATTCAACTACCCATCTAGGTGTATACACTTGAGACTGAACACTCACCTTATGGTATTCCGTTTTTTTCTTACTCTCCTTGTGGGCTATTTTTTTATAATTATTATAGCTTTCGTATAGCCAGCCTAAAATATCATCACTTTTCCATATTTCATCCTCTATATCATTATCCTTTTCAACCGAATTAAAAGCATCTATGATATCATTTAAGCTGATTACACCAGGTAATAAAGCGTAAGGGTAATCAGCATTATATAATGGAATTGAAACTCCAAGTTTATCAAATTCAAATCTCAAATAGTCCTTTAAACCTTCTAATTCTTCTGATCGCATATCAGGGTTATTTTCTAACCATGCTTTATGACCAAAAGACCTATTTCCACTCTCCTCTTGTTTTGTAATAATAGGAGGAAATAGATTTCTTGCTTCCATTACTTTTATGGCAGCAATTCTATTAAATAATGTAAAAGTTAATTCATCTAAGGCTTTCTCTCTGGCTTCTTCATAAGACCCTACTTCTCCAATATGATTTTCAATAAGATCTTCAAATTTCTCTCGTTTAGGTAAAAGTTCTGGAAGTACTTTTTCTACTTCCATTTTTTTCTTTTCTCCTAAACCCATTCTAGAGAAATTGTTATTAAAGGCATTATATATTAATTGACGAATTACGTCTACGTGTTCTGATAGTTTCATTTTATATCTTATTTATGGTTAGGTTAGGCATTTACTTCTACATCAACTTTATCATCATCATCCAATTGTGACATAGCTTGTAATTGAGCACTCAAGATACGTTTGTACTCAGCAACAGTCATCACTCGATTATTGATTGTTAATTTCAACCTTTTTGGTGTCTTTACTACTGGTGATGGCGTATGTGATCCATCTCTCTCATTCACCGTACTTGGTTTTGGAGTATCCTCAACAGGTGGCTTTTCTTTTATAAAAGATAAAGAAACGGTATCAACTTCATTTTCTTTTTGATCTGCTAAAGCTATAAAGTTCAAAATATCAGAAATACTATAGCCACTATCTTTACAAGTAGTGTTATATTCTAAAGTAACATCTTCTAAGATTCTATCTTCACAATATTTTAAGATCTCATCTAACTTAATTTTGCTCTTGAAGTTTAAATCTTCCGGGTAAGAATTCAGTTCATGTTTGGCATCAAGTACCTTCTTTTTTATACCCTTATATCTACTGGTCATATCAAAGGCTTTATTATTCATCAACTCATAATATTCATCTTTAATGATAGATGCTTTATCTTGGATGTCGCTAAAGTTACCGATGATATTTGCTTCTTTTAATTGGTCAAATTCGTTGCTTGTATCAGTTATTATATCATTCCTAAGATAAGCTTTTTTCATCTCAGCTTTAACAGCAACTACAAAACGGATATAGCCTTTTAACTTATCAAGGTTATTCTTTATAAATTTCTCAACCTTTCCGATGTACTTCACTGATTCTTTAAATGTGCTGTACTCTTCAAGAAACTTCTGGACTTTCTCTATATAATTACTTTCTGTTGTTTTGTTCGTATGCTTCACAAGCATAGATCTATAACCTAGAACATCACTAAAGTATTCATTAAAGCTTTTCTGAGAAGACTCTAATGTTTTCACCTGAGTAATATAAGAGTTGGATAGATCTGTAATTGCTTCTGCTATTTCAAAATCACTTAATGAATAATCTATTTTTTTACTTAAAACTTTATCTGCTTTAAGGTCTAACAAATTAGTTACAGCATCACTTTTCTCACTTGAAGAAAGAGACTTTGTAATTGCTTTAAAACGTGCATTTTTAAACTTTGCAGTCTTATTGAAAACTTCTTGAGCTATAGCATCATTAAAGTTAAAATAATCTCCATCACTCGTTTTTACCACTAATCTACCAGCCCTAAACATTGCGGCTAAAGTAGATAAAATAGTTCCATATCCATATCCCCAAGGGGCTAAAGTGAATTCATCTTCTAGACTTTTACCATCAATAAATTTACCATTAACCTTGTGGGTGATCTCTTCTACAACTTTTAAACCTTCACCAATAAAGTTACCCTTAGTATCAAAGAATTTGAACTCTTCACCAGTCAATAATCTTGACAGTTTATCATTACTCCTTTCTTTCAAAAGTTTGGGTCCTATACTCTCTGAGAGTTGAGTGGATAACTTTTTAGTATATATATTTTTGATTAATCTTTTCTGAACCTGATTAATTTCAGTCTTGAATGTTTCTTTATCTAAAAGTGTATTATCATATAGGTAGACGACATCACCTTCATGATATGCATCTTCAATTAAGCTTTGTAGCTCTTTAATCTTTTCTTCCTTAATCGTAGTAAAGTCACGAATAATACTACGTTTATTCTGATCACTATCAGCTCCGTATTTAGAATCCATTTCCTCATACCTTTTTACTTCAGTAATCAGCTTATCGATCTTATCAAAGTCTTTATTTTGTGGTATTAAGGTAATTTGCTTCTTATTACCCTGTGTTTCCATTTTTATTGATTCCACAAAATCTTGTCTATTCTCTTCATTGATATTATACAATGAATAAGAGACAAATCGTAGTTCTTTGTTATTAGAACCAATAATCTCATCATCAAGATCAGTTAAAATACTAAAGTTATAAGTCACCGAATCATCATTGATCGTTGCTATTGGTCTAAAGATATTTGTATTCTTTAAATAGCTTACTAACTCTCTTTTCTTCACATGAAGTTCAATATTAATATCCCTCATTTCTTCTAGAAGTTTTCCCTCTAAAGAAGAAGTGATTTTATATTGATTATTCGCCTTTAATAGAATCTTACTTTCTATTAAAATTTCTAACGCTTTTTCTATCTCTGGTTTTACTTCGTAGTATTTATTAAAGTCAGAGATATAAGATTTAGTAATATTCTCTACAGTTACTTGAACTAATTCGGCATCATTTAAGAAGTGAATTGTCTTTAAAAGCTTTTCACCATTGATAGAGACATCTTCACTCTCAATTATCTTTTTTGCATTATCATATTTGTTCACCAAATCAGCAGGAGGAGCTGTTTGAGCTTCAGTACATAAATCTACTGCATTTACAAAGTCATATAGCTCATCTCCTTTCATCTGTTTTCTTAAAACATCGAAAGTAGTGATGATCATACCTCTTGCTGCTATTTGAGATGCTACTAAAGCATTTGAACTAAATAAGAACTTTTGTAATAGATCAAATTGATATTTATGGAAAGGATAATAAGTAGCAAACTCCTTTGCTCCATTTGTTTTTGTAGGAAATTTAGATGCTAAATTGGTAGCATCAGAAACTAATCCTTCATGTTTATTATAGTACTCTTCTAATACTTTTTGTTGACCATCAACTTTCTGCAATAATCTACTACGGATAATAACATCTACATCTGTAGATTCTAAGTGCATTTTAGTCTTAAATCTATCTGTCACTTTAATCAACTGAGATTTATTGACATTGGCATTATTAATTACATCATCTAGTTTTTCTTGAGCAATTGCTATGGTCCAAACCTTACTACTAATACTAGATAATGATTCACTTATACCTTCTAGATCAAGTAATGTGAATTTTTTCTGACTGATTGCCTCACTTGTTTCATCAAAAATGAATACTATTCTTTCATCCGGTAACTTTACAAGATACTTTTCTAACTCATCTTTAAGTTTACTTGATGAAAATGCTTTAATATTTTCTGTATATACATTTTTAGTATCGTCAAATTCAGCTTCAGAATATCCCATTGCTAAATAACCTCTTCTCATTGCTCTTGCAATGGTTCTGTTACTTTTGCGTATTTCAATCCAAGGCTGACCAATCTCTTTTTCAGCACTTTGTATGAATTCATCTAACTTGCCTTCAATAAATAATTCATATTCCATGTAGCCATATAAATCATTTCTGAATCCAAGGTGCTTTAGAAAATTTGAGAATAATGTAAATGCAAGACCATTATCAGTATTCTGTTTTGCAACATCCAGGAAAATAACTTTTGATGGAACTGCATCTAAATTTCTAAGATCATTTTCAATCAACGACTCATTTTTGATGCCACTAAGTCTACGAATAAATCGATCTCTCGCATTAGTACCATTAATAGATTGATTTCCTAAAATATGACCTAACATTTTACCAAAGTAAGATTTACCAGATCCATAAAATCCTGAAATCCAAACACCAGTTTCTTTAATGTTACTTGTATATTGACTTACAAAAGAGGAAAGGTGTTTACCAAGTCCGTCTGTAATAATGTAAGATTCTATTTCATGTTGAATTTCATCTTCAGAAGAATCTTCTAAGTCAATTACATTTTTAATATCTTCTGTTAAATCTATTTTTAATATATCTTCGATTTTCATCTTCTTATTTTTTTAATCTACTGAATTGATTTCGTCAACAATGGTACATCTATATTTAGATGCAGCCTTAATGCCTAAAAAATAAAGGGTATCATCTTTTATTTCAGATGGGTAAAAAATGATTAAAGGGTGCTTCATACCCATAACAATTTTATCCTCCATGATATTGACATTTTCTATGCCTGTACCATAAAGAACTCCTGTTCTAATTAATATTGGTGTTTTTTCTGCAAGACCACATTCATTTATTTTATCCATTATTAAATCAAATAAGTCTTTTTCGTCATCATCTGATCTAAAAACAATATGAGGTGTAGTTGAAAAATCTTTATAATATTCTTTAAAGTCTTCCCAACCATCTTGGTCTATATATTTTACAAATAGTTCTGCAACATCAATAAAGACATACTCATCACTATTATAAATTTCCTTTGCTTTGGTAATATACTCCTCTTCCTCTGTTGGAGGATAGGTAAAGAGCAGGCAATTACCCCCGTTAGCTTTTCTTCGTAGTTGATTTCTATTTGTAGTATCAAGACAAATTCTCAGGTTGTCAAATTTGGCTCTGTATTCATCTAAATATGCCATCGATTATGTTGTTGATTGAATATTTTGGTTCTATATAAAGTGAAGTTCCTAAATAGCTCATTTGTATATGACCTTTACCAGCTATTTTCTTTATTCTTTCCACCAGTGACTCTTGTGATATAAAAGACAACTTCACGAAGTCATCTTTTAATAGATTGTTATTTTTCTTTTCGTTGAAATAATGGATATGAAGAAATACCGCTAATAACTCATCTGTAATAGTGAGTGTCTTAAACGTTCTTTGTTTTACACCATCAACGAGATTAAATTTCTTTAATATTGTAAGGTATTTTGATGAAAGAGACTTCAATGTACTTTCTGACCACTTAACATTTTCTGCTTTGGGTAAAATCTCTTCCTTTAGATAAGCAAAAACATCATTTGAAGTAAGCCCTACTTTACCTTGGAAATAACTCTTTAAAAAGACATTAATATTTAGATCAAAAAATAGATCATTTTTTATACTAAATAACCAAAAACAAATTAATGCTTGGGACTGTTCGTCTTTCTCAAAATACTGAATCAAGTTTAGACACAACTTATTAATATCCTTATTTTCAGTATAAAAAGCAGAATATAATGAATGCATAAACCTTTCTCTAGACTTCTCTGTTCGAAGCTCAAATTCATTCCTCTCTACAATCAAATTTTTCACCCTTGATCTATCTTCATTTAATAAGGGTAATGCTTTGTATAACATGTAGAAATCAGGAATTCCTCCAACTACATTTATATCAGTATTCAATTTCATTACTTCAACAAATCTTTAGGAGAAACATTTAGCAATTTTGCTATTTCATAAAGTACTTCTAATCGGGGTTGCTGTCTATTCTGCACATAGGCATTGACCATATTATAGCTCTTACCCAACTTTTCAGCAAGCCAAGTTTGCTTTATCCCCTTTTCCTCTAACACTTCTTTAATTCTATTCATTTTTTCGAATACTTTATCAAAGTATGAATATATAAAAATGTCTTGAAAAATGAGATATAAATAACATAATTAACAACCAAAATTTTAATAAAAAATGTATAATCACTTAGCATTTTCTAAGACATGAATAATGGATAAAGATTTTAATTACCTAATAAATAAAAATCTTTCTTTAAATACCCACATTAAGCTTCCAAATGTAATGTCCTGAAAAAACACTCAAGGTGTTCCTTATACTAGGCCACTTTAATTTCTCAAAAAACAAGGTACTTCGTTTAATATTGTCTTTTAGTTGGCAACTAAAAGACCTTCAACTATTGTTGTAATACATAATATTTCTTGAGTATTTTGAAAGATGATAATAAACGTATTAGATATTAATAATTCCGTATTATGTTACGAATCTTAAACCACCAATCAATTAGTGTTTCAGAACTGATGTGTTTAAGAGATTTTTGATAACCTAAGTTTTGTCTCAACGAGGGGTTTGCATCCCAAAGGTTACTTCTCTTATACCCTTCTTCAGCAGTAATAAAAGTCTCTAAATTATTCACAATCTTATCATATCTCGGGATGTTAGTTGTAAAAATATGGGTTGCTTTTCCAGACAAACAGCTTTCCCATATCAATGACACTTTCTCTGAGGTACCTAACCTTTTTACAGTAAAGATAAATGAATCATGTTCAGTGTAAGTATTATGGAGTTTTACCTTTTCCACCACTGGAATAATTTTATAATCCTCAAGCTGCTTTTCAGACAATTTCTTGATATACTTTTTCTTTTTAGGATCTATTGTGAAAATCTGAAGCAATTCCGCATTGCTTTTCTTTTTCATTGCATCCCTTAAAATTTCACCTTTTGGTTTATCTTTGAGACTATCTAGTACTTTATAATTTCTTTTTGAAGGAGTCAATTCCAACACTTTATATAAATCATTTATCCCCTCAATTCTACTGATACTATATCCCTTTAAGTGAACAATAAGCGTGTCGCTCTGTAGTTTACTTTCAATATGATCTCTTACTGCTTCAAAACTTTTTCTTGATTTTGCAAAGGGATAAGCTAATTTAGTTTGATATTTAGGATGTTTCACTTTCAAGTGTCCATCTTCAAAATCTACATCACACCAGCTACAAGTATAGCTTGTTACCGTATTAGTATTATTTAGTGATCTATTCTCTTTTTGGACATCAATTACCTCTTTTTTTACTTCTATCTTCTGTTTTTTAGTTTTTTTGTTATTCGGTTTAGTTTTAGGTTTTCGAGGAATTAGATGTTTAAAAACCTCCTTAAACTCCTTATAAAGTGATGGATATTTTTTCAGTTTTTCTGGAGTTTTGAATACTTCTTTGAACAATGTTTTTTTATAATCATTCAGCAGAATCAACTTTATTTTTAAAGTACTTACTACATCAAACATAAATACCTTTGAACTATTTGAGGATTTATAATATTTGATTATTTCAAACTCCGATTGATTGATAAAGTAATTCTTATGCAACACGTTAATTACACCATCACTAATCAACGTAATTTCATTCATTTTTAATTTTAACATCACTAATGGGTAAGTTTATTTTGCTTGAAAAATATTTAGTTATACTCCTTTTTGTTATCGAATAAAAAAAGAGTCAAAAACGTAAAAACTTCTAATTAATGTACCTCTACTTCAAAGAAATAATACCAACTTAAATAGTTCGTAAAATCTTCCACTCGCCGCCTTATTATTTCACTTCTGTAATAATTTGAAATTTCTGTAGTCATAGTTCCGTGCTTAACCGGATTGATACAGGATAATACCCCTTTAAAATCATCTTCTCGATCCCTAAACTGAATCCACATCCTCTGAGAAAGAATTAGTTTTTCTTTCTCTTCATCATTTAAAACACTCATTAATCTTTGATAGTACTTATTCAGCAGTTTATCATATTCCCAAATGAGTACTAGAGAAGTTCTTTTCATTCTACCGCCAGCCCTATATGAAAGTGTTTGAAAAATGTGATATATAATCATTGTATCAATCTGATATTCTATATCTAAGGCTTCAGAAGGTTGAATATTGGATGATAGTCTATTTTGTAATTTAATAACTTCATCACTTTGGATAAATTCAAAACGTATTTCTTCAATATCTTGATCTGTAAACATCTGAGCATGTATTAATGGAGTCACTCCTAACACAACTACTAGTATCAATAAGATCTTTTGCATTCTCATCATAACTAACTACTCGAAATATTATACATCATACCCATACACTACTTCTCCATTAAGCAAAGCGGCGTCTGTCTTGAGTCCTAAGGCTCCAAGACCACTTGCATCTAATTTCTTAATAGGGTATTTTTCAATCAAAATATTTAATTCCTCTAGAAGAATATCTACTGAGCTAAACCTATTATTCATATCAAAAGCAAGACACTTTTCTAAAAAAGCTCTCCATTTATTTTTACTATCTCCTTTTCCCTCAAAAATTGAACTCTCAGGAGAGATATAAACAAATGGCTCATCAAGTAAAATCTGATGTTTTACAATGCCATTAGCGTCAGGAATATAATAATCCGATGTCTTCCCAAATTGTTGAGCTCCAATATAATTCAAGATCACAAGTCCTATAAAATAGATATCAGTTCTTTCATCTAAAGGTTGGAGAAGAAGTTGTTCAGGTGCAAAATATTTATCGTATTTTGAAGGACTCACTGCTCCTATGCTAAGGTTTAAACTATCTTTCAATACCCATTTATTATCTAGGAAGTCAATACAACCGGCATAAAAATTACCATGAACCTTTCCATCTGAATGCATCCCATTTAGTGTTTCGATTCCTTGAATTAAAGTATCAAAAAACGCCTCGGATGTAAGTTGAATAGTGACATTTGCTTCATCATCACGATAATTACTTAAAGCCTTTTCCGCGTATTTATTGAGAAGTGTTATATAACTTTCATCCAATAAAAGCCCAGCATATTCATTAGTGGGTGTAGTAATTTTATACTCTAAGGCTAACGGTAATAAATTAGATACTGGGTTTAAATCTTTTAGATAGAGATATCTTTCCTTCTCTCTTACAACTTTAATAAAAGTTCCGGTTTCAAGATGAATCCCTAAGTACTCTGGCTTTTGATATTCATTTCTTAAATCGATAATATCATCATCTGCATAAGAAGTAAGCACCTTACTGTAATTTAAAGCTACTCCACCATAATCATCATCATACGATCTGCCTTTAGATGAATTTACCTGATCATAAAAACTTTGCCTTGGACAGAATTTATCTAGAAATGTAGATAAAGAATATAGATTTTCATCAAAAGGAGAAGATGTAATAAAGTAATCTCCTTCATAAGGTGCATCTTTTACTGGGAATACTTTCTCTTTTAGTAATACTTTTTGAAGCCTCTTTCCAATACTTTCAAGTAGATCTTTTTCAACACCTTCCAGATCATTTCTATATTTGTATAGTTCCTCTTTAAGTAAATCAACTTTGATTTGTAACACATTTAGATATTCCTCTTGTCCCAATGCATTTTTGCGAAATGGGATATAAAGGTTTTCATTGTATTTTAAGATGTCATCGTAAGTCTTAACATCTGAAGGTAAAATATTTTGCATGTTGTAGTTAAACTTTCAAATAATATTAATAGTACTCCAATTAACTGTACTTATCCCAACTAAATATGTGATTGACAAGTTATACGAGAGTTATACTATTAAATGTGTAAAAAAGAGGTAAAACCCCTATTTATTATAATTTATTAATCGATCGATCAAGTCAAAAGATGTATATTCAAAGATGTAGTTTTAAACTTAGCTAATAATCAATTGTTTAACACAAGAAAAATAGATAAAACTTAGAAAAGTTGTGAACATTATATTTAAGTGGTTATTTGTAGGCAATGTATACTATATATATTTCGTATACTAACTTCCCAAAACATTCAATTTTGAACTGTATTTACAGTTTTTAAGTCAAAGTTAGTCTACATTGTACTGTATACTTCAATGTAGACTAAGTCCTAAATTTTACGTTATGAAAATCCAAATTTGCTCTGACTTACATCTTGAATTTGAGGAAAACCGAAAATGGATAAAAGATAATCCGTTAGAAGTTGAAGGAGATATATTAATTATTGCAGGTGATACCTATTACTTAGATCAAGACTTTGCTGAATTGGATTTTATACAAAAAGTATCCACACAATTTAAACGTGTATTTTTGATTCCTGGCAACCATGAATATTATAACGGGTTTGATTTAAGTATTACGCTAGACCATTATTGTGTGGATATACTACCCAATGTTCATTTAGTTAATAATTACTCTATGGTGATTGATGGTTATCGCTTGATTTTTTCTACGCTTTGGTCTAAGATTTCACCACATAATACCATCATCAAACGTAGAATGAATGATTTTCACCGTATTAAATATAATGGTGAATTAATAGATATTGAAAAGTATAATGACGTACATAAAAAGTGTTTTGATTTCCTTCAATCTGAGATCAATAAACCTGAAAATAAGATAGTCATCACACATCATCTACCAAGTAAAGAATGTAACCACCCCGACTTCTATGGAAGTGTTTTAAATCAGGCATTTTGTGTTGATAAGACAGAATTTATTCTTGAAAATACAGTTCAATACTGGATATACGGTCATAGCCACCGAAATATGATGGATTTCCAAATTGGAAATACACAAATGCTCACAAATCAATTGGGGTATGTACAATTAGGAGAACATCAAAGCTTTGATATTGGGAAGGTTATTCATTTATAATTTTTGATTTCCTTCACCACGTAATAGATCTTTAAATAAGTTTAAAAAAAATACTGTATACTATGTATATTTTGTATACTAACCCTCCAAAACCTTCAATTTTGAGCTGTATTTACAGTTTTCAGATAAAAGTTAGTCTACATTACGGTGTATACTTTAATGTAGACTAACTGTATAAAACTAAAGAAGCAGACCTCCTTGCGGAAAATCTGCTCTAAAAATGGGATAAAAGCTAGTACTATTTTATATAAATTTCTGTACTTCTTTTTTTCTCCAATAATCGGTAATAATCATCTGTAAAACCTCCTGAAAGTGGTTCTTCTGACTCTTCTTCTTCTGAGGTATCATCTATGATTTCCTCTTGATCAACATCTACTATTGACTCTTCATTGTTGAATTCTTCTTCTTGATCGATATACTTCTTTAAAATAAGATTAAGCATTGTTTTTAGGTTTAAATGAATGATTCGATTTCTGATACTACTTCTGGTGAGAAGTTAAATTTCACTGTCTCTAAAGAGTTGTTTTCGTCAAATTTTCTTAGTCCTTGTTCAAAGTAATCCGAAAGCTTGACAACGAGGAAATACTCTTCTTTGAATGCTTTAAAGAGTTTTGGTGCTTCTGAGACCTCCCTTTTCCAATCCCAAAGCTCATTAAACACATGCAACACCTCTTCATTGCACATTGATACTCCATCTAAAGCTAATACTTCTTCAAAGTGCCCTATTATTTCTTGTTGAAGTTTTCCTTCTTTTTCTTGAAATTCTAAGGTACCATTTAACTCCTGCGTTTTGGATTTACTCTTTTCAAGCTCATCTTTATAAAACTGTAACTCGCTTTGCATCTTAGCCATTTGTTTTTTCATGGCTTTAGCTTCCTTGTCTTTTTTAGACTTTTTCTTCAACTTCTTAGAAGTCGATTCTGTTGGAACAAAATCATCATGAATCTGTTCATGTTCTGTTCCATCCATAGGAGGATTTCCTTGCAAAGAGGCTCTTCCTCTTATAATCTCTCCTACTTTTCCGTGAGACAAACCTACTTCTGCCCCAATTTTGCGATAGGACAGCCCTTCTTCATAGAGGGCTATCACTTGTTCTTGTAATTTTTCCATTTGTAATGAAATTAGTTTTGCTCCTTTAGAGCTTGTTTAACTTGTGAGGGATTAAACCCTAAACTGCATAGTTTCCTCATGTCTCTGCATCCATTATGTATTGCAGACAAGAGTGCTTCTTCTTTTTCTTTGATTGAAGAAAGAGGGTCGGTACTAGGCAAACCGCCTTTATCATTATGATTTCCATGTTTTATGTCATGGTCATGTAGTTCTTGATGTAGTGTTGTCAAGGCTGTTTTCCAATCTGGCTTTATTTTAATAAGCGTGGAAAGTTCGTTGACAGATTGATATTGGTAGTAGACGATAAACCAATAGCCAAATGCAATTCCTAAGTCAATGAGAAGAAAAAGTATCACCAAAATAATTCTAGGTTCTTCACTTTCATTCCTTAACTTCTTAATCTTGGTTTGATAGATGCCTTCTAACTTCTTTTTATCGTTTTGAAGGTTTAAATCAATTTGTCTTAAACGATCTTCATACTGTAAAACCCTTAAATTTTCTTCCTTCGAAAGCATCTGTCCCCAGCGTTTCTTACTTGCCTTATCCAAATGCAAAAGCTTTGTTTCATAGAAACTTTTCCTTGTTTCAGCGATACTATCCAACGAAGTTTTTTCAGATGCATAGTTCGCGGTTATTTCAGTCGTATCTAACTTTACTTCAACATACCATTGATCAATTCCTTTACAAGAAAAATAAATACTCCCTAGGCTAAATATCAAAGCTAATATTGCCAATAAACCAATGGGTTCTTTTCTATATTTAGATTGAAACAAAGACGAAATACTCACTGACTTTGCATACTCCCAAATCAATATCACAATTGCTGAAGTAATTAATGCGACTATAGGTTGAAAGAGTAAATCAAATGTTGATTTCACAAACCAGATTCCTGAGCAAATACTCATAATTGGAAGAAAATAAACCAATACATGAACTGTTTTGTAGAGTGCCTTATAACGCATTCCATAAGGTCTTGATTCTAATAATTCAGCATAACTATCGACCAATTTTATATAGTTTGCCAATTCAATTTTTCTCATTTTAAAATATTATTTTGTTATCATTGATTATTTCTTTGCAACCCCATTCGATTAATGAGATTATTACATTATCCATAGATGGATATACAGGATATACACCTGTATTACAACCACTTAAAACATTATATATATCCATAAAGGAATACGAATATCCACTCTTAAACAGTGGTTTATAAAGTCCTACTATATTTTTAGGGTGTAGCATTAAGTCGTTACCAAAACGTTGTTTGATACTATTGATTATTTCTTTGTCACTTAAGATTAGATCGGCTAAATCAGAGCCGTCATTTAATGATTCTCCTATGTTTGAGAGCTGTATATCCACTTGGTATTTCAATTGGATATCCTTTGCTTTTTCTTTCCATAGTTCTCTAGATTGTTCACTAAAATCAGGTATTAGAATTACCTTACGACCTATTAATGCTTCTGCTTTATCAAGAGTCAAACCATTCAATCCTTCTGTCGATAACCATATATATTGTGGCTTCCAAAGCTCCCCCAGTAACGTTGTTTTTGCAGACTCTACAATAGCAATAGTTTTATTCAAATCTTGATTCAATAGGTGTTCTCCAAAGAAGCATTGCTTTAAATGAAAGTTTGAGTTTAATTTTCCTTCTTTCATTAAAATACTATGAAACCAATCCGTTGAATATCCTCTCTTCACTCGTTTCAATTGTGGGTCGTATTTCATTATTTTAGCAGTGCGAATTCGGTTCTGCTTATCAATTTGCCAGAACATCACGGCATCACACAAAGTATGATTCAATTTGAAGTTGTAAGCATTCAAATGATACTTCAGATGTAAATGCCAATAGGCACCTGTTCCAAATTTGTCTAATATCGAATTAGCAAACTGACTTTCTCCTTTTTGCTGATAAAGTAACCGCTTCTCTAGGACATCAAACTCTTCTTTGACAGTAATTTTTTTAGGTCGAAAGATCACATCATTTTTAGAATAAGTAGGCTTTTTATGATAACCACATTTCTCTTGGCGGTCACACCTTCCTTCATCATTTTGGAGGTATTCATTTGTATCGAAATTACGATACTGTACCAATGATTTCTTCCCACAATTGGGGCATATCACTTTCTTTGGGGTGTGATCTCCCCTTCGGGTATCCAGACTGATACTCCATGTTTTTGGGTTTGAAAATGTCATATTAAATGAATGGATTAATTAATTTTTGGGTGTTAGTCTACATCATAGTACACACACAATGTAGACTAACATTCCTCTAAAAACTACCTCTAAGTACCTAAAATAAGGGTTACATACACCTAAGTATACAAAATCTACATAGTATACACTAGCTGACGGTTTTGATATATTCACCCCTTTTATCTGTCTTCTTCAGCATCCCTTTTTCAAGTAATTTTGGGAGCAACCTATTTTTGAAGTTTGACGTTTTAATACCCACTTGTTCAGCGATTTTATGAAGTTCAGATGTTGTTACAAGTGTATTTTCAGGTATCAAATCTAAAAAGGATTGATGATTACCTTGGAATGAAGATTTACCATGAGTTTGCTCTAACACTACATTTGCGGTTCCAATGAAATAATCACAAAGCAATTTAGCTTTCTCCATGCTTACTAACGATACACTTCCTATGTATACGCCAATTTGATCATCAAATAATTGATGAAGTACTTCAAGCAACAAAGCAAAACGTGGCATGTAATCACCAACTTTCTTATAAGCGGAAATAATAGCATCATCTTTAGTTTCGGATGCAATTTTCAAATAATGATTGAAGCTACTGATGAAGTAGGATCTTGCTTCCTTTGATAAAGGAATATATCTCATTTCCTCGTCCTGTAAGGCATAATACAACCCTTCCATTTTCTTGTAGAACGTATCTAAACGATTACTAGAAAGCTCTTTCTCTGAGAGGTAGTTCACACTCTCACTCTCTGGCATGACAAAAAGAATTCGATATAAAAATCCATTATCCCCATTTCCATTCTTTGTAAGTTGAGGCAAAATGCTAGGTTGAATTCCTCCAATAATAGAAAGAAAAGGGTCTTTTACATAGAGATTCTTACCTACACGATCTACCTCACCCACAAGCCCATTAAATACACTCAAGAAAAACTCGATATCAGCACCTTGACGATATTGATTCATGCTTTTTAGCCAACCTATCAGCTCATCTTTAAAAAGCACTAAAGAATCTTTTGCTAATAGATGACATAACGATTCTTGTGTAGCATCAGAAGTGATTAAACGTTTACGAGTAGGTTCTTTATTTTCTAAAATAAATTCCCTTTTCTCTGTCTCATTCATTCCTGCAATAGCTGCTTCCCATTCTGCTTTCTTTGCTTCATACCTTTCTATTTCTTTTTCATTAATAGAAGTAAGCACTTTCAAAATGATTTTGATAGCTGGCGATTTACCAATACTTGAGTTACCAATAATAGCTGTATAAATACTTGGAATTGTAGTCCAACCATTTTTCACAATCACCCTCATTTTCCCTCCAATGATTACACTTAAAACAACAAGTGTTGTCATCGCTGTGTATGGCTTCTCAAATGAAAATACATCCTGTAATTCTAATAGAGCCTCTTGTATATACTTTGGAAATACAACTAGAGGAAATGGATAGTTGACTTCTTTTGCTGTATTTTTAGGCAATACAGTATCCTCCAGACTTGAAATATTGTTCAAGTCTGGCAAATTGTTTATTTTTGTCATTGTAATAATTTTGTACTGTGTACAAATAAAATCAGAAGGTATTACGATGGCAGTCGTTTTACCTTTTTTATTTATACACAGGTTAATTTGAATAGAGAATGTTACATATGTTTTCCTTTAGTTGTAATACATTTTTCAATATCTTCTCTTTTAAATAAAGTCTTTCGACCAAATTTATGATATTTCAGTCTTCCATCTCTCATAAACTTGTGAATTGTAGATCGACAAAGACTGTATTCTTGTGACAATTGTTGAATAGTCAACATATCATTGTTTTCTTTAGACTCTTGACTTAAAGAATCTATTTTCTCCGAAAGAATTTTTGTATTCGATTCAATAGAGCTTAGCTTAAGAAATAGTGCTTCAAAAGGATTTTCTATCATTATTAACCTGTCTAGAATTTATAAATTATTATATTTGTTAGAATCAAAAAGATCACGTGGTGTTATAATCAACAACAGTGATACAATATTATTAAATTAGAATTCATTTTCAAAAATAAAGAGAAGAATAATGAAGAATTATGGAGAAAGAATAAAAAAAATCCGTTTAGACCTTGGTCTAACACAAAGAGAGTTTGCTAAAGAATTAGGTATTACACAACCTTATATCTCAGCTATTGAAAAAAATATAAAAAAACCTACGTTCGAAATCCTTGAGTCATTAATAAAAATGGGTGCCAACCCAGATTATATTTTAAATGGTGAAACTGATAAGAATGTAAACACATATAGCTCTTTTCCTGGTTTCCAGAGCCGTCGAATATATGATGAACCACAACCTACTTTTGATATTAAAGATAAAGTTAATTTTGGTCGGTCAATCTTTAGAGAAAATACAAAAATACATGAATTAAAGGACTATATCGATTACTTACAATCTGTTTCTGAAGAATTAAAAGACTATTTTGTCATTTTAAATGATTGGTTTAATGAACATTTTTCAACTTTAATTTATAATGTCAATCTAAATAACCCAAATGCCTATGAAGAAGCATTAAGTCTTCTAAATGAATCTATAGACTCCGAAAGATTACACCCAGAATATGAGATTGTAATTAATGAAATCAATGAATTAGTACTTAAATTAGAAAAAATAAAACCATTATTTTTAGCTACAGGGGGGGGGCTTGTTTCCGAGAGTAGAGTTGAATATTTTAATGTTGAACGCTTTTTCAATTGGAGGTATATTACATCACAATATATTAAAGAAAGGGATAATGAAAATATCAAGAGGCCTAAAGATTTCTATAGAGCAGTATCGGATGATTATTCTCTAAATAGAGATAAATAACCTTTAATTTTAATTCATAAAAGCAATACGTACCAAATCCATTTATTTTTCTTTCCTTATGTTTAAATACTTTGAAAAACTCCTTTTACATTTATAACCTGTAAACTTTATCACAGTCAAAATTAGAACACCTTTCAAAATAAGACGGGGATTGCAAATGCTCTTCTTCCTGTATAAGTGGTGATTAATTTATACTTAGGTTTCTGGCAAGTTGTTTTATGTGTTCCTTTATATCCATCCATTTCTATTCTTTTCTGAATCTCGCCAATTAATTGATGATGTACCTACTTAATAGGTAAGTTTTGGAAGCAATACAATTAGTGAAATATGAGGTAAAAAACACATAACATCAACTCAAATATTTTATCTGGTAGTCAACAGTTTAAATAAACTATAATTAACAAAATAGACTTGATTACCCATTTTTTGTTTAACTAAAAGACCATCAGTTGCAAGTTTATTGAGATAATTAGAAGCTGTCACCCTAGATATTGATAATTCCTCCATTAAGAAATCTATCTTGGTGTAAGGATGCTTAAACAAATTATTTAATAAATCTTGACTATAAAATTTATAATTCTCTCTTAATTTATATTTGAAATGCATCATCAATCCTTTCATCTCATGGATCAAAGCTATTGTGTCTTTAGATGTTTCTTCAACTCCTTTTATCATAAATAATAACCACTGTTCCCATAAACCTTCATCTCTAACACCTTGGAGTAATTGGTAATACTCTTGTTTATTTTTTATGATATAATTACTTAGATACAAAATTGGTAAATCTTGTAAGCCTGATAAAATTAAATACAGAATATTAATAATTCTTCCAGTCCTTCCGTTACCATCATAAAATGGATGTATACTCTCAAACTGAAAATGGATTATAGCCATTTTTATTATAGGATCAATATCTTCTAATTCAGAGATATTAATATATTTCTCCAAATTTGACATTAGATCTTGTATTTCAAATTTATTCTGTGGAGGTGTATAAATTACTTCTCCTGTTTTTGCATTCTTCAATGAAGTACCAGAAACGCTTCGAAAACCTGCATTGTTTTTTTCTAACTCTTCTTGAATTGCTAAAATAGACTTATTCGTTAAAAGGTTTTCTTTTTTAACTTTATAGTACCCTTTCTTTAAAGCAGAAATATAATTTTGAACTTCTTTTGCTCCCAATGAAGAAAGGCGCTCTAAGTCAAGTGATGATTTATATAAATCATCGTGAGTAGTGATAATATTTTCGATCTCAGAACTATCCTTAGCCTCTTGTAGTACTAATGTATTTATCAGAATTTCTTGATTGGGAATTGAGGAAGCAACACCTTTTAATTCAGCCAATGCAAAATGAGCTCTTGGTAATGCTTTTAAAACTTTTTTAGATTCAAGTTCTATTTCTCTATACGGTAAATGTTCTAATTCCCACATTTCTCACAAAAATTATCTCAAACTAAACATACTATGTAAAGAAAATTGAAAATTCTTTACATAGAAATAAACCTATGTAAAGAAAATCAAGAAATCTTTACATACAAAACTTACTATGTAAAGATTTCTTGATTTTCTTTATATACATATTAATCGAACAATACTACTAATCACTTAATGCTATTCTTACCAAGTCCATTTCTTTCTCTTTTGGAATGTTTACATATTTAGAAAAACTTCTTTCATCTTTATGACCGGTAAACTTCATCACTGTTTTAGTTGGAACACCTTTCAAAAGAAGACGGGTTGCAAATGTTCTTCTTCCAGTGTGAGTTGTAATTAATTCATATTTGGGTTTCTGATAAGTTGTTTTTTGTGTTCCTTTAAATTCATCCACTTCAAAAAGGTCATCTATACCTGCTAATTTGCAGACCTCTTTTACATACTGGTTTAGCTTTTGATTACTTATCGCTCTAACTTTACCATCAATCAGATCATGAACAATACGAGAGGATTCTGAATTTAAAGGGACTTCTATCCTTTCATTAGTCTTAGTTTGTCTTAATACCAAATATTCTCTTTCTTCAGAATCTATTCTTATCTGAGATAAATTAATTTTACTATAGTCACTAAATCTAAGACCTGTCAACGTGGACAGTATAAGCAACTCTCTCGCATTATCTAAATAGTTATTGGTTAATGATACAGTTCTTAACTTATCTATATCCTTATCATCTAAAATTGGTTTTAATGTTTCTGGCTGATGAGTTAGAGAAAATTGTTTGTGATCATCATTATCAACAATCTTCATTGATTTACACCAATTCAAGAAAGTCTTAAACAAACCAAGATACTTTGCAGTGGTTTGAACATTGAGATCTGCATCTTTATACATATAATCCTGAAGTCTCTCAAAAATCATCTGATCCATTTTTTCAAGATCAAAAGTGATATATTTCTTTTCCTCAAAACTCCTTAAATGCACTCTTAAAGATTTTATTTTTTTAATACTAGATATAGAAAGTGAGTTTGTTTTTAATTCAAGGTAATTATCAAAAACTTTCCAAAACTTCTCTTCTTTAGTAACTGTATTCTCTTTAGGATGTAATTGTTCCTTTATATATTTTGCATTTGCCTGTAATCCATTATTTTTTGCTTCAAGATAAATTGTGAAAACACGATTTTTAAATTTTTCAAGTTGTTGATTTAAAGCAACTGCATTTGAATTCGCAGATAGGATTCTTTGATTCTTAACACTCCAGTGTTTTGGGTTTACAGAAACACTAGTAGGAACTTTAATAAAAACACCTCTTCCATCAGACACAGCACAAATAACTTTTGTTACTTTATGAGCATTTTTGTCTTTCAAATATAATTTTACAGTTGCCATAATAACCAATGAATAAAAAAGAGAGATTAAAAAAAGGGGATAACATTGGGGATAACATTTTTGTTTTGCTATCCATTTCCATCAACAATATTACAATAAATTTGATGATATATTACGTTTTTAGCATAAAAAAGACAATAATAGACGGCAATACACAAAAGGTTCAATTCCCTCCGACTCCACTAGAAACCATCTTTACAGTAATGTAAGGGTGTTTTTTTTTGTTAGAAAGGTGTTATATAAAAAATACAGGGTCACTAACAAAAAGTGGGCATAGGTTACCCAAATATCTTTGAAATTCTGAATAGGAAAAACTTTAAATCTGTTACACCTCTGAATTCCCTTCTAAAGTCTTTTATCCTCGAATTAAATGATTCAGCATAAGCATTAGTAGACCTGCTGTTGAAGTAATTTGTAATTTTGTCTTTAGTACATGACAAAAAAAGCTAATCAGAGAAAATGTTTAATTTTAAGTTACCACACAAAAAAGTTAAACTCAGCCTGATTAGCATGAACGAATATACATCATTATTTGAAATCTTATCTAAAACATTAACGCTTAATAAAGCAAGACTTACTTGCCTTTGCTGTATCATCCTAAGTTTATTGAAAGTCCAAACTGTCAACTTTAACAGACTCTCCCAAGGATTTTCTTCTTCGGCAAAACTTGAATCTAAACTGAGAAGAATACAAAGATTTTTCTCTGAATTTGAACTTGATGAAAATGCATTTTCTCTCTTATTATTAAAAATGTTACCAATTCAAGGAAAGTTACAGCTGTCGCTAGATCGTACAAATTGGAAGTTTGGACAATTGAATATCAATATCTTATACTTAAGTGTGATTTATGAAGGTGTAGGACTTCCTATCTTGTGGACTGTCCTTGGAAATAAAAGAGGTAACTCAAATGAAAAAGAAAGGGAAGAGCTTTTCAATAGATTTCATCATCTCTTTGATTTATCTATTATAGAATATATAACGGCTGACAGGGAATTTATTGGAGGAAAATGGTGGGACTATTTGGT
>NZ_JACVVP010000026.1 GCF_014534745.1 Flammeovirga sp. EKP202
TTCTTTTACTTTTCATAATACTGCAATTTACTTAATTATTAATTTTGATTGCAGTCCATTTTGATGGGGTAACTATACTTTACCCATCCTCTTTCTTTTATTTCAAACTCTTCAGGGGTCTCCAATAAAACCCAATCGTTTAAAACCTTAACTACAAAATAGATATTTTCTTTACTTACTCTAACATCTGCAGAAGTGGTATTTGGCGATTGCTTTAGTGATACATTTGGTTTTGGTGTAATGATACAACCTTGAATGTGCTTTTGTATACTTTCTGTATAAACTCCATTTTGATGAGGGATCATATAAATATCATCACCTACACTCACCAAATAACCATCCTTTATTTCTTTAGCTCGCTTAAAATAGAAAATATTATACTCAAGAAATTGAACTACATCTTTCTCATTAAAATACCTACAATAATTCCTATTGTAACTACATGTATCTTTATAAAAAATAATCTTTTCATTTGTCATCTTTACAGCAGGAGATGATAGATTACGCTGATGATATATTTTTAAAGTATCATTATTTCCTTTAAAATATTGAGCATTTATAATTAAAAATAGCTTCTGTTTTTCATTTCTTGATATCTCTTGTTGGTTTACAAAAAATAATTGTATCAATAAAAAAATACTAAGTAGCACTAATTTCATTTCTTCCCTTATAAATTTCTCTTATCTCTTTTTCGACCCATCCTTATTCTGAACATCTATATTAAAGATTGCTCTCACTGATAAATTAAAAAGATAGGATTCATCATTGTAATCAATTACTGTACCCGGAATAATATCTGAAATAAATGCCAACTGAAATAAGCCAAAATTGATCCCTAATTCTGGAGATAAACCTATGGCTTCATACCTTTTTAGTGGAACTTCTATACTTGGCCCCATGTCATCATCAGAACGCAAAGCACTCTTTGTCCTATAATATCCTATGCCCAAGCCTACATGAGGACGAATTTTACTCTTTCCTATATAATATTTTGCTTTAAGAGTGTAATCAACAACATTTGATAGTACGATCGCATCAAAAGGTAAAAAAACCAAATAATCTTCTTCTTGTTTTCGAGTTAAAAATTGCATGCTTATACTTCCATTTCGTTCAAAACCGAATGACCAATGTGAAGTGTGATTATAGTAAAAATTGATATTCAAACTGACTCCTACTCCGCCAATACTGATATCATCAATATTTCCAGTATATACTTCTAAACCCGTACCGATACCAAAAGTGAATTTTTCATCTTGAGCAAGTAGAAAATTATTGATGCATAAAAAAATGATGATAAATAATAGTTGCTTCATACTAATTGAAATTCTGTCCGCTTTTAAATTAAAACTCAAATATATTTAGTCGTGGATACAACGGAAAAGCAATTTATACGGCATTCGTCACCTTATAGTCATTTGACTACTTCAAATCTACTTCACAATTTTTAATGTGGGTTTTACAAAATCTTGTCACGCTCAAAAGTTCATTTTCAAGCGCTTATAATTTGCAATATTTTTTCAGTGATTGTCATCAATACTTTTAAAGGAAAGAACGCACAAATTTGTTGTGCATGGTGCCTAAGTGGAATAATAGGGAATTCAGTTAAAAGCTGAAACTGTACTCGCAGCTGTAAATCTTTCTAATGAAAATCTGATAGCCATTGCTACAAAGCGAGAAGGTAGATTTTTCAGAGATAAGTCAGAAGACCTACCAAGCAGTAGTTATGAAGAGACTTCGAGTTAAAGTGTCTACATCAACGATAGGATCGTTATGTGCCTATTGTTTTGCACTTCCAATCAACGCGCCTTGTGTTTTGTTCATTTTATACTCAAAAGACATGGTAAACTTTCAAGATAGTAAACTATTAAAATTCGCCAATGAGGCCATCAACCTCACCAATGTAGAAAATGAGAACGCCAACATGCCAGAGGGTGTTTTTACCGCTAAGCTGACAAGGATGTCAGGAGAGATTTCTAAAGAATATGCTAAATCATATCTCCTTCCAGAAAAACATTTAAAGATGCACGAAGAAGGTTGGATTTATATTCATGACTTCAGTTCGTATGCAGTGGGAATGCAAAACTGTATGTTTATTGATATTGGTGATATTTTAAGTAGACCTATCTTCACGACCAATGGTACCATGCGTCCTCCACAAAGTATTCGTTCGGCTTTACAAGTGACAGCAGTTGTTTTACAGTGTCAAAGTAATGCACAATTTGGCGGTATTGCCATCAATGCTTTTGATTTTCATATGGCTACTTTTATCAGAAAGAGTTATGAGAAACATATCAAAGTTGCGAATCGCTACTCCATTCCTAACGAAGAAAAGTATGCTTGGGAACAAACTACTGAAGAAACAAAACAAGCTTGTGAAGCATTTCTTCATAATCTAAATCATTTAGAAAGTAGAGCTGGTAATCAATTGCCATTCGTTTCTATCAATTACGGTTGTGACACATCAAAAGAAGGTCGTTTATTTATTGAGTGTCTTCTTGAAGCAACGATGGAAGGTATTGGTGAACAAAAAACAACGCCTATCTTCCCAATACAAATTTGGCAATACCGTAAAGAGGGAGGTAAGATTATCAATGAAGACCTTTTCCGTAGAGCCAATGAATGTTCTATTCAAAGAGTTTACCCAAACTATGTCAACACACATCAAGAGGTATACGATATCATGGATAAAAAGGGAAATATTGTTCCTGATCTCATCCCTGCCACCATGGGTTGTAGGACACGCTTAGGTAAAAACCTACATGGTAGTAATGGAAAATCAGGGAGAGGTAATCTTTCTCCAGTTACCATGAATTTACCAAAGTATGCTATGGAGACTTCATCGTGGGAAGAATTTTCTAAAATGGTTATGGAAATGGCCTATATGGGGATTGACATGATGGAATGTCGTCTACGTTGGCAAAGAAAACAATTAATGGGTTCGGCTCCTTTTATGTATAAAAATAAGATATGGAAGCATGAACAAGAATACAATGAAAAGGCTAAGATTGGTGAAGTTCTGTATTCGGGCACCCTTGCTTTAGGGTTTATTGGTCTTGCTGAAGCACTATTAATTCTAGAGGGAAAACATCATGGTGAAAGTGAAACATCTCAGGCAAAAGCTCTAAAATTAATCAGTGATTTACATCAATTTTGTGATGTGGAAAGTGAAAGAAGAAGATTGAATATCTCTCTTTATGCCACTCCTGCAGAAAGCCTTTGCCATACTTTTGCTAAGAAACTACAGGAACAATATGGCAGAGTAAAAGGAATTTTCGACAAAGAATTCATCACAAACTCTTATCACGTTCCGGTTTGGCATGAAATCAATTATGTCGATAAAATTGCCATTGAGGCTCCGTATCATCAACATTGTACAGGAGGTTCTATTACTTATGTAGAATTGCGGTCTGAGATTTCAAAAACGCCTCACCTTTATAAAAACCTTGTGGAGGGAGCTATGGAAGAAGGAGTTTATTATTTCGCAACGAACATTCAAAAAGATAGGTGTTTGAGTTGTAATCACGAGGGTTTATTTGATGATTTGAAATGTAAAAAATGTGGCTCAAAAGATATTATTACGCTTCGTAGGGTAACAGGATATATCACTGGTGCTTACCATAAAGTATTTAACAATGGTAAGAAAGATGAAGTAAGGAATAGAGTCAAACACTATTAATACTAAAATGTCACATCTAGTTTAAAAGTAGGTGTGACATTTTTTCTTTTCATATTAAATGATATCCATTATTCCAGCATCTTGAAATAGCTTCTCTCCTAGTTTCAATTTTGATATTCCCTTCGTGATACTATAATCAAATTGAATTTTATTTCCGTTTAATTTCGTGGATGGATGAAAAAATCCTATCTCTTCTCTGTCTTTAAATATTTCAATATCTAAATGAGTAGAAATAATGAAAAATGAAGGAGAATTCAATTTTAAGTTAGAAAACAAATAAGAGATCAATCGAAGTGCTTCTTCTGGATTTGTAGTATTGAACAATTCATCAAAGCAACCAAAAACTGAACCTGAAGACTTACTTGAAAGGATAAATTCTTTTATCGAGATGACTTCGTTCATAAAATGACTAGTCCCATTTTTGTAATTATCCTTGGTATTAAAATTCACATTGAAGGATTCAAAAAAAGGAATTTCCGCTTTTGAAGATGGAATTGGAACACCAATATTCCCTAAGTAACAACATAATGTAATGGTTTTTAAGAAAGTCGATTTACCTCCCATATTAGGACCATTAAGTATATTCAAACTATTATCAAATGTAATGTCATATTTGACAACATTATTGATTAACGGAAAATAAGCTTTTTCTAAATGGATACAACCCTCGTAAATTACAGGTAAACAAAACCCTTTTTTTAGAGAACACCTTGTGATAGAGATAAAACATTCTACCTGAAAAAGAATATCCCAGAAACGCTTAAAATTTATAATTTGAAGGGTTTCAATGTACTTCATTAATTCCTGCTGAGTAAGTACAGAATTAGAATAGACATTTAGTGACTAAAGGGCTTCTAATAGCAGAGATAATAAAACTCTCAATTCAGCTACTTTCGCTATATCCAATAAACCTTGAATTAAAAGCTCTAGCTCTTTAAAGAAAATTGCACTTGCCGTTAATCTTGAAATTTTACTATGTTCGACTTCTTTTTTAGAAAAGAAAATATAATTCTTTGAGGTCACAAATGAAGATTTATTAATCTCTTCACTTACTATTAGAGCTTCTCCATAATAGAGTTTATTGTATTTATAGCTATGAATTACCTCCTGATGATCAAGAAGATTTTGGATGATGGATTGACGTAGTAAAAGCTCTTCTTTTGAACATTTATGAAGTATGAAGTCATGAATGTAAGGCGTAACTTTATGATTTTGTTCATCGTCATAAAGCGGAATAATATCTTCTTTTAGTCGAAGCTGATCTATGTTCATTAAGAGATAGTTTGTTAGAAAATGAGTTTAGTTTTATGCAATTTGTTTTACTGAGAAGAGATTTACTTTTTCATTTCTACCTCTCAATTCGACAGTACCAATATCAGTTGTTGTAAAATAGTTTTCTACTTTAAGGAATTCCAACAACCGCTCAGAAATGAGAAGATCAGTCTTATAAGAATTACATAAACTTTGTATTCTTGCGGTTGTATTTAATACATCGCCTGAGAAAATAATATCCTTTTTAGTCACACCTATTTCTCCAGTGGTTACCTTTCCTAAATGTATTCCTGCTTTAAAAGTAGGTGCTACGCCAAATCTTTCTTGATACTTTTCCGCTTGTTCTTCCAAGGACTTTTTCATGTCATAAAAACAGTTCAGACAATTGTTTTTCTCTAAACCATTTTCCATTGTCCAAGTCACTACTACTTCATCACCTACATATTGATAAATATGTCCACTGTAATTCAAGATGGAGTTAGATAGATCAGCATAATACTCTCTCAACATATCAAAGTATTTGGTATGTCCTAATCGTTCCGCAATCGCTGTAGAGTCTTTCATATCCAAAAACATAAAAACACGATGTTCTTCAGTTGGGCTATGGTACTTACCTAGAAAGAAATTGATCAATACTTCTTGTCCAATGTTATCACTAACTTCTGTATAAAACAAACATATTACGATCCCTAGAGCCATATAGACTTCCATAGAAATAAAAGCAAAGCTCATCAAGAAATTCATCGCATAACCTATCACCTTTGGATTAAATGGACTTTCTTCCATTTCAATAGCATGTCCCAAATCTGTCATTATAAAAACAAGTACAGCAATGATCAAAATATAGATCAATGTTTTTATGATTAACTTCTTTGAAAAACTCTTGTAATGAAATAGTTTGTTAAGACAAAACACTTCCAATAGTCCCATTAAAGTTCCTCCTGTTAAAGTTAAAAATGCAGAGGAAACAGGGTTAAAATTATAAGGATTGCCTGTTGTTGGATATGTCGCTGTATCTCCTAGAATACCATGTTCAAGGAATGTGTAAATTAAGCCAAATAACAGTGAAATTACTGTAAACGGAATAACCTGCACCAATTGTCGTCTTTTTTTAATTGAGATCATATAAAGTTATGCAAACGTAGTCGTGATAATGTAGTTAAACTCAAGACAAATGTACCCAATGGAATTTAATTCCAAGCTTTATTTACAATTGTTAAACTAATTGTAGTTTTCACCAAAGCAATCTACATCATATACAGACTCTCGATGTTCTCCATTTCTTGAAATGTGATCAAAAACGATCATTTCATTTTGATTAAAGACGATGTGATCACTCGCTTTTCGGTTCCCCATCCATGATATGAAGTAGATCCCAGGACCAACTTTTGTTACATACGTCAAAAAGTTTTGAGTTTCTTCTCCTTGATATGTCACTTGAGTAACTTCGTTTTTAATTTCAATAGTGATCGAAGTATTGTCAATTGTATATTTTATTTTTTTACCCGTTAATTCTTTTTGAGCCAATTTGTTTTCCTGAATCAATGGACGTTCTGTTTCTCCCAAAAAAGGAAGATCATATTTCATGATATTCTTAAAAATAGACCAAATTGTTGAAAGCTGTCCCATTGGTTCACCATCAGGAAATGCACAATCTTTAGATGGACCACATGTTATTTCCCCATATATCAATTCAAAATCTTCTGGCATATCTGATTCGGGTTGATGGAGGTGTGCATATACTTTTTTAGTATTAAAATTTACACATACGTTATCTCCTCCTCCAGATTCGAAAACCCAAGACATAAAATAAACTCCTTCTGAAACTTTAGAGATTTGAGGTTCTACTAGAGCAACAATACCATCGAAATAACCACCATAACCTTTCCACTTAATTTTATTATCGTATACGGCTAACCGAAAACTGCCAAAATCAACATAATCATAATTGATGACTTTGCCTTCAAAGTCTCTGTAGCCCGTTCCCGAATAATTATGTTCTGAAACATTATTCAAAATCTCTTCTTTTGTCCATGTCTCCTCTGAGGGGGAACAACTTTGCAAAAGAAATAATAGTAGTATAGATGGTGTTATAAATTTCATATTTCAAGACTTACATCTGCGTATCATTAATTTGTGGAAGTGGTGCCGGAAGTGATGCTTTATCTTCACCAATCATTTGTCTAATATCAATTTCTATCCCTCTTGACATTGTTGAAATTGGGACATCATTACCAATACCTTCGAAAGGGTTTTCTGAAACATCTCCGACTCTTTCCATGGTGAAAAATATCCATGAGATCACTACACTTGTTGGAATTGATAACCATACAAAGTTATCAGCAATAAATAGGAACCTTGGATCTAGCACATTCTGACTTAATAACACGTGACCAATTTTATCAAACTCACTCATTAAACCAAATGGAAGAAAAATCACAAAAATCCATACAAAATATAAATTCAGAGTTGCAAACTGACGAGGATAGGGAAAGTTCTTAATTCGTTCCGCTTTACCTTGCAATGCAAATAATTCCGCAATCATATTTTTAAATTCCATATGCCTAAAATCTTCTATCAATCCGCTAAGTTGTAATTCACGGAAATGTTTAGATTGTAAAGTCAGACATGCATTTTGTTTATTTCCAAAATCAAGAATGTATTCTTTTTCTTCCTTCGTAACGTATCCTTCTAACTCGTCTTCTAAAGTATTTTCATATTCCACAATTTGCATGGCATTCATATACTCCTTATCTGATTTATTGATAGCGGAAGTTTCCCATGATTTTTTTGTTCGTAAAGCATATCGAAGACAAGTCATCCAAGCTACATGTCGATGAATAATTTCTTTCTTAATTTCGAAAAACTCCTCTTCCGTTCTTTCTCTTTTTGCATGCTCATTTGTAATAAAATCATTGACCATGGTTGCTAATAATCGAGAGGCATTTACTATACCACCATAGATTTTTCTTGCTTCCCATAAGCGTCCGTAAGAAGCGTTATTTTTAAAACCAATCACAAAGGCTAATGCTGTACCGACCAAGCCAATAGGCAACCAAGGTAATTTCAGCCACTTGAAGCCTAAAACCTCATACATAAAGACCGGTAAAATCGCTAAAATGATAAATTGATAGATATACCTTCTGGTCCATTTTACCATAATGGAAACTGAGTAGATCCGTTTAGTGTACATAGTAGTTTTTGAGAAATGTAATTAATAAAAATTTGAGTTGATCTAATATACAATTTTCTTGGAAATAGTTTTGTTCTAATTTTTAGTTTAATGATTGAAGAGAGAGAAGTCTTTACAGGTAATTTAAAGTATTTAATACTTTCATTGTCACTGCTTTTCTTGCTTTTGGAAAGTTTTTCATATCAAAGCTTTCTGTAGGTTCAATGTTGGTTGCAAAGAAAATAGTATTGTCAGAAAGTTCAAGAAAACCTACAAACCACCCATTGTTATCATCTCCATTACTGGCCCAGCCTGTTTTACCACTTAGCTTATATTGATCTTTGGTTTCTATCAACATCATTTTCTTAATGATAGCTTCAGTTCTCTTTTGGATCGGAAGTTTTGATCCATACAATCGCTTTAGGAAATCAATCTCAGAAAAAGGACTTATACTTGACGCTCCCACCAGCCAGAAAGTATCAATGGAAGCAGAATCAAATACCATCCCATCATACTTCAATTTCTTCAAGTAAGATTTCATTTGATCCACACCAATTTTTCTTGCTACTTCCTGATAACAAGGAACACATGAATATTGAAATGCTTTTTTGAAAATTAAATCCTGATTCCAAATTTTAAAATTTCGTTCAATGCCATCCCATTTCATCAAAGTACTGTCATTTTTAACCACTCCAGTTTCTAATGCAATAATGGAGTTGGGAATTTTGAAAGTTGAAGCAGGCAGAAACCCTTTTTTAGACCACTCAAAATTGTTAGAATAGTAGGTGTCTTTTTCTTGATCATAGATTAGTATTGCACCATCTAGTTGGGCGGAGTCGAGAATTAGCTGAAGATCACTTCTTTTCTCGAAAACAGTTTCCTTCACTTGATCTTGTTTCGTTTTGGTTTTGCAGGAGATGGAAACCATCAAAATGAAAACCATAGTAATGAGTTTGTTCATTATTAATTTAGCTTTAGTAAGATTAAAAAACACATCACAAACTTAACAAAAAAAGGGATGAATCAAGAACCTAAAAGACTCTATCATCAACCCAGCAAAAGCTTAAATATCGAATTTATTGAAATTAAATCTACTATTTTTTCGCTACTCCTTCTACCCTTTCAGAAGAGTCATATTTTGTTAATGTCAGTCTGATAACACTGTCTTCTGTAGCTTTTAAATCGTGAGGAACATTGCTTTCTAATGCAAGTATATCTCCTTTCTTCAATTGTAAGTTTCTCTGTTCTACGCCAAAGTCAACATTTCCGTCAACCATTTCTACAACAATTGGAAAAGATGTTTTGTGTTCTTTCATCACTGTTCCCTGAGCCATAGCGATTCTAATTTCTTTCGTGAAATTAGTTTCAAAAAGGACAGTAATTAAAGGTTTAGATTCATTGAACTCTAAATTGTCAAATAGAGAAGATGTTTTCATGGTTTCTGATAAAATTAATGATAAGTTTTCACATCTAAATTCAACTATGGTTGATGTTTCTTGATTGAATGAAGCAGCACATAGAGAGAATTAGAATATTATTTAGATTGATTCAAAATAACAAAATATAGACAACACTTATCATGACACTTATCACTGCATCACCAAGATGTATATCATCATTTATAATTTTTAGGAGGTAATAGTACTTCAAATTCAATTGAAGGGGTAATTAAGACTGAATGCGGTTGTTGCATTTCTTCTTTGGAAAGAAAACCAAGTTTTTCGAAAAATTCAAAATATGTATTTTGAGAACTCCCTTGTTTTAGAAGCATTTCAGGGTGCCAAATTTCATAGGTACCAATTTGATTTCCTACTTTATCATAATAGCCTTTTACGGGATGAGTAAGGATGAATAATTGTTGTTTTAAAGTTTCAAACCCCTCTAAGAGTTGCATATTATCTTTACTCCCAACAATATCTACAAGCCCTCTGCCAGTTGCTGAATGAAAAGAAACAGAATAGTTTTTATAAACCTCATTCTCAAATTTAAAATCACAGGTATATTTTGCTTGATCCCACGGCATTCCCCAAAGGTGTTTGGGAATCAAATGAGTGATAGAACCTAAGTTTGTCCCAAAAAACCATGCACAATGCTCATTGGTTTCCTTATTGATAATATAGGTTCTAAAGTTAGTTTGATAAAATGAAAATTTAGGTTGGGGTATAAAATTATGAAATTGAAAATCTTTGTCTTTAAACGTTACTGCACTTATTAATGCATAAGTTTTCCCTTTGTTTTCATAAGTCCACAATTCAAATGGTTCTGGAATGAAAGGAGCAATTTTATATAATTCAACCTTATAAGAAATAATTGAAAAGTGCTCTAAAAAAGTATGAACATTGAGCTTACCCTTTAAAGGTTTATTTCTGATTCTATCATTCAAAAGGTTCTCAAAGTTCATACTTGTATCAATTTAAAAATTTAGATCTTTTTGTGATTGCAAAGTCAGAAAGTAATAGTCATTTAAAAGTTGTTCTATAAAATCAATATCTTCTAATGAACTCTCTACCGACAATTGCTCTTTCAGTTTATTAGCAATGGTATGAACTACCTCTTCATGTTCTTCAGATCCTTTAAATTTCAATGTCTTTTTGATTACATTTAGTTGTTGATCGTTGATGGCATCAGCATGAAGGAACATAGGAGCATAATCTTCAGCAAATTCAGGTATTGAGAAATTAAAAGCTTCTACTTTCCTTCTCTCAGAAATAACCATTGTCCCTGCCAATATATCTCCTAGACGTTGTCCTTTACCTCTTATGAGTATTGTAAAAACAGCAACAGCACCTTGCATCAAAAGGATATCTACAAAACGGAAAATCCAACGAATAAAAAATTGTGATAGTTTTACGGACTCTCCATCCATAGATACAACTCGGATTTTCATTGCTCTTTTACCTAGAGATTGACCCTCGAAAAATATTTCACAAAGTAAGTTGTAAACTAATATGACGAAGGACATGATGGCAACCCAGATTGTAATGACAATGAATAAATCCAACTCTTTAAAGATTAAAATTGGAAATAGTAAAATACTGGATAACAACAGTATATCAATTAAGAATGCCGCTATCCTTGTAGTTATAAGTGCCTTTTGGAATTGAAGGTTTACGTTTTGGCTGTTTTGGAAAGAAATTGATGACATTTTTCTCAGATAAAAAATTGTGATATATTGTGTTAACAAAGCAATTTTTTATGAAAGAACCTATATTTATTCTGAAAAATCAGGAAAAATGGCAAACTATTGAGAGAGAAATCACCAAAACAACTGTTTCTCCTGACCAACTCGCCTCGTATTATAAATCATTAAGTGATGATTTATCTTATGCCCAAACTTTTTATCCTGAAAGCGATGTGACATTTTACCTGAATTCACTTTCAGTAAAGTATCACAAAAAAATCTATTCTACGAAGAAAGAGAAAACATCAAGGATTAAAGATTTTTGGTTGTATGAAGTCCCCTTTGAAATGGCCAATAATAGAAAGCAACTTTTCTATGCTTTTCTAGTATTTGCAGTGAGTACCCTTATAGGCGTTTTTTCAGCGTATCATGATGGGGAATTCGTAAGGCTTATTCTTGGCGATGGCTATGTAAATATGACTTTAGAGAATATTGCAAAAGGAAAACCCATGGATGTGTATGCTTCGGGAAGTCATTTAAAAATGTTTTACTTGATTACTATAAATAATGTAAAAGTATCATTTTTTGCTTTTGCCTTAGGCATATTCTCTAGTTTTGGTACAGGTGTCCTTTTGTTTCGAAATGGAATAATGCTCGGTTCTTTTCAATATTTCTTTTATGAAAAAGGTGTTTTAGGGGAATCTCTATTAAGTATCTGGACACACGGAACATTGGAAATTACAGCTATTGTATTCGCAGGTGGAGCTGGTTTCATTTTGGGTAATTCCTTTTTCTTTCCAAAACACAAAAAGAGGATTGATAGTTTGAAAGACGGAACAAAGAGTGGATTAAAAATTATTATTGGTTTAGTACCGATTTTTTTCCTGGCGGGTTTTCTAGAAGGTTTTGTGACTCGACAAGTCGATTGGCCATTGGCTGTTCGTTTATTTTTTATCTTAAGTTCTTTCAGCTTTATACTTTTTTATTATTTTTACTACGCAAACAGAGTTTATAAAGCAAAACTATTAAAGACTGCTAAAAAATAAGTTGCTCTTTCAATTTAATCACATTGGAAGGTGACATTTTTATTATGTATTCTATAAGAAACTGTTTATATATTTTTTTACATATCATTACTAAATCTTATCGTGCTTATGCAAACGTTTCAATTTAACCAAGTAAGAAGTCTTGGAGAAAAAATCGAGTTTACTTTTTCTTTTTGGGCCAAAAACTTTAAAACAATCCTGATTTCAGTTTTAACGCTAGCTACTCCGTTTTTCTTAATTGGAGGAGGTTTTTCAGCCTATGCCACTACAAGTATTTTGAAAGCAGGCAATGCTGGCCCTACTGCTGCATTAGCAGTATATTCTGATCCTTATTTTTACATTGGATTCATTTTCTCAATGTTTGGCTATGTATTACTTAGTGCTATGGCTACAAGTATGGTGAAAGTATACTTGGATAAAGAGCTAGAGTTTACAGTATCAAATATCCGTTCAAAAACACTAAGCATTACTCCAAAAATAATTGGTACAACCTTTATAGTAGGCTTCTTTGTTTCATTAGCCACTTTAATGTTTATTATTCCAGGTATTTATCTTGCTATTGCTTATGCGGTTGTTGTTCCAGTATTAATTTTTGAGGAAACTACAATGGATGGTGCACTTGATAAAAGTAGAAAACTTGTAAAAGGAAATTGGTGGTCCACTTTAGGTTTCTTACTTATTTTTGGATTTATTTCTAGTCTTGTAAACTATGTATTCGGGTTTGTTGGCGGTATTGTAACGGGTGTTGAAGCAGCTTCAATTACTGCTTCAGGAAGTGAAGTAGCTGATTCTTATACAACATTAATGATCATTGTTTCAGGATTCTCAAGTTTAGTTAGCCCAATTTTCACTATTCTCATGCAAATTGGTACCGTAGTTTTATATTTCTCTTTAAAAGAGCAAAAAGAAGCAACGAGTTTATTAAAAGAAGCTGAATCAATGGCTTAATTGATATTGCTCTCTTGTTCTTCAAATAACAAGAGAGCTTATTTTTCACTTCGATTTTTTTGTACGAAGATTTTTTGCAATGCGAAAACTTATTGTCCTCATTTCATTTCTTTTTTTATCATTTTTATCCTTTGCTCAAGAGCGAGAATTTTCCAAAGAAACGCTAAAACGTTTAAAAGAAGATCCCGAATATACCTACATACTCCCCCAATATGATATATCAATATGGGATATGATTAGTAATTGGCTGTCTGATTTTTTTCATAAAATCTTTGGTAAAGACTTTGAGATTGGTGGTGCATCTATAAGATATTTAGCATGGATTATTATTATTGTCTCAGTCATGTGGGCCGTTTATTTAATACTAAAAACAAACCGCATCATTATCTTCTCAAAAGATCAAAGAATTAAACATAAAAGATCTAGTTCTATTTACACTCCCAACGACAGTATTATTCCTCTTTCGAATCAATTAGAGGAAGCTATTAAGGCAAACAATTACCATGAAACCGTGAGGTTATATTATCTACTTGCTATTGATAAACTAGACCAAAAAGGATTTATCAATCTTAGAGGTGTTGAGCACCACAATGATATTCTTTTCCAATTAAAGGAAGATCTCATTAAAAAACCTTTCCACTCCATCGGAGTCTATTTTCAATACTGTTGTTATGGAGAATTTGAAGCAAATGAGACGATAACACATCAATTAGAAACAATGTATTACGATTTTGAAAAAGCAGTAGATCAGCATGAAAAAACAAAATAAACAATATATCATCTTGGTATTTGCTGTTATTCTCTACTTTTTTTTAGCGTTTACTTCAGATGAGAAAACAAATTGGAGACCTCATTATCGATCAGACTCTAAAGATCCTTACGGTACAAAGGCATTGACAGAATTGTTGAAAGACTCCGTAATGAAAGTAAACATCAAACCTTCGAGGATGACAGCCTATGAAATATACGACTCACTTAACATTGATATCATTTCAAACCATCTAATGATCATCAATAACCGTTTGGAATTGGATAAAGAAAGCGTCAAATCGATTTACACGGGAGCGTTAAAGGGAGGTACTGTTTTTTTGGCTGCTGAGAACTTTAGTCGTAACCTAAAAGATACTTTGGACTTTGAAATGAATTATGGTTATGCAAGTATACAGATTGAAGATATACCCAATCTTAAAGAAAATGAGTTTGAATTCGATACATTAAGTGTATTCATCAATGATAAAGAAGGTCAATTTTCGGCATTCGAACTAAATAATTCTTTTGATATTTATGATTCTACAAGTATTGAAGTTTTAGCTTACAATGAAGATGGGAATGCCATTTTTATGAAACAGAAAATTGGTTTAGGAGCTATATATTTACTGAGTACACCAAAAATCCTCACCAATGTCGCTCTTTTAAATGATGATAATAATAAATTAATCAATGAGATCATCAAGGAACTTCCGAAAGGAAACTATATAAGAACTGAATATTACGCGCTAGGAAGAAAAGGACATGCATCAACTCTTAGAGTAATTTTAGCGAGAAATGGATTACGAGAAGCTGTTCAATTATTTCTCATTCTCATTTTCATCTATCTTATTTTTGAAATCAAAAGAGAACAAAGAGCTATTCCCGAACTTACTCCCCCATCTAATGATAGTTTGAAATTTGTGAATACACTTGGACAACTTTATTTAGGACAGAAAGACAACAAAAATATTTTGATCAAGAGGAAAAGATATTTATTGAATCACATTAAAAACAAATACAATATCAACCTCAATAAGGAAGAAATCAATGAAGAATTAGAACTCCTTTCCTTCCGTTCAGGAATTAAGGAAGAAAATATAAAGAAACTATTCATCACTCTTGACCGGGAAATCAAACACTCAATAACGGATGGTGGTTTCATCAAAGTAAATGAATTAATAGATGACTTTTATTCAAAAGAAATATAAATATGGAAGATAATATAATAGATAACTTCGAAAATAGAATTGATACATCTGCATTAATTGAAGATTTAAATAAACTGAGAGAAGGAATCAACAAGGTTATTAAAGGACAACAGAAAACGATTGACCTTTTATTGACTGCAATTTTAGCTGATGGACATGTATTATTAGAAGGTGTACCAGGTGTGGCCAAAACATTAACGGCTAAAACGTTGGCAGTGATGATCGATGGACAATATTCTAGAATCCAATTCACTCCGGATTTAATGCCTTCTGATGTTATTGGAACCAATATTTATAATGCTTCGACCAACACCTTCGAATTTAGAAAAGGACCTGTTTTTGGAAATATCATCTTAACAGATGAAATCAACAGAGCCCCTGCCAAGACACAAGCTTCCCTTTTTGAAGTAATGGAAGAACGTCAAATTACATATGATGGAAGCCGATACCCTATGGAAGAACCCTTCTTAGTGATTGGCACACAAAACCCTGTTGAACAAGAAGGTACCTATCCTTTACCTGAAGCTCAATTGGATCGTTTTCTTTTCAAAATTGACTTAGATTATCCAGAAGAACAAGATGAATTGGAAGTATTACTAATGCACCATCAGCATCAAAGCCCTTCTGAACTTATTGACAAAGAGTTTAAACTTTCCCCAGAGAAGCTAAAAGAATTTAGGGACTTAGCTAAAAAGGTAATCGTAAAAGATGATTTATTAGCCTATATCTTGAAACTGATTCGTAAGACAAGAATGAGTGGAGAACTCTATTTGGGAGCCTCTCCTCGTGCAGGTGTTGCCTTATTGAATGCCTCAAAAGCATGGGCTTGTTTACAAGGTAGAGATTTCGTTACTCCAGACGATATTGCTTATGTGATCAAACCAGTTTTAAGACACCGTTTAATTATGACAGCAGAAAAAGAAATGGAAGGTGAGAGTATGGATCGCATCATTGATAAAATTGTCCATACAGTAGAAGTTCCTAGATAATTGCTTATGCGTTTTTATAAACAAATTTTCTTTGCTGACCGATTTTATCAAATTGGTAGTGGAGTTATTTTCTTATTTATCATCTCCTACTTTTTTCCAGTTCTATTTGGATTCATAGGGATTCTCTCTCTGTTATTTGGGTTGTTATTACTATTGGATATTGTGCTTCTTTTTTCCATCAAAAAGGAATTATATGCTGATAGACAAACACCTGAGAGACTGTCTAATGGAGAAAAAAATGAAATTTCACTGTATACTGTCAATAAAGGTATTCAAACTTTAGACCTTGAGTTAATTGATGAGGCTCCAATAGCATTTCAATTAAGGGATTTGAAGTTTAAATTTCAATTAAAACCTTCAGAAGAGGAAAATATCACGTATAAAATCACTCCCAAAGAAAGAGGTGAATACCACTTTGGTGACTTGATAATTTTTGTCAAATCTAAACTTGGTTTAGTCAGAAGAAAACTAAAACAAAATTGCACGGTCCAATCTGTAAAAGTTTATCCCTCTTTCAATAAATTGAAGCAGTACGAACTAATGGCTTTCAATACTGGACATATGGATGGTGGTATAAAAAAGGTGCGAAGAGTTGGTCAACAAAAAGAATTCGACCAAATCAAAGAATATGTAGCAGGAGATGATTTCAGAACTATCAATTGGATGGCCACTGCTCGTTCTCAACAATTGATGGTGAATCATTATCAAGATGAAAAAGCACAACAGGTTTATGCTGTTTTAGATATGAGTAGAAATATGAAACTACCTTTCGACGGTATGACTTTATTAGATTATTCCATCAATGCAAGTTTAATCTTACTTCATATTGCTCAAGTAAAACAGGACTTGATTGGTGTTTCAGCTTTTGATTATAATACAAGCAATTTCTTGAAAGCAAGTAGGAATTCAGGTCAAATGAAAAATGTTTTAGAACAACTTTATAACCTTAATCCTAGTTTCAAAGAAACTGACTTTGCGAAAGTCACTACATTATTACGCCGACAAATAAAACAAAGAAGTCTTCTACTTTTCTTTACGAACATTACTCACAAAGAAAGTCTAAAAAGAAAGCTTCCTTATCTGAAAAGGTTAACACAAAAACATCTTCTTGTAGTTGTACTTTTTGAAGACACTGAGATAAAAGAAGCTTTAAAGAAACAGGCTCAAAGTATGGATGATATTTATAGGAAAGCCTTACAAGAGGAAAATATTTTAGAAAGAAGGTTTATAGCAAAAGAATTACAGCAAAATGGTATTCATACAATATTAACTACACCAGATAAATTGAATGTAGATACTATTAACAAATACCTTGAGTTAAAAGCAAGAGGTTTAATATAATGAAAAGCATACAAATCTCAATAAAGAGAAATGTATGCTAATTAATTAACTGGTGGTGATTTAATCCAAATCAAAAATTGCTATTCTATCTGCTTTTGTAGTACTCACCCAAAGTCTATTTCCAACCTCAATGGCTCCTGTACCTCCACCCATAGTGGCATAAATTGCACTTGGAACTACGATTGAAGTTTCCATAGTTTCAGCATCAATTCTTGTAATGTTAAACGGTGTTGGAATATTACCACCTGTTTTTATCGCTTCACCCATGCTTGTTGCAAAAACCATTGGATCTGCTGTATGAACACCTGCCAACATTGATTTACCGTCAGCTGACCATCTAATATTATCAGGTATACCATCTACTTTAGCAAAATCAACTACAGGCTTTTCATTACTTCTATCGATTCTGTAGATACCAAAATTAGTAGAAGCGGCGACATAAATTCTATTTCCATCAGGTGAAACTAATACGCCGTTAGGTGTAGAAATCTTTTCAGCACCTTCAAGATTAGACCAACCTTTTCCAGAATACCATAATCTAGTGCTTCCTACTGGACCTCCTTTTAACTGCATTTGAATCGCTTCTTCAGGATCTTGAAGAGGACTTTGAGTTGATGTCACTACTAAACCGCCATCAGGAATATAGGCTACTGCATCTGGCCAAAAATCTTCTTGTGCTACAATGGCACCAATCCATGTAAAAGTAGGTGTATCACCTGAGTAATCTATTTCAAATGCTTCAACCGATTCACGTCCACCGTGATTACAAGCATATAATGTAATTTTATTGTTTTCTTGTTTACCAAAACTAATTCCGTGAGGAGAGAATGTTTCCCAATCAGGAGCATTTGTTTCAGGATAAATATCAGAATCAGGACGAATTGCAATCTTGTAAGAATCTACTTTATCACCCGTTTCCGTTTCTGAATCAAAAAGGTGTAGATAATTTTTAGTAATCACTTGATCTTCGGCTCCTGGCCCATAGGCTGTAATTCCTCCACCTACAATCCATTTTGTTCCAGGAATTAAAATCATATCCTCTACATTGTAAACTCCGATGATGTATTTTGCATTATTCATTTTCTTATTTTTTTAGGAAGGTTTGGACATAGTGATCCCATTAAGGTTTATACCCAAACCTTTTCGTTGATATTTTATTAAAAGTGTATTGTGATTAGATTCCTGTTGAAATGGCAATTTGTTTTGCTACGAAGTCAGGATCTTCGAAATTTGGAAAGTGACCTGCACCCTTCCATTGTACAAAGTCAGCATGCTCTATGCGTTGAGCTAATTCTCTACCGATTTGGATGTTGGCAACTGGATCATCTTCCGCCCAAATGATACGCATTGGTTTAGTGTTTTCCATAGCACCAACCCAACGTTTGGCATGAACGTATCTTTCTCTCATATAAACAGATTGTGCTGCAAGGCGTAAATGTCCATCACGGTAACCCATTAACTCACCAATCATATTCAATTTCTCTTGTGGAACAGGCTTTCTGATAATCCCTCTGATAATTTCAGGCATTTTCTTGTCGATTCCTTCCAAAGCTTTAATTCCTTCAAATAATCTTGTGTTATTTTGGAAAACATCCTGCTCAGGTGGCTCATTGGATACCCATTGTAAAATACTACCGTTTAAAAATGTATTTGATAAAATCTTAAAAGGTAATGTTCCGTCTATTGCTCTTGCAAGCAACTCTGTATGAATACTAGTACTTATATCGTGACTTACCACATGTACTTCTTTCAGTCCTAACTTTTGTATTAAGCCTAAAGCAATGTCAGCTTGTTGGAATAATGAGTAACTAAATGCCTCTGGTTTTTCACTTAATCCATATCCTACTAAGTCAAATGAAATAAGTCTACTTCTATCTTTTAATTGGTCTGCTGCTCCTTTCCAATCATGACTTGAAGATGGGTGACCATGTAATAGTAGAATTGGCGTTCCCTCTCCTACATCAAATGTAAAAATAGTTTTACCTTCAATTTGCATAAATTTCCCACTTTCTAACCATTCTTGAGTCATTGGAGAAAAGTTTTTAATTTCTTTTGAGCTTGGTTTCATAATACTTATCTGTTTTAAATTTTGATATTTATTTATGTAAATCAAAGGACTTATTATTCTTTATTGTTATTCCCGATTGATTACATTACAAATATCATAGATGAAGGAAAAAAGTATTTACACAAAATCGTAAATAATTTACACGTTTTAATTTAAACATTAATAAAATAGACATAAACAGCTAAAATAAACTTATAATCATACATTATACATTGTTTAATACCATACATATAAGAAAAATTGATTCTATTTAATAGAATCAATTCCTATATTTCACTAATGCTTTTACAACTCCAGTTCTTAAGGTATAATCATAAGATGAAATGGGAAGTTCAATCTCTCCTATTATTTCAGTTAGTTTTCTATAAATTTCATCAAGGTCTTTATAATGTTCTAATACAATCTTTACATTGATATTTAATTCCTTACTCCATTCCAGAATATCTTCTGTATCAGAATATAATTCTAGAGCGTATAAAACAAGAAACCAATTGATCAATTGATTATTGTCAGAGAAATCACCGTACTCATCATCTATCAATAGTTTAAAGTCAAAGTCATCCACCTTTACATCTACATAATATAAGTCTTTTCTGAATTTCTCTTTATTCTTTATGATAGAGATAGAATGGTGCTTAAAAGTTTCCTTCAACTTTTCTATTTCTGTATATTCTTTACTGCCCTTCATTTGAATTAATGACATCAAGGCCTTTTCTATCTTTCTCCATCATTAATGGATTGGATTGAAAACTTAGCACCCATTTTTTATTGATAAATTGTAAATTAATAAGAGGAAAGTTATCATCCACTTCTTCTATTTCTCCAGAATGTTCATTGATATAATAGCTTTGCTTCAAACTAATAGAAATAAGGTCTTCTTCAACATTCATGTTGGTAATTTTATACACATATTCCCCATGATCTTCAACATAAAAAACGGGGTAATCAGAGTAAATCAAATCTCTTAGCTTAAAATTATTTTTGTAAGGGATAAAATAGCAATCATATTCAAGGAGGCCTAAATCATTTACATAATGATCCTTCTTAATTTTATTTACAGGTCTAAAAATATTATCTACCACTCCTTTGTCTCTTGTTAAAACCTTAATATCACTTAGTAGCAACTCCATCTTATTAGCATTCAATTCATTTGAAAGAGCACTATAATATTTCTGATATAAAAATTGGTAAATATCAAGAGCTGAGTCTTCATTCATCACTACACCATTATCTGCATTAAACTTTTGAGTTCGAGCAGCACCTTGCTCTATTACACCTGACGGATTTATTATCAAAATGTCATGCTGAATTTTTTGAAAAGGTATTACTCCATCACCATCTTCCGGTTCTGTCATTCCAAAGATTTCATATGATGCTTTAATTTCATTACTTTCTTCTAAATAACTAAAATCATAAACTTTGATTGACGAATAAGCAGATTTTCCATAAGTGGTTAATACAGATTGATTAGATGTATTTATTTCATCTAAGATAAAGATTTCATCTTCCCCTCCAAGAAAAGAGTAATATTTGACTTCTCCTTGATCTTCAATAATGGCTAGTACGCCATTTTTATCTAAAAACTCAGTAGGAAATTCTATAAGTTTTAAGATTTTGTCAGGTGAACCGCCAAAAGCATCATACCATACCCCATTGATATTTTCTTCCCAAGTATACCTTGGGTTAAATTCAATTTTCTTTAATGGAAACATCTTTGTTTCTCCTGTATGAATTGTGTTTTTCTCTTTTTTGATAAATGAGTTTTGGTCTACTTCTTTTTTATTGGTGTGTTGTTGAGAATTACATCCAAGTATTATTGATGTAATTAGGAATAGCAATGTAAATTTCATTAATGGTCTTATTTAGGTATTAGTATTAAGTTACTAACTAAAGAACTAAACGCCAAAATGAATAGGTAGTAAAAAGAATAATTAATATAATAAAGTTGAAGTTTTAGAAGAATTAAAAAGAGTAAGTATCAAGCATTAGTTAACACCCACTTCTTACGTACCATGACATAAGTTATAAGACTTTTATCATGGTACTTACTATAAATGTTACAGTTTATTCTTTCGATGCAGTCGCATCTACATTTTCCATTCTTAATGATTTCCAATTTGAATTACCATTATGCATCACTTCCTGAAATTCATTAAATATAGTATCAAGAGCCTTGTCATTATTCCGTTCCTGCTCATCCATCATTTTCATTTTCAACTGAATGGCACGTAATTGATTTCTTGATTCACCATAGTTGATCCAAAGTTGTTTATGATTATAAAAACCATCCCAAGCTGCTAAAACAGTTGTTACTCCACTCAATAGAAGGGTAAGTATTTTTGTGTGTAGTTGATATTTCAATGGAACATCATTTGACACTGCCACTAGAATGGTTATTAATGCGGATGCGATGGCAATTCCAAGATAAATTCTAAATGATTTTAGTTTATTTTCTTGACTACGGTAAGAAGCTCTATCTGCAATTGCAGAAATTTCATCAAATAAAACATCGTATTTTGCTTTTGTAGTACTCATTGTTTAGTTCAAATATGAAAAAATTGAAGTTTAAACCTTAAATACCAGTACAAAAAAGTATTTCTTTTGTACTGGTACCTATTATTGATCAATTTACATAATCGAACTTTAAATAACACTCCTATTGTGAAATTTGAAGGTTAATTCTTTTTATTCAATTCCTCTTCCGTTGTAGCATAATATTTTTTCTCTTCTGCATAAGGTGAATTACCTCCAGCAAAATAAGCCTTGATCTCTTGTACAGGAATGGTATCCTTCAGGGATTCAGCAGCATGAAAAATATGGTTTCCATGAAAATCATGACATTGTAGACATGTATTCCATCTTTTTTGACCAATCAATTCTTTATGAGATACTTCTAGAGGATCATTTTTCATCTCAGTATCTTCATGGCAAGATTGACAATAACCAATATTGGTTTGAGTAATACGAACTCCATTGTGTTCTTGATGACACGATTCACATTCAGTTACACCAATGTCTTTTCGAGCCTGAGCAAAACGAGGCTCTTCAAAACGATGCAATGGATGCCTATCGTTTGCTCTATCATGACAATCCAAACATTTTTGATTATCAACATTTTGAGTCCCAAAATCTGCTTCAGTTCTTCTAAGACCTACAGTATGCATAAAATTTGCCTGTGCTTGCTGGAATACATTACCTTTAGCAGGTGTATGACAAGTTTCGCACTGAAGGTTTTCATGTCCTGTATTAAGAGGTCCTTTAGAAAGGAAATCATCATTTTGTGGAAGAGAAAGTGTTACATAGGTAATAGCAGAGATAAATATACCTGTACACATCCCTATAAATTGTCTCTTTCTTTTTCTACTTATTTTAAACATTTGTTGATGCTTTAAAGTTTTTTGGGAGAGAATCAAATGCTACTAGGTTAACTTTTGCTAACTCCCATAACGCATTGTGAAAACCATTCATGTAGCATTGATTCAAAGATCTTTCTTTTGTTGTCTGTAAAGTGATAATCGAAGAGATTATGCATACTCAATCACCACATTGTTAGTGACCGGATTACAGATACAAGGTAGTATGTACCCTTCCTCTACTTCTTTTGGAGTGAGTACATGGCCTTTTCGCATAAATACTTCACCAGATGTGACTTTTGCTTTACAACTTCCGCAAATCCCATCCATACATACGTAAGGCAATTTAATTTTCTCATCCAATGCTGCCTCTAAGATATTATTCTTGGCAGGAACAGTAAATTGGTAAGATTTCTCTTTGTGTTTGATTTTAATTTCTCTGTTTTCCAGAAATGCACCTTGCTGTTGGATTTCCTGAGCAGAAGGTGGTGGAGCAGAAAAACGTTCAATATGAATATATTTTTCAGGTACTAGACTTAATTTCAATCCTTCTTCCGCTTCATTCATCATTCCAGATGGACCGCAAATAAAATATTCTGTTTCTTCAACGGGCCACTTAGGGACTTTTTCTAAATAAATTGGAACTTGACTTCTCTCTACTCTTCCCTTGTAGCAATCGCTAAAATCACCAGGTTTCTCAAGGATATGAATTAAGTTTAAGCGCTCTGGAAATTCGTTTTTTATATTCGCTAAGAGTTCATTAAAAATAATTGATTCAATATCTCTGTTTCCATAAAATAGAGAAACGATACTCTTAGGTTCTTTATATAAAGTTGATTTTAGAATAGAAAATAAAGGTGTAATACCACTACCAGCTCCAAAAAGAACAATATGTCTCTTTTTATTAGGATCAGGCTGCATTGTGAATTCACCCATTGGGTAAAGTACTTTTATTTTATCTCCTTTCTTTACAGAATCGAAAAGGAAATTAGATACTTTACCATCTTTAATTCTCTTTACAGTAACACTAATGGTTTGATCTACTTTGGGGGCACTGTTTAGAGAATAACAACGTCTAAGCACTTTATCATCAACATTGACCAATAGTGTCAGAAATTGTCCTGGAGTATATTTTATTTTTTTGAAAAAAGGCTGTTTGAAATGTATACTGATCGCATCATTCGTTTCCTTGATGACATCTGTAACTTTTAGCGTTTTAATTTTTTCCATGGGAGTTGATTTTAAGGTTTATTCGTAAAAGAAAACGACCCAAATGTGATAGAACGTAAGAGATGTGATAAATACTGATAGCGAAACATGAACAATCATCCAACCTTGAAAGAACAATTGAGACTTACTTCTGATGACATCAAAGTTGAACATTCCCATGATAAAATTACTGAAGAATGTGATACTCAATACTAATAAATAGGCAAACCCTAATTCCATAGAATGAACATAAAATATCAATGGAGTAAATGCCCCTAACCAATTATGTATTTTATGAAATACAATAGATTTATCTTCCCACCTTGGTACACTTCTTACTAAACTCAAGGTCCATTGGAATAGGATCACTAATAGCACACCCAATCCTGACCATCTCCTATACATTTGCTCTTCTTGTAGTTCATATAATGCTTCCCATCTTAATTCAAAAACATCTTGAATTACAAATAGAGCAAATAGAAAAGAGCCAATATATATAAACTTTAATTTATGCATAACTGAATTAATTAAATGTAGACTCCCCTCAAAAGATGAAAAGTAGATTTTAAAATAGATATACGTATTTTGTCAAAAAAATATGAAACCTAGAGGGGAGTCGCACAACAACAGGTAATTTTAGTACTAAGACTTTATATTATAATTTCAGAATACCACTTAAAGTTTCTTCAGAAGTTAATAAACCAACACTATCCAAGAAAATATTTGGACTTGGTAATTGGTAACCTCCTGAAGGCCATTCTTCACCAACTACTGGTATATCACTTTCTTTGAATGTTTTTGTCTTGTCAATGTATTTTTGGAAAGTATTTGCAGCACCATTTCTGTAGGCCATGATCATACCTTCTAATTCTTCAAAACTTACAGAATCTTCAGGGTAAGTCCATGTTGTAGCTCCTTGAATATCACCCAATACCCAATCGGCTTTTGTCGTTTCAGGGTGTTTATTGTGGCAGCTTACACAAGCACCTGCAGATGCAAAATCAGGGAACATTGCAGTATACAACTTGTTTTCAGCATCGTAGAAGAACTTAGGTTGCTCATCTTTTCTCATTTCAGCAAAAAGTTCAGCTTGCTTACCTTTGAATTTATTGGATTTTCTGATTGGGAAATCAGAACCTAGGAATAACCCTAATGGCACCTCTCCTTTTTTACGAATATCACCGGCAATTCCTCTTAAGAATAATGCAGGTAGTGGACCCGCCTCAATGTGATCTTTTTCCCAATCCTCGTCAAATTTCAAACCTTTCTTTTTACCTGCACCCACAATGGCTTTAGTGTAAAGTGTTCTAGCTACATCGTTTTCTTTTGAAACAATCGTAAAAGCTTCTTCTATAGAATATTTTTTATTCGATACTTGTGCAGTTGAATCTTCTGGTAGTGGTTGACAATTGTAAAAACCGATTGTGGTCAATGATAGCAGAATATAACTTCGAAGTTGATTAAATTTGCAGAAAGTTTTCATGAATCTATTGTTTGGTGTTAAAATGTTTAATGTTTTTTGGGAGTTGTTGTAGGGAGTAATAGTAGCAAAGGAGCCATGGCGAATGAACCCCTCTGCTATGGAACTATATTACTCAAGAAAAGAGATTTTCAATTTTAATCGTAGAGGTCATTATTCTACAGGTTCTACAGTAGCAGCAGCCTCTTTCATTGTTGTAGCTAATACAACGTATACAGTAGTCCAAGCATCCTTCACCTCGTCATTCCAGTTTTCACCTAAACCTGTCTCTAATGTATACAACAATGCAGCTGCAACTGTATCATAATGAGAATCTTCTACATTATAACCTACGTGTCTTTTACCTAGGTCTTGAACGACTGGAACTAATGCACCTAAGTCATTCAAACCATTCACTGCCGCAGCTAACATAGCCATCAGCTTTCTACCTTGTTCCGCCATATCAGACGTAAACATTGATTTTAGAGAAGGGTCTAGTTCAAACAATTTTGCATAGAAGATCTCTGCAGCTTTGTCGGCGATCGGTGCCACCATTGCAAATGTACTTTGCACTAACTCAATTTGTTTTGCGGATACCGGTCCTTCTTCTTTTTTTGTCTTTTTACCGAAAAGTGATTTTAAAAAACCCATAGTCAATTAAATTTTTGAAGTGTGAATACTAGGCTCTTCAAGCATAAAGAGTGCTTTTAGTGCCTCATTTAAAGTAGCAACATTACCTTGCTTACAAGCTTCTTTGAGTTGTAGTGTTGGGAGTTGTACAATTTTTTGGATCATCCTATTCGAAACCCTTTCTATGGCTTCCAACTCAGATGAATTAAACTCTTTTTTAAAAGTAGCTAACGAATCTCTTCTTAACTCCTCTAATGCATTTTTTAAAAGTAATACAGTAGGTGTGAAATAAGTTTCTTTGAGCCAAGAATTAAACTTCAATAACTCTTCATTAAAAATTAGACTTACGTTGGTTAGTTCTGCTTGTCTCAGTTTGATAGTTTCATCTAACTGCATCCCTAAATCATCAATGTTTAAAACTTTTGTTCCTACTCTATTAAAGGTAGGAGACACTGTCCTTGGAGAGCATAAATCAATAATTAACTGAGGAGATTGTGAACTTGATATTGATGGTTTGTAAACGATTTTTTCGTGATGTGCAGAAGTGATCACTACATCAAAATCAAATAACATTTCTTCATGAGTCTCATAGTCTACCACCTCATAACCAAAGGTTTTATTAAACTGAAGCGCTTTTTCTAATGATCTATTTGTTATCGAGACATTATTAATATTTTTCTTTTGTAAATATTGACAAACATCCTTACCCATCTCTCCTAATCCGATGATCAATATTTTCGCATCATTATTATACTTACAAAATTCGTCTGTAACTTTTACGGCTGCATAACCATTAGAGCTCACCCCTTTCTTAAAAGAGGTTTCATTTGTAATTCTTTTATGAAAATGAAAGAAGGTGTGCATCAAGCGATGAAGAAAAGCCTGACACATATTTTCATCTGTTGCATTTTGATAGGCGTTTTTCAGTTGTCCGTATATTTGCAAATCGCCGAGTAATAGAGAATTTACACCTATCCCAGTAGAAAATAAATGCTCTACAGCATTATCACCTTCCTTGTCTTCAATATATTTGATGTACTGATCAGATGGAACCTGACATTTAAGTACGCAGAGTAATTTAAGTATCTGTTGCGTCAATATTGATTTAGAAACATAATAGACCTCAACTCTATTACAAGTTGACAAAACAATCGCTTCATCTATTCCTAGCACCTCCTTGAGCTTTTGTAAAAAGTGCTTTACTTCTAAATCATTTAAAGAAAATTTTTCCCTTACCTTAACAGTAGCTTTACTATGAGATATAGAGAATAGCTTTAAATCATTTGTCATGTTAATTTGTAAGTTATGAGAGTTTCCTATAGCGTTTGTGCTTGCTTATGATACAAATGTAGAGGGTGTTCGAAACGGAAACTATGTCATATTTCACTATTGGTCTAGTTTTTTGAGAGGTAAAAAACTGTTTTTCAGCAGGAAATATTACGTAACATATTTAAGTAATATTACTTATTATACAAAAACAAGAGTACGTATGATACTTAATTAAATATGTAATAATTAGCACTTTACGTATAAAAAAGAAGTTTACTGAGTATTCCCCTACAACAACTACCTAAAAACAAACTAAGTAAATCAAAACATGCTATTAAATTTATTTTTCAGGAGCTAAGAAGGAGCATTCTCATCCTTTAAATTAAAAAAAATCATCATAAATTTGGTTTTATTTCCTCCTCATTCAATCAGAATTATAGAATTCACTCCCAATCAGGTTCAAATCAGTTCAATGAAAATTAGCTGAAAACTGAGTTTACAATGTATTAAGTATATCAATTATTATATTTGATTTTTTATCGACTCCAACACTTTCATTAATATAAAACATAATGAGTAACAAAGCATCCAAAGAAGATATAGAAAAAACATTCGGACATCGACTAAGAGTTAGAGTCTGCGGTGTATTGGTAGAAAATGATAAAATATTAATGGCTGTTCACCATGGAATAGGTAAAAGAGGGATTTTCTGGGCTCCTCCTGGCGGTGGTTTAGAATACGGGGAATCTGTAGAAGGAGCTTTGAAAAGAGAATTCCTAGAAGAAACAGGTCTTGAGGTTGAAATTGATGAATTTATGTTTACGCATGAGTTTTTTGACCTCCCTCTCCATGGTATCGAACTTTTTTTTAGGGTGAAAAGAGTTAAAGGTGAATTGGTGACAGGAATTGATCCTGAAATGGCAGAAGACAAACAAACAATTGATAATATGGTCTTTACTTCTTTTGAAGAGTTAAAGGAAAAACATATCGATGAAAAGCATCATTTGTTCCGTCATTGTAATTCTTTAGACGAACTCATCAAAATGCGAGGTTTTTATACAAATTTGAAAGAAAATTCATAGATTTACAGGTTAGAATCGAAGGGGTAATTTTCCCTGTAATGAATTCTAGAAATAGAAAATGGCAAAAGTAAGCATATTACAAAGTCAATTACTTGACATTACAATCAGTAGACTGAGTCAACAGTTGATTGAGAATCATGGAGACTTCTCTAACACAGTGATTATTGGTCTTCAGCAAGGCGGTATTATTCTTTCTGAAAGAATAAAGAAACGTATTTTAGAACTGGCAAAGGTTGAAGTTCCTTTAGGTCAGTTGGATATTACTTTTCACCGCGATGACTTTAGAAGAGGTCAAAGTATCCTCACTCCTAGTAAAACCGATATTCCTTTCTTAGTAGAAGACATGAACGTTATTCTTATTGATGACGTAGTCTTTACAGGAAGATCTATCCGTTCGGCTTTAGATGCTATGATGGCATTTGGTCGTCCAAGAAAGGTTGAGCTACTTTGTTTAGTCGATAGAAAATATAGCCGTGATTTACCAATTGAACCTACTTATGTGGGTAAGGTAGTCAATTCCATTCAGTCTCAATACATTCAAGCAGAATGGAAAGAAGAAGGTCATCAGGAAGATAACCTTTGGCTTATTAATCAATAATTTTACAACGGCGTTCGTTAGAATGACCGTTTTTTTATATACATCAATTTCTTGCAGATATTCATATAATGTTAAGTCAGAAACATCTACTTGGAATAAAAGATCTCACTAGAGAAGACTTAGAACTGATCTTTCAAACCGCCGATCAATTTAAAGAGGTCATCAACAGACCTATCAAAAAAGTTCCTTCTCTGAGAGATATTACTATCGCCAATGTTTTCTTTGAAAACTCTACCCGTACAAAATTATCTTTCGAGCTGGCTGAAAAAAGATTATCAGCAGATGTGATTAACTTCTCTTCGAGTGGTAGTTCAGTGAAAAAGGGAGAAACGCTTCTTGATACGGTCAACAACATCTTATCTATGAAAGTAGATATGATTGTGATGCGTCACTCTAGTCCTGGTGCTCCTCACTTCCTAGCGAAACACATTGATGCTACGATCTTAAATGCAGGTGATGGAACGCACGAACACCCTACTCAAGCAATATTAGATACTTACTCTATTCGTGAGAAATTGGGAACTGTTGAAGGTAAGAAAGTAGTGATCGTTGGCGATATTCTTCACTCTCGAGTGGCATTATCCAATATCTTCGCATTACAGAAGCTTGGTGCTGAAGTAATGGTTTGCGGACCACATACATTGATTCCTAAATACATCAAAGACCTTGGCGTAATCGTAGAGCATGATTTGATGAAAGCCTTAAATTGGTGTGATGTGGCCAATATGCTTCGTATCCAAATGGAGAGACAATTGGTAAAGAACTTCCCATCGGTAAGAGAATATTCTCAGAACTTTGGTTTGACAAAAGAGATTTTAGAATCACTGGATAAAGAAATCGTAGTGATGCACCCAGGTCCAATCAACAGAGGTGTAGAAATCACTTCTGATGTTGCGGATGCTGAAAATGCGATCATCCTTGATCAAGTAGAGAATGGCGTGGCTACTCGTATGGCTGCGTTGTACTTATTGGCAGGGAAGAAAGATGTTTAGTCTTATCTAAGTAAAAATATAGATGGCAGTTATCATAAATATGGTGACTGCTTTTTTTGTGTTCCGGTCACCATGACTGAAGTCATGGGCAAGTCATATTTGCTTACAACAACACTGAAGTGATGTCTTCGCTTTATTTATTGTTACAACAAAAAAAGTCGCTTCTGAATTTTACTCCAAAAGCGACTCTTATATTTTAATCAAAGATTGATTATCCCTTCAAAAGGTCTACAATCTCATCTGCTGAAAGCATATTTTGCTCACCAGTACTCATGTTTTTCAATGAGAATTTCCCTTGAGCCATTTCATCTTCCCACGCTAAAACGACATACTGAATACCTTTTTTATTGGCAAAGTTCATTTGCTTTTTCATTTTGGCATTATCAGGATATAATTCAGCAGAGATTCCAGCATTACGCAATTTCTGTAATAATGGCAATGAATAGTCTCTTCCTTGATCATCAAAGTTGGTCAACATCACTTTTGTTGTCTCAACAGCTGATGAAGGATATAAATCCAACTCTTCTAATACATCATAGATTCTATCTACACCAAATGAGAAACCAACGCCAGACATTCCGTCTAAACCGAATACGCCAGTAAGGTTGTCATAACGACCACCACCACTGATAGAACCCATATTGGCATTGTTTACCTTCACTTCGAAAATAGCACCTGTATAATATGAAAGACCACGAGCAAGTGTTACGTCAAATTCAACTTTTTCTGTAGGAACTCCCATTTTAGTTGTGTAGTTGAATACCTCTTCCAACTCCGCTAAACCTTTCAATCCTACTTCTGAAGAAGCTAAGAACGTTTTCATCTTTTCGATACGTTCCGCTGTTGAACCACTCATTTCATAGATTGGCGTCAATTGATCTACTGCTTCTTGTGTAAAACCTCTTTGCTCTACTAACTCAAGGTTCACTTTCTCCACACCGATCTTGTCCAATTTATCAATCGCAACACAAAGTTCCGACTCTTTACCGTTTTCACCGATAGCTTCAGCGATACCTGTCAAGACCTTTCTGTTGTTCAATTTGATCGTGTGATCTGTGATTTGAAGATTCGTCAATGCCTCACCCATCATTGCTAGGATTTCAGCTTCACATAATAATGAATCTGTTCCTACCACATCGGCATCACACTGATAGAATTCTCTATAACGTCCTCTTTGAGGTCTGTCTGCTCTCCAAACAGGTTGTACTTGATATCTTTTAAATGGAAAGCTTAATGTACCTCGGTTCATCACAACGTATCTTGCAAAAGGTACAGTAAGGTCATATCTTAAACCTTTGTTAGAGATTTTTGGAAGCATATGCTTCGCTCCTTTTTCAAGGTCTTCTGCATTTACATCTTCCAAGTAGTCACCAGTATTCACAACTTTAAATAAAAGCTGATCCCCTTCGTCACCATACTTACCTGTCAATACTGAAAGGTTTTCCATAGTTGGTGTCTCCAGGTTTTGAAAACCATATTTCTTGTAAACGTCTTTAATTGTTTCCAAAATATAAGTTCTCTTGGCCATTTGCTCGGGCCCAAAATCTCTAGTACCCTTAGGTACGCTAGGTTTCTGCTTTGCCATTTATATAATTATATAGTATTCTTTTTCTATTAAGAATGCGCAATTACATCATTTTTGAAGGAAAATGAAAATAGAATTACAATGATGACATTTATTTAGAGGGAAGATAGATTGAAGTTATCTATTATCATTCGATAATAACCCCAAACTATCTTTTACTTATTACTATCTCACCACCAAAAAAACAGCACCGAATATATCTCAGTGCTGCCTACTTATAGTATAGTTAGAGTCTTAATTTATTGTACCCCTCCAAAACATAAATACTTAATTTCAAGGAAATCATCCATACCGTATTTAGAGCCTTCACGACCATTTCCACTTTCTTTTATCCCTCCAAAAGGTGCAACTGCAGTGGAAATCATTCCGGTATTAATTCCTACCATTCCGTATTCTAAACCTTCGGCAACTTTCCATACTCTATTCATATTGTTACCATAGAAATAAGAAGCTAATCCATATTCTGTATTATTCGCTGCTTCAATGACTTCTTCATCGGTTTTGAATTTGAATATTGGAGCTACAGGGCCGAAAATTTCTTCTTTTGCAAATTTCATCTCTGAAGTTACATCACTCATAATAGTGGGTTGGAACAATGTATTTTCATTTGATTCACTTTTTGCACCAAGCTTAATCTTTCCACCTTTTTCTAAAGCATCATCAATTAGAGAGTTTACCTTTTGAACTGCTTTGCTATTGATAAGAGGACCAATTTCTACACCTTCTTCAAAACCATTTCCTACTTTAAGCTTGCGTACCTCTTCAGTAAAGAGGGCGACAAAAGCATCATATATTCCTTCTTGAACATAAATACGATTGGCACAAACACAAGTCTGACCTGCATTTCTATACTTTGATGCAATAGCTCCTTGTACTGCTTCTTCAAGCACTGCATCATCAAAAACAATAAATGGGGCGTTTCCACCTAGTTCTAAAGAGATCTTTTTTACTGTGTCAGCGGATTGACGCATCAATTGTTTACCTACCGGAGTAGACCCTGTAAAAGATAACTTTTTCACAACGGGACTATCCGTCAACACCTTTCCAACATTTGCAGAATCTGTTGTAGTTACGATATTGAAAACGCCTTTTGGTATACCTGCTTTTTCAGCTAAAACAGCCAATGCCAATGCTGATAATGGCGTCTCTTCTGAAGGCTTAATAACCACTGAACAACCAGCCGCCAATGCAGGAGCAACTTTTCTTGTAATCATTGCATTGGGGAAATTCCAAGGAGTGATGGCAACTACAACACCAATGGGTTGTTTGATCACCACAATTCGTTTATCTTCCCCGTGCCCTGGTATCACATCCCCATAAACTCTCTTTGCTTCTTCTGCAAACCATTCTACGAAAGATGCTCCGTATTTTATCTCACCTAAAGCTTCTGGAAAGGGTTTCCCTTGCTCAGTTGTTAAGATTCGGGCTAAATCCTCGGCATGTTCGATTTGAAGTTCATACCACTTTCTTAAAATTATGGCCCTTTCTGCCGCCGTTTTTTTCTTCCAAATATGAAAAGCACTTTCAGCAGCTTTAATAACAGGGGGAATATCTTCAGGTCCAAAATCCGACACCTGAGCTAATTCCTGTTGATTATAAGGATTGGTAACCACAAAAGTTTTTCCATTTTGGGCACTTTTCCAAATTCCATCTATATACGCTTTGTCCTTGAATAAGGCTGTATTTTCTAAATTAATCATTTTCGAATTTAATAATTAATTGACTAATATCTCACTTAAAACTTCTTCTAGTACTTCTTCAAAAAATTGTAAAGACCTATTAATCTGTTCCTCTGTTACCACTAATGGCGGAATCTAACTTAAAATACATTAGGCTTGAACCTTTTTACATTACACTACCCCAACTAACAGAAGAAAAGGCACAATCATGACCTTATCTCTAAAAAATGAACTAATTAAAGAACAACAATGACGACCCTAACCTTTTCATTAAAAAATATTACAGAATACATTACTTTAATCACCTTTTGGGGTTGTTAAACGGTCATCATTTTTCATTTGACGGCCTTCTATCTTTACAGTGTAATTTCAAGGTTAATATTAAATAACACACCAATATTGTGTGACTTTTTAAAGCCTATTAGAATTGAATTATTACACTTAATAGAAATAAACAATATCAGTTTAAAAGCAAAGACAAAATAATATGCCATTTAAAATTTTAACTCCAGAAGAAGCGGCCGAGTATGTACACCATAACACAACTGTCGCATTTAGTGGTTTCACTCCTGCAGGATCTCCAAAAGTAATTTCTAAGGCTATCGCTGAGAAAGCAAAAAAAGAGCATGAGGCAGGTAGAGAATTTAAAATTGGAATGATTACAGGTGCATCTACTGGTGATTCTTTAGATGGAGAATTAGCAAGAGCAAATGCTGTTAAATTCCGTACTCCTTACCAATCTAATAAGGATATGAGAGGTGCGATCAACAACGGTCACGTGGAATATTTTGACATGCACTTATCTGCATTAGCTCAAGAGATGCGTTACGGTTTCTTCGGAGAAATTGATGTGGCAATTATTGAAGCAGCTGATATTACTCCAAATGGTGAGGTTGTACTTACATCAGGTGTGGGTATCTCCCCAACAGCTACAAAATTAGCGAAAAAGGTTATTATTGAATTAAACAGTAATCACCCTAAATTTATCAAAGGTCTTCATGATATTTACCAACCATTAGATCCTCCTTACAGAAAATCAATTCCAGTTTATTCTCCAGATGCTAGAATCGGTGAACCTGTATTAAGAATTGATCCTTCAAAAATCATGGGTATTGTAGAAACAAACGCTCCTGATGAAGTAGGTGGTTTTGCTCCAGTAGATGAAGTAACTCAAAAAATTGGTGATAACGTTGCTAACTTCTTAGCAGGTGAATTGGCAAAAGGTACTATCCCTAAAGAATTCTTACCAATCCAATCTGGTGTGGGTAATATTGCCAACGCTGTTTTAGGCTCATTGGGTAAGAACCCTGGTATCCCTCCTTTCAGAATGTATACTGAGGTGATCCAAGATGCAGTGATCGAATTAATGAGAAATGGTGATATCACTTTCGCTTCAGGTTGTTCATTGACTGTATCTCCTGATGTATTAAAAGATATCTATGGTGATTTCGATTTCTTCAAAGACAAATTAGTTTTACGTCCTCAAGAAATCTCAAACAACCCAGAGATCGTTCGTCAATTAGGTTTAATTACAATCAACACTGCCATTGAAGCGGATATCTTCGGTAACATCAACTCAACTCACGTATTGGGTACGAAAATGATGAACGGTATCGGTGGTTCTGGTGACTTTACTCGTAACTCCTTCTTGTCGATCTTCACTTGTCCTTCAGTGGCTAAAGGTGGTAGCATCAGTGCTATTGTACCAATGGTATCTCACGAAGATCATTCTGAGCACTCTGTAAAGGTGATTATCACAGAGCAAGGTGTGGCTGACTTAAGAGGTAAATCTCCACGTCAACGTGCTGAAGCTATTATTGAGAATTGTGTTCACCCTGATTACAAAGAGACTTTAAAAGAGTACTTAGAGGTAACTTCAGGTCATCCACAAACGCCTCAAGCATTGGATAGAGTATTCAACATGCACTCGGAGTTCATGACTTCTGGTGACATGAGAAACACGAAGTGGTAATTCACTTCCTATATTTTTTAAACTTAAAAAGCCGTTTCAACTTAGGTTGGAACGGCTTTTTTGATTTTGCCAATTTGTTTTTTCAAGATATTGAAATAATCGAATGTGATGACTTCTTCATTCTCACCTCTTACCTCAAACTATCTCATCCTTTGTCTCTTCAACATATAAGGAATAATGATTTGATCAATATCTTTTTTACTATCCACTTCAACATAATCAATTTTATATTGACCGCATTTTACGTTTAAATCATGATAAAGTTGTTGAATAGTTTGTTGATATTGTTCTCTTACCTGCGATGGACGAAGTTTTTCTTTTTGTCCAGACTCCACATCCACAAAAACCATTGGACGCTCTGGAAATTCCAATTGCAACTCTGTACTATGATCCGCAACATGAAACAATAAAACTTCGTGGTTGTTGTGCTTTAAATGTTGTAAGGCAGCAAACATTTCATCCCTATTTCCCATCTGTCCCATCATATCAGAAAAGATAATGACCAAAGAACGTTTATGAATTGTTTCAGCAACTTGATGTAAAACCTTAGCAATATGAGTCCCTTTTTGGGGAGGCGGTTTTTCCAACATTTGCTGTAATTTCACAAAGATCTGATGCAAATGAGTTCTGGTGGATTTCACTTGCGTCATTTCCTCCAAATCATCAGAGAAGGTACACAACCCCACTGCATCCCTTTGCTTTTGGAGCATATAGCCCAATGACGCTGCCGCCATCGTACTAAATGCCATTTTATCAAAGGTCTTGTCAGGATAGTACATTGAAGGAGAACGATCCAAGACAATCATTGCCCTCAGATTTGTTTCTTCCTCATATCGTTTGGTGAAAAGCTTATCAGTACGTGCATATACTTTCCAATCAATATGCCTTGTACTTTCTCCAGGATTATAAAGATTATGCTCAGCAAATTCTACCGAAAAACCGTGATAAGGAGATTTATGTAATCCAGTAATAAACCCTTCTACCATTTGTTTGGCTAAGAGTTCTATATTACCGTATTGTCGTATGGTATCAAAAGAGATTTCTTGTAACATCTATAATCTTACTTTACTTAATGAAGTGTGTAATGTTAGCTGAAACAACTTGTGTAGGTGCCAAAAAAGAGAATATCATCTTTAAAATTGGTGCTGATTTAAACCAACTCCATTTCCTCTTTAAAAAAGAATCGGACACTTTTTATTAAATCAGAAATTTCAACTTCCATTCTATTAAGTTACAAATGCTTTTTGACAAAGGCACCTTTATATCCTTTAGATTTTACTTTTTTGATGTTATTTTTTGCTTCTTTTTGAGAAAAATCACCATACAACAAACGATAAATCACTTTACTCTTATAATAGCCAGATTGAATATATACCTCAGTAAGTCCTTTCTTGTTTGCAATCTTACCTGCTTCTTTGGCTTTTGCTAAATTCGAATAAGAAGCTAATTGTACTCCATACCCTTTCTTAATCGACTTTGAAGTACCCCAAATACTATAAGTACCAGGTGCTCCATAAGATTTGGAAGAAGACTTAGGTTTGTTACTTACAGTGGCATCCTTTTTCTTTTTATCTTTTTTAACATCCTTAGAAGAAATGGCCTGACCGGATCCACCCGAAGTACCTTCTTTGACTTTGGTTCCCTGCCCTTTTGTGGCCAAGATTTCAATTTCAACTTTAGCGATACCGTCTTCAATCATATTGATTTTTGAAGCCGCAGCTTTTGATAAATCCAAAATACGATTGGACTTGAAAGGACCTCTATCATTTACTCTCACCACAACCCATCGACCGTTCTTTAGGTTGGTTACTTTAAGATACGTATCAAAAGGAAGTTCTCGATGTGCACATGTGTAAGCGTACATATTAAAACGCTCACCATTTGCTGTTTTCCTTCCGTGAAATTTATTCGCATAATAAGACGATTGTCCTCTTTTTTTATCACCTACCTTAGTTTGTCCGTAAAGTGTAGTTATAGTCACTAAGCAGGATAGTAATAGAATTACCTTCTTTAGGTTCATAATTTTAATTGTTATGGTGCTTCTTGATAAAACAGTCAGAATAGCCCCCTTTTTTTAATAACTGTAATAATGGTTGTGCTGCTTCAGTAGAAGAAAAACTACCAATCAGCAAACGATAAACTTTTTGTCCGTTAGACCATCCTGTTTGTACAAAAACAGAAGAAATAAGATAATCTGATTCAATTTTTTTTCCTTCCGAAATGATATGTTCAAGATCGGGTGAAGTTGCAAATTGAATTCCAACACCTTCCAAACTTTTTTCTCCGTATAAACTATATGTTCCTACTTCCTTAAATAAATTCTTATCAATATCTATGCTATTATTCTCCTTTACAGCATTTGCTTGGAGTGTTTGCTGAAGTTTTTTCTTTTCTTTTAAAGTTGCAGGTGTATCTTTCAAGATTACTTCAACCATGCTCTCAGATTGTCCTATGATGTCTAAACGTTGTGCTGCCTCATAAGTCATATCAATAATTCTGGACGAAGTGTAAGGACGATCAACTACTTTTAAGTATACCGTTTTTCCATTATCAATATTTCTCACTTTAATTATACTTCCGAATGGAAAGTATTTATGCGCTACATACATTGAGTCTTTACTAAACTTTACACCCCCTCTAGTAATAATTCCATCCCTGTCGTCAGGGTAATAAGAGGCTTTGCCCATCTCCTTGTAACCGATCTTATTAATAGTCTGAGAGAATGAAAAATGTTGAATTACTAAAAAAAATACAAAGGACAATAAAAGTTTTCTCTTCATTAAAGGTTAGTGTTTCATAGAATCTTCATTAAAAACGAAGGCAAACTTACAATTTTTTTCCCCTTTTCTTTAATTTTTGGTCGAAAGTAGAAATAATATGCATTTTTTTTCGATTTGATTTGGATAATAGAAATGTTATATAAAAATTAGGATCGTAAATAAACTAAAAGATTAGGACTGTGGAAGAGAGAAGAGAAGAAATCTTTTCAAGGAAAGTTCGTGCAGGAAAACGTACTTACTTCTTTGATGTTAAAGCAACTCGTTCGAACGACTATTACTTGACCATAACGGAAAGTAAAAAGCGTTTCAAAGATGATCAGCCTGTATTTGAAAAGCACAAAATTTTCTTATACAAGGAAGATTTTGAAAAATTTGTTGATGCTTTGGGTGAATGCGTAGACAAGGTCAAGAATGATCTTTTACCTGATGAGGACTACGATTACAAAGAAAGCTACAATAATGATTTCAAAAGCGAGCCACTAGATAATGATTTATCTTACTAGGCCTTTGATCATTCCAAAATGAAAAAAGACTCTTACTTATTTTCTTTAAGTAGGAGTCTTTTTTATCTTTAATTATTCAAAAGACCCATTCCATAAATCATATTTTTTTGATGTACTAAATAGTTGATATGGTACCTGATAAACTCTATAATTCAATTAAATCAATCGCGTCTGTAGCAAAATACTTTCGTTCATTTACGAACTTATTTTTGTTTATCGCTATCATATTTGTGTTAGGTTGGCTTTCTGTTCAGTTGAAAGATATCCTCGCTTATATTGTTATTTCACTGATTATCTCCTCCATCTTACAAACGCCAACCAATTACATTGCTAATTTCCATGCGTTCGGATATAAATTCCCCCGAACCTTAGCCGTTTTTTGTTCTTTCATAATCCTCTTTGGAATCATAGGACTATTTGTTTTCCTATTTTATCCTCTCATCAAGAGTCAAATTGAAGTCTTGACAGACAAAAACACACAAGAGTTGATTATGGTGGTTGAAGGGCCAATTTACAGTCTTGAAAACCTTATTAGAGAATATATCCTACAAGACGCTGAAAAAGGGTTTCTACTAGAACAATTGACCGAAAGGATTACATCTTTAATTCAAAGTGATAGTATCAGAACATTTGTCAATGGTTTAATTGCATTGACAGGTAACTTTTTCGTAGGAACAATGGCTGTATTATTTATTACATTTTTCTTTCTCTACGATCCAAGTTTATTAAGACGTCAATTAATTATACTAATTCCTAATCGATATTTTGAGGTATCTATTTCTGCTTTAATCAAGACTGAAAAACTACTCTCTAGTTATCTTTTAGGACTTTTCTTACAGATGCTAAGTATTTTTTCTATTGCTACTATCGGATTAAAGATCGCTAATGTAGAATACGCTATTACTATTGCCGTATTTGCTGCAGTGGCTAACCTCATTCCTTATCTAGGACCATTTATTGGTGGGTCATTTGGCGTTTTGGTAGGTATCCTTACTGATCCTTCTTTAACTGAAATGTCTGACTACATATTCCTAGTAGTTAAGGTACTTTCTGTTTTTGGTGTAGTCCAATTAGTAGACAATGTAGTCGTACAACCTATCATTTTCTCACGAAGTGTAAAAATGCATCCCTTGGCCATCTTCTTGGCTGTATTCGTAGGTTCAGCATTAGGCGGTGTTGTAGGGATGATTTTCGCAATTCCCACACTTACCATACTTAAAGTTGGATCAGAGGAGTTTTGGTATGGCTACAAAAGATATCAAATCTTTAGAGATAAAGTTCCGAAGTTGAAAAAGGAATAAGGCAATAAAAAATCTTTGATGATAATAGACTGCTTTTCATTTTTTTGATTAAAACTAATGCAGAAACTAAACCTGATTGTCCTGATAGGGATAAGTATTTCTATAATTTGGTTCAATATTAAATTACATACTCAGCACTTTTCAAAAGAGGAAACAAAAGAAGATATTCTTTTGCAATTAAACTTTCTTGAAAATGAATTAAAGTACAAACACTTAGGAGAAGATATGCAAGAACTTTTCCCTTAGGGATTTGTTTTTATTAATGCTCTATATGGTTTAGCTTGGTGTGAATTATCGTTATCTCTACCCGACAATATTGAATTGAAAAGAAGAGCAATTAAAGAAGCTCTATTTGTGTATCATTCCATCAATAAACCAGAAGCTCGTTTCAATTTTGCAAAGTTCTTAAAACCAGAGTATGGCGTTTTTTATTCTGGATGGTCAACCTATCTTCTATCAAAAATCTTAGCAGTTGATGTCTCATTCAAAAATTCTGAACTTTATAAAAATGAACTGGAGGAAAAATGTGATATTATTGCCAACACATTTGATCAATCTTCTTTAGCATTTCTAGAATCACACCCCATGAAAGCTTGGCCTGCTGATAATTTTATCGCAATTGCTGCTCTATCTAATTATGATAAAATTTATCAACCAAAGTATCAAAGAACTATTAAAAATTGGATAGATAAAATCAAAGAAAATACAGATGATGAATTGGGGATGATTGCTCATCAGACTAATTATGAAAATGCTGAAGTTATAGAGAAATCAAGAGGTTCTTCAATGTCTCTTATGTTGAGAATGCTTGCTGAAATTGATCCTGAATTTGGAAAGAAACAGTACCAATTATTTAAAAAATACTTTGTTGAAACTACTATTACATTTCCCTCTATTAGTGAATATCCTAAAGGCGAATTTGGCTTAGGGGACATCGATTCTGGCCCCGTTATTTTGGGAGTTGGTTTTGCAGGTACTATTGTTGGTATTGGCACTTATGCAGTGTATGGCGATATTGAACTTTCAATACAACAATATCAGACAATTAATACTTTTGGCTTTGTTTCAAAAGGTGATAATAAAAAAATGTACCTAGGTGGTAGATTGCCTATGGCAGATGCTTTTATAGCTTGGGGACGTGCAAGTGCATTAAATGCCAATCAAAACTGGGAAACAAATTACTTATGGAATTGGAAATTCCACTTCTATTCTCTTATAATTCTCCTCATTGTTTGGGGATATCACTTTCGTAAATACTTTAAATCATTCAAATAAAGCAAAATATGACTAAATTATTTTTTAACATTTTACTGATCAGTCTATCACTAATCGTTCATAATTCTTATGGGCAAAAGAAGATCAAAATAGAGCATATAACGATTCCTTTTGATTTGAAAGGTGATCAAATCAAATATGAGATCAATGGAAAGTTATATAATGTACAACCTAAGATTGAGGTTAAGAATATTGAGAGCATTGTAATGGTTCAAGATAAGGTAGATAGTACTAACTCTACTATAAGCTTAAAGACAAAGAAAAAAATCAAACCAATATCTATTCAAGATATGATTGAAAAATACCTTGATGTCGATCCTCGTTTTACTGTTTTCAAATATGATGATTTTTTCATTGAAGGAAATATAGATGATTTCTTAATTGATAAAAATTATTTACTCAGACTAGAAGTACTCGATGGTAAAAGTTTTTCGTACATCAATGAGGAAACTAAACTTACAATTGTCAATATTGTTCCGAGAACAGATGAGAACTTAAAGCCTAAAATACTAATCAAAAAGCCTGTCATCTATTTTAATTCAGAAAAGGAAATTGATGCCAATGTAAAAGTAGAACTAAATGGAGAAATTACGGCTTCTTATCCAAAATACAATTCTGAAGGTTGGAATATAAAAGTCCTTCCTACCGGTGAAGTGATCGACAAGAATGATCAAAGGAAACACAAATACATTTATTGGGAAGGTGATTTAACTCCTAAGATGTCACTTGAAGATCATAATAAAGGATATGTGATCGCAAAAGATTCCACGATATCGTTCCTTGAAAAAGCTTTACCTTCTTTTGGATTAAATACATTTGAGATCAACGATTTCATTAGTTATTGGATTCCAGATTTGAATAAAAATGAGTACAATTTTATTCAATTTGTAGCTAATGAAAACTGTGATGACATAGCTAAATTAAAAGTACATCCTCAACCAGATCAAGAAATTCGCCTTTACATGTTCTTTGAAGGGTGTAGTAAAAATAAAGTAGTAACTGAACCTCTATTGAAAATCTATTCAAAAGAAAGAAAAGGTTTTACAGTAATAGAATGGGGTGGTGCTGAAATTAATAAGGATACCGTTTTTTAGTGTTTTCCAATAAAAAAGTAAAGCCTTCATTGAATTGTATGATATTTCAATGAAGGCTTTTTCATTCTGTTCAATATAGAAATTATCAATCGTTGCTTTTTCTAAATACAACTGATACCAAAACCTGAGTAACAACAATCAAAGGCAATGCTGCCACCTGTAAAAAGATCAAAAGCAAAGCACTAACTCCAATTAATGTATATCTTGGTTCATTCCCTTTCCACCCAAAGTTTTTAAACTTTAAAGATACCAATGGTATTTCTGCATTTAGTAAATAAGACATTACGACTGCGATACCAATAAGAAGGTACTTGTTAAGAATGTAAGGCGAGAACTCTGGATAATATCTTAATATCAAGGGCAAAGATCCTATCAAAAGAGCATTAGCGGGTGTTGGTACTCCAATAAAACCATCTGACTGTCTTTCATCAATATTGAAATTCGCTAAACGAATCGCTGAAAACGCTGCAATCAGATAAGCGATATACGGTAAATAAGTAGTATGCGTATCTGCTAATAGTTCTACCTGTAATAACAACTGATAAAGAATCACTGCAGGTAAAACACCAAAAGTGACCATATCAGCTAAGGAGTCTAATTCTTTTCCCATTGGGGACGAGACTTTCAACATTCTGGCTGCAAAACCATCGAAAAAGTCAAAAGTAGCTCCTACTAAAATCATAGCTGCTCCCAAAAACAAATCACCTTCGAAACAGAATGATATACCAATACAACCACTGATCAAGTTACCACAAGTAATGGCGTTTGGAATGTGTTTTTTAATTCCCATAATTAACCTCTTACAAATGGATTACTTCTTTTCTCATCACCGATTGTTGTGAACGGCCCATGCCCTGGATAAACAATTGTCTCATCAGGCAAGGCATACATTACATTTTTGATGTTATCTAATAAAGTTTGGTGATCACCACCTGGCAAGTCTGTTCTACCAATTGAACCTTTAAATAAAACATCTCCACCTAAAGCAATTTTTTGCTCTTGATCAAAGAAAACCAGATGCCCTGGTGAATGCCCTGGAGCGTATAAGATTTGAAGTGATGTATTTCCAAAAGTGACTTCACCTTCATTTTCTAGTAGTTCATCGTGTGTAGAAGTCACAAAACCCGGAATACCATATTTAGCCGCTGAGTTAGCACCACTCGCTAAAGTCTCAATCTCACCTTTGGGAATATATAATTTCACACCAAAAGTATCTTGACAGAATTTGTTACCGAAAACATGATCTAGGTGACAATGTGTATTGACAATTTTCACCACTTTCAACTCGTTGCTTTCAATAAATCCTTTCAATGCTTGTTCTTCTGAAGCATCATAACAGCCTGGATCGACAACAATTGCTTCTTTTGTCTCGTCCCAAACTACGTATGTATTTTCTTGAAAAGGGCTAAAAGTTAATGTATGTACGTTAATCATCTTATTTTTTATGCTTTATCACTACTCTACTAAGGGTCAATTATTTGTAGTTCAACCTTTATGAATAGTATACTTTTGAATTAAAATTTCTTCGAACGTACAAATTTTAACCTAGATATGCTACCTTTTAAATGATTTTAGAGCTACCAAAAACTAATTCGATTGACAATGCTTATCAATATATTCCTGCGATTTTAAATTCCCTAATTCTTTCGCAGTATGAAAACCAACACAGGCATCTTCCATTTTTCCTAAGCGTAAATAAGAAACTGCTCTCAAATGAATGGCATTATAATTTTCTTGATCCTCCTCAATTAAAACTGAAAGGTCGTGAATTGCATTGGTATAGTCTTTTAAATAATAATGACTCACCGCCTTGTTATAATAACAGCTTTGAGTATTGATTGGAATCTCTGGATTAAGATTGGCTAATGTAATTTCATAATTACGAACCGCCTTACGGAAGTCTTTTAACTTGAAGTAAATATTTCCTGCCTTCAAATGATAATCCGCTTGACCTGTTTGTAATTTAATCGTCAATTCTATGTACTTCTTTGCATTCTCATAGTCTTTTAACTCATAATATGAGCTTGCTACACCATAGGAGTAATCAGAGAAATTAGGATTCAGTTCATAAGCCAATATGAAATTATTTAAGGCCTTATCATAAGCCTTAATGCTATAATCAGCTTTAGCTTGTTGATAATAATCGATGGCTTTGTTTATTTTTTCGCTATCAATAATCGTATCTTGGGCATAAAGAAACTGAGACAACAATAAAAATAGACCTAGTATTAAAGTTTTTCTAAACATTATTATAGATTGAAATAAAAAAGTGTAATATAAATTACAATTCAATTAAAGTGCCAACACGAAAAAATAAAGTACTTCGATTGCAATATTTTAAAAGAAACGGATGATTCTATCAATCAGTTACAAATAACCTGTAAATATATTGCGAATCTCAAACCTTCAAATGATAACTCACTACCATTCAGCTACAATAAGAAATTCCCAACATCACTATTCATCATCACGTTATTAACCATTTTGATATAAAAACGATTGTTTTCTTTTGTCCTACTACATAGAATATGATATTTGTAGCCATTATTTATTTTTTGAGCATTTGGTATGACAGAGATTATAGATTATCTAATTGTAGGGCAAGGAATTGCGGGTAGTATATTAACAGAAACAGTTATCAATCGAAATAAAACCTTTAAACTTATTGATAATGGAAGTTTAAAAAATTCATCAAGAGTAGCTGGTGGATTGTACAACCCCATCACTGGTAGAAAGATGGTAAAGACATGGCTTTGTGACACTATTTTTGATAAGATTGAAGACTTCTATCCTACTTTTGATCAAAAATATAATATCAAAAGTTTTATCCCTATCCCACTTTATTTCCCGTTTGATTCTCAAGAAAAACAGACGGACTGGATTGCAGCAAGTGCTGATGAAAAGTATTCCTCATATGTAAAAGGATTTGTGAAAGAGGGACTTTACAATGAATACGTTGACGGTTCTTTTGGAGGAATGGAAGTTCAAAGAAGTGGCTACTTGGATATTCCTGTTTTCTTGGATGCATTCAAAGAAAAAAACAAAGAACACATTTTAGAGGAAGAGTTTGAGTACAATAAAATCCAACAAAAGGAAGGTTTTATTAAATATAAAAATATTAAGGCAAAGCATATCATTTTTGCAGAAGGGAATAAAGTAGAAAATAATCCTTTCTTTACAGCGTTAGACTTTAGACCGGTCAAAGGTGAATTACTGCTTATAAAGTTTAAAAATGCAAGGTTTAACCATATCATTAATCGAAATGGTTTCATCCTACCGATTGATGATCAAGGGACTTGCAAATTAGGAGCGACCTATGAAAGAGTGGAAGAAATGGATTCTCCAACTCCTAAAGGCAAGAGACAACTCCTTGAAAAAGTGGAACCACTTGTCAATGATGAATTTGAAATTTTAGAGCATTGGTCAGGTATTCGTCCGGCTACATTTGATCGTCGTCCATTTATAGGAACACATGAAGCACATCGAAATATTCATATATTTAATGGATTAGGTGCTAAGGGCGTTTCGCTTGGACCTTATTTTTCAGAATTACTGCTAGAAAGTATAGAAAATGGAAAGGAATTACCTTATGAGGTAAGACTCAATAGACTTTCCAAACAACAAAGAATTGAACAAAACTCGAAATAATGAATAATCAGCTCAATACCATTTTTTCAAAATTACAGATAAGGTCTGTGATCCTTTATATTTTATCACTGGTATTAATTTTAGCTGCAACAGGTGTAAAGGTTTATTATGATGTAAACCTTGAAAAACTTTACTTACAAAAAGTTTTATCTAATTCTAAAGCATTAGTCAATTACAAACAAGCATCGACAGAAATTGAAAAAACAATTCAAGATATTAAAATTGATGCCTTTGATTTGTACAAGATTACTTTAACAGATGTCTACTATCTTAACGATAATGGAGCAGCACTGTATTGGCTAAATCAAGGTAAAGAGAGAAGTATCTTGAATCGTAGTCATGCAAGTGAAATCCCTGCTTCATTAAAAGCATTTTTTAGAGCTGACAACAACCTTACAAGTCAATCCGTCGGAGAATGGTTTGTGGTTAAAAAGAAAGTGGATCAAGCTACAAATCAGTCCATCGCAATTGTGATTAATGAGTTTGATTTATGGCTTAGAGTCAGCACTCGATCACTACCCTTAATTGCTTTATGCATTTTGTTACTGAGCATTATTTTCATAGCTCAAATTTCGAGTACAAATACCTGGTTGAAACGCCCACTGTCAAAATTCTTTAAACATCTTGAATATGAAAGCCAAGGAATCAGCAGTGAATTAGAACGTGATGTACCAAACGAATGGCAAGAGTTATTCTTAGAATATGACCTTTCTTCTGATAGTCAATTAAATAGTAAAGGTCTACCCAAAGAGTCTGAAAAGGAAGCCACACAAAGGCATCATGCTCAATTACAAGAACTCAGATGGGCCAAAGAACAACTCGCGGAATATCAAAAAAAATCTTCAGAGAAACAGACATCTGGCCAAGGTAACAAAATTCAAAGTTTCTTCGATACTTTCCAAAAAGCAACAATTGGTGTCATGGTCACTGATGCAGATAGCATTCCTATTTTCTTAAACAATAAAGGAAAAGAATTATTAGGGAAAGGTACAATGCCAGAAAATGAAGAAGATTTAATCGATATTCGAAAAATATTTATTTCAGACACCAATATTGAAATGCCGAATGATCAGCATCCAATTATTAAGGTCAAACTTGAAAATAAACCTCAGATAGTCAAACACATCGACAGTTACAACCCCAATACCAAAGAGAGAAAGAAAATTCAGATGTATGCCACCCCTATAACGGCCTACACATCAATGAATGAATATTACCTAATATTAATAGCTGAAGAAAAGTAATTTTTCTTATTTTTATCAAAATAATTTTTAGTTATCGATGGAGTAAAACTAAATCTCGTTTACTCCAATAGTTCACTTAAAAGAAAACATGCCAATATTTCAGCTAGAAGAAGACAACGTGATGTTCCCTCCTGCCCGCTTGACGGATGAGAGTGGTATTCTTGCAGTCGGAGGAGATTTAACTCCTAAAAGAATTATTGAAGCTTATGCAAATGGTGTTTTCCCATGGTTTAATCCAGAAGACCCTTTGCTTTGGTGGTCTCCTGATCCCCGTTGTGTTTTATTTCCTGAAAATATTTATGTTTCCAAAAGTATGCGTCAACTCTTAAGACGTGATACTTTTAAGGTGACATTTGATCAAGATTTTGAAGGTGTAATTGCTTCGTGCAAAGAGATCTACAGACCTGATCAAGGTGGCACCTGGATTACAGAAGAGATGGAGGAAGCCTATAATCAGCTTCATAAAATTGGTTTTATGCATTCTGTGGAAGTTTGGGAAAATGATGAACTTGTCGGTGGCTTATATGGCGGCGCGATGCAAAAAGCTTTTTTTGGGGAATCAATGTTTTCAAAACGTAGTAATGCCTCTAAATATGGATTTATTATGCTCTGCAAAAACCTGATTGAACAAGGGTATGAAATTATTGACTGTCAGATGCATACTCCACACCTCGAAAGCTTAGGAGCTGAAGAAATTCCACGAGATGCATTCCTTTTATATACCGATAGAAATCAGCAAAGAGAGTTCGACAGACAAAATTGGAATGAAATCTTTAGAACTGATTTTTATACAAATCTGTAAGTTTATATTATTTTTGAATTGAATTTGAATAGAAGGTTAACAAAGATGTTAATTTTCAACATACTAACATATACAAAACATGAACAAAGAAGTAGCTCAATTGAATCCCGTTGATATTTGGGAAAACTTTGAGAAAATGAACGAGGTTCCAAGAGGATCTAAGAAAGAAGAAAGAATTATTGCATTCACTAAAAAATTCGGAGAAGATTTAGGATTACCCACTATTGTTGACAAAACAGGCAATGTGATCATCAAAAAACCTGCAACACCGGGTATGGAAGACCGCAAAGGAATTATCATTCAATCACATATTGATATGGTACACCAGAAAAATGCGGATACTGATTTCGATTTCGATCAAGATGGAATTCAGTCTTATATTGATGGCGATTGGGTAAAAGCCAAAGGGACAACACTTGGTGCTGACAACGGTATTGGAGCTGCTACGATGATGGGCATTTTGGCTTCTAAAGAATTAGTCCATGGCCCAATTGAAGCATTATTTACAATTGATGAAGAAACAGGTATGACTGGTGCTTTCGGTTTGGAAGGCGGCATGCTTGATGGAGATATTTTATTAAACCTTGACACTGAAGACGAGCACGAATTGTGTATTGGATGTGCAGGTGGTATTGACACTAACGTCAATTACAACTACGAGGAAGTAACAGCTGAAGGTGCTGCTTTCAAAATTGACTTAAAAGGTTTGAAAGGTGGTCACTCAGGATGTGAAATTCACTTAGGACGAGGCAACGCTAATAAATTAATGAACCGTCTACTTTGGAGAACAAACAAAAAATTCGGTTTAGAAGTTGCTGAAATTGATGGCGGAAGTTTAAGAAATGCTATCCCACGTGAATCATTTGCAACGGTAGTAATTGCTGAGGATAAAGTAGAGGAATTTAAGGCTTATGTTGCCGAATTCGAAGCTACAATCAAGCAAGAATTACATGCTACTGAGCCTAATTTGGTGGTTCTTCTTGATGCTGTTGAATTGCCATCAAAAGTGATGGAGGTAAAAGCTCAAGAAGCTTTATTCAGTGCAGTATATGCCTCACCTTGTGGTGTGATCAGAATGTCAGATGATTTGGAAGGATTGGTAGAGACTTCTACTTCACTTTCAAGAGTACTGGTAAAAGACGGAAAAGTAACGGTTCAATTCCTTACAAGAAGTTCAGTAGATTCAGCTAAATATGATGTGACTTATCAAATTGAAGGTGCATTTGCAATCACTGAAGGTAATGTAGAACACGGAGGAGCTTACCCAGGCTGGACTCCAAATGCTAATTCTGAAATCTTGGAAGAGATGAAGGAGATTCATCAAGAATTATTCAATAAACCTGCAATTGTCAATGCTGTTCACGCTGGATTGGAATGCGGTATTATTGGTAGCCACTACCCTCATTTAGATATGATTTCATTTGGTCCTACAATCAAAAACCCTCACTCACCAGATGAGATGTGTGAGGTCAATACAGTTCATAGATTCTGGGACTTTATCAAAATCACTTTAGAAAGAGTAGCAAAGAAATAACCTTATGCTTACCTAAAAATGGTGAATTAGAAACATGTAATTGATTTCTAATTCACCATTTTGTATAAATGTTTATTTTGATTTAGGATAAGGTGAAGTGTACTTTTCTTTGTAGTCGTTGAATGATACATTTTCAAAGGCTCCTTCTTCTATAAAGGAGAGAATCAAATGCATACTCTTTTTATCTTGAAAACCTGGTACAGGAACAGGCTCAGCCAAAAGTTGCTCTTTTTTATTGACCATTATAAAAACAGTGGTAGGAAAACTCATTTTCCCATTCAATAAAGTTGCCGCTAATTCATGATACCCTTTTCCTCCTTGACTGATAAAATCATAGGTAGTTCCTTGAAATTGAATTCCCTTACGTGACTCCGCATTAAGTTTCACTGCATAATAATTTTCATTGACATATTTTACAATGGAAGGATCTGAAAAAGTGGACCGATCCATTTTCTTACACCAACCACACCAATCAGTATAAACATCAATAAATATTTTTCGAGGTTCTTTTTTACTTTTTGTTATTGCTTCCTCAAAACTCATCCAATGAATTTTCTCTTGTGCTTGTATGCTTTGAGAAAGTAGCAATACAAAAAATGCTGATAATAGAAATCGCATATAAATCATAATATTCAAAATGAAACGACTTTATAGTTTAGCAACCCTTTGTCTTTTAATTCTTAGTGCTTTGAGTAGCCAAGCACAAAATAAAACCTTAACATTAGAGCAATCCATCGTTGAAAGATGGTCAACTTTTTACCCTGAAAGAATAAGTGTTCAATGGCAACCCAATGCTAAAGGTTACTATACCATTATTGAAGATAATGCATTAATTGCAACTTACGCTAAAAAAGGTAGTAAGAAAACGTTGATTTCATTAGAAGAAGTCAAAAAGTCTAATGAAAACTTAGAGGATTTAAAAAGGTTCCCTCGCTACAAATGGGTATCTCAAAATGAATTTATTTTCAATCACCAAAATCAGTTTTTCAAAACTAATATTGCATCAAAGCAATCTATCCAATTAGGTGCTTGGAGCAAGGAAGGTGCAAATGCTGATTTCACTTCTGATTACTCTAAGGCAGCCTATACTATCGAAAACAATCTTTTCATCACAGTTGATGGAAACGAAACTCAAATTTCTAAAGAAGACAATAAAGAAATTGTATTTGGTCAAGTCGTTCATAGAAATGAGTTTGGCGTGCACAAGGGGACGTACTGGTCACCAAATGGTAATGCTATCGCTTATTACAGAAATGATCAAACGATGGTCACTGACTACCCACTCGTCAACCCTACAACAACACCAGCCTCTTCCAACCCTACTAAATATCCAATGGCAGGGATGAAAAGTGAAGAAGTAACTTTGCACATTTACAATATCAAAACGCAAAAGAGTGTTCAGGTTAAAACAGAAGGTCCAAAAGAGCAATACTTAACAAATATAGTTTGGAGCCCAGATGAGCAATTTATCTACATCGGTATTTTGAATAGAGCTCAAAATCATTTAGTACTTAATCAATACAATGCGACAAACGGTGAGTTTATCAAAACACTTTTCGAAGAGAAAGATGATAAATACTTATCTATCACACACCCAATGGAATTCCTTCCAAATAGCAATAATCAATTTATCTGGAGAACAGAAAAAGATGGGTATGAGCATGTGTATTTATACAATACTGAAGGAAAGGAGTTAGCACAATTAACTTCTGGAGAATGGGTAGTAATGGATGTGATTGGTTTTGATAAAAAGAAACAAAACCTTTTCGTTTTAGGAACTGATAATAATGGTTTAGATAGACAAGTTTATAAAGCCAACTTAAAATCGAAGAAAGTCAGCAAAATCACATCAGAATCAGGAGTATATAGCCAAGTTCAGTATGATGCATCAAGTAATCTTTTCTTGTCTGCTTTTACGAACTTAACAACACCTAACAAAGAAGTTATTTTTGATGGAAATGGTAAAATGATCAGTACCATTCTTGAAGCTGAAGATCCATTAAAAGATTTTACTGTTTCACCTATCGAGCTTTCTACAATCAAAGCTGCAGATGGCACATCAGTTTTGAATACAAGAATGATCAAGCCCGCTGATTTTGATCCAAATAAAAAATACCCTGTCATTGTATATGTATATGGTGGCCCAGGAGTTCAATTGATCACAAACAGATGGCAAGCCGGTGCAGCACTTTGGATGCAGAAGGCGGCACAAGATGGTTATATTATCTATACTGTAGACAGTAGAGGTACTGAAAACAGAGGTAAAGACTTTGAGCAAGCTACTCACTTGAAATTAGGTACTGAAGAAGTAAAGGATCAACTATTAGGTGTAGAATACCTAAAATCATTGCCTTACGTTGATGTAGAAAGAATGGCTATTCACGGATGGAGTTTTGGTGGATTTATGACTACTTCATTGATGACGAAAGCAGCTGACACTTTTAAAGTTGGTGTAGCAGGTGGACCGGTAATGGATTGGGAATTATATGAAGTGATGTATACTGAAAGATATATGTCTACACCACAACTAAATGCAGAAGGCTACGAAGAGGCAAAATTATTAAACAAAACCACTTTATTAAAAGATAAACTATTGATTATTCATGGATTAATTGATGATGTTGTTGTTCCTCAGCACTCTTTCTTATTCTTAGAAAATTGTGTGAAAAATGGAGTTCAAGTAGATTTCTTTACTTACCCAGGACACCCTCACAATGTTAGAGGAAAAGACAGAGTACACTTAATGCAAAAAGTACTATTGTACATTGATGATGCATTAGGAAAATAATATTTAACTCCCTCATTTCAAATTGAGGGAGTTTTCTTTTTTGAAAACTTAATATTTTCAAAAAAGAAAGTTTTTTTGGCTTCACTACACTATCTTGTGTCGTTTTTGAAATTGTAATTTAACGACAACCCTTTATTTTCATTGACCAGTAAATAAAGAACACTATTTTCAGAAGCAACAGTTAATTTTTTTGTCGAAAAATGTGTAAAAGCAACTTGGCAATTCAACTTAGGTCAACTACCTTCTATTCCCTAAGCACACGGAATAGAGAATTTTACTTATAACATTAACAAGAGTAGGTTTAAACTTACTCACAGATCCTATCTTTACGAAACAACAATAATGAAAAAAATTGCATTGCATTGGAAAATAATCATCGGGATGGTATTAGGACTCCTCCTAGGATTATTGATAAGCTATACAGGAAACGCTCAATTCTCTAATGATTGGATCAAACCCTTTGGTACTATCTTTATTCGATTACTTAAATTAATTGCTGTACCTCTTGTACTTATATCTTTGGTCAATGGTGTTGCATCAATGACTGATCTTTCAAAGCTTTCAAAAATGGGAGGTCGTGCTGTCGGAATTTATTTAGTTACCACTATTATAGCTGTTACTATTGGTCTTCTCTTAGTAAATGTCTTCCAACCTGGTGCAGGTTTTTCGGAAGAAATGAGAGCTAGTTTCATAGAACGATTTGCTGATAGTGCATCTTCAAGAGTTGCACAAGCTTCTGAGGTGCAACAAAGAAGCCCATTACAACCTTTATTGGATATGGTACCTGGCAATATTTTCAATGCCATGAGCAGTAATAGTAATATGCTACAAGTGATCTTTTTTGCTATTCTATTTGGTGTGTCATTAGTGGCAATACCAGCTGAACATGGAAAAGCAGTAAAGGAATTATTCAAAAGTTTGGATAAAATCATCTTGAAAATGGTTGATTTGATCATGAAATTCGCACCTTATGGTGTGTTTGCTTTGATCACTTCTCTAATTACTGACTTTACAGGTGATGACCCTTCAAAAGCAACAGAACTTTTATTGACACTTGGATTTTATTCTTTAGTTGTAATCATGGGATTATTTATCATGGTTGCAGTAATCTACCCTTCTATCTTGAAAATATTTGCTAGAGTTAATTTCTCTAGATTTATCAGAGGTATTTTCCCAGCACAAATGATGGCTTTTTCAACGAGTAGTAGTGCTGCGGCATTGCCCGTAACTATGAAACAAGTGGAAGAAGAATTGGGTGTATCTGAAGAAACAACAAGTTTTGTGTTGCCTTTAGGAGCAACTGTAAATATGGACGGCACTAGTTTGTATCAAGGTGTTGCAGCGGTATTTATCGCTCAAGTATTTGGTGAAGATTTGACGTTAGCAGATCAAATTTCAATTGTGATTACCGCTACATTAGCATCCATCGGTTCTGCCGCTGTTCCTGGTGCAGGTATCATCATGTTGATTATCGTACTTGAGCAAGTAGGTTTACCAACTGAAGGTATTGCATTAATCCTTGCTCCAGATAGAATTCTAGACATGTTTAGAACGGTAGTTAACGTTACGGGTGATTCAACAGTAGCTATACTCGTTGATAAAGCCGTCGGTAATAAACCTGGAATTGAGGGTACCGAAATTGATTAATAAAAGAATTCTCTGTTAAAAAGGGATCAATAATATTCAGAAAAAGCTGATTCATTGACTTGGATCAGCTTTTTTTACAAATAAAACATTCCAATTCACAATTCATTTAAAAAACACTCCTACCTTTGCAGCATGAAAAAATCTCTAGAATTATTAGCACCCGCAAAAGATATTGAAATTGGATTCTCAGCGATCAACCACGGGGCTGATGCAGTATATATTGGACCAAAAGCATTTGGTGCAAGGGACGGTGTAGGCAACTCTATTCAAGACATTGAAAAATTAACGAAACATGCCCACCGTTTTAATGCAAAGATTTTTGCAACGATGAACACATTATTGTTTGATCACGAATTGGATCAAGCACATCAACAAGCGTGGGATTTATATCATGCAGGTGTGGATTCTTTAATTATTCAGGATATGGGTCTTTTAGAGATGGACCTTCCTCCTATTCCATTACACGCTTCAACACAAACTCATAATTACGATTTAGAGAAAGTTCAATTCCTTGAAAAAGTAGGTTTTGATCGTGTTGTTTTAGCGAGAGAATTATCAATAAAACAAATTCAAGATATTGGTGAGAAAACCAATGTGGAATTAGAGGCATTTGTAGCCGGAGCATTGTGTGTAAGTTTGAGTGGTCAGTGCTACATGAGTAATAATGTTGGAGATCGTTCTGCCAACAGAGGTGCTTGTGGACAGCCCTGCCGTTTGCCTTATGATTTAATTGACAATGCAGGTCAAAAACTTGCCAGTGAAAAACACCTCCTTTCTTTGAAGGATCTAAACCTTGAAGACTACATTTTACCACTCGCTAGAGCTGGGGTGAACTCATTTAAGATTGAAGGACGTCTGAAAGATGAAGCGTACGTTAAAAATATGGTGGGTAACTTCCGTAAGCGTATTGATTATGTTTTAGATAAATATGGTGATGAGTTTGTAAGAGATTCTCAAGGAAAAGTAACTTTAGGCTTCGAACCTGCTCCTGAAAAAACATATAACAGAGAGTTCACAACTTATTTCTACGAAAAAAGAAAAGATACTATTGCTAACTTCGATACACCAAAGGCAATCGGTGATCGAATTGGTCTTGTAAAAGAGGTAAAAGGCAATCAATACCTTATTGACACTGATAAAAAATTAATTCCTGGTGATGGATTATGTTTCTTGGATAAACACGAGAAACTACAAGGAATGAAAGTTGAACATGTCAACGATCAAGGTTGGATCAAGACTTCTCTTGTAATGGGGGTTCGTGTTGGTGCTGAAATATTCAGAAACTACGATCAACAATACAACAAGGAATTAAAAGGTGAGAAAACAGTCCGTAAAATTGATGCAAATGTAAGCTTAGATTGGAATAATCATCAAGTAGATTTATCTATTGAAGATATTTACGACAATAAAATCACACATCACTATAAAGAACCTTTTGAACTCGCCTCTAATAAAGAGAAAGCTGTTCAAAACTTGACGAAATCATTAAAGAAATCAGGTAATACTATTTTTGATGTTGTCGATGTAAAACTTCCGGAAGGTGATGTGCCATTTATTCCAGGTGGTAAGGTAAATCAATGGAGAAGAGATCTTATTGAAGCTTTAGAAGAAAAAAGAAACAGCAGTTACAAACAACCTTCTAGAATTAACACTGATATTGATGACACTTATCCTTTCTATCAGAAGAAATTTGACCATCATGGTAATGTTCTAAACCAAAAAGCGAGAGAATTCTATACACGTCACGGTGTTGAAGAAATCGGCGAAGGTTTTGAAGGACGTGAAGATAAAAGTAAACTCCGTTTGATGACAACAAAACACTGTCTACGTTATCAAATCGGTATGTGTGATGAACATGAAACTTTTGTCACTCCTCCTGAAAATGTACAGTTCCCTCTATTCTTAAAATATAAAGACGTCCGCTATAAGTTGAAATTCAACTGTAAGGATTGTGTGATGCTTATTGATGACGCTCCTGAGGAAGAGGCCGCTAAGTAAAAAAATTGAAAGGAATCAAATCCCAAGCTTCAATGGTAAAAATTAAAGCTTGGGATTTTTTATTTATCAACTCAATGCAAAAGTGTTAAACATTTGTGCTTTAGATAAGTTAGTCTCCAGTCACTTTAATATTACCTCTTACAGTTTCTGGAGGTTTTTCGCCGAAACCCACAAAATACATTGTAAACTAAATTATCGTTAACTTTTAATCGACCTTTCTGCAAGCATTTATAGGATCAACTTTCAAGCTTCCTTCTTCTTCATTTTTCCATTGATGAAAAACGAAGCAAAAAATCTAGGCTTTGAACGCAAAAGCTAAATTTCATTCCTTTCGCCTAAATGATTTTAAACTCGCTGCGCTCAAACAGCAAAATCATTTTTAACGGCTCATTCCATGAAATTCTTCACACTTTTCCCTTCAAGGCCGAGGGAGATACTACTAAATGATGATCTGATTACATGTCAAATGACAAAGGTTTTATAATAATCTTCTAAAGTGCAGTACTGTAGGGGCGTTTTAGTAAAACGTCCTCACGAACCACAATACACTACCATTTACCCTTCAGAAAAGTAATCATATTAATTAACGATAATTTCATTTGCAATGCACCAAATCTCTGAACCATTTCATACTACCTCTATTTTAATTTTTGGATTATTTGATGATCCTATTACATCAATTATTACTTTTCTTCAATTTTACACCACATTTTATTAAATTATAAATGTACTAAATAGAAATGGTACAAAAAGTCTACAACATATATTTCAATTATCTGCTATTTCAATCAACTCAAAGGGTTCCTAATGGAACAAACTACTATTTTACTCATAAACGTATGTCTACTATTAATTCAGAAGGATTCAAAAAGGAATCCTATACCCAAATGCTAGAAGAAAAAGATAAAATTCTTTCATTGATTTACGATACTGTTGGAGATGTAATTTTCGCTTTAAACGTCAATAAGGCAGGAGAATACATTTTTAGTTCGGTCAACCAAACCTTTCTAAACGCTACAGGGTTAAAGCGTGAGCAAGTCATAGGGAAAAATGTCAAAGAAGTTATTCCTGAACCTTCTTTAACCATTGTGTTAGGTCATTATCGAACAGCCATCAAAACTAAATCTAGCGTTAGTTGGGAAGAAATCACCCCTTATCCTACCGGAACAAAAATTGGAGAGGTTAGAATTGCTCCCGTCTTTGACAAAAATGAAAAATGTAAAATGCTTATTGGTAGTGTTCATGATATTACTGAGAGTCGAAATTACTCCAAAAAGCTCGAAGAATCAATGGAAAAAATTGCTCAGAAGAATTACGAACTTGAGCAAATGGGCTACGTCACTTCGCATGACTTAAGTGAACCATTGAACACCATACAAAGTTTCTCAATGCTCTTGAAAGAAGAATTGAATAATAAAACAGGTGACGAAGCAAAAGCATTCAAATATCTTGACTTCATTTCTTCAGCTACACAAAGAATGAAAACCCTCTTAAGAGGAATGATAAACTATAACATCATTGGAAAAGAGTTAGAACTAAAGGAGGTTGATCTTAACCTACTTGTTGATAGTGTTTTGCAAGATTTAGCAGGTACTATTATGAAAGAAAATGCTGAAATTAATGTTCCTACTCTACCATCCATCAAAATCTATGAATCTGAGCTCAAAATTTTATTTCAAAATTTAATTAGCAATGCTATAAAATATAGACACCCTGATAGAGGTGTACAAATTGATATAAAAGTTTCGAACGAGAAAGAGAAAGTAAAGATTGAAATCATTGATAACGGGATCGGAATTGATGAAGTATATTTTGAAAAAATCTTCCATGTTTTTCAACGGCTACATAAACAAAACCAATATGAAGGTTCAGGAATCGGCCTTTCAATTTGTAAGAAAGTAATTGACTTGCACGATGGTCAAATATGGGTAGAAAAAAACACCCCATATGGAAGTAAATTTTGTTTTACACTTAGTAAGAAGTTGGTATGAATAAGATGTTAGATTGCATAATATGCATTGACGATGATGAGGCTACAAATTATTTTAATGAAACAGTAATTAAGGGGATGAATATCGTCAAAAATCCCTTGTTCTATGAAGATGCGGATATTGCATTAGATTATTTATCAAAACCGATAGAAAATCTCAAGGTTCCTGATTTAATTTTATTGGACCTTAATATGCCCAAAACAAATGGTTGGGATTTCTTAGATAAATACGTAACGAAGGGTTTCGCTCAGAAATTTAATCAAACCAAAATTGTTATTTTAACAACATCTATTAATCCTTTAGATAAGATAAAAGCCGATTCTTATGAATGTGTGTCTGAACTTGTCAATAAAATTTTAGATGCTAGTAAAATTCAAGGGATTTTAAAAAATCAATTTGGTTTTCAATTTGAAAGTGCCAACAACTGATTTCAAAAAAAGAGCAGTATCTCAAAAGCCACCAATTAAAATACTGCTCTTTTTATTACAAGTCCAACGTTTTAGTTTTTAATCACTTGCTTTGTCATTGATTTACCTTCAGCAATCAATTTTAATAGGTAGACCCCATTGCTTTGACTTCTTAAATCAATACTTGAGATTGATGAAGTAGACGAAAATTCCTGATCTAAAATTACTTGTCCCATCATATTGTAAACTATCACTCTTGGTTGAAGGGACATTTTATTCCATTTGATATTAAAAACACCTTTAGAAGGGTTAGGATATACCACTACTTGAGTTGCTTGTATTTCTTCTGTAGACGAAACAATATCTGTTACTTCAAATGAATAAGTATCAAAGGCTAAATAGTTATCATCGCTTGCATCAAGAATTCTAAGCTCCACTTCTACTTTATAATTTTGACCCACTTCCCAATCCGTTACCTGCAGTAGAGTAATAGTTGTTATACCTTCTCCTGCTGTCACATTTTTTCTTCCTTCAGAAAGTTTTGTACCTGATGGTGAAATTACCTTAGCCACTAACTCATGATCAGAAGTTGAGGCGTAGTTGATTTTAATTTCAATTGCATCACCTACATCAAGTGTTGGTTTTGGGTTTAGAATCTCTATATTATTTTCAGAAGGGATATCTGCAACAGGTACCCAATCTGCTCCTGGCACCCACATTTCTCCACCTCTCTCATAGGCTCCGATATCTGGTGCGTCTCCAAGAAAGCCATCAGTAAAACCTGAAATTTCTTTTCCTGCATCGATCAGGGCCGAACCTTCTTTTGGTACAAAATTAAGATTTGCGGCATCCTCAAAAGGATCATTTGCATCAATAATATTTTCAGGCTGAACATCCGTTCCATACCATGGAGCCTTGTCAGCATAATTGTTTATAATTACAACATCATCAAGCGTAAAACCATTTTCCCAACGTCCCATTCCTTCAGATGCTTTTAAAATGGAATTATTATAGATATCTAAATCCCAGTTATCCCAGTTGATTTGTATACCCGTCCATGAAACATTGTATACTACATTGTTGTAAACCTTATATCCTTTACTGTGATTATCTAAATAAATACCTGCCACTTTGTAACCTGCATGAGGTGCTGCTGTAGAATTATGAAACCAGTTATGGTGTATTTCAGTGTTCTTATAATCTGAATTTCCAACAGTATAGAAAACGCCACCATCAGCATTCATTTTCATTACATCAAAAACATTATTGTAAGCAATAACTGCATCTCCGCCACTTACATAAATTCCACTTCTTCCACTTCCTGATACTGTATTATTTTCAATAATAGTCCCTGGACAATTTGAACGAATAGGTTCAGAGTGAATACCTATTGTATTAAAATTTCTTACAATATTATTTTTAATTGTTGTATTTCTTGATCCTTTCCATGATGCCAACATAGAAATACCATTGGCGGTACCATATTCAATCAGATTTCGTTCAATCAAAGTATTCTGCCCTTCCACCGTAATTGCACCTGAACCAATTTGAGCATCTGTATTGTCTAATTCATCTAAAATTGGAATACCATGACGAATCGTCGAATTTCTAATCACATTATAATTACCACTTGTCAATAAGATCCCTCCAAATGTCTCAATTCCATCCACTACAATATAATTTTTCGTTAGACGAAACGTATATTCACGAGCTCTGTATTCACATTGACCATTGGCAGGATTTTCACCATTGGGTGCTTTAAAGTATACTTCTTGGTTTGATGCATCATAATAGTACTCTCTTTCAAAATCCAATGCATCTAAACTATTGAATAAATAGAAAATACCTCTATGTCCGTTTCTTTCAACGGTTGGGTTGTGAACTCCAAAAGGCCACCTAGAAATATCTACGGCATTAAATTCTACTTTTGAATTAGAATAGGATTGTATTTTCCGAGTCCAACTTGCACCTGAATGTCCTCCTAAATACCACATATAGCCCTGGCTCCAATCGAAATTTGGAACTCCATCATATTCAATATGAGATCCCGAACCTCCTTTGATATATTTGGCATCAGGCGTGTAAGGGTCATTATCTACATTATTAGGCCAACGAGCAATATCCATCATATTACCATCATAGAATAAAGCATTGTGCTCCATACCTAACGGCATTGTAACACTTGCCTTATAGATATTGTCCTTTGTCAACGTCCAGGTTTTAATTTCTTCTACTGCTGATACGATTACTTTCTCATTATCAGCCGCTTTAAAAGTAATAGGGTTTCCCGCATTTCCGCTTCTTGATGGGACCACTGTTTCACGGTATGTACCTTCATGAATGATAATTACATCACCAGCAACAGCAACACTCGCTGCTTTCTGTATGGTTAAATAGGGATTGGAAGAGGTTCCATCATTGGTGTCATTTCCATCTTTTGCCACATGTATTTCAGTAGCGAAAGAGAGTGTATTAAAACACATCCACAAGAAGAGCGTAAAAATTTGTTTATTCATAGTTCTTTATAAGTAATTTAAATCGGCTTTTATTGCCATTCATTTCATCATTCAGGTCAATGATAATTCCTGATGCTTATTTATCAGTTTTTATTGCGTATACTTTGGGTTAAAAATAGGTTTTAGAATACCGCAACAAAGGAAGATATTTAAAGTATACAGGGGGTTGTTCAAAATATACCGTAAAAAAGAAGACGATTCTCCCCCTTTTTTCCATAAAAAAAGTAGTAACACCCAAGGTATTACTACTCTTCTATACTGGTCGGATTCAGCAGTTATTTCATTCTAGATTTTGGAGTTTATAAATTATAACTCAACTTCATCCAATACGCTCTACCCGGCTTCATCATTTTATGATAATCATAATGTTCTGCATCTAATAAATTTGTTACATCAAATGCAATACCTACCTTAAATGGGAATGTATAGCTTACCCCCACATTAAAGTTATTATTTGTTGGTACCCAAAAATCATTGTCACTTCCAATAGCTGTAAAGTAGGTAATAGGATAACTATTAACATATTTGTACTGCACATAGGATTGTAAACTAGCTCCTTTTAAAAATACATTTTCCTGATGAAAAGATAATGTTGCACTTGTCATCATAGTTGGCATATCTGGTATTTGTTGTTCATCAAATACTTGTTTGTTTGATGACTGATCATCCTCATTATTAACCAAACTTAGTGAAGAGGTATTAATATTAAAAGATATCATTTTCTTGAAATTATAATTAAAATCAAGCTCCCAACCCTTTCCAATCAGCGCAGGATTATTATAAGGTATAACACCTTGAAAATAAGATTTATAAGATATAAGATCTTTTATATTTCGGTGAAAACCCTTTAATTGTAATGCAAATTCATGATCTTCATTGATACTTAAATTATCAAAGCTTAAACCAAGATTAAAATTTGTACTATTTTCTGGTTTCAATTCAGGGTTTCTCATTATATCAAAGTCACTCCCTAATACTTCACTAGCTAACGGCAACCTCACTGTCTTTTCTATTGAGGTAAGAACTTGCAACCATTTTAATGCTCTAAATGAAGCTGAAAACCCTCCACCCCAAGAAGTATTATCATAAGCTACTTCTTCTTGTTCATCTGGATTTCCAACATAAGGAGAGCTAGTTTTTGTATTTGCAGCGTATCCATAGTATTTACCAAAAGTGGTAGTTTGTAGACGTTGATCAAACCAATTACCAGTCCATGCTAAACCTATAATTGTTTCGGCAGTATTAGTAGGTTCTCCTGAAATAGTCTCATTTGTTTTGATTAACCTTGGTGTTGATTTCGTTCCTTGTCTTATAAAGTTTAATTCAAGTAAATGATGATCACTTATCTCATATTGAGTATTAAATCGGGTAATTAAAGAATTGTTTTCAAACTCATACCATCCAAGTGGTAACTCACCAGGTATTATCATGTCTGTTTCATAAGCGTTTCCATACCAATCGTACGGTACATAGATGTATCAATTAAAGCATCCGTATTCATCGAATAGGCCGCATAAATATCTAGAGACAAACCGTCTAAGAAAAGATTTTCCTTTTTATACTTCAGAGTAGGCATTACAAATTTGTTCTCACTCCTCACTTTTCCAAATGGCATTCTCATATCATTATCATTTGGTACTCCTTTATCAGACATAGAAGTAGTTAACCCTACAAATAATGCATCTGTCCACTTTTTATTGGTTACTCCAACCTCAACTTTTGCATGTGCTATATTCACATCATTGTTAAACCTTTGAGCAGCACTACCTTTGGTAATTTCTATTATTTGTCCTGTATTCCTATCAATATCGTCCATACCCCATATATAATAGTTATTTTCTGAAGCAGTATAATAAGAAGCCAATTTAGCAGTGAGACCATTTCTTTGATTCACCCATTGCCCTTGAATATGTGCCTGATGTGTATTAAAAGAACCCATAGAATAAGATGCATCAATAAAAGACGTCTTAGATTTTTTTGTAATGATATTGATGGTTCCACCTAAAGCATCAGTACCCAACCCCACTGGATTAATACCTTTGTAAATTTCAATTTTCTCCACAAAAGCTGGATTAAGCGTACTTATTGCTAAACTTCTACCCATATTATTGGTAGGAATACCATCAATACAAAAGGCTATGGAATTGTCTGATACACCGTTGAGCATGTAAGAAAAATCACCTCCAATACTACCATCTTCACGAACATGTACTCCTGAAGTTTGGTTTAAGATCCTATTTAAAGACATACTATAAGAATGCCATTTTGTAACATCTACGGTATCATATACTACATTGGATTGAGTAGGTAGTTCTTGATTTTGATGATTTTGAGAAAATAGATCAACAGTAAAAATGATCAATAATAATTGAAGGAAAAGTATTTGTTTCATCTTTAATTTTGATAAAAAATTTAGTTGTAATGTTCCAATTATCTCGAATTGTTATTGTTCTTAATTCGATAATTCAGCTTTATGGCTTATTGAAGTTTTACAATAGTTTGAAGCACATAAAATTAGTCGTTAGAAATTTCACATTGAACTAGTTTTTACAGAAAATTTCTTTTTTCGTAAAAAACCAGCAGTAAATTTCCCTTTTCGCAATTTATAAGGTATGACATTATATTTTTTCGAGACGAAAGTAAATAATATTGTTTTTGTATCAAAAATATAGACTACTCGATCTCACAAGAAGTCTATTTTGAATACAATTCATAAATCACATTTTAAGTTATAACTCAATTTCATCCAATACGCCCTACCCGATTCTTATACAGAATTATTAGGTTTAGTTTTTAATTCAGAAGTATAAATGTTTCATATAAAAAAGTTCGGTGCTACCTTCCGAAGAAAGAGCACCAAACATTGACATTACCGAAACATTAAATACTCATTAATGTGCCTTTTTAGGTTTAACAATTAAAGCATTAATCATCCATTTCCCTGAGAGGGTCAGTGTGAGTAATTCCTCTTCATTCACCTCTACTTCTACTGTTTTTATTTTTTGTTTTCCGGTATAAACCTCTTCATTGTCCATCAGCAATTGATCATTTATACTAAAGGACATCTTGTAGTCAACCCCTTTATTGTAGATCATTTCTTCTTTAATTCGAGCATCTCCCATATAAAATGTCACATCATAAGTGCCCTTCTTTAGTTTGATGTAAAATTTAGCTTCTTTCTTACCTTTTAAACCATCTCTTTGCCAAAAAGGAACTCGTTCTGAAGATTCATTATGCGAAAATCCGACATGTTGAACGTCCTCTTTGTCCCAACCCCACTGATTCGTATTTTCATTGAAAATGTGTCGCTGATTGACTGGAGCAAAACCATGTGCTTCAATCATTGCATACATTGCAAAATTCAAACTAACTTCAGTCAAAGGTTCAGGTTTTGGATAGGCTAATACTTGTGCATTTTTATACGATATTTTTGGAGCGGAAACTAAATTGGAAGAACTGAAATCTGAACTGCTATTATAACTTTCTGGACTACCCAAAAGTGATCTTTTCTGAATAACTTCAGCTTGTTGATCTGTACAAATTACTACTCGGTCAATCCCTATTCCATTATCTACTTGATAAATTTTTAGTGTATGATACCCCGGCTGATCCACTTTTATTTTAAAAGGCATTTTCTCCATTTGTAAGAGTACATTTCTATGCCATGTCAGCGTCTCTTTTGTACCATCAGCCATTGTAGTAGTAATTTTTTGTCCTTTGTGTCTTATTCCATTTAAGACCTGAGGTTCATTATCATCCAAACCAATGGCTATTTCACATGTTTTGCCTTTCCCTTCATTAAGCGTTGGAATACGGTATAATTGTCCATAGAAAGTTCCAGTACTTGAAAAATAGACAGAATATTCCAATCGGGCTGCTTTATCCTTTAAGTCATCAGTAACTTTTTCTCCACCTTTTACAAACATAGAAGAACCTGAAAAACCAAAGCCTTGATACTTTTCCCATGTTCCATTTCCATTTTTAAGAGCAGTATAATTTTCGGCTTCAATAGCTACAATACCATTACCTTCAACATAGGTATCTTCTCTTAACTTAAAATCATATTTAGTGGCTTTGATAGGAAATGAAGTGACCTCTCCGTCTTTACCCTTTACACTAAGCTTAGCCTGATGATCTCCTGAGGGTAAATAATTCCAATCAATAGTGACAAAAATACGTTCTTCTACTTCTAATGTTCCTGAACTCTTCGTTAGTTTAATCCAGTCCACATCACTCTGAATTTCCCAATCCAATGGTAAAAATCCTTTATTAAAAATATCAATGAAGCGTTGGTTATCTTCGAAAGAGGAGAACCTTAATGTAACATCTTCTTTCCCGGTCACTTGACCTTCACAAACTGCTCCAATTTCTGTTTTGGCTTCCTCAAGAAAACGTTCATCGTAAACCAAATTATTTGGAATATTAGCCACATCAAATACTCTTTCCTTAAAGTTGTAAAGTGCATAAGGATCCATTATTCCATTCCACTTTCCATCTTTCAATTGTTCGTTATAATATTTTAAATCGGCTTGGATATCAGCTTCTGCTTGTTCTGAAAGGAATTTATAAACATTGACACTCCCAAATCGACCTTGTTTGGCATAAGCAATATTTTTTCGATAATATTCTATTTTCTGTAGCATCAAATGGGTAGAACGTATGGGATAATATGCTAAGTGCCAAAATGGAGCTTTATAATTTTCATCTAAAGACTCATAAATTGCTTTTGCTTTCTCTTCCAATTCCCCTGCCCAATGAATTTGTCGCTGAGCCTCGTCTCCAAAATCAAAAGCACTATAATACTGATACATCCAATTATTACTATACGTCCAATCCCAAAAAGGTGTCATTGCTTCTGGTCTTTTTGAGCGACAAAGGTTATGAAAATTAGTAATCAGTTCTGCCACTTCTTCCACTTGCATTTTGTCCATTCCAAATTGTTGTTGTGCACTTTTTTGGAGAAATGATTTTGTGGTGTTCCTAGGATAAGATTCAATATCATAAGCTAATTCCATAAAAAATTGTGCTCCTATTTCAGCAGGTTTAATATCTCCTACATTTACAATCCAAAATGCCCTTGCATTCGCATCATACACTTTTCGGAGTTCTTCTTGCATCAATGGAAGTGAAGTAGTATATAACCAATCATAGGTAGTTGGATAACCTTGGTAAGCGATATGATAATAGATCCCGTTTCCACCCTTTCTTTGTTGTTCATGTGGTCTTGGTAATTGTCGAGCATAACCAAAGTTGTCTTCTGTCCAAACCATCATCACGTCCTCAGGAATTTTCACTCCTTCACATTTCTCTTTCCCATCACGACTTTCCCCATTATACAACTCCCCTGTTTCTTCATAAGGCACAAAAACTTGTGGCACCGCATCCTCTGACCCGAAAGTCTCCTTGATCATTTGACGTTGGCGGTTGATGACCGTTTGCAATAGCTTTACTTTATTTTCTAAAGTGGGATTTTCAAGATTTTCATATAAAAAAGGAGAGTCATGCACACCTCTAATACCCAAAGTGTAGATCATATTATACTCCTTAGACTCCTCCAAACGTTCTTGCCAATAAGCTTCAATTGTTTTTGGATTGACAGTATAATCCCAAACTGGAACTCCCTTGGCATCATACATATTTGCATGAGCTTCTGCCCAATCCTCCCACTCATCATAATTATTCCTTGCCATGTTTTCACAATGCGATGTTCCAACGTAAATACCATATTCTTTCGCATTCATGGGATTAATAGGTTGACCATTTTTATCTTTGGCTTCAAAAAAGTAACTACTCCTTTTCATCATTCCTGGCCATATCGTATTGGCTTTTAAACGTAATAAAAGTTCAAAAACTCTTTGGTACACCTCTGGACTTGGATTGCCATGAAGCTTATCCTTTGATGTATTTTCACTCCATTGCGTAAGTGCTTCCTCATCATTAATAAAAATACCTCTAAACTTTACAGAAGGCTCGTGTGGCAATACCAATACATCTTTTAAAATGACTTTATCTTTCTTTTTTGGAATCACATCACACCACCAATAAAGTGGAGAAACGCCAATACGCTCTGATAGCTCATAAATACCATATACAGCACCCAAAGCATCACTACCCACCACTACCAAAGCATTCTTTTTAACTTTTGAATAAATGAGGGGCTTCAAAAGAAACGACTCTCTCATTTGCTTCATTTTGGAAGCTTCTTGAAGTTGTTTTTTCTTTTGTAATTGTTGAATATTTTTATCCTCTGTTGTGCCAATAATAATCACCTGCTCTCCTGCATTCTTTAAGGAATGAATCACTTTGGGATGAAGCCCCGTCACCATTTCAATATCATTTTGCAAATCCTTTACAGCACGGAGTATTTGAGGTGCTGCATTTTCTGAAACATAAATCTCTGCCACTTTTCCACCTTCAAATAATTGGAAAGTTGTTTGCCCTACAGAATCGATACTTAACACCATCAGTAACATTACACCAATAAATGCATTGAGTATTTTCGCCATATTCATTACCTTTTTTACATCAAAAAAAATTGTCTCGTCAATCATGAAAGCTTATGAGCAAAATTATGTTAAGACCTTAGACACAAACAATATTTAAAGCAAGAATTACGTTTTTTAACCGTTAAAAATTTACCTCAAAACACTATATATCAATACATTAACAATACATCAATCTAACATTAAGAGCAAAGGCTTAATTTGGTGAATTAGAAATAGTTGTTTATTTTCGAGATCAAATACAAGCAAATGAAATTGAAAAGAGAGGAATTTACGAGGGATGAAATCCTTACTCAACTTGATAAACTGGAAGCAAACAAAGCCTTTTCTAGATCAAAGATTAATCTAAGACTTTTAAAGTTTTTAGTGGAGTCAACTTTAAATGGAGATGACATCAAGGAGGTAACTATAGGTACTGAATTTTTTGGGGTAAACTATGATCCCATAAAATCTGACAATAAGGTGAGAGTCTACATTTATCATTTGCGTAAAAAGCTGGAAGAATATTACAGCAGTGCCGCTTCACCTGATGAAATTATCTTTAATATCACCAAAGGACAGTACCGCGTGAAATTTGAGCGCTATCAAAAACCTAAAGCGGAAAAATCATCAAAAAATAAGGTGCTACTTAGTGCAGGCGGTGTTTTCCTATTCGGAATTCTTCTTCTAATTGGTATTCAAGAAAAAGCTGGTGATTTCTGGATTACACTAATGCAAAATGAGTTACCTACAACCGTCATTTTTGGGGATTATTTTACTATTGAAGGACCAATTCAAACAGGAAGAAAAGGAATCGTACGTGACTATGAAATTAATTCCGAAGAAGATCTTCAAACCTTTATTGATCAAAATCCTGACAAAGAAGCAATGGCTGACTTTCAAGCTAGTCGTCATCACTATTTCAACTGGGGTGCTCCCTATTGCAGCAAAACAATTACACAATTTTGGAGTCAATATGAATACCCTTTTGATATTATTCAAGTTTCAGAGTGGAGTATCAGTCAAATTGAAAATGAAAACCTTGTCTATTTTGGACAATCAAAATCAATGGGTGTCTTAAAAAAGATTCTGAAGGAAAACTTCCCTCAATATTCTTTTAAAAGTCAACGATTGAACAGAAGAGATCGTATTACAAATGAAGATGTTTTATACAATGATTATGTCACCAAAGAGGGTAAAATAATCGACTATACAGTAGTGGCAAAAATAGAAATGCCAGCGGGAAATGAATTACGATTTTTCCTATCTGATCAAGATTGTGGAATTATCAGTACACTGAATTATTTCACAAACTCCGATTCAGTGGCAGCATTTTACGAACGTTATCAACTTTCCAAAGAGCAAAACTTTTTAGCGTTATTCAAAGTGACAGGTTGGAAAAGAAAATCTTATGATATGGAGTTTATTTTATTGGATAAAAAATAGATTTATAGCCTACTAGACTTCATTATCATAAAATTCGAATGCAGTTGAAATATCACAACCATTTAATAACATCATTGTGATATATGAAATCTTTTCTACCCAATTTTCTAAAATCAATATTTGTTCTTTACTAATTAAATTATTTCGCTGAAGTAATCCTTCATCATCAGTACCCCAACTTTTTGTAAGATGGCATATGTTCCAAATGGCAGCCATAATTTCTCTATCTATCTTTTCACTCCTAATTTCTTCAGATAGTGTTTTTATTGCTTTGACAACTTCATGAAAGTTATTTTCATTCAGCTTCCCTGAAAAAGGACGTAATGAACCAATAAATCCATTTTCCATTTTAGGGTGATTTATATTTTCACTCATAAAACTATGAAGCATCAGTAACCTTTTAGCCTCTTGTTTCGTCATATTTTCTTTCATTCATCTAAACGGTTATCTAATCACACGACTTTTAAATTGGGGAATTCCTTCCATCTCTTGTATCTGTTCTTTTAATACTTCAGACTCCTTCGCATTCGATAAATAAAAATTATATTTCAATCTATCTCCCTCAAGTGTTTTAATTCGTATGGTGTTTTCACAACCTCTAAATTGATGGCTTGCAGAACTTCCCAATTCACCTGCTACTGGCTTATCTCCACCAAATTCTGTCTGACCGAAATGACCCAAGATGATTATTTTGAAACTTTCCAGTTCGTATAAATTAAAGTGATACTCTTTATCTAAATATTGAATGGAAAGGTGGTCTTTGGTTATCATCACTTTTCCCAAGAAGAAAACCTTTTTTGTATTTAGAATACGCAGAATATTTAAAAAAATGAAATAGATAAATGTAAAGGAAAAAAACACTTTATCTTCTGAAAAGAACTCGTCCATTAAATCGATTTTGAAAACAAATAATGCAATCAAAATACCTACAAAATATAATGCTATAGAGGAGATGAATAAGAAATTGATCCATCTACTTCTTCTATATGTTACAATATTTAATTTCACTTTAATGAGTTTTTAAAAATCTGTCAAAGCTTACATAATTCCCGAAAGGAATGAAGCTTTATAACACAATAATTTGCTTGTTTTGCTTTAAATAGAAACTTTTTGAAAAGTTATAAAATTTAGGTTCTTCTGTCTAATTTCTCAACATATATTATAAAATCAAGGCTTAATTTGTACTGATTGAAACTAAGCCTTGACCTTTAAATATCAATTAGAATGCCATTGACAATGCAATACCAGTTCCTTTTGACTTAATTTCAAACTCAGGTTTAAACTTGTATTGAGATGTTTTTTCAAGCCTTGGTGTGGAGTCAAAATCGGCGTTATACAAGTCTACAGCTTTTTTTGCTTTTTTATTGGCACTTGTTGCGATAGGAATAGAGGTCACAATAAGACCTGCACCCACTCCAGCTAATGCCCAAGTAGGTTCTCCCCCACCTACTGCACCACCTAAAGTCCAACCTACCATAAATCCACCAGCTCCGCCAAGAATTCCTGCCAGAATATTATTTGACCTTGCTTGTTTCATAAGTAAATAGGCTTCTTTATTGGACTCCATTGTTTGCACAAGTACCTTCATTGTTACATATTCCCCATTTTGAGTGAATTTGTAACCGCCAAACTTTTTTTCGGCTTCAATGCGTTGCGCATGACTAAACGTCAATGCTGTTAGAATAAGAGTAATTGTTAAAAGTAAACTTTTCATTTTTGAAGATTAAGGGGGCTGTATTACGCCTTTAAACTTGAACCAATTAAGAGTGCACACTACTCCATCATGAGTTTTCATGTTTTAGTATCTTACAATCTCACTTTAAAGATTATAACTTACACTTGATTTATAACATAGATTTAGATGAATAAAGCGAAGATTGTAGATAGAGCGAAGTTGGTCATGCCCGTTATTTAAAATAGCTTGTTTGATTTAAAAGAGTATTAATACTTGAGTACTAAGACAAATTAATTTAATGCTAGTTCTATTTTTGAATTAGCACTTCCCTGAAAAACTTTCAGTTTTTTCTCTAATTACACAATCAGTACTACAAATTGTTATTTGCTTTTGTAAAAAGAGAGTCAGAATGCTTTTCGAAGAGCAAATTAAAGATTAAATCCTTATTCTCAAAGGCAGAATTTATCTCATTTCTAGAAAATTCTATTCGATTTTAGTTCATACAATCAGGCTCTATCAAAACAAATAGCCAATTATCATTTATATGCTCTTTTTTACCACAATTACGAAATTGTTCATAATATTGAAGAACACTTAATGTCTCTTTATCCTCACCAAAAATCAAAATAGAGTAGCTTTCTCTTTGAGAATTTTTATCTCCAAAATAATATACTAAGCCTCTCCCTTGAATCTCTTTCTGAGTCTGAATATTTTGGTAATATTCAATATCAGTAAGATTTACATTTGAGCTCAAATTTTGAATAAGATTCTTACTATTCTCTACACGTTCCGAAAGAAGTTCAAGACTTAGCGTGTCTAACCATTGACTTTGATGGGTTAGTAAAAGAGAATTCAACTGTTTGATCTCTAAGAAATGACTTTGTATTTTTTGCTTATTAGAGCATGAAAAGATTATAAAAATGAAAAACGATATCAAGGGTAGTTTATTCATATACTTTATGCCTTCCAGAACTTAAAAATGCAATCGAAGGTAGAGATTTCGATTTATTAAAAATATCATACCCTTTTTTGAGGTCTTCCCACAATCCAACTTTATCACTACTCCCTTTGTATTGATCAATCAATTGTTTATAATTTTCATCAGTAAGCTTAGCAGGAAAGATTGTAACAGGAATGGTTGATTGACCACTATTTTTAGCTTCAATACAAAAGATATATAATTCTTTAATTTGATCGTCCGTTATGGGTAAGCATCCGATTGTCACACAATTTCCGTGAATAAAAATATCACCTCCAAGTTTATTTTTCACACCTAGGATCTCATCTGATCTATTGGGATAATTAATGCCTAATGATAAATAAAAATTGCTGTAGGGATTAAAACGATCAATATGATAATATCCTTCAGGCACTTGTAAATCACCTTGCTGACGTTTAGGGCCTATTTCTCCCGAAGAACTACATACGTCATAAGACTTTATCAAACTGTATTTTGAGTGATTCTTATCCTTCCCCCACAATTCAATGATACCTTCTTTTTTAAAAGCTCGAATATAAATTTTCAATGAATTCTTATCCAATGTTTTACTTTTAAGAAGTGTAAGCATACTGTTTTCTTTATCCTTGTAGGCCTGTCGAACTCTCGTGTATTTTAACTGACTCTCCTTAAAAGAATCTGACAGAAAATGAGTGAGAGAAAGAATGACGATTAAAAGTGAGGTTTTACTAATCATTGTTGTTTGCTTATAGATGTTAAATACATTTTTTATTTAATTCCAAAATGGAAGGGATCAATTGTTGGAAATGGTATTCTAAAAGTGTAGTCATTCCACTGGTGCGAATGTTAAGTGATAGCGGCATTCGTGTCCTAGATATCATCAGAAATCTCCTGATTTCTAAAAACTAAAAATGGTTGAAAACTTAGTTTACAATCTCTTTACTTAACAACCAATAAATTATCTAGTTCCTTTTTCCATGTCTTTCTGTTATTCACCACAAACTTTTCAATATGCCCAGTATGTAGTTTAATAGACAAACCATTAGGAATAAACCCCAATGTATTAAAATAATTTACTTCTTGAATTTGATTAAAATCTACTGTTGTTTGATGGTTTTGGACATTAAAATGATGTGACTTGAATAGAAGCTTTTCTTTTAAAAGGTAAAGTCGACCACCCACAGCTTCAACGCCTTTGAAATGATTTGCATCTCCTGAATGAATGATAGCCTTCTCATCAATACCTTCAAGTTTAGTCTGCTCATTCACTGTTTTTGACTTCACGAAAAAATACATCAATAGCCCAAAAATGACACCTGCTATTGGTCCTGAAATCAGAGCGTGTTGGGTTCCATATTGATAAAACATAAAGCCTCCATATAGTACTGTGAAAGCTATTCCTGATATGATAGCGTTTTTTGTTCTTGTCATTATTGTAATTTTTTAATTTGCTTTTTATTTAACATTTATACGTTAGTAACCTGAGTATATCAATAAGATTTAAATATTCATTGTATTTCAGTGCTCCAAGTTGAAAATTATTTACTCTTTACATTTTCAAGAATTATGCTAGCAATTTCAGAATTAATTTGATTCGGTCTGATTTTCCAATCATAGGCTCCGTTTGTCAATACAATAACGGTTACATTTTGATTTCGATTTTCATTCCAATAGTGACGAAAAGATGATATTCCAGCTCCTCCATGTCCGACCATTCGATAGCCTTCTTGTAACCTGTAGGATTCCCATCCTAATCCAAAACCGCTTTCTTCACCATTGTTTAATTGAACAGGTGTCCAAATTTCTTGCAGTTTCTTTTGACTCAAAATAGATCCATTTTGAAGAATTTGAAACCATTTTGACAAATCATCAATCGTAATATTCAAACCTGCACCTGCATACATTGGCGAAGAGTAATTCAATGGAAACATTTCTAGTCTTCCACCTCTATTTTGATAACAAGTTACTCTATTTGAAATCACTTTTTTAAATCCACCATATTGGGCCGAAGCAAGGTTATATTTATCAAAAAACATCTCCTTCATATAAGACTCAAAGTCTTGATCCGCTAATTTTTCAATAATTGCTCGAATCAGTAAATAACCTGTCGCATTATATTTTGATTCCTCACCTGGCTGAGCACTGAAAGGTTTATCCTTTAAAGCCTCAATCACTGATTGTTCACTTTCTGGTGCTAAGTAAATTTGATAATCAATTTGATCAGGAATACCAGAGGTATGTGAGAGTAATTGGGCAAGTGTCAATTGTTTCCATGATTTGGGAAGGTCGTCCCTGTTAGGTAGAAAAGCCTCTACAGTTTCATTGACATTTCTATGATGAATATCCAATAATTGATGTAATACTACTGAACTAAATAATTTAGAAATAGACGGGAAAGGATTTATCTATTGTCATAGGTACACTAAGCTGAGCATGAGCAGCACCGAATGCCTTTTTATATACCGCTTCATTATCTATGAGAACCAAATAATTCAAACCGACAATTTTTAAACTATCTATGGTTTTTGCTAAGTATTGATCTGTTTTTATAAAAATACTTTTGTCGATTTCTTGTGCATAAGATTTTCCTAAGAGAACAATGGTGAATAATAGAATTGAAAGACACTTTATCATTTGTGTAAGTTTGTTGTTGAATAGGTGTTATTTCGATGTTAAAATACGAACCTACTGAATTGCTTTCAAAAATAAAATAGATGAGATTTTTTAAGGTACTCGCAAGGTCGTTGTAATACAATAACCTTACGATAATAGCTACACTATAAACCTAGTCTTTTTCTATCAGTAAAACGCATTATTACTTTTTCCATTGAATAGGAATATGAAAATCTACAATGAACTTTTGTTCTGGATGTTCCCTAAAGTCATTGTGATATATTTCATAGGGGTTTTCGGCACTCTTTTTATAACCATTTTCATTCATCCACAAAAAGAGGCTGGTCCAAGATTTCTCAAACTCATCTTGCGTAATTTCAAAACGAGCAACAATACATTTCGTTTTGTTCAACTGTAAAGGGCTAACCTCTCCTTCTTTCTCAAACGGTTTCTCTGTAATCACAAAAGCACTCATACGTACCTTATCTGGGGCAGTTACTTTGAAACTATCAAAAAACATTCTACCCATTTTTGCTTTAGGGTTATTGAATATCCCCTTTGGAATAGCCCACTTTATCAATTTTTCAAAGGCATTTTCAATTCCTTCCACACCTATATGCGTAACCCCTGCCGCATTGAACGGTTGCGTTTCTTTAATTTCGATTTTTGCATTCATAATTATCCATTTTTTTAGATGATCAATGATGCAAATGTATTTGGAGTAATCCGGATACTCTTGTCCAATCTTGCTTTTCAGTTGACGAATCTTGCTATGTCGATAAGGGTTCTCTTTTTTAAAACCAGCTGGGCTAACACCAAAATACTTCTTAAAAGTCCTGGAATAAGAGGAGTTATCATTAAAACCATACTTATAAGCAATCGTTGTAATGGCTTCATTTTGATGCAGTAAATCCAAAGCCGACTTTTCAATCCTTTGTCTTGTTACGTATTCATTCAAAGTCTCTCCAGTGATAAATTTAAAGATCCGATGAAAATGAAAAGGAGAAAAACAAGCAACTTCAGCCACCTTATTTAGAGATAAGTCTGTATCAAGATTTTCACTGATAAATTCAAAAACACGATCAATACGGTTTTTATATTCAACCTGTATTTGATTATCTGTATTAAGCATGATGGGTTTGTTTTATTAAGTTTAGTCTGTATCAACAGGTTGATTTTGGAATGTTTTATTATTACTCACTCTCATTACAAGTAAATGTAGTTTACGTTCAATCCATTCATCAAAATTGATTATTGTAATCAAAATGCAATAATAGGTTATAAGCAGAGATTGACTCCAACCCACTTCAAGAGAAGAAATTACAGAACCTAACATAAATAGGTAATATATTGATAATATAATTCTAGGAAATATTGAAGCTTTCCTCTCTTTATCAATTAATAAAGCAAAAATGGCAATATGAATAAAAAGTCGTACTGATTGTTTCACGATTCTTTCAGAACCTAACTCTAAGAAGACCAAGTAGATCATTAATAATTGTACAACAACCATTATGAGCAAGCCTAATTTTAAGATTATATTTTTCTTCATTTAAAAAGTTAAATTAAGGGGGTTGATATTTTATGTGTCTAGATTTATCACTACTTTCCTCATTTCATCCATTACCATCTCAAGATCAGACTCATTGGTACGCCAATTCACAAAAGAAGCTCTTATGGCCTGTTTTCCTTTAAATACTGTCGGTGTCATAAATACTTTTGCAGCGTTATTTAAGGTAGTCAAAAAGTTTGAAACATTTGCTGTATCCTTCAAAGTAAAGCACACATTATTTAGATTTACTGGTGCCAATAATTCAAAACTTTCATTTCTTTCAATAAAATCACCTAACATCCGTGCCATTTGAATGGCGTTTTCCACAATGTCCTTGTACCCTTCTTTTCCATATGCCACAAGTGAAAACCAAGCAGGTAATGCTCTTAATCGTCTAGAGTTTTCAGGTAAAAAATTCAAATAATTGATATCTGCATTTGGATCTCCTAGATAGGGAGCATTTGAGTTTTGAAAAGTTTCTAATTGCAATACTTTATGTTTTTCCTTCACAAAAACGACGGCACTATCATAGGGAACATTCAGCCATTTATGACAATCTATAGTAATACTGTCTGCACCTTCCCAACCTTTTAATAGGTGTCTATGTTGAGGAGAACAAGCTGCAAATGCACCAAAAGCACCATCAATATGCCACCAGAAATTATATTTTTCTTTCAGCTTTGAGATTGCTTCAAAATCATCAAAGTCAGCTGTATTTACCGTACCTGCACTTGAAATAAGGATGAATGCTTGCCCATTTAGTTTTATAATTTGTTGTTCTAAACTTTGTAGATGAATGGCTTCCCTTTCTCCCTCTTCCACATCCACCATAATTACATTATTACTTCCTATACCCAACATGGAAAGCGCTTTAATGGCAGAAGAGTGAGGCACGGCACTCAGTATATTTATCTTCTCAGAAATACCATTTTTAGCATAATCTTTATTAAAGTTTCGTCCAAACCACTGACGGGCGACAGCAAGGCATGTAAAGTTTGACATCGTAGCACCGGTTACAAATCCTCCTAGATAATTATGAGGTAAACCAAATAAGTCCAAAAGTAGATGTATGGTTTGTTTCTCGATGACTATAGAAACATCGCCTTGAGCTTGGGTAGTTTGAGGATTCTGATCATAAATTGTAGCTAACCAATCTCCTATTATTGATGCAGGTGTAGTACCTCCGACCACATACCCTAAATAACGAGGACCTGAAGCACCTACTATCAGACGTTCAAATTTCTCATTGAATAACTGTAGTGCTCCTAGGCCGCCTATACCTCCCGAACGAAGAGAAGATACACTTTCTTTTAGTGTCTGAATAGACGTTTGTCTTTCTGCTATATTGTGTAAATAATCAATCCCTTGATTTTTAGCTTCTTCAAGTAATACTTCAAGATTTTGGAGGTCTTCTTTTAGCTGTTTGTTCATTTTTATTCTTTGTTTTTCACTTAAAAGTAAGATAAAAAACAAAGTATGAAGCAAACGGTCTGAAATAAATTTTATATCAGACCGTCAAAGAAAATGCGTTAATTCCTTATTAGAAAACTTGATTCAATTTTTATCGCTAACATTATACTTCTTGCATAACAAGATAAATGGTATAACATAAATAAAACACCTGCCTCCCATCGATCTAATTTCTTTCTTTCCCCAGTCCACATTGAAGACAATAAAAAGATCGTCCCTCCAATTAAAATAAAAAGGTCAAGATTGAATTTAGAGTTGTAATTGATAGGATGTAGAATACTACTTAGAGATAATATCAGAAGAATGTTGAAAATATTAGATCCAATTACGTTTCCAATTGCAATATCACTGTTCTTCTTCGTTGCTGCGACAACAGAGGTTACCAATTCAGGAAGTGAAGTTCCGGCTGCGACAATTGTCAAACCGATTATTTTTTCACTCACCCCTAAAATATTCGCAATCTTTATACTGTTGACCACTACCAACTGTCCTCCTAAGACTAAACCACCAATTCCTACAATGATTAGGGTCAAAATTTTAAAAGCTGACTTTTGTTCCGTATTCTCAATTCCTTGCGGTTCCTGTTTTATTTGTTTGAAAACATAATACAGGAAAAAGAAAAACAAAACCAACATGATCATTCCATCCATTCTGCTCGAAGAAGTAATCCCTTCAAATACAAAATCATTCAATAGCAGTAATAATAAGATGGAAATAAATAATGAAATTGGTATCTCTTTCCAAGCGGTAGAGGTTTGAACTTTGATGGGATATATTAAACCAGAAATACCAAGAATGATAAATAGGTTAAAATTATTACTCCCAATTATGTTTCCCAATACAATATCAGAGTGCCCCTGAATAGAGGCGATACTATTGACAACTAATTCTGGTGCCGATGTACCAAACGCCACTATCGTGAGTCCTATCACTAAATCAGAAACATTGTATTTCTTCGCTAAAGCCGAAGATCCATCTACAAGCCAGTTTGCGCCAAAAATCAAAGCTACAAACCCAGCAAACACTAGAAAAACAGGAATAATCATAACATTTTATTGAGTAAGGTGTTTATCTACATCCTTAATCGTAAAAGAAAATAAATTGTTTATTCCCGAATGCTGATTATTGAAAATAAAACCTAACCTTCCTTGTTATTTTTTATATTATTCAACTCTTCCTTTATCCTTGAATTGATATCTATTTTCGAACTTTCAAAAATGAATATTGTGGTTCCAAATTCTCGTGCATAAGGATTAGTGATAGAATCATATTCCATGGAAGTCTCAAAGTAAGGACTAGTCTCTTTTAATTCGTTTTGTTTTTCTCTTCGATTTTTCACTCGAATTAAATGGGTATACTCCTTTTCCAAATCAAACCAATTCACATAATCCGCATCGAAGGAAACCGCTTTTATTGCATTTTGAGTGTAATAGTTAATAGCTCCTGCTTGACCATAATTGTCACATAACACCAAAACTTGATCAGGACTATTGATCTTTTTGTAAGCCTTATCCACCTTAGAGGCTAATTCGCTCCATCCTAACATATCTGCATAATCTTGAGGAATGTGATGGTTTTTACCGTCTTCCCAACGTAATAAACCCAACGATTCGTATTCCTCTTTATGTTCAATAATGTATTCAGGTTTTTGATTTGGAAATGCGAAATCAAAGCTTAAAATAATAATGAGGATTGGTAAAACAACAAGTATCGGTTTTATAATTTTTCCAAGTTTATTTTCCAACAAATGAGACAGATAAACAGCTCCAATTGCAATATAGATTGGATATAAACCAATGGCATAATAATCTTTTGCTCTTAGGTAGGTGTAGAGGGTTAATGTGAAAATTAATGACCAGAATAAGAATTTGAACTTACTCAAACGCTTTGAAAATAATAGTCCGATCAAAGCACCTAATATGACAAAAAATGAACCCGTAAAGAAAAATAATTGACTCTTGAGGAATGAGATTCTCTCGACATTTACTAATTGTGAGCTCGCTAATTCCTGCATATGATGAAATACAGGAAAGCCATTTGTAAACTGCCAATAAATATTTGGTGAAATGATAATAAGGGTAATCCCCATAGCAATATAAACTTCCTTACGAAGAAGTATATCTCTACTTTTTGTAATCAATACAGCTGGAATTACTCCAAGCACCAAAAAGAGTATATTGTATTTATTTAAGAAGCCAAATGCGAAAGCAACAGCCATCCAATAGATCCATTTCCTTTGATCGGTATTGATGTATTTAATGAATAAGAAAAACACGACCGTCCAACTGAGCACATCAAACGAGTTGGGTTGATACAAAGTATTTAGCCTTAGTAAGCAAGAAAAAAGTATACAAGTTGCTCCTAAAACTTTAGCATATAAACTTCCTTTTAGCTCATCTATAGCCAGCCAAACCACAACCACTGTTAAAGCTCCAAACAAAGTTGGGAAAAACTTCACCCAAAACTCTCCATTTCCGAAAATCTGAATAATGGAGGAAATCCACGATGTAACAGGTGGAACTGATGTAAATCCCAATGCTAAATGATTCGCTTGATCTAGATGCAGGAATTCGTCCCGCTGTAAATCATAGATTGAGTCAATTAAGAAAGATTGAAAAAAGAATTTCAGTAGAATGAATCCGAGTAATATTAGTATTTCGTTCTTTTTCATTTTAATTCGATTGAAGTTTAAATAGTAAATTACAGCTTGATCTGCCCTGTTAGTTTTCTTTTGGAGGTGTATTTACCTCAAAGATAATATTGATGAATTTGTTTGAAAACTATTGAATAAATAACGGTTCACTCCTCCATTCATCACCATCTTTTTCTATAACTAAAAGACCCCGTTCGTCAGTAGGCAACTTTTCCAATAATTCCCCTTTATTGTTAATAAAGCAGCTTTCCCCTCCTGCTTCTACATTCCAAAGTTCTCCACTGAAATTGGACATTAAAATATTCAATGAAAAGGTTTCAGCATATTTTGCTAGTTTTTCCAAGCCTCCTCTTATTCCATTTTTAGAATAGAAAATACTTGGTAAATACAATGAACTCTTCAATTCGAATGCATTTTGAGGATGTAATTCATTTTCAATATCGGCACAAATTGCAAAAGAAATTTTTTCGTTCTGCACTTCTAGTTGAGGATTATGTTCGAAAGAAGATTGATAGAAAAGATCTTCACCCTCATGAAGAAATTGTTTTGTATAAATTTTAACTTGGCCGCTTGGTTGTAAAATAAAAGATCCAATATAGATTTTATTTCCTAGACTCACTGGAGCCCCGACAACGATAATTATATTTTCTTGAGTTGATTTCTGTTTTAATAAGTCAAGTTCTTTTGAGTGCTCAGTCATTATCAAATCCGCGGCCTCTTCTCTACAATAGCCTGTCAGCGACATTTCTGGAAAAATGATAAGATCAACATCATGTTGGGATGCTAAATCAATCATTTGATAATGCTCTTCTAAATTGTGACTTATCTCTCCTACAGTTGAATTTATTTGGGCGGAAGCTATTTTCATTATTCGATTTAGTTTTGAAATGGTTGTTATGATAATCAATACTCTAAATTATAAATCGAAGTTCATAATATAAAACTTACCTAATATTATATGATGTCCAAATCAATATTTAAAGCTTCAAAAATGGGAGGCTTAATTTTAAATCAATTTATTTTTTGCCTAATAAATAGATCCAACTAGACGCTGAATTAACTTTCCCGATTTAAATACCCAAATAATTTGATATCCCCCTGCTCCATCACTATTTGTATTTTCAAAAAAACAAAGATCTTCTTTTTTGAAGATATTAATTCTGTTATTACAATTGTACAAATCTTGATATAAAATTTCAGGAATAACAATTCTTTTCCCGTCAATTTCCACCTTCACACTCTTGACCTCAGTTTTAGGTAACTCTCCATCTGTTCCAAAGAAATTTAAGCCATCTATTTGATAAACTACTCCATTCTCATTGCTTCTTATGAATCTTTTTTCAGTATTAAATGGAACAATTTCATACTCTAAATTAACATTTGAGTCCTTTGTGAGATTTTCTTCTAAAGGGTTTAATCTTGACTTATGAATGTATCCTTTGAAGTAATTATGCATCATTGAACCAATAGAAAACTTATTAAAGGTGATATAAACAGGAACCCAAGTCTTCGATTCATCATAGTATTCTTCTCCAAACCAAAATATTTCATCCTCATACAATTTATATATGACGTCAGAGTCCGATTGTGGTTTACTTCTAACATTTGTATAACCATCTTTATCTTGGATCATGGCTATTTGCCCAATGACATTATTAGTGTACAATATCAGTGATATAAATAGTATTAGAAGGCTTCTCATTGTTTTACGTATTTTTTAATTTAAATCTCTTGCTTTTATAAAATAGTTTTAAAGTCATAATCTGATAATTTAAAATTGATATTCAAATCAGTATCACTTCCAAACTCGTTTAAAATTTTATCATTGTCAAAACCAAATCCATTCCATTTGTAACTTACAACCATATTCGTATTCTTCACTTTCGATCTTTCCAATACTATTAACCTGTTGGTCTTACTACAAACCTTAAAGTCTACTATTGGGTTTCCAATTTTTGAGCCTAGCCATTTTGGATAGAAATAGTCATTATCAGTATTGAATACAAATACCCTATTTTCTTTCTCTGAATAATATCTAGTCGATTTATTTACACCGACTATAACTTCGGGATTACCATCCTTGTCAACATCGAAAACCTTAATTTTCCATGGGTTAAAACTCTCATGACTATCCAATGAAGGTTTTAAAAATTCATTTTTTTCAACGGAAAAAGGAAATATGGCAATTCTTGATTTATGATTGATAGTATTCTGAACGATGGAGTAAATATATATTCCCTTTTCGGTGGTAAACACATCTGCATCAACTAATATGAAATCAGAATCAGGTAAGGAATATTGAATTGCTTCATTAAATGAATTGTAGGTCACAATCTTATCTTTAAATATAGAAAAACGGTGACTTGAAGTATCCAACTCCTTTATTGGTTTTTCAAATTGATAATCAATTTTTATAGAATTACCTTTTAAGGTAAAAGTAGTATTAAACTGATTCGAAACTTTATTTAAATGGTTTAAAATATCCTTTTTAATCCCTTTTGAAGCAATTTTTGGTTGGCAATTATCGATATAAATTGGTATGAGTTCTGGATTCAATATTTGTCCATTTTGGAATTGACAATTAAAAATGACACTCTCCTTTTGTAGCTTCGCACTATTGTCAAATACAAAATTACCTAAACTATAAAGTATCAACTTACCTTTATAAGTTTCAATACTTTGCAAAACATGTGGATGATGTCCTAAAACTAAATCGGCTCCAGCATCAATCACTTTGTGAGCATACTCTATTTGCTTAGAAGTTGGAATTACTGCACTTTCTTGCCCCCAGTGAAATGAAATAATAATGTGATCAATATCTGAATTTATCTTTTTTATTTCATTACATAACCTATCGATTTGACCGTAGGCAGGATATGGTTTATTTTCGTTGAAAATTGTCCCCTCTAATAGAAATTCTAGCATTCCAAAAAATGCGAATGTTTCTCCATTTTTTTCAAGGAGTAAAGGTCGAAAAGCTTCTTCTTGATTTTTACCGCCACCAATAGTATATATTGAACCTGCGTTTAAATTTTCAATTGTTTTTAGAAAACCTTCTTTCCCTAAATCAATGGTATGATTATTTGCCACTGAAGCGATATTAAAACCTGCAAATTTTAACCCTTGTATATATTCTGGTTCTGCACGAAACGAATACCTTTTATTTATTGGATAACCATCACTAGCATTAGCCAAGGGGCATTCCATATTGAAAAAAGCTAAATCTTTTCCATTTATTAATGCCTCTACATTATTAAATGGAAATTGTATACCGTTAGCCTTGATCACCTTTTTGACGTCTCTATCTAATAATACATCTCCAACAGCACAGAAACTCACCTGTGCATATACATTCGTAATACCGATCCCCAAAAAAGCAATCAGAAGATATATCTTAACAACCTGTATCATAATAAATTATTTTCCATCCTGGATCCGTTGATGAGTCTGGAACCTCTTCAATATTGGGTTTATACAAAGGAGATAAACGTTTCTCATACTCCTGATTTGATTTATAATTTATCCACTCGGGTTGTTCAGGAGCATTGCCATTTTCCAACATTCTCTGCCATTTCTCGTCCGTTAACCTATCTGAACTTGGCCATGGAAATTCATAAAAAGAGAAGATGGCTCCTCTTGTTAACTTTAACTTCCCTTCTATCTCAACAATTACGTACATCGCATGTGCTTTCCCAACCCCCACTTCTAAACAAGAATCATCTGCCGTATGAACATCAGCAATGACAGACATATTTTTATCAGGACCTTCTACTTGCCACCATTCATAGGCGTCTTCTGATAATACTCTCAAAGTCAAATTGTCAAGTAAAGATCCTAATTTCTGAATTTGATCATATTCTTCTAAGCTTAATTTTTCCTTGTTTATTTCTTTCTCTGATACCGATTTCAAAAATGTGAGTAGGTCTATAAATTCACTCCCAATATAACTAAGTCTACCCTCTAACATACCTCTCTTTAATAATTCTTCTTTTGTAAAATTCATCAAGGATAACATTCGGTTATAAAATTCAATATTAGGTTCAACATATCCTTTGGGAGGTTCTGGTACCCAAACTTTCACCTCATCTCCTTCGCCACCACATTCTGCTGCACCACTTTGCTTTGCATATAAAATTGTATTATGTCTTAACTCTGCCCAACTCGCCAAAGAAGTATTTAAAGTTTTTACATCCCATCCGTCAGTTGTCATAAAGAAAGGCAAATCGGTCTGATATTTAATATCATGAAGTGCCATAAGATTGTAAATCCAATAATAATAAAGGTTTTGTGTCCAATCTTCTTTTGTCCTCACATTCGTTTCTTCTATTATTTGATCTAGTTTCTGTTTATATTTTGGGTACTTATCCCAAGATGATTTATAATCATTCATCATCAAGTTGATGGCTTTCTCATTTCCAAACCCTGCCATAATATCTAAACTATTGGGCATCATTCTTTCCGAACTAGTCAAACGGTCGAAAATTTCTGAGTCTGGAATAAAACGTTGTCCCATTAATCGAAATTGTTTCTTTTGCTCTCCAAATCTCCCGTGACCTGATATTCTTTCAGAAGGTAATCTTTCAGCTAATTTCAATAGGTTATATGTGTCGTCGAGCTCTTCAACAGAAGTTACGTTCGGAAAAACAAAATCTATAGCTTCTTTGATTTCTACAGGCCCTGTATCATCGGATAATCCAACATAGAATACCGTTGGTTCGTATATATCTTTCCAAAGTTCAATCAATGGTTCTCCTTGATAAGTTTTGGTATAAAGTAAATTTGTGATTAAAACACTACTTAAAATATTTTTCTCATTTGATACTTCTAGCCCTGCATTCCCAAGCCACATCATTGCTAGAAAATATCTTTTCAACTCTTCACTTCTAGTATAATGACCTCTTGGGATAAATTGACTATAATCAAACGCTCTTCCAAGTAGTTCTGAAAACTGATAACCTGCTTGATCATTACATTTCTCTATTTCTTGAGCCGCAATATCCTTCAAATTACCTTTCATCTCTACTTCTCCACCTTTCATGAAGTATTGGCTTATGCCTAAAAATGCAAGATTTAAATCAATTGATTCTTTAATATTTTGGTTTGATGTTTCTTCTCGCAACACCTCCAATTCATTGATAAGTCGATCCAATAATATCTCTATTTTCTTCGACAGATATTTTGTTTCAATACTTCGAAGGGTCATATCAAAATACAAATGATATAACTGTAAAACGGCATCAACAGAAATAAAACTAGGTATACCTAAGTAATCGTTATTTTCGTAAATATGGAAAAGTTGATCTTGACTTGTAGGAAAAACGACAAATCCATTTTTACTTAATTTATCGATCTCAAAACTATTTAATTCGGGGTATTGAAAAGTATTATATACATTCTCAAAATTAACTTGTTTTGCCTGTCCATTGGTCTGATAATCATTTTCACGGAGTTTGTTTTCTTGGTTCACAAGCAATTCAATATTATATAAATCATCCTCCGATAAATCCGACTGCTTAAAATTCTCATTGGGCTTATACCAAGATTGTTTCATTAGCAAAGCATGTAGCTCATAGGTTTTGAAAGTTCTACCATGCTTTGCAAAGATTGAATTTCTCAGCAACCATAATTCACTTACAGACTTGTTTTCTATCTCTGCTTGTGTTAGTTTTTTTTCAGGTGGATTAATAATTTGAGCTTGAGATAAATTGTATATCGTAAGTAGTAAAAGTATTAGTTTAGTTATTCTCATATTCTTTGAAATTAAAATCGCTTCAATGCCTTATTTAGTTTAACTAAATTCAACAATCTTTATTGATTATACACTACTTTTATATCCTCTTCTATTTCTGTTCCACTCCATAAAAAAGGAGTATCGTGCCCATTATAAAGGATTATTCCCCAAGCATTATCCATTTTCTCAAGATCAATAATGGAGACAATTTCATCTTCTTTCATAAACTTAACATACCGTTTTTTTCTTGATAGATTTTCATGTGAAATTTTATTTTTCAATAGTACTTGTCTCGCTAAATCTATGTAATAAATATTATCATCAACAACTGTCATCCAGTCATCTTCCTCCATTCTTTCTTGTTCTGTTTTTATCCACTTGGAAGAAGGAAATATATCAAGAGCACATTTTTCATTAATGATAATAGTGTTGGAAACTATTACGGAATCTGAATTTGAAATTTCTGCATAGGATAATTGCTTGATATTACTATACTCCGTTTCTTTAATTTTCACAGGTTGATTCGATTCAACAGAGGTATTTTGTTTCGGTGTACTGTCAGATACTTTAACCGGTGTTTTACTTATCTTTTTCTCTTTTTGTTCTTCATGGGGCTTGGATTGTTTTTGTTTATTATCACATGAAGTAAAAAGAAAGAAAAGAGAAAAAACAACTAAATATTTCATTTTGAAGTTCTGCTTTATTTGACAAAGTTTGCTTACAGTTCTCAACGGCTTGGTATATAAGCTATATGTATTTTGGAATACAATACTCCTACAAGCAGTAATAAACCCCAAAATAAAAATAAAATCCCAAAGAATATTATTCTTCGGGATTAATTACTTCGTAAATTCTAAATAGATAGTTCTTTAATCAATTTATAAGTACCCTACACTATTTATTAAAATTATTACTTTCACTTTTACTTTACTTTATCAAGTAAGCCAAAACCTTTGGCTGCTACAATTGGGTTAAAAATTTCTACATATTCCGTTATTTTTCCTTCATCATTGAACTTAAAGGTTGAATAGTAATCATTACTGTACACTCCAGCATTATCCTTTAAATTTATATAACCCTTATATTTTACAAATACCCTATTTCCATCACCCATTGAATAGATTTCCTTAATGTGGAAAGTCATTCCATCGAAGTTTGGAAAAACAGGTTCCCAGTATGATTTTATTCCTTCTTTACTGTTAGCTCCCTTTGGAAAAATTCCTGAGTGATATGGATTGATATGTTTGGCATCGTTACTGAATAATGCTGCCACTTGCTCTGCATTTTCCGCTTCTAAAGCTCTAAAAAAATCAAGGGTATTTGCTTTATTTCTCTTTGCTATAAATGTTGTCAATGAAGACGTGTCCGACCAGTTCTTTACTCCTTTTTCATTTTGGCATGAGAAGAATAAAAACACGGCTATTAATCGAATCATTAAATATTTCATTGTATTACTGCTTTACGTTCTCAATAGCTTTTGCAGGAAGGTTGGTATTTCCATCCTGGTATTTATAGTTGAATTTCATCTTGGAGATCCTCCACTGATTGTCCAAATGTTTTAATTCAAAATCGTATGAACCAACAACCGTCCAAATATTACCTGCCTCATCTTCGAGGAAATGAGTAGCAGTACCATAACAGAGAACTTGGGCTGTTTTCCCATTTACTGAGGTAATGAAGTTTCCTATTTGATGATGCGTGTGTGTAAAACCTGGCAAAATAGTTTTCCAACTAGTAGTAATTTGCTCAGAGCTTAATTCCACTGCAGGATTACCATTCATACTCGAATAATCTAGTTCAACTTTAGGAGCGAAAATATTTTCCACTTGACCCCATTCTTTGTTATCTGTTGCAATAAATAATTTCGAAACTGTTTCGTTGATCTTTTCAATACGTTGTGCATTTGCTGATATTGAAAGAATACTGATGAGTAGTAGTACTGTAATTTTTTTCATTTTAGCATATTTAATTATTACAATACAAATCTCAGAACTTTTAATGCGAATGGATTTACAGAATCAAAGTAAGAAGTATAAATTTCAAAGGTTAGGTATTTTTCCTTTATCATAAATGCTATTACGTACACTGTAAACTAAATTATCGTCAACTTTTAATCGACCTTTCTACAAGCATTTATAGGATCAACTTTCAAACTTTCTTCTTCTTCATTTTTGTCTTAACACAAAAACGAAGCAAAAAAGTCAAGGCTTTGAAGTCAAAAGCTAAATTCCATTTCTCTCGCCTAAATGATTTTAAACTCGCTGCGCTCAAACAACAAAATCATTTCTAACGGCTCAATACATGGAATTCTGAACGCTTTTCCCTTCAAGGCCGAGGGAGATACTACTAAATGATGGTCTGATTACATGTTAAAAGACAAAGGTTTTATAATAATTTTCTAAAATGCAGTTCTGTAGGGACGTTGCATTGCAACGTCCTCGCGAACCACAACACACTACCATTAATCCTTCATAAAAGGAGTTGTATTAATTAACGAAAACTTAGTTTACAATGTATTAAGTTTCATAAAAAGTTCTTGTTAGTAGATTTTTTCAGAATTAAGCAGAATTTCAATCACAGATGCTTTAAAATCATCTGCTACTTTGTCATTTAAGTATTCAGATGAATTTTCATTTTTTAAAAAATCCTTTTATTTTTCTTATACAATCCAATTTGATGGCTGTTCACGAGGTAATCACAAAAAGGTATAAAGTCTTTATCTGTTTGTTCGTCATATTCTTTCTTGATTCGCTCTAATGGATAAATTGAAAACATGTGCTCATTCCAATCAAAATCTTTAAACCCATTAATTTCTAAGAAGAATTGTATCAGGGAATTTAAAGTTAAGGTGTTTTTCCAATTTGGTTCTCTCTGAAAGATCAACACCCTGGTTTAATTTCACATTAATTTTTTTCCAAAAATCAATTACATCAGTGATTTCCATGTTAATAATTTGAGTAGCTTAGTTCAGTTTTAAATTTACACAACAACCTTATTAAGGTTCCCTGTTATGAAGAGCATGATAGCCCACTAAAATTAACAACTATAAATGTAATCAATTTCAGTTAACTATCATTCTTCTTCAACTCTTTGTAATGAAACCTTTATTCGACATTCGGGAGTGCTTTATGAATAACACTGTAAAGGCTTACATTTGTGTATTACAACTTCCTCACCTTAAGTCTTTCAGGGTAAAATACCAATTGGATTAAGTTATATTCTAGCTGACTAAAATCAAATGCCACTCCATCTATTTTAAAGTTGGAGTAAGGATACCATCTTAAATTTGTTCTGAGAATAAAAGCTTCATTCGTTTTTCCAGGTACAATGTCCCAACCAAAAGTTAAACCGGGTTCAAAAGATGAAAAGTTCAATGTACGTTTCACCCCATTGACATCTTCTTCATATTGAATATTATCATAAGCCAGATTAAAACCTATATAAGGGGCAAAACCAGAGAAGTCGATCAAAAATTTATTAAACTCAATTGCTAATGAATTCTTGTTGATGCTTTGTTTAGTACCAAATCCTTCTGTTGTATAAGTGGGGTTTCTGTACGATAAAGCCGTGAAGAAGTCTATTCTATTAAAGTGATACCCTAAGGCAAAATCTAAATAGCTAGATGAAGTCAACTTTTGCTGCAAATAAGGAAATGCATTAGCATTGTATTCTGAATTAGAGAGTGAAAATGATTGAGAAAGACCTGCTCCAATAAAGAAGTTCCCAAATGATGTATCCTCATATGAAAGTTTTGAAACACTTGGGTAACTATTCCATTTATCAACATTTTCCTGAGTCGTGTTTTTTGTGGCATCAAAGGCATAAAGAAGACCAAACTGAACAGAATAGGACGGCGTTTTAATTTCTGTCATTTCAGTTTTACTAAGTGGATATTGCCATTTATTATTCGGGAAATAATTGACGGCCAACCTGAATGCAATTTTTTTATAACTGTACATCAAACCTGCATCAAAATTCAGCATAAAGTCTTTAGCAATCAAAGTGTGATTTTCCTCCGTTTGCGGAATCTGTTCAAGCGATAAAGCTCCCCAATTCAACCCAAAATAAGGTCGTAATTTCCCTTTCTTCATACGCCAAGGGTATATTCTTGCTCCTGTTGCTACGTAGTTTTGCATTTTATGTTGAGCTTCATTTCCGTCCAGATTGATCTGACCCAATGGAAAGGTCACATAAAATTCGGCGTGATCCCAAAAGTGGAACCCTCCCCAAGTAATGTAGGGGTTAAACGTAGCAGCATAATCAATTGGAGTTACCTCCCCATTTATCAATTGTTTTCCGGTAAAAGATGGAAAAAAGTTCCCTCCTGTTTCTAGGTACATTCGTGCAAAATCCAACCTTTGCTTATTAGCTTGTTGAGCTTGTACATTGAAGGCCCACAAAAAAACGATAACGATGATTACTATCTTCTTATACATTTTATTAAAATTGAAAGCCTACAAAAAACCAAATATTATTGTCGATTTGATTACTCTTGATGGTGGTGTCTTCAAGCTTTGTTTCTATAATAGGATCAAGATTGATCCTGATTGGAACAGAGACTCTATAATAAAAGCCTTTCACCTTGAATAAGTCTGTTTCTGTAAAACTGATAGCACCTCCGATGGTAAAGGATGATTTCCTAAGCTTTTCATGAGAGACGGTATGCGTATATTCATTATCATAGTACCCCATTGAAGGTGCTAGGGAAAGACCTTTGAAAAGAACAGGAAAGTCATAGAATAACTCGAACCCCAATTGCTTTCCTTTTACATTTTCGCCGTCTACTGCTTTTGCAAAATCAGAGGATAGATGGACTTCTGATAAATAAAGATGAGTGTAAGCCAGTCTTAATAGGTGATCATTTTTAAACCTTACACCTACTTCACCTCCCAGAGATTTGAACTGATTAAAGGCCGCCTCTCCAAAGTCATAGGCAATAAAGAACTGAATAGTTCTACTTTGAGCTGAATCCTTCAGAGTGTGATAAAATGCTGAAGCATCGTTTTTGATCAAAAGTGTGCTCTCAGACATAGTAGATTGCAATGCTGCATCTTGAGCATTTGCATGAATGGAAAAAATTCCAATAAGTGCGATGAGTAATAATTTGTACTTCATAACCTAAATTTTTGAAGCAAAACTATTGGTAATATAAGAGAGACACAATCGGATAAAAGTATGATTTATACCCAATAAAGGTATATCATACAAAAGTATGAGTATTGATATTCAACCTATTAAGGATTTAAATTAAAATAGAGTGATTTATTCTTCCCTCATTAGCTCACACTTAATCCATGATCTAATAAGTGTCCAAAGCATATTTATAATCGCAACAAATAAAACCATTCGTTAGTAAACCCTACTATCTAAGTAAGTTTGACAACTCATTTCGGGTTTTTACACCGCATTTTTTATAAATATTACTGGCGTGTGTTTTTACTGTAGGAAGAGAAATGTAAAGTTGATCCGCAATGTTTTGATAAGTTACCCCCATTTGAAGTAGAGTAGCTATTTCTTGTTCTCTCACTGTAAGTGCATAATTCTTGAAATGTTGTTTGTTGGGTGTTATATCATTTTTAATTAAAGATAGCCTTTGCAAATCGTCATAAATTTTACGAACAGCCAATGCTGAAAAAGCAATGTACAATAGAAATCCTATTTGGAACTGCTGGTACTCCTTTTCAAAAGCATAATGGAAAATCAGATAAATAGGTATCAAAATTAGAAAAGTTAAAGCGAAAATCCTGTTTGATTTCTCCAAATGCTGAAACTGTTGGATGGGTTTTGTTTGTCTTTGAAGCCACATCGATATGACTACTGATAGAATTAAAAACACTACAACTGCCCATTGAGCAAACATCATTGCACCCAATAGTTTAGAAACTATCACAACAACAGACAAAAGGACTGAAATTCCGATCTGTATTTTTTTGAATAGGCTTGGGATTGAATGTTTTTGTTGACTCAATGTGTCTAAAAATGTGGTGCAAGCCACTAAAATCATACACAATAAGGTAGACAATGTTGTCGTTTCTTTCTCTGAAAAAAACGGTGAAACACTTATTGAAATCAATAGTAATATTAGCGAAACTGTAAAACCAATTGTCTCCCGATTCTCCATTTTCTTATTGTAACACAATACTTGTAGAAACAAAGAAATTGTCAATGCAGTGTAGGTAATAATTAGTAAAGTATATTCAAATTGAAGCATTTTTTTCTGTTGAATTTCAATAGATGTTATCACTGTTTATGACTTCATCATTAGCCCACAACTTAGGTCATGGACTAATGATGAGAAAAGCAGGTTTTGATACTATTACAAATAAAACAATTATAAGTTAGATGTAAAATTCATTTAATTACTCAGCGTATCAGAGACTATTCATCTCTTTTTATTTTATCTGCAACAAAGTTAGAATATGCCTGTCCTAATTCAAGTTCAAATTCTGTCTCAATCACCTTTCTTTTTGTCACTTCTTCCCTATTCAACTTCGGATTCCAACCCGTTTTTTCTTCAGTAGTCCAGTAAAAACCTATGCCTCGTTTTTGCCAACTTGGTAGATCATTAAAGTTGATACCGTTCTGAAACAAGAGTTCATTTTTGAATTTTGTAGACTTCTTTTCAATAGCCTTTGATGCAAGAGTCGGAGTTTCTCCCTGATTCCTAAGCATCCAATAACAATGGGCATTTAAAGCATTTCTGTGTGCATCTTCGTGTCTCCATCTGAAGTAATCAACAACATCTTGTACTCTAGGAAGAATTGATAATCTACAGTCAAATGTCCCTAGTGCACCTAATAGTAATGAGAACTTTGCACTTGCTTCCCCTGCAAGAATAGAGGTGTATTTACGGCTCTTTCTTGAAAAAGCATTTTCATTAATATCAAAAAGAAGAGAAATCTCATCACTCTCTGTGTATGCATAAATTACATGAAAACCACAAGTCATTAAATGCTTCACCGTTTCAACCATTAAGTCTCGAAACTTTACATCAAAAGGTCGTTCAAAACTATGTACTTCTTTGGTCAATCTAGTAAAACCCCGCCCATCAATTCTTGCAACCATGTAATTGTTAGGAGGAACTGAAAAATCATAGGCAGTTTCAAAAACACGTAGTTTTCTATCTAAGTCGTCAAATTTCATCTAAAAGTTTTTTTACAAATTTTGTTTGTTCTTGCGTAATGTAATAAATTTCATCAAACCCTTCTGCGAATGTTGGTAGTAACAGTTTCTTCAAGAATGATTTAAGCCCAACTTCAGGAATTCGTTCTTTACCAGATCTAAGATTATTTCGTTCGAGACATTCTTCATAATTACTTTCAAAAAAGTAGCTTACAATTTTATACTTAAATTGCTTTCCTAGTTCAATGTATTTGGCTCGCTCCTCTTGACTTGGGTTAGTATTATCAATTACAATCTTGGATTGAGTTTGAAAACAGAAATCAAGAAGTTTATTTTCTTTATTTCTGGTATTCAATAAATCAATACTAACTCTAATATGAGAGTTGAAAAATTCTTGTTTGTAAAGTGTTGATTTTCCTGAACCCTGTATTCCAGTAAAAATTATTAATTCCATATTATTAAGTACATTGTAAACTAAATTATCGTCAACTTTCAATCAACCTTTCTGCCAGCATTTATAGGATCAACTTTCAAACTTCCTTCTTCTTCATTTTTGTCTTGAAACAAAAACGAAGCAAAAAATTCAAGGCTTTGAAGTCAAAAGCTAAATTCCATTTCTCTCACCTAAATGATTTTAAACTCGCTGCGCTCAAACAACAAAATCATTTTTAACGGCTCAATACATGAAATTCTTGACGCTTTTCCCTGCAAGGCCGAGGGAGATACTACTAAATGATGGTCTGATTACATGTTAAAAGACAAAGGTTTTATAATAATTTTCTAAAATGCAGTTCTGTAGGGACGTTGCATTGCAACGTCCTCGCGAACCACAATACACTACCATTTTTCCTTCATAAAAGGAGTAATATTAATTAACCTTACTACAAACATTTATAGGCTCTACTTACAAGCTACCTTCTTCTTCATTTTTCCATTGATGAAAAACGAAGCAAAAAATCTAGGCTTAGAAGTCAAAAGCTAAATTTCATTCCTTTCGCCTCAATGATTTTAAACTCGCTTTGCTCAAACAACAAAATCATTTTTAACGGCTCAATTCATGAAATTCTTAACGCTTTTCCCTTCAATGCCAGGGGAAGTACTACCAAACTAAAATGGTAGAAAGCTCACTGGCGAGAATGTTAAGTGTAAGCGTCATTCGTGTCCTTTAGATCATCAGAAATCTCCTGATTTCTGAATACTATAATTAACGATAATTTAGTTTACACCGTATTAAGTTAGCATGATGTCGCCTATGGATTATGTTACACGACAACTATCATCTACGCACCTTATTACCCACATCTTATGAGTTCCGATTTTCAAGTTTATCTATTATATACTAATAGTACAAAACGATTCTAAGTTATAACATTTTCATTGTTACAAATTACTGGAGTCCATTTTATATTTTCAATTCTATTCATTTAGAATTTAATATTCATCGCTTCTTTTCTGGATTTAATTTTTAGTTTAGAGTAAATACTACCGACATGCGATTTTACAGTAGTTAGCTCAATATTACATTCGGCTGATATTTCTTTATTGCTTAAGCCATTTCTTAATAAGTCAAATATTTTTCGCTCTTGAACACTTAGCTGTTTGATATTTTGATGCTTACGTTTAAAGTAAATTAAAATCCCAACAGAGAGAAAGCAAATAACACTCACAAAAAAAATGAGGTATTTCTCACTTATTTTATCAATAAGAACATACTCTTTGATTGGAAATTTTTGCCGGAAAGAAATAAAATAAGAGCTGTTTTCGTTTTTCCATTTTGACAAATAATCATCATAAAATTTAGGGTGAATTAAATAGTCTACTTGAAAATCGGTCTGATAAATGGCATAAAGAGATACCAAAGGATTACTACAAGTATCTGCAACTGCTTTCAACTTTTCTGACACTACCTCTTTTATAAATTCCTTTTCAATGATTGAATTTTCATAATCAATTGAATTGGGGTAATTCGCTAATTTCTTGATATAGTTAAATGTCTTCATATAGTCAGCTCCTTCAATTCTTGTACCCGAGAAAACTGGTCTTTCACCGGTATTAAACAATTTTATTTCAGAATCTCTTTTGCCGACGAAGAGTATAAAATTTTCATCTAAACTACCAATGACGAGTGAATTTGGCGAAACCCCTTTCTTAACAATATGCAAACGAAAAAAGGACCATTGAGAGGGTATGTTGGCCAAATCAATTTTGAAATTACCTAGACTATCAATAGCAGCACTTGTAATGATGATGTCATTCGAAACAGCATATTCTTTTTCAAATGTTTTGAGATAAGACACATATATTTTCCTGTCCCAAGTATCATCTAATATCAATTTGCCAGATATTTGACCAACATTATCAGAAAGTGCATTGATTTGACAACACAAGACGATAAAGAGAATAGCTATTGTATTTTTTATAATTTTATTCATCCACCGTAGGTTTTATAGATTGAGCAACAGACATAGCAATATTGCCATTCGATTTTTGGGATGAAATTTTTATTTGCCACTCCCCAACTTCTGTATTTGAAATGGTCTTATCAAGAGCTCCTGAAGTATATTCCTTTACTTTTTGATTGGCATCGGATTGATATTTTAGGGATAGTTCCCCTTCTTTAACTCCTTTAGGATTGTAAATTTCGATAAGCGTAGATCCCGATTTGATGTGTGCTCTGATGCCTATATACAAAGTCATTTTAGAAGTAACTTTAAAAGCCATTGATTCACTATCATCTGTTTGATGAGTGAGTGTAATATTTTTAATTAAAATTTCTTTAGCGTTTTCTCTCCATGCTTGTGATTTTTTTCTTCGTTCTTCGGCTAAGTGTCTTTGTATAGCATGTTTCTTTCTAAGTTCTGCATCTTTCTCTCTCTGAACTTCTGCAATTCTATTCCGTTCCTCAACTAAGGTTAAAAATTCCTTTTTCTGTTTTTCATAATCAAGAAGACTTTTATCGTATTCTTCACTTGTGCCCCCTTTTGCTTTCAATTGCTTGATGTAGGCTGCTTTATGAATATCCCAACTTTCTTTGGGTGTGAGACCATCATAATTATTATAAGAATTAGGAGGATAGATATAGCTCTCTAGCAACGAATCTTTTTCGACTTGACAAAATCCAAAGGTATTGCTTAGGAGTAATACAAATAAAAAAATTATGCTTTTTCCCATATCGATAAATTTAATGTTTAATAATTGATTTGAGCGTAAAATTAACTTGAGCATTCAAAAATTAGGGTATTATTAGGGTAGGAAAAAGGTATGAAGGAAGTATGAAAGAGTGTATTTATGGGTGATTTTTAGGGTTTTAGCAATTCTTGAAGTGTTTTTACCGTTTTGCTTGTTTTGATTTTGGAATGTTTATAATTCCACAACCTTCAACTCTCCAATTATCATTATACTTCTTGATTTTCATGGTAACGTAAAATCCTTCCCAATGAATACCTTCCACTGTTAAGTAATTTGTTGTTGAGTCAAAACTAAAGAGCTTAAAACCCTCTTCTGGGTAATCTTGGCATCAAATATCGGATCAAAACCAAGTCCTATTTCAGGATCATTTTGTTCGGCTTCCAAAATGAGCTGTTTAAGTTCTTCCTTAAATCTAAGACTTACTTCGGGATAGTTATTTACCCAATTCGTGATTTCAACCTTTTCTTTGCTATTACAGTTTTCCACATAATCATTAATAAATTGAATTGCAATGCCAGTAGGATCATTTGTAGTTTCTGAATTAGAAGAAAATGCCAGATTAGTTATTTCAATTGAATCTTTCTCAATAATATTCTCTGAAATATCCTTTATACATTTCACATTATTAAAACTTAGATTTATGAAACTAAGCCATAATAAAAGTATATATCTCATAAGCTTTTTAGTTTGGTGTTGATTTAGTATTATTTCTCACAACGCCTTGTATTATATTGTGTTGAGAGCTTTTGCAAGCAATAAAGACAAATACATTGTTATACCAAGTGCTTTTTTCAACTCTAATTATTCATACAAGGAATTACATTCTCTCTAAAATATGGCTCTTGATTAACCCAAAACATATAGTTTACATTAAGAAAATCTTTTGCAAAAGCATGTAATAAAGGAACAATATTCTCCTGCTGATTTAATCCTTTATCCTTATGTTCGTTATAATCTTTGTCTGCACCTGTTTTTCCAATATAATTCCCATCTTGAATAGCTATTCCCAATGGAACTTTATATTCGTACTCATGCATCATTGCAATTAAATGGTTAAGTTGTCCTTTTCTTTGAACCATTAAATCTGGCCCACCCAAACCTACACCTATTTCGTTCCCATATTGATATATTGCTCGTAAATACCCCTTATCATCCCATGGCAGCCACTCTCCAGGCATAAAATTAGCATACTGCATTGTGACTGAGTTTGGAAAAGCTTGTTTTAGGGCTTTCATATTTTCTTTTATACATTTAACGTAGCGTTCTGGTGAAAATGAACTATCTTTTGTATTATTTGTACCCGCAGCTGTTTCCTGAAAATTTATTCCTTCTATTTTTCCATTAAATTCCTTCCCTAATGCATGAAGTAATTGTATCCAACGATTTTGTACTTTACGATTCCACCTTTTGGCTGCCCAGCCATCTTCCTCATTCAAAGCAATACATCCATCATCATATTCTTCAGTCAATAAATAATCAGGAACAGCTTTGTAAGTAGCACTAAATGACACATCTTGTAATTGGATAAAAAGCTTTTTACCATGTGAAGTTAAATAAGCATAATCTTCATAAATAATAGAAAAATTGTATGTTCCCTTTTTAGGTTCTAACTGTCTCCATGAATACATAATCTGAGCACCTACTAACCTTTTGTTATCTAGTAATGGATGATTGTGAATTAATTCTCTATCTCTGGAAAAATATACAAAATGCTTGATACTATCTTTTTGTAAAGGGCAAGTAGCATCTAAATACTGTTCGTATGCTTTATCATACCTGTTTGCAGGATTGTTATACTGTGCAAATGCTTTGATTTGCATAAAAAGGACGATTTTAATTATTAATAATGAAGTCTTACTATTCATCTTTTCATTGTTCATTTTCTTTCAGATTGTATTTTAGCACTGGCAATAAAGTAAAGCCTGTTAGCTCACTCCGATTAATCATTTAAAAGTAATCAATTTCAGTAAACTTTCAGTGCCCATTTCTATCGATCACAAGTATAGTTTTCATTGATTTATAATCCATTGATTTACACCTACTGTGGACAAACGCCAATGAATATTATGCCACGGTTTCATTCACAAGGACTCAATGAAAAAAGACTTCCCGAGTAATCGAAAAGTCCTCCCTAATTTCATATAGCTGAGTGCATAAAAATTCACCGCCATTGTTCAACTAGGACTTAATTTTTGAGTTTGAAGACCAAACTGAGCTATGATTATTGTCTTCCTTAATATAACGTGTGAAAGTTTTCAAAAACGATTAATAACTTAAGCGAAAATTAATTGGAAATAATAACGTTGTATGATAATTATTTTCTCCGCATGAATTAACTTTCCATTGTTCTTTTTTCATAAAAGTTAATAGCTCATTTTTATTTTTTATTAGATCAATTCCTTTGCTTGCTTCTTCAAGTATTATTGTTCTTTCAACTATACCTTTATGGTTTATAAGAAGGATAAAATAAATTTTAATATCTCCATATACTTTTTTCCTTACTAACTCTTCATCAATCTTTAATAATTTACTAATCTCTTTGACTAGATAAACTTTTCCATTAATTGGGGTGTTATTGTAACCACCAACAATAGTTTTCATTTTGAATATAGAGTCATATTCCACCTTACATTCAAAGTCACTTTTTTGAGCGTAACAATGTAATGATATTCCTAAAAATAATATAGAAATTATTATTGAATTCAATTTTATATACTTTTTGTTTCCTTATTAAAAAGGGTTGGGCTTATGCAATACAGCGACTTGGCTAAAAAGCATTTTTTAAAGAGCTTACGTTCCGTCTACTAAATAGCCACAAGCCTTTTAATTTTTTTAAATCTGTGGCGGGATTGCTTATATGCAATAACCTTCCAATTTTACTACTAACGTTATGCTCTTCAGACCCAAAAATTAAGACCTAATTATTGTATGATGTTTTTATATTTTCTTTTTTCTCTAATGCTAAATATTATACCACATATTAACCCTATCAATCCACCTAGATAGCTAAAATTGTGCATTGAACCAACCATAATGAAGGTTCCTTTTTCAATAAGGTTGTCAGGCAAATACCAATTCGGAGGATTTCCCACTAGGAATAATTCTCCATAAAGAAGCCCGATTAAACCTGTCAAAAGTGCTATTCCCATTGTCAAGACTATTGATTTTAATGTGGCTTTAAGCATTTCTTTTCCATTTCGATGAATCAACCCGATTAGTCCTAGGAATATTCCAATTATTAAACCGACCCACCAAGTCGCTAAAGTCCCAATAATAGCCGCTCCAAATCTAGGGTTTGGTAATATGATTTCTGGTGATTTTTCAGTTCCAACATTCTGTCCCATTCCCCAGTTTTGTAGTCCAAATTGAATGAACTTAAATTTGGTGTAGTATTCTTCAGAAATCGAATACGTTATCTGGTCATGAACAATTCCATAAACTCCGCCAAGAATTGGTGCGATTATCAGAATCAGAATTAATGCTAATACTTTATTCATTCGTTTTTTGTCAATGCCATAGTAGAGCCTGATAGCTCTCTCAATTTAAATAATTATAAATGTAATCATTTTGAGAAAACTATCAGAACCCCCTTCATCAAACCGTACGTGAAGTTTTCCCTCATACGGCTTACCGATAGAATTCTTCATTGAGCTTTCGCAAGGGTTTTCAAGCGGGCATACTTTTCCAAGTCTAACAGACCTTTGCTTTTAACAAAGAAATGATAAGGGCGCTGGCGAAGCACCTTATGCGCTTTACGTCCTTTGCTTTTGAGCCACTTGAAAAGTTTATAATCAACTTGTTTGACAATAATCTTGGCTGTCTCCCAAATATGGGTGACTTTGCTGATAGAAAAGTAGTTCAACCAGCCATACAGTACTGAGTTTAGTTTGTAAATCAAGGGTCCTATTTTCCAATGACGACGTTTGCGTAGTAGCTCACGGATATTGGCAAATAGTTTACTTCTTGATTTAATACTAGGACGAATGTTCGTATATTTCTTGGTATTCCATGAAAACTTGGAACGAACATAACGAAATTCAAAGCCCAGAAAGAATAGACTCTTCTTGTGTACATGAAGAATTGAGGTCTTGGTCTTGTTGATCGTAAGACCCATCCTACGCATAATTGAGTCAATATATTTCAGGATTTCTCTACTATAGTAGTAGTTACCCATCAATACAAAATCATCTGCGTAGCGAACTATTCGGATGTTGGCTTTGGCAAACTTGCCTCGTGGATTATTGACAATACGGTCAAAAGCATGTAAATAAATATTAGAAAGCAAGGGGCTAATCACTCCTCCTTGGGGTGTACCCATTTTGGACTGTATTCGTTTCCCATTCTTTAACTGTTTGGGAGCACAGAGCCATTGCTTAATAATATTAAGTATTCCATTATCGCTAATTCGCTCTTTCAACAGTACAAATAACTTATCATGAGGGATCGTGTCAAAGTATTTTGATAAATCCGCATCATAGACAAAGTGGTATCCTTCGTATAGGTTCTGTTTGATCTGTTTCACAGTGTCTTGAGCTCCTCGTTTAGGACGAAATCCATAAGAGGTATCAATAAAGTCCGCTTCCCATAAAGGTTCTATTAGCATCTTTACTGCCATTTGAGCGACTCTATCTTTTATCGTCGGGATGCCTAAGAGGCGAAATTCTCCCTTCTTCTCTTTTGGTATTTCTACTTGACGAACAGCTTGGCATCGATAAGTTTTTGTTTGGAGTTCGTGTTGTAGTTCTTTTAGAAACTTCGATACTCCATACTTTTCTATGTCGGCAAATGACATATTATCGACACCTCTGCCATGGGAATAGTTTTGTTTTACACGACGGTAAGATTCGACTAACACGTAACCTAAGCTCATTTTATCACTCAGGCTATAGGCTTTAAAACCTTGATCTTGCTTGGCTCGAATGTATAGCTTCCTTTGAAAGACACGAACTTGTTCATCTGTCTTTGTAGAAGATGGACTTACTAATAGAGCGGTGTCAATATAGGTCGTTCTGTCTTTCATATAAGCGTTTCTAAAGTAGAGCCCCTTCCCTAATCTAAGGTTATGTTGTCCTTAGAGTCAGACAGTACTATGAGCTCCTCCGACTTCTGTTATTACCAGGCTGAATTTCGCTATACTTATATCAGCTTGTTTAAGGGGGCCAACCTTTGAAATAACAGATCTCCCACGTTCCGTCACTTTCCATCTATAACCACGCCATCCCTATGACTCCGGTAGATCATTGTACTTCACATTACTGTTTATTCATACAATGTAACAGGGTTCGAGACCGTCAAAACTCTCCCCATCTACGCCTGCCTTTTCGAAGCTACTATGGGTTCACACTTGCGTATTACGGCTTGGTTATTTGAGATCACTGAGCTTCAGCTATCCACCTCACGGCGATCACTGTCAGTAACTCTTCTAAGTGAACAGTAAATTACTTAGGTAGGATTTGCACCTACTGGAAAGCCACAGCATCGTGGCACACTAACGTTTAGTGTAAAATGCGTTTTAAATGCATTTTACATAGTGTGTGTGCCCAAAATGGGCACGATCTATATTTGTCTAAATATAGTTCAATCTTCTAGAGGGTGCAAGTCCCTTATGCGCGGAGTACGATCCCGAAGCATTAGTACGTGACAAGGTGGTTTTCCGTGAGGAATGCACTGAAGTAAGTCAAACGGCAAAAGTTGGTACTGACAGACAGGAACGACATATGAGGCATAGTCGGTAGGATGAGTAAGCACATCATTACGAAGTCCGAACGTGGGAACCACGCTGTAATTCGAAACACA
>NZ_JACVVP010000027.1 GCF_014534745.1 Flammeovirga sp. EKP202
TCATTTTTCCATTGATGAAAAACGAAGCAAAAAATCTAGGCTTAGAAGTCAAAAGCTAAATTCCATTCCTCTCGCCTCAATGATTTTAAACTCGCTTTGCTCAAACAAGAAAATCATTCTTAACGGCTTAATTCATGGAATTCTTCACGCTTTTCCCTTCAAGGCCGGGGGCGAGTACTACCAAACTAAAATGGTATAAAGCTCACTGGCGCGAATGTTAAGCGTTAGCGTCATTCGTGTCTTTCAGATCATCAGAAATCTCCCGATTTCTATATAAATAACGAAAACTGAGTTTACAATGTGTTTAATCAATAATCACATTTAGATGATCTTCTTTTCTAATTTTAAAATTTAATGGAGTAGACCACTTTTTATGCTCTCCATCCTTGTGTCCCAAAATCTGACTTTTCTGAGTTGTGGAGTTAACCACGAAGTCATTTGATTTTAGGTTAATTTCTTTTGATACATTATTTTCTTTGAGGATTTGAACATCAAAGTTGATAAAATTATGAAGGGAGGGTTGGGCTGAAATTTTAGCTTTTCGGAGTCTTTCATTTAATTTTTTTGATGTAGTATCAAAGTCCATAGGATAAGATTGGGCTTCTTTGTCTACAGAAATTGAAAATGCTTTTGAGGTGATTTTTTGACCATTTATATGAATTGTATATTCATTCTGTACTTGATTTTGCAATCCCATAAACTTAACCTTAAAGTAGTTTTTTAAAGTTCTGCTGTTGAATTGCATCAAACTATTGTTGTTTATCAAAGTATCAAACCCAATTCCTGCATTACAGAAAAAGTATTGATCATTGATAAGTGGAGCATTAATATGAATTACCTTTTGATGATAAATTATTTTTATCGCTTTTTTAAGTCGAACAGGTATACCAAAGTGTTCGGCTAGTCTATTCCTTGATCCACAAGGTATGATCCCAAAAATTTTATCTGTTCCAACTAACGCTTGTGCTACCTCATTCACTGTAGTGTCTCCACCAATAGCGACTATGATATCAAAATCATTTAATAAAGATTTTGCTAACGATGAGGCATGACCAGGATATTCAGTGTAGACAATATGTACGTTGATCCTCTTACTTGCTAACGCCTGTTGTGCAAGGTGTGCAGCTTTAATAGACGAACCATTACCAGATTTTGGGTTCGTAATCAAAATTATGTTAGGCATGATGAATTTGTTTTAAAATAAGATTTTAAAAAATTACTTGTCCTTAACCATCAACCAGTTATTAAAAAAAGAATATAACGAAGCAGTCCCTCAGTCATGAGGTTATTATTCATAAGGTGTGATATAATTTCAGTTCATTCTGTAAGGTAATTCGGCAAATTTTATAGTCTTTATAGTCTTAAATTTCACACCACCAGTAGAATAGTAATCTTATTAAAGGTAAAGCTTGATTACATTTTTTATAGGTTAAGTTTCTATTTTCATAAATATATGAAAAAAACAGCATTTTCTCTTTTGATTCAGAAAAAATGCTGTTTCTATAGTCTTAAAAGGAAATAATAGTCTTATTTACTATCATAAGCCCATTTGATGTAAAGAGATCCCCATGTGAATCCTCCACCAAAGGCCGCTAAAACTAGGTTATCACCTTTTTTAAATTTCTTTTCAAAATCCCATAAAACCAAAGGAATAGTGGCACCAGTAGTATTTCCATACTTTTCAATGTTGATACACACTTTTTCTTTCTCTAGTTTCATGCGTTTCGCAGTCGCATCAATAATTCTCAAGTTGGCTTGATGTGGGATAAGGTAAGCTACATCTTTTGCAGAAAGTTGATTTCTTTCTAAAATAGAAGCAGCGGCAGAAGCCATGTTTGTTACTGCGTGTTTAAAAACCGACTTACCGTCTTGGTAGAAGAAATGTTCGTTTTCAGCTAAATGTTGTAATGACAGTGGATAAGCTGATCCTCTTTTTACATTTAATAGGTCTTTACCTGACCCATCCGAGTGTAGTACAGCATCCATTAGACCATACTCTTCACTTGGTTCAAGCAGAACTGCACCAGCACCATCCCCAAAAAGAATACATGTATTTCTATCAGTGTAGTCCATTACAGACGACATTTTATCTGCACCTACCACTACAACTTTTTTATAGTTTCCTGACTTAATAAAGTTGGAAGCCATTTCTAAAGCATATATAAATCCTGAACAAGCTGCAGAAATATCAAAGCTCATAGCATTGGATTGAATTGCGTCACAGACAATATTAGCAGTAGAGATAAATCCCATATCTGGCGTTGACGTAGCACAAATCAGTAAGTCAATTTCTTCTCCTTTAGAATTTGTTTTTTCTAGCAATGCTTGTACGGCATTTATCGCAAGTGTTGAAGTACCTTTATTGTCTCCTTTTAAAATACGTCTTTCCTTAATTCCTGTTCGAGAAGTGATCCATTCATCACTAGTCTCCACCATTTGTTCTAAATCGTGGTTTGTTAATTTGTCTTCAGGAACCCAGCCTGCTACAGCGGTAATCGCAGCATTTATTGGACTCATACGTTTGGTTACTTTTATGGTAATTGTGTGTTAGGAAGAAAAAAAAAGCAGTACAATGGGGTACTGATTTTAATTAAGCTTCGATGCAAAAAAAAGAATTTTTTTCGATTAAAGAAAAAATATCATTATATAAAGATGTTTTTTAGAGTTAATATTAAGGATAAAACTCAAACCATTGTGAATGAATATTCACTTTAATGTAATGCGAAAAAAATGGGCTATCTTCATAACATTCTACGAATGAAGATAGCCCTTATTTTTAGTGCTTTTTAAGGCCTAATTTTCTTTTGGAAGGTGAAATTGAATCGGGTCTCCAACCTTACCTTTTAGAAGAGCAATGTCTAAAACTTCTTTTGCATCTTTAACAAAATGAAGAGTTAAACCTTCTGTATATTTCTCTGGAATATCCTTCACATCTCTTTGGTTTCTCTCCGAGAAGATGATCTCTTTAATTCCAGCTCTTTTTGCCGCAAGTAGCTTTTCTTTAATACCACCTACAGGCAATACTTTACCTCTCAAAGTGATTTCACCGGTCATGGCCAATTTAGCTTTGACTTTACGTTGCGTAAAGATAGAAACCATAGACGTAAGCATCGTGATACCTGCTGAAGGTCCGTCTTTTGGAACAGCACCGGCTGGTACGTGAATATGCAAATCATAGTTTTCGAAAATTCTATAATCGATATCATATACCTCCGCATTTGCTTTTAACCATGACAATGCCGTTGTTGCAGATTCTTTCATCACGTCACCTAACTGTCCCGAAAGTGTTAATCTGCCTTTTCCTCTATTCAGTGAGCTTTCAATAAATAAAATTTCACCACCAACAGAAGTCCATGCTAAACCAGTAACAACACCTGCATATTCGTTGTCTTGGTATGTTTCTCTTTCGAAAATTGGTGCACCGATGAATTTTATAATTTCATCTGGTCCAATCGTTTTCTTGTACTCTTCTTCAAGAGCAATAGATTTTGCAACCTTTCTAACAATAGAGCCTACAGTTCTTTCTAAACCACGAACACCAGATTCTCTAGTATAATTTTCGATTAAGAATTTTAAACCTTTAGCTGAAAGTGTAAAATCTTTTGCTTTTAAACCATGTTCCTTTCTTTGCTTAGGAATCAAATGTTTTTTAGCAATTTCCTCTTTCTCTTCAAATGTATAACCTGTAATCTCAATGATTTCCATACGGTCTCTTAAGGCAGGTTGTATCGTGTCTAAAGAGTTGGCTGTTGCAATAAACAATACTTTTGAAAGGTCGTATTCTACCTCTAAGTAGTTATCTACAAAAGAGCTGTTTTGCTCAGGGTCCAACACTTCTAGAAATGCAGAAGAAGGATCTCCTCTGAAGTCTGCACCGATTTTATCAATCTCATCCAAAATGAATACAGGGTTTGAAACACCTGACTTTTTGATACTCTGAATGATTTTGCCTGGCATAGCTCCTACATAGGTTTTACGGTGACCACGGATCTCCGTCTCGTCATGTAAACCACCTAATGAGATTCTATTGTATTCTCTACCTAACGCTTTTGCAATAGAGCGGCCAAGTGATGTTTTACCTACACCTGGAGGGCCATATAAACATAAGATAGGTCCTTTGATATCATTTTTTAATTTAAGAACAGCAAGGTATTCTAAAATACGCTCTTTTACTTTTTCTAAACCTTGGTGATCTTTATCTAAGATTTTTTGAGCATTTTTCAAGTCAAAAGAATCCTCCGTTAATTTATTCCAAGGAAGATCAAGCATAAACTCACAATAGTTCATTGATACAGCAAAATCAGCTGCAGCAGGATTTGAACGTTGAAGTTTTGCTAATTCTTTAAAGAAATGTTCTCTAACGTTGTCAGGCCAATCTTTTTTAACAGCACGAGCCTTTAGTTCTTCAATTTCTTGATCAGGACCTTCCATTCCCAATTCACCTTGAAGCACTTTCATTTGCTGACGTAAATAATAATCACGTTGTTGTTGATCAATATCTACATTTGTCTTTCCAGCAATCTCATTTTTGATTTCCAAAACGTTCACTTCCTTATTCATCAACTTAAGGAGTTTCTCGATTTTGGTTTTACCTTCTGAGATCTTAAGGATTTTTACTTTTTCCTTAACATCTGCAGTGATGTTTGTGGCAATGAAATTGGCTAAAAATTCTAAACCCTTGATATTCTCTAAAGCTAAAGAAGCTTCTTGAGGAATGTCGCGGTTTAAACTCAAAAGGTGATAAGCAGAATCTTTCAATGATGATTCTAAAGCTTTCTCTTGATCTGGCGTTATATTTTCAAAGTTCTCCTCTTTGATGGCAACGTTTCCTTTTAAATAAGGAGTTTGTGTTGTCACATCAATCAGTTCAACTTTACTTCTCGCTTGTGCTATGATTGTACAGTTACCATCTGGTAATTGTAAGATTTTTACGATCTGAACAAGTGTACCAAATTTATGCATATCGTCAAAAGATGGATCTTCAACAGCGGCATCTTTTTGAGCGATTGCAGTGATAAATTGTTTTTTATCGTAAGCCTCCTCTACAAGTTTTAAGGATTTTTCTCTTCCGATGGTAATGGGTAAAATCACATTAGGGAAGAGTACCATATTTCTTAGTGGAAGTATGGGTACCTCAAGTTCTGTAATTCCGTCTAATTGATATTCGCTACTATCATCTTCAGCAATCACTGAAATCACAGCATCATTATTTATATTTGATAAAAGCCCTTGGGCTAATGTATCTTTTGTTTTTCTCATAAATTGAGTTTGTCTTGTCTTTATTATGCCTATCTGCACAATCAGTATGGTTTGTATTATTCAATATTGTACCTAAATGGTAAATGCTGACATATTTTCATGCTCAACTGACAAAAGTGGCGCAACAATGGACGGTATATTATTTTGAATTTCCCTACGACTGTACGGAAACAATTTTTTTTACGTTATATAAATATAGAGATGTTTCAGGTATGAAATTATCTTTTATGGTAAATGTACAAAAGTACTAACTCAAAATGACTTTATACTACTTCTTCTTATTATTATATTACAATTTTTGATTTCAAAAAACGTAGAATAGTACCACTTTTAGTGCTTTTTTTTAGCGTTATGCTTACAAAAAACAACAAAGAATCAAATTATGAACTATTTTTGATTTAAGTACTCAATTAAATTAACATCTTTGATTATCTTAAAAGAATAGAGAGATAAGATAAACTATGGAAAAAACCTTCATTAGAAGCGGACTTAGTCTTTTATTCATCGTATTGTTGCTCATGCATAACCCAATATATGGACAAAGAAAAAAGAAAAAGAAGGCCGAATCACAAAATAAGGAACAACAAGACAGCGGACTGAAAATTTCTGAGTTTGAACCTACTTCAATTAATAAAGTAGTCAAACTGCCAGGATTAAAATTCCCGAATATAAATCGTATTCCATATTACAGAAACGACAAAGCTTTAGCTCAAATCTTAAGACTAGAAAGAAACAAACAATGGGCTGAATACAGACAACTATTGTATACTTATGTCACTTCTTTTGGCATTCAAAATTTTTTAAAGAAAGAAGACATGGATCTGATTTGGCGATTGGCCAAAGTGTCAGAACATGCAGGTGATAGGGCATTGGCCAAAGAATCCTACAGACTTCTTCTTAGACATTATCGTGGTGATTTTTCAAAAGCATTGAAACATTACGATAACTTAGTTTTATTCGAAAAACCACTATATGCCAACCTAGATGACTACTATCGGTTGGTAGATAAAAGAGCATTAATTGATACACTTCAACCACCTGAAGATGTATTGGTGGATATGGGAGGTCATGTGAACTCTCAATTTTCAGACTATGGAATGACATTAGGTGGCGAAGCTCAAAACAGGTTACTTTTTACAAGTAATAGAAGCGGTAGAGACACATCGGCTTTCAACAGACAGTTTAATCCTTCACATGCTAACGAGGATATTTTTGTATCCGAAAAGACTGAATTTGATATGTGGGGACCGGCTGAGTCATTTGATGAGATTAATACGAAATACAATGAAGGGTCACCATATCTTACAAAAGATGGAAATACTCTTTACTTTATTCGTTGTATGACTCCTGATGGTTTTGGGGATTGTGATATTTATGTCTCTCAAAAAAATGAAGATGGCAGTTGGGGTAAACCTAAAAATATGGGTCCGGGTATTAATTCTTATGCTTGGGATTCTCATCCATCGCTGTCCATGACAGAGGATACTTTGTATTTTGCTTCTGACCGAAAGGGTGGTTTTGGTAATGCTGATATTTATTTTAGTGTAAAGAAAAAAGATGGTAACTGGGGTAAACCTAAAAATATAGGACCATTTATTAATTCGAGAGGAAGTGAATTGAGTCCTCATCCCCATGTGAAATTTCCAGTTTTATATTTTAGCTCTTCATTAGGCATTATCAACTTCGGGGGCTTTGATATTTATAAATCTTACATCGTTAAAGGAGAGTTTACAGAACCTAAAAACGTGGGTCCTTTGGTCAATGGTCCTGGTGATGAGTATTATTTTGCAATCGATTCAGAGGCGAAGCAACTGTATTATGCAAAATCTAAGGTCAAAGGAGATCCAAACTTGGATTTACAATCTTTCCCGCTTCCCATGGAGGCAAAACCAAACAATACAGTACGTTTTTCTGGTAGAGTTGTAGAACCGACAACAGGTGAAGTTTTTAAAGGTGTAGTAACCATTATTGATTTATCGGATAGGGTAGAAGTAGCTCCAAAGGAAATTCGAGAAGATGGTTCTTTTGATTTTGAATTGGTCAACGAAAAGAAATACCTCTTGGTAATTGAAGGAGATAATTTTTTCCAGATTGAAGAAATATTTTTTGTGGAAGGAGATAGACATGTTCAAATACCTGCTATTTCTGTCAACAGTTCCCTTTCATTTGCTTCCATTGATTTTGATCCTGGTAGTTCAAAGTTAAAACCTGAGATGGAAAACAATCTTCATTTAGTGGTTGATTTTTTAGTTAAACATGAAAATTACAGATTGTTGGTGACTGGGCATACAGACTCAGATGGTAATTCAAAAGCCAATTTGAAATTATCAAAAGAAAGGGCAGAATCTATCCGTAGGTTTTTGATCAATTACGGTGAGATGGAAGACAATCGTGTAATTGCTGATGGTAAGGGAGATGATGACCCTATCATTATGAACCCTCAGAACGAAGATGAAAAACGCTTGAATAGAAGAGTAGAGTTTAAGATTTTCTTAGACGAATATAGAATTTCAGTTCCTGTAACAGATGATAATTTTGAGTGGAGTGATGACTAATTTTTGGAAAGTAGATGAATAACTTTCATATTTGACGAACTATAATATAATAAACACAATATTCATAATTGATTAACTGTCATGGAACAAGTAAAGTCTATCTCTTCGCAAGAAGCAATCGCTTTAGAGAAGAAATATGGTGCACACAACTATGCACCCCTACCTGTTGTATTAGAGAAAGGTGAGGGCGTTTTTGTATGGGATGTAGAGGGAAAGAAATACTATGATTTTCTTTCAGCTTACAGTGCAGTGAATCAAGGTCACGTTCATCCAAGAATCTTAGATGTTATGGTCAAGCAAGCTTCAAAGTTGACTTTGACATCAAGAGCTTTCTATTCAGATCAGTTAGGTATTGCCGAAAAAATGTTATGTGATACATTTGGTTTCGAAAGAGCAATCCTAATGAATACAGGTGCTGAAGGAAACGAAACGGCTATTAAGTTAGCAAGAAAGTGGGGTTACGAGAAGAAAGGTATTCCTGCAAATGAGGCAATCATTGTAGGTGTAGAGAAAAACTTCCACGGTAGAACGACGACGATTATCTCAGCTTCAACAGATCCTGTTGCAACAACGAACTTCGGTCCGTTTATGCCAGGTTTCGAAATTGTACCTTATAATGATATTGCCGCTTTAGAAGAGGTATTACAAAACCCTAATGTTGCGGGTCTTTGGTTAGAACCTATTCAAGGTGAAGCAGGTGTTTACCTTCCTGAAGAAGGCTACTTGAAAAAAGCACAAGAACTTTGTAACCAACATAATGTATTATTTATGGTAGATGAAGTTCAAACAGGTGTAGGTAGAACAGGTAAATTGTTAGCTTCAGATTATGAAGAAATCAAGCCGGATATGATCATCTTGGGTAAAGCTATTTCAGGTGGTTTCTATCCTGTATCTGCGGTTTTATCTTCAAATGAAGTAATGGATGTATTGAATCCTGGTGAACATGGTTCTACTTACGGTGGTAACCCATTAGCATGTGCAGTAATGATGGAAGCTTTAAACGTACTGAAAGACGAAAAGCTAACTGAAAATGCGTATGACTTAGGGGTAATTTTCAGAGCGAAGATGGAGGAACTTTGTGGAAAAACGGATTTATTAATTGGAGTAAGAGGTAAAGGTTTATTGAATGCTCTTTTAGTAAATGACACGGAGGAAAGTTCTACAGCTACAAAGTTGTGCTATGCTTTAATGGACAAAGGCCTTTTAGCAAAACCAACACATGGTAATATTATCCGTTTTGCGCCTCCTTTAGTAATTACTGAAGAGCAATTAATGGAATGTATCGCGATCATTGAAGAAGTAGTAATGACTTTTGAGAAGTAATTATTTCTATCAATAATATAGATCAAAAGGGCATCTGGTATTCAATTACTCGATGCCCTTTTTATTTTTAGGCGATTTTTGAGCAAAACTATTTTTTTCTGAAAATTTGATTTAATGTCTTTAGAAAATAATTAAAGGTGAACCCAGATAGGATTAGAATTAAACTATAGCTTAAAAAATAAAAAAGGGATCTAGGGTAGAGTACTGTAAGGTGCATTTCTGGAAGAATTAAAAACAAAAAGCAAACAATAAGTATGATGAAGATTAAACTTCCAAATTCAGTTTTTCCGAAAGCATCATTCTGTTTTTCTTGATTCATTTTGATATTTATTAAAGGATGAATGGTTAGTTATAGAAAGATGGGAGTTGATGGTGTTATTGAGCCGAGTAAATCATTCTTTTTGTATTTATTCCTAGTTCAGGAAGTCTGTAAATCAAAGAAATAGGGACATAAATTCCGAAATATTACACTTCAAAATCTATGCCCCTATTTATAAAGTAGATGGACTACTTCAATAGATGATATTCTATTATAGAACCTCTTTTCCTTCCTCATCCACTGGATAAGGAATAAAAACGAAATTGACGAAGTCTTCATCAATTACGAAAAGACAACAAAATTCATCTGCATTTTTATAGTTCTTTTTAAACTCTTCATATTTCTCGGCAAGAATAAGTTCCTTTTGAAGGAATTCTTCAGCGAAAGAAACGTTGTAATTCCACTCTAGGAAATCCTTTTGTTGAGGCCCTACAATGTATTGCCCTACTTTCGCTTGTGTTTTGCTCACGGGAAAGATAGGATATTGAGAAAAGTTTCTTTTTCTGATTTGATAGGAAGCTTCTTGAAGTACGGAATAGACTTTAATAAAATCTTTTGTAATTGTACCAAGGTATTTTCCTTGACTATTTAATTCTGGCGTATTCTGCATAATCTTTTCTTTGATTTGGAATCAAATTTTTCATCGACTCCCAATTACAAAATTCTAAAGTATTATTGATCGAAGCAAATCTCTTAAAGTAAAGTTAACTATTCAGTCGAAAATTGAGAGAATAAGCTTTGTAAATCAATACATTGTCAACGATCAATTGGCATTACTTTCAAATTTCCTTCTTCTTCATTTTGCCTTTAAACGCACTGTGTACAGTGTAATCATCATGATGCTCATTCAATTTTTACTTAATGATCACTTTTCGAGTGACTTGACCATTAATATCTAAAAGGTAAATCCCTGTATGTAATCGACTAACATCAATCACTCCATTGGACATTTGATCTACATGTTGCACGCCATAGAGGTCGAAAATTCTAACTTTTACTTGTTGGGATATTCCTTTGATATACAGTTGGTTCTCAGTAGGATTTGGATAAACATCAATTTTTACCACTTGATCGTCAATACTTGTTATGGTTCTTTCTTTTAAAATCAATGAGAATTCTTCCATTTTTTTATCATTGGTTTTTAAAGAGAAGGTACCCTCCACTTTTGTTTTATCCTTTGGTGAATAATTAATAGTAATATCCAAGCTTTCTTGAGGTCTTAAGAAATCCACTTTCTCGTCATAAGAAATTGAGAATTCATCATTATCACTTACAAGAATTGAGGGTAATTCTAGGATGTCAGTTCCTCTATTGAGTACGGTTAGTGTGTAAGCATCAAAACCTGCAAAATCCACGATACTTGGTTGTATTACTTCATTATTATGTGTCACCTCCAATACCGGAAGTAATGAAGTCATTTTCACTGTATAGCTGAAATGATTGGCAGAAGGTTCATCCGTTGTGATATGTACTTTAGAGTTATACTCTCCTGGTAAATGTGGAGTAGCGCTCATTATCAAATTTTGCTTTTCAGAAGGTTGAAGTGTAATCGGAAGATCAAAACCCGAAAAATTCAGTGTATAACCATCGTTTGGATCTACTGTAATGGCTTTTATGGTTAAAGGAGCAGCACCTCTGTTTTGAATGACATAAGTGTATTCAAAATCTCTTTCATAACTCAAAGGACCATATTCTTCTACATCTCCATTCCATACGGTAATGGTATTTTCAGGGTTACTCATATAAAATTCAGACTTAACAGGGTTTGCTGTTAACCTGACAGTTTGAATGGCATTTTTGTAATCCGATGTTTCTACTTTTAATATTTCGTCAAGATGTTGATGTGCTTTCGATGAATTACATTGAATAACGATCTTACCGTTTTCATTTGCCTTGATTTCATTTTGAGTAAATTCTTTAATTTCGAAATCATTTTGACCTGTATTTTTGAAGCTTACATTTTTAATGGTTAGAGGTAATGTGCCTGAGTTTTGAACAAGAAGTGTAATCTCTTTGCCTGTATTGATATCAAAACGACCAAAATCAATAGGATACGATTCTGAGACTAAATTACCGTCGTATCTTAATTCAGCTTCATGGTATTGATGGAATGCATGAACATTGAAACGAATTGTTTTATTTTCATGAGCATTTGAAACGATATCTATCGGAAAGCTTTTCTTATATGCATTATAGCCATTAGGAAAATAGGTGAATGAGATTTTTTGACGCTCGTTTACACCAATATCACTACCTGAATAGTCAAAAGAAAATTGATTATAGATGTCATATATTTCATTAAACTGAGTAATGCTTAATACTTTATTTCCAATATTTTTGATATAAAGTTCATCAGTTACCACCGCATTGTCTGAAGTGGATTGCATATCAAATCCCAGATTTTGAGTGATCTCTTGTCCATTTTTATCTTCGAAACGAATTACAGCAGCTTCAATGATTGTTGAAAAATCAACTTTAATCGTTTGAGCCTCTACATCTGTAGTATTGAATATAACCTCAACATTCTTTTCCCCGATACTGGACGGAATTAACTCTAAGGTATATGTGAAAGAGGCATTCGGTTTGATTGTGGTAAAAATACCACTATTAGGCATGTGGTACTCACGGTCATCATTTTGGTTTAAAGTGACACCATTGATCGTTAAATCGGCATTACCTTTATTTTCTACCGTGAAACGGAATTGTTGAGTTGCATAGGGTAGAGGGTTTTCTGTAATAGTATTTTCAGGTTGGAGTAGATCACCTTCATAACTAATTTCTACATCAGGCGATAGCACATTTCCTATGACTTTTATTTGGTGTTCATCTACTTGTCCTCTTTCAAGTTTATTTTTGATGGTGGCTTCAAAAGCACCTTTTTTCATTGCTTTAAATGAAAGATTATTATTGTAAGTCGTGCCTTTCCCGAAACCTTGTTTTGTGTGGTAGGTAGAGATTAACTTGTTTGTTTCAGAATCGAATTCTGTTTTATCAACAAACATATAGCCTTCTCCAATATTTTCCATTTCAATAGTGAAACGTTTTATTTCTCCAATTAATACATCTCCAAGGTCAATTTGATGATTGACAATAGGATACTCTGGGCTACTTACTTTAAGTTCTCCGTCATCTTTATTGACAATTGTATTGATGGTAACAGAGGAAGCTTGTGGATCTGATGAAGAAAAAGTAAGAAATCCTTTATGTAAATCAATATTAGAAGCAGCAGAGTAATAAATATAAAAACTCCCAGCTTCATTAGGATTGATAGTCATCTCACCAGAAGCGGGGAAATAACCAAAGATTCCAGTATCATCAAAAGTAATCGTATTGATTTTTAATGACTCAGTAGAAGACTCATTTCTGACTATGATTTGTTGTGACAGAATTGGTGATGTTACTCCAGGATTACCAAAGTTTATAGTGTCTTTATCATTGAATATGTCTTCTGTATTATCACTGTTGACTTTGTATAGACTTAACTTTCCTTGTGCATTGGATTGAAACGTTATGCTCAGAAATAGAATTGAAATTAGAATAGTAAATGTGTATTTCATCATTTATGTTAGTAGATAAAATGTGAGAGGTTAATAAAAATTATTTAAAGTTAGAGGACAAAAGTACAAGAGTTATTAGACGTAGCAAGTACAAGTAATAAGATCAAAGTTGATGTTCGCATTGTTATTTAACGAGCTTTCAAAATTATATTTTGATCTGTACTTGAAAACAATTTAATGTGTTGAAGTCGGTATTTTTTACCATCTTTTTTGTAATCATAAATTGTTTAACATCTGTTACCATGGTGTTTCGTATACTGTAAACTCAGTTATCGTCAACTTTTAATCGACTTCTCTATAAGCAATTATAGAATCTACTTTCAATCTTCCTTCTTCTTCATTTTTGTCTTAACACAAAAACGAAGCAAAAAAGTCAAGGCTTAGAAGTCAAAAGCTAAATTCCATTCCTCTCGCCTCAATGATTTTAAACTCGCTGCGCTCAGACAGCAAAATCATTTTTAACGGCTCAATACATGAAATTCTTAACGCTTTTCCCTTCAAGGCCGGGGGTATACTAATAAACTACATGGGTCGAAAGCTTAATGGCTCGAATGTTAAGCGATAGCGACATTCGTGTCCTACAAATCAACAGAAATCTCCTGATTTCTAAACACCATAAAAAATTGAAAACTTAGTTAACAATGTATTGAACTCAAGTCTTTTTAATAGTAGACTACAACTGTACAAAAGGTATTAAACAAACAAAACCATTCTTAATGTTGCCAAAAAGAATGGTTTAGAAAGGTTGTTTGTCAGTTAATTTTATAATGTTTATAGACCTGCCATACTCTTATTATTTGATATGACTTGTACTCTACCATAGTTGCCGTAAGCATCAAAAGCAGCTACTTTGATAGGTCCATCAATTTTCATTGGTGAAGTAAGTACTTTTGAATTTTTGTCTAAAGTTTCTTTTACTGATGCGTAGCGTATTTGTAGGCCAGGGTAGGCTACATTTACCTTTAATACATCATTTTCTAAATCAACTCCTACAGGTGGTATTCTGAAGTTGCGTCCCCATGAAGCCAATCGGTTAAATTCTCTTTGTCCAACGGCATTTGCAAACACATTCCATTTCTGATCTAGATTTTTGAAAATCTCTTTTTCTTTATCTCCTTTTTTCACTACAGATTTAGACCATGCTCTTTCAGCTAACGCCATCATCTTAGGATAAAGTAAATATTCAGTGTCTTGAGGAGACTTTAAAGTTTCTGACCAAAGTGCCCCTTGTATACCTTTGATGTGTGATAAGCCTTTAGCCGTTAAACGCTCTTTATCTTTCATTTCCTTTACGGTCAAATCACCGCCTAAGCGTAGTTTATGACTCACTTCAAAGAAATTAGTTGGCAGATAATTGAAAATGTTTCTTGTATCGTTGTAGTCACCCCAGTAGAAACCAGGTTCATCGACTTCTTTTGTATAAGCCATATCAAAGTAAAGGCTTGAAACGCTTGTCAGAATTACATCATATCCTTCATTTGCTCTCTTATAACCGAAATCTTCAGTACCAGAGCCCCATGAGTTGTCCCATGCGTTTAATGTCAGGTTTTCAGAAGACATGCCCTCTGCATGATGAAGAATATCATCCCATAATTGTAATTTGATTTGGTTTGCTTTTGCGATATCAGCAAGTTTTACTGCATAAAACCCTTTCAATTCATTAATGCTCTTGATGCCATTTTCCTTCATATACTCTTGACATAGAGGAGATTTTTCCCAAACACCATGTGCTACTTCATCACCACCAAGGTGCATTGTTTCTAATGGAATACCCGCTTGAGCATAAATCGTTTTAAATTCCCCAATCAAATCATTGATAAATGTATACGAAGATTCTTGGCAAGGACAGATTGTATTATCATTGAAGCCTTGTACAGAGGAATACTCTGACTCATCATTTGGATCGTGAAGAATATACTTATCAGCTTCTTCATTTTCTTCAACCTTGCGAAGGTTTTCAGCTCTGAATTTCATTGCATTAATGGCAATACGAGCATGTCCAGGAAGATCTACTTCAGGGATGATTGTAATATTTCTCTCATCAGCATAACGGATAATTTCAATATAATCTTCCACCGTGTAATAACCGTTGGAAACATTTTCAATACCTTCAGCACCAGAACCGTAAGAAGGTAACGTACTGTATTCTGAAGTAGGGTGTTTACGAATACTACCAATCTCGGTCAATTCTGGGAATTTCTTCAATTCAATTCTCCAACCTTCATCGTCTGTTAAGTGGAAATGTAAAGTATTCATTTTGTAGAATGACATTACATCCAGAAGGTTTAAGACCGTTTCTTTAGTTTGGAAGTTTCGTGCCACATCTAGCATAAACCCTCTGTAACCGAAACGAGGTTGATCGTTAATTTTGGCTGTTTTGATGCTGTTCGTTTCTCCTTCGATAGGAAGAAGTCCTCTTAATGTTTGGATACCATAAACAATTCCTTTTTCTTGACCAGAAATTTTAATATTGTTTTCATTGATATCCAAAGTGTAAGCCTCCTCAGAATCATTAACTTTGTTTAATGTTAGATGAATAGCTTTCTTAGTTGCCTTTGGAACGATTTCTAATTCAACTCCAGTAGCCTCTTTAAAGTAACTTTGTAGTAACTTAGCTTGTTTTGTTGTATTTGCTGCCGCCTCGATTTGTTTTAATGTCGTAATATCGATGCTTGATTTCCCTTCAATTACTGAATAAGGAGAAGGAATAATTTTCTGAGCAGTCGTTAATTCAATTTCAGATAACTTGCTGTTTTTCTTGTATCGGATCTCTTTCGTTTCTACCTCATACGTATCTGTCGCAGATATCTTAGCCATTGAAGGTTCTAAGTCACTGTAAGAATAACTTGGTGTATAAAACTCCTTCTTATTGTTTTTATTGAAAATAAAGTAAAACCCTTGTGCTCTATCCGTATACTTAATAACTGCACTGTTGGTATAAAGAGGAACAATAATACTATCGCCTGTAGTTAAACCTTTAAACGTTTTTTTAGGTGTAATTTTAAAGAAATCTCCATTAATTCTCTCAATATTGACATCCTCACCTGCAAGGTCTACATTTAAATCTGTACATGGTTTATTGTTGAAATATAGTTCCCAATTATCCTTATCAAGGTTTTGCTTGCCTACATTTTTTATGGTTAATTCTGCAAATGATTCATTTTTTTCATTCGCATCGTTTGTTCGTTGTTTCCAATGTATTGTGATATCCTTAGTGCTTTTGTCTTTTGTACTTACACAAGAGAAAAGTCCCAAAAATAACACGAATAAAAGATAGTTGAATGTCCTCATTATAGTATATTCTATTGTTCCTTGGCATCGCCAAAACATAATTCGATATTATTTCTATAAGCAATTTATTACTTAATAAGTGTAGAAAGAAAACTTTTAGCTGAGAGGCATGTTTTTCAAGTCAAACAACATAAAAACGCTGTTTAATGTATTTTGGTAGAAATGAAAAAGTAGGCCTAATCCCTGCTATTGAGGTCTTGTAACCACATTTCCTATAATCTATCAAAGGGTATACCTGCCTTATTTTATCTTTAGACTTGATAGCAGGATGACATAGAAAAGAGGAGAAATAGCTTAAAAACGGAAATGAGCACCATAGTTTTTACCATGATGCTCGAAATTTAATGTTTCCCCTCAATGACATTTATTTTAATCTTGTGGAGTTATTGTTCCAAAAGATAATTGAGGATGTAAATATTGTACCTTACGGGGTAAATGAAGAAGATAACAAGACAAACATATGCAAAGTACATAAAGTAAAGATGCATGCTTTGTCGGTCTTCATTTCCTTTGTTTTTCCATTCCTTCTTGAAAAATGACAATTGGCTAAGTTGAGCACTTTCGATATTCATCTTTCGGTCAATCAGAATGCTAGTATTTTCATTGGATAAGTTTTGAGCTGCTGTTGTTGTTGGCTCTTTTGAGAAATGATCAGTTAGAAAAGGTAAAGCTCCTGATCCTATTAGGAAAAGGGCGAAAAAGAAGTATCGAACTTCTCTCACGATTATTTTTTTTACCTTTTGCACGTACACATAATTTAATAGAATTGTAAATTAATTTGCTTTTTAAAACGAGGTAGAACAATTGAGGTTGGAAAATTGACAGTTGAATTTAGAAAAGTTGTTTTATTATAAGGCTTTTTAAAAGAATTCTTGCCGTTATATAAAAATAGCCAATAACCTTTTAAAGGTTATTGGCTAATAAAAGAGAATGAATTGATGTTTATTTCAATTTCATGTCTTCAATAATTTTAGCAACTCTTTCTTCTAAAGTAGCATCTGCAGCATCAAATTCGTCTGCTGATGAGATAGAAGTGTTTACGCTAAAGTAGAATTTGATTTTAGGCTCAGTACCTGATGGACGAGCAGAAATCTTAGTGCCATCTTCTAAGAAGAACTGCAATACATTTGATTTAGGAAGATCAATTGCACACTCTGCTTTTGTAACTAAGTCTGTAGCTACTGAAGATTGGTAATCTCTCATTTCAAGAACAGTAGAACCGTTGATCGTTGCAGGAGGGTTAGCACGAAGTTCTTTCATCATGTTCGCAATTTCCTCAGCACCGCTCATACCTTTCTTAGTGATAGAGATTAATTTCTCTTTGAAGTAACCGTGCTCAACGTAGATGTCGATCAATTGGTCGAACATTGATTTACCTTCGTTTTTATAGTAAGCAGCCATTTCGCAGATCATTGAAGATGCAGCGATAGCATCTTTATCTCTTACAGAATCGCCAATCAAGTAACCGTATGATTCCTCACCACCTACGATGAAGTTCTCTTTTCCTTCTTTCTCTTTGATTACCTCTGCGATGTATTTGAAACCAGTCAATACATTGTAGCAAGGCATTCCATTTGCTTTCGCGAAACGGTCAATCAAGTCAGTAGTTACGATTGTTTTACAAACGAAATCATTGTCTTGTGCTTTACCTTCTTTCTTACGAGCAGAAATCACGTAGTTGAATAATAAAGCAGCAGTTTGGTTACCGTTTAATAATGTCCACTCACCTTTGTGGTTTTTGATGGCAATACCCACACGGTCAGCATCAGGATCAGTACCTAATAAAATGTCCGCATCGATTTCTTTTGCTTTTGCTAAAGCCATGCTTAATGCTTCCGCTTCCTCTGGGTTAGGATAAACAACAGTAGGGAAGTTACCGTCTACTACTGCTTGTTCTTCGATGATATGAACATTATCAAATCCAAGTCTTTCCAAAATACGTGGTACCATAGTGATACCTGTACCGTGAATTGAAGTGAAAACAATTTTCAAGTCTTTTTGTGCTTTGATTGCTTCTGGAGAAACAGCCAAACCTTCTAACATATCTAAGTAAGGTTCATCTACCTCTTTGTTGATTTTCACAACTTCTCCGGCTCCACCTTCCCACTTCACGTCTTCGATAGATTCGATTTTTCTTACTTCAGCAACGATATTACCATCATGTGGAGGTACCACTTGACCACCGTCTGCCCAATATGCTTTAAAACCATTGTATTCTTTAGGGTTGTGAGAGGCAGTAAGTACAATACCTGTATGACAACCTAATTCTCTAATCGCAAAAGATAATTCTGGAGTAGCACGAAGTTCATCAAATAAATAAACTGTAAATCCGTTGGCTGCTAATACGTTGGCAGCAACTTCAGCAAAAAATGAACTGTTATTTCTACAGTCATAAGCAATAGCAGCTTTAGGAGTACCCTCTACTTGTTGTTTTACATAATTTGCTAATCCTTGCGTAGCCATACCAACAGTGTATTTGTTCATTCTGTTAGTACCCACTCCCATAATACCACGTAATCCACCTGTACCGAATTCAAGTGACTTATAAAAACTTTCTTTGAGTTCTTGTTCGTCTTCGGTCTGCAAGCGTTTAATTTCTGTTTTAGTTGCTTCGTCAAAAGGTCCTTCCAACCAAGCTTGTACGTTTTGGTTTATTATTTGATCCATTATAAATATATAAGATAAGATTGGTATATACGCGTGCAAATTAATATAAAACAATAATATGTTTACGGTGATTTATATCAATTCCTTCGAATATCTTTTTAAAATTGTTTAAAAATGTTAATTTGCTATATTACAACCGTTTGAAATAAACCCAAACACCCACCAACGAATTTAACTCATAACATGTTTACCTATTATCAGATACTAGAAATTGACGAAAAAGCCTCAGAAAAAGAAATTAAACGTGCTTACAAACGAATGGCTAAAAAGTACCATCCAGATGTAAGTAGTCATGAAAATGCAGAAGAGTATTTTAAATTGATTATTACGGCTTATAATAACCTTTCCAATCACTCTCAAAGGGAATTATATGATGCTTGGCTTTTTCAAGAACGGACAAAAACAAAGAAGAGGAGGGTTTCTCTCCCCAAAAACTACCAACCTGCTTATTCAAATGCTTCCAAAAAGAAAGAAGACAGAGAAGTGGTACGTTGGGGAATGGTTTCCGTTATTGGTTTCTTTTGCTTAGTCATCACGTTTATTGGGGTCAATAATTATCTCAAAGACAAAAAAGTGGAAGAACAAATCGCATATGAATATTCGTTACTTCAGAAGGCACAAAGAGCCGCTCAGATTAATGATTATGTTACTGCTTTTACCATTTTGGAGGCTGTCGAGTACGATATGCAATACCTTTATACGCAACATCGAAAGCTGTACGATAGTTTGCATTCAGTCTTAAAAAACACCTCACTACAGCTATTTGAAGAGAAAGAGTATACTTCTCTGCATTACCTTTTGACTGACTTAAGAGATAGTTCCAACAATGTGTTAACAGAGCAGATGTTATGGCAATTGGCACTTTCTCAATTCAATATTCAAGAGTATAATAACAGTGCAAAGACTTTTCGAACATTAATTACTAAAAATAAATGGAATTATGATGCTTATGCGGCTTATTCTGAAGTGTATTCATCAGGACTAAATTCACCCGAAAAGGCAATCGATATTCTAACAGAAGGCGTATTGGTGACAACAGAGGAATATGCGTCTACTTATGGAGCGGCTTACGCTGTGATTCTCAACGGAGAGGATATCCCGAATACTCATTTCAACCTGTATTATTTAAGGGCACGACTGCTTATGCAGCTAGAAAGACATAAGGAAGTCATCCGAGATCTTAATTGGGCATTACGATTAAGACCAAACAACGAGAAACTACATTTTATCTTAGGAAATATGTATTCCAAAATAGGTGAAAAAGACAAAGCATGTGAAGCATGGGTAGAAGCAGAACGATTAGGTCACATCCCTTCTACAACAATGTTGTACAAATATTGCGTGAAACCAAATTCTTGATTTGAAGTAGAAATCTTTTGGATTTCCAGCGTGTGACTTACTCTTTCGTAATGATTTTCTTTAAAAAATGATTACGTCAAGCTATTAAGAAATGGACAGCATAGGTATTTTTCCTTTTGGGAGAAAAAAGCCTATGCTGTTCTTTTTTAAGGGGTTATGGCTGTATTTAGTTTGAAATATGAATTTCAATTTCCAGCAATTGAAGTACTGCAATAGTGATTAAAACAAGAATAAACAATACTACTTTTTTTGACGATGGGCGAATGAGAATGAAACATGCACCTGTATCGATTGTGTACTTTAATGAGTAGTCTTTAAGTAGTTCTTTTTTTTGAGTGGCTAAAGTGAATACCTAAATTTTCGATAGCTAATCAGTTATGATTTAGGATTATTACTAAAAACAATTATTCACTTACAACTTTAAAAATGAATGAATTAATTACTTTCAATGAGAGGTCTGTCTTGAAAAAGATAGGGGCTTTGTTTGCTTTATTTCGGAGCATTCACTTCTCTCAAAAACTATCATTTCTTGTGCTAACTTTTCTTTTCTCATTTTCTACAATGAACGCCCAAGAGTATGGAATAGAGGTCGAAAATGGTGTTGGAACAATTTATTTTGAAGATCAAGGATGGACTGGCGGATGGAATTATATCTGCTTGGGGAGCGACTGTAATACTGGTGAAAAATCAGGTTCAAGATGGGTGAGAGAAGTACCTGGATTGACAGTTGGACAAACTTATACTATCCAACTAAAGATTCAAGACAATGCAAATGGACAGTATATTTCACCAGAATATACGGTTACGTCTGTTGCGAAAGATGATTCTTCTAACCCCGATCCAATTCCAACTTGTGATGATGGTATCCAAAATGGAGATGAAACAGGAATAGATTGTGGCGGTTCTTGTGCACCGTGTCAGGTCACACCACCACCGGTTGCTTCTAGAAAAGTAGAAGTAGAAATGGCTACTGTTTTAGGTGGAGCCTCTATATATGATGATACATCTGCATCGAATGGAAAAGGAATAGCTTATATCTCTTCGCAAGGAGCCGGTTTTTCTATTGCCAATACCCCGTCAGCTTCTTCGGTTGAAATCGTTTATGCATCCGAATTAGAAGGAGAAATTTCTATTTTTATTGATGGTGTAGATCAAGGGAATATACCTTTTACGAGTACAGGTGGCTGGGTTGGTACTTATCAGACCGCTACTTATACCATTGATATACAGCAGGGGTCTACCTTTGAAATGATTTTTCAAACTGGTGATGCAGCACTCAATGTTGATTATGTCAATTTTGTAGGAGAAGCCGGTGAACCATTACCATGTACTGGGTTGAATAGTCCATCATCTATTTTTAATTGGGTTGCTACTACTAACGAAACTTCGGATGGAGCACTTGATGGAACAGTAACGTTTAGTTTTGATAACGTAACAAACGATTACGATAGCATCACTTTTATTTTAGGAAGCACTTCTTATACTACTGCATTAAGTGATCAGACACTTTTAGTTCAAAATGTTGCCGCAGGTGATTATCCTGTATCAATTCAATGGAGTAATGGAGATTGTACCTCAGATTTGGGAACTGTTACAGTAGGATCATGTGAAAATGGTGTAAGAGATGGCAACGAAACACAAACGGATTGTGGAGGTGTTTGTCCTGTCTGTACTGATGAACCTCTTCCTACTGAAGACCTTGTAATTTCTGTAGCAATTTCTCCTTCACATGGAGAGTATCTTGTAGCTCAATATGGTGAAGCTCCTCCAATGACGATCTATACATGGACCAATGATAATTCAGAGTTTACAAATTGTACTGGAGGTTGTGATGAAAACTGGCCTTATGTTGTGACTGATACGAAAGCAGACTTAGTTTTACCACCGACTTTGCCTTCAGGTTTAACAGGAGAGTTTGGTTTAAGTGGCACTTGTGATGGTCAACTTCAATTAACCTTTGATGGAAATCCTTTGTATTACTATGTTGGAGATAATGTTGAAGGTGATGTGAACGGAGAGGGAGCAGGTAATGAGTGGTTTATCGTCAAAGAAGTGGCAACAAATACTTGTTCAGATGGTATCCAAAATGGAGATGAGACCGGAGTGGATTGTGGCGGGTCATGTACACCTTGTTCATCAGGTTCTGGACAAGGATCATGTAGTGACTTTGGTTTGACAATCATTGATGGGCAGGGTGTTTTATACTTCAATGAAGATTTAGGTTCCGCATCTTATCTCTGTTTAAATGGACAATGTTACCCGCCAGATGTTCAAGAAGATGGATATTACAAGCGATTCGTTACTATTTCTACGAATACCGATTATACTATCAAAGTTCAAGGAAGTAATGAGCAAGAAAAAGTAGCTCAGGTAGCACAATGTTATTTTGTACCAACATGTAATGACGGCATTCAAAATGGAGATGAAACGGGTGTTGATTGTGGCGGTAGTTGTGGTGATTGCCCAACGTGTGAAGATGGTATTCAAAACGGAGACGAGACCGGTGTAGATTGTGGTGGGGCCAATTGCATTTCATGTGAAGAAGTTTGTAATGGAACTCCCAACCCCAATGCAACGCTTCAAAAGACCAATGAATCGGTTGAGAATTTAGCTGATGGTACGATTACCTTTGTTTATGAAGATGTAATAGGTAGAGAAGTTTTAGAATTTTCAATTGACGGTGGACAGACTTACCCTTATGCTAGAAATGATAATTCAGAATGGTTTACGGTAGCTGATCTTGCTCCAGGTACTTACCCTATTAAGGTGAGATGGGGGAACGGGGGCGACTGTCCGATAAATTTGGGCGAGATCACAATTCTTGAAGGTGGTGCAGCACCAACTTGTTCTGATGGTATTTTGAATCAAGGAGAAACAAGAGTGGATTGTGGTGGCCCTTGTCAGGAATGTGGTGACGATCCATGTGGTGATATTCCATTGGTATTGTATCCTTCTCCAGCCTTACCTACTCCAGTGATAGGGGTAGCACCGGGTACTCACGGTTATACTTTTGATTTAGCAGAAGATTATTCTAAGGTATCAGTAAGCTATGGTCAAACTATTGGTATTCAAGCTGGAGGAGATCCTGATTTTGAATTTTTCTGTTCATGTAATCAGATCGAATTTGAAGGAATAAAACTTAACGAAACAGGAGAAGTTCCTTCAAAATGTAAAGATGCTGGTAATTTTTACTACTTCTTCAGATATAAGAAACAAGGTTATATGACAGATGATCCTGGTGATCAATACATGTACTCTTCGTTATTTACAACTGAAGGGGAGAGAATTGATCCAAGAACTCGTCCAACGATATCATCCTTAGGTGCCAATTGGATGCGATTCAGACACCCTCATGCTTATGATGGAATCACTGAAGCTATCTTTGATGCAGTACACAATGCAGATCAATTACGTTACTTAGACCGTTACGAAACGATCATCACAGACGGTCCTGATAATTTAAGAATTGATCCTCAATTGACTTCTGCGAATGGTACTTTCCACCCACATACTGGAGCTGACGTTACAGTAGTTCGTATAGATATTTTAGATATTGGCGATTCTCCAGCACCAAGATATGCAACAACTGTTGGAGGTGTTTCAGGAACAACTTATGCTGATCTTGGCCCTGGCTATAATTATGGTAATATGGTCAATTACGAAATCACGGCTGTTGCTGGAGGAAGTGGCGCCCAGACGTATAATACCCTTCAAAATTACTTTATTGGTCAAGGTTTCAATACGCATGGAGATCCTAGATTGGCTTCAGCTGGTAAAGCATCCACTTTAATGATATTACCAAGTTTACAAACGGCAGGATTCAATGAAAGAAACTATAATCTAGAAAGAGACGCCATTTTCACACAACATTCTATTACGGTAGAAAGTGAAGATGATGTAGATGATTTCTTAGAGGGACATCATTTGTTCCACGGTGTAGTGCATAGAAGTGAAGCTGGCGGTTACAACCAATATCAGGTGGATCTCGGAGAAGCAAAGATCGGGTCTACAACTTGTGGTACATGTCACTTTAGAGATGGTAGAGGTCCAGAAGTGATTCAAACTCCAAGAGGTCCACGTTTACCACCGGCAGTTTATGGTGTTGGTTTCTTACAGTGGATTGCAGGAGCAGAAGTTGGATTAAGATGGGATGGAGGAGTTGAAACAGTAGAGGAGCAAACACGCAATGCCTTGATTGAGGACCACGGAATTGACCCTGATACGGATATTTCTCAAGAAGACTTAGAAGAAATCATTGCATACACCAAATTCCTAACGGTTCCAACGCGTAGTGCCAACTCTTACAATATACCAGGGGTGGCAGAAGGTGAATTGGCCTTCAATCAGGTCGGTTGTGCATCTTGTCACCAAGTCGCACAAAAAACAAGAAGCGATGCACCTAAGGAATTCAGAGACATTGTGATTCGCCCTTATACTGATATGAAGTTACACAATGTCAACAATGGTAATTTCAGAACACCAGCACTTTGGGGAATTGGTAGAAACATTGATTTATTGGAAAGAAATGGGCATCCAACTCTATTTATGCATGATGGATCTGCAAGTTCTCTTGAAGAAGCGATACAGAAACACGGTGGAGATGCTTCGGGTGTAAGAGCAGCATACAATGCTCTTTCCGAAGAAGAAAAGAGTAACATCGTCAAATTTATTAAGACACTTTAAAATCAATCATGGAGGGTAGCATTTTAGCTACTCTTCATTTCAAAAAATATAAAAATGAAGAAATTAGTAACAACAATACTACTTATTTTGGGAAGTTGTATTGGTGTATTTGCACAGCAAAATGTAGCAGATATTACAGTGAAATGTCCACCTTGCCGACCAATAGCAAGTTGTGATCAATGTTTTGAGACCCAAGCTCAAGCAGAAGCAAGTTGTAATTCAAATGCAAGAATCAATACGCCAACTTTGGTGGAAAGTTTGCCTTCACTAGGGATTAGTATCTTTCCTAACCCAAGTAAAAATGGAATTTTTACGGTGGAAGGTAATACACCATTAAGTGGTACTATTCAACTCTTTTCACCCATTGGTACTTTAATTCAGGAATTTAGTGTGTCAGAGTCTAAGTCCTTCGTGATGGGACAAAAGTTAGACCTGACGACTGGTATTTATATATTGTTATACACTGATAAAAGCGGTAGATCAATTTCGAAACGCGTAATTGTAGATTACCAAGATTAACGAATTTATTTGAGTGTAGTGTCTCAAATAAAAATTAGATGAATTTTCAGATTGAAAATCCGAACGTTAAAGAGGCATCTTTTTTAGGATGTCTCTTTTTTTGTTCGCTTTTCAACAGCGAAAAATGAAGAAGAAGAGTAATCGTAGGATTTCAAATGATTTGTAGAGTACGAATTTTTTTAACATTAACATTCGCATCAGTGGACTTTCTACCCAGTTCGTTTGGTAATACTTCCCCGGCCTTGAAGGGAAAAGCGTTAAGAATTTCATGTATAGAGCCGTTAAAAATGATTTTGCTGTTTGAGCTTTAGCGAGTTTAAAATCATTTAGGCGAGAGGAATGGAATTTAGCTTTTGACTTCAAAGCCTTGACTTTTTTGCTTCGTTTTTGTGTTAAGACAAAAATGAAGAAGAAGGAAGCTTGGAAGTAGTCCCTATAAAGTCTTGCAGAAATATGGATTGAAAGTTTACTCTAAAGGGTGCTACTTTGTTTTAATTCATTTTTTAAAACACCACTTGGAATCTTTGGATTTGAGATATAAAACTTCAATTCATAATTTTCTTCAAGATATTCTTTAATGAAAAGAGGAACATCCTGTAAGTAGATCTTATGTGAAATGTTATCCCTATTATTGTCTTTTTTAAATTCGGAGAAGGTCTTAATTACCTCTTCCTTTGTATTTTTTTCTTTCGTCAATCTTCCATTCAAGAATAATATCTGTTCTACAATTTTGAGGGCTTTTTTTGAATTTTCTTTATCACTCTTAAGGTTAATATTACCATTACAGGCAATCCTTATTTTTTCGATTTGTTGTATATAATAGTAAAAATCTTTTTGGGTATTGTCAGAGAGTTCATTGATTTCAGTTTCTAATTTCTTGATTTTTGAGTTCTTCAGATTAATTAAACTGTCTAACTTTTCACCTTTATGAATCAAATCAAGAAATGAATTTTGATCTAATAAAGTCTGATCTGATTTCTCTACAGATGTTTCACTATAGAAAAGTTCAGGAATAGTATTTTCACCTGAAAAATCTTGATTGTTAAAAAGTAAAATAACTGCGGCTACAACCTCAAGAATTAAAGCAGAAAACAAAGGTGTCAAGTATTTTTCACGTATTCCTTTGATGATATTTGTAATACCTAATAGGGTAACTACTGCCGTTAAAGTAAAAATTGAGATGAAAACGAAAAACAAAATGTTTGCCTTCATAAGATTGAATATTAATTAGTTTGTTCTTTGAATAATAGAAGTTCTAAATCAAAATTACAGTCACGATTTCTTATGGTTTTTGGAATTTTATCAATTAAGAAACGATAGAGTAATAATGTATTTGAAGTTCAATTTAGAGCTTGATGCGTTAAAATTAACATTATCCAGACAACATTACAACTCATCATAATTACATTTTGAGTAAAGTAAAAAGAGAGTATAGTTCAATTTGTTAGATCTATGCGTAAAAGAACAGTGAAATTACTTCAAATCCACTTCAAAGAAGTAACAGCAATTCCATGAAAAATGAGAGCAGTATACTCATGGTGAAGCATTGATGCAGTATCAGAAACTTAATTTTAAAGCTTGGAAACAACTTCATTACGTCAAAAGTGCTCTATTTGAAGAATACCTTTCTGTAACTCTAGTAGTACTTAAATATTATAGCATTCAATACGCATTACCTAAGTTTGAGTTATAAATGAGTCTCGAAGCTCATCTAGCTATGAAATACTGAAATCCCTCTTTCACCGGGTTTCATATTTGATTTTTAAATGAAATGAAATAACTAAAATTGAAATGAAAAGACTAACGTTACTAATCTTAACTACAATAGTAGTATTGGGATCGTATGCTCAAAACTGTCCACCATCACACCCTTATGAAGCATGTGGCAGATGTTGGGAAAATGCAGCCCAAGCACAAGCAGGAGGATGTGAGGAAACCAACGATCCAACTTCCCCTCCCAATGCACCGTCCAATTTGGTGTCCACTTCAGTAACAACATCTTCAGTAAGTATTCAATGGAATGACAACAGTACAGATGAAGAAGGTTTTGAAGTTTACAGAAATAACAGTTTAGTGGCTACTGTTGGAGCTAATGTAACTTCTTACAACAGTCAAAACTTGTCAAGTAATACCACTTATATGTTTGAAGTTTTGGCCTTTAATGGAAGCTTGAAGTCATCAGCCACAAGTCCTCTTCAAGTCACAACAGAGGAAGATATTCCTTCTGATGAATTAGGAAATGTTTTATTGTCTTCAAGAAACCAGGGAAATGGTTGGGTCATTGAATGGAACAGTGTGAATAACGCCACTTCTTATTCATTGAACATTACAACTAAAGAAGGGAATACGGAACTCTCTAATGACGATCTGATCGTTACAGGGTTGTCTTATTCAGAGAATAATCCAGTTGAAGATAGAACTTACATCTATACTTTGACTGCTTCGAATGCTACAGACTCAAAACAGTCTAATCCAGTTCAAAAAATTAGGTCAAGCTGTAATGGATCAGCGGATGAGCAAGGAAAAGTATCTGGGAAATTTACACCTAAGAACGGGAAAGTATTAATGTTCCTTGGACAAGACAACAATTCCGTAGATGAGTATGTCAACTCCGGTCAATTCCCTGCAATTGGTGGTTTTACCAACTATACTAATATTTATGACTTTGCGGGTCTAGAATCGATCAATAATTACGGAAGTGGTGACATGTGTATCCAATGTGGTATTGACAAATACCCTTCAGCTGCTGTAGCAATTGGTCTATACATGGTAGAGGACAACGATGGAAAAGGCGAAGACCACCCGAATGGTTTAACTGACGTTGTCAATGGGGTTTACGATGCATCAATTGATAAATTCGCCAATTTCGCGAAAGCTAACCCAACAACACCTTTCTTCCTTAGAATTGGTTATGAGTTTGATGGAACATGGAACTTCTATGATCCCACAAAATACATCAATGCGTACCGTTATTTGGTAGATCGTTTAAATGCCCAAAATGTAGAAAATGTTGCTTATGTATGGCAATCAGCAGCTTATGGGTTTACTTATAATTCTAACCCAATAGATGCATGGTATCCAGGAGATGAGTATGTAGATTATATTGGTTTATCATTTTTCTTCTATGATGAAGGATTTAATGGACCTAACCTTCAATTCCTATTGGATATGGCTAGAAACAAGCAAAAGCCAATCATGATGGCAGAGGTTTCAGCACAGTATTATGATTTTGATGAAAATACATTTACGACTTATGATAATCCTGGCTTAAAAACACCAATGACAGGAGAAGCGATGTGGCAACAGTATTTTGAAGATCAATTAAAACCATTTATTGAAGGAAACGAAGATGTGATCAGAGCCATTTCGTATATCAATGCAGATTGGCAATCACAAGAGCAATGGATGTGGCCAGAGGCAGGCAATGGATATTGGGGAGATACGAGAGTACAACAAAATCCTTACATCGCTCAACAGTGGAATACTTGGATCACTTCGGGTCAATTCCAAAATGGAGATCCCAATTTATATCAGATTCTAACCACTGGCGGTTGTGGAGACGATACACCTCCAGATGATGATAATCAGCCAGTAGAAGGGGTACTGCCAGGTGTACCATCAAATATTGCTGCTACTAGCAATTCATCTTCATCTGTTTCAGTGAGTTGGTCAGCGGCAACTGATGCTGAGCGCTACGTTGTAAAATATGGCCTTTCATCAGGAAATTATACAGATTCCCTAACGGTTAATTCCACTCAAACAACAATCAACAACCTTCAAGCAGAAACGAATTATTATGTGAATGTGTACGCGATTAATGCAGAAGGCTCTGGAGATCTGGGAACAGAGACTTCTGCTACTACACAAGCAGCACCGGTTTTAGGCGATAAAATTGAAGGTAAGTTTACGCCTAAAAATGGAAAAACAATGTTGGCAATCGGACAGGATTTGGCAGCAATGTCGGGTTACAGAGAAGGTGAAATGCCAGAGCCAGCAGCGGCAGTGGCTTATGTTTCTTTCTTTATGCTGACACAAGATAATTATGGTATCAACTATGGTGCGACTGGCATGGACAATGATGGCAATTTCACTGGGGTGGATACAGATTGGGGATCAGGACCGTTAAACGCATCAAGTACAGCATTAGGTTGGGATCAATCGGCTTTGATTATCGCTATGTCCATCACTGAAAACTGGAACTTGAATGGTCTTCAAGGGATTGCGAGCGGACAATATGAACAACATATCGATAAATTGGCTTTATTCTGTAATACTTTCCCTGAGAAGAAGATTTACCTAAGAATTGGTTATGAATTTGATGGACGTTGGAATTCTCAAGAAACAGCAGGTGGTAACTATCCGGCAGGGTATCACAAACAAGAAGAATACAAAGCGGCTTGGCGTCATATTGTAGACGGAATGAATGCAAGAGGAGTAAACAATGTTGCTTATGTATGGCAGTCATCTACATCGCCAGTTGATGATGTATTGGATGGATATTTTGGCAATAATGGTGACTTAGCAGCGGCAAGAGAAGACATTTCAGATTGGTATCCTGGAGATGACTATGTAGATTGGTGTGGTATCTCATGGTTTATTTCTCCAACAGAAGCTTCTAATTACTTTGGGTTTGATGATGTTCCTAATTTACCAAATCAAGATGATTTAGCAGATGAAATGTTAGCTTTTGCAAGAGAGCATAACAAGCCAGTGATGATTGCTGAATCGACACCTCAAGGATATGATTTTGAAATTTCAGAGTTTGACCCAACACCAAGCATGATTTCAAGAGCAGCAACAGGTTATACTTACGAAGGGGCGAAGACCTTATTTACAGAAGGACTAAGTGCAGCAGAAGAACAGTTTGCTCCAGGAACATGGTTCGGTAACTATGAGGCACAAGAAGCTTGGGATAGATGGTTCACGCCTTTCTTGGACTATATCCATAACAATGAGGACGTGATTAGATCTGTTACTTATATCAATGCCAATTGGAACACTCAAGCCAAGTGGGCGAGTCCTTACAATGAAGGTTATTGGGGTGATACACGTATTGAGTCTAATCCAGCCATTAAAGCATTATGGTTAGAGGAAACAAATTCTGATTTCTGGTTATTAGGTAGTCCATCTATTGCGAATGATCTGTACGATGGAGCAAGTAATGCTAGAGTTTTAGGAGTTGATGAAAACGAAATAGTACAAAATACAACTGTTGTTCTTTATCCAAATCCAGTAAAAAATACTTTAAATATCAAGGGCTTAAATGAAGTGCCTACAGTGCAATTGTACTCTACACAAGGGGTGTTATTGATGGAAAAAGAAGGTTTTTCAATGGATGTTTCAAAATTGACTAGAGGACTTTATGTCTTAAAAATCAATGATCAGTTGATGAAAAAGGTAATAATTGAATAATTCAATAGTGAAGTACATACTTAAAAATTTTAAGTGCTGATTATGAAATTAGTACTTGAACTCTCCATACTCATCTCTTGTATGGAGAGTTTTTTCTCTATATCTTAAAAAGAAATTTTTATTTGTGTACTCAAGATTTTCGATTATCAATTATAAGTTTTTCGAAGCGTTGTGATCTAATAGGAACCAATTTGATTAACTTACTTCACTGGCTATGAAATATTTTTTATTAACAATTAGTGTTATTTTCTTTTCACTTCCTTTTTTTGCAAAATCAATAAACCCTATTGATGGCGTACCTATCATAACCAAAATTCCATCCTCAGTTTATAGAGCCGGATCACAAAATTGGTCTATTACTCAGGGAAATAAAGGTTTTATGTACTTCGCCAATAACTTTGGATTATTAGAATTTGATGGTAAAAATTGGAATACTTATAAACTAAACCAAGCCAATAGTAATCTACTATGTGTAAGATCTATAGGTAAAAGAATTTATGTGGGAGGGCAGAAGGAATTTGGATATTTTGAGGCGGATTCCCTTAATCAACTTCGTTATAATTCTCTTTCAGATGTATTACCACAAGACATAGAGTTTGATGAAGTTTGGAATATTTACAGCGGAAAGGAAAATGAGATTTACTTTATCTCGCATGATTTTATATTCTACTACGACCATACAAGAGTAACGGCTATTCAGACCAAAGAAGCTACACGTTATTCTTTTTTTATAGATGAATTTATTTACTCCTCTAGTGCTCAATTTGGTATTGAGAAGTTTATTCCTTTATCACAACAAAGAATAAAACTAACGAATGCTTCTTTCTTAAAAGGGAAAAATATTCGAAAAGTATTAAACTACTCTTCCAATAAACGTTTAATCTTCACTTTAGAAGGGGAAATCTATAAAGAGGAAAATAATATCATATCGCCTGTTGCTCAAAACTTATGGGAAGCACTCAAAAATGCGATGATAAATACGGCTTTAATTTTACCGGAAGACAGGATTGCGATTGGTACTCAAAATGCTGGAATATTTATCATCAATGAGAAAGGCGAAAAACTAGATCACATTGTGACCGATCAAGGTTTGACGGATATTATTGTTTATGATCTTTTCATTGATAAACAAGATAATTTATGGGTGGCTCACCGCAACGGTTTATCGTACATAGAGCTCGAATCTCCTTTCAGAATGCTCAACAAATATGCGGGGATAGAAGGAGGTGGATATACGGCTTTCAAAGACAATGGAAAGGTCTATTTGGGAACATCCAATGGTTTGTATGAAAGTATTCAGGTGTCTGATGGTATCACATATCATTCAGTCGAAGGAGGAAGAGGACAGTCTTATTTTGTAGAGAAAATTAATGAGGAGGTATTTTATGGTCAGCATTTAGGCTTATACAATATTAAAAACGGTAAAAGCCAATTGATCAATGATCGAATAGGGGCTTGGAATCTAATTGCTATAGACAATAACCGTTATTTACAAGGAGCATATAATGGCCTCTATATTTTGACAAAAGAAAAAAACGGTTGGAAAAGGGAAAAACTCAAAGATTTTCATGAGTCATCGAGGTTGATGTCGCTCAATAAAAAAACAAATACACTTTGGATAAGCCATGGTTTTAAAGGGGTTTATAAACTGAAGATTGATTTCAAGGCGAATAAGATTACAGAGTTAAAACACTATGGCCAATCAGAAGGATTTTATAGTAATGTTCTAATCAATTTATTTAAGATTAATGGAGAACTTGTTTTTTGTGGCGAAAGAGGCATTTTTAGTTATGATCCAGAACAGGATAGATTCAAACTTCATGATCTGTATACCAATTTGTTAGGTACAAATGAGAGAGTATCTGCAATGTCCAGTGACTTTGCGGGTAATATCTATTTCATCCAAAAAGGAAAGGTCGGCATGATCAAAAATATTTTAAGTAATTCACCCATCATTGAAAGAAATATTTTTGGTAGAATTAATCACTTGGTAAGTGATGATTTGGAGCAAATTATCCCTATTGATAAAGATCATGTGCTCATTACAGCCAAAGAAGGATTCATTGATTTTAACCCGAGATATCAAAGATCATTTATAGAAAAAGTGCCACTTTCAATCATCTCATTTAATAGTTCAGATGGATTAGAAACCCAAAATGAATACAATCCACAGTACAAGGAACAGACCATTGAAATTCCTTATGATAGAAATACAATTGATGTTGAATTTGTAGCTTCCTATTACGATGGAATGCATTTTAATGAGTATGAAACTTACCTTCAAGGTTTTGATAAGCAGCCTAATGAGTGGAGTAGTCAAAACCAAGTGAAATACACTAACCTTAAGGAAGGAGACTACACATTGATGGTGAAAGGTAAAAACATCTATGGGGAAGAAAGTGCAATGACAGCCATAAAATTCACGGTACTTCCCCCTTGGAACAGAAGTGTTTACGCTTATATCCTTTACGTACTATTGGTGGGTTTATTGGTGTTGGCTTTATTTCTTGCTTCGCGATGGTCATTTCTCAACAAAGTGAAAAGTGTTTTAGGTGAAAAACAATTACAGCTTCACAACAAGGATATCGAAATCCAAGTCTTAAAAGAAAAGCAATTACAACAGGATTTAGAACACAAGAATAAAGAACTCGCATTAAGTACGGTTCATTTAACACAGCGTAATGAACTGCTCAGTAATTTAAAGGAGGATTTGCAGAAAATTCTTGAACGTATTAATAAAGGAAACTTCTCAAAAGTACGTACTTATGATTCACTGGAGGTCATCATCAAAAAAATTGGAAAAGACATCAATGATGAAAAAGAATGGTCTCGTTTTGAAGAACACTTCAATTTGTTACACAGTGATTTTTTCAAAATATTAAAGCAGCAACATCCTAACCTTAATACACAAGAACTGAAAATTTGTGCCTATATCCGTATGAATATGTCTTCAAAAGAAATGGCAACAGCCTTAAATATATCTTTAAGAGGCGTTGAAACATCACGTTATCGTTTAAGAAAGAAATTGAATTTGGATAGGCATGAAAACCTAACGGATTTTATAGAAAATATCACCAAATAATTGCATTGTAATAATCATCTAAGGTGCAGTGCTGTAAGGGCGTTGAATTGCAACGCCCTTGCGAACCACAGCACACATCATCTACTCTTTTCTCATAAAAAGGGATGATAGTCTGTGATATAATAGTTTTGCAGATAATGAAAAGCAGGCTCTAACACTGAAGCCAACACCTCATCATCATCCAAAGGCAGATAGACTTTTGAAGCTTCAACCTTTCCGCTCCCTTTTAGCAAATAATGATATTTTACTTTGTGTTGTACCAGGTCAAATAAATTGGTCATTGTATGATCTTCAGACTTACAACTCAGTTGAGCGGGTATACTGAGAAATATATTTTTTAATTCCTCATTGACCAACAATTCATCATATAAAGCTAATAAGGCGATTTGTTCATACAATGTACCTTTTCCCATTCTCCATTGCGGGTCAGGGTTTTCATCTTCCAAGCTATTATTGATTGAAAAGTCGGTTTTGGTATCAATATTAACCAAAGTATAGAGTGAATCGATGTGGTGAGGTATATTGTTCAAGTCAAAATGTTTAGAAGTGATTTGTCCAATATTGATATCTTTTCCCATCTGAGCGGTCAGTAACAATAACGGAAGCACTATATTTTGATAGTTCTCATGTTGTCGCATTCTGATATAGATACCTTTGGCGGTAGATGCTCCAATAAAATGGTTGGAGGTGATCAGTTCAGCCCCAAAACGATTGTCTTTGATGTTTCTTATTCCCCCAGAACGCAGCTTTTGCTCCATATCCCAAAGTAGTAATTTGAGTCTTGGACTGTTGGTTCGATGACCTTTAAATGCATTCATTTTTTGGAGATGCCTCATTGATAAAGCTTCACCATTTGGGCCTTTGGCTTCATTGTCACCAAATACACCTTCCCAATGACTACTTGTTCCCCAAAGAGGTTTGGGGTGAGCTTGACCATGACATCTAAAACACTCTTGAGGAGCGTCGTGTACTTTGATTTTAGCTTGGGTGAAATCTACCTGAAAAAGCTCCCAATTTCCTGTTTGCTCATTCAGTTCAATTCCATCCACCTTCTGATAAGTGGGATCATCTAACTTGGAACTGATATTGAAGAGTAGGTGTCCATCACTGCCAAACATGACGATGCGAGGATAATCTAAGTTGGCTTCTCCCAGGGCTTTTGTATGTTCTACAAGCGAAAAGTTTTTACGATATACCTCTGGTAGTTTCAGCATAAGGTCTTCAACAGAAGAGATTTCTTTCTTCTGTACCCATTCTTTAATATCGCTTAAGTGAACTTGTTGATGTGCTTTATATTGTTCTTCCGAAAGGACACATTCTTCGTTCAAGCGTTCCTTCATTGTGTTTTTTTGTACTTGACAACTCAAAATGAGAAGTGAAGTCAATCCTAGTAATAATTCCTTTTTCATACTTCCCAATTTAGTAGGATTCTATAAGAAAAAAGAGTGAATAAATATACTTAAAAACAATGACGTAATTATTTTTGAAACTTTACTTCAAATACAAATTGTAGATTCTTTGGAGTAAGTATGAATAGTATTTCGATTACCTTAAATGATTGTTTTTAAGTGTCTTGTGTTTTGTTGGGTGTATTTATGAAGTAGAAAATAAGATTGATTTTTGAAGTTTCTATAAAATGATGAAGTAGCGGAAAATTTAGTTTCTCCAATTTTGACTACTTATTTCGAGATAAGTTTTAGGGCTGATATTCAGCGTTATTACTGATCTCAAACTTAAATTGAAATGAAATGAAAACAGTAAATTTAATTCTACTACTACTATTCTCAATGTCGATTACAGGATGTCTTACTGACCACCAAGGCGAAATCGATGAAACTGCTTCTAATTACAGAGTAAGTTGCCCTCCTTCTCATCCTTTTGTAGCGTGCGATCAATGTTGGGAAAGCCAAGCACAAGCACAGTCTGCCGGATGTACAGATACGGGGTCAACAGATGAATCAACATCCGACGATACTACTCCAGCTTCAAGTAACTGTCCTGCATCTCACCCTTATGAAGCATGTGGACAATGCTGGGCAGATCAAGTACAAGCATTTAGTGCCGGTTGTACAGAAACTCCTCAAGAAGGAGATGATACAGCAAACGGTGGTAATGAAGGAAGTGGTAACCTTAATCCAGATAACACTACTTGTGTTACACCTGTTGGTAATGGAAATGACGGCTGTCTAAATTCAGATGGTTACTTTGTTTCTCGTGATGGAGTGGTAAGTGATCCAGAAAATGCTCGTTTAGCCATCCTTGATATCGAAGTGAACTTGGGTATTGATATTGATGATGGGTTTATTGAAAAATGTGGTTACCAAGGTACAGTACCATCTATCAATCCTACGATTACAGCTGCTGATGCTAAGATTTACTTTAAAGCCTTAATTGGTGAAGAAAAAGCACAATGGTTGATTGAAGATTTGGATACAAATGGTGATGGTATTTTGACAAGAAATGAGGCTAGCCAAGCAAAAGGATCTGATCCAAGACAGGTATTAAGAACAGGTTTTGGTCAAGAAAATGGTTTAGCCACAGATGATATTCTCGCATATATTGGTCTTTACCTTGGCGATGGTGCAATAGATAAATACGCTGGTGATTTATTACCAGAAGTACAAGACAACTTAGCCAAATTTACTAGAACTTGGCAGCCAGAGGTAATGAATTCAAATGGACGTTACAGAAACTAACTACTCCTCATCGGTAGGGTCATTAATCATAATACTTTAGATGTGACCTAGAACGAAATTCACAATCTATCATTATAATACCTTAATTGTTCTGCAATTAGGGTATTTTTTTTCTTCAAAATTTGGAATTATTACATTAATGTTCTAATGTTGTAGTGTAATAGTTAATTAGTACACTAAATAATTAATAAAATGATCAACATAAATAATCTAACATTCGGGTATTCTCGAAGAAAAATATTATACGATAACCTTGAATTAGAATTAAAAGAAGGAAATATATATGGTTTATTAGGTGAAAATGGAGCAGGTAAATCGACCTTATTGATGTTGATTGCCGGTTTAAAAAGACCACATTATGGAACCGTGGAAGTAGGAGGTCATTATGCTTCTGATGCTTCACCTGAGTTTTTAAGAGAGGTTTTCTTTATTCCAGAAGAGATGACCTTCCCCAATATTTCTATAGAAAATTATGTAGGGGTTTTAGCTCCCTTTTATCCAAAATTTGACCATACAGCATTTTTTGAAATGATTTCAGAATTTGGTCTAACACCAGATATGACACTTCACAATATGTCTTATGGTCAGAAGAAAAAAGCATTAATATCATTAGGTCTAGCTAGTAATACACGTTTGCTTTTGATGGATGAACCTACAAACGGTTTAGATATTCCATCCAAAAGTCAGTTTAGAAAGTTAGTTGCAAAATATATGTCAGATGATAGAGTCTTTCTTATTTCTACCCATCAAGTGAGAGATTTGGAGAGTTTGATAGATCCAATTGTGATTGTAGATAGTGGTAAAGTTGTGTTCAATGAAACATTAGATAGCATTACAGAAAAGCTCCTTTTCACCACCGCTGATAAGGTGTTGAGTGAAGACGTTATTTATTTAGAAAAAGGTATTGCAGAAGATAAGGTGGTGGCCAAGAATACTTCAGGTGATGTCAGCAGAGTAAATCTTGAGTTATTGTTCAATGCCGTTTTAAGTGAAAAAACAGTAATGGTAGAAGCGTTGTCAAATTAATTAAAACTAACAATCATCATGGAATCTAAAATAAATATCAGAAGAATCACTCATCTTTTAAAGTATGAGTTGGTATTATCAAAACAACCTTTATTGATAGGGATTTTAGGCGTTGTTGCCTTTATTTTAGCCATCAGTGCTATGGCAAGTAGTGTAGAACCTAAAGGATTGGTAAGAGTTAGTACAATGGAAAGTATTTATCCTCTACTTTTTGGTTTAGGTGGAGCAGTTGTGACTAGTTTTTCATTTCATAGAATTTCCACAAAGGGTGGAGCTTTGAATTATCTATCTCTACCTGCTTCTCGTGAAGAAAAGTTTTTAGTGATCTTCTTAAGTACTGTATTAATCTACCCCTTAGGTGTAACATTAGTTTTTGTGATTGGTCAGTTCATCGCAAAATTAGGCTGGACAGTAACAGGAGGAGAGTTCCAAATGTACAATCCTTTTCTTATCACTGATACAAACCTAATCAAGAATGTAACCTTGGGCTATTTTACAATGCATTCATTCTACTTCTTGGGTTCAATTTTATTCAAAAAGTATTCATTCTTAAAATCTACCGTAGCCTTCTTTGTCTTAGCATTTGTGTTTTGGCTAGTAGTTGCCATTGGTCTCGTTGCATTAGTTGGAGCGGCGGCAGATCAAAACATGTTTACTTTCGAGTTTAATGATCAAATGATACAAGAGCGATTAGGATATGTAGTTCAAGTGGTAGTTGTTTCCTTTATTTTAGGATTATGGGGATTATCATTTTTAAAATTTAAAAAGAAGGAGGTGTAATATGGAATTTACCAGCAATAAGGCAATTTATCTACAGATAATGGATCTCATTTGCGAAAAGGTATTGAAAGGAACTTGGGGAGAGGGAGAAAAAATTCCTTCAGTGAGGCAGTTGGCTGTAGAGTTGGAGGTAAACCCAAACACAGTGGCAAGATCTTACTCTTCTCTTCAAGATGACGGCATTATCTTTAACAAAAGAGGAATAGGCTACTTTATAGCAGAAGAAGCATCGAAAATGGTTCAAAACGTAGAGAAATCGGCATTTATGAAAGACGATGTACCTACATTTTTCAAGAAGATTCAACTATTAGGGATCTCTTGGAATGAACTCTCAGAATTATATCAACAATACGAACAGCAATAAGTTTTCTACTAGTGTCAAATCAAGAAAACAAAGTGTCAAATTAGCAAAGTTTAAAAACTAACTCACTATCAAGGCCTGCTCATCTCAAAATGGGTGGGCTTTATTATTATATATTGATGGATTTTTACAGCAAACTTTCAATCAATTATTCTGCAGGCTTTTGTGTCCTACTTTCAAGCTTCCTTCATCTTCATTTTTCCATTGATGAAAAACGAAGCAAAAAATCTAGGCTTAGAAGTCAAAAGCTAAATTTCATTCCTCTCGCCTCAATGATTTTAAACTCGCTTTGCTCAAACAAGAAAATCATTTTTAACGGCTCGATCCATGAAATTCTTAACGCTTTTCCCTTCAATGCCTGGGGGAGTACTATCAAACTAAAATGGTAGAAAGCTCACTGGTGCGAATGTTAAGTTAAGCGATAGCAGCATTCGTGTCCTTCAGATCATCAGAAATCTCCCGATTTCTAAAAGCCACAATTATATGAATAACTTAGTTTATAATGTGTTTCAATTCAGCAACAATATTTTAGAGATAAGATGAGGGGAAGTCGAAAATGGGAGGCTGAAGAAATTTTATGGTATTGAAAAGAAAACAAATAGTGATTTCAAATGGTTATAATCACGAAGCATAAAAGATTATATTAAGCTATTAATATCACCTTACAAATTTTATCTGTAAGGTGTTTTTTATGTTGTCACTTCCATCATTGTTCCATGCATACATTGTGAAATGTTTTATATTATTCATAGACCTTTTCTTGAGGAAGTAAAGCCTTTGCTTTATCAATTTCTTTATTCATGACAAGCTGATGGATTATTCTACACTGATCTGAAATGTCTTTAATTTCAACAATCCATTCATTGACATATTTAAATACAGCATCTCCAGAAAGTCCCACTTGTATAGCTCGATACTCTAATCTTTCCAAATTAATATTTCGTTCAGGGTCCCATTGGATTCGGACAGGAGCGTTTTGAAGTTTTTGTTTCCATTCCTCCTTTGAAGCATGAATACTTGGATCAAAATGTGAAATACAGGCATTTTGCATGGCCCATTCCCAGCCTTCACGCTTTATTTTGATTGCCAATACATGTTCTTGCCCCTCTTTTTGAGTCCACCCACAACGGTACATCATCCAGAGGAAAGAAGGTTTGATCCATGTCATTCGTTCCAGCTTAAAAGGTGGAACAAACTTTTGATTTTTCACAGCAGGAATTGCAATTTCGGGTCGGTAAGCCTGATATACGGTAATAGTTTCTTGATCGAAAACGGCACGAATTTCTTTTTCTTTCATCCCGTAAAAATAGTAATATTGCTGAAAAACCCTCTTACAAAAATCATTTCGTAAGAGGGTAATGTATTGCTAAGCATTAATAAAATGCTCTAGTTATGTGCCGCTTTCGTTGCTTCTGTTTGCTGCATAATCATCTCAATGATTTGATCTACAGAGAAGGAAGCTGCTTTTTGTTTTGGAGGATATTTCACTAAAGTATTCATGAAAGCACCCACTTTATCTTGTGCCATGTACAAGTAAGGAACATGATCAAAATACCAATCCCAATAAGCATTCGAGTCGATATCGGCTCTTTCGTAAGGATCACGACGAAGGTTGAAGATTTTTGGTAATCTTAGAGGAACGAAAGGCTCTGACCATACAGCCATTTGATGTGCTCTTTGTTCCATGAAAACTACTTTCCAATCGTCCATACGGATGGCGGTCAACTGTGCATCATCATTGAAGTACAAGAACTCATGACGAGGCGATTCTTCTTTACCCGCCAAGTGGTCCACTAAATCATAACCATCAAGGTGTGCTTTAAATTCTTTACCGTTGGCTTTTACACCACCTTTAAGTAAATCTTCTTTGATGGTTTCATTTCCAGCGTAGTGCAAGATTGTAGGCACCCAGTCTAAGTGAGAAACCATACCGTTAGAAACTTGACCAGCAGGGATGTGACCAGGATATTTTACGAAACAAGGTACACGGTAAGCACCTTCCCAGTTGGTGTTTTTCTCACCACGGAATGGTGTTACGGCAGCATCAGGCCATGAGTTATAGTGAGGACCATTGTCCGTAGAGTACATTACAAATGTATTTTCTTCTACACCTAACTCCTCAATGAAGTCTAGCATTTGACCGATCACTTGGTCATGAGAAACCATTGCGTCAGCATAAATCCCTTGGCCGTTGGATAAACCTTTTTCATCTTCATTGATATGCGTTCTGAAGTGCATACGAGTCGTGTTGAACCATACGAAGAAAGGAGTTTCAGCGTCTACTTGCGTTTTAATAAACTTCTGAGCAACGTCCATTACTTCAGTATCGATGGTTTCCATTCTTTTCTTTGTCAAAGGTCCTGTATCAGAAACACGACCATCCGCATAAGAGTGAATTACGCCTCTTGGGCCAAATTTTTTCTTGAAAGCAGGGTCTTTTGGATAGTCAGGTAATTCTGGCTCTTCCTCCGCATTAAGGTGGTATAAGTTACCGAAAAATTCATCGAAACCGTGATTGGTAGGAAGGTCTACATCTCTGTCTCCAAAGTGATTTTTTCCAAATTGACCTGTAGCATAACCTTGTGCTTTCATCAACTCCGCTAAGGTAGGAGTGTCATCAGTAAGGCCTTTTTCAGCACCAGGAAGACCTACTTTAGTCATACCTGTACGAATACCTGATTGTCCTGTTATAAATGATGAACGACCTGCTGTACACGATTGCTCTGCCATATAGTCTGTAAAAGCAATTCCCTCTTCACCAATTCTATCAATATTTGGCGTCTTATAACCCATCATACCTCTGTTCCAGTAAGAAAGGTTATACATACCAATATCATCCCCCCAAAGAATTAAGAAATTTGGTTTTTCTGGTGCTTTTTTTGCAAAAGCGGTCGATCCTGTTAAGCCGAATAAAACGGCCAACGTTGTTAGTAATATATTTTTCATATCAATGTATAGTTGTGAATATAATTATGACTCTATATTAATAGAGTTGAGTATTTTGTTATTACATTTCAAATATACGTTGTTTGATATTGAACAAGTTTTAATGTTTAAGAAATGGTAAGATAATGAAAGTAAAACACTGTTTTATTTAACTTAAATTTAGATTTTAAGTTGATTTAGATTGGTTTTGATGAGTTTTAGAACCATTTTCATCATGATTTATTAAGTTTGTATTGAAACAAAAATAAAAAAGACTACTAATATAGTAGTCTTTTTAACTCAACTGAAAAACTAATTTTTACTTCTATGCAACTAATTTCTTACTATAAATCTTTTCACATCTTTAGTTCCTTTGGCGGTAGTAACACTTAAGAAATATACCCCATCCAATAGATTTGAGATGTTAATATCTTCCATATGGTGTGTATCAATTTCTTTGACCATTACCCCGTAAGAATTATAAATAAATGCTGTCGCTACTTCTATTTCCTCGCTTGTAATAATTTCAGTATGAATCATTCCGTGAGCAGGAACAGGGTAGATGTTTAATTCTTGAATTTTGATTTCATTTGTTTGAATTTTGATGATGTTAGAGTACTCAAAAGCACCATCAAAATCTACTTGCTTTAATCTATACCACTTATAACCTCTAACTTTTCTTTCTGATGCATCAAAAGCATACTTTATGGAGATATTTGAATTACCATTTCCGTCTACTTGACCGATATTATCGAAACTACGACCATTTCTAGATGCTTGTATGATGAAGTGGCTGTTGTTGATTTCTGAGGCAGTTTCCCAATACAATGAGATGGACCCATTTGAATTTTTTTCTCCTTCGAAGTAGGTCAACTCTACCGGTAAATCATGATTATTAGATCCGCCAAATGTGAAAGGTGAGAAGCTTGAAGCTAAACCTGACATCAATGTTCCTTCATCATCACCTACAGTATGCTGTGATTGATTTCCTTGATCTTCCCAAACTGAACCATTATAGTGCATCACTTGTGCATCTAAAATATGTGTGTTTTGTAATCCGCTGTTTGAATTATAAGTAAGAATAACCGCAGCTCCAGCAGCACCTGAAATTCTATCAACGTTCCAGTATTCAAATTCACTTACAATATCAACAGTAGATGAAAGATCGATATTTCTATAATTGGGGTGAGTTGTATTGAAATACTCTACTCTAAATGTTGTTTTGCTATCAGCAGTTGGAATACCAATTCCAGCTTCTCTAAGTGTACTGTTTTTTCCCACTGGGAACATTAAGAAAAAGTCATTACCCGAAACTCCCAAAGCAGCTTTTGTTGCAGCACTATACTCAATTTCTTTCGTAAGAGGACCTTCTATATAAGAATTACTTGATCCTCCAGAAGCATGACCCGACCATGAATACACTGCATTGGTTACAAAAGAAAACTCATCCAGGGCTAAGGTATTGGTTTCAGATGTAATTAATTTCCCATTGATAAGTGTTAAAGCAGCTAAGTTATAGGATGAGTTCACAACGTCAACTTTGTATCCCAACGTAACCCCTGCAGTTGAAGTTGTATTCATGGTAACAGATCTTACTACATTGTTGGTAGGTGCTAGCGTTACAGTACCAGAAGCTGTTCCTGCAAACGAAAGGTCTACCGACGGATTGGTGTTTGAAGCCAAATCCGCAAAAATAGTCACATTCTCATTGATGGTATTAGCAATAACTAAGTCGTTTCCTTCAGTATATATATTAACGTCAGAAGAAGTAAGGTCAGCAGTAATAGCGGTGTTTCCATTAAGGATTACCGAATTGATATTGGTGCCTACTCCTTCTAAAGTACCTTGTGCAACAATCTTTGGGTTATTTCCTGGTAAGTTATTGATGTCAGATAACGATATTAGGTTATTTGATGCACCACTTGTAGACAACGTTACATTATCTTCTACAGCAATACTTCCTGTCCAGTTTAATCCACTGTAATTGCCTGTTCCTGTTGATGGTACAGCAAATTCAGCACCTTCTTCTAATACAATATCTTGCACATTGACATATAATCGACCTCCAGAATGATTGTCAGCATTAAAATTTCCTGAACCTGAAACGATAATGGTTCCAAAGTGACACGTAGTTCTGTAAGCTGTATTGTTGATGGTCCCGTCTACAAATAAAGTATCAATAACTACATCTGGATCAAATAAATCATTTCCTATATAAACATTTTTTCCTGATTGAATTCTAATGTTATAATTTCCGGTCCAAGACGGTAAAGAATTTCCATCCTCATCCACAAAATGTGATAAACTTCCTCTAGTTCCTATATAAATGAATCCTGAAGCTGAATTTGATACTGAGTAAGTTGTAGCGTTAATATTAATTTTTACTATTAAAATTAGGAGTAACAATAATAAAATCTTTTTCATTTTTTCAGTGAGTAAAGGTGTAAATTAGGTTTGGTCTGTCTAACGGTTTAACTTTTATTTAGGATATATTTTAGATAAAGCAGATGCGTGAGGTTTTACTTGTAATGTGATTATTTTTAGCTGTTTAAAATATGTTACAATTGTATTATTTGGATTAAAATTGACGTATGGGAATATAAATATTGTATATATCTAATAAATTGAGTTTTGTGTAATTTTATTTTAGATGTAATGAATTTGTATTTTATAGTATCTAATTGACGTAAAAAGACTTAAATAACTCAAATCTTAGTATTGTACTTTCTATTGAGTTAGAGAATTTAAAACAAATTTGGGTAGATGTAGTCCCACTTCAAATCGTTCACTTTTAGTGTGGAAGCTAAAATGTATTGTTTGTTAGAGAAAATGACTTTTTGGAAAATTAGATCAAAAAAAAGAAGAGAACTTACTCTCTTATATCACCCAATTTGTTGAGGGTTGTGTTTTTTATCGATGCGTTCGCTATTCAATATTTACAAGCTCCGATAATATGGATTTCCATTCCGTATGTTTCTTTATATAAGCAGCTACAAAAGGGCAAAGTGGAAAAAGTTTGTACTCAGTATTTTCTTTAATATCAGTGAGAACGCTATGTATAAGTTTAGAACCAATTCCACGACTTCCTAAAGAAGATGGCACTTCAGTGTGGGTGAGATAGATGTTTCCTCGAGCTAGCATATAATCTACATGGGCGATTTGATTGTCGATATTAAATTCATACCGTTTCTTTTCTTCGTTATTAATGAGTTGATATTCCATGAGTAAAGGATTTTAGTGATGGATTATTTAATATAAGTACAAATTCAAAATTATCTAATACTAATTCTATTTATTGATTTGTGATTACTTCCTTCAAAAAAGTATTAATAGAAGTAAAGGTGATAGTAAACCCAATTTAAATATAGTCTTATAACATAGATTACAATTTAGTATCGTACCTCTATTTTAATGTAAAATATCATGAATCGATTACGAATGTCCCATGTTATTATATATGGTGTCTTTATTAATCATTAGATTAGATATGATTATTTATTCATTTGTTTTAGCCTAATGGACAAAACAAATTATTATCTAAAACCAATTATACTCTTGACTTATGAAAGTGAATCGCTTTTTTAAGGTATACCCATTCGCCTTATTTTCAATCCTATTTATACTTAGTATAATTACCAACCTTAAAGCACAGCCTTATTTGATGAATACAAATTCAAGTGGAGGTATTCAGAATGCAGGTGGTATTTCTATTTACAATTTATCATCTCCTGCAGGAACTCCCCCTGAATTTTATGATCATGGAGAATCTTTTACTGGTCAACCTGGTGATTTTAGTTCTTTAATACTAGCTTCAGATGGTTATATCTATGGACATACTGAAGGAGGAGGTGAAAATTATAGTGGTATATTTTTTAGAATAGACCCTGCTACCAACACGGTAACTCAATTATTTTCTTTTGATTATAATAATCATTTTCCTATTTATAACATGGTTGAACACAATCAGGTTCTGTACGGAGTAATGAGAAGAAGTAGTAGAGAAGATGTAGTATTCGCTATTAAACTCAGTGATCCTACTCATTTAATAGCTCTTACTAACTTAACAGACAGATTTAAAATAAAGAGACTAGGAGGAGGTTTTTATAAATTAAATAATAAGCTATATGCTACAATATTTGATGGGCTAGATGGGTCTAATATTGTAAATGGAGGTGTATACGAATATGATTTATCTACAGGAAATGATAGGATATTATGTAGTAGCCCATATGGTTATATATTAAGTTCAGGTGCTCTTTCTCATCGTAATGTGCAAGGAAGAGATAGATTGATAGTAGCCAATTCATCTTCTCCATATGGAGCAGGTGGTTTTTATGAAGTAGATGCCGAAAGTGGTTTTATTCATGAAATTAGTGTCGTAAGAGATCGAAAATTTAAAGGCTCAAAATTCTCAGGTGTATTTAGAAATTCTTCAGGTGATTTTTATTCTAGATCTTTTGAAGATGGAAGTGCCGGAGTAGGTACATTGGTAAGTATACTTCCAGATGATAAAAAAGTGACCAAAGAATTTACTTTAACTCCAGCAAATGGAACTGCAATTACAAATTTAGTACCGAATGGTCATGATTTAATAGGTATGACTCAGCCTTTTGATTTTCTTTCTTCAGGGCCTAATAGAGGGGTAATATATCAAATTGATAGACATGGAAATTACAAGGAACTTTATCATTTTAAAGATATGTCTTATCCTTCTGAATTTTTTATAATTACAAATGATAATGGAGGAACAGTATGGGGTATTGCGGGATATGGTGGAAAAAGTAATCAAGGGGCAATTTTTAAATACGAAATCGCAACCAATAAGATGGAAGTAATTGCAAACTTTGGTTCGGATACAGGTTTTGTACCTGAAACAAGATTAACTTCTTTCAAAGATGGAAAATATACATTTTCGAATAGAGATGGAGGTATTAAAAATGGTGGTACATTAGCTTCTTTTGATCCTTCTACAGGAGCAATAGGTCACTTATATGCTACGGGGAATAACTCTCTAGCGAAACAAGGTTATTCAAACGGTGCATTCTTGGCTTCAAATGGAAAATACTATGCAATTGAAAGAACTAGAGCAACAGCATATGATATTTATAAAGATTCCTTATTCTATAGAGACCGTTTAGTTCAATTCAATGATGATCTTGATTCAGTAACTGTATTAACTGCAAGATTTAAGAATAGAATTAATGAAACAAATGAATATGCTCCCTATAATGTTATCGGTGAAATTATTGAAATACAAGGGAAATTAGTTTTTACTTATACTAATAGGTTATATACTTATGATTTATCATCTGGTCAGTTTACAGAACTTTTAGATCTACACAGTAAAAGAAATGTGGATAATAGTGATGCTGCTTGGGATTGGGGAGAATTATTCTCTACAGCTGTAACAAAAAAGGATGACAATACTTATTATTATGCAACACAAGGGTCTGGAGAAGTATTACCTAATACACATTGTGGCACAATCTTGAAATTAGATGTTTCTACATCACCTTGGACAATTTCACATGAATATACTATTGATCCACTTACCTCTAATAGTGCTTATAGGTCAAGAATTCAAGTAAGGTCTGCAGGTAGAGGAGGTGTAGGTGTTAAAGGGCGTATGTTAATATTACCAGGTACAAACTCAGATCCAGATACATTAGTATTAGCTTCTGAGTACAATAGCCCAACAACATTAGGATGTATACTAGCGTACCCAATGGGTGAAAATGGAAATAGAATCGGAACGACACATATCATTAAAGAATTTCCTGAAACAGGTTTTGATCCAGATTCAAATACATCCGCAAATGATAGTACTGATGGATGGTTCCCAATGGCAGATTTAGCCTATTATGATAACAAAATTTATGGTTTTACTAAAGGTGGATTAACAGGAAGTTACACTTCTGCTGATCATGGAGCTGAAAGAGGAACAGCCGCTTTTAACGGTACTTTTTGGAGTATTGATAGGGCAAATGCTAATGCATTCGAATTACTTTATACTTTAGAGGAAAGTACAGGGATTAGTCCATTATTAACATCAACAGATATTATTCAATTAGCACCAATTTCAGGTAATAAGTTAAATGCCGATACGTTAGGCTGTGCAATTACTACAAGGACTTTCAAAGTGTATGGTTATAACCGAGGTACTCTTCAGTGGTGGTCATCCAATTCGAATGTGACATTAGTACCATCAATGACCAACGCTGATAGTGCAACTTTTGATTTTAGTAACGTCCCTGCAAATTTAGAGCAAACAACGACAATAAGTGTTGCTGCTTATAATCCAATAGCAGCATCTGCTTATCAATATGGAGATACATTATTATGGGATGTACATCAATATGTTCAACCAAGTATAGGTAATATTGTCTCATCTGTAGATTTACATTGTCCTGTGCAACATGCTCGTCTAACTTTAAGCTCGTATACTCATGTCGATTCTTTCTATTGGGAAATTCCAACGGACATTGTTGCTCTGACAAGTGTAAATGATAAAGATGAAATACAAATTGATCTTAGTAGAGAAGATTATGGTATGCATCAAATTATTTGTCACGCCTTTAATGGTTGCGGTGAACAAGTTTCAGATACACTTTCTTTTGAATTAGTTGATCCAAATTATGACCTTCAATTAACGAGTACAGCAAGTTCCACTTGTACTGATGGTAATTTAACTTTTTCAGTGACAACTCCGGTAAGTGGTCAAACAATAAATTGGACTATACCTAATGGAGCATATATTGTAGGGGCAAATAATCAAAATGCTACGTCTGTTGAAGTAGACTTTTCAGGAGTTGCTCAAGGTAGTCATCAAATCATAGCATCAGTTCAAGCCTCTTGTAATGTTAATCTTGCAGATACAACTTCAATAGATATTCATACAGTTCCAAGCATTCATAGCTTATCAGCTAATAGAGCGTTATCTTGTGATGATGAGATAGTTTCATTCATAGCTGATGTGGATGGTGCAGAAAGTTATCAATGGACTTTCCCAAATGATGCAATTCTGATTTCTGGTCAGGGTACAAAGTTAGTGACTTTAGATATGTCAGATATTATTACAGATTCAGTGCAAGTTAATGTGACAATAGGAAATTCATGTAATGTAAATATCTCGGATTCTATACAAATTGCAGTACCTAGGGTACCTACAGTGTCTGGTATCGATATTTCAGATGACATTATTCATCCAAATGATACAGTGTCCATGACGGCATCTAATGTAATGGGCGGAGTAGAGTGTATATGGACTTTACCACAAGGAGCTCAAATATTAGGAGCAGATAATGAAGAAACTATACAGTTCACAGTAAGAGAATCTAACCTTGGAGATCATAATGTAGGTGTGCAAGCTGTAAATAATTGTGGAGCATCTACTATAACAACAGCAGTTATTCGTATCGAGTTTAACCCTAATTCTATTGAGAAGGAATACAAAAACGCAACGGTTGTTTATCCTAACCCTTCAAAAGGTGAGTTGTCATTGGTTGGAATTGAGGAGAGTTTAATATCGATAGTAGTGAGAGATATCAATGGTAGGATTGTAAAAAAATATCAGGGAGAACCGAAAGATATACAGCTTAATAAACTTGGAAATGGTAAATACTTTATGGATGTTTTTAATGAGAAATCTAATTATGGAATCCATTCTATTATAATTCAGAAATGATAAAAAAGTAATTTTCAAGTAACATACAAAGTTGAACACCTCTTAAAATAAGGGGTGTTTTCTTTTGTTTAAGATGACTAAAAACATTTTACATGTTAATGATAACTTATTAAACCTTTGTCCTAATGACTAGATTTACTTAACTTCCATAAAGTAAATATATTGTAAACTAAGTTTTCGTTAATTAATATAACTCCTTTTATAAAGGATTAATGGTAGTGTGTTGTGGTTCGCGAGGACGTTGCAATGCAACGACCCTACAGAACTGCATTTTAGATGGTTATTTTTAAACCATTGTTGTTTGATTTGTAATCAGACCATCATTTAGTAGTACCTCCCTCGGCCTTGAAGGGAAAAGCGTTAAGAATTTCATGTATTGAGCCGTTAAAAATGATTTTTTTGTTTGAGCTTTAGCGAGTTTAAAATCATTTAGGTGAGAGGAATGGAATTTAGCTTTTGACTTCAAAGCCTTGAATTTTTTGCTTCGTTTTTGTTTCAAGACAAAAATGAAGAAGAAGGAAGCTTGAAAGTAGATCCTATAAATGCTGCAGAAAGGCTGATTGAAAGTTAACGGTAATTTAGTTTAGTAAACACCAAAAACGACCAATAGATGTACATTAACAGAACCATCAACTTCAAAATCTTTATTCAAAAAGCCTATAAGCCATTAATATTTCTAGCGCTATATGGTGCATTGATTGTAGTGCTTTATGAATATTTCAATATGACATGGATCAAATTGCCATGGTCCATATTATCAATCGTAGGTACGGCAGTGGCTTTTTATGTGGGCTTTAAAAATAATTCAGCTTACGCCAGAACTTGGGAGGCTCGTAAAATTTGGGGAGCGATCATTAATACCAGCCGTACTTGGGGAATACAAGCTAGAGACTATACATCCAACCTTTTTGTGAATGGTCAAAAACTGGAGGAAGATGAGCTGTATCAAATTCATAGAGATTTAATTCTTAGACATATTGGTTGGACCTACCGATTACGTCGACAGTTATGGAAACCTCAACCTTGGGAACATTCTCATAAGCTTTCTAATGACATGAGAAAAGAACTTGGAGATACTTTCGCTTCACTTTCTGAAGAAGAAGAGTTAAAGTTATTTATTGAAGACCATGAGGTGGAAGAGTTACTCCAGAAGAAAAATATATGTACACAAATCATAAGTAATCAATCTAAAAAACTCTTAGAGCTGAGAGAAAAGGGGATAATCGATGATTTTAGACATGTAGAGTTACAAAAATTACTTCGTGATCTTTATACCCAACAAGGAAAGTGCGAGCGTATCAAGAATTTTCCATTACCAAGACAGTATGCCAATACTTCTTTTGTGTTGACTATTTTGATCGTTTTTCTTTTGCCTTTTGGAATGGTGTCTCAATTTAGAGCTATGGGTGAAGGGTTGGTTTGGTTGACTATTCCCTTTACTACAATTGTTGGAGGAATCTATTTTATCATGGAATTTGTAGGGGATTTTGCTGAAAACCCGTTTGAGGGGTTGGCATTTGATACGCCGATGACGAGTCTTTGTAATACCATTGAAATTGATCTGAAGGAAATGCTAGGGAAAGAAAAGTTGCCAGAGAAAATAAAGCCACATGGTTTTGTTTTAATGTAGCGTTTTTAGAAATCATCAAAAAATAAAGGCGTTTGAAACATATTGTTCTAACGCCTTTATGGTCTAACGCAAAAGACAAAATTAAACTTTATCTTTTTTTAATGTGATAAGAGCATAAGCAATTGCACCTACTAATGGAGGCACCATAAAGCCCATTGCTGCATATTCCAAATACGCTGTTGCTATCATTGTCGTTGGAGTTAAGAGAATGTAATTCGGTTTTTTACGCCACAAGTATAAACAATTGTGCGTCCTAATCCAACAAAAGAACTGATTTTAGTCATTCTTTTATTCTGACAATTCTTTCACTTTTTTGATCAGTTCTTTTTGCTCATCGGTAAGCGAAGTTGGAACTTTCACATTATAAGTAATATATAAATCACCGAAGACCTCATCTTGTTTGTATTTAGGGAAACCTTTACCTCTGAGTTTCACCTTCATACCATTTTGAGCTCCCTCTTTTACTTTCAATTTCACTTTACTATCAAAAGTATCAATGGTAATATCTCCACCCAATAAAGCAGTATATAAATCAAGGTCTACAGTTTTGTAAAGATCACTTTCTTTACGTTCAAATTCAGTATTATTGATAATATTGAAAGCAATCAAAAGGTCACCGTTCTGACCTCCGTTTATTCCCGCTTTACCATGACCAGGAATCTTGATGACTTGACCATCTGCAATACCAGCAGGAACTGTTACTCTAATATTTTTATTATTGATCTTATAAGTACGCTTCTCTGTTTTGTAGATGTCTTTAAGGTCTAAAGTGACATTGACTTTGTAATCTCCACCTTTTTTAGGTCTTGGAGAAGATGCTCCACCAAACATTGAGTTAAAGAAGTCTGAAAAATCGGTACCGCCTTGGCCTCCACCGAAGCCGCCAAAGCCGCCTCCACCAAAACCACCACCGCCGCCGAAACCTCCAAATCCTCCGCCACCGAAGCCTTGAGATTCGAACTGATCAGCGTGTTCCCAGTCTTTTCCGTATTTATCGTATTTCTTTCTATTTTCCTCGTTCCCTAATACCTCATTTGCTTCATTGATTTGCTGAAACTTCTTTTTGGCTACATCATCGTCTGGAATTTTGTCAGGATGATATTGACGAGCTAATCTTCTATATGCTTTTTTTATTTCGCTTTGAGAGGCACTTTTGTCAATCCCAAGCACTTGATAATAATCTATATATTCCATTGTTAATTCTTTCTGGTCGTTCTAATTTGACATATTAATAAATGGTGTATTCTACTCGAAGAGTGCTTTATACTCTTCTTTTCCCTTTATTGGATCACGAATATAAAGTTATAGTAACCATTTTTACTAAAAATTTAAGGAGAAAGTTTTTAATTAAGATCGCTTTTAACTGTAACTCTAGTCTCACCAATTATTGGGATACAATTTATCCTACATAATATAATACGTAAGAAAGATATTATGTTTAATAGAAATTGAGAAATATTTACAAAATCTTTCAATACATCCCTTTTAGAACATGGAGAATAGAGTATGAAACAGAAGTTAATCTGTCTTTTTGCTTCATTTATAATGTGCATTGTAAGGTAAGTACGCTGTAAACTAAATTATCGTCAACTTTCAATCAGCCTTTCTGCCAGCATTTATAGGATCAACTTTCAAACTTCCTTCTTCTTCATTTTTGTCTTGAAACAAAAACGAAGCAAAAAATTCAAGGCTTTGAAGTCAAAAGCTAAATTCCATTTCTCTCGCCTAAATGATTTTAAACTCGCTGCGCTCAAACAACAAAATCATTTCTAACGGCTCAATACATGGAATTCTGAACGCTTTTCCCTTCAAGGCCGAGGGAGATACTACTAAATGATGGTCTGATTACATGTTAAAAGACAAAGGTTTTATAATAATTTTCTAAAATGCAGTTCTGTAGGGACGTTGCATTGCAACGTCCTCGCGAACCACAACACACTACCATTAATCCTTCATAAAAAGTAGTTGCATTAATTAACGAAAATTTAGTTTACAGTGTAGTAAGTTTCACCAACATTCAATAGACCTTTCTACTATTATTTATACAAAGCCCCTTGATAAGTATCTCGCTCTTTTAATCTCTTTTCAATCATCAATTGAATTTGATTGGGACGAATACCCCAATTAGGTGCAATTCTTAAGTTGATAGGGGTGTCGCTGCTGAAACGTTGGATAGCAATATCGGGACGAAGCCTTTCTAAGAAATCCACCATAAAATCCACATATTCATCAGGCTGGAAAAGCGGAAATTGAGAGGGGTCTTCTTTGAATTGTTTAGCCATGATCGTTCCTTTTACAATCTGTAATTGATGAAACTTTAACGATTCTAGTGGCAATTTATTTAAGATTTCGGCTTGTGCTAAAGTTTCTTCTCTTGTTTCACCGGGTAAACCAAATAACATATGTCCTGCTACTGAAATACCTCTATCAACTACTTTTTGAATCGCTTCTACAGCGTCTTCAAACGAGTGCCCTCTGTTTACTCTGTCTAATGTTTTGTTATAGCAAGATTCAATACCGAATTCGATAAAAATCAAATGTTCTTTGGATAATTCTTCGAGGTAATCCAATTGTTCATCAGAAAGACAATCAGGACGGGTACCAATCACTAAACCATCAATTTTTGGATGGTTTAATGCTTCAGAATAGATTTCTTTCAAATATTCCAAAGTTCCATACGTATTGGAATAGGCTTGGAAATACCCTACAAATGCTTTTGCACTATGGTATCTGCCAGGTAGAAATTCCATACCATGATCAATCTGTTTTGTGATACTCAGCATTCCATCATGAAGGTAATTTGGAACGAAACTATCATTGTTACAAAAAGTACAGCCACCATATCCCAATGAACCATCTCTATTCGGGCAGGTAAATTCCGCATGAATAGAGACTTTTTGAATACGTCCTCCATATTTATTTTTTAACTGTTGGGAGTAGGGGAAATACCTTCTAGATTGAAAGTTCATGATCAATGTGTGGTTATAACCTTATTTTGTGACTAAATTTTTCATTCGCTCTTTATGTGCTTTTGTATCACTGATGTGCTTGAACATAAAGACGCCTAGCATAGTTGCAATTACGCTACAAATACCGACTATGTTATAATTTTCCAGCTTATCTGTAATTGGATTATCAATTATTATCAGTCCTGAGGCGAATGAGGCCAATCCTTGAGATAGATTTTGTACAGCCGAACGAATACTCATAAAACTACCTCTTTGTTTTGGATCAGCAGTCCCTAAAATCAGAGCATTGGCAGGGATAGATCTTGCTCCACAAATAAAGAACAAAGAAGAGAATACAAGCACTACGGGAATACTCATTGAAGGTACATTGGTGAGTACTAATGCCGGAATGATTGTAATAAAAGAAATGATTACAAATACATGATACTTACCATGATGATCAGACCATTTACCAATTTTTGGAGAGAAATATAACGTGGCCAGACCTCCACACAAGTAAATCCATGTGAGTTGTTGATCTAAAAATCCAATATTTTTCACCATATAAGGTGAGAAGAAGGGAATGAGTAAGAAATGACCGAAAAACACTAAGAATAAGGCAAATAAGCCTTTCAGTTGTTTTGTGTTTTTCAGAACATTCAATAATGGAGAAAAGAAGGCCTTCTTCCCTTTAGTTGGGGTGTCATCCATGTGTCCTTTCATTTCCTCTAATCTATAATAACATACAAACCAAAGAATCGCGGATACCACTGCAATAATGATAAATGGAGCATGCCAATCAATTGTAACCCCTAGGTATAAACCGATCGGTACACCTACGGCAGAAGAAACGGCAAAACCTGTCATTAAAATACCAATACCTGTACCTCTTTTTTCTTCTGGAAGCATATCACCGACAATTGTAAACAAAGTGGCATTGATCAATCCACCGAAAATCCCTGTAAACAACCGAGCAAAGAGTAGAAAATCGTAAGTATTTGCGACTCCACACAATACAGTTCCGAAGGTGAAAAAGGCATAGATGAATAAGAACATCTTTTTTCGTTCGAATTTATCAATAAAGAAAATGGATAAAAGCCCGGATACTGAGGCGGCTAGTGTGTAAGAAGATACCACTGCGCTCCATTGTATAGGTGTCATATCGAAAGTTTCTTGTAGAGTATGTCCTAAAGGCATCAATACAACGAAGTCTAAGATATTCGTAAAACTAACTGCAGCAAGCATGTATAGCGTTACTTTCTCTTTTTTATTTAGTGAGATCATACGGGAAATTGTTTAGGTAGAAGTTCGCCTTCTATGAATTGTCAGTCTATAGTTAAGTACACACATTTGTAAAGTTAGAGTTAAAACAATAAAAACGAGCATCACTAAACTTTTATTATGATAAATCTGTGTTAATCAAGTTATAAGCAGTTGTACAATTAAAATCGGAAGTTTTGGATTTTCTTTTTTAGCCTACTCTTCGTTAGAATATCATCACGTAGCTTCGACTATGCTCTTCTATTCTGCCTTGATTAGACTAAAAAATAATAATCCAACTTATCCCAATTTTAAATGTACAACTGCTTAAAAGGAATTCAGGGGTTGTAAGAAAAAAAATGGTCAGCTAAAATATTGATTAGCTGACCATTAAAGTGTGATATGATTGAGGAAGGAGTTGAGTGTATTGATGAATACAAACTATCTCATTCTTGTACTTTTTCTTATTTTACTTCTACACCATTGACGGGAGGTGTAGTAACCGTTTCATGTTTTTTACCTTGTAAGCATGCCATAGCTTCTTCCACCATTTTCGGAGAACCAACATAAAAAGGAGTTCTCTGATGGAATTCGGTTGGTTTGATGTCTAAAATTCGTTGATAGCCATCAGTTGCCATTGCCCCAGATTGCTCTGCTAGGAAGGCCAAAGCATTACATTCATAAAGCAAACGTAGTTTACCGCTTTTATACTTGGAAGTTGATGGGTAAATATAAATTCCACCTTTCAATAAGTTTCTATGAAAATCTCCAACTAATGAACCGATATAACGGCTAGAGTATTCTCTATCCTTACATTTTGTGATATAATCTTTTAAACCTTCGTCGAAAGTATTATAACCACCTTCATTGATAGAATAGATTTGACCATCTTCTTTAGACTGCATATTTGGGTGAGATAAGAAGTATTCACCTAAAGAAGGTTCATACGTAAATCCATTTACACCATATCCAGTACTGTAGACAAGCATGGTAGAAGACCCGTAGAGTACATAGCCAGCAGCTACTTGTTCAGTACCTTGTTGTAACATATCTTCTTTGGTAGGGGGTCTACCAATAGGTGATCTTCTTCGATAAATCGAAAAGATTGTACCTACAAGTACGTTTACATCAATGTTCGAAGAACCGTCTAAGGGATCTATAGTAACGATGTATTTTGCATGATGATTACCCGTGTCGATAATTCCGTCTACCTCTTCAGAGATGATTCCACATGTTTCTCCACCTTTTGAAAGTGCTCTTGTAAAACGAATGTCTGCAATCATGTCTAGTTTTTGTTGCGCTTCTCCCTGCACGTTTTCTGCTCCTGCACCTCCTTCAATTCCAGCCAAACCGGCTCTATTGATTTCTCTGTTGATGATTTTTGAAGCTAAAGCGATATCACGAAGTAGCTGAGATAGTTCTCCTGTAGCATAAGGAAATTGTTCTTGCTTTTGAGCGATAAAACGATCTAGCGCTGTACCGACTGAAGCAGTAAGTTTATCCATCATAATTTTTGGTGAATAATTTTTGTGTTTTTTCGTTGTCTTATATTGGTTGGATAAAATTAGGTAATTATTTCTGATTTGTTGCAATCGATTGCAGTAAGTATAAAAAAAAGACCGACAATTCTGTACAACATACAGTACTGTCGGCCCACACACATCACAAAAGTACCAAAAGGCTTACGCTTTCGACGCTTCTGAAGACGTAGTAGTTTTCTTAGCTGGAGCTTTTTTAGGTGCAGCTGTCTTTGCTTGAGCAGCTTCCAAAGCTTCAATTCTTGCTTTTAAGATCTCTACCTCTTCAGAGTCTCCACCTTTAAACATTGAAGTGATCTTGTCAAAATCAAAGTTTAATGATGATGTAAATTTTTCAGCTAATGTTTTGAGTTGCTCTTCAAATTCGCTTTTCTTCGCTTCAGTGCTATCAACAAATTCGTCTACTATTTTCTTCCCTTCTTCAACAGTCAATTTCTCTTCTGCTACTAATTTGTCAACAACTTCTTGAATTTTCTCGATAGTAAATGCTGTAATACCGACACCAGTATATACTAGCTTTTTTAATAGTTCTTCCATGGTGCTTATTTTTTATTTTGTGGTTAAACTTAACTGTTCAATCACCTTGAGTTATTGTTTTTACAAAGGTAGTAAAAATAAATGAATGAACAATCATTATTAAGACTATTCCGAAATTTAAGAAAAATTTTGATTTAAGGATAATCTCTTGATAAAGATAGAGATAAGTGGTGGAAATAACTATTGCGTTTACTTGAATTGTTGATGAATATAACTTGAAACTTTTGTTAGTGCTTCATCGGATTCGGGGATAAAACGCCAGAACAGTTGCCACCAATGTATCAAATCATCCCATTCTTGATAGGTGACTTTAATTCCTTTGTCTTCAAGTGCTTTTTTGAGCCTGACGCTATCATCATGTAATACTTCATTTTTTGAAGTTTGAATCAATATAGGTGGAAAGTCCGTGAAGTCGCCGTAAAGTGGAGAAACATAGGGATCGTCCAAAGGTTTTGTACCAGCATATACCTCTGCCCACCTTTTCATCTCATCAATTTTCACAAAAGGATCGGTGTATTTATTATCTTCTACCGTCTCTCCTGTATGCATTAAGTCTAACCAAGGAGAAAGACAAATCCCTGCTTTGGGTAGTTGATCTCCTTTTTCTTTCAGCATAAAAAATAAAGTACAGACTAAACCTCCACCTGCGGAGTCACCTGCTACAATAATCTCCTCTTCTTGATAACCTTCTTTCAAAAGAAATTGATAACCTTCATAAGCATCTTCAATGGGAGCAGGACAGGGGTGATTGGGAATTTTACGGTAATTGATCAGCAATGCTTCCGTAGCAGTATCTTTCACAATTTTTCCCACCATATGCCGGTGCGTCTGATTTGAACCAATAGCAAAACCTCCTCCGTGAAGGTAAAGCAAAGCTCTTTTCTTCTCAGAAGTATGTACAGGTTTGATCACTTCGGCTTCCAATTCTCCAATTTTGAATTTGGTAGACTTGACTCCCCAGGGCAATAAAGCCACAAAGGAGATCAATTCTGTGGTCTCTCTTAATAAAGTAAGGTTGATGTCTTTTGTAGGAAATAAAGTAGAGGATAGGTTCAATCCCATTTTCAAAATCCTATGCTGTAATGATGACATGGGCAGTAAGGTTAATTATTTAAACAGCTCATCTTTTATGATGGGCGATATTTTCTTAGGCTTTTGTGTCTTGATGTCAAAAGCGACTAAAACTACGTCAGCCTCCAGTGCAACAAGTTCCGTTCCTTTAATATAAATAATTTGATGGAAAGTTACGCTCGAACTGCCCACTTTAACGACTTGAGAGTGCAATTCTAATTCTTGATGAATAGAAGCAGGGTACTTGAAGTTGATATTATAATTGGCGATTACAAATGTTGTATCTTCTTGACTTGCCAATAATAACGTTTCATTGTTTTCAAAGTGGCACCACCTTGCTTCTTCAAGAAACTCCATGTATCTCATATTGTTTACATGCTGGAAACTATCAATATGATAATTTCTTACTTTAATCGTCGTTTTGCTTATTCTACCTGTTGTTGTATCTGTTTGTTTTGTCATAAGTAAAGGTGTATTGTGTTGATTATGAATGAGTGAATATACATACATTATTGCATACTGTGCAAATTATTTAGAAAGCTGAGAAAGCACTGTATTGATATAATTCATCACTGTAATTTCATACATCACAGGTGCAACCGTAATTGATTTCGCATGTTTTGCATCAGGTACAAGCCAAATATATTTTTCACCAAACTCTTTTGCTTCAAATAAGTCTTTCGTCATTTGCATAGGAATATATTTGTCATCTTTTCCATGAATAAACAAGAACGGGACTTTTGATTTTTTTACGTTTTGAATAGGAGAAGCATCTCCTAAGTAAAAGCCTGCCATCAATTTTGTAACAATACTTGAAGTATTCATAAACCCAAGATCAGGAACATGAAAATCTTCTTCAGCTCTAAATGCCAATAATTCTTTTGTATCAGAAAAAGGACAGTCGGCAATATAAAAATCAACAGAATGAGTCGTTTCATTAATACCAGAATGAGATGTGACAGTAGCACCACCTAACGACTCTCCATGAGCAAGAATCATATCATTTGGCTTTCTTTTTTTCGCCCATTGCACTACTTTCTCTAGGTCTTGACTTTCAAAAAAGCTGAAACTCACTTCTCCGCCACCACTCAATCCGTGTTTTCTATGGTCATAAAGTACTACATCAATACCGTGTTTAAGGTAGATTTGAGCATAACGCATCATTCTCCATCGATCGTGAGTAACACCATGAACCATTACTGCTGTCAGTTGTACAGAGTCTTCGGGGGCCTCAAGGTAAGTACCACTGAGTGTATACCCTTGTTCAGAAGTTACTTCAAAATCCTCTCTACTTACTTTGTCCAGCCAAGCAGTATCAAAAGACCCATTTTCCTTTTCATCTTGTAGTTTGCTTGTGCCTTGATGTGTTTGGATCAAGCAGGTTTGTGTGTAAGTGAAGATGGAGATAACAGCATAAAAAAATACTATAAAAGCAATTAGTGAAAGGCTTATTTTTTTGATAGATAGTTTCATTGTTGATGATTTACTATAAGTTTTTCATTAAAAAAAAATTCAACATTGCGCATATTTTTTGTTGAATCGATTTAAATATTAGATATTCATAAACATATAATTCAACCCAGAAGGGAGAATTCAATATGCTATAAGTAAGTGCCTGTTTAAAAATAAAGTATCCTTACATTTGTATTGGCACTTCAATATTGACAATAAATATATCAAAATAGTGATACAACTACGCAGAACTTTTTTAATAATAGGCTTATTCACCTTTATTTTTTCATGTTCAAAGAATCAAACTGAAGAAGACATTGATTGGCAAACACTGTTTGAGAAATCCAATGGAACAGAAACCTTCACTTATGAAGAAGGTATGGCTTATTTTCATCAATTAGGTGATAGTTATGAAGCATTTAGAGTGGTAGAGTATGGCAAAACTGACAGTGGTTATCCTTTAAATGTAGGTATTTATTCCAAGGAAAGTACGTTTATACCTTCTGATATAAAAAAGAAAAACGTGTTATTGATCAATAACGCTATTCACCCAGGGGAGCCAGATGGAGTGGATGCGTCAATGATGTTGATGCGTGATCTGTTACAAGGAAAAGTAAATATTGAGAATGAAAATACCATTGTTGCCATTATCCCTTTTTATAATATTGGAGGAGCCCTCAATAGAAACTCATCGACAAGAGCAAATCAAGATGGCCCACACGAATATGGTTTTAGAGGAAATGCTAAAAACCTTGACTTGAACAGAGATTTTATCAAAATGGATTCTGAAAATATGCGTTCTTTTGCAGAAATATTCCATCTCTATGAACCTGAATTGTTTATTGATACACATGTGAGTAATGGAGCAGACTACCAGCATGTTTTAACCTATTTAGCTACTCATGAGGAGAAATTGGGTGGTGAAATAGGAGCTTTTATGAAAGAGAAAATGAATCCTTTTATGGAAGCTGAAATGAAAAAAGAAGGATGGGATATTGTCCCTTATGTCAATGTTTGGGGCACTACACCTGATAAAGGTTATGTACAATTTTTTGATTCACCTCGTTACTCTTCGGGTTACACTGCTCTTTTTAATACGCCAAGTTATGTGATTGAAACACATATGCTCAAGCCATATCAGCAAAGGACATTAGCGACTTATGCTTTTTTAAAGAAGGCCATTATGTTTTTAGAACAACACGGTGATGCACTATCAAAAGCCAAAGAAGATAAGATAGCATCAGATCTGAAAGCAGAGTCATTAGCGATTAATTGGAGCTTGGATTCATCCAAAGTAGATCAAATTACGTTTAAAGGATATGAAGGATCATATAAAGCAAGTGAAGTGAGTGGTTTGCCTCGCTTATTTTATGATCGATCAAAACCTTATGAGAAAAAGATCCCTTTTTACTCCGGCTTACAAGTGACAAAGGAGGAAAAGAAACCGGACTTTTTTGTCATTCCAAGGGCGTGGGGTAATGTGATTGCCGCTTTGGAACACAATCATATTAAGATGACACAGTTGGAAGCTGATCAAAAAATGAAAGTAGACGTAAAATACATAGACCGCTATCAAACGGTAAAAAGTCCTTATGAAGGGCATTATTTACATTATGATATAGCGACAGTAACCAAAAGTGAGGAAGTTCAATTTAGAAAAGGAGACTATTTGATTCCAACAGCACAAAGAAGGGTTCGGTTTTTAATGGAAACGCTCACTCCTGAAGCAAAGGACAGTTTTTTCGCGTGGAATTACTTTGATCCTATTTTACAGCAAAAAGAACATTTTTCATCTTATGTTTTTGAAGATAAAGCGATAGATATTTTAGCAAAAAATCCCGAACTTAAAGAAGCATTAGAACAGAAGAAAAAAGAAGACAAGCATTTTAAAAACTCTGCTTATCAGCAATTGGAATTTATTTATGAACATTCCGATCATAAGGAAAAGTCACACCTAAGATATCCCATTTATAAATACGATAAATAAAACTAAAATATGGAATTAAAGAATATTGAAACGGCAAAATATATCAATGCATTTAAGGAGAGTAAGTTTATGAATGCTCTTTTTAAGATGGCCAAAAAAGCGGGTGAAAAAGTAGTATATGTTGCCTTGTTACTTTTCTTTATGTATATCGATGAAGAAACACCAAGTAAAGCAAAGGTAGCTATTGCAGGAGCTTTAGGATACTTATTAGTACCAATGGATTTAATTCCCGATTTTATTCCCGTAGTAGGTTTTGCTGATGATTTTTCGGTGGTATTTGCTGCAATTGGTTATGTTTCGGTTTGCTTAAAACAAGAACATAAGGAATTGGCATTACAAAAAATGGAAAATTGGTTTGAAGACTTTGAAAGAAGCGAAGTAGAAGGCCTAAATGACTTAATTTTCAGAAAGAAAGAAGAAGCTGAAGAAGCAAAATAAATCTTCAATCTAAATACAAATAATAATTGACTGCCTATATGAAAAGAATTCATATAGGCAGTTTTTTTAGAATTGCTACATTGTTAACTAAGTTTTCGAATATTTAAAGTATTTAGAAATCAGGAGATTTCTGCTGATCTTTAGGACACGAATGACGCTATCGCTTAACATTCGCACCAGTGGACTTTCTACCCAATTCATTTGCTACTTCTTCCCTCGGCCTTGAAGGGAAAAGCGTTCAGAATTTCATGGAATGAGCCGTTAAAAATGATTTTCTTGTTCGAGCTTTAGCGAGTTTAAAATCATTTAGGCAAGTGAAATGGAATTTAGCTTTTGACTTCTAAGCCTAGATTTTTTGCTTCGTTTTTCATCAATGGAAAAATGAAGAAGAAGGAAGCTTGAAAGTAGGATATAAAAGCCTGTAGAATAATTGATTGTAAATTTTCGGTAATTTAGTTTACAATGTAATTACGTTCTCAAAGCGGTAACATCTTTTTCACTCAGAGCAACATTTTTTCAAACTAACAGTAACTTGTTTTTTACTAATACTATCCCTGTCTGCACGTTAAATCACCTAATTTTGGACTATAATTATTTTTCAAATGATCCCAAGAAGTAATCAATACATGAAATGAATTAGGTATTAAAAGTAAACTACAAAAATGAAATGATCTTTCTATCTCTCTTCATAGAAAGAAGGTACTTGATGATGATTGCATCCGTCGAGTTAATCGTAAACAGTAAACAACAACCTTTTATCAATGAGGTGGTAGGTCTATAAAATTAAAACTATATAAAATGGAATGCCTCATTGATGTAAGCACTAAGAATTATACATCAAAATCTTAAAACTAAACAATTGATAGCGAAAGCGATGTCTACGCGTTTTTATCAAATTACATCACTTCTTTTGAGTAAAAAACAAGGGAGTTCTAACTATTGATATACTATATATTATGTAATGCTTATTATTTTATTAAGATGAAATATCTTCTTAATGCTGAAAGGTTATGCTCTTTTTTTGAAATGAATTTGAATTTAAAGTATGTTTAAAATTACATTTTCGGAGATATTGACAGTGAGTCTATTATCTCTTCTATCCTTCAATGTATTTGCCCAAAATATCATTAAAGGAGTGGTTCTTGACGAAAAAGAATCACCAATCCCAGGAGCCAACATCCTTATTAAAGGCACCACACAAGGCACAGTGACTAATATGGACGGGGAGTTCTCTTTATCTACAAATGAGAATGATATTCTAGTGTTCTCTTATATTGGTTATCAGACAAGAGAGATCGCTGTAAAAGGACAAAACACCCTAGAGATACAATTAGATTTGGATGCGAAACAATTGGAAGAAATCGTAGTCGTAGGTTATGGTGTACAGAAGAAAAGCGTGGTAACGGGTGCTATTTCTTCTATCAAATCGGAAGATGTAGAGTCGACTCCTATTGCCAATGCTTCACAAGCGCTTCAAGGTAGGACATCGGGTGTGATTGTACAGAGTAACTCGGGAGCTCCGGGTGGGGCAGTAAGTATAAAAATAAGAGGGGTGAGTAGTAATGGTAACTCAGCTCCACTTTACATCGTAGATGGTCTTCAAGTCGGGAATATCAATAATTTATCACCCAACGATATTGCTTCCATAGAAGTGTTGAAAGATGCAGCTTCTGCAGCCATTTTTGGTGCAAGAGGTGCTAACGGGGTAGTATTAGTCACTACAAAGCAAGGTGAAAAAGGGAAGTATAAAATTACTTACGATGGTTACTATGGTATACAAGAAGCAGCCAATAAGGTTGATATGCTGAACGCTAACCAATATATGAAAATTCATAATGCTGCCAGTGAATGGGACAATACTGAACCACGTTATACAGATGATAGAATTCAGCAAAACACAATAGATACGGATTGGCAAGATGAAATGTATCAAACAGCGCCCATCACCAACCACGCATTAAGTTTTTCTGGAGGTGGTAAAAAGTCTAGTTTTAGTAGTTCTTTGTCTTATTTCTCACAAGATGGTATAGTGGGAGGAAGTGCGAAATCTAATTTTGATCGTTATACGTTTAGAATTAACTCCACACATGAAATCAATGATGTGGTTACTTTTGGACAAAACCTTTCTTATTCGTATTCAAAGACAAGAGGTTTTAATGAAAAACAGCAAGTATCTACGCTCTCTAGTATGTATTTGCATGATCCTCTGACACCCGTATTTACGGATGACCCAACCGGCTATCACAAAAATGCGGTAACCAATGCAGATGGAAGATACTATGCAATCAGTGAAGAGTTGGATGGTTATGCAGGTAACCCAATGGCAATTTTAGAGACTCAAAATAGAGAACAACTCGATAACACTTTAAGAGGAAATGTGTACTTGGATTTTAATTTATCATCACTTGTTGAGGGACTGAAATTTAAATCAAGTTTTGGTCTGAATAATTATGATAGTCATAACAGGGTATTTACACCAGCCTTTTATATTTCAGCACAAGGCCCTTTTCAAAATGGAACAAGTACGGCTCAAGTCATCACCAACCGAAATACATCCATTCAATTTGAAAATGTATTGAGCTACACCAAATCATTCGGGAAACAAAATATCTCAGCAATACTTGGTCAATCATTAATCAGTGATCAATACAGAAATACAAACAGTACCAACTCTGATATTTACCCAAGTACATGGCATTATGGTTGGCCTTCTAATGGAGGACAAGAAAATATGTTGGCTGAAGCGATGTTGAATGAATCAAGGTTGGTTTCATTCTTTGGTAGAGTGAGCTATAACTATGATGAAAAATACATGCTGAATGCAACTATTAGAAGAGATGGTTCGACAAGATTCGGAGATAATAATAAATACGGTATTTTCCCTTCCATATCTGCAGGCTGGACTATTTCTAATGAAGAATTTTTCCAAGTTGATCACAACAAAATCAGCTTGATTAAACTAAGAGGATCATGGGGACAGGTAGGAAATGACAGAATCGGTAACTGGGGTCACATGTCCATCATGGAGCGAAGTGATCATTATATTGTGGACGGTCGCCTAATTCAAGGTTTTGCACCGTTAAGAGCCGCAAACCCTGATTTGAAATGGGAAACGTCAGAAACATTGAACATCGGTATTGATCTCGGCTTCTTGAACAATAAGCTTACATTAACAGCCGAATACTATGATAAATTGACGAAGGACCTTCTATATGAACTTCCTATTCCTGCTTTTACAGGACGAATGGGGCCACTCGCAAATATTGGAACCGTTTCTAACAAGGGTTTTGAAATTGATTTACGTTACACTGGCGAAATCAGAGATTTTAAGATTGATATCCTAGGCAATATGTCATACAACCATAATAACATGACCAAACTAGAAAATTCTGAGGGATACTTTAATGGAAGGAATTTAGGAACATTGGATGGCAACATGAGAGTGCAAGAAGGGTACCCAATGCCATTTTTCTTTGCTTATAAAACCGACGGTATTTTCCAAAATGAGGAAGAAGTTAACAGTTATGTCAATGATGAAGAAAACTTAATTCAACCAAATGCCAAGCCTGGTGATATCCGTTTTGTAGACATCAATGGTGATGGAAAAATCTCAGATGAAGACAGAACGAACATTGGTAATGCTATTCCTAAATTCAACTACGGTTTGACGATTAACCTTGGTTATAAAAATTGGGATTTAAGCATGTTCTTACAAGCACAAACGCATTATGATATTGCAAATGTGGCATATGGTCCTAATGAAACTTACCAAAACTTAAATGCTAGACATCTAGGCTATTGGACTGGGGAAGGATCAACTAATGAGTGGCCTGCAATGACACATGAGGATGCAAATGGTAACTTCACTAAGATCAACGACATGATTCATATTGAGGATGCAAGCTATTTAAGACTTAGAAACCTTCAATTAGGATTTACCCTTCCAACAAGAACTTCAAGTAAAATTGGAATGGAGCGATTAAGAATTTATGGCTCAGTTCAAAACCTGTTTACAATTACTAATTATTCAGGAGCTGATCCGGAATTTAGTGACAGTAACCTCCTTCGATATGGCCTTGATAACGGTTCTTATCCTCAAGCAAGAACTTACCTAATGGGACTTAATGTATCATTCTAAACTGTAATCCAATGAAAAAAATATATTTAATCTTTTTTCTATTGATGGGGTGTGATTATTTAGATATCCAACCCAACGACAGAATCCCATCTTCTCAATATTATAATTCTGTAGATGAGGCTTATCAGGCACTTCTTGGTGCGTATGAACCAATACGTACCATGAAAATGAATTATGTGGATCCGTTCCCATTATTTTCTATTGCTTTGTTTAGCGAATGTATGTCTGACAATGTGAATGGCGGGGCCAATAAAAAGCAGACCAACAATCCTTATCAGGAAGCAAATCAGTTTGAAATGAGCCCAATTCGATCAGAGGCATTCTGGAGAAGGTCTTATAATGGTATTTCAAGAGTCAATTCTTTATTCCACAATTGGGAGAATATCACTATCAAACAAGGCGAAGAGGCAAGAGCTAATAATATCCTTGGAGAAGCGTATTTTCTAAGAGCACATTATTATTTTGAATTACTCAGAATGTATGAGAACGTAATCCTGACAACCGAACCTATCGACGGTACGAGTTGGAGAAGTTTTAAGCAGGAAGACCCTGAAAAGGTATATGCTCAAGCGACAGATGATTATTTGAAGAGTTTTGAATTGATGGCAGAAACAGACCCAGAGAGAGGTAGAATGTCAATGTATGCATCAAAAGCAGAGTTATTGAAAATGTTCCTTTTCTATACGGGTTATTATGAAAAGGAGGCTTTACCAAGAACAGATGGAAGTACGTTTACTTTAGACCATGCCATTGCATTAGCGGATGATATTTATCTGAACAGTGGAAAACGTCTATTGCCTAAATATGCAGATAATTTTGATCCTTTGACAAGTAATTGGAATGATGAGGTTTTATTAGAAATACCACATGTAGACTCTGGTTTACCAGGTTGGACAGGCATTAAATCAGGAAATATTATGTGTAGAGCCTCTGGACCATGGGGAGGTAAAGGCAAAGCTTTTGATGCAACTTACGCTGACGGCTGGGCAAACGGAGTTCCAAGAAGAAAGCTATTGTCAATTTGGGATGATCCTAATGATGAGCGAAAAATGGCAACCATCTTAACAGCAGAGGAAGTGGAAGAAGGACAGAATGACGATGGTTTTGATCCAGAAAATGCTCAATTCCCCATTAAAATAGGTTGGCAACACACGGGTTTATACAATAAAAAGTACAGTACTTTTGCCTCTATTCAACCTTCCATTGCCATTAATCTCAATTATGGGATGAACCATCATGCCATCCGTTTTGCAGATGTTATTTTAATGGCAGGGGAACTGTATTTAAGAAAAGGAAACACAGGAAAAGCACTAGAATATGTCAATCTAGTTAGAACAAGAGCAAATGCAGCAGCTTTAGCAGCGATTGATGAAGAAACTTTGTTTGCAGAAAGAAACAGAGAGTTAGCCCTTGAAGGAGTAAGGTACCACGACTTACTCAGAAGGTATGGTCAAAGTAGATTAACGACAGTGAAATCCATTTTGGATGTGAAAAACTACACACCAGAGTCCAATGAAATTGATCGATATGGTGAAGCGGGTAAAAGCGAGGATTATGAAATTGATTTCAAAGTGGAGCAGAGAGGCTTTTTACCTATTCCGATTGTGGAATTGGATGTGCATCCAGAATTGCAACAAAATAATGGGTATTAATACTGTAAACTAAGTTATCGTTAACTTTTAATCCCTATTTCTACTAGACTTCATAGGGGCTACTTCCAAGCTTCCTTCTTCTTCATTTTTGTCTTAACACAAAAACGAAGCAAAAAAGTCAAGGCTTTGAAGTCAAAAGCTAAATTCCATTGCTTGAGCCTAAATGATTTTAAACTCGCTGCACTCAAACAGCAAAATTATTTTTAACGGCTCAATCCATGAAATTCTTAACGCTTTTCCCTTCAAGGCCGGGGTAGAACTACCAAATTAAAAGAGTAGTAATTTCACTGGCGCGAATGTTAAGCGATAGCGTCATTCGTGTCCTGCAGATCATCAGAAATCTCCCGATTTCTAAATATTATAAATATTCAGAAATTTAGTTTACAGAGTATTGAAACTATTTGTTATTAAAATATGAAAGGCTTAGGGATAATTCTCTTAAGCCTTTTTTATGCTTTTATACAATCTGATTAATAAGACAAAATGAAAAGCATTATAACAGTTCAATTGATCTTATAAAATCAGAGGTAATGTCCTCAATCTCTGTCCATTTGATCAATACTTCATGCGGACAATTTTTACCCTTACATCGATTGTAATCTAACGGGAATAACAACCCATCTTTATTGATACAAAAAATGCTGTAGCTTTCTTTTTTGACTTTACCACCACTCCCTACTTTTTCTTTGATAAGCTGATGTAATCTTGTTTTATAATCAGACTCAGGAAGGAACAAATCGTTGAGTTGGATATTTCTTTTATGGATATAATCATAATTGTATGTCAATTTGATATTTCTGACATCTTCCAAACCATTATAATACGTCTCTTTTGCGAAGGCAATACTCAATATACCATGTTCTTGGAAGTGAACTCGGTAATCTAAGTTTAAAAAACTTAGACCTATAGCCCCCTTCTCATTTTTGGTATGATACATCTTTTTCATAAAATCAGAAATAGCAAAAGCCATGATACTTTGGATATCAATGTTGATTTTATGTTCTATATCAAACTTATCCTTGTAGTGAACAAAAGGATAGCTGATATTGAGTTCATAGTGAAGAGAAGAGTTCAATTTATTAAAGCCCTGCTTCTCAATTTCAAGTGCACTGAGAGGAAGGGTGGTATTCAGTACATTTGTAGGAATCTGAAAAGATGTACTGATAAAAAGAACTAAAAAAATAGTAATAAGCCTCATATACTTTATTATCTACTTTTTAAACCTAGTAAACAATAAGATTATTGTATGGGAAATAAAGATTTATTCAAAGTTAGGGAGAATTATTTTATCAAATGCACTTTCCTGCTCCATTAACGTTTCAATTTCTGAAATAGTTCTAGGAGCAGAAGCCGATAAGTTGACCGGCCCATCTTCTGTAATTAAGATATCATCTTCAATTCTGATACCTATTCCCCACCATTTTTCATCACACTCACTCTGCTCTGGGATGTAAATGCCTGGTTCAACCGTTACAACCATATTCGGTAAAAGCGTTTTATAATGTCCTTTGTCATGTACATCTAACCCAATGTGATGCATTAAACCATGTGGGAAGTACCGAGCATAGTCTTCAGGAAATTCTATAATTTTCAGTTTCGTCAAACCTTTTCCAATAATCTCAGTGGCAACTTCATATACTTCTTCAAAGGTTTTACCTGCTTGACAGGCTTCAATTGCTTTTGTTTGTGCTTCGAGTACAATGTTATAAAGCAGCTTTTGTTCTTTTGTGAAAGTACCGTTTACCGGAATCGTCCTTGTAACATCTGCAGTGTAGCCTCTATATTCAGCACCACAATCCATTAATATCAACTCTCCATCTTCCATTTTAGGCTTATTATTGGAGATATAATGCAACATGCAGGCATTTTCTCCCGCTCCAACAATACTGGGGTAGCCTTCGTATTCTGCACCGTATTTTTTATAGACAAATTCATGAATCCCTTGAATCTCGGTCTCAGACATTCCGGGCTTTATGGCTTTCATGACTTCTTTTTGACCAACACATGATATAAAAACGGCTTTCTTCAATAATTTTATTTCCTCTTCTTGCTTGATTTGTCTCAAGTCTTTCATCAAACTATCCAAGACTCTTATTTGAATATTGGTGGTAGTAAGACTTTCTCCCACAGAAACCCTTTGTTCTGGAGATGGGGCGGTGAGAAATGAAATTATATTTTGATCTAATCTTAAAACTGCTGCATCTACCAATTCACCACCAATGATTTGAGCAATATCGGCTTGATCTTGAAGCGTTACTTCTCTCATCATATTATATAAGTCCTCAGTAGCAGTATTGAGGTAGGTAGGATACTGACTTTTCTTTTTGAAGATTTTTATAAAGTCGAAAAGCTCATAAGGATCATAAATATTGTCGCGTAAATCTCTTGGAGGATCGAAAGTAAGTACATGCTGAAAGCTTTGAAAGTCAATTTCAATTTTTCTAAACTCTTGATTAGACCTTACATTTTGAAACCCCAATTGTTCATAAACACCTTGTACACCCAAACGACCACCATTCCACATTTCATCATAATCATCTTTGGGTTGTACGTAAATAAGGTCAGTACACGTCTCTCCATTCTCCAATGTGAAAGGGGTTTTGAAAATGATCAATACTGCGTTAGGTTCCCTGTAACCAGTCAAGTAAAAAAAATCAGGATCTTGATGATAGATGTAGTTCACATCATTGGCTCTATTACGTACAGGATTGGCAAAAAATATTGCTACACTATTGTCAGGCATTTTTGCCCGAAGACTATCTCTTCTACTTTGATGAAAAGTTTTAGAAGTGTAATCCGTTGGCTTGAATTTATATTGAGCAAAACTGTGATGACAAAGTGTAAAAAATGATAGGAGTAGTACAATTTTTTTCATGATTTAAAACTACCCTTTGTCGATGAATTATGGAATGTTTTTCATCATCAATTCTCTTTTTTGTTAAAAAATAAGTGTGTTTTGAACATTTTTTTAATAAATATTTGCTTTTGAAATTTAATCGCCGTAAAATTGGTCAACCAGTTTATGGTAGAGCAGTTGAAACACTACCAAAGCAAGGTTAAAAAACGAAATGACTTATTCAATAAATTAATTTAGGTAGAAAAACGAACTATTATAGCACTCTTTGATCATTGTCTACAAAAGCCTACTAAAATGTAGAAAACAAGTATTTTAAGGCTTATTTTGATGATTTTTAAAATAAAATTGTCTTTTGATTTGGAAGTGAAATGTAAATGTTTGTAAATTGGTCTACCAGTTTATAAGTAAAACGAAAATGGAGCAGACAGTATTCAATACATTCAAAAAAATTCAAATTGAAAAGCCTGTTGATAAAATCATCAAGCAGATCAAGACATTAATATCTTCAGGTCAATTGAAGCCAGGTGATAAATTACCATCTGAAAGAAAATTGAGCGAACATTTTGGAATCGGACGTACACACGTTAGAGATGCTATTAGAAAATTAGAATTTTATGGCATTCTAAAAACGCTACCTCAAAGTGGCACTGTAGTGGCAGGTTTTGGCATTACAGCTTTGGAAGGTCTAATTACCGATGTTCTTGATTTAGAAGGAAATGACTTTAAATCATTAGTGGAGACTAGGGTGATTTTGGAACAGAATACAGCCCGTTTTGCAGCAATGCGTCGTGATGAAAAAGATATTGTTTCTATATCAAGTGCATTAGCAGCCTATGAAAAAGCGGTAAAAGAAGGAAATGATACAGTGGAACACGACTTAATGTTCCATCTTAAAATTGCGGAAGCAAGTAAAAACAATGTTTTGAAGTCGTTGATGTTGATTGTAGCACCAGACATCATCACTTTCTTTAAAGAAAATGATATCTGTACAGGGACAAAACCTTCAAAAGCATTGGAAGAACACTATGAAATCTTAGAACATATTTCCAACAGAGAGCCTGAAAAAGCAGAGTTGGCAATGTATAATCACTTAAAGGAAATTCTTGACACTAAACTTTAAAAATGCCTATGATATGAACAAAGACACAAAAAAAATGGATTAACAATATAAATAATGCTAATCCATGCAGGTTAAGATTTTCATAAGCAGGGTCATCGGCAAAATCATCCGCATTAGAAACATCTTAGGGTTCAAAGATAATATTTCAATTATGTAAACACAAATTTTTATCTAACCTACAACACAACCTGCATCCTAACTAATTATTAAAATTTTAAGCAAATAGATGAATGGCGTATGTATTTAACTTATCGTTAGCTACAATCGTGAAATAACATCTATCGCTATCTCTCTTATATGAAATAAAATGAATTATTTATCTAGAATATTACTAACTGTAATAAGTCTGATGGCTTTTTTATGCACTTCAGAAACTTATGCTCAGGAGGCTTACATGCTCAAAGGACAGGTCGTTGATCAAGAAGGAATGCCTCTTCCGGGTGTTACAATTGTGGTCAACGGTAATGAATCGGCAAAAGGTACAATTACCGATTTTGATGGTATTTATAAATTGATGGTTAAAACATCAGACGTTGTTACTTATTCTTTTATTGGATGTAAACCTAAAAGTGTCACTATTACTTCACAGACAGAATTGAACATTACTTTAGAAGAGGAAGCAAGTCAATTGGAAGAAATTGTGGTCGTAGGATATGGTGCTATACAGAAATCACACTTAACGGGTGCAGTATCAAAAGTAACGAGTGATAAAATGGACGAAATTCCAGCAGCTCGTTTAGATGACGCATTAGCAGGTCAAGTTTCGGGTGTAAATATTCAAATGACCAACCCTGCTGCAGGTGAAGCACCAACCATCCGTGTTCGTGGTGTGGGTTCAATTACATCATTCCCTAATCCGCTGATTGTAGTAGACGGAGTTGTAGTGGATCAAGATTATATGAGCACATTGGATATGAATGATGTGGAATCAATTGAGGTCTTAAAAGATGCCTCTTCTGCAGCAATCTATGGTTCAAGAGGTTCGAATGGTGTTATTTTGATCACCAACAAAAAAGGTAAAGAAGGAAAAGCAACATTTAATTACAATGGTTTCTTCGGTGTAAAGGAAGTTCCGGGGAACGATGTTTTAAAAACTGTTGGTGAATGGAATGCTTTTGTAAGAGAAAATAACGAGGGAGAGTTAACAGACAAGATGCGTTACATCAATGAGTTGGGAACGGAGACCGATTGGCAAGATGTAATCATGGATGGTGGTACAATCCAAAGTCACTCACTTTCAGCAAGAGGTGGTTCAGAAAAAACACAGTATTCAGCTTCAGGTAACTACCTCAAAGATGAAGGGGTGTTATTAACAGACAGCTATGAGAGAATCAATTTCCGTTTGAGTGTAGATACTAAAGTCAACAAGCGTTTGTCATTTGGTTTGAAATTAAACCCTTCATACAGTAATCAAAGAAGATTCCCAATTGGTGTACACGATGCCCTTCGTCAATCGCCTTGGTTGCCTCAATATGTGGATGAAAACAATGAGCAGTATATTAACCGTGAGCGTGAGTCAGGTCGTTGGGCAAATACTCAAATCGGTGATTATACCATGGAAAGAATGTTTGATGATTATGATTTAGATGCTGGAATGCCAGTAGAATCTGGGGGAACAGACATCAGTACAACGTCAAACGCATCACCGATTGCTAAGATTTTAGAAAGAGAGTATAGAAAATACCAAACAAAGCTTTTCACAAGCCTTTATTTAAAATATAAAATTGCTGATGGATTAAACTTCAGATCTACAGTAGGTGGCGATTACAAGAATACACGAAATCATCGCTATACAGGTGTAAAGGCAAGTAGAAACGAGGAGGCCGGTACTTCAGCATATGATAACACGGAAAATCAGTTTCATATTATAACAGAGCATACGTTGTCTTACAACAAGAGATTTGCAGATAAGCACTCTTTGAATGCAGTTGTTGGTTTTGCTTTTGAGTTCTGGGATAGAAATTACAGCTCAATTGAAGCCAATGGTTATAACTTTGATTACATCAATACAATTCCTGCCAACAATGTAACAGGAGCAGCCACTTCAGCTGATCAGAAGTCTTTGGTATCTTATTTAGGTCGTGTAAACTATGGTTATGAAGACAAATACTTTGTTACACTAAGTTTCAGAACGGATGGTAGTTCTAAGTTTGGTGAAAATAATAAATTTGGTGTATTCCCAGCAGCTTCAGTGGGTTGGAGAATATCAGAAGAGAATTTCCTAAGAGACAGTGAAATTATCAGTAACCTGAAAGTTAGAGCAAGTTATGGTGTAACTGGTAATGATGGTGATGATAGAATTGTAGGCCGTTATCCATCAATAGGTCTAGTAGAACCGGTAGGTGCAGTTTTCAACGGAAATACTTATACAGGTTTTAATCAGTCTACGTTATCAAATCCACAATTAAGATGGGAGAAATCAATTGAGATCAACCCAGGTATTGATGTAGGTTTCTTCCAAGACCGTTTCGGATTTAGTATTGACCTTTATAAGAAAAATAGCCAAGACTTATTATTGAACAGACCAATCCCGTCAGCTACTGGATTTAGTGATGCCATTGTCAACTTAGGTGAAGTTGAAAACAGAGGTATTGAGTTTGAATTAAGAACAACCAATATAGATAAAGGTGGTTTCAAATGGTCTACAACTGGTAACTTATCTTTAAATGAAAATAAGTTGGTAAGCATGGCTGGAGCTGATGGTTTGATCTCTATCGTAGATTCCAAAAGACCAGCAGAATGGATTGCAAAAGAAGGTCATCCGGTGTCATCGTTTTATGGTTATGTGGTAGAGAAAGAGATTCCATTGAACTACATCAAAAATCCTTTCTTCCCAATCAACGGTGAATCACAAGACATCTATGTAAAAGATTTGAATGGTGACGGTATTATTGATCCAGATGATAGAACAATATTAGGTTCTCCATATCCAAAAATGATTTGGTCAATATCGAATACTTTCAACTACAAAAACTTTGATTTGAGCATTATGTTCCAAGGTTCGCATGGTGCAAAAGTAAGAAACATGGACCCTCAGTATGTAAATAATCAGTTTAGCTCAAACCAAGATTATATTACAGATGAAGAAGACCCGAATTTCTTCCCAGATGCAGACAAAGTGGTACAAAGAATATTTACAGATGATATTGTTATGGATGCTTCTTATATCGCTTTACGTAATCTGAATATTGGATATACTCTACCGAAAGCTGCAATAAGCAAAGTAGGTATCAACAAGATGAGAATTTATGTTGCAGCACAAAACTTATTGTACATCATGGGGAATGACTATAGAGGCTATAACCCAGAAGGTATTAATCAAGGGTTGAATTCACCTTTAACTTACGGTTATCAGAGAGGTGCAGCACCAATCAACAGAACATTCTCAGCAGGCGTTAACTTATCATTCTAAGAAACATGAAAAAGAAATATTTAAATATTATCTCCGCTTTGATGTTAGGTGCAGCAACATTAACATCTTGTGAGAGCCAATTGGACCTTCAGCCTCTTTCAGCGATAGGGGATAATGGATTTTACCAAAACACTTCAGAAGTACAAGCGGCAACATTTGCGATGTATGATGGTCTTCAGAGTACAGTTTTGAGAGAATTTGCATTGACAGAAATGCGCTCTGATAACTCAAAATCAAAGAACAGTGAAGGAGAGTGGGCACAATTTGAGCACATGAACGTATCTCCTACAAATGGTACTTTATCAACGTATTGGATCGATTGTTACAATGTAATTTTCAGAGCGAATAAAGTACTTGCATCACTAGATGTGGTAACAGATGACGCTTCGAAAACAATTTTTGAAAGTGAAGCAAAATTTGTGAGAGCATTGATGTATTTCAATTTGTCCAGAGGTTTTGGTGATGTGCCGTTAGTAACCAAGGTTGTAGTACCTGGTGATTTGACAACTACTGAGCGAATAGCCACAACTACAGTGTACCAACAAATTGATCAGGATTTGACAGAAGCAATTGCGGGTCTTCCTGAGAGAGGAAGTATTGAAGAAGGAAGAGCAACAAAAGCGGCAGCACAAGCACTATTGGCAAAAGTGAAGTTGACAACGGGTGATTATGCAGGTGCAAAAAGCTTATTAGAAACTGTAATGAATAATGCTGATTATGGTCTTGAGGAAAATTACACAGATGTATTTTACACTGAATTAAATTCTGAAATTATCTTCGCTATTCAGTTTCTCAATGATAATGCTGAAGAATCACAAGACTTCTCTTATGAGTTCACAAAATTGGGTAAAAACAGTGGTTTGAATTATGTAACAGATGATTTTAAAGCCAATGTAGATGCAGCAGATACCGAAAGAACAGCCGTACTTTACAATCCAGAGGATGACAAAGAAAATGGTAAGTTTATCACTTCTTCATCGGATAACAGACTTTGTGGAAATGATTGGATTGTCTTAAGAATGGCAGATGTTTACTTGATGTACTCTGAAGCAATTTTAGCAGGTGGAGAAACAACTACTGATGCAGGAGCGGTAGACGCTTACAATATGGTCAGATCAAGAGCAGGAATGCCTACTTTAGACGCAGGAAGTACATTGACTAAGCAAGCTTTATTATTGGAAAGAAGAGTTGAGTTAGGCTTCGAAAATCATAGACTTTATGACTTGGTAAGATTTGGAGTAGCGGAAGAAGTAATGGGTGCATTTGCATCGGACAATGGATTCACATTCAACGGAACAAAATTATTACTTCCTATTCCTCAAAGAGAAATAGATACAAGTTACGGGTTATTAAAACAAAACCCTGGCTACTAATTCCATTAAAAGTAGTATTGGGAATAAGTATTAAATAAAGGGAAACGCACGTGAAATTTGAAACATTGTTCCCAACCTACTCTTAAATTTTTGAAGAACAATTCAATAAGCAAATCATGAAATCATTTTTAAAATATATAGGATTGGCAGGAGCTTTAAGTGCAGCATTATTTGCTTGTACTGAAGAATTGCCTGGTGTGGGGTCAATTGAGGATTTAACACCACCTTCAGCAGACTTTACTTACAAATCAAGTACAGAAAGTTTCAAAGAAATTTTATTCACTAATAACTCTATTTCAGCAGGAGAATTTGAATGGGATTTTGGTGATGGAAATGCTTCGGACGAAAGAAATCCAACACATACTTACCCAGGGGAAGGATCTTTCACTGTAAAACTAGTAGCAAGAGACGGTAACAACCTTACATCTGATACGACTATTACTGTAGAAGTGGTAGATGAGTTAGTTCCAGAGTTCCAATGTAAAAGTTTCGAATGTTCCGATAGAAGCGTTTGGGGTAGTTTCTCAGGTTCTGGGTCACCAACGCCTCCAGATGAATCTACAGGAGCGAAACTTGGAAATAGCTCTCAATACTTAGATCAGACGATCGCAGTAACAGGCGGAGTGACTTACAATGTGAGTTTCCATTATGTAAGTAAAAACAGCGGAACAAGTGCAGGGGCATTACTTTTAGAAGACCCTGACAATGAAATCAAATTTGTTGATGAAAACATTCCAATGACTGACAATTCTTCTGAATACGTATATATAAGTTACATTGTAGAGACCGCCAATAACACCTCACAATTAAGATTCAGTTTGAATTATGTTGATACTGAGGCAAGATTTGATTTAGTAGAAATTGCAAAAGTAGAGTAGGGGCAAATTCATATGTTTACCCGAATTACGACAGGTAAAAATGAACAGACAACAACCATCCAGTATCAACTGGATGGTACCTCTCAAATCATTCAAAGAAGCATAAATGAATTGATAATGAATACTTCAACTAAAATAAAACTACTCTTACCGCTCTTACTTTTTATGGCCTTGGTCTCTCACGGTCAGAAGCTAGTCAACGATGTGGCAGAACTAAAAGAAGCGATTAAAACAGCAAAATCAGGAGACATTATTCTAATGAAAAATGGCGTTTGGAAAGATGCCGAAATCAAATTTAAAGGAGAAGGAACCGAACAACAACCTATTATTTTAAAAGCAGAAACAAACGGAAGTGTATACTTAGAAGGACAGTCTTATATCGGTATTTCAGGAAAATACCTTCAAGTAGAAGGACTTACTTTCAGAAATGGCTATACACCTACCAATGCAGTAATTAGCTATAGAACAAGCAGTAAAGAATTGGCTTACCACTGTAGAGTGACGCAGTGTGTAGTAGAAAGCTACAGTAATCCAGAAAGATATGATGCAGACAAGTGGGTGGAAATGTATGGAAAAAACAACACCTTTGACCACAATGCATTAGTTGATAAACGCAACAAAGGGGTGACTTTTACAGTGCGATTAAATAGTGAGGAGAGCTTAGAAAATAACCATATTATTGAGTACAATTACTTTGGGAAAAGACAGAACTTAGGTTCAAACGGAGGTGAAACATTAAGAATTGGTACTAGTCACTACTCAAGAAAAAACTCTAATTCGATTGTCCGTAACAACTACTTCGAAGCATGTGATGGAGAATTAGAAATTATCTCAAACAAATCATGTGGTAACACTTATCAGAACAATGTTTTTGATGAATGCAAAGGTACGTTGACGATGCGTCATGGAGAAAGAACATTAGTGGAGAACAATTATTTCTTGGGAAATAGAAAACACAATACTGGAGGAATCAGAGTCATCAATGAGTATCAAACGGTAAAGAATAACTATTTAAGTGGATTGACGGGCTACCGTTTTAGAGGAGCATTAGTAGTGATGAATGGAGTGCCAAACTCGCCTTTGAACCGCTACAATCAAGTGGTAGGTGCAAAGATCACGAACAACATCATTATTGATAGCGATCACATTCAGTTGTGTGCGGGTAGTGATGATGAAAGATCAGCAACGCCAGTAGATTCTCATTTTGATCAAAATGTATTGATGACAAGTACAAACCCTCAACTTTTTACAGTGTATGATGATATTTCAGGGATTAGTTTTAATGGAAATTACATTAACCAAGAAGAAAATACACCAAAGGAAGAAGGGTTTAAAAAAGTAGAGTTTGAACTATCAGAAAATGAAAACGGTTTGATGGTTCCTTCAAAGAAAATCTTAAAGAAAATTGGTTTTGAGGGAGAGGTGAAATTACCAGTGGCGAAAGCAGAAGTTGGACCGTCTTATTATCAAAAAGATAAAAATAGATTAGGATTGAATGATGGAAAGGTCATTGAGGTTACACCAGGAATTAATACAGTCATTGATGCTTACAATCAATCTAAAGCAGGTGATGTGTTGCTATTGAAAGGAAGTCAAGAATACATTCTGACAAAGACCTTATTTGTAATGCATCCCATCACGATTAAAAGTGATGATCAAGCAGTATTAAAATCAGAAAAATCAGTTGCCATTCAAATCGAAAATGGAGGTGATTTAGAACTGAATAACTTATTGATTGATGCTTCAGACGCTCCAGATCAGTCTGGAAATGCAATTGTCAGTACGAGTAAATACTCTATGAACGATAACTACATTTTCAAGACGATTGATTGTTCAGTGAAGAGCTTAAACATCAACCATACTTTCAACTTCTTAAAGATTTATCCTTCCACAATGGCGGATACAATCCAAATTCAAAATACAAATTTTGAAGATGTAACGGGAGCAATTTTAGCCTTGGATAAAGAAGTGGATGACTTGGGAATGTATAACGCAGAGTACGTGATCATCGATCAATCCAACTTCAAAAACATCGGAAATACAATCGCTGATGTGTACAGAGGAGGAACGGATGAAAGTACTTTCGGACCTAACGTAAGTGTAACAAATTCTACATTCGAGGAGGTAGGAAAAGATAAAAGAAATAAGGAAATGTCTTCATTGACTTTCCATGGAGTACAGCATTTGGTCGTTGAAGATTGCCTTTGGAAAAAGAGTGCTCCACTGAAATTATTCTTGACCAACGGAGAGCCCATTTCCATCATCAAAGACTGCACATTTGATGAAACAGAAAAGGTGGTGGCGAACTCGGATCAATACAGTTTAGAAAACGTGAAAATGATCAATAAGTAATGTTGATGAAGAAATTATATACAGTAGTTTGCTTTATAATGTGTGTTTCAACTCTCTTCGCTCAGTCAGTAACACTGACTGAAGGAGAAGTTGAGGAGATCGTAGCGGTAGATAATCAAGGGAATCTATTTGGTGCATCACTTGTGCAAGCAGAAAAGGAATTAGCTCCTTATCTGGAAAGTGGTTTGGATGTTCCAACTCCCAAAGATCTAGCTGGAGGTTACACGCATACCCAACATAAAGTGAATTACTTTACAATGCAGAAGGCAGGGTTACTTTTCCAGATTACAGGAAAAGAAGCTTACGCTGAACTGATCAAAACAACTTTAGAGAAGTACTTGAAGCAATACCCGACTTGGGGGAGGCATCCTTCTGAAAAGTCATACGCAAGAGGGAAAATCTTCTGGCAATGTTTAAATGATGCCAATTGGTTGGTTTACACAAGTCAAGCTTACGGAAGTATATATAGTTGGTTAAGCGAAAAAGAGAAAAAGGGATTTAATGAAAAGCTTTTTGTACCGATGGCAAATTTCTTATCCATCGAAACACCTCACTTTTTTAACCGCTTACACAACCATAGTACTTGGGCCAATGCAGGTGTAGGGATGATTGGTTTGGTGATGCAAAATGAAGATTTAATTCAGAAAGCATTGTATGGATTGCCAATAGATACCAAAGCTGCTACGGACAACGATGGTGGAAGTATTCAAAAAGAAGGACAAACGAAAGCAGGTTTCTTGGCTCAAATCGATCACTCTTTTTCACCTGACGGTTATTACACGGAGGGTCCTTATTACCAACGTTATGCGATGTATCCTTTCTTGATTTTCGCTCTCTCATTGGAACATCAAAAGAAGGACTTAAAGATCTTTGAATACAGAGAAGGCGTATTGTTGAAAGCCATTGATGCATTATTGCAACAAACAGATGATGATGGAGAGTTCTTTCCATTAAATGACGCTCAAAAAGGAATGTCTTATTTCTCAAGAGAATTACAATTGTCACTGGCTTTAGGATATTATTATGGCAATCAAGATGAAGGTTTATTATCCCTGATTCAAAAGCAAAATAGAGTGCCGTTGACCTATTCTGGATGGAAATCAGCTATTGGTTTAGCCAAAGGAAAAGGAAAGAAATTTGATAAGCGATCAATCTATTTAAGTGATGGCCCTCAAGGTGAAAAGGGAGGAATCGGTGTTTTGAGAAGTCAGGAACATGAGCTAATCATGAAGTTCACTCAACACGGTATGGGACACGGACATTTCGATCGACTTTCTTACAGCTTGAATTATGATGGAAACGAGATTCTTCAAGATTACGGAGCTGCAAGATATGTCAACATTCATCAAAAAGATGGAGGTGGATATTTAAAAGAAAATAAAACGTGGGCGAAGCAGACCATTGCACATAACACGGTAGTAATCGACGGACAATCGCAGTTTGATGGAAAGGTAAAAGTAGCCGATCGAATTGCTCCAGACGAGTTTGTTTTTTCAGCAGATAATCAAAAAGTACAAGTGGTAAGTGCCAAAGAAAACAATGCGTATGAAGGCGTTGAACTCTTCAGAACATTGGCTTTGGTAACGAATGAGAGCTTTGAAAATCCATTGGTGATTGACCTTTACAATGTGAAGCTTTCTGAAGAGGCAGAAATCGAATTACCTTATCATTATCACGGTCAGTTTATGTCATCGAGCATAGATTTGACAAGGAATCAAACTTTAAGCCCACTGGGTGAAGAAGACGGTTATCAGCACTTATGGAAGGTAGCAGAAGGTGAAGCGGATCAAGATTACGAACAGATCAATTGGTTTGATAAGACACGTTTCTACACATTAAATGTAGCTTCAAATAAAGGAGATCAATTGATTATGGCAAGATTAGGTGCTAATGATCCCAACTTCAATTTGAGAAACGATCCTTGTTTTATTCTGAAAAGAAAAGGGCAAAAAGGGAATAACCTGATGGCTTCTGTACTAGAAACTCACGGTAGTTATTCTACGGTAACAGAAGCCTCAAGAAATTCATACGGGAATATAAATAGTGTAACAATTTCATTTCAGACGGACGAATATACAGCGGTAAGCTTTACTAACAAACAAGATGAAGAATGGACCTTCATCATTTCAACTATTGACAAATCAGGTCAAACAACACATGAGATTACGATCGAAGATAGAGAGTACAAATGGGGCGGTCCATTCGCCCTATTTCAAAATGATTTAAAACAGTAAAAACATAAAATATTAAGCAAGATGGAAGCATTAAAAGCAAGCAAAGAATTTTTATTTTCAAGCGAACTACCTTGGGAAGAAGTAGGACCAGGTTTGAAGCGTCAGATCATGGGTTACGATGATAAAATTCTGATGGCGAGAGTACTTTTTGAAAAAGGAGCAATTGGTACGGTACATGAGCATCACCATAGTCAAGCCACTTATGTAGTATCGGGTCAATTTGAATTACAGGTGGGTGATGAGAAGAAGGTAATCGGCCCTGGAGATGGATTTTACATTCCTCCTCACGTTGATCACGGTGCAGTTTGCTTAGAAGCAGGCGAGTTGATCGATGTATTTAGTCCTATTCGTGAAGACTTTTTCGATCAGAAATAATGGCTACGGGCATAAAATTACCTGAGGAGGAGATTAAAGGAAAAGTTTCCTCTTCAACCGGAGGTTTTAAGCTAAAAGGTCTCCGTTGGTGGATCATCGGTTTGGTATGTTTGGCAACAGTTATCAATTACATTGACCGTTTGGCAATGGCAATGATGTGGCCGGATATCGCCCAAGATCTGAACATGACAAAAAACGATTATGCATTAATCTTGAACGTCTTTATGATTGCTTATGCAATTGGACAGTCAGTTTCTGGAAAGATGTTTGATAAGATTGGGACGCGCTTAGGCTTTGTAGTTTCAATCACCGTTTGGGGTATCGCTACAATGCTTCACGCAGTGGCAAGAGGTGTGACTTCATTTGCAGGATTTAGAATAATGCTAGGAATGGGTGAAGCTGGTAACTGGCCGGGAGCAGCAAAGAATAATGCAGAGTGGTTTCCAGCGAAAGAAAGAGCTTTGGCACAAGGGATTTTCAATTCCGGAGCGGCATTAGGATCTGTCATCGCACCACCTTTGATTGCCATTGTTTGGGCGACTTACGGTTGGGAAAAGACGTTCTTATTCCTTGGTGGATTAGGTTTAGTATGGATCATCCCTTGGTTAATTATCAATAAAGGGATTCCTGCAAAACACCCGTGGATCACGAAAGCAGAAAAGGAGTTTATACAAGGTGATCAAGAGGAAAAGAAAGAAGATAAGCCGGGTTTAAGTATGAAAGCAATTCTTTCACAAAAGGCTTCATGGTCGGTACTAATGTCCCGTTTCTTTATCGAACCCATCTGGTGGTTATTCGTAGGTTGGATGCCATTATATCTTTCAGATACGTATGGATTCAATGTCAAAGAAATTGGTTACTTCGCATGGGTTCCATACGTAGGAGCAGCATTGGGAAGTGTATCAGGCGGTTATTTCTCTGGGAAATTGATGCAAGCAGGAGCATCGGTAGATCTAGCAAGAAAGAGAACCATTTTTATCGGTGGAATCATCATGTTTGTTGGACTATTGGCAACTATATTTTTGGCAGACAGTGCATTGAAATTTGTACTTATCGTAGCCATGGTATTGTATGGTTTCCAGTTTGTAATCAGCAACATTCAAACTATACCAAGCGATTTATTTACAGGTAAATCAGTAGGGTCATTGGCAGGACTTGGAGGTACGGTCGGCGTATTTTCGGTCATCATTATGAATTTTTTAGTACCAGTTATTTCAAGCTACTCTTACGTTCCCATCTTCGTGATGATCGCAGCGTTTGTACCATTAGGAGTAGGGTCGATCTATCTGTTTGCTAAAGAAATCAAATCAATTAATTAAAAATCAACCTCTCACTTATTCATTCTCAGTTATCAAGAGGTAGCTAATTTATTTCATTTCAGAATAAGTGAGAACAAACAAAATCATTATGTTATTAGAAAACAAAGTAGCCATCGTTACTGGCGGAGCAAGAGACATCGGAAAAGCAGTATCATTAAAATTAGCAAGTGAAGGAGCAAAAGTAGTGATCAACTATTTTGATAATGAAGCACAAGCAACTCAAACTTTAATAGAGATTAAGGCACTAGGTGGCGAAGCAATCATTTTACAAGGTGATATGACGAAGAAAGAAGACGTAGATAACGTAGTAGCTCAAACAAAAGCGGCTTACGGTGATCAAGTAGACATCTTAGTAAACGTAGCAGGTGGATTAGTAGCTAGAAAGAAAATCGACGAAATGGATCTTGATTTCTTCAACTTCGTGATCCAATTGAACTTAAATACAGCATTCTTAATGACACAAGCTGTAGCTCCATTAATGCCAAAAGGTAGCTCAATTGTCAACTTCGCATCACAAGCGGGTAAAGACGGTGGCGGACCAGGTGCAAGTGCTTACGCTACAGCAAAAGGTGCATTGATGACGTTCACGCGTTCAATGGCAAAAGAATTAGGACCAAAAGGTATCAGAGTGAACTCACTTTGCCCAGGTATGATTGCAACTACTTTCCATGATACATTTACAGCAACAGCAGTACGTGAAAAAGTAGCTGTTTCTACACCACTAGGTAGAGAAGGTAGAGCAGAAGAAGTAGCTGATTTCGTGACTTGTTTAGCTTCAGATCAGTCAACTTTTGTGACAGGTACAAATATCGATATCAACGGAGGATTAATGTTCTCATAATATGAAGAAGGTCGTAACATTTGGCGAATTACTTTACCGTTTTTCGCCAATGGGCAACCTTCGATTCTCTCAAGCCAACCAATACGAAGCAACTGTAGGAGGTGCTGAAGCCAACATCGCTATTTCTCTGGCACAGTACGGAAGTGAAGTGGAGTACGTGAGTATTGTTCCTGATAATGCATTGGGACAATTTGCAGTACGCGAAGTAAAAAAATGGGGTGCAGGAGTAGAAGGAGTCCAATTTGGAGGAGATAAAATGGGAATGTACTTCCTTGAAAAAGGAGGTTCTCTAAGAGGTGGAAATGTAATCTATGATCGTGCGGGAGCAAGTATCACTCATGTAGATGCAGATACGTTTGATTGGGATAAGATCCTTGAAGACGCCGATTGGTTTCACTGGTCTGGTATCACGCCAGCCTTATCAAAAGGTGCCGCTGCTGCTAACCTTGCAGCCGTAGAAACTGCCTTTAAAAAAGGAATTCCAGTTTCATGTGATTTAAATTATAGAAGCAAGCTTTGGAAGTATGGTGTAGATCCAAAACACATCATGCCTAAACTATTGGAAAACACAACAATCTGTTTAGCCAATGAAGAAGATGTTTCTAAATACTTAGGCATTGTTCCTCAGGAGTCTGATTACGAAGAAGTAGAAGGATTTGATAAGCGATGTTATAAGTTTATCAGTCGAGAAGTGATGAAAGCCTTTCCAAATTTGGATTATGTGATCACTACTTTAAGACAAACCATCAACGCTTCTCACAACAGATGGTCGGGTGTAAGTTATGATGGAGAAAACTTTGTAAAAGGCGAAGTACATGAAATTCCATCTATCATTGATAGAGTAGGAGGAGGAGATTCGTTTATGGCGGCTTATATCCATGGAAAAAGAAAATTTGTGGTAGACAAAGAAGCATTGGATTTTGCATTAGCCGCTTCCGCTTACAAGCTATCTATTCCAGGTGATTATAACATTGCCACAGAGGAAGAAGTATTCCAGATCATGGACAAAAACAGTATCAAAAAAATCAATCGATAAAATGGCAAGATTCAGTAGAATTGATGTAGCCTTGAGCATGAAAGAAGGTGGGATTGTTCCCGTCTTTTATCATGCCGATGCCACAGTGTGTTGGGAAGTGGTAAAAGCATGTTATAATGCAGGAATCCGAGTTTTCGAATTTACAAACCGAGGAGATAATGCCCACAAAGTTTTTGATGAGGTATTGAAGAAAGTGATCAAAGAAGCACCTGAAATGAAAATGGGTGTGGGTTCAATTGTCGATGACGTTACAGCCGGATTATATATTCAAAATGGAGCTGATTTTATCGTTTCACCACTGTTGAACCCAAGTATTGGAAAGGTTTGTAACCGAAGAAAAGTAGCTTGGATGCCAGGTTGTGGTTCTGTCACTGAGATTTCTTATGCAGAAGAATTAGGTGCTGAAGTCGTAAAGATTTTCCCAGGACTACAAGTGGGAGGACCTGAGTTTGTAAAAGGTGTCAAAGCACCAATGCCTTGGTCGAGCATTATGCCAACAGGTGGAGTACAACCTCAATTCGATGAATTAAAAAAATGGTTTGATGCAGGAGTGCATTGTGTGGGATTAGGCTCACAGTTGATGGATTCTAAAATGATTTCCTCAGGTAACTTCACTGCATTGGAAGAACATATTAAAAATGTCTATCAAATAGCTCAAGAAGCGATGGGCAGAGAAACTGTACTTGTATAATTTTGATAAAGCGATGAACAGACTTTTTACTTTAACACTACTTTCTTTCTTTTTTATTAATGCTCAATGCAAGTCGGATGCTGTTGAACCTTCCCAAGAAAATGAGGAAATCATTGACGAAGAAATAGATAATGATCTCACTGAGAAAGATACAACTGATACAACAAACGAAGACACAGTTATAGTCACTCCAGACTATGATCTTCCTTACGTTATACTCAATTTAAATAATTGGAAACTGAATGCGTTTGAGGGGGAATTAGATAATTTGGAGTACGTTGATAGGATATCTGATTTAGCCAATTATTCTAATGAATATTGGTTCTATTCTTCAGCTGAAAATTGGGTAACTTTTAAATGTTATGCAGGTTTTCCTACTTCTTCAGGTTCTGGGAATCCGCGTACAGAATTGAGGGAGTTAGAAGATGATGGAAAAACCAATAGTTATTGGGATGGAACAAAGGGTACTCATGAAATGGAGTGGGAGTTTAACGTAGAAAACTTACCAAGCTCAGGGAAATTATGTTTTGGGCAAATTCATGGACCTTCAGATTCTTATGATGACGTTATTAGAGTACAATTTCAAGGGGATAAAAACCAAAGTGAAGGAGATGTACGCTTAAAGATAATGGGATGGGTAACGGAAGAAAATGATGATAATGAAGGTGATTTTATTGATGGAGATTGGTCTTTGGATACCATTTATCGATTCCGATTAATTTTCGAAAATGAAAACTTGATTTTGTATTCAATTGTGAAAGAAGAACCTATAGAAATTTACCGTTTTGAAGGATGTGGAAGTACTGAAAACTACTTCAAAGCAGGACTTTATATGCAATCCATGCAAAACAAACCTTATAATTTGGAGGATTACGGACAAGTATCAATGTCATACTTGTCGGTTACTCATCAGTAATTTATTATACTGTTTCAAGTGTTAAGCGATAGCGTCACTTGGAACTGAACATTGGCGAAGTCTCCTGACTTCGAATATTGATAACAGATATTTTTCGAAGTCGGGAGACTTCGCCAAAATTTAATCACAAGTGACACCTACGGCTTAACACTTGCGATAGGAAAAAATATGTAGGGGTGTTGCATTGCAACGTCCAACGGACCACCATTTAAAAAAACACCAACAATTATCACACTTTTGATATAGTGAAACACTTTTTCATCAACTATAATTAAGGATCCTAACTAACATTACTAAGTACAAAGAAAAAGTAATCGGGTGTCTCTTGCACCATAGTTAAAACTATGGGCAGGTGGTATAGCAACCTATCCAAGACTAAAGTCTTGAAGGTTGATAACAGAGGCAACACTTTAGTGTTGTCGGAGTCAATATCACTAGCCCATGACTTCAGTCATGGTGCACGATATTTTGTCAATTTTACTTTATCCCAAGTACTCATCAGTGTGCGGTACGTATTTGGTTTCAAATGCATACCAGATAAACTAAATAAACAGCAGCAATACTTCGAAATGAAATGCAAAAATGCACACAAATTAAATGAATTATGAACAACCAGTTTTTAATTGAGAAACTATTCTCTAAATCTATTTTAGGAACAATGCTTATTGCAGGCGCAATGAGCTGTACAAACAACCAACAGGAAATTACAGTTGCTGAAGAAGCCAGCCTTCAGAGCAGTAATGCCAGAACAGCAGTCGCTATAAGTAACAGTGGCTTTGAAAGCAGTTGGAGCAGTTGGTCGGATACAGATCCATCCGCTATTTCAGGCGATGCCAACTCAGGAACAAGTGCTGCCAAAATCACAGGAAGTGGAGGATCATTTGCTCAAGATGTCAATGTTGCTTCCAATACTGATTTTGAAGTATCTGCTTATGTGAAAGGCAGTTGGAGAATCTCTGCAACAGTCAATGGAAACAAAACTTCAAGAAGTGGTAATGCTTCGGATTGGACAAAAGAAACTGTCGCTTTTAGTTCAGGATCCTCATCGACAGTAACGATTAAAGGAGAGTATTATAATGGTGAAGGCCGCTATGATGATTTCGAATTGATCGCATTGGATGGATCTTCTACAAATCCTCCGGCCTCCTCAGAACAGTTGTCGGTAAGTGGAGTAGCAGCTTCATCAAATGATGGAAATGTTCCTCAAAACACCACGGATGGAAATCTAGGTACAAGATGGTCAGCTAATGGTAGTGGTCAATGGATTCGTTATGATTTCGGTTCTGTAAAAAACATTGAATCAGTAGCAATAGCTTGGTTCAAAGGAGATCAAAGAGCAAGTACTTTTGAGATTCTAGCTGGAGATGCAACAGATGCATTAAGTGTTGTACACTCAGGTGTCTCAAGTGGAACTTCTTTAGATTTAGAAACAGTATCATTGAGTAACGTTTCAGGGCGTTATATCCAGATTATTGGGTATGGAAACACATCTAACACATGGAACAGTATCACAGAATTTGAGGCTTTTGGGACAGATGGAGATGGAAATGGTACTGATCCAACTGACCCTACAGATCCTACCGACCCAACACCTGGTGGAGATTATCCTTATGATGTATTAGGTTTGCAAAATTGGAAGTTAAATGCGTTCTCAGGAACATTAAATAACCCTACTTTCGTAGATCAAATTCCTAATTTGGATACTTATTCTAACGATAATTGGTTCTATACTGATGGTTCTAAAGTGTTCTTCAAATGTTATGCAGGATACCCTACTTCTTCTGGTTCTGGAAATCCAAGAACAGAGTTAAGAGAATTGACAGCCAATGGATCTAATAATATCTATTGGGATGGAGGAAGTGGTACTAACCGTATGGAATGGAAAGTAACAGTTAACCAATTACCAAGTTCAGGTAAGCTATGTTTTGGTCAAATTCACGGTCCTTCTAATTCTTATGACGATGTGATCAGAGTACAATATGAAGGAGACCCTAACCAATCTTCAGGTTCGGCAAGATTGAAAATTATGGGTTGGGTAACAGAAGAAAATGATGATGGTTCAGGAGACTTTATTGATGGAAATTGGGCATTGGATCAAGAAATGCATCTTGAACTGATTTTTGAAAACAGCAATGTAGTGTTGTATTCTATCAATAACGGTTCAAGAACAGAGATCTACCGTTTCAATGGCTGTAACAGTGATTCAAACTATTTTAAAGCGGGTAACTATATGCAATCCATGAAAGGGAAGTCATTAGATACGAGCGATTATGGTTTAGTTTCAATAAGCTATTTGAAAATCACACACTAAGAAAAGTATGGGCGTTGCAATGAAACGCCCATGCAAAATATTTTAAATTGTATTTTTTTGAAAACGGACGAATATATACCTACTATCAGTATTCTTTACCTTATAAGTAATAGTCTTATAGTTTCACTTTATTTGAATGACGTGTGGATAGATTAAGTAAAAAAATAGTGTTTTTACGATGTTTTTATTGGTAACTAAGCGGCTCCATTTTTTGGAAATGCTTTAAACCACACGTATTTATTCATGAGAAAAAAAAGTAGAGATAGGTTTTTCCTATGCTCTACTTTCTTCTTTTTTACTCTTTATGTTTTCCTTACAAAGGAATATTTCCATGCCTTTTTCTAGGATTATGATCCACTTTATTTCGAAGCATATTGAATGCCGCAATCAATCGTTCCCTTGTATTTTCAGGCTTGATGACTTCATCAATGTAACCTCTATAAGCGGCCCTATAAGGGTTAGCAAATTCTTCAGTATATTCATCAATCTTTTCCTGTAGTTTTGCCTCAGGATCTACAGCACTTTGGATTTCTTTTCTGAATATGATTTCCGCTGCACCTTGAGCACCCATTACTGCAATTTCGGCTGTAGGCCAAGCGTAATTCAAATCTGCACCTATATGCTTAGAGTTCATTACATCATAAGCACCACCATAGGCTTTACGTGTGATGACTGTCACTCTAGGAACTGTTGCTTCACAAAAAGCATAAAGCAATTTAGCACCGTTGGCGATGATTCCATTCCACTCCTGATCTGTACCAGGAAGAAAGCCAGGTACATCTTCAAATACTAATAAAGGGATATTAAAAGCATCGCAGAAGCGCACAAATCGGGCAGCTTTCTTTGAAGCGTCATTATCCAAAACGCCTGCAAGTACCGCAGGTTGGTTACCTACAATACCTATACTTTTTCCTCCTAAACGAGCAAAACCTACGACAATATTTTCAGCATAAGCTTCATGTACTTCAAAGAAAGTATCTTTATCAATAGTACCGTGAATGACATCGCGAATGTCATAGGGAGTATTCGGGTTGTCAGGTATGATATCTTTCAATTCTGTTCTGACTTCAGAATTGATATTAGAATATTCATAGCGAGGAGAATCCTGCTCACAATTTTGAGGAATATAACTTAGGAGCTTTCGGATGTTTTGTAGTGCAATAGCTTCATTGGCTGCCGTAAAATGGGTTACACCACTTTTGGTACTATGTGCTGAGGCTCCACCTAGTTCTTCGGAAGTAACTTCCTCATGCGTCACTGTTTTTACAACATTAGGACCTGTTACAAACATATAGGACGTTTGCTCCACCATCATAATAAAATCAGTAATAGCAGGGGAGTAGACTGCACCACCGGCACAAGGTCCCATGATACATGAAATCTGAGGAATAACGCCTGATGCACGGGTATTTTTATAAAAAATGTCTGCATAGCCGCCTAGGGATTTCACACCTTCTTGAATACGAGCACCACCAGAGTCATTCAATCCGATTATAGGAGCACCATTTTTCATGGCCATGTCCATAATCTTACAAATTTTCTCAGCATGAGACTCTGAGAGAGAACCACCAAATACAGTAAAATCTTGAGAGTAGACATAAACTAATCGACCTGAAATTTTACCATAACCGGTAATTACACCATCACCTAGATAATGCTCTTTATCCAGTCCAAATTGTACCTCACGGTGTCTGACGAATTTGCCTACTTCATGGAAAGTATTTTCATCTAAGAGTAACTCTATTCTTTCTCGGGCGGTTAGTTTACCCTTTTTGTGTTGAGCTTCTATTCTTCTTTCTCCGCCGCCAAGTTCGGCTAAGCGGTTCATTTCTTCTAATTGCTGAAGCTTATCCTTCATGTTGTTTATTTCTAGTGTTTTTTGGTTTGTGTAGTGTACTATGATCAATAGAGCAGATGAAAGGCTCATGTTTTCATTAGTACTAATCTTAAGCTAAGAAAAAAACAGAAGACAAAAAAAAAGGGAGCGATATTTTTCTATCACTCCCTTTCATCTAAGTCAATGTTCAACTAATTTTTAATTAGCAGGTTCTTTTGCGTTTCCGTGGTTTTTTACTGAACCAATACCCGAAGCTTCCATTTTAATGTATTGTTCTGCATTTACATGCATGCTTCCAATACCATTGCATTCTGCTTCAAGGTCTCTAACAATAAAATCTTTGGCCATTACTTTACCGATGCCATTACATTCCATAGTGGCCTTGTTCGCTTTACCTTTTAAAGTAATCTGACCTACGCCGTCAAACTCAAGGTTAAACTCATTTGCAGATAAGACTAATTCGTTGTCTCCTACACCAGAATATTCAAAGTCAAGAGTGTTGAACTTTAAATCTCCTTCACTGGTCATTTCTCCGACCATTGCAGTTTCAATTTTTGTCAAATCGACAAATTGAACATAAATGACCGGTCTGTTATTTTTCCACTTTGTAGATTTTTTTTCTTCTCCATCTTCTCGATTTCTAAATTCGATTTGATCACCTTTTTGTTTAAAAGTAATTTCTTGGAGTTGTTTTTCGGTACCTTCAATAAAAGCTTTTGGAACATCCCCTTGTTTAAGGACTAAGTCAAACTCACCGTTTACTTTGAGTGAAGTAAAGTCTTTGACATCAAGCTTTTTGGTGGTTACTTCTTTTTGAGCAAATACTGAAGAAATAGAAATTAAAATGACACTTGTAAATAATAGTAATTTGTTCATCATGATGAAAGTTTTTCTTTTAAAGACAAAAGTTAATTTGAATAGTTGCATCAATATAAGAATTTATTCTTCGAGATAAGGAATGATAGAAACAAAAAATGTCTTACCCTAATTCTAAAGGGTAAGACATGGGGTAAAGAAAAATAGATCAAAAACTTTTACCTGTTTTTATTATTAAGATCTCTGATTTAAGTTATTAGCTACCTTCACAACCATAAAAAGTTGATTTTCGTTGACGATTCTTCATTTCTTGAAAAATTGTGTTCAAAAAATCATAAAAAAAGCACCACATTGCCGTAATGTGGTGCTTAAAGATGTATTTCTTAAGGATGAATTATCTCATCTCCTTGTATTTGTTGATCAATTGATTCGTTGAAGAATCGTGAGAAGCAACTTTATCATCGTTTTGTAATTCAGGAAGAATTTTGTTCGCTAATTGCTTACCTAATTCTACACCCCATTGGTCAAAACTGAAGATGTTCCACATTACACCTTGTACGAAGATTTTGTGCTCGTACATTGCAATCATTGCACCCAATGTAAATGGAGTTAACTTCTTGAATAAGATTGAGTTTGTAGGGCGGTTACCTTCAAATACTTTGAACGTCTTTAATTTATCAATCTCCTCATCAGATTTACCAGCCGCTTTGAATTCTGCAACTACAGTTTCCTCAGACTTACCTGTCATCAAAGCTTCAGTTTGAGCAAAGAAGTTAGATAATAACTTAGGATGGTGATCACCGATAGGATTTTGAGAAACTGCAGGAGCAATAAAGTCAGCAGGGATCAATTTAGTACCTTGGTGGATCAATTGGTAGAATGCGTGTTGACCGTTAGTACCAGGCTCACCCCAAATGATTGGACCAGTTTGGTAGTCTACAGGATTACCCGCTCTGTCTACATACTTACCATTTGACTCCATATCACCTTGTTGGAAATACGCAGCAAAACGGTGCATATATTGATCGTAAGGTAGTAAAGCGTGGCTTTCAGCACCGAAGAAGTTGTTGTACCAAATACCTAATACTGCTAAGATTACAGGAAGGTTTTCACCGAATTCAGCTGATTTGAAGTGGTTGTCCATTGCGTGAGCACCCTCTAATAACTCCTCGAAGTTATCATAACCGATGCTACAAGCGATAGAAAGACCAATTGCCGACCATAATGAGTAACGACCACCTACCCAGTCCCAGAAACGGAACATATTTTCAGGAGCGATACCAAACTCTCTTACTTTTTCTTCATTTGTAGAAAGAGCAACAAAGTGCATCATGATATGATTTTCGCTTTTCGCAGCTTCCAAGAACCAGTCTCTTGCTGAGTTAGCGTTTGTCATTGTTTCTTGCGTAGTAAACGTCTTAGAAGCAATGATAAATAAAGTTGTTTCAGGGTTTAAACCTTTTAATGTTTCAGAGATATGAGTTCCGTCAACATTAGAAACAAAATGAATATCAATATTAGTCTTGTATGGCTTTAAAGCTTCAGTCACCATGTAAGGACCTAAGTCAGAACCACCAATACCAATATTTACAACGTCAGTAATAGCTTTACCAGTGTAACCTTTCCAGTTTCCAGAAACTACTTTGTCCGTAAATTCTTTCATTTGGCGTTTCACATGGTTTACTTCAGTCATTACGTCTTCACCGTCTACTGACATAGGAGCGTTAGACTGATTACGTAATGCTACGTGATAAACAGCACGATCTTCTGTTTGGTTGATATGCTCTCCAGCGAACATTGATTGAATACCTTCAGCTACACCTGTTTCTTTTGCAAGGTCAAGAAGTAGGCTGAATGTTTTCTCGTCGATGATGTTTTTTGAAAAATCAACAAAAATATCTTCGAACGTCAATGAAAATTTTTCTGCTCTATCTGCATCCGCACTGAATAAATCATTCATGTGTACGTCTTTCATTTCAGCATAATGAGCTTCAAGTGCTTTCCAAGCTGCTGTTGAAGTCGGATTTACTGTTTTCAACATGTTATATCTGCTTTTGTGTATTATTAATTTCTAAAATAATAGAAGCTTTTCGCTTCAAGTCACAAAATTACGATTTCATAGGAATGACACAAGTTGATTTTACTCACACTTTTGTGATTTTACTTACTATTTTGATTTCAACGGATTGATAGGGGAAATAAAAAGGAAGAGAAAACAAAAAGAGCATACTTTTTATTCGTATGCTCTTCCTGTGATTTAATATGTATGTTGATTAATCTTCCGATTTCTGCATATGTACCACTCTTTGAGGGAATGGAATTTCGATATCAGCATTATCGAAGGCGATTTTAGCCGCTTCAGTTGTTTCAAAAAGAACTCCCCAATAATCATCCACACTTACGTGAACTCTTAATTGTAAATCTACTGAGCTGTCACCAAGATTTGTAACCCAAACCACTGGTTTCTCAGGATTGTCTAAAACTCTTTTATCATTATTCGCAAGATCAAGTAAAATCTCTCTTGCTTTTTGAATATTAGCACCATAAGAGATACCAATAGGAATATCACATCTTGCAAAACCTTCGCGAGTGAAATTCTTAATAACACCACCTGCTAAAGCTCCATTAGGAATAAATACATGTCTACGGTGTGGTGTAACAACAGTAGTTGCAAATAAACCAATGTCGAGAACGACACCTAAGTGTCCTTGAGCATCAATCAATTCTCCTTTTTTGAATGGTCTTAGAGTGAGAATTAAAGCACCACCTGCAACGTTGGCTAGTGATCCCTGAAGTGCTAAACCAATTGCTAAACCTGCAGAACCCAACATTGCAATGAATGAAGTTGTTTCGACTCCTGCTTGTCCTATGGCAGCAACAACAATAATGACTTTAATGATAATTTTTGTGATAGCTACTAAAAAGTCAACTAATGCTTTGTTGTCAGAATATTTCTTTTTGACTTGCGTGGAAACAAAATTACCAGCTTTATTCGCGATGTAAAAACCAATAATTAAAATCGCTAAAGCTCCTAAAAGTTTAAAAGCATATTGGTTAACGAAATTCACTGTAGAGACGACAATTACGTCCTGATATTGAGAAATTTCTTCCATTTGTAAGGTATTATTAAAGAATAGATTGAAAAATGCTATTGTATCTAATTGTTACATGAGATATCAATAATTTATAGTTCTTTTAAAAAATTGATGGAAAGTACAACCGATGTGTAGTTTTCAGAAAGGATTATTTAGTTAAATGAAATATAAATTAATATAACCTGTATACTTAGATACTTACTTTGTATAAAATTAAAATTATTTTTCTGAATATTGTAATTGTAAAAAGAAAAAACATTGCTTTTTTCAATTAAAAACAAAGATTACATGTCAGATTACACAAACTTGGTAATTGAGGAGTTAAAAGAAGCACAAGAAGTTTTAGCTCGTTTTTTATCAGATACAAATAATATAAATGCAATTGAAGCTGCAGCAGATCTTCTCGTAAATTCTTTCCAAAATGAAGGGAAAGTAATTTCATGTGGAAATGGAGGCTCACATTGTGATGCGATGCATTTTGCGGAAGAGTTAACAGGGAGATACAGAGAAGATAGGCCTTCTATTGGTGCAATAGCGATTTCTGACCCTAGTCATTTATCTTGTGTAAGTAATGATTATGGATATGAATATGTTTTTTCAAGATATTTGGAAGGAGTCGGTAGGAAAGGAGATGTGCTCTTTGCACTAAGTACTAGCGGAAACTCTCAAAATATTGTCAATGCGATCAATACAGCTCAACAAAAAGGCATTAAGGTAATTGCATTAACAGGGAAAGATGGAGGGAAAATGGCGAATCTAGCAGATGTCGAAATTAGAGTTCCTCATTTTGGATTTGCTGACCGTATTCAAGAAATCCACATTAAAGTTATTCATATAATCATACAGCTCATTGAAAAGAAGCTGGGATATTAAAAATAAAACGAGGAGGACTAAGCCTCCGGGTTATCAAATTGAAGAGGGAGTTGTATCGTAAAAGTTGCACCTCCTTCTTTGTTGTTAAAGGCATTGATTTCTCCTCTATGTTGTTTGATAATGTCTTTACAAATCATCAAACCTAAGCCCAAACCATCTTTCTTAGTTGTAAAGAAGGTTTCGAACAAATGGTCTAAATCTTTGATTCCGCCACCATTATCGATAATACTTACTCCAATTTTATCCTTTAGAAGATTGGTTCTAATGGTAATTTGGCCACCTTCAGGAGTATGTTCTTTTACAGCTTGGAAAGCGTTGTCGATGAGGTTAATGAACACTTGTGAAACTTTACCACCTAAACAGATGATTTCACCCACCTTTAGATCATAATCTTTGATGATCTCAATTTCATCGTATTTATATTTTTTATGGAGTAAGTTTAAAGTGGTATCAAGATTCTCGTGAATAAGATAAGGTTTAGGGAATCCATGATTACTTTTTACTACATTTTTCAATTCAGCAGAAATGTCCATAATCCTTTTTACCCCATCTTGAATGCCATCTAATAAGAGCTTACACTCTTCCACATCCTCTATTTTTTCTTCATCTACATTTTCGATTTCTTTGATGAAAACAAGAAGCTCATCAAGGGTTTCTTGAATTGGAACAACATTATTGTAAATGAAATTGGTAGGGTTATTAATTTCATGGGCAACAACTGCCATCATTTGACCCAATAAAGCGAGTTTATCATTCTTTTCAAGCTGCTCGAACATCCTTTTGGATTGTTCAAGTGCTTCCATCAACTCAATATTTTTTTCTAGAAGCTTTTCATTAAGCTCATGTTCTTCTAAAGCTTTCTGATCAATGATCACTTTTTGTTTTTGTATCTCTTTCGCTTTTTCGGTGAGTTGTACACTAAACTGTCTAAATCGTTTAGATTTTAGGTTGAGTAGATAAAGAATGACAGCAAAAAGAACAAATACAACAAAGAGAAAAATGATAAAATATTGTTGGTTTTTGATTTGATCATTGGAGATTTGACGCTCGAAATTAAGTTTGTCAATTTCTTTTTCCTTGTTCGAAAGTTGAATAGAGTTATCAAGCATCTGTGCTCTTCTGAGCTTTTCTGTATCATTAAAAAGTTGGAGGTACTTAATGTTATCCTTCAGGGCAATATTCTCTTTAATCAAATCACCCTTATTATGGTAAGCTTTTACCAAAAGTTCAGAGAGTTGCAAAGCCTCTAATATAGCAGGCAATTTTTCAGCTATAGTTAAACCATTACCAGCATAAGCAATACATTGATTATAATTTTCCAGCTGATACTCTACCTCCGCTTTTCTAATGAGTACCCTTGCCTGTCCAAGAGGCTGTTGCAGGGTTAAGAAACCTTCATAAGCTTTATCATAGTTTTGAACTGCCCATGATAAACTATCTAAACTTGACGCGTAAGTAATCCCAATTTGTTCATAGCACTTGTATTGCAATGATTTGTAATCTGTTTTTTTAGCTTCTTCTAAAGCAGCCAAGAATTTAGTACGTGCTAAATGTGGTTTTCCTCCACTTAAAAGTGCTTTGCCTATACTAAACTCCGCTACGGCAATACCATTTGTATCACTGATTGCAAGTCTTGCCTTTCTAGCTTTTTTGTAATTTTCTAAAGCGACATCATATTTTCCTGAAGACAGTTGTATATCTCCAAGATTCATGTAGCAGTAGCCAATCATATGATCATTTTCTTCCTTGGTACTGATGATGAGAGCTTCTTTCATATTTTTCAAAGCCTCATATTGGTTTCCTTGGAAATAAAATAGATTACCAATATTGATGTAAGCATATCCTTTTTGAGGAGTATCGTTTAAGATATCTGATTGGAGTAAAGCTTGTTTATAAAAATCTAACGCTTCTGTATAATTTCCTAAGTTACGATGTGCCACCCCCATAAGGTTGAGCACTTTCGCAGTATTTTTAAATTTTACATCAGATTTTGTTTCATGAAGTAATTTGTTGCCAATTGTAATAGTTTTTTCCGGTGCAATGTCTCTGTACTCCCACATAAGGTCAATCATGGCTGTCCATTTTTGATCTTTAGAGAGATTTGGTAGCTCTTGTTCCAATTGCTCAATTTTTGTGTTCTGAGCTTCTATAATTGGCGATTGCAACAGAGAGAAAATAAAAATAATGCCTAAAAAGTTCTTCATATGACATGTAAAATAGATAGAAACGCTTAATAATTCTATCTTAAAACGATGTTATTAAACGATAAGTTAATAAACATTTTCATATCCATTAAATTTTAATTGTTAATCCTGTTTAAGTTCAGGATATATTTATTGCTTCCTGCATTAAAAACAGGGAATTTAGCGTCTAAGTTATTATTACTTTTTTCTCTAATTTTTAATGCATCATTCCAGTTGTATACGATGGGTACTGAATGATCCATTTTTTCAAAACCTAATTTTGTAAAGCTCTCACCAGCAGACCAGTCGGAGTCAGTGTATGTCATAATATCATCTGGTGAATATTCTTTGATGAAGTATTTCAATAGCTTACTTAATCCTCCAACAACAGTATGATCATTAAGATTACAATAACGAATTAATTCATAGGATCGATGAGATAGTCCATCTCTGTCATTTATTTTTCTTTTTCCGCTGAAAGACGCAACAGCAACTAATTTTTCCCCTTGAAATAATCCCAATTTGATTTTTGAACTAGGAGATCCGCTAATATGATTACTTTCAATAAACTCATTTAAAGTATGAATGTCGATTCTTTTTACTTTCAATGTTCTTGCGTGGATTCGTGTTGTATAACCAAGTAGTCCTGCAACGCGAGACAAGACAGCACTTTGTTTCAAGTGCCAAGTATCTGCCCATAAATGAATAATACGTTCCTCTTTAAAATAGGAATTAATAGAGGTAATAGCATGAGTTGTATGCCACTTTTTAAAAGACTTTGTAGGGTTGATAAAGTGGATTTTTGTACTGATACTAGGAATGGAAATAAATGAATAAGGAGATGTATCTATGTGATTTACAATGCTATATTGAATATTTTTATCTTCAAGATAGCGGAGTAGAGGTCGTAAAATTGTTCTAATATTATTTTCGGTATTCTGATTTTGATTATTCATTTCTCCTGTTAACGTATGAAAATTATGCAATGTAAAGGTGCTTTTTTTGAGATTAATATTGCGGAAAGGTTAAATTTTTGCAGATTTGTTTGTTATAAAATGGACATACTCTATATTTGCCTATTAAATATATAGGGTAATAGAATTATTAATTTTACTCTTATTCAAAAAACGTATGAGCGAAGCAACAAATATACATCCGATTTTTAATTCTCTTTTATCAAGAGAGAAAAAACAAGAATCATT
>NZ_JACVVP010000028.1 GCF_014534745.1 Flammeovirga sp. EKP202
GGAATCGAACCCACACGAGGTTGCCCTCACAAGATTTTAAGTCTTGCGCGTCTACCAGTTCCGCCATCCCGGCTCATCTATCATTGCTGACAAATGAAAGTATTTTCTTGTTTTTATTGAAAGGAAGTCAAGTCTTCCTTATTTCCTTAGCCATTTAAATAACTTGGCACTCAGAGCGAAAAACGGGGTTCGAACCCGCGACCTCAACCTTGGCAAGGTTGCGCTCTACCAGCTGAGCTATTTTCGCAGCTTAGTACCAGGAGTGGGAATCGAACCCACACGAGGTTGCCCTCACAAGATTTTAAGTCTTGCGCGTCTACCAGTTCCGCCATCCCGGCTCATTTACCATTGCTGACAAATGAAATGTTTTAAATGGAGCGAAAAACGGGGTTCGAACCCGCGACCTCAACCTTGGCAAGGTTGCGCTCTACCAGCTGAGCTATTTTCGCTTATTCATTCATGCTTTTCGTTTAAAGCGATGCAAAGGTAAGGCGAGATTTTATATTTCCAAAAGAAAATAAGAAAAAAGATAAAAATGAATGTAAACGAACTGATTTTCAAGGGTCTTTATTTCAATAAAAAATGAAAGAATTTTATTGACTTCTAAAACAAACAGAAAAACAGCACACCTTTCCACCTCTTATCTTAATGTTTTTTTTAAAATTACGCTTCAATACTTAAGTAGAAAAAAGTAATATTGTACCTCGTAAGAAATGAAGAAAAAGAAAATCAAAAGAGGTTACAGCCTATTTTGATCCGGTTACTTTGCTTCTAAAAATTATAAATTGACGGCACTTCATTAAAAAATATTCTAAATAAACTTTTAATGATCGTTAGTGATTTACTTTTATTAAGTGTTGACTATACATTGAAGTGCTATTCCTCTATATCTTTGCGGTATACCTTAGATTTTCATCGAGATCTTATGGATTTGATGATTATCATTCTAAAATCTAGAATTTTTTAGAAAGAATTCGTTATTTTTAAAATGAACTAATATTATGGCAATATCAACTTATCCTATGGATTTCAGTTTTACAGATACTCTTTTTGAAGGAGACAAAGATGGATATGTAGATTTCTTATCAATCTCTATTGATGAATTTGAATCTGACTTTCCAAAATTAAAATTAGCTTTAGAAGATAAAGACTCTGACCTTTTTAGTGCCGTTAAACACAAGTTTAGTACTAGATTACACACATTTAATCTAGATACTTTAGAGCGTTTTATGGCTGAAGTTGGTGCAAATTATAAGGAAGATGTCAATTCTGTTGACCCTGTAATGGCGTGGGCTGAGTTAGAACGTCACCTTCGTAACATCTTGGACACATTAAATGAGAAGTTATCAGAAATCAAAAACAGCTAGTCATAGCTTCCATTTGATTTAATTGGTATTCTCAGAAGATATAATGACCTGTATCTCTCGTGCGTAAGCAGCGTAACGTTGAGACAGGTCTACTTTTTTTAGATTCTTATAATAATCAGAAAGGTTTTTGTTGGCTTGAAAACTTACCTCGTTCGGTTTACGGAAGAGATGTGAAGCCAATCGGATAGGTTTACTGTAATAATTTTCAACAGCTTTCTCTTGTTCTCCCTGAGCATAAATGATATTTCCTATCAATAAATAACAACCTATAGTCTTGATATAATCACGCCCATAGTTTTCTTTGTAGTAGCTCAAAAGAAGCTCACTGTAGTAATAAGCCTCTGTAAATTTCTTCTGTTCAAATTTGATCATCGAGAGATTATTGTAAGCAATCGCTTTCCATCTGCTCTCACGGTTTTCTTCCAATTTTTCCACATTGTGATATAATTTCACGGCCTCAACAGTGTCTCCTTTCATTAGTAAAAGGCCTGCCATATCAATATTTTGAATAGCCAATTGTGTGCTGTCTTTTTCTGATCCTATTTCCCATTCAATAGCATAGGCTTTATTGGTATATGTCTCTGCCTGTTGGAAATCATTTAAACGTACATAGCATTTTGAGATTAAATGCATTACCTCCGCTGCTTTTAAATTATTCTCACCAAATCTTTCTTGATTTAATGACAGTATTTTTTGATAGATTTTTAAGGCAATAACATCTTCTTTTACTCTCTCAAACTTGCCTGCAATTTGTAAATACCATTTGGTCAGCTCAGTAAAGTCATTGAAATCTTGATTGGCAATTAATGCATCAGCGTAAAGCTTTTGATACCATTGATGAGACAAACCGTATTCTCTCTTATAAAAAAATGTGTCTGCAATCTTCCTTTCATATGTTTGCCTTCTTTCTACTGTTCCAATGTTACCTACCAATATTTTCACCACCTTATTAGCGGCTTCATTCGCATCTTGGTGATCTCCTCTCTGTAAATAAACTTCAGCTAAAGATTCATACTGATTAGCCAATTCGATCGAATTCTTTCCAAATACCTTATTAGCAATCAGGATGGACTGATTTAAGTTCTTGATTGCAATTTTATATGCTCCAGTTCTAGTTTGTGCTTTGGCAATCCGATTCAGAATTTCCACCATATCTGCTCGGTATTGTGTATCCATTTTTGAAATCAGATTTGATGCTTTGGTATAATAAGAACTTGCTGTACCAAAGTTTTCAATTTCATAATGAAAATTACCTAAGGTCATATACACATTGACTAATGGAAAATAATGCTCTCGACCTTCCGCTTTTTCATAAGCTTCCATGGCCTGTTCATAATAATTAATGGCGATGTTAGAAAGTTGGTGATGCCTAAAAATCTGAGCTAGATAAATATACATATCACCAATAAATGCATAATTGGGAGTAGGGTTAGAACGGAGAATCGCCAATGCTCTCTGTATATATTGAGAGGCTATATTTGAATAGCCGTTGTCTGCAAACTTTTCGGCTATACGCTTATGAATTAAAATAATACGAAGGTCTGTATTACTATATGTTTCTTTAGCCAATACTAAAACACTATCAGCTAATGCATTTGCATCTAAATGGTAATTGTTTTGTAGTAAAGAATCTAATTCCGCCTGAATTTCAGAGACTTCGTGCTCTTTTATCTTTAAAGTATCTTTTTCTAGGGATTGTCCGAAGGAAAAAAAAGGCAATAATAGGCATATACAAAATCCAACAAATTTCAACCACCTTCTATGTATACTACAAATTATCACCTCTCAATTTTTTTTGTCTATGGTATAGACACAATTATTTTATCTCCTCCAACTTTACTGGAGTTAATGGCTTGATTATAATTCCAGCCACTTGATCATATTGTGCCGCTTTTTTTCTGTCTTCAGATGTTACTTCAGCAGAAAGCATATATACTTTATCATTATCTATATTTTTTGCTTTCAACTGATCCAAAAAGTCCCACCCTGTACTTGGTGGCATATTGATATCTAAAAATACCACTTCTGGCTGTACTTCTTCCCAAGCGTCTACTGCATCTTGTACGTTGAGGTAAGTTGTTACGTTTTCACCAAAGCCTGTTTTTTCTATCATTTTACGACAAATCAAGTTGTTTGTCGGATCATCGTCAATAACAAAAATATTCTTGTAATTACTCATAGGTAGAATATGAAAATATAATTATTCTTACATGTTAGCACTTACCTCTACAGGTCTGTACCAAATTGCTGTTAAGTTTGAATTTAGAACAAAATCACAAAGTAGTAAAGGATTAAGCTAGGTTTCTAATATAGAGGTTATTCGTATTAAAAATTGATTTTTCTTTATCATTTGTCAGACTTTATTCAAATCAGATATTATGAACAGTATTTAAATACAATATTCATTGATAATATTATAAATACTAAGACAAATATAAACAGGGTTTTGATTTTTCCTTTTTTACTCCTTCTACTTTAGAATTTGTCACTCATTGTTCTCCTCGAAAAGCAATATTCAAAGGGAGGGAAACCTCAATCTAAAATGCCAAGTTTAACTCAGTTCTAGTACTTAAGCTGTACAAAGATATATTTCTTTTAGGAATTCCGAGTTAAAATAGGGCACATAAAAAAAGGTGAGCATTACTCACCTTCTTTCTAACCAATTCAATTATTTAAACTTCCATCGAAATATATTCATTAAAGAATGATACTAAATTCACTCTTTAACTAAGTCAAACAGGAAATTGCGATTTTTGCAATCATTTCCTTATTTGGTTGACTTCTTGAATGTAAATATATCATAATATTGACTATTTCGCAAATAATCAACGTATTATTTTAAACTTTTCGAATAAAAATACTGTTTTGTATCTAATTTATAATCAAAACACTATGCACTCGCGGCATTAAACTATAGATTTAGTAGAGTAATTGTATTTTATACACTGCAACCGGTTTCGACAATTCTATTGCGGATTTAATATTTATACTAATAAAATAAAGTAGATTTTTGAAAAATTTTCATTGAGATGTATTAACAGTGTCACATTTTATAACCTTAAATAATGGTGATAAACTCTGATTATTAATGGTTGACATTTTTTGTATAGCTTTCAACTTCATAGTAACTTGCGGAAATATTTTGACAAAAAAACTTTTCAATGGATATCTCAACTGCTCAACATGCCCTTAAGCAATATTTTGGGTATGACCGATTCAGACCAATGCAAGAGGACATTATCCAAAATGTACTTGCAAAACAAGATACAGTTGTCTTAATGCCTACTGGAGGTGGAAAGTCAATCTGTTATCAAATTCCAGGAATTATTTCTCAAGGAGTAGCCATTGTTATTTCTCCATTAATTGCACTGATGAAAGATCAGGTGGAAAACCTAAAAGCAAACGGTGTTCCTGCTGCATTTTTGAATAGTACGCAATCCTATACAGAAATGAGAGAAGTAGAAGAAGATCTTATCAACGAAAGATTGAAACTACTTTATATCTCTCCTGAAAAATTACTAACACCACAGTTTCTAGATTTTCTTTCTAGGGTTTATATCAGCTTTATTGCCATTGATGAAGCACACTGTATTTCTCAATGGGGACATGATTTCAGACAGGAATACACCAAACTTATTTCTTTAAGGCAGCGTTATCCTGATGTATCATTTATTGCCCTAACCGCTACAGCAGATAAAGCGACAAGAAATGATATTGCCACTCAATTAGGCATGGTCAACCCAAAGATGTTTATTTCCTCTTTTGACCGACCCAACTTAAGCCTGAGAGTTGAAGCTGGACAAAAAAGAATAGAAAAGATCTTACACTTCCTTGCTGAAAGACCCAATCAGTCAGGAATTATCTATTGCTTATCAAGAAAAAATACAGAAAGCCTTGCAACCAAGTTACGTAAGGCCGGACATAACGCATTATATTATCATGCAGGTATGCCTGCTGAAGAAAGAGCGAGGGTACAGGAAGGTTTTATCAAAGACGATATTCCTATTATCTGTGCTACAATTGCTTTCGGTATGGGTATCGACAAACCCAATGTTAGGTGGGTCATACACTACAACCTTCCTAAAAATATGGAAGGGTATTACCAAGAAATAGGTAGGGCAGGAAGAGATGGACTTCCTTCTGATACTTTACTGTTCTATACATTTGCAGACGTAATGCAGCTTAGAGATATGGTAGGGGAAAGTGGGCAATCACAACTTCAACTTTCCAAACTCGAAAGAATGCAGCAATACTCTGAAACAAGAACTTGCCGTAGACGTATTCTATTAAGCTACTTTGGTGAAAGTCTTGAAAAAGATTGTGGAAACTGTGATGTATGTAGAAATCCTCCTGAGTTGTTTGATGGGACTGTAATTGCTCAGAAGGCGATGTCGGCAGTCATTAGAGCGCAAAGAGAAATGAATAAGTCTCTTTCAGCGGGTATGTTGATTGATATCCTGAGAGGTTCTAGACGTATTGATTTAGTTCGTCAGGGCTTTGATCAAATCAAAACTTATGGTGCTGGTAACGACATCTCTTATGATCATTGGCAGTTGTATTTACAGCAAATGCTTAATCTTGGTTTGATTGAAATTGCTTATGACCATCACAACACTTTTAGAGTCACTAAAGCAGGTGAGAATGTGTTAATGGGTAAATTTCCTGTTAACTTTGCAAAGTTATCACAATTCAAGGAAACGCCTTCTACCAAAGCTCCAACGAAGAAAGTAACTGCAAAAGAACAATTACGTCAAGATCTGTTTGAAACGCTTAGGGTACTTCGTAAGAAATTGGCTGACAAGGAAAGTATTCCTCCTTATGTCGTATTTAATGATGCCACTCTTAAGGATATGTCTGAAAAAATGCCAATCTCTGTCCATGACATGATTAAAGTATCTGGTGTTGGTGAAACCAAGCTTAGAAAATACGGCAATGAGTTTATTGGAGCAATTGTTCTTTTTGTCATTGCTAAAGCAAAAGAAGGGTACAAAATAAAAGGTAGTTCTCCGCTGTTAACGTACGAATTATATCAGAAAGATTTGACAATTCATGAAATTGCTCAACAAAGGCAACTAAGAGATGAGAGTATCTTAAACCACTTGGCCACACTCTATGAAATGGGATATAATATTGATATTTTCCAATTCATAAATGGAGAACAACTTGAAGCAGTGGCTGAAGCAATCAGAAATGTAGGTGCGAATCAAGGAGTAAAGGCAATTTTTGATTATTTTAAAGGAGAACTTCCATACAGCTGTATCTATTTTGGTATGGCACATTTTAATAGAACCGTTGGGGCCTAAATTTGGCTCCTCAAAACATATATAATAAAGTAGAACATTATCATGAGTGAAGAGAAAAAGCACAAAGCGGGATTTGTGAGTATTGTTGGAAAACCGAATGTTGGTAAATCCACATTGATGAATGAGTTGGTGGGAGAGAGGCTTTCCATTATTACAAGCAAGGCTCAGACAACTCGTCACCGTATTATGGGTATCATGAGCTCTGAAGATTATCAAATTGTCTATTCAGACACTCCAGGTATCATCAACCCTAAATATGAATTACATGAGTCTATGATGGACTTTGTGGATAACTCACTCAATGATGCAGATGTTGTTTTATTTGTTACAGACATTTTTGAAACTTTTAAAGAGAAAGACGCTCTAATAAAGCTTGAAAAAACCAAGGCTCCGATTATTGTCATTATCAACAAAATTGATCAGGCTAAGCAAGATGATGTATTGAAAAAGGTCACATATTGGCAAGAGAAATTGAACCCAAAAGTGATTATGCCTGTTTCTGCTTTACATGGTTTTAACGTCCCTGCCATTTTAGATGAAATTTTAAATTTACTTCCTGAACATGAAGCTTTTTATGATAAAGAAGAATTAACGGATAAGCCAATGCGTTTCTTTGTTTCTGAAATTATCAGAGAGAAGATCTTTATGCACTACAAGGAAGAAGTTCCTTACTCTTGTGAGGTAATTGTAGACACCTTTAAAGAAACAGATGATATGGTCAAGATCAAGGCCACTATTATGATCGAAAGAGAAAGTCAGAAAGGTATTATTATCGGTAAAGGTGGTATCAAACTAAAACACGTTGGTGCTGACTCAAGAAAAGAATTAGAGAAATTTATCCAGAAAAAAGTCTTCCTTGAAACGCATGTAAAAGTTGATGCAGACTGGAGAAAAAATGATAAGAGCTTAAAAATGTTTGGGTATAAAAACGATTAAGTTTCTTCCAATAAAAAAGACCTCTTACAGATCAAAAATTGTAAGAGGTCTTTTTATATATATTCCCGCTAAATTTTAATTCTCTACTCTGATAAAAATATTAGCGTCTGTTTCATTTCTCCTTTCATCTTCAGCTTTCATTCTCAACTCATAACTACCTGTATCAAGAAAAACGAATGATTCAGCATAAACTAATGAATCTTCTCCAGAGATAGGTTGCCTCACAGGGAACTTCAGTAATAACGAATCTCTGACTCCGCCATTTTCAATATCATCAGGATCATAGATCAGTAATATCATTTCCATACTTAGTGCATTCATATTTTTATCTAAATCTGCTAAGATGAAATTGATTGGAAAATTTACTTCTTTTTGTCCTGCAACAGTATCTTTTTCAATATCCGTAAATTTGAAAAAAGGAGTATAATTTCTGAATTCCATCGGGATGGTAGCTCTCTCTGCTTCGTTCAAAGCCAAGTCCTTTGCATCCAAATGTACATTGTAATCTCCGGTCGCAGCTACTGCCGAATTATCCGAATCAGGGCCTGATGCTACTTTAATTGTTCTGAAAATTTCTGTCTGAGCACCTGCTACAGGGAAAGTATCAAAATCATTTAAATAATTCGGTATTCTGAGTCCAGGAGAATCATCTCCACCCAAATATTCAAAAGAAACTGTATAAGATAGCATTCCGTTTTCATCTCTAAAAAAGGCACGCATCTCTAAATCAGTGCTTAAAGTATCAACATCTACTTCACCGCTTTTCCCATCATTCCCATTAATATAAAAATACTCAATAACAGGTGGTTCAGTATCCACGTACCTTTCACAAGAGGTGAAAAAACATAATGCCGTTATTATTTTAAGTATATATAGAGAGAAATTTCCCTTCATAGTTTCTTTCGTTAGAACTTCTTAAAGAGTAACACTGCTGTTACAACCAATGTGATTACCACAAAGATGTTCAAAATAATCTGAATCATCGGTGTATTATCCATAGATAATAAGGTGTTATCAGCGTTTTTCATCGCATCATAAAATGATCCAAGGTCCGTTTTTGAAATTTTAGCGTCTCTAAGGCTTTTACCTTTTACTACTACAGTTCCTTCAGGGTATAGTGTTTCGTATTTCTTTGTTCTCGTATTGAAAATAGTCAAACTGATAAAATCCTTCAGATCATACTCACCAGGTTCTTGAGGCTCTATGTAATATACAAACTCTTTTGAACCCACTACTTTTCCATTTGCTCTTTTGATATTCTGAGAAACACTTGGTGGATAGAAAAGTAAATCTTCTGATTCTACTAAATCAGGTTCTCGAATAGACGATATATTACCAACACCTTCTACCTTAAACTCCAACGTTACACTTTCTCCTGTTTGGATCTCCGTATCGCTTAGCTTTTGTCTTAAACGATAATTACCCACACTTGCAATACTTTTGTATTGACTATTAGGAAGTGGTTTTACTTTTATGGTCTTGCCTCTAGATTTAAAAACTTCTACTGTTTCCTTACTATTTCTACCAAAGAAGGATTGTCTTTGTGCCACCTGATATTTTATCATCTGCAATTCTGTAGGCTCAATCACAATATCTTCCGTGTTCAACGGGTAGAACATGGCTTCATAAATTTTGTATTGACGGTAAGACTTCCCATTGACAGTGACATATTCTGAGTGAACAGATTCTATGTTAAAGTTTTCTTCCCAACAGTTTTTAGGTTTTACTTTCTTCAATATTTCAGTCACCTGCTCATCCAACTTATAAAAGTCCATTTCGGCTCTGTTGGTCACAGAAACATAAAATGAGATATCCATTTTAAAACCCTCACCTCTATAGACGCTATTCTTGTCTGTGCTTACGGAGAAGAATGCGTCAGCTTCCACATCTATAAATTGTTGGTTTTGTTGATTTCTTGAAGATGATCCACCACCCCAGAAATCAGCAAAAGGATCATAGACCTGTCTTTGTACAGGAGGACCTACTTTGATGGTAGCTCCATTACTGTTTACTGACTTTCCATTCACTGACATAGAAAATGGAGCCAATTTAAATGTCCCTTGTTTAGTTGGCGCATACATCTGTACTACACTCTGTTGGGTAGATACTTGCCCGTTTATAATTGAGGTCTGACTTGAGTTGGAAGGTCTCCCTTTTCTAAACCCTTCAATGTCTGGAAATTCAGAATATTTAGTCAGACGACCATTTTTAACAGTTAAAGTAATTTCAAAATTTTCATTCTGACCAATTTCTGTTCTACCAATAGCGATACTTACAGTTTGAGCATATGCAGAGAATGACAACAGCATTGAGCAAATAACAAGAAGTCCAAATTGTTGGATTGAACTCTTCAAAATAAGAAATTTCAATAGTGATCTTTTCATACCGTAAATATCTACAATTCGAAGGAAGAAAAGTTGTGAAAAAAGTTTAAAAAAATGAATTATATCTACTAAAAATGTAACATATACACTATATTAGCGTTACACTTATCAGCAGATGTCAAAATAATTGTTCAACCAAATTTTTAATTTTCAAGACAACCAAGTAAAACCATACCCATCATGCTTGAATATACTAAGGTAATTCTCAAAAAAGTGTCATTTGACAGACATTTATTTTTAAAAGAGTTACGCAAATCTTTAGGAATCCTTTCGATCAATGAAGTACTATCTTTGAGATCTTGGGGTAAATCAAATTTTCCAAAGTTTGCCTTCACAATCCAAAACGAGTGCAACAAACACATTAATTCTTATGCACTAGTTGGCTAAAATAAAACATACTCACTCACATTAGAAAGAAGAAATTAATACAGTGGTCACCTAAACCAGAAGGTGATCACTTTTTTTGTGCAAATGAAATATTTCGTTTTAAACCTTCCAGCTTTGTTCTCTTTACTGCTGAATTTCTGAAGATTTCTTTAAAAACTTCTTCCGTAATCTCTTTCCAATCATTTTTAGACATTTCACCCAATTGATCATGAGGTGAAAATTCATCTGTACTATGAGGTTTTGAAAATCGATTCCAAGGGCACACATCCTGGCAAATGTCACAACCAAAGATCCAGTCTTCCATTTTCCCCTGAAATTCCGTTGGGATTTGTTCTTTTAGTTCAATCGTCAAATAGGAAATACATTTACTTCCATCAACAATACCTTTTTCTAGAATAGCATCTGTTGGACAAGCATCAATACATCTTGTACATGTTCCGCAGTAGTCTTTGATAGGAGCATCTTCTTGTAATTCTAAATCAATAATCAATTCAGCTAAAAAGAAGAAACTACCCATTTTTCTATTCAAAAGTAAGCTATGTTTGCCCACCCAGCCTAAGCCTGCTTTTTTGGCCCAAGCTCTTTCCATGACAGGAGCTGAATCTACGAAAACTCTACCCTCTACTTCACCAATTTCAGCATTGATAAATTTCACAAGATCTTTGAGTTTTCTTTTTATCACATAATGGTAATCTTCTCCATAAGCGTACTTTGCCACTTTGAAATTTCCTTCTTGTGCTAAATCTTTTTCAGGGAAATAATTATAAGAAAGCATCACCACAGACTTTGCCCCCTCTACTAGCTTGGTAGGGTCTAATCTTTTATCAAAGTGATTGGCCATATATCCCATTTCTCCATGCATTCCTGCTTTAAGCCATTTTTCTAAAGGATCTGCTTCCTCTTCTAAAAAACCTGCTTTAGCAATTCCACACTCTGAGAAACCAAGGCGTTGAGCCTCTTCTTTTATTAATTTAGAATATTTTTCTTTCTGATTTACCTTATCCACAATGATTATTCAATGCATCTATGGACACTTTTCCACAATGCTCTATCTCATCAATAAAAGCATTATCAATGCGTGCCATACCTTCCGCTTCTTTTGTTATAAACTGAAGTCTAGTCGCACCTATCGTTCCTGCAATACCTTTTAAAGTGTGTAACGACTGAAGAAGCAAGGCTTGATTATTATCGATAATTCCTCCTCTCGCTTCTGAAATCAAATCATAAAAATCTCTTTGAAAACTTTTTATGATTGACAACTGCTGATACTCTTCATGTGCAAAGGTCTTAATTTCTTCCCAAACCTTCATCTTTAATAAAGGAATAGTAGGATATGTTGTAATAAAATTAGGTTTCATAGTCACTATTTTTTACGATATGACTAATACTCCGTTTTAGTTCCCATGTAAGATCTTTTTTTATTTCAATATTTTGATTAAAATTTTCTTCAAAATGAAAAAGTGAAATAATACAACCCAAAAACAAAGTATTCTTTACATCATCAATCCTAAATTGAATTAAAAAGTTCCAATACTCCATTCAGTTACACACAAACATGACAAGTTTAAGCATTATACCTAGCTAGATCATACGTACGAAAAACCTACAAAAGTTATAAACATATTTAATTACGTACTTCATTAGAGCATATACATTGTATTACAACACAAGTCACATCAATGGATTACACTATTTCTTAGAATAAGTCAATAAAAATAAACAACGTATTCATTTACGTTGTAAATAAAAGGAAATTTGTACAAGTAGCAAGGAAGTATTAACTATCAATTTTCACTCAATTGATTTGATATTTGTAGTCAATAAATTTCATTATTCATATAAATTAGGTGGTTTAGGAAATTTAATGATGATCCTGATTGTAATTAAATTGAAAAAGAATTTTAAAAAATAGTACATTATTACGATACTCTTTATTTTGCAAAAAATTACATACCATGATCATATATAATATCTCTTTTCATGTAGACGATGAAGTGCTGTCTACGTGGAAAGAATGGATGAAAACTTATTTCATTCCAGAAGTAACAAATACCAAGTGCTTTAAAAGTCATAAACTGATGAAATTATTGTCTGAAAAAGCAGAAGCTACAGGAAGTAACTTTGCATTAATGCTTGATGTAGAAAGCTTATCTGATGCAGATCGCTTTATGAGACAGTACGAACAAAGTTTGCATATCCAGCTCAAACAGAAGTTCGGTGAAAAAGTAAGTCAGTTCCGCTCTGTATTAAGAGAAGAAACGATCTAAAACGATTTTTATAACAACATGAACACATTTTTTCGATCAATTTATCTAATAGGATTATTCCTTATAGGAATAATATCTACTACAAACGCCCAATTGATTAACCCTGTCAAATGGAGTGCTGAACTTTCAAACAATTCGCCAAAAAAGGGAGAAGTTATTACTATCACTTATAAAGCGGAAATTAAAGAAGGTTGGTATCTCTATTCTTCAGATTTTGATCCTGACCTAGGACCAATGCTTACTGAAGTAGAATACACTTTAAACAATACATTTGAAGTTGCTGGAGAATTTACTCCTGTCAACCCAAAGAAAAAATATGATGAACTTTGGGAAGGTGATATCACTTATTTTAAAAAGCATGGTGAATTCACTCAAACACTAAAAGTTCTTGAAATTCCTTTTAAGATTGAAACAAATATTTCTGGCCAAAGCTGTTCTGATGAAACTGGGCAATGTATTCCATTGGCCAAGAGTTTTGTTTTCGGTGATGCTAAAATTGAAAAAGCCGAAGAAGCTGTTGATACAGAAGTAAAGAAGGAAGTAAAAGTAGAGCAAGTTGAAAAAGGAGAAATCAAAGCTGTTTCTTCTAGTGGACAAGACACTGAGGAAAGCTTATTTGGTTTTATGCTTTCAGCGTTCATATTTGGTCTTACAGCTATTTTTACTCCTTGTGTATTCCCAATGATTCCATTGACGGTTTCATTTTTCACTAATCAAAGTGGAGGAAAGTCAAAGGCATTCTTATATGGTTTCTCAATTATTGCTATTTATGGCTTCTTTGGAGCTGTTTTAGCACCTCTCGCAGGAGACCCAAGTGTAGCTAATGCTATTTCAACACACTGGTTACCAAATATCCTTTTCTTTACAATTTTCATCGTTTTTGCGATGTCGTTCTTCGGTATGTTCGAAATCACAATGCCGAGTTCATTAGTAAATAAAATGGATAAACAATCGGACAAGGGTGGTTTAGGTGCCGTATTCTTCATGGCATTTACATTAGTACTTGTTTCTTTTTCATGTACAGGTCCAATTGTAGGAACAATCTTGATTGAATCAGTAGGTGGAGCATACGTAAAACCTATCTTTGGTATGATTGCTTTTGCTTCAGCTTTTGCATTACCATTCACAATATTTGCCCTGTTCCCTGGTTTAATGAAAGGTCTTCCTAAGTCGGGAGGTTGGTTAAACTCAGTAAAAGTGGTACTAGGTTTTGTAGAATTAGCTTTAGCTTTCAAATTCTTGTCAACAGTAGATTTAGTATATCACTGGGGTGTTTTAGATAAAGATATCATGGTAGCGATTTGGATTGCTATTTCAATGATGTTAGGGCTTTATTTATTAGGTAAAATCCGTTTACCACATGATTCTCCAATGGACGTTATCAGCCCTCCAAGATTAATTTTAGCGACAATTGTATTCTCATTTGTGATTTATTTAATCCCTGGATTATTTGGTGCCCCATTGAAAATGCTTTCGGGTATTTTACCTCCACAAACACATCATACTTTTGATTTAAAATCGATTATCCGTGATGAAGTTGCTAACGCATCTATTGATGCTTCTTCAGAAAAACAGGATATGCTTTATCCAATCAAATACGGAGACATCTTCCATTTACCTCACGGTTTAAAAGGATATTTTGATTATGATCAAGCGGTAGAAGCTTCTAAGAAATTTGGCAAGCCTATTTTCCTTGACTTTACTGGACATGGATGTGCTAACTGTCGTAAAATGGAAGACAATGTTTGGTCGGACCCTAGAGTATTGAAGCGTTTAAAAGAAGATTATATTATTCTTGCTCTATATGTAGATGATCCTACTAAATTACCAAAAGATGAATGGGTAACATCAACATTTGACGGTAATGTAAAAAAGACAATAGGAGCAAAAAACTTTGACTTCCAAATCACAAAGTTCAACAGTAATGCACAACCTTATTATTGCCTGTTAAATGACAATGGTGATTTAATGCCTCCTGCAAAAGCTTATGACTTAAATGTTGAAAACTTTATCAACTTCTTAGATGAAGGTGTAAAGTCATTTAAGAAATAAAACAATTAATAGATAGAATTTGGCTTACTCTTTGAAATTTATTCTGAGAGTAGGCCTTTTTTATTATTTTTGGTTTTAATTTAATTCTACAAGGCAATAGTGTCTATTTTTTCTAAGCTTATTCGATTTATTATTTCGCTAAATAAGCTATTGATGTAACTAAACATGAAACATTTCAAAAAGGTTATACAGCTATCTGATTTTACATCCTTAATCACACTACTTCTGTTAATCAGCTTATCTTCTTGTTCTATCAAGAAGAGTATTTTGTTTAAAACAGATACAAGTATCAATGAGGAAGTTTTTCTGGATGCACAACAATCTGCCCTTCATAATTACGTCATCAATGTTGATGATAAAATAGCAATGTCTGTTTTTACAAATAATGGAGAAGCAATAGTTGATCCTAATGGAGATTATCTTCAGCCTGATCAGATATCAAAAAAAAATGATTCAGGAGGAAACCTTGGCGGTGGCAATAATGGCAACATGTTGGAAAACCCCAACAGTGTTTTTAACATGAATATTAGACAAAATGGTGATGAACCAAAAAATTACTTGGTTCAGTCTGATAGCCTTGTAGTACTTCCTTTAATTGGTCCTGTTAATTTAGTAGGGTTAACACTTGATGAAGCTAACAAAGTGTTAGCAAAAAAATATAGTGAATTCTACTTAGATCCCTATGTGGTAACAAACTATATTAATAAGAAAGTAATAGTAATGGGAGCCACTGGAGCTAATATTATTCCATTACGTTCTGAACATATGACATTATTGGATGTAATTTCACAAGCTACTCTAAGTGGGCAAAATAACAGTAACGGTAATGGCATTCCTGTACAGAATGACATCATGGCTACCAATATTAGAATGATACGTCCAGATCCTGTTTATGGCTTAAATAAACCAGCGGTTCAGCTTATTGATTTAAGTACAATACAAGGCATGGCAAAAGCAAATTTACATGTAATGCCTAATGATGTAATTTATATTGAACCTAGAAGAAAGTCTGATACAAGAAACTTACAAGATGTCACACTAATGGTTAGTGTTATATCAAGTGTAGTTTCTCTATACTTATTGATTCAGCAAATATCTACGGGTAATTAATCATAAAATTTAAAAGTCTTTCAATGACTGATTTTGATAAAGAATTTGACGATTTCGATAGAGAAGAAGGAAGCGTAACTGATAGTATTGATCTTGACAAACTAGAATATGTTGTCAAGAAAAATATTATTTGGGTACTTTTGCTTATTTCTCTCACTTCAATATGTGCTTATTTATATATTCGCTGGTCTCCACGTATATATCAAGCAACAACAATAAACCAAGTTAAGCTTACATCATCCTCACAAGAATTTGCAGAAAAATTTGGCCTAGCAAGCAACTCTCTGAATGATAATAAATTAGCGAGTGAGATGGCATTAATTACATCAGGTGTCACTTATAATAGAGTTCTTGATTCGTTAATTGATTTGAAATTGAGTTATTATTCTGTAGGAGAAATTAGAGACTCTGAACTATTTGGTAGAAATGTACCTTTTTCTGTATCATTCCCTACAAATAAAACTCCGTCATTAGTCAATAAAGTAATTTATCTCAATTTCTCAGAAGACAATAAGCGATATAAACTAACCTATAACAAAGGAAAAAATACTGTTGAAGGGTTTACCGGAAAACCTTTATTCTTAGAGGGGGCAAGTATTGTCATTGATGCAAATTCAAAATCAACATTAAATAACAATTACTCCTTCATTATCAACTCAAGATCTTCACAAGTAGGTTTCTTAAGACGAAATATCAGCGTTCAGGTATTTAACCCTAAAGCGAACACTATACAAATTTCCTTTACTGCTGGCAATAGAGAAAAAGCAATTGCAGTACTACACGCAATCAACTTAGCCTACAGTCAGCTCTCAAGGGAAAGTAAAGCCTTAGTGTATGAAAGAGCACTTGATTATCTATATAAACAAGCAGATCTCACCAAAGATTCTCTCTCACTACAAGAGCGAAAGTTAAGACAGATTAGTTACAATAAAGACCTTACCTCATACATGGATGCAGGTCCTATTGTAAGTAACATTCAAGAACTTGAAAAATCTCTCAATGAACTCAGAGGAGAACGAAAGAAATATCAAAAGTTGAGACATTTTTTGGAAGCCGATAGTAGTATAGTCTACATACAAGCTTATGCAACAATTCTAACTGATGGAAATATTGCTGCCAATTTAAGTGAGTTAGCTCAACTAGAAGCACAAGCTAATAGGATCAAAAACTCATATACTGAGAAAACAATTGCAAGTAATGCTAAACTTGAGTTGTACAAGAAATTACGTTTTGAAGTCGCTGAATCCATTAAGTTTGCAGAAGAATTCTTAACCGAAAACATTGTAGAGCTTCAAGGGGAGATTGGTAAATTAAAACATGTCTTTTATCAAAATATTGGTGGCGACCCTGACTTCAAAAAAATTGAAAAAAGAGTAGAAATTTATACGAATATTTTTGATCTCTTGACCAATAAAATGATTGAGGTTAGTATGGCTCAAGCTAGTACGATTGAAAGTTCTGCGGTCATCAACTCTCCTAGTGCTAGTCAAGTTCCGATTGCACCAAGAATAATGTTTATTTATGGTGTAGGTGTTGCTGTTGGTGTTTTCTTATCCGTTATCCTGATCTTAATTGTTTATATAAGAATGGATAAAATCAGTGGATTAAAACACCTAGAAAGGAGAACAAATATGCCAATTCTTGGCCTAATCCCTGAATACACCAAAGAAACAATGGCTGTATCCAAGTTGGTCGTATCAAATGATCCAAAATCCACAATGAGTGAGGCATTTAGATCTGTTCGTACCAATTTGAACTTCATGATCAATGATGTTGATAAAGACAGCAAACACAAGATTATCTCCGTTACTTCAACGATAAGTGGTGAAGGAAAAACTTTTATCGGTTCCAACCTTGCGGGTATCATAGGCATGGCTGAACAGAAAGTTGTCATGGTTGACCTAGACCTTCGAAAACCGAAAGTGCACCTTGCTTTTGGAGGTAACAATATCAAAGGTTCTTCTTCAATTTTAATTGGACAAACTACCATAGAAGATTGTTTGCAAGACACTAATGTTCATAACTTAAAATATATCAGTGCAGGTCCTATACCACCCAACCCATCAGAGTTGGTAATGTCCAAAAACTTTTCAACGTTTTTAGAGAACTTAAAGAAGGAGTTTGATGTTATCGTTCTGGATTCACCTCCAATTGGGCTTGTAACAGATGGAATGATTATCATGCAACATGTTACTCACCCTATTTATATTCTAAGAGCTGATTACTCTAAGGTATCCTTTATCAATAATGCTGATAACCTTTATAAATCAGGGAAGTTTAAGAACATCTCACTTATCCTTAACTCTGTTCCAGATAGAAGAAGTTATGGTGGTTACGGCTACGGATACGGCACGATGTCTTACAGTGCTGGAGGTTTTGGTTATGGGTATACCTACGGCTATGAATCTGATTTAAACCCTGAAGATGCTGCGTACTTTGATGCTAAATCAAGACCATTTTGGAAGAAAATTTTTAAGAAAAAGAAAAAATAATCCACAAAAAACGTAGTTCTATATATAGGTTAGTAATTATTCAATTGTTTTAAAGTTTTTATTATGGGTTGGTTTTCACGTCTTTTTTCCACCAATAAAAAAGAAATTAAAGAGGTTATTACCACTCCTCAAGGTCCTGCGCTTACCATGGACATGCACGCTCATTTTTTACCTGAACTTGATGATGGAGCTTCAAGTTTAGATGAGTCAATGGCGATTATTAAAGGACTTCATCAATTAGGTTATAAACACTTAGTGGCAACTCCACATATTATGAGTGATTTTTATAAAAATACACCTGAGGGAATTGGTAAAAAAGTTGATCTTGTTAAAAAAGAAATAGCCAAAGAAAACATCGATATTACAATTGAATTTGCAGCTGAATATTACCTTGACGATGGCTTTCTTTTAAACCTAAGAAATAAAAAACCATTTCTAACTTTTGGTAAAAACTACTTACTAATCGAAACATCATTTATCAATCCTTGTTTATTTATTGACGAAGCAATCTTCATGGCTATTTCTCAGGGATACCAACCTATTATTGCACACCCTGAAAGATATTCCTATGTTTTTGATGATTACGAAGAAATCAAAAGGTGGAAAAACATTGGGGCTATGCTTCAAATCAATGCCCTGTCTTTATTAGGGTATTACTCCTCAAAGTCAAAAAATATTGCTGAAAGACTTATTAATGATAATCTAGTGGATTTTATAGGAACTGACTGTCACAAACCGAAACATTTAGAAGGGTTAAAAAAGGTTCTCAATTCATCTTATTATAATAAATCATTAGGTTTGAACCTGAAAAACAATCAAATTGCAACTTTTTAAAAGAAACAGATAAAAGTTTGGCACTACTAGGGAAAAAAGTTTTTGTAACTGGGGGAACCGGTTTTGTAGGAGGATATATCATTCAAGCCTTACTCAAGGAAGGTGCTCAAGTCGTGGCTATGAACGGCATTCAAAATGATAAATCTTTTCTTAAAAACGAAAGTGATCAAATAGAATGGGTAGATGTTCACTTGTTAGATCCCGGTAAACTATCCGAAGTACTGCAAGAAGTAGAGTACATTGTACATGCTGCTTCCATCGTTTCTTTTAATACCTCAAGGGAAGAACTTCGTGCAATCAACGTTGATGGAACTGCTAACCTTGTCAACATTGCCCTGCAATCCAATATTAAAAAATTTGTATTCATTAGCTCAATTGCGGCTTTGGGCATTCCTGAATTTGGTGATCAAATCAATGAGGAATCAAAATGGACAGGAGAAAAAGGCATGTCACAATATGCTATCTCAAAATACAATGCGGAACAGGAAGTTTGGAGAGGGTTTAGAGAAGGTTTAGATATGGTCATCTTAAACCCTTCTGTAATTTTTGGGGTAGGTGATTTCAAACGAAGTAGTCTATCTATTCTTAATTACATCAAAAAAGGTGTTAAGTTCTATCCTAGCGGGCTTTTCTCATCTGTAGACGTAAGAGATGTTTCTCAAGGTGTAGTTAATGTACTAAATCTTCCTATTACTGGAGAGCGCTTTATTTTAAATGCGGATAACCTTCCTTTCAGAGAAGCATTAAGTATCATCAGCAAACAACTTAATGTAAATCCTCCGGTCAAAAGCATCTCTCGTTCAACCGTATTATTTGTTTATTACATCAAGAAAATCCTATCCATTTTCAGTAGTAAACAAAATGCTCTCACAAAAGATCTAATCAACACTTTGTTTTCTTCTTATCAATACCAAAATACCAAAGCGGTAGAAAAGTTGAATATTAATTTCCATTCTTTGGAAGAAACAATGCTTTGGATTAATTCAAAACAATAGGGATATATCGACCGCTATCCCCCCGTTAATCCATTAAATACAATTCACACAAATAGAAGTCTATTAACAATTTTACATTATATTTATTACGATATTGTAAAGAACTTTCTATTTAAAAACTTCAAGATGCCCGATAGTCAAAATAACATACAAAGTGCTTTAGAAAAATTTGAATTAATGGAACAGGAGGGAAGAGTAGAATTTTTTGACCTAAGTACCTTTGAAGATATCATTGAACACTATTTTGTTAATTTCAATATAAAAAAAGCACTTAAAGCATGCGAGGTAGCCAACAGCGTTTATCCTTTTACAAGTACAATTAAAGTACTTCAAGCAAGGATTTTAGCCTTCTCAGGAGATTATACAAATGCTTTTGCTGCTATAAATGAAGCATTGCAAATTGCACCTACAGACTTCAACGTCTTATTTCATAAAGGATCCCTACATTCGATCGTAGGAGAAGTAGATAAAGCCATAAGCAGCTTTGAAAATGCTCTCCCTTATGCAGAAAATCCAGCCGATATATATTACAACATTGGTATTACACTTCAATCCATCAATGAATTTGAGAAGGCTGTAGAAGCTTTTAAAAAGTCCATTGAAAGCGATATGTCACATGAAAATACCATCTACGAGCTAGTAGACTGTAGCGTACAGCTTCATCAAACAAAGGAACTCCAAGACTTCCTCCAGAAGTTTGTCGACAATGATCCCTACAATACAGATGCATGGTATAACCTAGGTATTTACTTCAGTCAAATTAAAGAATATGACGATGCTCTTAAGGCATTTGAATATGCTATTCTGATTGATGATTCTTTTGAGAGTGCTCATATGCAAATAGGACATTGCTACATGAACCTTAAAAGATATGCTGAAGCATTTAGAGGATATTTGGAAGCTTTACAGCATTCGGATGAACCTTCAGCAGAGCTATATTGTCATTTGGGAGCATCGGCAGAGTTGATGAAAGATTATAATGTTGGAATCCGCTATTTCAAAAAGGCAATCGAAGCCGATGAAAATTATGATGAAGCTTGGTTTGGAATTGGTGAAAATCACAGACTATTAGGAAATCACTTAGAAGCTACGCATTATTTAAGCAAAGCCGTAAAACTGAATAAATTTTATGATGAGTATTGGTTTTCATTAGCACTAGCAGAAGCTGCATTGGGAAATTTAGTTTCAAGTATAGAAGCATTTGAGGAAAGTTGTAGAATTAACCCTCATAGATCTAAAGCTTGGATAGAATGGTCAATGGTTTATTATAATGAAAATGAAAATGAGGAAGCAATAAAAGTACTGAAAAGAGCACTTGAACACTTGGAGGAAAATCATTCCATTCACTACAGATTAGCGGGTTACTACATGCTTTCTGGAAAGCTAAAAGATGCCTACAAACATATTGAAACCGCATTGAGGCTGAATTATGATGCTCATACCGAATTAGTGGATTTTATTCCGAATAACACCGTGAAAAAAATACTAGAATCTGCGATTCAAAGCTTTCGAAAAAAGTAACTTTTCATGGTTATTTATCTTTGATTTGATTTTTTTTACATTTCATCTAATCATTTTGGTGAGCTATTTACTATTAATTGATAATTAGCATTAATATTTTATTTTTTTAACATAAATATACACTATAAGCGATTCAGTTTTACGAAATTGCGCCTCGTCTTATTGTGTGTTATGTTTGAATACACTTAGTAAGCAATTAAAAATGTATCGACATAATAAGTCGGTTTTTTTTATTTCAAATCGTCCGATAATGAATTACGTTTTAAATAATCTTCCTGAAAGAAGTGCTAAACCAAGAAACAAAGGTTTAACAATGGCAATGGATAAAGGTATGTCTTTACGTGAAGTTGAAGACGTCTTGTCTATATCAGGAGATTACATTGATATAGTAAAGTTAGGATGGGCTACTTCTTATGTAACTCCTCAGCTTCAAGATAAAATCAACCTTTACAAAGAAGCGGGTATCAACGTTTATTTAGGAGGTACATTATTTGAGGCTTTTGTAATCAGAAATCAATTCGAAGATTACCTTAGAGTAATGGACAAATTCGGTTTGGACTTTGCAGAGGTATCGGATGGCTCAATGGATATGGCTCACGACGTAAAATGTGAGTACATCAACAAATTATCTCAAAGAGCAACAGTACTTTCTGAGGTAGGTTCTAAAGATGCTGAAAAAATCATTCCTCCATATAAATGGATCGAATTGATGCGTGCAGAATTAGATGCTGGAGCTTGGAAAGTTATCGGTGAAGCTCGTGAAGGTGGAAACGTTGGTTTGTTCCGTTCTTCAGGTGAGGTTAGATCTGGTTTAGTGGAGGAAATCTTAACACAAATCCCTTATGAAAATATTATTTGGGAAGCTCCTCAAAAAGCTCAACAAGTTTGGTTTATCAAGTTAATCGGTACAAACGTAAACCTTGGTAATATCGCTCCTAAAGAAGTTATTCCTTTAGAAACTATTCGTTTAGGTTTAAGAGGCGATACATTCCACGACTTCTTAAACGAAGGCTGGAAGTAAGCTTAAAATTTATAAGAAAAACCCCCTCTTACAGTTTTTTCATGCTGTAAGAGGGGATTTTTTGTTTAATTCAACAACACCTTCCAAGCTTCTTCTACCATTCCTTTATCTAATAATTTACCTGCCAAAATGTGATTATTTTCTCTAGAATCCATCATAGGAATTTCTATATGCTCTAAAGACTCAATGGATGGTATAGCTTCTATATTGGCAAGTTTTGCTAACTGATTTCCTGTCAATATTTCACTTTCAACTATATGAAGGGGAAGCTGATCTATTCCGATTCCTTTTTTTCTAATTGGTTTTTCAATACTCAATAATGCATCTCCTGATGCTCTTACATAATAGTTTCCACCCATTCTTCCCATTAAATCTAATTTGGAACCTTCTATCATCCCTTTTTCATCTAGTATACTTTCATTTACATGTATTCTTATAACCTCACATAGTACCAAATTTCCTGCTCCACCTTCTTCTCCCATCGCAATAACCTGCTGAAGTTTACATTCAAATTGGACCAGCGACTCCTTCACTCTTGGTGGTGTTACGTCTACTGATGGAACTTCTGTTAAACCAGACTTGATAAATTCATTGATGCCTTTACCGTATTCGGTACTGGATAGGGACATTTGCTCTACAATATCATAAGTCACAATATTGACAACACACTCTTTAGTGGCTAAAATATTGTCCAAAGTATGCTTCGTGGTATTATCTCTTACCCTTCTTGTGGGGGAAAAAACTAAAATAGGAGGGTTGGCTCCAAAAAAATTAAAGCAGCTATAAGGGCTCAAATTAACATTACCTTCATCATCAACTGTACTTACAAAAGCAATTGGACGAGGGGCAATAGAATTTAACAAGTAACCATGCATTTGTGCTGTAGTTACCTCAGAGGGAGTAAAAGTTTTCATGTGTTTATTGGTGTTTTGTATGATGGCCTCAAAGTATCAGTTATCCATTATTTCTCAAAGAAAAAGTCAATTTTTTTGAATTAAACTTGATCACCACACCTCTTTCAAAAAGATGAATTCAACTCATATTTGACTTTACAAATTCACTTTAATTTGTTCACTCAAATGTGCTAAAAGCGGGCATTACAATTCATTATTACTCATTGTGAAATAATTAAGATGAACTCATGATTACCAATTGCTCACTATTTATAACATTAATCATAGACCAATAATTATGAGTTTCACACAAAATCTCCTATTTGCATAGTCAAATATTACAAAAACTATTTTAAGAGAATTCAGATATCTATTTTGGATTTATGAGTTAAATATTTGAAGTGTTATTTTTCATAATTCACTGATTGATAGTATTTAACAGGTTAAATTGAATCGAATAAAAAACGACTGTTTGATGAATATCTAACAACCTTTAGTTTATTACCTTAAGATGACATTGTAACTTCTAATTCACCTAAAAACAAAATAGAATTAAGCTTATAATAACTTTCAGATAAAATGTGATTACTACCTTTTCGAAAAGAAATAAAAGTTATGCAAACTGAAATAATACCAACTGATCAAATGATGAGAGAGCTTGGCACCAACAAGGTGATTACCGAGCTTATCATGAAGACCTTAGGGCTTTCAGCAATGAACGAGATGTATACTAAACTTTCTCGTTATGAAGGGATTGAATTGATTGAGAAAGCATTGGATATGCTTAATATCTCTTTTGAAGTCAGTGATGAAGATCTAGCTAAAATTCCTAAAGAAGGAGCATTTATTAGTATTTCCAATCATCCTTATGGGTTACTTGATGGTGTATTATTACTTCAGATGATGAACAAGGTACGACCTGATTTTAAAGTGACTGCTAACCATTTTTTGGAGGTCATGAAACCTTTTCAAGACTTGTTTATCAGTGTTGATCCTTTTCGTAAAAAGAAACTAAATGCTTTTTCTAAAGTACTGAAAACCTTAGATGAAGGTAACTCAATTGGTCTTTTCCCAGCTGGTGAAGTTTCTACTTATTATAATAGTAATAAAAGAATAGAAGATAGACCTTGGACAAAATCGTCTATTCGCTTAATTCAAAATGCAGATGTACCTGTCGTTCCAATTTATTTTCATGGGGTGAACAGCTGGATGTTCCACTTGTTAGGTAAAGTGCATCCATCATTAAGAACGATGCAAATCCCTAAAGAATTTTTAAATAAGAAAGGGCACAAAGTTAAAATCAGAATTGGTCAACCCATACAACCTAAAGAATACCAAAAACACGAAACAATTGAGGAAATAAGTTCTTTCCTTAGAAACAAAACTTATTTATTAGGAGAGGGACTAAAATCTCAAAAATTCCTGAAACCAAACAAAAAAGTAAAAACTGAGGCCGAACCATTATTTCAACCTATTCCAAAAGATGTGTTAGAAGGAGAAATCAAAGATTTATCTTCTTCATCACTACTTTTCAGTCAAAAACAATATGATGTATATATCAGTCCTTCTGAAGAAATTCCTTATATCCTTCTTGAGATTGGTAGACTTAGAGAGAAGACTTTTAGAGATGTAGGAGAGGGGACTAATCATTCCATTGATCTAGATCGCTTTGATGAATATTACCAGCATTTGTTCATTTGGGATAGAGAAGAAAGCCGTGTAATTGGTTCTTACAGAATCGGTAAAGGCGATGAAATTATGGAATATGTGGGTAAAAAAGGTTTTTACACTAATACCCTTTTTAAATATAAAGAAGGTTTTAAACCTATCTTACGACAAGGAATTGAATTAGGTAGATCTTTTGTGATTAAAGAAAAGCAAAAGGACGCTTTCCCATTATTTTTCCTTTGGAAGGGGATCAATATTTATCTAAAAAGAAATCCTCATTATAGATATATGTTTGGGTCGGTCAGCATTAGTAATGACTATTCTGATGCTTCAAAAGATGCAATTATCTATTACTCACATAAGTTCTTATACAACCACGAACTTTCTCACCTTATTAAACCAAGAAAGAAATATAAAATCACTTCTAATGTACAGGAATACATTGATAAGTTGACCAATAAAGAGTATTTCAACATCAATGAACTGGACAAATTATTAGTGGAAATTGATTCTAAAAAATACAAAGTTCCAGTCCTGATCCGTCAATACATCAAGTTGAATGGAAAGATTATCGGTTTCAATATCGATCCGAAATTCAATAATTGTTTAGATGGGTTCATTCTGGTCGATGTTCTCAATATACCGCAAAAAGTAACCAATCAATTAAATTAAGTAATTGACGCTGAGAACAAACAGATCAAATACTTATTCAAATCGTTCAACATGACAAAGACCAGGCTAATTATTTTGGCCTGGTCTTTTTTTACTTTCAAAAATTAACTTACGCTACCCGCTGTTGATAAATTCAACTGATACCAATTGATTTTTCTTGTGTAGAACATTGTTGCCCCCAAGATCATCGTCAACCCAATACTACCCATCAGTAAAGCATAATCGACCATTTGTAATGTGATAAATAAGAAGGTATAAATTCCGAATAAGATCAGCATTAACATTAAGGACAGTTTCTTGTTTTTAAATAAACTCAAGGAGTATAATGAGATCATACTTACAATGGCTACTGAAGCAATTCCAAAAGCAAGGTTGAAAGAACTATGTTCTGAGATCGATACCAATAAGGTGTAAAACAAACAGAGGGCAATCCCCACCATGGCATATTGTAAAGGGTGAATTCTTGTTTTGTTGATCACTTCCACCAAAAAGAAAATCAAAAAGGTCAACGCTATAGTCATGGCTCCATACTTCGCAGAACGCATAGAGGTTTGATAATCATTGACAGGGATTAGTAAATCCACTCCAAAAGCGGATTGATCAAAGTTGCTGTATTGTTTGAATTCACCTGATATCCATTGTAGAGGAAAGTTTCTGTTCAACTGCAGTACGGTCCATTTTGCTGTAAAACCTTCTTCTGTCACCTCTCTAGTATCAGGGAGAAAGTTTCCGACAAAACTTGGTGAGTCCCATTTTGAATGCATGCTTACCTGAGTAGTTGCTCCAAGTGGAATAAAGGAAAGGTTCTGACTTCCTTGAAGTACCAAATTAAAACTAAAATCATATTTTGATTGCCCCTCTTCAGAAAGTGTAACGGGAATTGTCACACCACTTTCTACTAATTTCGGTATTCTACTTCCTGGTTCAATATCCAAAGTAGTATCATTCCATTTTACTTTAATTTGATTCTTAATTCCTCGGAGATCATTAATTCCAACTGTGAGAAATGCTTTATCCAATTGTATTTCTTTCAAATCGCTAGGTTTTGGAATTGATTTTAAATCAAATTGTCCTTTCACATCTAAATTAGAAGAGTACACTATAATATCGTAAATACCTCTATTTAGTGATCTTGGATCTACGTCACCATCAATCTTTAATTCTTTAGGTAACAAGTACCAGTACTTTGTGTATTCTATCACTTCTCCCTCTTGATTTTCTCTTTCCATCAACATGGGAACTGTTAGAATTGGTCCTTTCACTACCTGTTCATTTGACCACTTCGAAGACACCTCTTTAATGGCTTTTCTATTCATATTTTCCCTTTCGTAAATAATGGATTCAATCATAGAAAGTGGTATTAATAATAACAGCATTAAAATAGTAATAATGCCCACTTTGACCATCACTGTGTTCTTTGCCCAACTTCTCTGGGGCTTTTGATTTTGTTGTTGTTCCATAATAATTAGATTAAAAGTTTTATATTAAATGAGTAATTTTTTGACTCGTTTTTATGACACTTTAGTTTGCTTACCCAAAGTTTTGATAATCACCTTTGGTCTTTGCTTTATTCTGTCTTCCTTTTTAGAAATCAGTTCCACAACATTGTTCTCTTTATAGTTCACTTTAGATAAGATGGACTCCAAAAGAGGAAGCATATTATTGAGGTTTCTAGATTTAATGATGAAGTTCCAAAGCGGTTCAAATTTTTTCCATCCACCACTGTATAGCAAATGTTTTAGTTTGTGCTTATGTGCATCATGACTGAGGCTTCCCTTTAGAATATTGGACCAAGCATAAAACTCTTTATACGCCCAACCATAGCCTTCTTTTAATTCCTGAGCCGTTAGTTTATTGGTTTGGTAAACGACATTTCTGGTATCATACATATCCCAATTTCTAGTAATGATACGACCACTGCTTTCCATATCTTTAAAGAGTTTAGTTCCGGGATAAGGCGTCAAAACATGATAAGTAGAAGTAGTAATTCCGTTTTCTACTCCCCAATCTACTGTTCTTTTAAACACATCTTTATCATCATCATCCAGTCCAAAAACGAAACTGCCATTGATCATAATTCCTAAAGAATGTAGTCTTTGAACCGCTTTCTTATAGTCTTTTTGTAGGTTTTGCTTTTTGTTGCTTTGCTTTAAGTTTTCTGGGGAAAAGGTTTCGAATCCTACAAATAAGCTTCTTAGTCCAGCTGCTGCTGCTTTTTCTATGAGGTTTCCTCTTAAAATAGAATCAATTGTGGCTGCTCCTTGGAATACTCTGTTCATTCCTTTCATTCCATCAAATAATTCAGTGGCAAACTTTGCATTACCTAAAAGGTGATCATCCAAAAAGTACAGATGTTTACCTGGCAAGCGATCAATTTCTGCCAATGTATCATCCACTTGCTGTGTATAAAAGCCTTTTCCTCCTTCAAAAAAGGCGTCTTTATAACAGAAATCGCAATGATGAGGACAACCTCTGGTCACTACAATTGAATTAGGAACGAGATAACGTTCTCTTTTAATTAAGTCCCGTCTAATCGGCGGAGCTCCAACGAGCGTTCTGACAGGTGAGAAATACCTTTTTTGAGGTCTTTTATTTTTGAAGTCTTTGAGAAATTGAGGAAAAGTTTCTTCGCCCGGTCCTAAAAAAAGAGAATCAGCATGTGGTGCCGCTTCATTAGGAAGAGAAGTCACATGCAAACCGCCAAGCACCACATAGACTCCTTTTGCTCTGTAGTGATCTGCAATTTTATAAGAGCGATACGCATTCGTGATATAAACCTGAATAACTACAAGATCGGGCTCATCATTAAGGTTCAGTGTTTCTACATGCTGATCTTGAAGGTCAATTTCATCTTCTGAGGAGAGATAAGAAGCTAAAGTGGCTAAACCTAACGGTGGAAATAAAGAGTATTTGATCGGTCTCCAAAAAGGACTTTCAGCTTCTGCCAATGCTGGCAATATCATTTTTACTTTCATAGTTTATCAAAAGTACTTTGAATTACAAAGTGAATGGATAAAATTTTTATATTAAAATGAGAACCAATGCCTTAGCATCAATTGAAGTACCACTTTATCTAATCTTCTTTTGAGTATTTTTTCTTCTCTTCGAAATAAGTTTTTGTACATAATAGTAATAATTTAAAAGTACTTTGAAACACAAAGTAATAGTTTAAAATTTTTTATTTTAGTAAGTCTTCAATGGCTTTGATGTGTTTTTGGAAGGCCACTTTTCCCTCATTGGTAGCAGAATACTTGGTATTAGGTTTACGGTTCAAAAACTCTTTTCTTACCGAAACAAACTCATTCTTCTCCAAATACTTCAAGTGACTTGCCAAGTTGCCATCTGTGACACCAAGCAGTTCTTTAAGGGAATTAAAATCCAGGTACTCATTTACAACAAGTGCCGCCATAATTCCCAATCGAACTTTATTTTCAAATGCTTTATTTAAATTATTTAATAAGTCTTTCACTTTTGAGGATTAAAATACATGTATAGACCATAAGCAATATGCAAGAAACCAAAGCCTATTGTCCAGAACCATAAACCGTATCCTATAAATTGCGTCGCCAAAAGTCCTAAAATTATTTCAATTATCCCAAGACCACGTAGTTCTGAGATGGTATATTTACTAGCATTCACGAGTGCAAGCCCATAAAAAATCAAAGTCAGGGGAGCGGCCAAACCTATAAATCCTTTTGCTACCAATAACAATGTCAGTAAACCGCCCGTTGCCAGTGGTATCATCAAATTGATCAATAACCTTTTCGCTTGAAGGTCCCATAGCTTCTGACCGTTTTTCTTTGCTTCTGAAAATGTAAAATATAAAGCAGAACCAATTGCCGCCAATAATGTTATTGCACCAGTGATAATAAGGGCATCAATCTTTTTTTCACTTATAATATTTCTTTCATAACCGATATTATATAGAATATCATAAGCGAAATATGCTCCTACTAATGCACAAATCCCAGCACTGATTCCAGAGAGGCCACTCAAGGAGATAAACCGAGATGAACGGTTCATAATATCCTTGATTTCTTTTAAGTCGTTGATGTAATCTTGTTCTTTCATAAAAAGTACTTTGTAATTCAAAGTAAATAAATAAATTTTGAATTTTCAACATCCAATAGGAAAAGAGTTTTGTCCATTACCCAAACTCAACCCCATGAAATGATTATTTCATATAACTACTTTACCATTTTATATAAAACTGAGCTCACGTTAAAACGTTAAAACATAGAAGTATAACACACTAATAATCAGAATAAAACGAAAAATACAACAAAAATTATTTGTTGGAATAGGGGTAAATTTTCAACTGTGTGTCATCAGTATGTAGACTCTAAAATTAAATAAACAATAAAAATGAAAAACATATTCTTAATTCTACTAGGTTCAATTTTTTTCTTTTCAAGCTGTAATGAAAGAAACCTTAATGGTGTACCTTCACAAACCTTTGATCTAGAATTTGAAGAGGAAATAAATGGCATTGAATTAAATATAGCTGGTGATGTAGTGATTGATCAAAATGATGCTCAATCTGTGGTGGTTGAAACTCAACAAGAGGTGATGAACTATCTATCTTATAAGGTTGAAAACGGTACTTTAGTCATTGAACTAGATAAGAACTTTAGAAATTATGACTTCAAATTATACCTCAATGTGACTTCACTTCAAAATGTGACTTTAAACGGAAGTGGCAGTATATTGGTACATGACTTAACATCTGATCAATTAAAGATCAAACTTGCAGGCAGTGGAAAAATCGCTGTAGATGATGCCTCAAATGTTATCAATACTATTGATGCCCAACTTGATGGTTCTGGAAATATCAATATTGAAAAAATAGCTATTAATGCTATTTCGGTGAAAAGAACGGGTAGTGGAAATATTTCTTTATATGGTAACAGTCAAAAGTTAGATGCGAGATTGGATGGTTCTGGCAATCTGAAAGCTAGTCAATTGATTACAAAAGACGTTACAGTTTCAAATACGGGTTCTGGTAATGTTCATGTTCATTGCGATGGTGTTTTATCCATCCGAAATTCAGGTAGTGGAACAATCAAAGTAGAAGGAAATCCAACTTCCATTATACAATTATAAATCATCAAAATATATCAAAGGCAACCCTTAAGTGAATGAAGCTTAGGGGTTCTTTGTTTATAACAAATACACTATTTCTGAGTGTGAATATCAACCGCTATAAAAGGTGAAATGTTACTAACACTAGTCCATTTTATCAGCGTTAAAATTTAACTTTAGGAAAAGTAACTTTGAGTAAGTTTAACTCTTAAATAATTCACATCACAGTGAATAAGTAGATTTTCAAAATATTACTAACAATGTAAATAACTGACTAATAATTATTTAAATGATTTACTCAAGAGTGTGAATTAAGTTATTCACATTACTAACATTCCATTTTTTGATTTCCAATCATTGATTTTATCCACGAAAACAAGACTTATTCACAATTGCACTTATCAACAGGAGTTACCAACAATAATGTTGATAAAATAAAGAAACCTCTGCATTTCCAATCCTGAAAATACAGAGGTTTTTACCATTATGTGAATAAGTACCTTCTTTTATTAGATACTCGCTGCCATTTCTGTGAAGTTTCTCCACACATCATGATCAGGAAGTTTCGCTGTAAAACGTACAGGCGTTTTTTTCACAGGATGTTCGAATTCCAATTCTCTTGCATGAAGGAAAATCAATTTACCTTTCATGATTCTTTTTGGAGCACCGTATTTCATATCACCAACAATTGGAGAAGCAATGTTTCCTAGTTGTGCACGGATCTGATGTGAACGACCTGTCTTTGGAATTACTTCCAAGCAGTAGTTATCACCCACTCTTCCTAGCATTTGATAATACGTCTCTACATACTTACCACCTTTTTTCTCAGATTGGTAAACGTGTGAACGGTTCTTCTTAGGATCTTTCTTCATCCAGTTGATCATTGTGTCCTCATCGTATTGAGGTTTTTTACCAACTAGAGCGATATATTTTTTTGTAATCTTATGGTCTTGAAAGATCTTCGCCATTCTTTCTGCCGCTTTTGAAGTACGGGCAAAAACAACAACACCACTTACAGGTCTATCCAAACGGTGAACAGGTGCTAAAAATACAGCACCGGGCTTATTGTATTTTTCTTTGATATACTCTTTTACAATATCCAAAAGAGTTTCATCACCTGTTTCATCCCCTTGTACAAGAATACCTGGAGCTTTATTCACAACCACTAAATGATTGTCTTCATAGATGACTTGTGATTGATCGATTTTCATAGTTTCGAAATTTTAGACTAACTCAAAAATGAATTAGTATTGTTCTTTTTCGTTCGGGAAATCTACCGCTTTCACATCTTGAATATAATGCTGAACAGCTTCAGTCATCATACCACCAATGTTGGCATATCTCCTTAAGAAACGTGGTTTAAAGTCTTGTGTAATACCTAGCATATCATGAACAACCAATACTTGTCCATCCACTCCAGAACCAGCACCAATACCGATCACCGGTATAGTCAACTCTTTTGCAACTCTTTCTGCTAATGCTGAAGGGATTTTTTCTAATACTAAGGCAAAACATCCTAATTCTTCTAACAGCTTGGCATCGTCAATTAATTTCTGAGCTTCAGCTTCTTCTTTTGCTCTTACTGTATACGTACCAAACTTATAAATAGATTGAGGTGTTAATCCCAAATGTCCCATCACTGGAATACCAGCTGATAAAATTCTTTTTACAGAATCTTCAATTTCTTTTCCTCCTTCCACTTTTACAGCATGTCCGCCTGACTCTTTCATGATACGGATCGCAGAGCGTAATGCTTCAGTTGAACTACCTTGGTAGCTACCAAAAGGAATGTCCACCACTACAAGCGCACGATCAACAGCGTTGACCACAGAAGTAGCGTGATAAATCATATGATCTAGAGTGATTGGTAAAGTTGTTTCATTACCTGCCATCACATTGGATGCTGAATCACCTACTAAAATAACATCAATACCTGCACCATCAATAATCTTAGCCATCGAATAATCATAAGCGGTAAGCATTGATATTTTCTCACCTCTTGCTTTCATTGCTGCTAATTGATGCGTAGTAACCTTTTTTATATCTGATTTATGGACTGACATTTGATTTTTATGTTAATATGAATTCCTCCAAATATTCCTTCAATTATAACTTTTTACCAGTTGTTGCTGCTAATATTTAAGGACAACAATAAATAATAAAATTAATTTTGATGGGATACTTTTATCTATTTCGAATTGATTTGCAAATATACGAAGTATCTGTTGATTCATAACAGTGATTAAGATCCACTAAACCCCTCTAACGGATGATCTTTGTCTTACTTTTTGTCAATAGTTCAAAATAAAACGAAGAACTATTGAAACTTGAACTTTTGATAACGTATCCTACTTAATTCAGATATAGATTGTATTTTCGGGCATGAATAAAATAATGAGGTTTGAAAATAAGGTTTGTTGGATCACAGGAGCGTCTTCTGGAATTGGAAAAGCAGTGACTTTATTACTAAGTCAGCAATCTCCTAAACTGATTCTTTCTGCTAGAAATCAAGAAAAATTAGAGGAAGTAAAAAAGGATATTGATCCAAAAGTAGAAGTAAGCATTTTACCTTTAGACCTTGCAGATAATAAAGAGGTTTTACATCAAAAAGCAGAGGAAGCTTATGCTATTCATCAAAAGATTGATTGTATTTTTCATATAGGTGGAATCAGTCAAAGAGCAGGTTTTGAAGAGACTTCTTATGCTACTTTTGAGCAAATCTTTAAAGTCAATTTTTGGGGACAGCTTTATCTCACCAAAGCCTCATTACCTTATCTCAGAGAAGTATCAAATCCCATTATAGTTTCCATTAATAGTGTTCAAGGAAAGTTCGGTGTTCCAGAAAGAACTGCTTACTCTTCTTCTAAACATGCACTCTTAGGTTTCTTTGATTCTTTAAGAGCCGAAAACGTCATACCAAATCTTCAAATCACCAATATTCTACCCGGATATGTGAAAACAGACCTTGCCAAAAATGCTCTTTTGGGCGATGGATCTACACAAGGTCATTTAGATGAAGGGAAAGAAGGAATTACGGTTGAAAAAGCGGCTCAAGATATTATAAAAGCAGTCACAAACGGAAAAAGTGAAGTGGTAATCGGCAGACCTAGGGAAAAAATGGCAGTATTAATCAAGCGTTTTTTACCGAAGGTATTTGAAGGATTGGTGAGTAATAAAAAATAACTTGAAGGCAGATATTTACTTCAAGAAATGCTTATTGATAAATTCCTGAAAGCTATCCTTATATTGATCACTCACTGGCAATACCACATCCCCACCAAAATAAATTCTATTTCTACTAATACTCACCATCTCATTCAGATTAACGATATAAGAACGGTGCACTCTCAAGAAGTTTTCTGAAGGAAGAAAATCCATCACTTTCGTTAGACTAAACAAAATCATCAAAGGCTTTCCTTTCACAAGGTGGATTCGGATATAATCCTTCATTCCCTCAATGTATTTTATCTCCTCAAACTTTATTCTGACAATTTTATAGTCGGTTTTGATAAATAGAAAATCGCTCTCTTTTTTTACGGTAGATTCTGTTTCTTCAATAGTTTTTGATTCAGAAAAATATCTTGATTTTGTCTTCTCTAATGATTTTGAAAATACTGGAAAGGAGATAGGCTTCACCAAATAATCAGCCGCATCTACCTGAAAACCTTCTACGGCAAATTCTCTATAAGCTGTCGTGAAAATCACCTTAGGAGGACTAGTTAATGACTTTACAAACTCCATCCCCGAGAGGTCTGGCATATTGATATCGATAAACATCAAATCAACCTCTTCTTCATTCAAAAACTGAATGGCATTGATGGCACTCGTAAATGTTTTTATCAGTTGAAAAGAAGGGATTTTTTCCACATAACTTTGAATTTGTTTCAAAGCCAAGGGTTCATCATCTATGGCAATACATCTTATCATAATGGAATCTTTAGGTTTACTGTAAAAATGTCATTTTCCTGATTAAAATCTAAAGAATAATCATCACCAAACAACAGATCCAATCTTTTTTCTGTGTTCACCAAGCCAATTCCTGACCCTTTATTTTTCTTTTGATGCTGATGTATTCTGTTTGATACAAAGAAATGCATTTGGTGATTGTCAATGGTATATTTTATATGAATAAAAGAAGGTTCATTATAGCTTACACCATACTTAAAGGCATTTTCAATTAATGAAATCGTCAACAAAGGAGGAACTTCTACTTGAGGCAATTCATCAGGAATTTCCACTTTTAAATCAAAGTCATCCATCAAACGCAATTTCATCAAATCGATATATCCTTTTATAAAATTAATCTCTTCTGAAAGCAAACTTTTAGACGATTGGGAATCATAGAGCATATAGTCCATCATCTGAGATAAACTAATGATGGCTTCTTGTGCCTTTTCCTTATCAAAATCAATTAATGCATGAATATTATTTAAAGTATTCATAAAGAAATGAGGGCTGATCTGCGTTTTCAGAAAAGCCATTTTGTTAGCGATGTTTTCCTTCTCTGCCTTTAATTTATTTTGCTCCGATTTCGTCCATTTACTAAAAAATAAAAGACTAGAATCAAATCCAATCAACAGAATACTCAGAATAATAAAATTGGCATAAGGAGGCACAAATTCTTTCTGTCTTATTATCTCATGATGAGGCGGATGCATAGGTGAAAAATGTTCTCTAGGTCTCATCCTTGGCAGGCGTTGATTTTCAAAATAAGTATGCAGATAATACACCACCACCGATAAAGCGATGATACTTATTCCTACAAGAATAAAGTACTTGACCTTTTTATCCTTGAAAAAGAATTTCGGCATATAGTAAAAGTGATTGATAAGATAAACCATCAACAACACTGCATACTCTGCCCAAATTTTCTGAATGTGGCTCCACTTTATTCCATTCTCATAATCCCCAAACAACAAAGGCATAGAGAATAAAAGTAACCATACTAATGTGGTCAGAATAAATGGAACCTGATTAACCTGCTTCTGCATTTTCTTTAAATATCTATATCATAGAACAAAGGGAAATAGGTAAGAAGAAGAAATTACTCTCTTACCTCTTACCTCTTACCTCTTACCTCAAAATACTCTATTCAACATTTCTAACTAATCGAACATAATTATAAATTCTGATTGCATCACCTTGAGGACCAAAACCCTCTTCATAATCTGCCGGATCACCTGTTTTAGGATCACTTCTTTGTGAACCCGCACCATGAATATCTATCCATCCGTTCATATTTCCTAAACTTCTACCAAATGCTACATAAACTGCATTTCCTCCACCTTTATTCGCCATCGACTCGTGGGTAGTACTCGACCAATACCAAGGGAAATCTTCCTCCTCTCTTTCATTGATGATCGTTGTACATTCAAAAACAGGATCAATGGAAGCTGAATTATCTGTGGCTGGCGAACGGTTGTAATCTACAATACTCTGCAATTCTTTTGCATCCGGTAACCTCCAATCTGTATGACCTGCCAACTCACTATTTTCAGCATATTTCAATGCATCTTGCCATAAAATGGCCTCCGTATTATCAGCCGTTGCCCACATCAAACCTGTTGCTTTATCTGTTACCGTTCCATCACCATTATCAGTGTAGTCGTTTTGCCCATAAGTAGCATTTCCTCTTACCAATAAGTAATTAAAAGCCTTATCACCACTTCCATGTGGATTCCTAGTACCGTAACCTTTAATACGACCATCTGCGAAGTTGACACCAAAAACTAACGTTTCTACTTCTTTACTCACATAAATATTGGTTGTTGCACATTGCATATCGATCAATCTTTCACCTGCACTTACATCTCCATAAGCAAACTCAAAAGTATTGTTATCAATAAAAGGCGTTAAACCTGTGCCCGAAGTACTTTCGGGAGCAATATCTTTTCCACTATATAAGATCAATGAGTACATCTCTTTGATGGTAGGTACCCTCCAATCAGAATAGCCTGCATAAGTGAAACCGTTTTCTACTAAAGCCAGGATTTCATTGTAAGTCAGCTTATCATTGACATCAATTGTTCCATCTTCATTATGATCAAAGCTTTGTTGCCACATTAAGCCGGTCACATTATCAGTTACCGTTCCATCGTTATTATCTGTATAAGAAGGTGTATTCCCCAAATAATTCGCATTTTGACCATAAAAGTCGCTTCCTTCCACTTGTAGTGTGGTTGATTGTGAATTATTAAAAAAAGTGGTTTGATTCGTTCCAACAATAGGGTAACCTGAAATATCAGGAAGGTTTTCAATGGGATTTTCGATAATCTCCTCTTCTGTTTCATCCTCTTTAGAGCATGCAGTGAAGCCTAAAAATTGAAAGGCAAGAAATACTGTTAGTAGGCTTAGTTTAAAAATAGATTTGTTCATGATGATTGATCTTTAAGATTAATGTTAATCAAAAATACATTCAACGCTCATGTTCTAGAAGTGTAATCTACCAATTGAAGGTTTTTATCGACGAATTAAAGTTTATTATAAATCAGCCCATCATTCTTCATTAATCACTCTTTTTCTTAACTTTAAACTTCAATTTCAAGACAGATAATGACAAATAAAGATATTATTAAAAAGTTCCGTTTAACTACTTCATTAATGGAACTACACGGTGCTAATCCTTTCAAAACAAGAGCATATAGTTCAGCGATTCAAAGCATGGAAAATGCGGGTACACCATTAATTTCATTAGATCAAGATGGTTTAATTGAAGTTGGGTTATCCAAAACAATGGCTGAAAAACTATTGGTTCTTTTTGAAACAGGAACTTTCAAAGAGTTAGAAGAACTGAAAGAAAAAACACCTGAAGGAGTCATTGAAATGATGGGATTGAGTGGGGTAGGACCTAAGAAAATTGCTACACTCTGGAAAGAATTGGAAATTGATTCTTTAGAGAAATTAAAAGCCGCTTGCGAAGAAAATAAAGTGCAAACATTAAAAGGTTTTGCTGCTAAAACAGAAGCTAAAATTCTTCAACAAGTACTTTTCTTACAGGAAAACCGTAAGAGAATGCATTATGCTAAAGCGGAAGTCGTAGCGAATGATTTTATTGATTTTCTTCAAACTAAAAATATTAAAGTAGCAACAGCAGGTGCTTTGTCATTACATAGAGAAGTAGTTGAAACCTTTCAATTTACAATTGCCGCTGAGAGTTCATCTCGTTTAATTGAAGACCTTAAAGATTACGATGGAGTATCAATTGATCTTGAGAGAAGTATCCCTTTAACGCTTAGAGGAACAATTGGAGAAAATGAGAGTGAGTTAGAAATTTTTGTTGCCTCTCCTGATGAGTTTTTAAAACTATCCTTTCAAAAAAGTGCGACTGTTCAGCACCTTCAATTACAAAAAGAAGGGAACATGTCATTGGCAGAAGTATTGAGAAAAGAAGAAGTAAATTCTGTAAAAGAGATATACGAAAAAGCGGGACTTCCATTTTTCCCTACACCGTTGAGAGAAGGTCTTTTTGATGAAGATTTTGTAAAAAATGGAATTCCAGAACTAGTACAGGATAGCGACCTTAAAGGATCTTTGCACAATCACTCTGATTACTCTGATGGGCAGAATACATTAAGAGAAATGGCTGTTTACTTAAAAGAGCAGGGGTATGAGTATTTGGGTATTTCTGATCACTCCAAAACTGCTTTTTATGCTAATGGTCTGTCTGTAGAAAGAATTGAACAGCAGCACAAGGAAATTGATGAATTAAATAAGGAATTAGCTCCTTTCAAAATATTCAAAGGAATTGAATCTGATATTCTTTCTGATGGAAGTCTTGACTATGATGATGATGTTTTAGCCACATTTGATTTTGTTGTTTCATCCATTCATTCGCCTTTGACCATGACTAAGGAAAAAGCAACCGAACGTCTCATCAAAGCCATTGAACATCCTGCTACAACTATTCTGGGACATCCAACGGGAAGATTATTGCTTCGAAGAGAAGGCTACCCAATTGATCACAAAGCTGTCATTGATGCTTGTGCGAAACATGGTGTTGTCATTGAAATCAACTCTAGTCCATGGCGATTGGATTTAGATTGGAGATGGGCACATTATGCTTTGGAACAAGGTGTAAAACTCTCCTTAAACCCCGATGCCCACGCTGTTGAAGGATACGCTGATATGCATTATGGTTTACTTATAGGTCAGAAAGCAGGACTAACAAAAGACATGACTTTTAATGCACTTAGTCGAGAAGAAATTGAAGCCTATTTTCAATCAAGGAAAAAATAAAATAGTATAATTATTTATATAAAAGCCGAAGTGAATGAAAGTTCATTTCGGCTTTTTTGTATGTAATGTTTCATGAATTTAGTACATAAAAAGTACTTTATAAATAATTGATTTTAACATCTATAGAAATTGTAAGTAGATCGTAGGGGCCCTTTTTAAAAATGAGTATCTTATTGAACTAATTTTAGAGGCCCTTTTATTACATGTTAAAAACAGAAGAAACCAGCAAGTACATTGCTAAATTACCAAGAGGAATTATAGGGGCTACGATTTTTGTAAGTATAGCCCCCCTGATATTACAGCTTACATTTTTTAATTTTGGAAATCCTTCAATTCATCATATCGAAGATTCAGTATTAGACAATGTAAGTGTTCGCTCTCTTATTTTTGAAGAGTATATTGGCTTTTTCGTTCATCTTATATTAGAATGGAGCGGTGTTACTATTGCCCTTTCTACAGCTGCCCTAAGTTTTATTCAATACAAGATGACAGGTAATACAACAGCACCAATCATAGGTATTGTACTCTTCTTTGCAGGATGTATGGATGCCTTTCATACTTTGGCTGCTGCTAATATCATTGAATCCATTGCATTTAATGACAACTTTATTCCATTTACCTGGACCCTTTCAAGAATATTCAATGCAGCAATTCTATTGTTAGGAATAGCACTTGTCATCAACTACAATGATGTAATTCTTAAGTACAGAAAGAACCATATCATGTGGGTAATCTGCTTTATTGTCTTTATTATTACATATGGTATTGTACACTATTGTGCTGTTGCATCTGCTTTGCCTAATACCTATTACCCTAATTTTTGGATCAGCAGACCTTATGATATTATTCCTTTAGTACTCTATGTTATACTTTTTACGATTCTTATTCCAACGCTCAAGAGAAAAGATCCAGGAGTATTTGTTGAGGCACTTTTGTGGAGTATGCTTCCTGCAATTGCAACCCAAATTCATATGGCTGTAGGGTCAGATAGACTTTTTGATGAACATTTTAACATTGCACACTTCTTAAAATCAATTTCATATGTTATTCCATTTATAGGCATAATTATGGACTATATGTATATGTATCAATTAGATCATATAAGGATGGAAGAGATGGAAAAAGCTCAAAAAGTATTACAAGGAAAAAACAAAGAGCTTGAACAGTTTGCCTTTATCACATCCCATGACCTACAAGAGCCTCTTAGAACTATTTCAAGTTTTTCTGATTTACTACAAGAGCAAGATCTATCTCAATTAGATAAGGAATCTAAAAGGTTTATTTATTATATTGGTCAGGCATCCAAAAGGATGTCAATGCTTATTCATGGACTTCTTGAATATTCGAGACTTGGTAAAAACAGAGAATTAAAAAAAGTAAACATTAATGAAATCCTAAGCCATGTTCAAGACGATATGCAAGTTGTCATCGAAGAAACTAATACCATCATTGAATATGTTGATTTACCAGTCGTTTATGGCTATCCACTTGAGTTAAGACTATTATTCCAAAACTTGATTAGTAATGCTATTAAATTTAGAAAACCAACCGAAGCTCCTTTTATCAAAATATCATCTGCTCACATAGACGGTGAATGGATGTTTGGAATCCAAGACAATGGGGTTGGTATAGATGAGAAATTCCGACAGAAAATCTTTATTATTTTTCAAAGACTCACCTCAAAAAGTGATGGTGAAGGTACAGGAATTGGACTAGCCCATTGCCAAAAAATTATTAACCTACACCATGGACAAATCTGGGTAGAATCAGAAGTTGGCGTAGGTAGTACTTTTTATTTTACTATTAACACAGAAGAAGAATGAACCGAGAAAAATTGAACCAAATATTATTAATAGATGATGATGAACCTGTAAATTTTCTTCACGAAATGATCATTAAATCATCAAAGCTAACTGATGCTAAAATCGAAATAAAAATGCTAGCCCAACAAGGGCTTGATTTCCTTAAGAAGCAAATTATTGATGAAGATGAACCTCTATTGATCTTTTTAGATATTAATATGCCTAGGATGAATGGTTGGGAGTTTCTAGATGAGTTCGAAAGTATGCCTTCTGAACTTGTTGATAACACGATTGTAGTAATGCTCACAACCAGTTTAAATCCTGATGATAAAAGCAGAGGGGAGAAGCATCCAGCTGTCAAAAAATTCATGACTAAACCACTAACTAAAGATGGTTTTCAAAATGTATTAGAAGAATTTTTCCCAAATTAAAAGAGGCTTGAAAATCATAGTTTTCAAGCCTCTCCATAGAAAGAATTACTATTACTCAGCAGACGCTTCTTCGTCTTTTGATTCTTCTTCTGTATCTTCTAAAGCTTCAGGGTAGAACTCTGAAAGCTTATTGTACCATGTCACTAATTTTTTAATGTCAGAAGTATAAATACGATCCTGATCCCAGTTAGGTAACACTGAAGTAATGAAGTCTTCTAAATCGTCTTCACTTTTTGTATCTACATCAGTTAAAATACCTACACCAAATTTCGACTTGATCGATTGGAAAACTTCCTCTAAAGCTACTGATTCTTCAGCTTCTCCTGTCACATACATAGAAATCTCTTTTAAAATAGAGATTCTTTGACTTGCGTTCACAATAGTTTTCTTAGGCTTTACTTCTAAAGATTCTACAATTACACCTGTACGTGATGGTTTTACAATCTTAAATAAGCCAGGTTTACCAGCAACTGAAGCAATATCTTTTAAATTCATATTTAATTATTTTATATCATTACATTCATGTTCTCTACGATTTATACAATAATAGAGTTCATGGACTTACCGATTTTTCTTATCAAAAATGCTACGCAATTTAATAAATCATCTTATGATTTCTCAATAAATAGCTGTCATTAATTATTAACCTATGCTTGATTAATGCGTTTTTTCGCAAGTTTTAGGTCATTAGAAATAGATAGTATTATTGTTAAAGCAGTAAATGATCAATTGATGGGAGTAAATATTCAACAAAACACACACAATATCAGAATACTCAAAATGTGAAAAAACCCATGGAGAGAACTCCACAGGTTTTTCATATATACATTTTGGCTTTTTAGTCTTGTCGAGACCAGAATTACTGTAGCGTAATCTCTAGTGCTAAACCGCGAAGTTCGTGCACCAATACGTTGAATGATTCTGGAACGTTTGGATTCGGCATATTGTCACCTTTAACAATTGCCTCGTATGCTTTCGCACGTCCTTGAACATCATCAGACTTCACAGTTAAGATTTCACGAAGTACATTAGCTGCACCGAATGCCTCTAATGCCCAAACTTCCATCTCACCGAAACGCTGACCACCAAACTGTGCCTTACCACCTAATGGCTGTTGAGTAATCAACGAGTAAGGTCCAATAGAACGGGCGTGCATCTTATCATCAACTAAGTGACCTAGTTTAAGCATGTACATCACACCAACAGAAACTCTTTGGTGGAATGGGTCACCTGTTAAACCATCATATAATTGAGCACGACCAAAGTCAGGTAAACCTGCTTCTTTCAATTCTGCTACTACTTCTTCTTCAGAAGCACCATCAAAGATTGGAGTCGCATATTTTCTACCCATTTTCAAACCAGCCCAACCTAGAACAGTTTCATAGATCTGACCGATGTTCATACGTGAAGGTACACCTAGAGGGTTCAAACAGATATCCATTGGAGTACCGTCCTCTAAGAATGGCATATCCTCTTCAGGAACGATCTTCGCAACAACACCCTTGTTACCGTGACGACCGGCCATCTTATCACCTACTTTCAATTTACGACGCTTAGCGATGTAAACTTTAGCAAGCTTCACGATACCTGTTGGTAATTCGTCACCTACTTCTAGTGTAAATCTATCACGCTTGAAGTAACCCGTTACTTCGTTACGAGCATTCACGTAGTTCTTCACAGTTGAACGTACTAATTCGTTGATACGAGTATCAGACGTCCAGTTGTCTAAGATAAGGTCACCGATTAGGTTCACTTCCTCAGGAACTGCATAACTTGAATCATCACGGAATGGGTTCTCTCCAGAGAAGATGTTTTCAGCGATGTTGGCATCAGAGAAAGTAACTCCTTTGCTCATCACTTCTTGACCGAATTTATGGAATACGCCTTCACAAGTCATACCATCCAATAACTCAATCAATTTAGACATCATCTTATTCTCTAAGCCTTTCAAGTCGCGTGAGTATTGCTTTTTCAACAACTCAACTTCTTTCTTAGCTTTAGCACGCATCTCTTTGTCTTTCTTAGGACGAGCAAATAGACGAGTGTCGATTACTGTACCAATTAAAGATGGAGAAGCTTTTAATGAAGCGTCTTTTACATCACCTGCTTTATCACCGAAGATAGCACGTAATAATTTCTCTTCTGGAGTTGGATCTGATTCTCCTTTAGGAGTAATCTTACCAATTAAGATATCACCAGGACGAACACGTGAACCTACACGGATAATACCGTTTTCGTCAAGGTTTTTCACTGCGTCTTCACCAACGTTAGGGATTTCAGAAGTTAATTCTTCCTCACCACGCTTAGTGTCACGCACTTCTAATTCATGTTCAACAATGTGAAGTGATGTATAAACGTCATTACGTACTACACGCTCTGAGATTACAATCGCATCCTCAAAGTTATATCCCTGCCAAGGCATGAAGGCTACTAGTAAGTTTTTACCAATTGCCAATTCACCATTTTCAGTAGAATAACCTTCAGAAAGAACGTCACCTTGTTTTACTCTGTCCCCTTTCTTTACGATAGGGCGCATGTTCATACAAGTATCCTGGTTTGTTCTACGGAACTTCACCAAGTTGTGTGATTTTACATCGTCTTCGAAAGTAGCTAACTTTTCGTCCTCTGTAAGATCATATCTCATATGAATACCATTCGCATCAACTGTATCTACCACACCGTCTTTCTCTGCAAGAACTACAGTACGAGAGTCAATTGCTACGTTTCTTTCCAAACCAGTACCTACGATTGGAGCTTCAGGCTTCAATAATGGCACGGCTTGACGCTGCATGTTGGATCCCATCAATGCACGGTTGGCATCATCATGCTCTAAGAAAGGAATCAATGATGCGGCAATCGATACAATTTGGTTTGGAGCAACGTCCATATATTGGATGTCTTCTGGCGCTTTAAGCGGGAAGTCACCCTCGTAACGTACTTTTACAAACTCTTCAGTGAAGCGGTTGTTCTCATCTAAGTCAGTCTTAGCTTGAGCGATGAATTTATCATCTTCCTCTTCAGCAGAAATATAAGTAACGTTATTGTCTTCAATGTCAACGATACCATCTGTAACTTTACGGTAAGGAGTCTCAATGAATCCCATGCTGTTTACTTTAGCATATACCGTAAGAGATGAAATCAGACCAATGTTTGGACCTTCTGGTGTCTCAATAGTACACAGACGGCCATAGTGAGTGTAGTGAACGTCACGAACCTCGAAACCTGCACGCTCTCTTGATAAACCACCTGGTCCTAATGCTGAGATACGACGCTTGTGCGTTACCTCTGCAAGAGGGTTAGTCTGGTCCATGAACTGAGATAGCTGGTTGGTACCGAAGAACGAGTTAATCACTGATGATAACGTACGAGCATTTACCAAATCAACTGGCTTAAAGTCTTCGTTATCACGAACGTTCATACGCTCTTTAATAGTACGTGCCATACGAGCTAAACCTACTCCGAATTGAGAGTAAAGTTGCTCACCCACCGTACGGATACGACGGTTTGACAAGTGGTCAATATCATCAACTACTGTTTTAGAGTTGATCAAGTGGATCAAGTGCTTGATGATTTTGACAATATCTTCTTTAGTCAGTACGCGCACTTCCATGCCTGTCTCCGACTGTAACTTACGGTTAAGTTTGTAACGACCTACTTCACCTAAATCGTAACGTTTGTCTGAGAAGAACAAGTTGTTGATAATATCACGTGCAGTCTGATCATCAGGAGCCTCAGTGTTACGAAGTTGACGGTAGATTTGGTGTACCGCTTCTTTCTCTGAGTTTGAATTATCTTTTGCTAATGTATCGAAGATGATACGGAAATCGTTGATGTTGATATCTTTTCTATGAACGATCACAGAGTTAACACCTGCATCTTCGATCAATTCAAGATCTTCCTCAGAGATGATATGATCACGCTCTAAGATAACATCGTTACGGTCGATAGAAACTACCTCACCTGTATCCTCATCTACGAAGTCTTCTGTCCATGTTTTAAGAACACGAGCAGCCAATGTTCTATTCTCTAACTGAGCAAGGTTTGTTTTATTTACCTCGATTTCCTCAGAAAGTTCGAATAGATCTAAGATGTCTTTGTCTGATCCATAACCGATCGAACGAAGAAGCATCGTCACTGGGAATTTCTTTTTACGGTCGATATAAGCATACATCACGTTGTTAACGTCAGTTGCAAATTCGATCCATGATCCTTTGAAAGGAATTACTCTTGCTGAGTAAAGTTTAGTACCGTTAGTGTGTTTTGATTGAGCAAAGAACACACCTGGAGATCTGTGTAACTGAGAAACGATTACACGTTCTGCACCATTAACTACAAACGATCCACGAGGAGTCATGTAAGGAATGTTTCCTAAGAACACATCTTGTTCGATGGTTTCAAAATCCTCGTTATCTTCGTCGCTACAAGAAAGCTTTAACTTAGCTTTTAAAGGTACACTAAAAGTCAAACCTCTTTCTACACACTCATCAACAGTGTATTTTGGAGGATCAATTGTATAATCAATAAATTCCAAATTAAAGTTCTCACGAGAATCTGTAATTGGAAAATTCTCCATGAATACTTTGTAAAGACCTTCATCTTCACGTAATTCTGGTGGAGTGTCGATTTGGAAGAAATTGTGGAAAGACTTAAACTGTACATCTAAGAAGTCTGGGTAACCCAGTACTCTTTTTGCTGATGCAAAATTCTTTCTACCGTTCTTGAATGTTGCCAAGGTGGTATTCTTTTTTAAGTTTCAAAAACTATCTGCTTATATGGTATCTCGTACCATCCTAAACAGAGGCGCCAAAATGTAAATTATTGCAAGTAAATAGACTATTTTGCCCGATGCAAATAATATATTTTACATGCAACTTGCAAATATAGACAAAAGTTACTAAAGTCATACTCTTATTGGCATAAGTTTTATCAACAATACTAAATAACTTAAGAAATGTCATTGTATTGTTAGCATATTTATAAAACTATCTGAATAATAGTTTGCTAAACCTTGATGTTTAAAGATTACTTCTCCTTTTTCATTAATTACATAAGTAGAAGGAATGCTATTACTTTGAAAAATGGAAGGAGTAGAGGTGATTCTTCTGTAAATTGGAAAACTATACCCCTTTCTTTTCAAAAATTTTTCGGCTTTCAGCTTATCTTCGTCCACATTCAACATAATAAAAACTACATTATCATCTCCTTTAAAATGCTGATACAGTTTTTCAATACTAGGCATTTCTGCTATGCAAGGGGGACACCATGATGCCCACACATTTAGAAAAACCTTTTTGCCTTTGAATGCTGAAAAGTCTATCCTCTCACCGGATTCAAACTCTTCCAATTTCCAATTATAATCTGTCTTACCAACATATTCTTCAGAAGAAGAGGCATTCATTAACCCTGTCATTAATAGACCTCTCTGTATAAGAGCAGATACTTCTGGTAAGGCTCCTGTAATATAAAGTCCTCCTAAAAGAATAACGAAAAATCCCCATGATTTTAATTCTTTAATGATAGACTGTTTTGAAATATTCATATTCAAAATAATTATTCAAACCGCTTATTCAGTTGTTCCGTAATTTCTAATAAAAAAATACATGTAATGTAGAAACACACATTAGACGTTCTTGTTGTAATTTACTTACAAATACGAAACTACTTTAGAAAGTAAAATAAGTACTAAGACAAAATTATTTATCATCTACTTTAGTTCTTAAAAACGAAAACCTCAATATCTTTTCTATCAGACATTGAGGTTTCTTATAACTTTAGAGTATCAAAATAACTACTTCTTACTTTGTACTACAGGTAATTCACTTAATATTTGAGTTTTTAAGAAACTGTTTACCAATTCATTTAATTGATAAAAACGAGCTACTGTTTTAGGTGATAACTCTTTTTGCATCATCTTGATATGCTTTTTCTTCAACTTTAAGTTTTTCTGTTGAATCACCATTAGTTCATTGACCATGTTTAATGCTTCTTCATCAGTGATTCCATCAGTTTCACTTATTAACTCCTCAAATAATTTTGTTTTTTCTCTTGATAACTCCGAATTATCTAATTCAAATTTATCATATAACTGCCAGAATTTTGTCGCTTCTTCCAGAGATAAATCCATATTCTCCATAAAGAAAATTCTTTTCTCTGTCTTTATAACTGACTTAATTGTTTCAGCATCTATATTCTGTGCGTTAACCATCATTGATGTCCCCAAAAGAAGAGATGCTATTATTAATAATTTTTTCATTATTGTAGATCGTGCTTAAAATTCGTTTTATAACTCTTTAATACTCAAAGGAACAAATAAGGTTACAGCGTTTCCTTAATTATATTCCTTAAAAACTCAGATTCAATCATTTAGAATAGAAAATTAATTAGTCATTGCTCCCAAACTAGAAAACAAAGCCTACATTAAATCCTAAGTAAGAATGATCTGTTGTATTACCAGCTTTGAAAGCATGATTATAACGAATTGTAAACAACATATTGAAAGAAGAACTAACGTCTGCAACAACACCTACTTCTGGTGCTATACCAAAATGCCAATTTTGTTCAATAAAGGCCCATTGACCAAATGAGGTTCTTTGGTTTATATAATAAGTACCCAATCCTACACCAACAAAAGGATTAATGATTCCATCTTCATTAAAATAATAATTAGCATGTAATAAAATCGGTACAGTGTTGTGATATCTATATTGTCTACCGTCTGCCACAATTCCTTCCTCTGGGCTATTGTAACGGTCATCTACTTTTTGATATAAAACATTCCAGTTTACTGAAAATCCATACGATACTGGAGTTGTAAGTAAATGTTTTTTCCATTCCAAACCAACACCTCTTCCACTAAAGGAACTAATGTAATCGCTTGTATTTCCTAAAGGCAAAGCCATTTGATAGGTCAAAATGAAATCGGATTGTTGAGCAGAAGCATAAAATCCTGTCAGTCCCAACAAGAGGGTTATAATATATTTTTTCATGATTTAAGTTCTTTTGAATAGATTGGATAGTTGACTTTCTGTTATTCGGTACCTGCTTTAGCTGTATTGTATTGATCAAATAAAACATCAACACCCTCATTGATCAAAGGTACACTGTTAGCTCTTGAAAGAACGCCATTTAAAGCACCTTGCCATCCTAAAATAAGAGTTGGTACTTCGTCATTACCAATGCCTTCATTTTCTTTTGTAGTTTGCTCAACATCAATAAAGTCAAAAAGAATTGTTCCATTACTGTAAGAATAATAAGAATATCCTCCGCCATACCAAGGGTAGCCTGGGTAACCCCAACCTGGATAGCCCCAACCTGGGTAACCTGGATAATACGGTGGCTGCCAAACAAAACCAGATTGCTGCACAGCAATTTGTGATAATTGAATAAAGAGATCTGGAACTTTTGCTCCCGATTCTAATTCCGTTTTAGTTACTTTTTCCAATTCCAAAATACCTTGAAGTTGCGTATCAACATTAGCCAAAACTGCTAATTGTTGCACTAATGTTAAAGTATCTTTGGTGTTTGAAGTAACAGCAATAGAATCTTCTACTAAATAATAAGAACGATAAGATCTCAGATTCTCAACAGATTCGTATCGTGAGATTGCAATATCTAAATCGCTTGTATATTCAGCTCCTCCTGGATAGCAGCTTTGTAATAATGCGATTAGACTTGATAGCATAAATGCTTTAAGTAAAAGTGTTTTCATGATAAAAAAATGAGTTATTACTTATGTTAACACTACTAAATATAAATGACTTTTTTATTAAAACCACTACAATTAACACACAAAAAAGCGAAGTGTACACTGTTAATCCAATAGTAAAACTTTTAAAGACAAAATTAGTATTAGTAAAAAGGGATTCTGTATTTTTATGGCATTACGATTTTAGACTTAAAACTCCCATATTCTTGAAAAAAAAGATTAGTTTTTTTCTTCTTGGCTTTTTAATATTTGTTTCTTTTTTAATCGGAAGAATAGATAGAACGCCATTACATTCCACTGCAGAATATAAAAACACCATTATCAATACGGATAATATTATATCTGCAATACACAAAGAAGTTTCCACACAAGATACTCTTCTTATCGGTTGGTCTGCCCAATCCATCATTCCTAAAAATGTAGTTTTACCTGTAGCCGGTTATGGTTTCAGAACTGTATACACAGCAGTAAGGGATTCTCTGTATGCCAGAGCCTTTGCCTTTGATGATGGAGTAAGAGAATCTTTTGTCCTTACATTAGACCTAATGATTTTCCCTATTGAAGTAAGAAAACGTTTGGAAAAACTATTGCCAACTATTGGCCTTACCACTGATCAGGTCCTTTTTTCTGCAATACATACACACAACGGTATGGGTGGATTTGACCCTTCGACATTAGGAAGCTTATCAATGGGTAAATATTCTGAAGCAGCAACTCAAAAGATTACAGAAGCTTCGTTTAATGCTATAAAGCAAGCCCGTAATACAAAATCGAAAGGCGGTATTGGATTTATAAAAACAGAATCACCTGACTGGGTAAGAAATAGAATAGTGAATGGAGGGCGTAAAGAAAACTCAATTCGTGCTATTAAAATCATCAGAACAGATGGGAAAAAAGCGATCATCACTACTTATAATGCACACGCCACTTGTTTAAGTATGGACTTCTGGATCTATTCAAGAGATTACCCAGGGGAATTTATTGATTATTTAGAAAAACAACCTTCTATTGATTTTGCTATGTATTGCGCAGGAATGGTAGCTAGTCACGGGCCTAATAGCCCTCATGGAGAGAGAGACTTCGAAATGATCAAACATATGGGGCAAGCACTATCTGATTCAATATTAAATAAATGGGATGCTACAGCTGTTGATTATGTTGTAGACGCTAGTGTTCATAAGGTCCCCATTGATTTTAGACCCTCTCAAGTGAGAATTGAAGAAAATCTAAAAGTTCGAAATTGGATATTTAAAATGGCTTCTGGAGGACTGGAAGGTGATATTACCTATTTCAAATTAGGAGATATAGATTGGTTTGGTACTCCCTCTGATTTTTCAGGAGAGATTGCATTGGATTATAAATTTGACTCGTTAGCAAAAGAACATAATAAACATTTCATGCTATCTAGTTTTAATGGAAATTACGTTGGTTACATTACTTGTGATGCTTATTATGACTCATTACAGAGTTACGAAATCAGAGAAATGAACTGGGTAGGACCTGAATATGGTGCTTATTTTGGGGATGTTATTGAAAAATTGATTAGAAATTAAAGCAATCTTATCATTTCAGCTTGTGAAATTAAATAGGATAACTTAGATTTGCTTATAATATAAAAAGTCACGACAAAGCCTATTTCCTTCCGGTAAGGTGACTACGATGTAGATAGCTTCTATCTCACACACAATCTTAATATTATAAATTAAGTTTCTTCATAAAGTATTTCATTATAGCGACAGTCTGAAACGCTGTCATCATTATTTTTATGTATACAAGAAAGCTACTAGAGGCTAAACTGCTGTCTGAGTTAAAAGATATTGCAGAAAGTCTTGGCATGAAAAATTTCAGTAACCTTCGTAAGAAAGAACTCATTGAGAGAATTGAAAATCAAATCAAGGCTCAAGAAAAAAATGAGGGTGCACAACCTGTGGCTGAAGCACCGAAAGAAGTAGAGCAAACTCCGAAAGTTACGCCAACTGCCTCTAACGATAACGATAAAGAAAATGCTCCTCAACCAGAGAGCGAAAAGCCCGTTAGTCAAAACAAAAAACCAGAAAGCAGACCTGATAAAGCCCGATTAAATAAACGTTCTGTAACACCGAGAGAAAGAGTGAAGAGAGAAAACGTTAAAAAAGGGAACCCAAATCAGAGAGGCAAAAATCAAGATCCAAAGAAAGCTAGAGGTCAAAAAAATAATCCTGGTCAATCTAACGCTCCAAAACCTATTACGCATGATGATATTATGTCGTGGGAAGAAATCGATCTAGGTATTGATCCTTTGGACGATATGCCTGATTTCGATATGTTTTTGGATGACGAATCGGATGAAAAAAATCCTACTCTTCAACAAGAAAGAAAGAAAGCCATTGAACAAAAAGCTACTGAACCTCCAAAACCAGTACAGAAAATATCTGTAAAGGACTTTGACGGTGTAATCAGCAGTGAAGGCGTATTAGAAATCATGTCTGATGGTTTTGGCTTCTTAAGGTCTTCTGACTATAATTACTTAGCCAGTCCTGATGATGTATATGTTTCACCTTCACAAATCAAATTATTTGGTCTAAAAACAGGTGATACAGTAAGAGGTAATGTAAGACCTCCAAAGGACGGTGAAAAATATTTTGCTTTACTAAGAGTTGATACAGTAAACGGAAAAACGACTGAAGAAATTCGTGATCGTATTCCTTTTGAATATTTAACGCCACTTTTCCCACAAGATCAATTACACCTTTCTACTAAACCGCAAATCTACTCTACACGTGTGCTAGATTTATTTGCTCCGATTGGTAAAGGTCAACGTGGTATGATCGTAGCACAACCTAAAACAGGTAAAACAGTGCTATTGAAAGAAGTAGCTAATGCTATTGCACAAAATCACCCTGAATGTTATTTGATCATTTTATTGATTGATGAACGTCCGGAAGAGGTGACTGATATGCAACGTAGTGTAAACGCTGAAGTAATTGCCTCTACTTTCGATGAAACTGCAGATAAACACGTAAAAGTTTCTTCATTGGTATTAGAGAAAGCGAAAAGAATGGTAGAATGTTCTCATGATGTTGTCATTCTTCTTGATTCAATTACTCGTTTGGCTCGTGCTTATAACACCGTTACACCTTCATCTGGAAAGATTCTTTCTGGTGGTGTGGATGCTAACGCTTTGCATAAACCTAAGAAATTCTTTGGTGCTGCAAGAAATGTTGAAAACGGTGGTTCATTAACGATCATCTCTACAGCATTGATTGATACAGGGTCGAAGATGGACGAAGTAATCTTTGAAGAATTCAAAGGTACGGGTAACATGGAACTTCAGTTGGATAGAAAATTGGCCAACAAGCGTATTTACCCTGCTATTGATATTCCAATGTCGGGTACTCGTAGAGAAGATCTATTGATGGATAAAGATACATTACAACGTGTATGGATTATGCGTAGAATGATGTCTGATATGAAATCTACAGAAGCAATGGAATTCTTACAGAGCAACATGAGAGGAACAAGAACAAATGAAGAATTCTTGATCTCAATGAACAAGTAAGACGTTTTAATATATAACTGAAAAGCCGAAGTAATTTTTTAATTGCTTCGGCTTTTTTTTTCTACTATCTTTTGAAAGCAAAAACACTTCAAATTAAAACATGATAAGATGTTTTCATCAGAAGCATTTTTTCACAAGTGATAACTGAATTATAAGAAATGAATTCAATTGCTTCTAAACTTTATTATTACCTCCCGAAAAACAATATTTTTAGCAAACTCTATCAGTTATTGAGAAAGGAAAACCCTAACTGGGTAAACCTTTTTTTCGTGGCAGAAGGAGCGGGCTTAGCCATTGTATTTTCAATCGCTTATACTACATTATTTCAGGAAAGAGCAGTTGACAATTTGCCTTATGCTTTCATGTTTAGTGGAATCATAATTCTTTTATTAGCCCGACTTTTAGCCTACCTAGAGCGTCGTTTCCGAGTAGAACACCTCAATGCCACTTATAGTTTAATTAAAGTTTTGATTGGTGTTTTTATTTGGTATTTAAGTTTAAGTGAAAGTGGTTACCTCGTCATACAAGGGTTAATTATTGGGATTAAGCTTTTGATCTTTTTCGAAGATTGCACCTATTGGACTGTTATTGAAAATTATTCTACCACCCCTGAAAGGAGAAAAGTTCTTGAACAGGCCAAATCATTTAAAGTTTTTGCAAAACTCACCGGATTCATCATCGTTTTGGTGGGATCAAATTTATTCAGTTTATCTGCGATGGCTTTTTGGGCTATTCCTCTTTATATTTTATCAGGGTGGGGCCTTTGGCAATCGCTAAAAAATAGTAATATTGATGATCAGCTGGAAGAGTACCATGATAAAGTAACTCGTCCTTCAAGAAAATTCACACCCGATAGTTTTTGGGCATTTGGCATCTCTAACCCTTATGTTCTAAAGTTGGGTTTATTGACAGTTTGCATGGCATGTGTTTGGGGAATTGTAGAGTTTTTCTTTATGATAGACCTAAGAGTTTCGCTCTTTACACCTCAAAAAGGATTAATTGCACTAGCACTCCTATTAATCATTTCATACGCTATCGTAGCCACAATCACCCCTTTCTTTTCATCAAGGAAATTACAGGATATAGGCATCAAAAAACTACTTACTATACCTCCTCTTATTTTATTGTGTGTAGTGGTCCTGACCTATCTTGTTTTAAGATTTAGCCCTCCACAAATCCCTATTATGCTCACCTTGGTGGCCATTGTGTTTATCATTACTCGAAATATCATTTTAACCACAGTGACACCTTCATTATTGAGGCCTATTCAGAAAAAACATAGAGGTTTTACTTTTGGTATTTTAAGAGGATTTTTCGGTTCACTAGGTTTAGTCCTGGCAGGTTTTTTCTTATGGATTGTTGATGCTGACACTCCTTCTAGAGAAGGGCCTGTTATTGTATGGTTGACCATCAGTTTTTTATTAGCATGGTGGCTTTGTGCCAAAATTGTTTCCAGAGACTACAGGGTTATTATTCGACGTGCTTTTTTATTGAGGGATATTGAAAGTTATGAAATTGCAACGCATGACCAGGAAGTAAATCGTCTTTTGGTAAATAAATTGATTTCTCATAGACCCGAAGATGTAATCTATGCATTGGAGGCCAATACCATGATTAATCCTAAAAAGAATGAAACGGTACTATTACATATGCTTCGCCACCCTGAGGAAGTGGTAAGGTATTTTTCTATTACTTTTAATGAAGAGATCAAAACGCCCAAGATTGAAGAGGCTATAAAAACATTAGCACTAAAAGATCCTGATCCTAGGGTTAGAAAAAAAGCTATCATCAGTACTTGTAAGAGTGACCCCACTTTTATTAAAGAAGTGATTGATTGGATTGATGATGACAATAAGGAAATCAGAAAAGGAGCATTATATGGACTATTATCCTCAGAATCTGAAGAACAACGAACGATAGCACTCAACTATATTAAAAACACGCTAAAGTCAGAGCACCCACAACAAAAGTTATTTGCTCTAAAAATCTTAGCAAAGGTATCTCCTTCAGAAAGCGAACCCTACATTTTTGATGCAATTATTAGTGGTGATGATTTATTAATCAAAGAAGGAATAAAAATGGCTGGAATCGTGAAAAGTCCCATTCATATTCCTCTATTAATTAACCTTTTAAAGGAAAATAAATTCAACGATACCGTATTGAGAACACTAATTCAATATGGTGAAGATTGTCTGGATATTATTGAAAACGAATTATTTGTCAATAAAAGGAGAGAAGATGTCTATCTGATCACATTATGTAAAATAATGGGTAAGATTGATACGCCTAAATCCTATGAGATTTTGTGGCAATTGGTAGATTACCCTTGGCCGTTTATGAGAATGGCCGCCTATAATGCACTCAAAAGATTAAAATACAGACCTAAAACGGAAACTGATTTCCAAGTATTAAATAAACATTTGGAGCGCTTCTTCCAGAATTACTATTGGCTTTGTAATGCCATTGTCGTTCTAAAACATGAAAAGCCTTTCCGTGCCATGCTTTCCAAAGCCTTGGAAGATGAACTAGAATTGCTAGAAGAAGGAATCAGAACCATTCAAGAATTTATGATTGCAGGTAAAGGGGATCAGTTATTCAAAGCGACATCTTTCAGTAAGCGTCTTTTTGAATATACCGAGCAAGAAATGATTTTAAGAAATGCAGAGATTGAAAAAAACCTTTGGAAAACCCTGCCTTCATCGATCTATCAAAAACTGATTATTGTTTTGGGATATTATAGCCTAGAAATGAAAATGCAAAAATTAGGCGACTATTATTCCGCAAATCTTGTTGATCCATTGAGTATTACTTTAGGGATTATCAGGCCTTATAGTTTTAACCGACCTTTATTTACCACTTGGACAAAAATTACAGCATTAATTAGTATTCGTGATTCAATGTCTCCAAGTCTGATGAAATACATCGGTCAGATATTAAACAAAGACGACATCAAACTGATTGAACCTGCTTTAATCAGTTTAAAAAGAATAGAAGATTATCAAGATTTACCAGTATCAAAATCTTTAGATGAGCTGGTTTCTATAGAAAGAAAAGATTGGCTTATGGGCATATTAAACGAAGGAACAAAACCATTATTAGAACTTGAAAAAGTAATTTTATTACGTTCAACTACATTGTTCAGAGAAATTCCTGAACACATTTTAGTAGACATTGCAAGTATTATGCATGAGGTCAGACTTCCTAGAGATACCACTATTTTTAGAAAAGGAGAGGAGAGTAGAGAAATGTATATTATCTATGAAGGAGAGGTGAAATTACATGATGGTGGATTTACTTTTAATAACTTAATGAATCGAGATTTATTCGGTGACCTTAGTTTATTGGATTCTTCACCAAGGTCGCTTTCTGCCACCACTACAAAAGATTCTGTCTTGATGACTATAGAGCAGGATGATTTCTTGGCCTTAATGGGCTACAGAAGAAGTTTAATGCAAGGAATTTTAAAAACACTTGGACAGCGTATTAGAAATCAGAGTAATTATTCAAAATAATATAAAAAAGAGCATAATCTTTCGACTATGCTCTTCTCATATCTTTTATCAGGTGGTTATTCTGATAATTTCTTTGTAACAAGTTTCTCAGCATTTGCTAAAGCAACAGGAAGGTCTTTATTGATCAAACGAACATCAAACTGATCTCCGAATGGCATTTCTTCTGCTGCTTTAGCTACTCTTTCTTTGATCGCTTCTTCAGAATCTGTGGCTCTTGCTCTTAGTCGGTCTTCTAGGCAAGCTACATCTGGAGGGCAAACAAATACAGAAAGTGCTTTCTCTTTAAAGTATTCTTTCAGGCTGATTCCGCCTTGAACATCTACATCCAAGACAACATGCTTTCCTTCTTCCCAAATTCTTTCTACTTCACTTTTTAAAGTTCCGTAGAAAAGGTTTTGATATACCTCTTCATATTCTACAAATTCATCGTTCGCGATTTTCTCTTTAAACTTATCCAAAGAGATAAAATAGTAATCTTTCGCGTTTTGTTCTTCTCCTCTCGGAGCACGTGTGGTAGCAGAGATTGAAAAGGTCAATTCTGGAAATACACTTAGAAGATGTCTCACAACGGTGGTTTTACCTGATCCTGACGGTGCAGAAAAGATAAATACTTTGCCTGATTTCATGCTTTATATGTGCAAAATAAATTTTTGTTTAAGAATGCAAAGATAATGACTTAAACAATTTAATCGCACTTAGTTCGCTTTCTTTTGATAATATCCCATCTTTTTTGCGTAATCTTCTAGCTTTTCCTTCAGTAGATTACGCGCACGATGCAGTCGACTACGCACAGTTCCTATTGGAATATCCAAAATCTTTGACATTTCTTCGTAAGTGAATCCTTCAATATCGCAAAGGATAATTACGATTCTGAAATCAACAGCTAACGCATTCAAAGCACCGGTTACTTCATCGCCAATTTTATATTTAGAGTTTTCTTGTTTCAATCCAGCCACTAAGCTTGGGTCATCTCTTTCACCACTGTATACCGTTTCCACCTCATTGTAATCAATCTTTGAGGGTTCCTTACTTTTCTTACGGTATTCATTAATAAAGCTATTTTTTAAAATTCTAAAAAGCCAAGCTTTGGCATTGGTTCCAATTTCAAAACTATCTATAAATCGATAGGCTTTCATGTGTGCATCCTGCACTAAGTCTTTAGCATCTTCATCATTACCCGTCAAACGAAACGCAAAACTATACATGGAATCAGTATGAGGGGCAAATTCACGATCAAAAATAATTAATCGCTGTGCAGTAGTATTAGGGGATTTTTTCTTCTTAGAGTCGTTATTCATGATGTAATTAGAGTAGAAAGAACTACCTTTGAAGGTGTTTCCTTTTTATAAATGTGATAAAAAATTAAGGTTTAAACAGTGCCATAAGTAATCCTGTTTTTGGTTTATTACAATATACCAAGGAATTCAAAAAAAGAAGCTATTTAGTGATATCATTGAGTGTATAATGTTATGAGAATACAAGGAATAGATAATATCGTTATAATTGGAAGCCCTTCTATGAAGGAATTTGCTATTTCCTTACCTATAGTCAGTACTTTACTATCACATAATTCTCAACTACGCATTACTTGGATAGGAACTAAAGAGCAAAAAATATTAGAAGAATACATCAATGATATCCATCAATTTCTTGCTTATGAGGAAGTAGATGATGATACTTTAGTACAAAATCAAGCAGCTCTCTTCCTATCAGAAAATAAAGAACTCTCTAAGAAATGTAGGGATCTTAAAATTGAAATGAGAATTGGTACTAAAAGCGGATGGAGAAGTAACCGCCGCTTCACAAATTCTATTGACACTGAACAATTTAGTACACTAGAAGAGTGCTATCATGCTTTACTTACTCCATTGGGCATTAATGAAAAAATAACTATTGATCCTCCATTAACGGCTCCGGTAAGTACATTTAGAGGAATTATTAAAAAGGATCTCAAAAATATCGTTTTCTATCCCTATCGATTAGCTACTCATAGAGTGTGGCCTTCTATTCGTTATTTCGAATTAATAGAAGAACTTCCAAAGTATGAAAATAACTATATCATTGCAGGTAATGAGATGGAAGGGAAGGCGTTAGAAATGACCGCTCCAGAATTGTTCAGAGTTCCAAGTGTAAAAAACTCTACTGATTTAGAAGACCTTGAAGAGACGCTAGCACTGATTGCTAAAAGTGATGTGTTGGTCACCTATAATAATGATATCGCCCACCTTGCTCATGCTATGGGATCAAAAGTCATTTGTATTTCTTCTTCAGCAGAATCTTTCTATATCAATAAAGAAATGAGCCCTATTATTACTCCTGATGCCTCATGCATAAAATGTGTAGAGGATAAACCTTGCGAATGTTTAAGGAAATTGGGAATAGATGAAGTCGTTAGAGCGTTAAAATAATTGAATAAATTCATACATCTCACCTTTGAATAAAATAGATTTATCAATACATTTGAGCTGTGGTTACAATCATACAAAAGGGTTTAAAAGCTATCAAAGACCATTTTCATTCAATGAAAGTGTATAACTAAAACCATATTACCCTTTTGATTTTTTTATTTTTTATTAATCTATTTTTTCAAGATGAAAATTTTAAAGCTAATGCTATTCATCACAATTTTATATTGTGGTCAGACCAACCTGTTTGCACAATCTTCAACATTCCGAGGCGGTATCAAGGGTGGAATTAACTCTACCAAAATCGGAGGCGATGCTTCAGGTTTGAAACCAAAAGTAGGATTTCAAATTGGCGGATTTATGAAATACAGTATTTCAGACTACGTAGCGATACAGCCAGAAGTCATGTTCTCTATGCAAGGTGCAAAATCAATAAAGGGAGATATCTCACTTCATTACAATTATGTCAATATTCCTCTAATTGCAAAAGTGTATCCTGACGGTAAAGGTTTTAACATTCAGGCTGGACCACAACTAGGTCTTTTAGCTTCCGCGAATGTAAAAGGTGGTGATGAAAAACAAGACGTTTCTGATCAATTAAACGGAACCGACTTTGCATTTGCGCTGGGGTTAGGCCATGATTTTAATAGGTTGACCATCGACTTAAGGTATAATATTGGAATCTCATCTACGTCAGATCAAGGTTCATATCCAAACAATGTTCTTCAATTAGGTGTAGGTATTTTCCTATAACCGATACAACTCTCTCAGAAGCCTATTTTGAGAGAGTTATTTTTTATATTAATCAATCTATTTATTAAGGCTTTCATTATCCTCATTATCAATCTATTTGAGTGTATATAAAATAGAGTTAGTATGTATTAGTTGAATGATTTCACTCATTGAATCTTTGATTTCGATAGATTTATTAATACTTTCGATCTGTGATTATAATCACTCAAAAGGATGTGACGACTAAAACATTAAGCAAACTATCATTTTCTATTCAAGAATATGATCAATACTAAAATCATATCATCCTTTTTGATTTTTTCTATTTATCAAACAAACTATTTATTAAAGTATGAAAGCTTTAAAAATGTTACTCTTCGTCACGATGTTATATTGTGGCCAAGCCAATCTATTTGCTCAATCAAACGAAGTAAAAGGCGGTGTAAAAGGTGGTCTCAACGTTTCTAATATTGGAGGAGATTCAGAAGGAACCAAATCAAAAATGGGTATCCATGTGGGTGGCTTTGTTCAATTCAGAGCATCCAATTCCCTTTGCATTCAACCGGAATTAGTATACTCAATGCAAGGTGCTAGTTTAGGGGATGGTGTAAACGTAAAGTACAATTACATTAACGTTCCTGTCATCTTTAAATTATACCCTGAGTCTCATGGATTCAACTTTCAAGCAGGCCCACAATTAGGAATTTTAGGCGGTGCTAAAGTTTCAGACGGTAGTGATAGTATAGATGTTTCAGATCAAGTTGAAGGGATTGACTTCGCTTTAGCAGTCGGTCTAGGTTATGACTTTAATGGTATGACACTAGATGCGAGATACAACATTGGTCTTTCTTCTACATCAGATGCAGGTTCATATCCAAACAACGTATTCCAATTAGGATTGGGAGTGTATTTCTAAGAAGTACTTACCCAATACGAACTTAAAGAACACCCTCAAAGTTATTTGAGGGTGTTTATATTTTCAGCGTAAAACATGTTTTATTACCCTCTGATTCTACCTTCAAATTTCCCTTATGCACTCTAGCTATTTGCTTACACAAAGCTAAACCTATTCCATTTCCTTTATTTTTAGTGGTGAAGAAAGGAACAAAAATATGTTTCAATTCTTCTTCAGGAATCATTGGACCATTGTTGGTAATGTGAATAACTAGCTGTTCTGCTTGATGAAATTCTATTGTGAGCTTAGAGTTATTCACATCATGCATCGCCTCAATCGCATTTTTAATGATATTATGAACACATTGATGAATTAATGTAGGATCAAAGGAATGGTACACTTCAGAGTTATTCACATTAATGATTTCAGTGTGAATATTGTATTTGTGAATAACTTCACTAAAGCTATTCAACTCTTCTTGAATAAAGTTATCAACATTTACCTCCCTTATTTTTGGTGTTGGTAACTTAGAAATCGAACGGTAGATGTTGATAAAATTCATCAAGCCCTCTGCCTGATTATTGATAACTTTTAAACTCTTCACATTAGTGTTGATAACTTTCTGGTTTAGGTTTTCAAGAGATACAGGTTCGTGTTCTTCATCTGTCATCGTCATCAACATACTATCAGAAAGAGAGATAATCGGTGTCATACCATTCATAATTTCATGGGTCAAAACACGGATTAATTTACTGTAGGAAAGGTGCTCTTTTTCTTCTAATTCATTGGAGATATCTTGTAATGTCAATAAAAAAACGGTTTGATCCTCTCTTACTAACTGCCTCGCTTTCAATACTAAATTAGAATTTTCAAGCTCTAATGTATTTTGATGAAACGCTTTTTGGATAAGCTCTTTTGTAAGAAATGTTTTTGTGAAAAGTTGCTTGGTGTGAGTAAAAACAGGAAGATTTATTTTTTCTTTGAAAGATGAATTAGCGTGTAATACATGTCCGTTTTCATCGTAAGTACAGATACCAACATCTTGATTTTCTATAATCCAATCCAAGTATTTTTCTTGTCTGATACTGTCTTTTTTAATCCTCGAAAATGAATGCTGTATCTTTTCCAATCGGTATTGATAGGTGCTATTGAACTGTTGGTAATTCTTAGAATTCAAAAAACTCAAATCTTCATTACCTATCGCCTCTACGATCAGAATACTGTGATTTAATGCATTTTTTAAAGTAATAAGTTGATAACTCAACAAACATGCGCACATCAAACCAAAAGTTATCAACATATAGGGTTGATGTTGGTAGTGTACCATTAAGCCTCCTAAGGTTATCAACAAGAATAAAACTATGAATACTTTAATATAGAATATCTGTTTCATGACAATCCCAATTTTTTCAACTTATTATAAAGCGTTTGTCGAGTGACACCCAATTCATCTGCCGCAGCACTAATATTTTGCGGATGTTTCTTCAATGCTTTTTTGATCAATACTTCTTCTGTTTGTGCTAGGTTCAATGTTTTTACTTCTGTGTTTTCAGAAGCAGAAGTGACAATTAAGTCTGGAGTAATTTCATTTCCATCAACCAAAATTACTGCTCTTTCTATGGTATGCTGTAATTCACGAATATTACCCGGCCAATGATACCCCATCAGTTTTTCTTTTGAAGAGGTAGTAAACTCCAATGTCCCTTTATCGTATTTCTGTGCCAATAGGTCTTTAAAGTGATTTGCCAACAAAATCACATCATCACCACGATCTCTCAAAGCAGGTACTTCTATCTGAATGGTATTTAATCTATACAATAAATCTTGACGGAACTCTTCGCCTTCCACCATTTTAAAGAGATTTTTGTTGGTGGCTGAAATTAATCGGATATCAATCGGGATTACTTTATTACCGCCTACTTTGGTGATTTGACGGTTTTGCAGTGCTGCCAATAGTTTTGCTTGAAGAGAGAAAGATAGATTTCCAATTTCATCCAAAAACAAAGAACCTTTATTGGCCAATTCAAACTTACCGATTCTGTCTTGATGAGCATCGGTAAAGGCTCCTTTGACATGACCGAACAGTTCACTTTCAAAAAGCGTTTCCGAAACGGCTCCCATATCTACCTCTACCAATTGTTCTTGGTTTCTTTTGGAATAATGATGCAATGCTTTGGCTACTAATTCTTTTCCTGTTCCATTTTCACCCGTAATCAAAATATTAGTATCTGTTTTCCCCACTTTTGCAATTAAGGAAAGCATGTTTTTGACTACTGCAGAATCACCAATAATCTCAGGGAACGAATTCTCTTCTTTTCTTAAGGCTTTGGCTTTGGTTTTTAACTGTTGAATTTCTCCTTTGGATTCACTCAGTTGTAATGCAGCCTGCACCGTTGCCAAGAGTTTTCGATTATCCCATGGCTTTAAGATAAAGTCTGATGCACCAATCTTCAATGTTTCCACTGCCAACTCTACATGACCATAAGCTGTCATCATCACCACCGAAATATTGGGATAAGTCTCTTTGATTCTTTTCAACCATCGTACCCCTTCTGCTCCAGTATTTAGACCTGGAGAGAAATTCATATCCAATAACACCACATGAAAATCTTCCACTGCCAATGTTTTCATGATTTGCAATGGGTCTTCTAGACTCTTTATGGTATCAAAGTAAGGTTCTAGTACGATCTCCAGTGTGGTATGTATGGAAGGGTTGTCGTCAATAATTAAAAGGTTTCCCATGATGGTGGTGTTTGTTTTGCTTTATTTGAATAAGTCTTACTGTAAACTAAATTATCATCAACTTTTAATCGACCTTTCTGCAAGTATTTATAGGATCTACTCTCAAGCTTCCTTCTTCTTCATAAAAGCAGTTCCCAACGAATTGGGTAGAAAGTCCACTGGCGCGAATGTTAAGCATTAGCATCATTCGTGTCCTTCAGATCATCAGAAATCTCCTGATTTCTAAATACCATAAATATTTGAAAACTTCGTTTACAATCTACTTACACTAAAGTAAGTAATAGTTTTTGGGAGAATTGCTGTATGTGTCAAAAATTTTTACACTATAGGTTTCAAATCATCATTGCATCACAATACCAAACTAAGTGCTCGATTTCTTTACACTTCGGTGTATGATAATTTTACAGTCTTGACACTTCAAAAAAATACAATGCTTTACTATTGAAACACTTATCAAAAGTTGTCCAATTTTGGATACATGAAAAGGGAGTTATGATTCAAAATAGCTCCTTATAAAGACGTTTTTAAATTTACATTTATAACAAAAGTTAGAGAGACAGGTAACTTACTTGTCTCTCTTTTTTTTAACTATTAGCTCAAATAAAAAAGGTGAACTCAAACTTTATGAATTCACCTTCTATCCATCTATAATATTGTATTTTTAATCATTATAATAATAATGAATTTGTGAAGTAGCATCCTTTGAAAGGTTAGTCTCTCCAGGATTATTTTGGGTCACGAAAGCATTATTTGTCAACTTTCCTTCAATAAACTGCGTATCTCCCCAATTATTAAAATTAGAATTATCTAAATTCAACCTGAGAGTATCACAAGCTAAGTGAAAGTTAAAATTAGAATTATTTGTCCCTGAAATTTCAAGATTAGATAATCCTTTTGCAACTCTATTACGCATATAACCTTCGCTTCCATCGAGTTCTAACTTCAAAGAAGATCCCTTAAACTTATTAAATCCAATGTCAGAAGATTTTGCTATTACATTAACCTCCTCTAGAGGTAGGTTCAACTGTAAACTTTCCATTCCTTTTGCCATCTCTTTTGGTAATTCTGACAACACCAATGTGTCTCCTTTTATTGTGTAAGGAATTTCAACCTGCTCCACCTCTTTTTCTAAATACACTTTAAACTCATATTGATCAGCAGTAGCAATTGATACATCGTAATTGGTATGCTGAAGAGAGATATAAGAATAAGCTGGTACCTTCTGCGTAAAACTATTTTCATTTTTTTCTGGCTTTCCTCTTGCTACTGAAACCAATGCTCCTGTGATGATAAAAAGCGTTACGCTACTTAAAAGAGAGATTAAATATATATTACTTTTCTTCATGGTATAAGTCTTTTAGATAGTTTTGAAGTTCATCAAATGAGATTTCCAATTTGTTGGCCTGTTCCACTGTTTCAGGCAAAACTTCATTTAGAAATTCTTCTTTTCTGTCTTTGATAATTGTTTCTTTGGCACCTTGGCTTACAAAATATCCTTTACCTCTTTGAGTATAAATGATCCCTTCTTGTTGTAAAACCGCATAGGCTTTAATGGTTGTATTAGGGTTAACACCTACAATACCTGCCAACTCACGCGTGGAAGGAATTTTTCCTTCTTCAGTGTATTCTCCTTCCATGATTTTATCTTTTACATCATCACCAATTTGGGTGAAAATGCTTTTAGTATTTTTAAATTCCATCTTACAACTCTTTTTCTTTCAACTTCAAATACGCACTATATACAAATACAACATTTGCTACAATCATTGAGAATAAAACAAAATTGATGGCAGCATCACCAGATGAAAAGAAGAACAGGGGATACTCATTGGAAACATAATCAGCGACTCCCATTTTATTGAAGATCAAGTATACTAATAGGCCATGATAAATAAAGAAGACTGCTACAAAAAGAATATTCTGGATCAGTGGCCATTTAGTGAAAATTGAATTTCCAGTAAATAAAACATTCATCATACTCCAAGGAAGAAGAAATAGGATCACCATACCTACTTGCCTTGTGTAAAGTTGTGCCTCTGTTGCACCTGATAGGGCTTCTTCAATCATCTCTGTAAGAAATGTAAGTCCAGTATATCCAATTTCACTATTTAATAATTGATGTACTTCACCTTCAATCATATAAGCAAAAAGGATCAAAGTTGGAATGACAAATACACCTAAAAGTACTGTTGATAAATACTCAAATAAAAACTTTTCAAAGTGAGAAACGGGAAAAGTTAAAAAGGTGATGAGCTTCTTTTGAGATCTAAACGGAAGAAATGATCGATTTACAACACCTGTAGCAATCACTGCATACGAGAAAAAAAACAATCCTCTTAAATCATTATTTGTAATAGGGGTTTCATTTGACGCTCTAATGAGATAAAGCACCACAATAATAAATGAAACGACCGCACCAATGCTATAGTAAAAAAGGTATTTCTGATTGTTGAATTCTAAAGCTAGATATTGTCTAAAACGCTGTGCATTAAATAGATTATTCATATTAGATAAATTTTTTGTAGTCATTGATTAAAGCATTGAAGAAAAGCTCAAGATCTACTTGAGTGTCATCTTGATCTTGTTTTGGAGCAATCGTTTTGTAACCACCCAAAATCGGTTCAGCATAAAGCGTCTCGGCTACTTTAAGCTGTTGAACTTTCAAGAAATCATACTTTTGAGTCAAATCGAAAATAGACTCATTGTAAATCACGCCACCATTATCCAATACAATCAAATGATCGATAATCGTATCAATATCTTTTACTTGATGCGTGGAAATCATGATCAGCTGATCTTCTTCAAAGTTCCCTGCCATGATTTTTCTGAAAATCGCTTTCGATGGAATATCCAAACCATTGGTAGGTTCATCCATGAGGATCAACTCTGCTTTTGTTGCCAATGCAAAAGCAATAATGACTTTCTTCTTTTGACCGTAAGACAACCCTTTAAGATTTAGATTGTCTTTCAATTCAAACTTATCCAATAACTCAACAATCATTCTTTGATCAAATCGAGGATAAAAAGGAGAAGTATTCTTTACGAATTCTTTAATCGTAACAGGAGGAAGTTCAAATTCTTCAGGGACTAAGAATAATTTTGAAAGGAATGAAGGTTGTCTTTGGAATGGGGTTTCACTCAATACATTGATACTACCGCCTTTTGGATGAATCAATCCACTCATTAGTTTGAAAAAGGTACTTTTACCTGCTCCATTTTTCCCAAGTAGACCCACTATTTTTCCTGGATCCAATTCCAGATTAAGTTGATCAATGATAGTTGCTTTTTTAGAATAACTAAATTGAAGATTATTAATTGACACCATATTATTTATAGTTGTTTTTTAAGTGCACTACCTATATAGTGCACTGTAAAGGTGTGGTAATTTTTTAGAATCTCCAAATTTTTTTGAAAAGAAATTGAATTGGTATTTGAGCGATCTAGTGTCAACCTGTAAAAACCTTTTACAAAACACTGTAAAAAAAATTGACAGTTTGAAAAACTGACACAAATACAATTAACTAACTATCAACAACTTAATTAAAATAGATCACTTTTTCTATTCTGTTTGGCATACTTAAAAACATAAAACAGATGAAAAATTTAATTCTAAAACTTATTACCGTAATCGGTCTACTAGTGTCAACTGTTGCAAATGCAAACACTGCAACATCTTCTATCTCTGGCGAAGTATTGGATCAGCAAACTAATCAGGCAATCGCTTATGTAACGGTAACATTGCTCAACACTGAAAACAAAATTGTGGGTGGTGGTATTTCTGATGAGAATGGAAAATTCAAAATCAAAAACGTCAACTTCGGTACGTATACTATCGAGGTGCAATCTATCGGTTATGAGAAAATCCATCAACCGATCAACGTCAATAAAAGGTCAATGGACTTACCTTCATTCTATATGCTGACAAGTGCTGAGGAATTGGAAGAAGTAGTAGTTCAAGGTCAAAGACTAAACATTGAAAGAGGTATCGACAAAAATGTTATCAACGTCACGGATGGTATGATTGCCGATGGTAATTCGGTGTCTGAAGTGTTGAATACTGTTCCTGAAATTAGTGTGGGAACAAATGGTGAAATCAGCTTAAGAGGGGAATCAAATGTACGAATCCTTATCGATGGAAAGCCTTCACAAATGAGTGCTGAACAAGTATTACAAGCACTTCCGGCAAGTTCTATTGAAAAAATTGAAGTGATCACTAACCCTTCTGCTAAGTATGATCCTGATGGACTTTCTGGTATTATCAATGTGATTACAAAGAAAGAAAGAATGCAAGGATTTAATGGTAACCTTAGTTTGAATGCTGGATCTAGAGAGAAATATGATGGGTATTTAGGATTAAACTACCGTCATAAAAAGTTTAATTTCTTTGCTCAAGGTACTTATTATGACAATAGAATGGAAGAGGAAACTACACGTGATTTGGCTTACAAAAACCCTGAAACTCCATCTCTTTCACAAAGCGGTAACCTTATCAAAAATACATTCTTTGGTAACTATAAAGTGGGGTTTGATTACTTCTTAGATTCTACCAATACGATTACTTTCTATTATGAAGGTTCAAGCTATCAGCATAAAGAAAACTTCAATTACAGTAATAGATATTTCCTTGGTGAAGAAGAAGTCAACAATATTTCAGAAAATGGTTTAAAAGATGCGCTTTCCACTCAAAATGCATTTAGCTTGAATCACCGTAAAGACTTCAAAAAAGGTGCTTTGGAAACGGATCTTTTCTATGGTAATGCTGATGTGAATATGAATGCCGCTTTCAATATGGGAGATGAGACGGTTTCTGAAAACGTATCAAAATTATATGGTCATTTTGGAATTCTAAAATTGGATTACAATCATCAGATAGACGATAAATCTTCATTCGAAGTTGGGTATAAGGGAGAATTATTCGACTTGGATACTGATCAAAAAAATGCAAGCCAAGAGAGTGATATCAATTACAATTACCACTACTTAATGAATGTTCAATCTATCTACGCTTCTTATCAAAGGTCTCTAGGGAAAAAGTTTACATTAAAAGCTGGTTTAAGAGGTGAAAGTGCAACAATTAATGGTACTTTACTTCAAGATCAAGAAAGTGAGAAATTCAATATAGACTACACGAGTTTGTTCCCTTCAGTACACTTGGTTTACCAAATCAATGACAATAACCGTTTGGGATTGAGCTACAGTAGAAGAATCAACCGTCCGAATATTTTATCAATGATTCCAGTGGAAAACAGATACAACTCTACTTATGTAGAAGTCGGTAATCCTGATCTTCAACCTTCATATACGAACTCATTCAGCTTGGATCACAACTACAACAAAAATAAGTTCGGTTTGAACACAAGTGTATATGTAAGACATAGTACAAACATCATGAGATCGGTATTGAATTATGATGAAGAAAGAGATTTGAATATTGCTAAAACAGTCAACTTAGGATCTTCGTTTACTGGTGGTGCTTCAGTTTCTGCCAACTATGCCATCACTGATTGGTGGTCAGTGGATATGAATGTCAATATGTATTACTTGGAAATCTCTGATGAAGATGAGAATCACACTATTCCTGAAGAAGCTAATCCTATCAACGTTTCTGCAAAATTGAATACTAATTTGACATTACCTCACGGTATCGCGATGTCCATCAATGCTCGTTATGCAGGACAGAGATACGATGCTCAACAAATTGTAGATCCAAATTATGGATTGAATATGGCCGTGAGAAAATCAGTATTGAAAAACAAAGGAAGAATAACATTGAAAGTGGACAACATCATCAACAGTGGTTATTCTAGCACAAACTATAATAAAGACTTCGTTGAAAACTCTTTCTACTTACAAGAAACACCAATTTATAGAGCTTCTTTCTCTTATATGTTCGGTGGTCAATTCAAGGGTAGAAAAAATAGAAAACTTCATTCATCTGGTGGAATGTAAAAATTCTTCCTACAATTTTTAAGTATAATGATAGGTTCAAGTCTGAAAGGGCTTGGACCTGTTTTTTTTATACCATTAGGTTATAGAAATCAGGAGATTTCTAAATATCAATAAGGCACGAATGTCGCTATCGCTTAACATTCGCGCCATTGGTGACAACCTACTTCCCCTAGCGCAAATGTTAAGCGAAAGCGACATTTGTGCTTGAGAGATCAAAAGAAGTCTCCCGACTTCTAACCCAAAAAAGCTTATGATTCTTGAGCCACAATGCCTTGTGGCTCTACAAAGCCGTATCATTTCTTTGAGGAGTTTGAGCTATAACATCTGATGTAGGGACGTTTTAGTAAAACGTCCAAACGAACCACAAGAAATTAAATTAAGCTGTAAAATTATTTTACCTCACCCTGTATAAATATTTTACACTTTAATAATTAAAAATAACATAAGTAATTAACTACCAGCTACTTAACTACTTTAGTCTATTTTTTCGATACTAATTGGCATACAACAAAAGACAATTAGCATGAAAAAATTCATCTACATATATCTCCTCCTAATTATCCCTTTATCTGTAAAGGCAAATGATTCATTGACGCTCAAAGAATGCATACAATACGCTATTGAAAATAACTTATCGATCTATCAAGAATCCTTAAAAGTCAATCAAGCTTCATTAGGTGTAAAGCAAGCGAAATGGCAATATGCTCCTTCAATTGGTGGTAGTATTAATGGTACTTTCAATGCAGGTCGATCAATTGACCCTCGTACAAATGCTTATATCGATCATCAGTTTTTTAATAATACTTCTGACTTAAGTTTGAACTGGACTTTGTTTCAAGGCTTCAAAAAGAAGTATCAATTGAAATTTGAAGAATACCAACTTCAAGCGTCTCAATACCAAATGCAGAATACAAAAGAGCAATTGGTGTTTGAAGTGATTCAAGCTTTTTATGATGTGGAGTATAACCATGAATTATTAGAAATCACTAAAGCTCAAATTGAACTATCTGAGAAGATTGTAGATCGAGCGATTTCCCAACAAGAATTAGGGTTGAAAGCTTCAGCAGATGTAGCTGAAATGAAAGCTCAATTGGAAAAAGAGAGATTATTGTCTTTACAGGCTCAAAATAAAATGATGGAAGCAAAAGCTAGATTGGTCAATATCATGAATTACAATGCTCCATTAAATGCTCTGTCTCTTCAATTCGAACAGCCTTCTATTTTCACTAATGATTTTGGAACGGAAGAATCCATCTACACTACTTTTTTTAATCATTCGGCCTTACTGAAAACACATTTTCTTACGCTTCAAAGCAGTCATCAGAACCTTAAAAGCGAGAAAGCAAGTTACCTTCCAGAGCTCGGTTTATATGCTTCTATAAATACCGGATATTTTGAAACCAATATTGATGAAAGTGGTAAAGTGATTCCTTTTAGAAATCAATGGCAAAACAATATGAATCAGACCGTAGGTGTACGTTTATACATTCCTATTTTTCATCAAAATACCCAACGTTTGGCAGTACAAAGAGCCAAAATTCAAGTCGCTGAATCGGATGCTTTATTAAAACAACAACAGCAAGAATTGAGAAGAACTGTTGGGAATGACTACAGAGAGTGGAAAGCATTTCAAAAGGAAATAGAGCAAGGAAAGAAAGTGATCGAAGCCAATGATATGGCGTATGAAATAGCACTTCAAAAATATGAAGAAGGTCTGATCGACATTGTCACTTTACTTACTGTAAAACAAAAGTTGGGGCAGGCTGAAGTCGATCTCCTGCTTTCTGAATTGAACTACTTATTGAAAGAAAAATTACTGATGTTTTATCAAGGCAATCAATTCTGGATTTAAATACAGTTTTACTAGAAGTCAGAGACTTCTAAAGATCTTCAAAGCACAAGAGACGCTATCGCTTAACTCTTGCGCTAGAGAAGTGAGGTGCTACCACTGGCGCGAATGTTAAGCGTTAGCGTCATTCGTGCCCTACAGATCATCAGAAATCTCATGATTTCTAAACACTTTTCATCAAAAAAAAACACTCATGGATACTATTATAAAAAAGAAGAAATCAACCTTCCATAAATACATAGGATACATTTCAACAGGTATTTTTATCCTTACTATTATCCTCTATGGAATCAGTGCATTTAATGCTCCATCTGAAATCAGTATTTCAAAAAATAAGCTTCAAATTGCTGAAGTAACGAATGGATTATTTCATGATTATATCAATATCAAAGGGAAAATTCAACCGCATCAAACCATTTATCTAGATGCTGTAGAAAGAGGTAGAGTAAAGGAAATTGTCGCTCAAGAGGGGAGTTTTATCAATGAGGGAGACATCATTATTGCATTAGAAAATAATGAGCTTTACCAACAGATTTTGAATAGTGAGGTAGCCTTGGCGGAAAAGGAAAATTACCTCAGAAATACGAAAATCAACTTTAGAAACGACCTTATTCAATCTCAAAAAAATCTTGTGGAAAGTGAATATCAACTAAAGCGAACAGAAAGAAATTATAAGCAACAAGAACGTCTTCTAGAAAAAGGGTTAGTAGCTGAAGAGGAATATATCAAAGCCAAAGAAGATTATCTTTTTCAAAAGGAAATGCTCAAGATCAATAAAATGAAAGCTGAAAATGACAAGCTTTTACAGGAAACAACTATGCAGACTTTAGAAGAGGATCTTGTGAAAATGAGAGCGACATTAGAGTTGGTTCAAAGTAGATTGGAACATCTTGAAATCAAGACGCCATCATCTGCTTATTTGGGAAATATCCAAGCAGAAATTGGTCAGTCGATACAACAAGGACAGCATCTTGGTGTATTATATGACTTATCAGAAGTGAAAGTGATTGCTGAAATTGATGAACGCTATATCACCAAAGTAAAGAAAGGATTGAAAGCGACATACAAATTCCAAAACCAACTGTATTCTTTAGTGCTCAAACGAGTGTATCCAGAGGTAAATGAAAGTCTGTTTAAAGTCGAATTGATTTTTGAGAAAGAAAAACCAGAGAACCTTCACTCTGGACAAACGACTAATGCAAGACTCAGCCTTGGCAATCCAAAAGAGACACTCCTTCTCAATAAAGGAAATTTCTATGGCGAAACAGCCGGACAATGGGTATATGTCCTTTCTGAAGACGGGAAAACGGCACAAAAAAGGAAGATCAAAATCGGCGATCAAAATATACATAAATACGAAATACTAGACGGTCTAAAAGCAGGTGAAAAAGTGGTCATCTCACAGTATAACTTACTAGGTGATTATGATCAGATAGTTTTTGAGTAAAAAAATATAAATTCATATCATAAATCTTATACAATGATCAAATTAGAAAACATCAACAAGTACTTCGAAACAGAAGAGGTGCAAACTCAAGCCTTAAATAATATCAATCTCGAAGTACAAGAGGGAGAGTTTATTGCCATAATGGGTCCTTCGGGATGCGGTAAATCAACCCTTCTAAATGTTATTGGCTTATTAGAAAGTCCGTCTTCCGGTAATTATAAGCTAGATGGTGAAGAAGTGGCCAACTTCAAAGAATCACAAAGAACCAATCTTAGAAAAGGGAATATTGGGTTCGTATTTCAAAACTTCCACTTGATCAATCAGCTTACTGTTGCTGAAAACATCGCCCTGCCATTAGCCTATTTGGATATGAGCAAAAGTGATCGAAAAAAGAGAATTGAAGAGGTTTTGGACCGTTTGAAAATTAGTCATCGAAGAGGACATTATCCGCAACAACTTTCGGGTGGTCAACAACAACGTGTGGGTATCTGCAGAGCGGTAGTTTCTAACCCAAAACTGATTTTAGCCGATGAACCAACAGGTAATTTGGATTCCAAAAATGGTAAAGAAGTTATGGAATTACTCACCGAACTCAACAAACAAGGAGCGACAATTGTGATGGTAACCCACTCCCAAAGAGACGCAAATTATGCACATAGAGTGATCTCTCTTTTGGATGGTGAAATCGTAACGGAGGTAGAAAATGATATTGAGTTGTTCTAATTAAGCTAAATAACCATGTATAAGATTTATTTTAATTTAGCGGTTAGAAACCTGATCAAGAACTACCAAAATACCCTTATCAATCTGCTTGGATTGAGCCTTGGGTTGGCAAGTGCTCTGTTTATCTTTTTGTTCTTTCATCTTGAAACGAATTTTGATAATTTCTATAAAGACGACATTTATAGAATTACGCATAAAAGATTTATTTATGGAGATGTTGATCAGACCGCACAAGCGTTTTATCCGGAAGGAGGAACCTTTCTGGAAAAGATTGAAAACATCAATGAGATGTTCTTGATCAGCAACCCTAATCCATCACCTATTTATATTCTTAATCAACGTTATGCTGATATAAAAATGGCGGTAGGAAGTGCTAATTATTTTTCTTTCTTCGGAATTGAACTCCTTAGAGGTGATGCAGAAAAAGTACTTCAAGCCAACAACAGTGCAGTAATTACAGCATCGATGGCAGAGAAGGTATTTGGTAAGGCTGACCCTATTGGTCAGGAAATAGAATTGTATGGAACAAAGTTATTTATAGAGGGCATCATTCCTGATAGATCTGTCAATTCTCATCTACAATTTGATGTTTTATTCCCTGAAAAATGGCTCTCAGAAAAGAATGGTGCTTATTTGGGTTGGAATGGAGGTTGGAACTTTAATGTCTACATCAAATTACTTCATGATGACCAAAAAGAAGCGACTATAACTGCAATGAATAAGATATTGGATGAAGTATATCCTGGAGATGATTTTTCTATAGAAGCGTCTCTTCAGACTATCGAGTCCATTCATCTCAACAAAGGCCTCAGCTACGATACTGGCAACCCTAGAAGTGCTGAAAGTTTATGGATTATCATTGCCGCCGGATGTATTATTCTGTCGTTAGCGTTATTGAACTTTGTAGTTTTATATACTGCACAAAAAGATGAAGAAATCCATTCACTTACACTAATGAAAATTTACGGTGCTCATCATCGTGATTTATGGATTTCAACTTGTTTAGAGGTTTTTCTGATGGTTGGTATAGCCACTCTTATTTCGATTTGTACTTTAAATATATCGCTACCCTTCTTAAATGCTCAGTTGGTTACAAGAGTATTTCTAAGTAACTATATTCCATCTATTATAGGTTTTTATACCGTCATTGGGGTTGTTCTAACGATGTTATTGAGCAGTCTATCTTTGAGAGGCATTAAAAAATCTTCTTTGTCAAAAAGCTTGAATGGACAAACTAGTATTTACGCTTCAAAAGGATGGAGTGAAAAAGCCTTGCTCGTTTTTCAATTTTCTACCGTCTTTGTTTTATCATGTATTGGAATCACGGTTTATCAACAACATTATCATCTTCTTCATAAAGACCTTGGCTTCCAACATCAAAATGTATTTACAATTGACCTTTCCACTGTAATGCCATTAGAAGCTCAAAAGAGTTTCAAAGAAAAGATCCTTAAGAAACCAGGAATCGAAACGGTCAGTATGTCTTCTCAAATGATTGGTGTCGGGTTAACCAAAAATGGCTATTCGATTGGGGAAAGTGAAAAATCAGAGATTATCAATGCTTTATATGTCAGTAATGACTTTTTAGAATGTTTTGATATTCCACTGTTGGAAGGTGAAAATCTTCATACCAATAAAAATATTAGCGATCGTCAAATATTGGTCAACGAAGCCTTTAAAAAATTAGAGGGGTGGAATGGATTGGGCACCATAGTACATCGAGGCGGTAGAGATTATGAAGTCGTAGGCGTAATACCATCCATCAGTTTTAATTCATTGGCTTACCAAAGTGGTCCATTGGTTATTGGAACCTCAGCGAGGATAGATGGATGGAATTTTGATTATATCAACATAAAAACCTCTTCTAAAAACCCTTATCAATTAGCCAATGAAGTCTTGGAAGAGTTCCAAAAAGATTATCCCGATGTTCGTGCTTTTATCACCTTCTATAATGATGAGATCGAATACAACTACAATTACATTAAAAGTCAACAACAAGCAAATTTCTTCTTCGGGTGTATAGCTCTATTGATTGCCATTTCTGGACTATGGGGAATCACTCGATTTTCGGTATTAAAACGAACCAAAGAAATGAGTATCCGAAGAGTCAACGGTGCATCACGATTAGATATTCTCAAACTATTCAACAGAGATTATTTACAATGGATAGCACTATCGTTCCTTCTTGCGATGCCTATAGCAAATTACTTTGGAAATGATTGGCTGTCTTCATTCCCGGATCGTATCGGTATTGAATATGTTTCATGGGTAATGATGGGAGTAGTTGTAGTGGTCATCTCCGTAATTACAATTACGCTGATTTGCTGGAAAATCGTAAATATGAACCCTTCACAAGTCCTTCGAGATTTATAAAAAAACAACGCCTTAAATAGGACCAACAAAATGTATAGACTCTATTTTAAATTAGCAATAAAGAACTTACTGAAGAATTATCAGAATACTGTTATCAACTTACTGGGCTTAACTTTAGGCTTGGCAAGTGCGCTGTTTATATTTCTATTTTTTCTATCAGAAAGTAGTTATGATAGTTTCTATGAAAAGGATATTTATAGGACAAATTATAAGTTGAAAACCCCCAATGGAATTATAGAAATGGCGAGGGCTTTTTATATTCATGGACAAACTTTAAAAGAGAAGATTGATAATGTAGATGATTATGCTTTTATCGAAGTACCTTATCAAAATGATATATTGATCAATAAACAATCAGTGGGAGAGTACAATATCAGTGCTGTTGAAAATCACTTCCTTGACTTTTTTGATGTCGAACTAATACTCGGTGATAAAGAAACGGTGCTTAATGATCAAGATGAAGTACTTATTTCTGAATCATTTGCCAACACTTTCTTTAAAGGTGAAAGTCCGCTGAATAAAGAAATTGAGATCCCTGGTTCTACTCGAAAAATTAAGGGAGTCTTTAAAGATCTTCCGAGTAACAGTAGTTTACAATATGATATTTTATGTTCGATAGAACGCTATAAAGCCAATGACAAAAACCTTTATCATTGGGTAGGTTCCAATCCATTCTTTCTCTATCTCACTTTTAAAAACAAGGATCAAATCCCCAATAACCTCCAAAAAATAAATAAGATTTTTGAAAAAGAGTATGCTCCTTTTGGTGTTGAAATGTCTGTTACTTTACAACCAATAGAAGATATACACTTTGATTCACATCACCTTCTTTATGATATGCCCAAACTAAGATCTTATGAAAGTTTCTTAGTTGTTATTTCTACTGGTATCATCATCTTAATATTATCCCTAGTCAACTTTGTAGTGCTTTATACTGCTCAAAAAGATGAAGAAATTCAAACGCTTTCTTTAATGAAGATTTATGGAGCACATCACAAAGAAATCCTTATTTCAACCTGTATTGAAATAGGACTTTTGATCCTAATTTCTATTGGTTTTTCATTATTACCCTTTCACTTTGTACTCTCTTTTATCAATGAAAAATTAAACGCTGTCGTTTACTTAAGAGACTACCCTTTAGAAGTACTATTCTTTTACCTAAGTATAGGGACAATTCTAATAGTAGTATTAAGTTTTCTCTCATTGAGAGGTGTAAAATCCTTTTCTCTTGCAGAAAGTTTGAGTGGGCAAACACAATTATTTTCATCTTATCGATACGGAGACAAAATACTTTTAGTGTTACAATTCTCTACCGTATTTATTCTGCTTTCAGTAGGGTTCATCGTCCATCAACAATACCAACATCTACTAAAAGCAGATCATGGATTCAGCTATGAAAATATTTTCGCGGTCCCTATCTATTCTAGTTTTGAGAAGAGGGATGCCTACAAGGAAGAAATTAAAAAAATGGTAGGTGTAGAAGAAGTTACTTCTTCTCGTGAGTTTATTGGTGTAGGTAATAATATTAGTGTTGAGAGTGTTCAACTGGAAGGTTCCGATAGATGGAATATGGTTTCTACATTACATGTTGCTGGAAATTATATGTCATTCTTCGACATTCAATTATCTGAAGGAAAACACTTTGATACTAATCAAAAACTCCGTAGTACTGAATGCATTGTGAATAAAGAGTTCATTAAGAAAAACAGTGAGACACAAGTGGGGTCAATTGTAAAATATAATGACACAAATTATAAGGTAATAGGTATTGTAGACAATCTTGCTATCAGAGGATTAACACAGCCCAATGAACCTTTAATGATCATTACTACAAGAATGTTGGAGTTCTCCTATATCTATGTAAAATACTCTACCTCAAACCCCTTGGAATTAGCTCAAAAAGTAAGGAATAAATGGTTAGAGGGTAATCCTGATTATTTTCTGACGGATGCGATGTTCTATGATCAAAGTATTTATCGTGTTTATAAAGAAACCGAAGGGCAAAATCAGGCTAGTTTATTCTTTGGTGCAATCACTTTATTTATTGCGGTGAGTGGACTTTGGGGAATTACACGTTATTCCGTTTTACAAAGAACGAAAGAGATCAGTATCCGCAGGGTAAATGGTGCATCTGTGCAACAAGTTTTATTCTTATTCAATAAAGATTACTTACTATGGATATTTATTTCCTTCTTTATTGCTATGCCTTTGGCTCATTATTATAGCGTTGAATGGCTTTCCACTTTCCCGAATAGAATTCAAATTCAGTTTATCGATTGGATACTTCTTGGTATAGGAGTTTGTTTGATTTCTGTGATTACAATTACTGCTATCTGCTGGAAGGTAGTGAATACAAATCCTTCGGAGATTTTGAGGGATATATAATGACTAGCGTTGCACTGACAAAATAAATTAGAATTATATAGGATCTATTTTTGGCTTTGTACTTACTTTTAATAAAAAAGGTGTTATTCTATTTTTCAATAAAACAACACCTTTTGGATTACCTTAATGGTAGTTTGCTTACAATAAAAATTACTGCTTTGTGAATGTGTAAGTCTCCTCCGTTTTTTGATCATTCATATCTGTAATCGTTACCGGAATAGAGATTTCACCTTCTGGTAAAGCCGCCAATGTTACTGGAGTTATTGTCAATACATAAGCTGTAGCTTCTGCCACATCTTCATAGTTTACTCCTAATGTCAAATATACTAACTGTTGAGCTTGTGTTGAAGGTGCTTGAGCAAAGTCCATTTCGCCAAAATTAGGAATCGTCACTTTAAAGCTTTTGATTTTTGCTGGTGCAGCAACACTGATTGCAATTGTTGAAGTAGAAGTTACAATACCATCATCAACGCCAGTTACTGTAATGACAGGAGCTGTTAAATCACCAACTAAATCCTCTATCTCATCACTTGAACAGGCAGTAAGTGAACTTAAAAACAACATTGCTAAAAAATAGATAAGGTACTTTTTCATAGTTAAAAGTTTTCAAAAAGTAAGAATAATAAATTGTATGCATCAATTGTTTTGAGCATTTAACTTGATGCTTTATATAATTGAAACTAATAAATAGAATATTTGTTATCAACTAATTAAAAAGCTATTTCTAAAAAAATATAAATTGTAATATTAAGTAATATAAAATAGAGGGTTTTCATTCACCTAATCAGTGTGATACAAAATAGTACTTCAAAAAATAAATGCACATAATCTATTTCCATCACCTTCTACGACAGCAATTTTCATCTTAAATCTTTATCAAAAAAATACCCTATGCAACGAACTGTACATAGGGTATAAGTCAATAAACTATAATTACAGAAAGAAATATTTCTTTCAATGACGATTATTTTTCTTCTTTAGCTGGAGCAGCTTCTTCCTCTTCTGCAGGAGCCTGTCCAAATACTTGAACTTTGATCTTTTCTTCTAATTCTTCCATTAGCTCAGGATTGTTTTTGATCAACTCTTTTACAGTTTCTCTACCTTGACCTAATTTAGAACCACTGTATGAGAACCATGAACCTGCTTTGTTCACGATTTCAAATTCAACAGCCATATCTAATACCTCACCCGCACGAGAGATACCTTCACCATAAAGGATATCAAACTCAGTTTGTTTGAAAGGAGGTGCTACTTTGTTCTTTTGTACTTTCACTCTTGTACGGTTACCCGTTACGTTGTCAGCAGACTCTTTGATCGCACCGATACGACGAATATCCAAACGTACAGAAGCATAATATTTTAAGGCGTTACCACCAGTTGTTGTTTCAGGATTACCGAACATTACACCAATTTTCTCACGCAATTGGTTAATGAAAATAGCTGAACAACCTGTTTTGCTGATCGCACCAGTGATTTTACGCAATGCTTGAGACATCAAACGAGCGTGAAGACCCATTTTGCTGTCACCCATATCACCTTCTAATTCCGCTTTTGGTACTAAAGCCGCTACTGAATCGACTACCATTACATCAATAGCACCTGAACGTACTAATTGTTCTGCAATTTCTAATGCTTGTTCACCATGGTCAGGCTGCGCAACAAGAAGACGCTCCATGTCGATGCCTAATTTCTCAGCATAGATTTTATCGAAAGCGTGTTCCGCATCGATAAAGGCCGCCATACCACCTTGCTTCTGAGCTTCTGCAATGATGTGTAATGTAAGCGTTGTTTTACCAGAAGATTCAGGACCGTAAATCTCAATGATACGACCTTTTGGTACACCACCTACACCCAATGCTAAGTCAAGACCTAATGAACCAGTAGAGATAACGGGTACGTCTACAACATTGTCATCTGTCATTTTCATTACAGCTCCTTTACCGAACTGCTTTTCTAACTTCGCAATAGTAGTTTCTAGTGCTTTTAATTTTTCTGTGTTTTGACCTTTATCCGCAGCCATGATGATTATAATTTAAGTGTGTAAGTTCTTTTCAATGATCAACAGTAGAAACCTTTTCTCCTTATTGATACTACAAATCTAGGGGGTAAGAACGTAACATAAATACGTACTTCTAAAAAATGTCAGTTTTTTTCAACATTTTCTTCAATATTCATAAAATGTTTCATTTTTGAAACTATTATAGATAAATATTTAAACAAATATAAAATTTAGATTTTACAAAAACTATTAAAGATCAATATATTATCACAATATTGACATTTAATTAATCAATGATTTAAAATTTAGCAAAATGTAATAAATAATGATTAAGAATTAATCTAATAAGTACTTTTTGCCACACTATTTTTCATTCATAAAAGGAAACAGAGAACATAAAAACAGAAGTAAGATTCCTTTGTAATGAAGAAAGGTGAACCATAATGGTAAATTTTAAAAAATCACGTTCTAAATCAGTGGATTTGTGGAATAAATAATTGTTTCAAACAGGCACTTATGTAACTTTGAAGAAATTTGTAGCATTGTACAGCACAAGTACCAAGGTAAATGCAATCGGAGTTTTTACCTTTTCTTTTTAATCCTAGTACTTAAAAAGGCAGATACACACATGAGTAAAACACAAAATGACCTTATTTCTCTTATTGGAAATACACCTCTCGTAAAGGTTAGAAACATAGATACAGGCAACTGCGAACTTTATTTAAAATTAGAAAACCAAAACCCAGGTGGATCAATCAAAGATAGAATTGCTTTGAGTATGATTGATAATGCTGAGAAAGCAGGAAAAATCAAGCCGGGGGATACGTTAATTGAAGCTACAGCCGGAAATACGGGTTTAGGTTTGGCATTGATTGCTATTCTTAAAGGATACAAGCTGATATTAGTAATGCCTGACAAAATGAGTAAGGAAAAAGTAGCTCATTTGAAGGCAATGGGAGTAGAGGTACTTCAAACACGATCAGATGTTGGTAAAGGTCACCCTGAATACTACCAAGATATGGCAAAACGCCTATCAGAAGAAAAGGGATACTATTATATAGATCAATTCTCAAATCCTGACAACTCGTTAGCCCATGAGTTGACAACAGGACCTGAGATTTTATCACAAATGGATGGTGATGTAGATGCTGTAGTGGCAGGTGTTGGTTCTTCGGGAACAATCTCAGGTATGGCGGCTTTCTTCAAAAAAGCAAATCCATCTACGGAGTTGGTATTAGCAGATCCTGAAGGCTCGATCTTGAAGGACTATATTGATAAAGGAGAATACGGTGAAGCGGGTTCTTGGTATGTAGAAGGAATCGGTGAGGATTTTATCCCTGAAATTGCAGATTTCTCTTTAACTAAGAAAGCGTATTCTGTTTCTGATAAAGACAGTTTCAATACCGCTCGTGAGGTGTTGATGAAAGAAGGTATTTTAGCAGGTTCTTCTTCAGGTACATTGATTGCCGCTGCCTTGGAATACTGCCGCGAGCAAACAGAACCTAAACGTGTAGTAACGTTTGTTTGTGATAGCGGTAACAAATACTTCTCAAAGTTATTCAATGATAACTGGATGAAAGAAAAAGGGTTTATCGAGAAAGAAACATTCGGTGACCTTCGTGATTTGATCTCTAATTATTATGATAAAGGTGAAGTAGTGACGGCGAGCATTGAGGATACTTTATTGGATGCTTATAAGAAAATGAAGATGTACGATATCTCTCAACTTCCAATCATGGACGGAGATGAGATATTAGGTATCATCGACGAGTCAGATATTTTATTTAGTGTATATGATGATGAAACAGCCTTCGAGCGTTTCGTTGCCGAATACATGACAAGTAACTTGGTTGTGATCGAATCTTCTGATAGCATCGACAGATTAATGGAGATCTTCAGAGACGGTATGGTTGCGATCTTAGTCAATGGTGGAAAATTCGTAGGTCTAATCACAAAGATTGATGTATTAAATCATCTTAGACAGCAGACTTCTACTGATAAAGGTAAAGGATAAAACTTTTTGAAATAAGAGTCTTAATGGAAGAGTGAAGAGGTACTGAAGGTATCTTTTCACTCTTTTTTTATTTAATCCTATTAATCACAACTAATTAGGTGTTTCGTGCACCATAGTTAAAACTATGAGCAAGTGATAGATCAACCTCACCAAGACTAAAGTCTTAAAGGTTGAAAATGGAGGTAATACCTTAGTGTTGTTGGAGTCTGTATCACTTGCCTATGACTGAAGTCATGGGCTACAGTTTTTTCCTTCTCCTTTTGTTCCGAATACCTCCCTACACTTAACATCAATCACAAGAAATACAGGGTCAAAATCCTAACAATTACAAACAACAAAGTACACCCACTCTTGAAGAAAAAGGTATGTTACAAGACTATTAACACAGGTTTCATAATGCTGTCATACAGAATATTTATTTCGGAAACATTGTGCTACCTCTCATCATACATTCCGTTTTATGTTATGATTGTCAACGAAGAATCAACATTCATTTTCTAAAATTAGAATCTTAATTCGCCCTTCTAAGGTAACATTACAGTAATGTAAGTCCCTGCTAATTATTCACAGCCTAGTAATATTCGACAACCTACTTTTGCCCCATAATTTTCAAAAGATATCATCTCATTATCATAACTAAAACCAGCATGAAACATAATCTCTACCTAATTTTAACGGGGATATGTATAGCCTTATTCTCATCAAATAGTATTGGTCAGACAACTGACCTTTATGGAAAAATCATCGGTCCATCAGGAGATCCACTTCCATATGCTCAAATCAATGTACTAGAAACCACCTTCGCCAGTATTACGGATATGGATGGTAACTACCATATCAATAACGTGCCTTCAGGAAAATATGAAATCAGTGCAACTTACTTAGGCTACAATGCCGACGTGGTTTCAGTTACTCTTGAACCTGGTAATCCTTTGAAATTAAACATCATGATGAATGCTGATGTCACTGAATTGGATGGTGTAACCGTTTATGGTGAGTACACAAAAGGACAAGCAAAATCGCTCAACGAGCAGAAAAATGCCGTGAGTATCAAAAATATCGTTTCTTCAGAACAGTTCTCGACAATGCCGGATAGAAATGGTGCGGAAGCATTACAACGTATTCCAGGTATCTCCATTGTAAGAAACAGGGGAGAAGGTCAAAACATTCAGATTCGTGGTATGGCTTCTGAGTACAACCAAGTACAAATGAATGGTACGCCAATGCCAGGTGGTGAAGACAGCCGTGGTGCTGCACTTGATTTTATGTCGGCTGATATTATGGAGTCGATTGAAGTTAAGAAGACGTTGACTCCAGATATGGACGGCGGTGCTATTGGTGGTGCGGTCAACTTTACTTTAAAAGATGCTCCTTCTGAATTTACATTAAGAGCCATTACTTCAGGTGGTAAAAACTTCCACGCAGATCCATTTAATGATGGCTGGGGATTGGGGCAACAAAACCATAGTTTATATGTAGGTAACCGTTTCTTCAATGACAAACTTGGTGTGTATGCTACGGGTAGTTATTACCTGACTAATAGAGGTACTGTATTAGAAGAATACACGCTGAACGACGACGATCAACTGACAAGAAAAAGATGGAATGACTATGATGTAAGACGTGAACGTTATGGCTACAACGTGGGTATGGATTATAAATTTGATGACAACAACATCATTAGAGCTTCCTACAACTCCAACTTCTTTAATGATGACAGAAGAAGAGGCCGAACTAATTTCAACTATAAATATGATCTAGATACTCCTGATGCTCCAGTGGCTTCTTTTACAGAAGATAGAGAAACACAAACGCGAGCCAAAAGAACAATGACGGACATGTTTGGTATTGGTGGTGAACATCGCTTCAAAAGTGGTTTGAAGTTAGATTATAAAGCAACTAGAATTAAAACGGTAATTGATGAACCTGACGGAACGCAATACTATTTTAGCAGAACGCTAGGGACACATCACTTCGACAATATGAGTCCTTGGGATTTAGATGGAACAATGGCTTTAGAGCCTGACAATATGTTGGAAATGAATAAGCCAGTGCGTATTGACACGAAAGAAAATACAGAATTGGATCACTCTTTCACGATCAATGCTTCACAACCTTTCCGTTTCTTGGGTGAGACTTCTACCATCTCTGCTGGCTACAAAATGTGGCATAAAGATAAGGTAAACGATGCCAGAAGGGCAACAATGGAAAACCTTGAACCTATCTACCTTGCTCCAGGACAATTCTACAGAAGAGACCTCCGTTTCACTGATCCTGAGTTTGCTGATTTACCACTTGGTAGTCCTCAAGAAAACTATGAAGTCAAAAATCAAAACTACCAAGCCGATGAGATTATCAACTCTGGTTACTTGATGGGAGATATTCAATGGACTTCTAAATTCAATACACTAATTGGAGCTCGTATTGAAGCGACTAGAAACAGCTATGAATTCCGTGAATACGATGAAAATAGTGGTGAATATGTTAGAACTCTTTCAGATAATTCTTCTTACATCAATGTATTGCCATCCATCAATGCTGTATATAGATTCAATGAGAAAAACATGTTGAAGGCAGCAGTGGCTCAAGGTTTAAGTAGACCTTCATTTACAGCACTTATCCCAAGAGAAGTGATTGATGATGAAAACTTCACAAAGCGTTTATCAAACCCTGATCTTCAGCCTGCAGTGTCTACTAACTTTGATTTGATCTTTGAAAGATACACTGACAACATGGGGTACTTTACATTTGGTGTATTTGCGAAGTTCCTAGAAAATCAGATTTATACTTCTAAAAACTTTGTGGAAGAAAACGGTCAAATCTGGGAAATCACAAGACCTGAAAACGGTGAAAGTTCTCACTTATATGGTTTCGAAGTGGCATACAGCAAAAACTTGAGAGACTTTAATGTACCAATGTTGAAATGGATGAATGTAATGGCCAACTATACTTACACACTGTCTGAACAAGAATTAGAAGACGGCAGAAAAGTAGTAATGGGTAATAGCCCAAGAGATATGGCCAACTTTATATTGACTTACGACAACCCTAAAAACGGTCTTATGATTGCGATTGCGGGTAACTACAGAGGTCCATTATTGATTGATGTGGCAGACAGACAAGATAGAGATGTTTACTTCACTTCTCAGTTCCATTTAGATATCTCCGCTAGTTACAAGGTGAATAATCAGTTCAGCGTTTTCACTCAAATGAACAACTTGACAAACCAAATGGAAATTGAAACTTATGGTAACCCTACTCATGATCATTTATTGCATCAAACCGAGCAATATGGTCCTACTGTTACAGTCGGTTTAAAGTTTGAATTATAATGAAAAGATACTATTTATGTTTCCTCTTGTGCATTGCTTTCTTGAGCTTAAAAGCACAAGAGGAAGTAAAAAGATATAAGGCACCACATGCCCGTCAAGCAGTGGCCGCTACAGAAGAATTTTTCTTTGTGGTGGATAATAATACTATCGTTAAAAGAAATATTTCTGATGGAGAAGAAGTGAAAAGATGGCAAGACGATCGTCTGAAGCATTTAAACAGTGCCTACATCCAAAACGATACGCTTTTCTGTGCCCATTCCAATTACCCTGAAATCCCGATGCATTCTTCCATTGAAATGTGGGACATCAATACCTTAGAGCATATCGGAAATCATAGTTTTGGTATTGATATCGGGTCTTGTACATGGATTGTTCAGCAGAAAGAGCATTGGTATGTAATGTTTGTACATTATGCCAACGAAGGAAAAATGCAGAAAAACCGTGACGTTTCTTGGTCTCAGCTGATCCAATATGATTTGAATTGGAATAGAAAAGAAGCATGGGTATTACCGAAAGCATTAATCGAAAAAGTATCTCCCTATAGTATATCAGGGGGTGTTCTTTTAGAAGATGAAACAATCCTCTGTACACATCACCACTTCAATGAATTATATACTTTAAAATTCCCAACAATGGGATCTACCTTAATCTGGGAGAAAACAACTCCATCTCCGGTAAGAGGTCAAGGTATCGCTATTGATCCTAAAGGAAACCTTTGGGGAATTGACAAGAAAAGCAGAGAGGTGATAAATGTTAAAAATAATATTTTGTAAAGACAACTGGTTTAGATTTTTACAAAAGAAAGGGTGAGGGTAGTCTTCGGATTACTTTTCATCCTTTTCTTTTTTATTGAATAGGGAAAATAGAAACAACTCTTTGTTCAACTTGTTATACCATCAACCAAAAGGTATACAAATGATGAAACAAATTACTCACATGATGGTAATAGCGGGATTGTTACTTTCATGTGAAGCTCCCCAAAAAACGAAAAAAGAAGTTTTGACTTTCAAGCCCTTTGAAAAAATTCAAGGTGAATATATTTTAGATTCCGCAAGGTTTACTGAAATCCTAAAAACAGATGTCATTCCTGATCATACTAGTGGCAAGGTGAGAATCGAAGAAGACTCTATTTTTCTAACCTTTCTTTATTCTAATTTGACCAGTGAAGTCAATGCAAAACTGGTAATGGATAAAGACAGTGTTACGGTAAATGAAGGTGGGATTACGAAAGCTTTCTTGGTACATCGAAAACATAGGATTTATTATGTTTCTTTAGATCGAAAGGCTTTTATTCCATTTAAAAAACTATACAACTAGTTCAAGTCTTTAGCTGAAAGCGTGACTTGGACCTATTGCTGTAAAAGGAATAAGGTACTTGTGGTACTTTCTTCCTCATTTTTTAATATTTCAAATGAACTTAAGAGAAAAATCAATTTTATTGATTTACTAAAATTCATACCTTACTTATTAAGTCATAACAAACTCTTCATTATCGATTAATTATGCTTAAAACGCAAACCATACTTTACTTACTCATTGGTCTCCTATTTTCATGTAACAGAGAATTAGATGTTTTTCATGAAAATAAACAATCAGAATCATATAAAGTGAAAATTTATAGAAACTGGGAACTTTCTCCCAATTCATCACTAAACACCTATTCCGATTTTAATCTGAAAATCACTACTTCTTTCCTAGATAAAAGTATAAAGACATTTGACTATGGTGGTTTCTATTTTGTTTATGATGACTATCAAAATAAGCTAAAAGGTAATTGGCTCGAAGAAGAAGAAAAAGAATGGAATTTTGTAGATAAAAAAACGTTCACAATCAATCATCAACAAATCAGTGTTAGTAAGTTCGTTGAATTAAGACATAAAAAATTTTCATGTACAGCATCAAACTATGACACTATTAGTACACTATATTTTAGTAATGAATTAGGTCTAATTCACGATTTAGGTTGGAGATACCAAATGAATTTTGAAGTAACAGAAAATTCAATTTTAGAAGGTATTGATGATGTTAAACTGTTATTTGAAAAGTTAAATAAGGATGAAGATTTTTATCCTAATGTACATAAAACTGCATTACGAAAAGCGTTTAAAGAAATAATAATTCCTCAAGAGGAAGAAATAGATATTGAACTACTCGAACCATAATTTTAAAAATCAATATCTTTTCAACTTTACATCAAAATATTCATCATAAATCACATCATTTTTTACTGTACCTCCTTAAACTCAAACTGGTTCAAGTCTTAAGTTGAAAGCGTGACTTTTTACAATTGTAAGCACAAGTGACGCTGTGCTGAACACTTGCGCTAGTGGCTGAGGCAAAATAAAAGGGAGTCAAGTATCAATACTCGACTCCCTGTATATTTAGTCAACTAAGAGAAAAACTAATGCCGTTTTGCTTTCCAATCTTAGTTCTTCTAAATCAATTTCTTAAAGCTGTTGTATATTTAAAATTGGGATAAGTTGGATTATTATTTTTTTGCCTAATCAAGGCAGAATTGAAGAGTATAGCCTTAGCTACGTAATGATATTCTAACGCAGAGTTGGCTAAAAAAGAAAATCCAAAACTTCCAATTTTAGTTATACAATAGCTTAAAGCGTAGTTACTTTGAAGCTGATGTCAAAGTTGTTAGAGATCGCTTTGTCACCTAAGTTATCAAAGAATGAATCAGAACCATATTTTAAACCGAATTTAGTTCTGTCGATTTCAATTGCACCCTCTAATACGTACTTTTTACCTTCTTCTTTTAACGACGCATCAAAAGCAACTTCTTGAGATACTCCTTTGATAGTCATATCACCAGTTAATTTTAATTTATCACCGTCTTTAGTTGCTGATTTTAAAACGAATTTTGCAGTAGGATATTTTTCAACATCGAAGAAATCTCCAGATTTTAAGTGACCATCAAGTTTTTGCTTCCACTCACCCTCTAAATCTGTTGAGCTTAATGAAGTCAAATCGATTTCGATCTCACCACCTTTCAATGCACCTTTTTTGATTTTCAATTCACCACCTTTTACAGCTACTGTACCTGTGTGCGTTGAACCTACTACTTTGTGACCTACCCATTCTACTTTTGAGTTGTCAGCAGAGATTTTTTGGCCAAATGAAACTAAAGAGAATAAAACTGCTACTAGTGTTAAAGTAATGCTTTTCATGATATTAAAGTTAAGATTTTAAATGTTTTATTGAGTATGTTGTGAACAACTCTTGTTTTCTGTTTTATTGTTGATACAAATATATGTACCGGTAATATTTGTTCAAACAAATTATAAGATATTTTTTCATTAAAAATAATAACTTACTGATTTTCAATTATAAAAAATATAACTCTAAAAACTATCTTTTTTTGATTTTGTTTAGAAAAGTGGTTTATAAGTTTCTTTTAGATAATCCATATAAGCATGAAAATCGCTATTGAAGTCGTTTTCAAACTCCTCTTTAAAGTCATTTTGCTGTCCTCTGTAGCGTTTATAACTCATAAAGAAAGTATTATTGGGAGTGAAGTCTTCAAAGTATCGGCAATAACCACTATTGGCAAAAGATAGATCTTGGATACCCTCTGTGATTTCTTTTATTTTTTGATCTTTTAATCGATTCTTTTCTTCTACACTCATTTCATCTGTAAAAGAATTATAAAGCATATCTAGTTCTTTTGTCCCTTGAAGAATATATTCTGAAAATGTCTTTCGATCTTTTTTTCGAGCCATGTATTTCACATACTCCAAGGAATGTTGGCCAAACTTATGAACCAAAAACTTCTTGGCACCTTCATCTCCTACAAAATCTGCTAAGTTTTCATTATACGATACACTACTTTTGACATAGAGTGTTCCATGCGTGAGTTCATGAATGATTAACTGCGTTAAACTCCCCTCACTTCTTTCGAGCATACCAGAAAGAATAGGATCATTTAAAATCCCCAACGTTGACCATGCAGACACTCTTCCTACTTCAGCATCCCAACCTTCATTTGTCAATTGTTCCTTTGCTTGGGTAGCTAAGTTTTCATCAAAAAAACCTTTATATGAGAAGGCCCCGAAAATAGGGAAAGACCATTTTTTAGCTTTTAACTCAAAGGGTTTACAAGCAGTAATCGTCCAAAGAATTGGTTTTCCTTTTTGATCATAAAGCTTGGTATAACTTTCAGAAGGATTCAATCCCAGTGAATCTACTGTAAACTGTCTTATTTCCTGAATTAGTCTTATTTTTTCTTTTTGCTGATCTGTAAAAGAAGTATCCTTTAAAAACACCTCAATGGGCTGAGCATTCGTTATAATATCAATCTGACCTAAACCCTGCCTGATACCATAAATTGTTTCTTCATGATAATACCCTAAGAAGCAGAACACACTCAGAAGTAGTGTTAGAAAAAATCTTTTAAGCCAAGTTATCATTAGATTTTTATTCATGTATATTATTTAGTGTCATTTATTATGGTTTGACTTTGGCTTAGTACTACATTGTAAATGTGAAATGAAAGCAATTTTCTTCTCTATTTTATGAGACAAAATGAATTGATGTTTGAGTACTAAAACGTATCACAAACATAAAATTTTAATTTAAATAAGTACTCAACCTAAAAAAGATTCTTATTCATTCTACTGGTAAATTTTTAGTAAGTACTACATTGTAAACTAAGTTTTCGAATATTTAAGGTATTTAGAAATCAGGAGATTTCTACTGATCTGTAGGACACGAATGCCGCTAACGCTTAACATTCGCGCCAGTGAACATTCTACTCAATTCATTTGCTACTTCTTCCCTCGGCCTTGAAGGGAAAAGCGTCAAGAATTTCATGTATTGAGCCGTTAAAAATGATTTTGTTGTTTGAGCGCAGCGAGTTTAAAATCATTGAGGCGAGAGAAATGGAATTTAGCTTTTGACTTCTAAGCCTTGAATTTTTTGCTTCGTTTTTGTTTCAAGACAAAAATGAAGAAGAAGGAAGTTTGAAAGTAGATCCTATAAATGCTTGCAGAAAGGTCTATTAAAAGTTGACAATAATTTAGTTTACAATGTACTTAACCTACTGAAAGCGGAACAATAGTCCTTAGTTCATTTCCTAAAAACATAAAGTGCTCCAAAAGCAAAAACCTTCCACTAAAAGTGAAAGGCTTAATGTATCTCTCTATTCAATCAATTTAGCAATAATCGTCATTGCTAATATATACAGTGTATGAACTGTTGGTTTATCCTTAATAACGGTTGAATGGGTTAATAAAATAAGTAACAGGAAACAGTAGTAATCGGGAATGAGTTGTAATTTTTAAAGAAAGAGTGAAGAATTAGATAGACTATTATATCTCGATCCTTTTCTCCACTCTTATATAATTGATCACTTTTATTGCTGTGAAGAAGTAATTGTTACTCTTAACATTTCAGAGTTTGCGAGTAAATTTGAACTAGGTGAACCTTCTACCTCAATAGTTCCATCTTCTGTCATCCCTGAGTTCGGTCCTGGTTGACGTGGTGCTTGGTATGGACCTGCACCTGCGTATTCATCTACTTCAGATCCTCCATCAATTAAAATCAATTGGTTTGAAATATCACCACTGATTGGAGAACCATTATTAAAGAGCTTAATATTATCAAAACCTAATACCCAATCATTTGATTGTACTAGCATAGTAGCCATTGATAACATATCTCCGTCCATTGCAGTGAAAGTGAATGAATATTTTTCACCAGGGAAAATTGGAGCAGGAGCACTTGCACCTTCAGGTGTATTGAAGTGGTTTGTAAAACCTGATGGATTACCATCTTCTGTCAACATCTCGAATTCAGAAGTAGGTGCGGCACCCAATGTGAAAATTGTATTTGCATTACCTACTGAATAAGCTCCTGGAGCAAATGGGGACACTAACCCTGTCATAGAAGCAAATGCTGTTGATAATACATCTGTACCTCCATCTTCGGCCAAATCTTCTAAGCCTTCTGATGCCGCTTGATCTTTTTGGAATAATGGATACTGTCCTTTAGAATGCACCACCCAATTACCTGGAGCAAAAGGTGTAGGAACTGAAGCATTGGCCGAAACATTAGAAACAGTTACTGTAAACATCGTTCCTCCATCATGCTTTATACTTACATTGATCACATCATCCTTTGCTGGGTAAGTGTAACCATCATTCACTTCTGAGATTAACTTCACCACACCATTTTCAGCAGTACCCGTATCTGGTCCTGATTGACGAGGTGCTTGATTTGTACCAACGCCCGGTTCTTCATTCACTTCAGTACCTGCATCCCATAAATAGAAATGAGAAGTAATATCTCCGGTTAAAGCGTTTCCATCATCATCATACAATGCGATTCCTCCTTCCATGGGTGCATAAAAGAGGTCATTCGATTGTACAAACATTGTCGCAAAGCTTAAATAATGTCCTTTACCTGCATTAAAACTAAAATCTTGAGAATTTCCTGGAGTAATTAGTCCGTCTGTGGCACCTTGTGCAAAGAAGTCTTTTGCTTGAAATGCGTTTTCGATTGTAACGGTAAAAGTTGTTTCTGGTAATACTGTTGGAGTGTTATTGTTATCGTCATCAGTACAACTTGTAAATGCTAAAGCTGACAATAAAGTACCAGCTAAAATTGAGTTTTTCATTTTGTTGATAGGTTAAATTTTATAGTATAGAGTGTGCAACTAAATTGAGTTTAGAAGCTTAAAAAGACTTGTTTTGAGCGTTTTATTCAAAGCCTTTTCGTGATTTGTTTTACAATTTTACCTTTCTTTTTCTCCACGAAGTGTGAGCCCCTTCACATTTAGAAAAAAAAGTTCAAAAAAAAGTCATGTAACTTTTTCATCAAAAATTTTGTTTTAAGGTTGAAACAGATTTTTAAACCATTTCTTTACCCATACTTTTCTATACTTCTTATCACTTACTATGAATTCTTTAGCTAGAAAACTCAGTTTTATTCTTTTCCTATTGTTATTGATTAGCATCACATGGATGCAATCCTGGGTATTTATTCCTACACCTACAATTCATGATACATCGATTATTCACGAACAGGTAGATACACTAGGTCATAATCGTTATAGCCTCAAGAACAACTTTATCATTAAAAAACAAGATAAAATATGGGAGCTTTACACCGAAGGAACTCCTTTTGAGATTGGTTATAGTACTGGTGCCTTAAGTAAAAGTTTTTTACAGGAACAGGAAGCTATTTTTGCCTATAGAATGGTAGAGCATGCCCCAGGAAAACGCCCTAACTTAGCCCGCTTTTTAAGTGCTTATTACAACAGGCACATGGACAACCGTATCTTACCTGAATACTGTGAAGAAATGTACGGCATCTCTTACCACATGAATCCTAAGTTTAATATTCTTGGCTCTCCTTATCAGAGAATACTTAATTATCATGGTATTTATGATACGCAGCATGCTTTTGAAAAAATGGATGTGAAAGTAAATTCAGCATTTGCGATTAATGGAGCAAAAACAAAAGATCATGATGTATTAGTGGGAAGAAATTTTGACTTCTTTTTACATGATCAGCACCGTACTGATAAAATTGTACACTTCGTAAAACCTATTGAAGGTTATAAGTTTGCCTCTGTCAGCTGGGCAGGGTTTATAGGTGCCGTATCTGGCATGAATGAAACGGGACTTACTGTCACCATCAATACCGCTGAGTCACAAATCCCATTTGCTGCTACGATGCCCATGTCATTAATTGCAAGAGAAATTTTACAGTATGCTCAAACGGTAGAGGAAGCTTTTAATATTGCACATACCAAAGAAGCTTATGTCAATGAATCGATCTTGGTTTCTTCTGCTTTTGATAATACAGCGATTATTATAGAAAAAACGCCTCATGGTATTGACTCTATCAAAATGAGAAATAACGAACTGGTTTGTACTTCGCATTTACAAACTGATGAGCTAAGAAAACCCATGGCTTATGATCCTTCTTATGCCTCTTATTATAGAGCTATTCGAATACAAGAACTCATCAATCAGAAAAATGAATTTACAGTAGAAGACATTGCCTCTATTTTGCGTGATACAGATGGTTTTGAAGATCAACCCATCGGTTTAGGAAATGCCAAAAGCATCAACTCTTTACATCTACATCATTCTATTATCTTTAAACCGGAAACTAGAGAAATGTGGCTTTCAACAAGTCATCATGGTATGGAAGAGTTTATATGTTATAATTTGGATTCTGTTTTCTCGAATTCACAAAACTATCCACCTCCTACAACACTTGCTTCTAATGCGAAACAAATTTCAGAAGCAGGACCTGATCATTGGGAAAACTACCACAACTATAAGCAATTCAAAGGAATGTCTTTCCAGTTTAGGAATTGGAACAGTCAGCTTCCACCTATTTCACAAAAGGCCATTGATGAGTTTATAGCACTCAATCCCAAAGGATATAATGTATATGAAATCATAGGAGATTATTATATCAAGGCTCATCAAAATAAAAAGGCTGCGGAATATTATCAGAAGGCGTTAGAAAATGAAGTAGCCACCCATCAGTCTCGTCAGTTTATTAAAGAAAAATATGAGCTGGTGATGAGGGATTAATTGCAATGTAAACTAAATTTCCATTAATTTATATAATTCCTTTTATGGAGGATAAAGGGTAGTGTATTGTGGTTCGCGAGGGGCTGTCGCAAAACTAAGATTTGAATAAATAATCATTATGTTTAACTTATAACATAATGATTATTTACTATGCT
>NZ_JACVVP010000029.1 GCF_014534745.1 Flammeovirga sp. EKP202
AAATACCCGAAGTTCTCAATCGTCAGACTCGTCGGCAAGCTTGTTAAATCTCTATCCGAAAGATCAAGGTCGATCACCCTACCGTAGTTGTTAATTTGAGTAGCTACTGATTTTCCGTCATTATCTACCCAATCACGCATTTCAATTGCTTTATCAGGTGTTGTACCTAATTCTACGAACAAGTTGTAAAGTGCCACTGAATCTTCTTGCCCTAGTGTAAATAACAGGTCAATTTGTTTTGTGAAGATGGTTAGACCAGTGATAGAAGTTGAAGTGATATTCAATCTATAGCTATCTGCATCGTCACTAGTCATTGAAGGAATGCTTAACTCTGCCGCTGAGCTTTCCGTCGATCCATCGCTAACTTTAGTCCAGTTGTATTCTAAAGAAGCGATTTCAAAACCACCATCGTAAGAGTAAGCATCTCCGAAAGTGACTGTCGCTGTTTCCGTATTTGCATTGCTATACGTCTGACCTGCGTAACTGCTGATGTACTCACTATTTTCAATAAGTTCATCGAAGAATAGGAGGTTATTATCAACATTGAACTGCGTTTTTTGATCGTTGGCATTATCAAAAGTAGTAAGTGCGACGTCCTCTAATTGGTTGTCAGATAAGTTTACTGTTTCAAGGTAACCAAAGTTTCCAATTGTCAGACTTGTTGGTATGCTTGTTAAAGCTCTATTCGAAAGATCAAGGTCGATCACTCTACCGTAGTTGTCAATTTGAGTAGCAACTGATTTTCCGTCATTATCTACCCAATCACGCATCTCTGTTGCCTTGTCAGGCGTTGTACCTAACTCGACGAATAAGTTGTAAAGTGCTACTGAATCTTCTTGTCCTAATGTAAATAATAAGTCGATCTGTTTTGTGAAGATTGTCAGCCCAGTGATAGAAGTTGAAGTGATATTTAATCTATAACTATCCGCATTATCACTAGTCATTGAAGGAATACTTAACTCCGCCGCTGAGCTTTCCGTCGATCCATCGCTTACTTTCGTCCAGTTATATTCTAGAGAAGCGATTTCAAAACCACCATCGTAAGAGTAAGCATCTCCGAAAGTGACTGTCGCTGTTTCCGTATTTGCATTGCTATACGTCTGACCTGCGTAACTGCTGATGTACTCACTATTTTCAATAAGTTCATCGAAGAATAGGAGGTTATTATCAACATTGAACTGCGTTTTCTGATCATTGGCATTATCGAAAGAAGTAAGAGCTACATCTTCCAATTGGTTGTCAGATAGGTTTACTGTTTCAAGGTAGCCAAAGTTTGCAATCGTCAGACTCGTCGGTAAGCTTGTTAAATCTCTATCCGAAAGATCAAGATCGATCACTCTACCGTAATTGTCAATTTGAGTCGCTACTGATTTTCCATCATTATCCACCCAATCACGCATTTCAATAGCTTTGTCAGGCGTTGTACCTAACTCGACGAATAAGTTGTATAGTGCGACTGAATCTTCTTGCCCTAATGTAAATAATAGATCGATTTGCTTTGTGAAGATTGTCAGACCAGTGATAGAAGTTGACGTGATATTCAATCTATAGCTATCCGCGTTGTCACTTGTCATTGAAGGAATGCTTAACTCCGCCGCTGAGCTTTCCGTTGATCCGTCGCTTACTTTCGTCCAGTTATATTCTAGAGAAGCAATTTCAAAACCACCGTCGTAAGAGTAAGGAGCTCCAAAAGTGACTGTCGCTGTTTCTGTATCTGCACCGCTATACGTTTGACCATCATAACTGCTAATGTACTCGCTATTATCAATCAGGTCATCGAAGAATAGGAGGTTATTATCAACATTGAACTGCGTTTTCTGATCATTGGCATTATCGAAAGAAGTAAGAGCTACATCTTCCAATTGGTTGTCAGATAGGTTTACTGTTTCAAGATAACCAAAGTTTCCAATCGTCAAACTCGTCGGCAAGCTAGTTAAAGCTCTATCCGAAAGATCAAGGTCGATCACTCTACCGTAGTTGTCAATTTGAGTAGCGACTGATTTTCCATCATTATCTACCCAATCACGCATTTCTATTGCTTTGTCCGGTGTAGTTCCTAACTCAACGAACAAGTTGTAAAGTGCTACTGAATCTTCTTGTCCTAGTGTAAAACCAGCAGTATACCTTGCAACTTCAATGGATAGACCAGCGAGATCACTAGAAGTAACATTTAAAATATAAGTATCTACTAGTGCTTCTGTCATAAATGGAAAATTGAGTATAGGTGTATTCTGGTAATTAGAATTATCACTTTCTCTTACCCAATTATAAATTAAATTATCTCCGGCTACAGTACCGTTATAACTTCTGTTGCTACCATAAGTAATGACTTCACTTGTTGTACTGTAAGTATCAAAAGTTTGAGCGTTTAAGTTATCCTCATCGATAAAACTTCTATTGGCAACAAGGTCATCAAAGAAAAGTCTATTGTCATCTACATTGAATATTACATTGTCCTCATCATCATTGATGTATTCTGTTAAATCAAAGTTATTGAGGCTGTTGTCTGAAATATTTACATCCTGCAATGATGTGAGTGAACTAACATCTTCTGGAATTGAAGTAAGGTTTCTTCCTGATAAATCTAATGAGATGACTCCACCGTAATCATCAATTTGAGTAGCAATGCTATTATCATCTTCATCAACCCATTGCCTCATATTTAAAGCAAGGTCAGGTCCAATTCCTAATGCTACCATTAAATCGTAGAGAGCCACTGAGTCCTTGCGGCCTAATGTATAATCAAAAGTATATTCAGCGACAGTAATCGAAAGATCTTCATAGTCGTTATGTCCTAAAACTAACTTAAGGTTGATATCATCGAAAGTGTCATTTTCTTCAGGAACTGTATAACTGCTGGTATTTATTCCTTCTTCAATAACATCATCCAAATACCAGTTATAAACCAATTTACTCGTTTCTGAATAACTAATTACAGGAGTATAGGTAGATGTTTCACCTCTATAGATAATAGGGGTTTCAGCAGTGTAAGTGTAGGTTTGTGTTGAACCCGTTGTGATATCAACTGTTAGTCCATTACCTGTAAAGCCAGCATTAAGTGCATCTATATCGTCAAAGAAGAGTTCATTACCTCCAATATTTAAGGTTGATAATTTGGAGAAACTGAAAATTTCAGTTGGAACACTTGTGAGGTTTAATCCACTGATATCAATATCAGTGACATAACCAGATTCATCAATGACAAATTTTGCAGGATCAGCCCATTTTCGCATACTATCGGTAGGAGAAATTGATTCATAACCACCTAATGCAGTTAAGAAATCGAAAAGTTCTTGATCTTCAAGTTCTCCATAATTGACTTTGACATTTAAATCAAACTCCAACTGAGGTGCACTAATATTCTCAAAAGTTTCAGCACTAGAGGTGATTACTATTCTGTAAACATAATTACCGACACTACTATCAGCAAGGTTGATTGTACTTGTCACAGCATCTTCTATATCTATACTGTTTTCTGAGTCGGTGATATCCTTCCATGCAATGGTAGCATAACTGTAATTCCCTTCTGTATCAAAGGTATAGGTTGATGCAAGGTCTCCTTTACTATAAATAAAGCTAAAGGTTTCAAATGGTATTGCTGGAGTAGTATATACTAAATTAAAATTAAAACTACCTTCTCCAGTTCCATTGTCATAACCTGCTAAATCTGTAAAATCAAGATAGTTATCTTCAAGGGTTAAAGTACCCAAATACTCCATTCCAAGAACAGGTGTGTTCAGAAGCTCTGTTTCAGTTAATATGATTTCGCCTTCAGAAGAAAGTTCATTTCTTAAATCAAGTGTAGTGAAGTCAATACCATTGATATTTTTGTCCGTAAAATCAATGCCTTGAATACGTCCTTCTCCGTTGATATCTAAATAATCAGCTAAACTTTCTAAGTTGCTGACGTCACCATCATTAAGCCAACTTGTAAGGTCCGCATCTTCCCAATTGAATTGTTTGAAAAGAGTACCCTCATTGATAAACGTAAGAGATTTTACAAAATCAACAAAAGGTTGTCTGTCGGCATTATGAACAAATCCAGAAGGGACATATAAAAAAGTAATTGAGCTTAATTCACTTTCAGAATTTGCGAGTGTTTTATGTTCTAAAGCGACTTTGATGGTAAGGTCCTGGTAATTTTTAGTATCAAAACCCTGGTCTGTAATCGTACTTAATCTAAAACCATACGCTTCTTGCGTAACAGTACCATCAGTACTTTTAGGAATTACAGTGTATGTTGCATTACTTACAAATGTATCATTGTAATAGATATTAATTTTTTCATCAGGATCTAAACCTCTTGTGCCACCTGAAAGGGTTGCTACAGTAAAGTTAAAATAGATAGAGTCTTCATCAGATTGGATCACATTAGTTTGAACATAAGAACCATCTAATAATTCTTTTTCTCTAAAGAATAAATCAGGCTGTTGGGCCAATAAACCAAAGTTTCCAAAAAGGTCTACAACGTTATTAGGTTTTATCAAAAATACAGAATCACCAGTACTATTGAAATTACTTATTGTAGTACTATTATCAAGGGTTGGTCTATTATAATTATGACCGTTCCAATTGACTTCTAATGAAGTGGCAGCATCTAGATTACCAATGAATTTATCTACGTTAGTAAATGATATTACATCTAAAGGAGTGTCAAAATTATTACTGTTATAATTGAATTTGAAGTCATCTCCGTGATGATTGATGATGGTTTTATTATCATTGGAATTGCTGACAACTAGGTTTTGAGCAATGACCATATTATTATGGAAATTGACAGTTTCATAGTCATTGATAGTTAGGCTTAGGAAGTTGTCCTTACCGCCATCAATTGTAGTATTTGGAACTAATTGTGTGTCATGTTCAATAGTATAGATATCTAAAACATCACTTGAAGCACTTTCATCTCCACTTATTGTGACATAACCAAGTGAATCAATTTGAGCAGTGGAAGCCATTGAGAAGCCATTATTGAAATTGATGCCTAATTCACCTTGACTCTCAATACTACCGTTTGCAATAATATTAATTGGAACATTGATATTAATAACTCTTTGGTCATCTGTATCCAGCTCACTTAATGAAAAATTACTAACATCTAATGTCGTTGAACCTGAAATGATATTACCATAGAAAGCAAATGTTGCGTTTACATTACTGTTTAATACACCATTCCAGTTGATATCTCTGTAGATGTTTAAATAGGAATTATCACCTATATAAACCTCACCATTAATCTGAATAATTGGGTTTGTACTACTTTTGCCTTCAGGAATTACAACTTCTTCTTCAGAACTTTCTGTAATCTCATTGATCACAACTGCTGCATAGCTATCAAGATCTAAAGAACAATCAGTATCTATAACGATATTACTACAATTAAATGTAACAGGGAAATAGGATCCATCGATGTATAAAGAACCGTATTCTGTAACATCATCCTCAACCCTGGTTGTGATTTTTACTGCGTTTGCACTGAATCCTCCTGAAGGAGAAATAATTACTATAGGTTCTTCTTCATTCGTTAACTCTCCTACAGTAGGTTCTCCTCCAAAGTCTCCTTCCCCTTCTGTAATTTCACCACCAAAAGATGAAATAATATCAACATTGTGACGTACAACAACTGTATCAGCACTTGATGGAGTGTCGAATAAATCCCAAGTATCAGTAGCGTCCCAAGCACCATTACTAACAGAATGGAAAAGTTTTTGATTCGTTAGTGAAGTCAGTGAGATTGTAAAGTCGGTAGAAGATAAAGTAAAACTTCCAGAGATGACATCGTCTGTAATTGATTGTCCAGAAAGCAATGAAGACCCATCTGTTTCTGCGTTTATATCATTAAGGAGAAGATTATAATCAGAATTGTTAGTAGAGAAATATGGAACAGCATTTTGTATTGGTGTAGCTATTGCTCCTGAAAGCTGATCTAAATTCTCTACGTTAATATACCATGACCTGTTTTTAAATTCGTAGTATTCTACTTCTCCAATCACATATGAGTTATCAAAATAATAACTGATATTTGGCACCGCATTAACTCTCATGATTTCAGGAGTTACACTCGGGTAAGTTGGAGTTACGTTATTGAATGATAAAGGTGCTTCAAAAATAAATTCACTTGTTTCACCACTTATTTTATTAATGAAAGGTATATCAATAGAGAAACTACTTGGTTTATTGACTAAATCTAATGCGATTACAAAATTAGGCCCACTATAATAACCTTCTGATGCATTGACAATACCATAATCACCAATAATTTGTTCCTTGGTATTATCAATTTCAATCATAACGTTACCGAAAGGATAAAAATCAGCTTTTAAGTCTAATACACCTTTAATCGATAGATCAGAACCGCTGAAATTATGATTTTCATTAGATATTGTAAGATTGTTAATAATTAAATTATCGTATTCAATACTCACATTACTGGCAATAGGAGCTTCGATGAAAAGGTTTACTTCCTCCATATTGATATCATCGCTCTCACTGGTATCAAACTTCTTATTTGAATGAATGTCACCCGTAACTTTAAGATTACCACCGTCATTAATTAATGAGACTTCAGGAAAGGTTAAATCAACAAAGTCTACGGTCATATCTTTATTAAAACAATAAACTTCAATTTTAGAATAAGTACTGTTATCGTTAACTTCAGTATATGTAATGGTATTGGCTGCACCATTTTTCCAGTTACCATTAATATACAAGAAACCACCTTCATTGACGGTAAGTGTACCTTCATTCAAGAATACTCGAGCATCGTCACTTGTTTGAACTAGGTCGAAATAAGCTTCATAAAGATCATCATTATTACCTACGTTAATGGATGCTCCAGTATGATTGGTACCCGATCGAGTAGTAAATGAGTTTTGCTCTCCAATATTTAAAGTACCGTAGTTAGTGAAAGTGTCAACACTGAAACCAGAACTATTACCATCAGGAATTGAAAGTGTTGCTCCACTTACAATTTCCAAAATATCAGCATTGACTTGTGATACATCATCTTTCGTTACATTATTATTTATTTTAATGATGTCAGAGGAATACCCAAGAGGCATTAATCCATTTTTCCAAGTTGCAGCATCAGACCAATCGCCATCATTGGCAGTTTGATACATAAACCCATATTCAGTAATATCTTTATTTAATGTACTGATGAAAAGGGTTTCTTCAAGTATAATATCTTGACCGAATTGTGTTTCGTCTCCAGAATAAGGAATTGAACCAATATCTGAAGTTGAGAGTTCACTTTTTGTAAAATCGTAATTAATTTCAATTAATTTTGATTCATTTCTTGAAAAAGCAAAAGTCCCTCTAGAGCTATGGCTGAATAATACTTTATAATTTGTATTTGAACCAGAGAAAGGTGAAATAACATCATTTACAGAGGAAAGCGTATAATAAGGAATTGAACTTGATGAAAAAGCACCTTTGTAGGTGTAAATCTTTTCATCATTTTCGTAAGACATTAAAATTAAAAAGTCAGAAGAGTTTTGAATAATTTCAACGTCTGAAATATCTCCTGATAACGGTGATATTTCGGGTACTGCGTTTACAGGATCTTCAAAAAAGCTATAGGTGTCGAAGTGGAAGAGTAGTAGTTGGTCTTGTGTCCAGATTAATGCAGAATTGTCAGATACGCCACTTATATTATCAAAATACTTTATTCCTTTTATATCTGATGTAAGACTTATTGCATTGAATGGGTTGCCATCTTGGAAAACAATTAAACCTTGATCTGTTTCGATTAATTCGTTGCTTCTTCCGAGAACAAATTTTTCACCAAAGCCAGAAAAAGGGACAGCAGCAGATGCAGGTTTTACGCTTTCAGCTAAATCCCAAACAGTACCAAAACCTAGCAGTTCAGGTGTATAGTTATATTTTTCAACAATACCTTGGTTGATATTATGATCAGCAAAACCAATGATCAATTGATTGTTGTCGTTGTCATAATCAATATCAGAAATTGTCCTCGTTAAATTAACATCAGTAGAAGGTAAGAATGTGTAGCGGTAATTATCCTCAAATCTATTTTCATCGATATCATCAAAAACGGTCATGCTAGCGACAAACTTCTCAAAAGAATCTTCAAAAGAATCAAAAATTACATAAGCATCGTCCCAATTTTCTACATAAACATAGTAGAGGTAGTGTGTTGCAGATCCATCAAAGTAACTACCTTCATAAACTAAATTTCTATCAGAGTCTTTAAGACTAATGGGAGGACTTCCCTCATTAACGTAAATATTGCTATATCTATCATCTGTACCATCTTGTACAATAGTCATTTCAATAGAAGTGAAAAAGCTATTATCTGATGAAGTAAGAGTGATTTTTTGATCATTATGGTAAATGTCTCTACCAAACTTTAATCTTAAAGATATATTATTGAAAAAAGAATTTCCACTTTCCATTATATAATCAAAGAAAGCAGGGAAATCATCAAAATAACTATAAAATTCATAGCGTTGTGCTTCCGCTACATATAGACCATAATAAAAAGTTCCTTCACTTTCATTTTTGCCCATTAATACTGGGTAGTCTGTCGTTGTATAGTAATTAAGGGTGTATCCCTCATACATGGGGTCAAACTCAATGATGTAATTATAATCGGTTTTAATCAGGTTAATATTCGTAGGGGTATTACCTTCATCGTAAACCGTGATCGACATCGCCGAATTACTATAATCAACAAAAGAAGGACTTTCATTAAGTAACTCATAATCGTCGGTTTCATTTCTTCCATACGTGATAACCTTATTATCATTTACAGTGATTAATAAGTTATTGTCATTTGAATAGAAAATCTTTTTTCCATAATCATTCTCTTGTCCAGCTGATGGTGTGAATTGATTTCTTTGAATGATTACATCGTCTTGTGCGTGAACACTGAAGCATAAAAACGTGAAAAGAGCAATAGAAAAGAAATATATCTTATTCGTCATGTTAGTTATGATCTGATGATTTAAATTGTAGCTCGTCTTGGTTAACGATTATTATAAAATAAATGTTACGCAAAATACTACTTCTGATTCGATAATCATATCATATGGGCTGAAAATTGCATTAAGAGAAGAAGAAAAGTCAAATAAATGTTAAAATTGAATATTTTTGCTCTTTTTTAAACCAATTATGATTCGCCTTTTGATAATGGTAAAGAACTATTTTATTTTTATCGCTCTTTAAATGATTTTATAACTCAATGTTCAAAATGAACAAATTTTACCAATTCATAGTTGTTGCGTTTTTGCTTTTTGGTTGCAAAACAGAAAAGCCAAACCTTACAAAAATCTCTTATCAACCTACTGCGGTTGATAATTCAATCTCGCCTGACGATACGTTGTCTAACCTCATAAAACCTTATAAAGAAAAATTGGATAAAAAGATGAATCAGGTGATTTCATCAACTTCCATTGATTTAATTGTAGGAGGTGAGGCCAATACCCTTGGAAACTTTACTTGTGATGCGACTAAGGAATATGTCGAAAGTCATACTGATACAAAGGTAGATGTATGCCTGATGAATAATGGTGGATTAAGGTCAAATATCTTCAAAGGAGATATTTCTGTAAGACATATTTATAAGCTTATGCCTTTTGATAATAAATTGATTATCATAAAACTAAAGGGGGAGTTGATGAAGGATTTAATCAACATGGTGGCAAAGCATAAAGAAGCTGTTTCTGGCTTAAAGGTAGTCCTTGATAAAGAAAAAATCCAAAGTGTTAAGATTAATGGAGCTGATTTTGATCCACACAAAGAGTACACTATTCTTACTTCAGATTACCTATATCATGGGGGAGATAATATGGATTTTTTACATAAAGGAACTGGTTTTGAGGACTTAGGGCTAATGATAAGAGATGTATTATTAGAATATTGCAAGTCAAAGCCTAAGGGAGTAGTTGTTGATCGTAAACCAAGGATTATTTAAGAAAATGGAGAACAATACAAGAAGAGAATTTATTAAGGTTTTAGCGAAAGGTTCTGCCTTAAGTACCTTAGGTTTATTAATGCCAGTTTCATGGGCAAATGCTGAACAAAAGCCTATTAAAATTACAATTTTGCACACCAATGATACGCATAGTCAGATTGAACCTTTTCCTGATACTCATAAAAGGTATGGAGGCCTAGGTGGAGTGGCAAAACGTAAGGCATTAGTAGAACAGATCCGAAAAGAAGAAGAAAATGTACTATTGTTAGATGCAGGTGATATTTTTCAGGGTACTCCTTATTTCAATTTCTTTAAAGGGGAGATTGAATTTAAAGCAATGTCTGAGATGAAATATGACGCTGCCACAATGGGTAATCATGATTTTGATAATACAATTGATGGTTTTTCTGAGATGTTACCACATGCAGATTTTGATTTTTTAGTTAGTAATTACGATTTGAAAAATACATCAGCAGACGGTAAAACTAAGCCCTATAAAATCTTTGAAAAGAAAGGTCTGAAAATTGGAGTATTTGGAGTGTGTATTAAGTTAGATGGATTGGTTTCTAAGTCTTGTTACAAGGAGACGATCTACCTTGATGCCATTGAAAAAGCTCAGGAAATGACTAAGATTTTGAAACAGGAAAAACAATGTGATTTGGTCATTTGTCTATCCCATTTAGGGTTTAAAGCATTCAATGAGGGCGATTATTCTGATCTGGTTTTAGCTGAAAAAACAAAGGATATTGATGTAATCATTGGAGGGCATTCTCATACATTCTTGGATGAACCTGTCGTAAAGAAAAATGCTTCAGGAAAAGAAGTTTTAATCACTCAAGTGGGGTATGCTGGAATTAAACTTGGCCGATTAGATTTTTACTTTAATCAGGATACAAAAGAAAAATTAGCCTATAATACAGAGGCTTTTAATAGCTATCTCGTCTAATTTTTTTATGAAGGTCACATTTAATCACCTAAGTCTAGCGTTAAGTATTGCTGTAGCTCTTGTTTTTTTCATTTTTCCTAAACAGAGCATTGATCTAGTAAACAATGTTGTAGGAGTAGTGTTGTCAACTTTTGATACTGTGTTTCTGTTCGTTGTTTCTGCAATACTTTTGGTTTGTTTAGTGTTGATTATATCGCCTTTCGGAAAAATAAAATTGGGGAATTCTGATCCGGAGTTCTCCAATTTATCTTGGGTGTCCATGTTGTTTGCAGCAGGCATGGGATCAGGGCTCGTTTTTTGGGGTGTTGCAGAGCCTATTTTTCATTTAAAGTCACCCTTAAATCCTTCAAATGATATTTTAACTGCATTGAGCATAACCAATTTTCATTGGGGACTTCACGCTTGGAGTATTTATGCTTTTTCGGGGTTAGTCATTGCATGGTTTACCTATCAAAAAGGAAGAAGTATGACCATTTCTTCTACCATCTCTTCCAATAAAAATTACATTACAAAATGTGTAGATCTATTGGCTGTCTTTTCCATACTTTTTGGAGTGTCAGGGACCTTAGCAAATTCAATTGCATTAATCCAAACCGGCTTGAATTCTATCTTTGAAAAAGAAATGCTAGGTCTGAATTTTAGGATTTACCTACTACTTTTTATTGCAATTATTTTTACTTTATCTTCCTTGTCAGGTTTAAAGAGAGGGGTGCAATTTTTAAGTAACCTCAATGTTATACTTGCTTTTTTATTACTCCTTGTAGTACTGTTTACCATTGGTGTCATTCCGTTATCAAAACTATTTTTCCAGGAATTAATGGATTATATATCTTTTCTTCCTAAAGTTTCTTTCACCATTAATGAAGAGCATGCCCAATGGTCGAGAAGTTGGACGATAGTGTATTTATTATGGTGGGTAGCATGGGCTCCTTTTTCGGGATTATTTATTGCAAGAATATCAAAAGGTAGAACGATCAGAGAATTTTTAATTGGAGTAATTGGGGTTCCGACCTTGATTTCAATGATTTGGTTTGTTGTTTTTGGAGGAGGAAGCAGCATGGTGAACAATTACTCTCAAATACAAAATGCAGTGATGAATGATTACACACAAGGCGTTTTTACATTCTTCCAATCCTTTCAATACCCATTAGTATTCTCATTATGTTCGCTCGTTCTATTAATCATTTTTGTAATTACTAGTGCAGATTCGGCCGTTTATGTAACAGCTGTCCTTACAGAAGAAGAATCTAAATCCAATAAAATGCTTTGGAGTGCCGTGATGGTTGGAATTACATTAGCCTTACTTTATGAAAATAATGTTGATTTGAATAAAGTCGTTGCAATTTTTGGGGCAATCCCTTTTGTGTTTTTATTGATAATTCAAGGTGTATTTTTTGCCGTTAGTTTACTTGAAATTAACTCAAATAATAAAAAAAGGTGACGATAATCACTGAATTTAAAAATGTTATAAGATCAAATAGCTACATCAAACTATAAATGTACTTATTTTGTATCTATAACAATGAGGATAACTATGTTCTAATATAGAATAATACACTGTTGAAAATGGAGATATTTGATGTCATAATAATTGGAGGAGGACAAGCAGGGTTGTCGGTGGCTTACTTTTTAAATAGGCACGGTTTGAAATTTTTGATTTTGGATGACAATCAAAAAGCTGGAGGAGCATGGAATAAGGCTTGGGATTCTCTTCAATTATTTTCTCCTGGTGTGTATTCTTCATTATCAGGTTGGATGTTGCCTCCACCTGAAAAAGAATATCCAACAAAACAAGAATTTATTACTTATTTAGAAAAGTACGAAAAGAGGTACGACTTTCCGGTGCAAAGACCAGTGAAAGTTGAAGATACAATTTTTGAAGACGGCATTTATCGAATCAAAACAAACAAAGGGGAGTTTTACACCAAAACAGTTGTTGGGGCGACCGGAACGGCCTCAAACCCTAAAATACCACATTATGAAGGGGTTGAATCCTTTTTAGGACAGCAACTTCATTCTGTCGAATATAAGAAACCTGCAGATATTCAAGGAGACAACCTTTTGATTGTTGGAGGAGGAAATAGTGGAGCACAACTTGTAGCAGAACTAACCCAACATAAAAAAGTACAATGGGCTACTTTATCACCACCCAATTTTTTACCTGATGATGTGGATGGTAGATATCTTTTTGAACAAGCAAATAAAAAATACAGGGAATATTTGAAAGGTGAAATCTCTGAGGAATCTTATTCAATCAGCGATATTGTAATGTTAGACTCAGTGAAAGATGCAAGAGAAAGAGGCGTTCTCAATTACCGTTCTAGCACCTTTAGTTTTACTCCAAATGGTGTGGTTTGGGAAGATGGCAGCGAAGAAGCATTTGATGCAGTACTTTGGTGTACTGGTTTTTCTACTAAACTAGACTATTTGAACGCTTTGAATATCAATCAAAATGGGAAAATTAACATCAAAAATACGAAGGTGTTAGATCAAGAAGGTTTATGGCTCGTAGGGTTGGGCAATTGGACAGGATATGCTTCAGCAACAATTTATGGTGTTGGAAAAACGGCTCGAAGAACTGTTGAGGAGATTGTCGCCTACATTCTCCAATAATTTTTTTAATGTGAAATATCAAATTTTGTTTCCCCATAAAACGAAGCTGTACCCTTTTATTTTAGCCTCAGTAATGTCAATAAACTAAGGTTGTACCCTCTTGAAAATATGAGTTGTACCCATTAGAAAGTTAGAATGTGAAGGCTTAGTACCCATAATTGTCCTCTTGAATACTTGTGTAAGTGGTTGTAAATGAAATAGTTTTGAAATGTAACCAGCGAGTAGGAATATATTTCTTCAGTAATATTCCACTAAGATGCTACTACATTAAATAATTTTTAACTATCAACTATTACACAATGCAAAGCTTAGCCAAAAAGTTCAGGCTTGGACTTTATGCATGCCTCTTAGGTATGCTCTCATTTGTAAGTGCTTACGCTCAAATTGACAGCGGAAGCCTATACGCCACTAGCGATCACCAAAAACAAGTCATTGGATACGTTCCTAATTGGGACGCATGGAAAGGTGCAGATTTCAATGTGCCTAAAGGAGCACTTAATCACTACAACATTGATTACTCTCAGTACACTATTCTCAATTTCTCATTTTTTGGTGTTGCAGTAGATGGTTCCATGCATAGTGGTGATCTCAGAAACAAACAAATCTACCAGGAAAGTGCCATTCAAAGTCCAGCTGATTTACTCCATCCTGACAAGTATTCTTCTCATGATCAAGCAATGGTCTTAGGTTTTCCTCAACAGTTTTGGGGGTGGGATGAAGTTTTGTCAGAGTTAGGGTATGAACCTAATCCTGATGGAGCATGGAAAGGTTGGATCAGAACAGCTACTGGTGAATCGGGTGGTTGGCCTTTAACGGAATACCCAACACCAGGGATGATTGATATTGCTCATGACTATGGGGCAAAGGTAATGGCTTCCATTGGAGGGTGGTCAATGTGTAAACATTTTCCAGAAATGGCTGCTGATCCTGTTAAGAAGGCAAGGTTCTTAGAAGACTGTAGAACTTTGGTAGAAGATTATGGTTTTGATGGAATTGATATTGATTGGGAATATCCAGGTCCATTTGCCGGTATGAACTTTACAGGGTCTGAAGCAGATTACCACAATTTCACACTTTTAATGCAAGACATTAGAGATGTAATTGGTCCTGACCGTTTGCTGACTGCGGCATTTAGTGCATCACCTGCAAAGTTAGAAAACTTAGAATGGTCAGAACTGAATAAAGTAATGGACTATTACAACATGATGACGTATGATTTTCATGGAGGATGGTCAGGTATTTCAGGTCACAATTCGCCATTGTATCCTTATGAAGGAGAAGAGTGGGGAGATTTCTCTTGGCACACAACTTTCTCTTATATGAGAGATCAATTAGGTATTGATACTGAAAAAATCAATATGGGAATGGCCTTCTACGGTAGAGGTGTTGTTGTTGATGGAACGCCAGGTGTGAATGTACCAACCATTAAAAAAGACGTGACATTTTCAGTAGATGGACCCGTTTCATCAGCAGCAGATCTAAATAACTGGGGAGCAACAGAAGGTTCTCCTTATTATTTCCAAGTGAAAGAAGCTTTGGCCTCTGGTGGTTGGACAAGGCATTGGGATAATGAAGCTCAAGTTCCTTATATGACAAAAGAAGCAAACGGAGTGAGCTATTTTACAAGTTACGATGATGAAGAATCGATTGGCTTGAAATCAAAATACGTAATGGATAACAATATTGGCGGTGTAATTATTTGGACTGTATTTACGGATTGGAACGTAGGTCCGGAAACAGGTAAAGTTGGAACTTATCCGTTATGTCCTGACACAAAACCAGAATTGGTACACGTTGTCAATAAAGTATTTGCTGAAAATGCAGGTCCTGTTAATCCTGCACCTCTAGTGACATTGACTTTACCAACAGAGGCGATCGAGCAAACAGAATTGTCAGAAATTACCTTTACTTTTACAGCTTCTGATGATGATGGAATTGCTTCAGTTGTTGTTACTGTTAATGGAAATGCAGAAACGTTTTCAACATCAGGTACTATAAATACTGTGACTTTTTTACCGGCTAATTACGGACAACAATCTGTAGAAGTAACGGTAACAGACAGCCAAGGGAAAACGACAACAAAAGCAGGAACTATAAATATTGTAGATCCGAATATTCCAAATATTGCACCTACAGTAGTCATCACATCTCCTTCAGATGGTACAACAATTACTTCAAGAGTTTTAGAAACAGTTCAAATTGAGGTGAATGCTCAAGATGAAGACGGAAGTATTGCATCAGTTTCAATCACAGTAGATGGACAAACTTATTCTTCAACTACAGCTTCATGGTTACCTTCTTCTTTTGGAAATTATACAATTCAAGCTACAGCTACAGATAATGAAGGAGAAAGTACTAGTACATCAATTTCAATTACGATAGAAGAAGATGTAGTAATTAATGATTGTGATACTCAAGAGTATTCACCATATCCGGCAGTGTATAATTCAGGAGATGTCGTAAGTTATAATGGGATATTATACGAATCTACTACAAATAACCTTTTCAATGTTACACCGGGGACTGCAGAACATTGGTGGAAGACCTTAGGACCTTGTGAAACTATGATGACTTCTAATTCTGTTCTTTCTTCAAGCACAATGATGGCGAGCAATCAACGTCAACTTTCTCAAGAAGAAGTGGAAGAGAATAATACATCAGCAGGAACGTCATCAAATAGTAGAGTTGCTAGCACTCAGGCAACAGGTTGTAATGCAGAGGCCTATTCAGGATATCCTTCCATTTACAGTGCAGGAAATATTGTAAGTTATAATGGTTTCCTGTATGAAGCAGTAGTCAATAATCTTTACAATGTGACACCTGGTACGGCAGAACATTGGTGGAAAACTTTAGGTCCATGTGATGGAGATGTCGTGGTGGATCCAGTAGTGCCAACAGTGCGTTTTAATAATTTATCTACAGAGGAAATTATAGTAGAAAACCTCCCTGTCGTTTTAGATTTATCTACAACAAGTGCTGATCCTGATGGTACTGTTGAAGCTACGGTAGTAACAGTAAATAATGTTGTTGTTGATGGTAATTCTTTCAATGTCGATGCTTATGGAGTCTACACGATTGTTGCCACAGTAACAGATAATGAAGGTTTGACTGCTTCAGTAACAGAAGTAGTGACTATTTCTGAAAAGTCTGATATTGGAGAAGATTGTCCATATACAGCTTGGTCGCCAACTGAAATTTATACAGGAGGAGATCAGGTAGTTTATAATGGAAAAATTTATAAAGCGAAGTGGTGGACACAAGGAGATACTCCAAATAGTGGGGGTCCGTGGGAAGATACGGGTGAAGTTTGTGGAAATGGTGGAATTGGTGATGTAGTACCAACAGTAACTTTTATTCATCCTTCAGGGAATACTTACACATCATTGACAACCATTGATATTGCAGTAGAAGCGACCGATGAAAATGGAGTAGTTTCTAATGTGGTATTGACTGTTGATGGTACAAGTGTGAATGCTTCATCAACGACATTTACACCTTCTGATTACGGTACTTATGTCATTACGGCAACAGCAACCGATGATCAAGGAAATGTTATTACTGCGACTAAAGCTGTACAATTTACAACCTCTTCAGTGGTGGATGTTAACCCTGATGGTACTATTAATTTAACAGGTCCTTTTGCACCTGCACCAACTGGACAACAACGCATCATTGGCTATGTACCTACTTGGAAAGGAAGTCCAGGAGATTTGGACTATACTAAAGTTACTCATGTCAATGTATCTTTCTTAGTGTTTGATACAAAACAAGGAGGGGCTTATACAGATGCTGACTTTGCAAATGGAGAGTTTACAGCAGAGTCATTACATGTTTTAGACTCGCTGTTACCGATTATTGTTTCCAAAGCACATAACGAAGGTGCAACAGTTTCTATAGCAGTTGGAGGAGCCGTAGATTACGGATTCTTAAAAGTAATGGAAGGATACAGAGATAACCCAGCGTCAATAGATGCTACAGCAGATAAATTGATTGCTTTTGTGGATCAATATAACTTAGATGGCATTGATTTAGATTTAGAGTGTTTCTGGCAAGATCCGGCTATTCCTGGTACTTCAGAGCAAGGTGGCAGAACAAGAGGTACAGACAAATGGGGTGGAGAAGTTGAGCAAGGTGCTCACCCTGCTGCTTATGGCTTAACTTTATTAGCGAAAAAATTAAGAGCTAAAAGACCTTCAATGCTCCTTTCTTCAGCTGTATTTGCCACACCATGGTATGGAAATAACTATGATGCAAGTTTTGTGGAGTACCTTGATTGGTTAGGTTTGATGACGTATGACTTTACAGGTTCTTGGGATGATTCTCCGATCGGACCTCATTCATCACTCTATGAAGTAGATCAAAGTAAATACTCAAAGGCAAGTGATAATAACCCTATTTATTCTGTTGAAACCTCTTTACAATATTGGAGTGGTGATTGGGCGACATGGCAAGGTTCTGGGCAAGGTGTTCATAAAAGTAAATTGACAATCGGAGTACCTTTCTACGGTTATGACCTATCGTTAACGAAGAAAGAGGCAGACCAAGGAACAAACGGTTTTTACTTTATAGGATATGATGAAATTGTAAGTTTATATCCTGATGCACCAACTTCTTATGATCCAAATGATGCCAATCAGTTAAACGGTTATGTGGGTCTGGACGGAAGAGATATTTATTTTGAAACACCAAAAGGAGCCGCTGCAAAGGTGGATTATGCTAGAAATAACGGTTTGCAAGGAACAATTATTTGGGAGTTAACTTTTGATGTTGAAGATCCATCTGTAAGTCTTTTGATGGCGATGAACGAAGCGTTGTCAAGTAATTACAGACAAATTGTAGCAAGTACAGCACTAGAAACTAATGCATTGGAAATGAGTACTTATCCAAATCCATTTAGTGCTAGTACTCAAGTGCAATTAGATGTGCATCATTCTGGTCAATTAGAACTTCAGGTGATCAGTTTGCAAGGTAAAGTATTGAATTCAATCACACTTGATGTGCGAGCGGGGAAAACAGTTATAGATATTAATGGTAGTTCACTTACATCTGGCATTTACTTGGTGAAAGCTCAGATAGGAGGACAGCAATTAATAAAGAGAATTGTAAAAAAATAACCTACCTCTATTCTAATAATAAAAACAGAAGCTATTTCGCAATTTGTGAAATAGCTTCTTGCTTTTAATTAATGGTCAAGAAAAGGAAGTGTATTGTACACTATATTGTTATCAACTTTCAAGCTTCCTCTTCGTTTTTTCTTAAGACAAAAGAAGTAAAAATTACTTTGTGTTCTATCTTAATGATTATGCAGGTGTTCTGGGTGACCATGTTCACAACAGCCTAATTCTTTAGGTAAGAAAACTTTATGCTTTGAGCCTGTATTGGTCAGGTTATTATTATCTACTTTTTTATAAGTATACTCCCCATCCATGATTGTAGCATGTACTTTAATGTCCGCAATGTCTCTTAAACCTGCTTCAAAAACATTCTCTTCTAGAATTACAAAATCTGCATATTTACCTATTTCAATAGAACCGATTTTATCTTCCATTCTTGCTTGCCATGCAGGGTAGATAGTTACAGCTTTGATTGCTTGCTCTACTTCCATTGGCGTTTTTGTAGTTGGGAAAGGTATTGAGTTTTCATTTTGAGGGTCTTGCAATGTTACTGCCCCTTCAACACTGAATAAAGGATCTACTAAGTTTACAGGTGAACTAGGAACATCAGCACTGATACTTAAATTATGCCCTTCATGAACAGGCAACTCTGTATATCGCATATAGTAATTGTCAGTTCTGTATCTACCCATAAACTTATACGCATCTTTTGCTTGTCCTTGCCAGTCAGAACCAAATAATGGAGTAGTATTCACTGGGATTTTCATGTCCAATACTCTTTGATGATCGTCAGGGTGTGTCCAGAAGTAATGTTGTAGTACATTTCTAGCAGACGTATTTCCTTCTTTGATTGATGCTTCAATCGCATCAATGGTATATCTTGTTGTTGCTGTACCATCTACGTGAGTATGCACATCCAATCCATTTCTATTGGATTTTAAGTGAATTTCCATCAATTTATTTTGACCAACACCAGACACACCTTTAGAATCAATATTACTGAATTTTTCAAGCATCAATGAGGTGTTGCTATTCCAGTTTCCTTCAGGATGAATTTTAATACCATGTAGTCTAAGGCGGTCAGAATTATATTTCTGTTTTAATTTAAGAGCGTCAGCTACAAACTCATCTACATCGAAATCAGAATTTTTATAAACATAATTCTGGAAAGTTCTGATTTTCAACTCACCGATTTTATCCAATGAATCTAACATTTCAAAAGAATAAACCATATCCTTTTTGTAACGCTCGAAGTTCATCAAGTTAGGGGTTATTAGTCCCTGATTGATTACAGTCGTCATACCAGTAGAGGCAGATTTATTATACAGTACCTCTTGGCTTTCTTTCATCATTTTGGCAGGGTTCCATGCACCCGCTTTGATGTAAGCTTCTAGCCAAATGATTTCTACACCAACGCCTTCAGGCGTACCGTCTGCATTTCTTCTCCAGTATGACATCCCTGGAACAGTATCAGGAGAATCTTTAGTAACGCCACCTGCTTCTAGTCCTTTTGTATTGAACCACATGTCATGAATCGTGAAGTCAAAAATCATTGCAGGACGATCAGGAACGGCTTTGTCTAATTCTTTCGCAGTTGGCCATCCACCATAAGTGTCTTTATTCCATCCAAAACCAAAAACAATTGGTTCTTCTGGATGACGATCAGCATATTCTTTGATCATTTGAAGGTAATCTTCTTTTGATTTCGCATCAAAAAGTTCTACTCCAGCTTTCATCCAATTGGAAGAAATCAAGTGATCGTGACCACTTACAAAACCAGGGAGCATCATTTTGCCTCCAAGGTCTACGACCTCAGTAGTTGAATTAATATATTTTTCTATTTCTTCGTTATTCCCAACGAAAACAATTTTATTGTCTTTAACAGCAATACCTTCAGCCCATTTCTGTTGCTCATTAACAGTATAGATTTTACCATTTAGAAATACTTTGTCAGCTTTTTCTATTTTTTCACATGAAGTGAATAAAACAAATGTAAGAAGCCCAATAAGTGCGGAGAATTGTATTAATGTTTTCATTTTTCTAGAGTTTATTATCTACTTATGGAAGGGTATAGTAGATGTGAAAACCCTATCGTATTTGAAAAATAATTTTATTCTTGTGAAATTTTATTTAGTAATTCATTGATATTTAATAAGGTAAATGATAATTTATTGTCCTATTGAATTGATAATTTAGAATAACTACTCACTGTTTATTAAACTTTTACTATGGATTTTTCTTCAATTAATTTTTTAGCGGTATTAGTTGCTGCATTAGTCTCTTTTGTGTTTGGTGCAATATGGTATAATCCCTCTGTTTTTGGGAAGGCTTGGCAAAAGGAGCTTGGTTTTACTGATGAATACCTTCAAGAAGGCAGTATGCCCAAGATATTTGGAAGTAGTTTCGTGCTGATGCTCATTATGGCATTTGGTCAGGCGATGTTAATGGCCCATAGTCATCAAGGTTTCGGGCTGTCGAATGGAGCAATGCATGGATTTATGATAGGACTTATGTTTGTAGGTTGTTCGATGGGAATTAACTATTTGTATCAGAGAAGGTCAATCAAACTATGGTTGATTGATAGTGGGTATCAAATCACTTTCCTTACGCTACAAGGTGCAATTTTGGGAGTTTGGCCTTAGGTATTGAGCATAAAAAAACCACTTGTTTGATCAAGTGGTTTTTTTATTAATCTATATTGATTATGTGTGTTACTCAGCAGGAGCTGCTTCACTAGGAGCACCTTCTTCAGCAGGTAGAGTAGTTGGCGTTGGAGGTAATACCTCTTCTGCGTTTTCAATACTTGAAGAAGTTGGTGTGTTTGCTGAATTATCTTTAGGAATGAAAATATTCACACCAATAGATAAAACAAACAAAGATACAGCTAAAATCCATGTTGCGTTTTCAATCCAAGAAGAAGCTCTTCTTGCGCCCATCATAGAGCTACTTGCAGCGCCCATGTCGCCAGTAAGTCCTCCACCTTTTGAATCCTGAGCTAAAACTACTAATACAAGAAGTACAGCAATTACTAAGATCAAGATTATGAAAAAGTACATCATTGTATTATAATGTTTATAACTTTATATAACTCTAATTCTTTTGTAAGAATTCAATTCGTTCTGCAAATAAAGTAGCTTTATTTGGATTTTTCAAGATTAGATGTTGATAAATTGATATCGCTTCCTCTTTTTTTCCTTGTTTTTCTAACATTTTAGCAAAACTCTCTGTTTTGGGAGCGAAGTCACTATTTTGATTCGTTTCTGAGAGGTCTATAATATCATCTGCAGCTTCTTCTTGCTGTGCTATTGGAGGGATAACAGGGTGCTCACTGATAAAGTGATTGATGATCTTTTGTTGAGAAGTCATCGTAGATTCTGGATTGAATTGGTTGAAATCAATCACATTTGAATCATTCATTTCTTTCACACTATCTTCGTAGCTATTATCCTCAGTGATGTCATCAGGTAGGTTAATATCATAAAGAGGAATAGAAGTGCCGTTAAACGATAAATCTTGATCTTTTTCTTCTACCGTGTATTTTGAAGCAGTTTTACTGAAGTCTAATAAATCTGCATCAACTTCGCTGTCTTCTGAAAGCTCACTAATAATTTCCGATTCTTTTTTCTTTTTCGTATCTAAAAAGCCTTGGAATCGATCCATCATCTCATCTGAAGAAATACCAAGAGTGTCTTCTTCTTCGGCTTCATCTAATTTAGACTCTTCACTGACAGTAGCTTCTTCCTTAATTGTATTATCTTCTTGAATACCGTTAGGTGTAATATCATTTGATATTTCTTCGGTGGTACTTTCCGCCTCACTCTCTTCAGTTATTCCAGCTCTCATTCTGGATAATTCTGCTAATACCTCATCAGCAATTGAAGTAGATGTTGTCGTCTCTTCAACTTCCGAGCTGGTATTAATTTCCTCGTTAGCAGCTAAGTCACTTAAAATTTGTTCTTCGAGGTCGTCTTCATGTGAAGTGTTAAAGGCAGTAATCTCTCTTTCTATTGCAGTTAGAGAAGGCTCACTTTCTTCAATAATTTCGTCAGACGTATTTTCATTAATGATTTCTTCTGGCTCAGCAATAGGTTCATCCAACAACTGTTCAGAAGAGAGCGTATCTAAAAGTTCCGCCTCATCTCTTTCAATTTCAATTCCACTTGTACTAGGTAAATTGATATTGTTATCAAAATCAGTGTCTAAAAAGGCTTGTAATGATGGTCTATGTGACACATAAGCTGCTGCACTTTTTACCACGGTGTTATTGCCTTTTTCAGCTTTTGCTAACAACACTCTCAAAGCTGCAAAATAAGGGTAGGCGTCAATTGCTTTTCTGATCTCTTCTGCATCACTACTGTTTATGGCAGAAGGATTTTGTAACCAATTTTTTATTAATATATGATTCACGTTTTAAGAGTAAGCTCGAAGTGGGGGATAAAAAAATAAATGGATATAAAGCAATTTATTGCTTTATATCCAAATATACACTTTTTTACCAATCTGCTAGTGCTTTTTGGAAGGTATCGTAAACAATTTGTTCAAAAATGACATCTACTGCTTCACTTTCTACCTCTTGAACATTTTGTGTACCAGGGAAATCAAAGAAGAATGAAAACCCTTGGTCGAAGCTTTTTTCATCGTCAAAGTTGTTGATGAAATTGGTCTTTACTGTAATAGTAAGACGTTGTTGTTCTGTTTGTTGTTGATCTCCACCACCTGGCGATACAGGAGTTACTCTATAGCCAGTAATAGCTCCACTAAATTCAAGATCACCTTTTAAACCTTGTGGGGCCATGGTTAAACTTGTATTTCGGAGGATGTACTGTGTGAGCTCATCCGTAAATGTAAAGGCCATCGTTGGAGGTCCATCAGAAGCTTCGTTTGTATATTGTTCTACTGAAAAAGTTTTGATGGCAGGGTCAATATTCACCCCAGAAAAAGTAAAACGCACACCTGTACAGGCAGATAATGCGAATAGGGGTAAAAAGATAAGTACCCTAGAGAATTTGAATATTTTATTCATCTAATTCGTATTGTTTTATCTTTCGGTATAAAGTACGTTCAGAGATACCTAAGTCTTGTGCAGCGTACTTTCGTTTGTTATTGTTTTTTTGTAATGCTTTAATAATCAGCTCTTTTTCTTTCTTTTCGATCGAAAGCGATTCTTCTTCTTCCGCCTTTACTTCAACATCTAAATCATAAGTATTACTGTCGTAATCATCATCATCAGAAGTAATAATCAAAGGATCATTCTTTTCCGTTGGAGGCGGAGGATTGTAATTAAAGGTCGTAGGTGGAGTAGTTGGTCTTACAGTAAGTCCTGTTTCTCTAGTTTGATTGGCAGGTGCACTACCTTCGTCCATTACATTACTAAAAAGCTTTGGATTTTCAGCTAATACCGTACTCGCATTCGTTTTTCCTTGAGCCAATTGGATGACAATCTTTTTCAGATCGTTCATGTCTTGCCTCATATCAAACAATACTTTATACAATAAGTCTCGCTCATTTAAAGATTGGTCCTCATTTTCAAGTACTCTTAGCTGATTATTGGCATTAGGCAAGTAGCGCTGCATTGTTTCTCCAGAAACTACACGGTCCAACTCTAATGCAGACATCTGTTCAGCAAGGTTTTTAAGCTGTCGAATATTGCCTGGAAAAGTAAAGCTTAGTAATACTCTTTTGGCTTCAGGTGTTAACGAAAGGGGTTGAACATGGTATTGTTCAGCGAAATCTGTTGCAAATTTTCTGAATAATAATTCAATATCATTTCCTCTTTCTCTCAGTGGAGGAACTGCGATCGGCACTGTATTTAAACGATAATACAGATCTTCACGAAACTTTCCTTTTTGAACGTTCTTTAGAAGATTTACATTGGTTGCTGCCACAACTCTAACATCTGTTTTTAAGACCTTAGAGGATCCCACACGAATAAACTCCTTGTTCTCTAAAACTCTTAGTAATCTAGCTTGAGTTTCAACTGGCATTTCACCAATTTCATCTAAAAAAATGGTTCCTCCATCGGTCACTTCAAAGTAACCTTTTCTAGATTCATTCGCTCCTGTAAAAGAACCTTTTTCATGGCCAAAAAGCTCAGAATCAATAGTTCCTTCGGGAATTGCTCCACAGTTAATTGCAATAAATTTACCGTGTTTTCGAGCACTCAACTGATGAATGATTTTAGAGAAGGACTCTTTACCAGATCCACTTTCCCCCGTAATCATTACAGTTAAGTCCGTAGCAGCCACTTGAGCAGCTACTTGTATAGCATGGTTCAGACTACTGGCATTACCAATAATTCCGAATCTTTGTTTTATAGATAATAATTCTCTGTTCTCCATAGAATTTTGATATGACTATTTGTCATGATAAAACTACAATTAGTCAATTCCTTTGATAATCAATCATTTATGTTGATGATTCACGACCGCGATACTAAAATATTAGTATTCTTGGTTGATTGATCGAAGTTATGCAACAGGTTTATAAACCTTAGCGACAGTAACTCCTAATGAACCATCATTTAGCTTTCCCACGCTCAAATCTCCACCTTCTAAGTTAGTGAGCCGAAAGCCTAAACCATCCATCATAAGACGGTTTCTCATCTCAGATTCTTTAAACTTACTTTCCAGTCTCTTTATGTAATCTTCCATAAGATCTACTTTAGAAAGTATTTTATCTAATTTATCTTCTCTTTTTTCTGGTTTAGGTTCCAAAGGAGTTTCAGAAACTTCTTTAAACATAGGTTCAACACCAGAAAAAAGCCAATTCCAATTGATTAAAGGTCGCCCTTCTTTACCATCAAAGTCTTTTGTTATTTGCTGAATTAATTTTTGTGGAGGAGTTTCACAGTTCTTGTAATTATTTACTGTGATTTTACTAACCCCCATTCTATCAGCAAGTTCCTTTGATTTTCCCCAAGTATCCAAATCATACAATTGTATAATTCTTTCTGAGATTTCGCTCATAATTGTTATAATTTAAATTAAACATTATAAAAATATTAAATCAAAGTTTGAATTATTAAATTTAACCTTATATCTTTGAGTTAAAGATTTACTTATACAAAGTTAAAAAAAATCTTTAATAATAAAAAAGGCCACATAACGGGCTGCAACCCTCGTGACCTTTTATCATTTAAATAAAAATGTACAACAAATGAAACATTTTAAAGTTTCAAATGCAATTCTTATGATATTATTAACAGTAGTATTATCAAGTTTTGTAGAAATAATGCCTATCAAAAATAATGATAAGGCTGGAAACGCTGTATTAAGCACTTTCTCAATCTGTAAATTTACTTTTGAAATGATTGCGGAGGTACATCGATTGAAACGGTGTTATGAAATAAAGGAGTTTGTAATTCCTGATTATAACCCCAACGATATATGGTCGTGGTGGAGAGTTGCAGAAACTCATGAAGTAAACTTTTGTTTGTTGCTTTTACTAAATGATGTGGCAAACGCAAATGACTTAAAAGCTGGTCAGATAATACTTTTACCAACAAACTACAAATGAACAGAACAAGCTATAATTGCTCTTTAGACAACCTTGACTTAAATAAGATCGAAAAAAGTGGAATAGATAAAGATAATTCTTTGTCCTCTTCATTTGAGGAAGTGGATCTATTGCCAAATTTTGACCTTGATACTATTGATTATAGAAAAATAAAAGTGGTATCTAATAAAGGTATATTCGATTTAAACTTTGACTCTGAAGGTTACATTTTTCTTCTTCGTGGTAGTAAATCAGGTATTAATGGGTATCATAAATCAGTGAAAGATATTGTTATTAGAACTTGGGCTTTAATTACTTACTATGAAAAAGAGGGCTGGAAAATAATTGTGGTGGATTAAAACCTAAATACAATAACTATGAAAGATGTGTTTGATCAAATTCAAAATCAAAAAGATCATGAAGCCAATTGGCTTAAACAACAAGGTCAACTTAATGAAGCTTTGAGAATACATAATAAGTATTCTAAAGAAGAAAAAAGTACCCCTCCTCTTTTTATTAAAGGAGTGAGTTTTATAGCTCAAATTATCAGCTTCTTATTAGCTGCTTTTCTACCAATTTCATTTATTATTGATCTTCATAATAATAGAGGTTTTGTAATTGTACTGTTAGTGGCCAGTATTCTTTTACTCGGGTTGATTGAACTTTCAAAGCGATTTAGCTTAGAAAGATTATTAGCCAAACATTATAATACTAAAAAGTATTCCACATCTCTTATCTTTTTTATTGTTTTACTTGGGCTGGTTTCTGCTTTTACTTCCACTCTTGGGGGTGCGAAATGGGGTGAATATCTCGCAGATCAATCCAATTCTATAAAAATGAATTATAAGGAGGAAAGACAAAAAGTGAATGATGATTTCGAAAATGCAATTTTGAAGATAAATCAAGAAACAAAAGAATATATTAACTCCGTTAGCTACAAAGGGAAGATAAATATTTCAAATCTAGCTGTAAGAAAAAAACTTACAAATGTAGAAGATAGAAAAGCAGTTTTAGAAAAGGAAAGGGTAAGCAAATTAAATGACTTATCGCAATTGGAGCAGGAAGAATTATCTAATAATTCAGAGAACTTTCAATTTTGGGAATCCATTGCTATGAGTCTTTCCATTTTATTTGAAGTAACCTTATGGTTATCCTTGTTTTATTGTTATTCAGTTGAATCAAAGTTTGCGGAAAAAATAGCTGGTAAAATTAGTTATCAATTAGCTCATCAGAATCAACAAACGAGTAATGCAGGTAACTTTCACGTTCCTCAACAAAGTGCCTATTCCATTAGCGCGTTTGGACCTCCAAATGTGGAGGAAAAGAAAGAAGAAAGTAGAATAGGTTTTTCAGCTCCCCTACCAGATAAGAACCAGAAAGTTTGCCTCACTTGTGGAAGAAGTTTCAAGGCAAAGCACCCTTCTCAGAAGTTTTGTTGTAATAAAGGAGATGGTAATTGTAAGGATAAATACAATAATGAACATCGTCCTCATTATACCAACCCAGGACAATCAGAATTAGATTTCAGTAATAGCAAAATTAGTTAGGTAAAGCTTAGCGGTTCACTTTTATGTTGTTTACACACTCTTACACAGACCTACACAATATGTTTGTTTGTGTAGAGTGTAAAACACAGTAGAAAGTTTGTGTTAAAAATTTAATCATAATGAGTAATTCTATAATAAATGAGCGTCAGTCTTATATCACAATAAATATGTTCATTGGTAAAGTAAAAGATTTTGAAAGTAGAATAAAATGCAGTTCACCGACAGAGAAAGAACATCACTTTAATAAATGTTTTGGTGAATCAGGACAGCACCTCTATAGAACATTCGTGTATTCTAAAAATACTTTGGACTTTCTTAATGGATTGGACAAACAGAATTTAATGCAGTTTATGTCTTTTGATTGGTAAACACACAGTCGATACACGATTACACAGGCAATACACAGTCACACATTTAGCAAAAATAAAATGAATAATATAGTTACGGTTACAACCGATAACAAAGAAGTACGTACAGCACCTGAAAGAATTCGAAAGGAACGTAAAGATATTTTTATCGAGACAGCCAATAATCTAAGAGATCACCTTATTAAATATAACATACAGGTAGAAGTATATAATGACAATAGGGGTGATGCACCCAAAAAGCAATCTGTAAAAGATATGCACTTTATGCGTGCTGATAAGATCTTTACAGCATATTTAGGATATAGGTTTGCAAATGATCAGAAAGTAAAGGGTAAATCAAAAATTATTGAAGGAAAGAAATATGTACAATTAGATTTACCACCAATGGCGATGTGCAAGTCAATTAGCACAAAAGAGATTAAGACACGAGGTAATTACACAAAAGCAGATTACGAACGGTTACAAAGGCATTATAACCGGTTAGAAGAAGCTGGGGTGATTGTTATTTCTAAAAATGAGCAAAACTTTTGGGCCATTTTCCTATTGCATTCTATCGTTTCATTGTAACACTCTAAGAGTTAGGCATCATAAAGAAATATAATTGTTTTTTGAGTAGTGAATAGACGTATTCCTCTCAGTGTTGATCAGCTGAGGGAAACTCAAAAACTTGAAAAAAGAAAAGCCACACAAAAGTGGCCTGATATCCTACACCCTAAACTTTAATGCATTTGCCTCAAAATACAGACTCATTAATAGTCATAATGGGTAAAGACTGTTAAAACTTATAATTCTAAGTACTCATTCTAAGTCTCTTAATTCTAAGTTTTTCATTCTAAGTACATACTAAATAAAGATTTCAAATATGAAAAAAGAAAAAAAGTTACCAACGCAGTTACCAACAATTGCAGAATATTTATTCAAGCAGAACCATATACCTAAAAAAATAAGAAAAGGAGGTAAGGAGTTTTGGTATAGTTCTCCAATTACTGGAAGTGATTCAAATCCTAGTTTTAAAGTGGATATACAAAAAGATGTATGGTTTGATCACTCAACTGGCATAGGAGGTCATATTGCGGATCTAGTGGTAAAAATGAAAAATGTATCAGATAAAGAAGCTTACCGAATGTTGTATAATGAAACACCTGTTGCAGATCATTCTAAAATGACAGAAACTTTTCATGATATACAAGCAAAAACAATCAACGAAGGAGAGGTCTATCAGGCTTCACAAAACGAATATGTAAGCCATAAAGATCTTTTAAAAAATAGTATGGCAATAAAATATTTAAAGAGCAGAGGTATTAATCCAAATGATGCAGCAAATCATATGTCGGTGGTACTTTATAAATCTAACGGTAATTTAAGAAAAGATGGGAAGCCATTTTTTGCAATAGGGTGGAAAAATATGTCAGGTGGTTGGGAGTTGACCTCAATGTCTATAGATAAAAGATTTAAGTCCTCTATTGGTAAAAAAGATCTAACTTATATAAGATGTAAAAGGTATGAAACAACAGTAAAAGAAGTAACAATCTTCGAAAGTATGATTGATTTTCTTTCCATTTTAAACTACACAAATAGAGCAGATTTAATTTTTAATACGGATATCATAATTCTCAATACAACGGCTGTATTTCAACAGTACTTTGAAAGGTTGACAAATCATTACCATACGTTCCATTGCTATACTGATAATGACGAAGCAGGAACACAAATCATACAATCTTTACAATCTAAAATAGAAAGCAAAAGAATTTTGGTAAACGATTGCCGACCATTCTTTGAGGGTTTTAAAGATATCAATGATAAGGTTGTAAGGCATCAAGCAGAGCGAGGAGCCATAGATCAAAAATCGTTGAGATATAATGCGAGTTTCAAGGAATCAATTTTTAAGGCTTTAGTACTATATAAGAAGTCAACTTCTGTACATATGACAGATGATTTAGCTTCGAAATATTGGTATTCCTTAGATACAAAAGAAGAAAGAGAAAAGCACCAAAAGAAATTAAAATACAATGAAACTATTGATGAGTTAATCTCTAATTTTTCGGGTTTTAAAATAATGTATGATAGGGTAATGAAGCAAAAAGCTGAAGGGGTAATTCAATCTGTCACTTTTTATTATAACCAGGCAGTGAAAGGTGTGGATAATACGATTTTGTGAAATTATGGAATAATTTTTCACTTTAATTAAGTATAAACACAGAAAAAATTATAATTTAGACGGCATTTATATAGCATTGATTTTGGTTCTTAACTGAAATATACTTTTTGCGTTGCTATTATTTTATTAGAATGAAACTAATAACAAACTTATGAAAAAAATAAAATTCACGAATTTGACCATAACCTATGAGAATAGTATAGCTCAAGTAAATGGTGAAATAGAACGTACTGAAACTACTTTTGATGAAAATAAAATTAAAGAGATTGGAGCTGCAATTCTTCAACATTTAACTTCGAAAGGAGATATAAATGGAAACCCTATCACAAGTAATATTTCAATTAGAGGTGATGAAATTTTAGGGCGTCAATCATGATATTTGCCAATTAATTCTAATCTTAGAAATTATCTATATTGTTACGCGTATTATATTTTTATGAGTACAAAATTTAATACGCGTAGTTTTGGACTTTATTAAGATAAATTTATGAGTAATCTATATTGATCATTTATGTAGGCTTAGTTAAAATAGTATTATCTGTATTGTTCTATTTGGCATTTATTAATAATGTTTTATTTCTATAAAAGTTCATAACTAATGTAATAGTATGTTTACAAAAATTAGCTAAACTTCTCATGGCTTTTAATAGGAAAATATTATTTTGCAATAAATTGGGTTTAAAATGAGTGATTGGAAAGAAAAATCTGAGCAAAATCAAAAAAGTGCTGGGACCTTAATTAATAATAAATTATACTCTCCAAGTATACATTGTTCGTATTATAGTAATATTCAACTAATGTTGCATATTTTGTTAAACGATTTTAATAAATCTGAATCTGACATTGATAGTGAATCTCAAACGGGATCTAATGAAGAAAAAGGGTTTCACAATTGGTTGAAAAATTTAATAACCCGTGAATTAGTAACTAGAGATTTTATGTCTGTTCGTGATTTTAATAATTTTTTTGGACAATTGAAAAGTTTAAGAATTCAATCAGATTATAAAAACCAAATAATTATTGAGTCAAGAGCAAAAGGTGGATTAGATTTATCTAAAAGAATTATTGATTTATTAGAAGAGAAATTTAAAGTATAATGGAAGCTAAAGAATACATAGAAAAAAAAATTAGTAATTTAGTTACAAATTTTCCTCAGTTGAAGGTGAGTTATGAAATTGATAGCTATTCAAGCTCAAATTATATAAAAGTACTTCCTGGTAAAAGTTTTTATAACGATAAAGATTATCAAAAGTTTGAAACAGAATTTATTATGGAATTCATTGAGAGATACCCCAATGAAGAAATAGTTTTTGTTTCGGATAATTGTTTAATAGATGTATCTAATCCAATTTATTTAGTTGAAGGAGATTTTTATGAACAAAAAAGTTTTGCTTTTAGTACAAACATTTGGTCAGATAATATTGAACTTGATTTTAATTTAACATTAAAGAAGTCAATGAATGAAATTTTTGAAAATTATAATTCCCTCAATAATATTGCTAATCAATTGAATAGTAGTACTATACAGGGAATTGAGGAGAGACCTGTTATCATTAATCAGGAAGAAGAAAGTTACTTTGCATTTGCTGCTTAAAAATTATGGAAAAAAATACATATAGATTATTAAACATAATCTTAATTGAAAGTTCTTTTAAGAGGGCATCTAATATTGATTTTTCAAATAAAGAATTAAAAAATAATATCGATATTGATATAAATAATAATGTAAATAAAAACCTATTAATTGTTACAGTATCGTTAAATTTTAATACAACAATTAACTCTGAAACTATTATTTCATCTGAAATAAAGATGGCTGGTAGTTTTGAATTTAGTGAAGATAATAGTATTCCTTTAGAAAGTTTTGGTAATATAAATGCTCCGGCAATTATTTTTCCATTCATAAGAGAACATTTATCTGGTTTATCTATGAAAGCAGGTATTCAACCTATATTACTACCTCCAGTAAACTTTGTTGAGTTAGCAAAAAAAGAAAAATAATATATATTAATTTTGCTTTAGAAAACATCTAAACTCTGAATTAAAACGATATTACGTTCAAATTGCACTCACTAATATTGTTTACATCAATAATCAGATGAGACTTTTCATTTCATGAGGAGTCTTTTTTTATAGATTACCTAAAATTTATACCTGATAAAACACCTATTATCAAGCTTTCTTCACGCTAGGATTACATCCATACTACGTATTAAAATAAACTCTAAGAGTATTTAAATTTACATTTTACGTTGTATTTACGTTATTACTACGTTCATTTTTAATATTCTTCAATACTGAAATTATATTAAGGTGTATATCCAAATCAAATACACGTAACCAGATCAAATTAATGCATCCACATTACTATCTCTTTACATGTAATATTCATGAATCTATCTTAGAGTTCTTAAAGAATTAGAACACTAATTGAATCACTAAGATGGAAAACATTAATGAAGAAATTGTTGAAGATTACAAAGAGGCAATCTCTGAGGTACAAGAAGCTATAAGAAGTACTTTGGGTGAAAAGAATGCACAACATCCGGGCGTTGTTGGTACTATTCTTCAGGGAATTCAACTTAAACGAATTGCAGATCTAATGGAGATGAACCATTTAGATACTGGAGAGGAGTATGAAGAAGAAGTTTCTGAAGATAAAGAAGGAATGGGTTAATAGATAATTAGAAGATGGAAAGTTAGAAATCAAGTAAAAAAAGCTAGTACAAAGTACTGGCTTTTTTTAATCCTCTTCGAGTAAGTCAATTTGAAATAATTCATTGAGGATATCGATAACATCTTTACGTTTAATTATTCTACGGCTATCGTAGCCTAACTGTCTTACTTGATAGTTAAATGAGCCTTCATTGATATTTAGCATTGCAGCAATTTGCTTTTTTTGAAATACAACAGTTCCCTTTTTGAATTCCTCAATAAACTTGTTTTTAATATCAAAATGGATGTTTTGATTGAGCATCTTAATGAAGTCACTATTGGATATTTTATCTCTACCAGGAATCATATTTAGTTGAATTTAAGTTATCTGAAGTATTAAAGTTAATAATTTCTGTTCTAGTAAAATATTATAAAAAAAGTAAAAACATCAAACTAGATCAAATACGTAGAATTAGATCAAAATACCATAAACCTGATTTCCTGATTTTATTTCATCAAATTAGTTTATCTGGATAAGCACCTCTTTACCAAACAAAAAAATGGTGCGTTCTTGCCCAAGAATTAAGATAGAGACAACGAAATTATGAGCCAACATCAAGTAAGATACTTGAATGGCGGTTTGGGTGTTACAGCAGATAAAAAGCGAAGAATTCAGTCAGGAAACGAGTATGACTACCTGTTTCCGTCACCTGAGCGAAGTGATCCGATTCTGCATAAGAACGGAAGCACTTTTGATACAATCGGTTTTATGAAACAGATTGTTGAAAAGACAAAAGGAGATACGCTGAAGTTTTCAAAATGGATAAAGAAAAGTGATATACAATCTACTCTTCATGCACTGTTTGATTTTATGTACAATCATATACAGTACCAACAGGATGACCCAGGAGAGGAACAGTTGAGACGACCTGCCCGAAGCTGGTCTGACCGAAAAACAGGTGTTGACTGTGATTGTTATTCGATCTTTATTTCTTCGGTACTTTCCAATTTGGGAATACCACATACATTTCGAAAGACCAAATATTACCATAGATCTTATTTTCAACATATCTATGTAGTTGTTCCCAAGTTTGCAGGTGCAAACATGAATGACAGAAAACAGTACTGGACCATAGATCCAGTAATGGACAGGTTTGACGATGAAAAGATTTACACGGGTAAACATGACTTAACAGTATTAAAATCAAAAGGCATGAATGGAACAGGTTTATCAGGCGTAGATGGATTACTAATACGTTACATGAATGGTTTGAACGGTTTTCAGCCGGTGAATCGATCTATTCGAAGTAAAAACCTAGTATGTAAGTGCTTATTGAAAGGTCTTGACGGTACTATTTACGGTCTGGATGAGCGTGAGGTGTTTTACAGTGCTGAAGGAGCACAGCTTCAAGCAATGCATGGTGATGAAATTGTCTTAGAAAGTAATGGAGAGCTTTATTCACCATTACGAGGCTTTGGAGGTTTAGGATCTGTCTATGGTTTAGGTTTTTTCGGTAAAATCTGGACCGCGGTAAAAACAGTAGGAGGAAAAATATGGAAAGGGGCCAAAAGTCTTTTTACCAAGAAAAAATTAACCAAGGTTGCTGACGTTGCAAGTGCTGCTACTGGTGGTGGTGGAAAACCCAGATTCAAAGCAGACCCAAGGTTTGTGAAAGGCATCACCAAAGAGCAGATGTTTAACCCGAAGAAACCTATTATTGGGCCGTTTAATAGTTCAGTGGCGAAAGTAACCCCTGTAGGAGGTAACTTAAATCTGAACTGGCTGAATAAAGCAGGGAGTACAGCCAATATGCTTTCATCTGCCTTTGGACTGAAAAATACTCAAGTAGGGCAGGTTGTCAGTCAGGTGAATGCGAAGGTGAATCAATTGAATGCAGAGCTGAATGCTCAGAAGCAATTGAATCAGACTCTTCAATCAGCATCAGCAGACGGAAAACTAGATACAAGGGAAATACTAGCACTTGTAAAAGCATCACAGGGAGCAGGAGTTACGCACGATGATATGCTCAAACATATCAGGTCGTATTCTATGAAACCTGAAGAAGTGCAGAAGTATGCAGATATTTCGTCAAAACGTGCAGCTGTAGCAGCACTGGCAAAAGGCACAACAAAAGAGGAAGCACATAAACTTGCACAGTTGTATGCGGCAGAAGCAGCAGGAAAAACGGCATCAAAAGAAGATGCTCAACTTCTTGCACAGTTGTATGCGGAACAGGCTGGTGCAAAAAAAATTGATCTAGCTGAAGCACAGCGAATCGCAAAAGCGGAAGCCAAGGCCAACGGAGTTTCACTTTCTTTGTCACAGAAGATTGCAAAACTAGAAGCGAAGGCCGCAATGGTAGGGAAAGCCACTAAAGAAGATGTTGAAAAAACAGCAGAACAGCAGGCTAAGTTAGAAAATGCAAAAACTCGTCTTTACATTCAGAAGCAAATGCAGCTGAAGGAGCAAGAAGAAAGACAAAGAGCAGATAATAATAAAAATCTCTTGATTATGGGAGGTTTAGCAGCTGCCGCATTAGTGTATATGAAAATGACCTGATCTTATGGTTTTTGGTCATCATAAAATATATAATTCTCTATCGTTCTGTGAAGGTGATCTATCTGGTATCAATGCTGGGGGAGGTGAAGTTTTTTACTTTTCCCATCTGATAGGCTTGCACAAAAACGATAAAGACATTGTATTGTCAGACGGGCAATACTTCTACGAGCCTGTAGTCAGTTCACTGAATGGAGAGCATCAGTTAGGTTTCTTCAGGAGGTTATGGAAAGGCATTAAACGAACGGTTCGAAAAGTAGGCAAGTTTGTTGGTAAAGTAGCCGGAAAAGTGGTTAAAGGAGTGAAACGAGTAGCGAGAGCTGCTTGGAGAGGAATCAAGAGAGTAGGAAGGGCTGTATGGACAGGTGTAAAAAATGCCGGTAAGTTTCTATACAAAAAAGTACTTCCTGTTTTTAAGAAAATAGTAAAAGTGATCGCTCCTATACTGAGTTTTGTTCCTGGTCCAATCGGTTTGATAGCAACAGCGGCAAGTATTCTTGTTGACTTGATTCCTGATCCGAAAAACCCTGCTAGGAAAATTCCAGTGAAGAAGAAAGTTACCAAGATGGTGAAAGGCCGTAAGGTTGCACCTACTGGAAAAAAGGTCACACTTAAAAAAGAAGTATTGGCCGTTGACAAAAACGCTACTTCTGAACAATTGAAAAACCTAAAGAAGCAGCAGGTTAATCAAGCAATTGCTAAGCAGCAGTTATTGAAAGCCCATCAACAGCTTTCAGTGTTAGGTGATCAGGTGAAGCAATTTGCAAGCCGTAAGAAATTAAATTTATCTGAACTTCTCGGCATCGTGAAAAATGCTCAGAAAATTGGTGTTGATCATCAGGATTTGATCAAGAATATCAGAATGTTTCAGATGAATGCAATAGATGTTCAAAAACTGACTGACCTCAATGCGAATGCAAGGGCAATGGAGGCCCTTTCCAAGGGTGTTTATAAGGAAGACTTTCATAAAATTGCCAAGCTCGAAGCGAGTAATGAAGCTCAAAGAACAGCACAGAAAAGTGAAACCGAACTGATTACTCAATTAACAGTACAGAAGCATAATTCAGGTAAGATTGAAAGGACTGAACTTGAAAGGCTTGTTCGTCTTGAAAACAAAGCTGGCGGTGCAGCAACTGCAAAGCAAGTGAGTGATTATTCAAAGATTGAAAATACTATTAATTCTGATACTTTGTTATCACAAAGCGAAGTGAAAAACAAAACAGACAAGGCACTTAAGCTTGCAAAGTATCAGGCATTAATAGCTGAAAATAAACAACATCTAAACTCAAAAACTAACAGTAACCTATTGATGTACGGAGCTATAGGGCTCCTTGCATTAATAGCGGGTTCAAATTCCTGAAAACTTAATTTTATTAACAAATGTTCGATAAGGAAAATTTAAAACAGGCCGCTATTGGGGCCGGAGCCGTAACGGTGGGTGCCATCGTGGGTAAAAAAGTACTCGGATACAGTGAGCAGCCTTTAGTTGCCGTTGCTGCAATTGTAGCCGGTGGATTAGCAGCATCAAAAGCAGACCGCAAGAATCCTTACCTTGCTCATTTAGGTACTGCTCTTGTAGCAGCAGGGGCAACTGGTTTTGTATCTAACCCAAAAACAGTAGAAAAATTCCCATTCATGAAAAACTATCTAGGAGCACCAATAGCAGGTAATGCTGTTTCAGGATTAGATGGTCTTGGAAGCGGTGAATTAGTCTATGGTCCTGATGGTCAGATGTACATGGTGGAAAGTCAGAATGGTATTTCCGGCAATCAGTTCCGTCAAGATGAACATGGTAATTTATTCCAGGTAGGAGGTTTACCAATGGGTTCATTAGATGATGATTTGGATGATCTTGATGGTTTAGGCGAAGCAGACATTGAAGATCTGACAGGTTTAGACTATGCGGACGATCTTGAAGACCTAGACGGTTTAGGTGATCTTGACGATGAAGACGACCTTGACGGATTGGGAGAGATTGACGATTTAGACGAAGATCTTGATGGTCTGAACGGGGAGGACGAAGCTATTATGGCAATGAGCTAAAGGTACTCCGATAACAAACAAAAAACACTCAAATCTCTATTCATACAAGCAAAGTAGGGTGAACTTAGTCACTTCACCTTACTTATTTTTAAGACTAACAAATTTCTAAAATTTTAAAGACCTATTATCATGGCAGGTGTAAAAGTAGACACATCTAAAGAACAACGTCACTTATTCAGAGCGGCAAAGAAAAAAGGCGTTATTTTCGAAGCAACGCGTAAAGAAATTTTAGCAGGAAATGCTAGATTCATGGAAGCCGATTTATTGCACAGAGCAGAAATCACAACAGGTGCAGGTATTTACAACATCTTATTGTCCAACAACGATAAAGATGTAGGTGTTTCTGATTTACAAGGCAATATGACTGATCCCGGTGTTAACATCGCTGTAGGTCGTGTGCGTATTGGTTATGCCAAAGTCAATGAGTTCATGGAAGACGGTGTAACTCAAAACCCAGAATATGCAACTGCTACAGCTCAGAATGTTATCTATGATAACGCTTTGAAGGATATTCCAGTGGAACTTCGTCCTGCAAAATTGAAAGTGGTTCAAGACAATAAAACATTATTCTCTCTTCCAGTAGAGCGATTTACCGTTGGTGCTGTATCATCAAAAGTGCAGGGTGAGGAGGATGTTTTAGCGTTACAGACTCCAATAATTTTAGCAGAACGTAAGGAGATCAAGATTCAACTTGAGTTCTCTCCTTCAAAGGAAATGCCTGATGGAGCAAAGCACTTCTTCGAAGTACGTTTCATGGGTGTACAAACTGCTTCTAAGTAAGCATTTTTAAAATAGTTTGAAAGTTATAAAAAAGGAAAAGGGTTCTGCTCTTTTCCTTCTTTACAAAATTTTGAAATATGGCAGAAAACAATCAAACAGTAAAGAAGGACAAGGAATATTTCTATCAGACACAGCATATTTCATTTCCTGACCAGCAACCAGCCGGAACACTGTATAAAGATATTGTTCTAAACAATGCTTATCAGCGTTGTGTAGGCATTGCATTATTTCCTATTACAGATGGCGGTCAGTCCTTTTTTAGAGTAGGGTTAGGAGATCAAAACCAAGATTACCTAAACAACATTCATTACAAAGCACTTGTTAGCAGTGAAGCATCTGGTTTGGAGGTTGATAAGCGATTTATGAAAGTGAATATTAAGGCAGAGGGGCATATTTTAAAACTCCGAACAGAAATTCAAAATCAGGTTACTTCTGAATTGTCTTATGACTTTATTCTTCTTTTAGAGAGAGATAAAAAAATGTAACCTATGTCCAGAAAAGTAGAAATCGTAATGGACACGATGATTGAGGATAATCAAACCTTTTCACTCGATGGTTGTGTGGGTTTTTCTGTAGAGAATGCAGGAGTTACAGTAGCTCTTTTTGGTTATGATGGCAGTGGTAGGCCCTTTGATTTACCACCGGGGGAAACACGGGTTTTCCAACTTCCAAGTGGCTATGAGTTTCATAAAACGATGTCCGCACAGTTCAAGACAACCGGAAAAGGGTTGCTGAAGATTACCAAGTTTGTATTAAGTCTATAATTGAATAAAAATGTTAGGTGGAGTAGGACAAAAATTATCACTGAATAAAATTACGGAATCAACTGAACCAACAAGGGTTGCAGTTAGTGACGGTACTTTTGTTTATCCTCCTATTCACCCTAAAAGGACTTATGTCATTCCTGAGAAAACATTGCTTCTGGATTGTCAGGCCAAAGAGTATTTTGAGTTTGAGACATTGTATAATGATGCAATTGATATAGAGTTTTTCAGACTTAATGCAGGATCGAGAGCCAAGCTATACATTTACAGAAATACAAGTGCTGATTTAGTTATCGCTTTTGATAAAATCATTTATGGTCCTTCACAATCATTGAGGGTGAAAGGTGGTAAATCAGTTTACATCATTGAAGTAGAGGCAATCAGAGACCCTTCCATTGATCAATCCATTCGATATATCGTAAAAATAGACGGTCAGCGTTACCAGTCATCCGGTGTTTTCCATACCACAATTGGCATTCCCACTTTAGAAGATTTCGGCAGTATTCCAAAAGGTACACCAGCTGAAGAAGTTATTGGTTTAACCGTCAATGAACTGTTTGAAAAAAGGCTTTGGAAACCATCACCAGCCCCAAGTTTCTACCCTCCAAGTATTTCACTTTCTCCGGGGGGAAAAACAGTAGAAGAAGGATCAAAAATTGAAGTAAATTTCACTTCAACCTATAATAAAAAGGATGCCGGAGCTGATTATGGGGCAACATTACTTTACCAGAATGGTATTTATTTGGGAAATGTACCTGGTACTTTCCGTGTAGATATTTTTGGACGTAATGAGTTCCGAGCAAAGAAGTCTTATCTTCAAGGGGGAGGATTCAAAACATCAACAGATGGCATTAAATGGCCCAATACCATTAAAGCAGGAACCGTACAGTCTTCTACTGTAGTGATACAGGGGCAAAGGGGTGTTTTCTTCGGGGCAATGGGTCATATGCCACAGTCAAGTGAAGACATTAGACAGCTGGAACTTTTACTGGATGGCAAGAAAAACCAAAGAATTGCCCTAAATACAGCATGGAAGGAACAGTATCTAGTTTTTGCTTATCCAGCTACTTACGGTAAACTAAGCCTTATTACTTATGAGGAAGGTCTTGGAGCGAATGTTCTTGGAACATTTGGTAATATTCAAATTGATGTTCTGGATGCATCTCTTGCTAACCCAAAAAAATATGAAGTGTATGTTACCAAAGGTGTATTACTATACAATGAACTGGTGCATTACAATTTCCAATTTTAATAAACCCAAAACATAATAAAAAATGCCTAATTTTTTAGCTTTTCCTCAAGGTTTTGATGTTCTACATGATGGACCTATTGACAGTAGAAATACTGTTGAAACCTTAGAGGAATTGAATAATTTCTCAGCTGCAGTCCGATATGAAGGTATGCAGGTGTATGTAAAAGAAGTAGGTGATGTGTATATCTTGAAAGGGGGTATTCTCAATGCCAACTGGGAGAAATTCGCACCTAAGCCAGCTGAAGGTGAAGGAGGTGAGATTGATGCCTCTTTTGACACTGACAAAACCACACCAACCTTAGTTGAGGTGGGAGGTATTGCCAAAGGTACCTCTGTTGCGGACCTCGCAGGGAAGCCTATCACCGATATTATTGAGCTGATGCTTTGGAAACCTTCACCGGCTCCCAACTTCTCACAGCCTAAAATTTTATTATCTCCAACTTCTCAGACAGTAGAGGAAGGAGAAGAGTTAACTATTGATTTTTCAGCATCATATATTAAAAATGATGCAGGTGATCAGGTAGGAGCCGCACGATTATTATTCAACGGTTCGTATCAAGATACTTTGCCGAATGACTTTACATTCAATGCTTTTGGTCGTAATGAGTTTCAAGCTGAAGTGGATCATCAAGCAGGTACAGCAACCAAAACTACTGAAGACGGTGTGGTATGGCCTAACACAATTCAGGCCGATACAATCACTTCATCAAAAGTAGTATTCCAAGGTCAAAGAGCAATGTTCTACGGTGCTGTTGATACAGACCCAGTGATTTCAGATGATATTAGACCTTTACTTAAAATCATTACAGGAAAGAGTAACAAAAAGCTTAATATTTTAAGCAGCTATGCAGGTAAGTATTTTGTATTTGCTTATCCAGCTACTTACGGTAAACTTTCATTTGTGAAATACATTGAAGGCTTGGGAGCGAATGTATTAGGCACCTTCAAAAATATGCAAATTGATGTTGCTGATGCTAGTTTGGGTAATGAGATTGAGTATGAAGTTTATGTCACGACATCACCTTTATTGTATTCAGAAAATGTACAATATGAATTCCAATTTTAACTTAAAAATCAATCAATAACCGATTAAACTAACATAATTATGTCAAATAAAACTTCGATACAATTTCCAGAATCATTTGAGGTTCTAAAAAATGGCCCGATTGACAATAGGAGTACTTTCCTTACTATTGCAGGAAGAGATGCTCTTCAAGCAGGACAAAGGTATGAAGGTATGCTTACCTATGTCTCGGAAACGAAACAGTTCTATTATTTAGGAAACGGACTTACAAATGCAGACTGGAAAGTCTTTAATACTGAGAATAATGGAGGAGGATCCTGGAACAAAATCAAACTTCCTTCAAAGAATAACTTTGTATTGAAAACAACTGAAAATACCTCTAATGAATATGTTGATCCTGGTAAACCAGATTACCCTAAAGGTGTTTTCAAGGTGAGACTTGAGATTTTAGGAACAGAATATAATGGTGTTTGTTTTGCTCAGTACGATGCGATTTTTTTCCATGGTGAAATTGATTACCAAGGTAATTTAGATTCACATATTACACTTATTCCAGTCACTCCTTTGGAACAAGCACTTAGAGATTCATACAGTGGAGGGGCTTTAGCTCCATTTTATAAACTGCCTGAAACTATCGGTGATTATGAAGGTGGTGTTGGTTTTGAGCTTAATGATGGTGTAAATGTTGATTCAGAGGATGCATACCTTTACTATCCATCAGAAGTAGGTGAATTAGTAGCAGAAGTTCAAACGGACCCAGGGCCATAAATTGAATGATCTACTATATTAATTTATCATCAAGATCTGATAAAAATGAGTTTATGCTTAGCCAGCCAGCTGAGCATAAACTTTTTCGTATTGAAGCAAATCAAAGTATTTCAGACAGTGGAATAAAGATCAATGAGAAGTATTCTTATCAGGATGAAATGTATTTATGTTTGTCTTCCCATATCAAAGCAATGAAAAAAGGGACGAGTTCATTAGAACCGTTCTTCTGGATTGCTGAGGATGATGTTGTTCTCCCTAGTGAATCAGATCTAGCTCTTCTACTAAAGGAAAAACCCGAAGATGCAGAAGTCATACAATGCTGTGCTATTTCAAATTATGCAGTAAGTAGAGGAAAAGAAGAATTGAAAAAGGGAAATCTTTTCTTTGAATGGGTAAATGCTTATAAGTCAACGGCATTTTATGGTATTACAAGAGAAGCTGCATTGAAGTTTATTGATAAATTTGGAGATTTTGATTTTTCTGAAACAGAAAAGATATATCCTGATTTCTTGATTTATGATGAATTGAAAACATACACTACTTCTTATCCATTTGCGGTTACTGATACAACTTTTGACAGTGATATTGTCCATAAAATAAGGGAAGGGTTTATTTCCCCAACCTTACAGGCTATTGAATTCCAAGAGAAAGGAAGAGTGCTTGTTGACTTATTCAAATTGAAAGGTAAAAAGGTCTACTATATTCAGAACATTGGTAATGCTGGGGATGCTCTGATTAATCAGTCCACTTTTGATTACTTTGAATTAATTGGTCTTGATTATGAAGTGATCAACTGGTATGATGCCCGTAATTTGAAGGAGGAAATTATTATTTATGGTGGAGGAGGTAGCTTAGTTCGTTATTATTCTCATTGCAAGCGAGCTTTAGAGGGAATCATTCACTGTAATCAGATGATTCTTCTTCCATGCACAGTTGAAGGGCATGAAGATTTTTTAAGGTCAGCGGGGTCCAATTTGACAATTTATTGCAGGGAAAGGATCTCTTATGACTATCTGAAAAAAATAAATCATAAGATCAATGTGTTTATGAGTGAGGATATGGCCTTACGATACGAGAGTAATGCTTTCACTAAAGCAAATTCAAAAAAGGTATTAAAGGTATTCCGGGAAGGTGTAGAAGGAATTAGCAGAAAGCCATGCAATGATATATCCGTCACATTGAACAATGCGGACTGGTGGCGAAGTGCAAACTGTAAAAGTGTGGTGGATTCTTTTTTCAATTATATCAATGAGTACCAGGAAGTACATACTAACAGACTACATGTAGCCATTGCTGCATCTTTATTAGACAAAGAAGTTACTCTTTATGATGGGAGTTACTACAAGAATAGAGCAGTGTATGAATTTAGTTTATCAAATAACCCAAAAATTAAAATAGAAGATGGATATAAAAAAAGCTCTAGCACAACTGTTTGCTGATATACTCGGTTATGCATCTGTTGCAGTAACAGCAACTACCCACATTAGTTTTTTAGGCGAATTTCGTGATGGAAATATTACAGCTCATGATCTTTATGTTCTTTTTGGGTTAGTGTGGTTATTCTTCAAAGTGATCAAAGAATATAAGGAGTTGTTTATTAAGGATAATTCTAAACCCGTTAATGAAGAGAAATCTATGGAATCGACTTCACGAAAAGAACAAAAACATTAAAGTAGATCAAAAATATTGAAATAGGAAAGTATCACTTTTCTACTACTACTCGTCTGATTAAAATTGCTTTATGAATAAAAGATTTAGAGTGTATGAAGTAATTTATTCACAATAAAGTAATCCAGTAATGGCGATATTAGATAGCCTGGCTGAGGTATTTGGAGCGAAAAGGAAAACTCCAAAGCTAACAATGATCCCTACAGTAAAAATGGGGGAACAGAAAAACAAAGCGGCACTTTCAATTGAGAAGGATAATGCTGCCGCAACAGCAAAACAGCAGAAAATTGTTCAAGAAAAAGCGAAGAATGTTCAAGAGCTTGAAAAAGTGAAAGCAGAACTTCATAAGCTTGTGAATGAGCAGAATAAGAACAAGGTCGTTGATTATAAGCAGCAAAAAGAGCTTCAGAATATTAAACAGAAGCACGATAAGACAGTAGCTTATGCTAAACGTAAAGGTATAGCGAATAAGTCTTTGCAAAATCAACTATCCTATTATAAAAGGAAATTTGCACAACTGACAAAGCAGCTCAATGAGAGAAAATCGTACTCAAAGGGTTATCAGAAAGCATTGTCAGCATGGAAGTCGAAATATACTTCACTCATCAAAAAGCATCATAAGCTTTCTAGGATGAGCAGTTCCAGAACAGCAAACGCCTACAAGAATAAGTACAAAAGGGCTTATAACGAGTTGAAGGCTATTCGTTCAAAATATAATACAGCTAAAAAACTGGCTTACAAGTATAAATCTTCATTGTCCAGTTCCGGAAAGGATAAGAAAAGAATTGCAAGAAAAGCAAAGAAGTACTTAAAAACAGCCAAGATTTACAAGAAGAAGTATGTACGTGTTTATGGTGCTTTGAAAAAGGAAAAACGTAGAAACGCAACTATGCGTAAGCGTTACAAGAATACTTCAAAGTACAGAAGGTTTGCGTATAGTTACAAACGTAAGTACGGAGTTACAAAACGTTCTTATCAAGGAGCCAGACGTAAATATGGTCGTTTATACAAGAGGTATAAAGGAGCAATAGCATATGCGAAACGATATACAAGACTTGCAAGAGCCAACCGTAAAAACAAAGCACTTGCAAAGAAGTATAGAGCTTTAGCATCAAGGTATAGAAAGGCATCTGTGAAATTCAAGAGAGGGTATTCAAAACACCGTTCAAGAGCCAACCGCATGAGGAAAATTGCAAAACGTTACCGTAAACGTGCGAGGTATAGACAAAGTAAAAGAAGAATTAGAAGAAGCAGAAGAGGTGTTTTCAACCGTAGAAGAAGAACTTCTAGGCGAAGATCTTTAAGTTCCAGAAAGCGAGCTTTAAGGAAGAAATACTACGATAAATTGAAAAGAATCAAGAGCCCTTTTGCCAGACGAATTTTTCTAACGAGTTCTAAAATTCGCAGAAAATATGGGCTAAAGCCTTACAAAGGTAGAAGAAAGAGAGGTAGAAGCAGAGGTGTTTTCAGCCATTTCAAACGCTTCAGAAAAAACCTTCCTCACAATAGAGTAAAAAGGTTTTTTAAAAGATTATTCTAAACAATCCTACCGCTTTAATTTAATAAAGCGGTGGGGTGACAAACACCTAACACACAATAATGGATTCAACAACTATTGCTAGAGCATTGGTAGCAAACTTTGATAAGTTTGATATACTCTTAAAGGAAAAAGGGAAAAAAGAGGATGAAGCGGTTGTCCTTATCGAAAACCATGAAGTGACTTCATTTGATGATGTATATAATCAGATTGAAGATTCAAAGCATTTGTTAGAGGAGGATAATGAGATTTCTATTGTTCCTATCAAAATGCAAGGGAAGTCACCAAGGAGGAAACCTGAGTATAGATTTACCAAATCGTCTGAAAATAATTCCCCTCAAGCACCTGTTGGGTTTGGAAACCTGACTCCACCTGCAGAGATGCAGGATTTAATGGTAAGGCATCTTCAGAGTGTGAACATGAAACTTGACAATGAGTTGATCACTATCACTCGTCAGAGGGATGATTATAAAAAGGAAGTGGATGATCTGACCAGGGAGAAATGGCGTTTCGAAATGGATATTGACCGTTTGAAACGAGATCTTAAAGATGAGGAGGAAAAACATAAAGAGGAGAAAGAAAAGAAAGGGGGATTGAACGGTATTGTTGATTCACCTGTTTTTGTTGAACTCGCCTCAAGACTTATGGGTATCCCACAGGTGAGCAATCCAACTTATGACCAGCAACAGATTGGATCGGTGCCTGAACCTGAATTTACGCCACAGATTGCCAGTCTTCCGGAAGAAAAATCAGATAAGGAAAAAGCAATAGATCATATTGCTGAAATTCTGAAGACTTTCCCAGATGAAGCACTCAATAAAGTAGGGATGCTTATTCAAGTTATTCAACCTAATCCCCAGGCAATAGATAGAGCATTGGAACCATTTAAATCCAAAAATTAAAATGAAAAAATCACAAGTTACACTAACTCTCACAGGAACTACAGATAAGGAAATTGCTGAAGCTGCCAATTGTCTTCAAGTGTTTGCTGAAACCATCACAGTAGATAATATGAAGCTTTTAGCAACTAAGGCCAATAAAAAAGGCATTAATCAGAAGATTAAAAAGTTCCACACATTTATCTAATAAAGTCAGGAGATGAGAAAAGAAAGTTCAAATAAATTATCAAAAAAAGATTCAGCGAAAAAATGGAGACAGAGACAGGATTTTCATTCTCCGAAAATGAATGCTTTGAAAGAAACTCAAATTTTTGAGGAAACGATAAATACTACTTTTCAAACCTCCACAGCATACTATGGCTTTCAATCCAGAATGTTAGTGTTTCATTAAGCTAGTAAAATGTTAATAGCGGCAACAACAGTAAATAAAGGCGTCAGTAAGGCAAAAGAAGTCATCAGCGAGAATAAATATACCATAATGGGAACCATTGGTACCATTGGAGCTTTAGGAGTAGCTTACTTTGCTTTTGACCGTTGGAAAAAGAACAAAGATGAACAGGAGGCCAACAATGCTTATGGTGTAGACTCTAAAGAAGGTCAGGCCGTTCGTATTGCAACTACTATTTACAATTCGTTGCATACATGGGGTAATCCTGTTTTTACATTCATGTCCAACACAGATGAGGAATCAATTAAAGGAGCTTTAAAGCTGATGAAACTAAGGGGTGTGCCTTTCAGTCTAGTGACCGCAATGTATAAAAAGCTGTATAACAGATCCCTTTCTACTGATTTATCAAAAGAGCTTGATGTCGATGAAAAGAAGGAAATAGATTCAATTATTTACCTGAAACCGTCTCCCGTGAAAATCAACACAGATAAATCAGCAACAACTTATGCTAAAGTGAATAGCTGGAACGGGGAGCCTCTTTTCAAGACTGTTTCCGATGTATATCTGCCTGGTTTTTCCTATGGGAGAGAAAAAATAATTCATCTGAAAAATGATACTCATTTAGGGCCTTTGACTGGTAAGCAATACAAAGGTTTCAAACAGGTATCAGTGATGATTGGAGGTAAACCTTATAACGTTTGGGTAGATGGTGCTGAGATAATTGAGCAAAGTGCAGCAGAAACACAAAAACAGTTATCATCTGGAGCCTCACGACAAATGTCTGATAAGGAAAAGATATTGATTATGAACTATTTCGTATAAAAAATGAACAACCTAATTTTATTAATCGGTGCAGGAGTGGCAGCTTATACATTATTTGGAAGCAGCTCAAAAAGTAAACCTGTAACACCACAACTACCTCAACCATCCTATTCTTCTGACAGTAACTTTTCTTTCGACACAAAGGAGAATAAGGATATTGTACCCATTACTCAGGCTAGAAATTTCCCACTTCGATTTGGGAGCAGGGGCAATGAAGTAAAATTGCTTCAAGAAGCCATAATGAAGAGTGGTAATACTACAGCATCCTTTCATGTAAGAACTACTGGCGGTGCAGATGGAATTTTCGGCTCAGGAACCCAAAAAGCAGTCAATGAGCTTGGCTATGATACAGAAGTTACAGTGCAGGAATATGCTGAACTACTCGTAAAGGTGGGTATTACAACCACCAAACTATCTGATTTATTATAACCTGAAAATCACTATAAAAATGGATGCAGTTTTTAACAAAATCTACCCGAAAACAATCACTCATGAGGGCTATTATGCCAAAGTATCAGGTGATATTGGGGGAGAGACTTACATGGGTGTAGCTCGTAAATATCATCCAAATTGGGAAGGGTGGAAAATTGTTGACTTTGAGAAGCGAAAGAAAGGAGGGCGTTTACCTTGGAATTATAGAATCAACAATGCAGACCTTGATCAAGTGGTGAAAGGTTTCTACTATAAACAGTTCTGGTTAAGAAGAAATTTACAGCATGTAAAAGATGCCAATGTAGCAGGTTTGATCTTTGACTTTGGTGTGAATGCCGGAGGAAATGCGGTAAAGGTACTTCAAAGAGTACTCAATGAACAATTTGGTCAAAAACTATCTGTGGATGGGGCTATTGGTCCAATTACATTGAAGTCCATCAACTCCGTTAATCAGCAGTCATTGTTTCAAAGTTATACGAATGAGAGAGTAGCTTACTATAAGCATAGAGCTACTTATCCTAACCAGTCAAAATTTTTAAAAGGTTGGCTGAAACGTGCTTACTCATATGTATACGATACAGCAATGAACAACAAGACATTAGTAACTACATCGACTTTGGTAATGGTAGGTGTAGGAGCTTATCTATTCTATCAGTATTACAATAATTTATCATGATCAAAGACCAAAAAGTAATTGAACCTGATATTGAAGTAATTGACGATGGTAAGCATCGCATAGCACCAGACACAGAGCGTGCATTATACTCTGTGTTCGGTGGTGTGTTAGGTCAAGCAGTAGGGAAGGCTTTTGGTGCAAAATCAAACCTTCCTATGCTGTTTGGTACCGCAGCTGGACATATCTTTTATGATTATGATCGAAGAGGCCTCTATAAAAAGAAGATGCAGAACTTTGTTGATGAGCTGGAAAAGAAGGGATTGAAATTGACTAAAGTAGGACAATAACAGAGCAGTAATATGAATCTATTCCTCAATTTAATCTGTTTTATTTCAATTTATCCTCTTTACCTGTTTGATAATACATCTGAAAATGGAAGGACAGTACATTTTCACTCTATTACTGGATGCCTTATATGTAATCAAAAACGGGATGAGAGAGGAATGAATTTTAAAAAACTACGTCATCATTTTTTCTGTTGAATGTGTTGAAACCTTAAATATTATTGTAAAAAAAGACCTAATAACAATGTTGAATTTATTTGTAAAAATTGGCCCATCTGAAAAGAAAAGTACAAAGCCTTTAAATGGTACTTTGAAAAAAGTAACATCAAACAACAAGAAAGTGAAAAAGTACATTATCGGTTAATGATGAAAGCTGAAGCGAAATATAACTCACTGGTTGATGACTTGGTCAAAGTTGAGAATTATCAACTTACTAAGGACCAAATTGGTTTCCTTAAAAATTATAATCCACCTAGAGAAAAAGAGTCAGGAGAATATAATTTATATGAATATTTCACTCCTTTTTTTATTAGTGAAATCATGTACAAACTGGCTGTTAAACATGGTTACCAAGGAGGAAATGTGCTGGACCCTTCTTCCGGAACAGGTCGTTTGCTAGAATATTTTCCTACGGAAAGTCATTCCAAACTGTACTTAGTGGAAAGGGATGAAAAGAATCATGCAGTTGGTAAAGCTTTATTCCCCAATTCAAATCATTTTTTAGGGTACTTCGAAGAGACTTTTTTAGAAACACATAGAAGAAGCAGACTGAAATCAGGTACCAGTAATTTAAAAGGTTACCCATTTGATCTGATTATGACGAATCCGCCCTATGGTCCTGAACACAAAAACAAGTACTCGATATACTTTCGCAATGAGCTTAAAAAGCTAGGAATAAAGAAAATCACTTTGGATGGTTTTTTCATTCTTAAGTCATTGGACCTTCTGAAAAAAGATGGTTTGATGGTGATACTCACCGCTTCAGCTTTCCTTTCAAACAACAATAATCTGAACGGTTTAAAAAGCATATTAGACAGTAAATGTACGCTGGAAGATGCCTATAGATTACCTTCCATATTTGATACAACAAAAGTTCCAACTGATATTATAATCCTTAGAAAGAAATGACAGAGAAATCGATAAGAGATGAAATCTACAATTTTCTAAAAGCCAACGAAAGTAAACTTAAAAGTTTATTAAAGGCTCAATTATCATCGAAAGAAGGGTATAAGTTTATTGAAAGCAGAGTCATTAGTATGATAGCTAATGAAAATTTATCGTTGAGTGAAGCGGTTATGCAACTGAATTTCGAACATGAATAGAAATGCATTTTATAGAGCAAGGTCACATTACTATCATTTAGTTTCCACCAGGAATAAAAATGAACTGATTAAGGCTGGATTATCCGCAAGTGATATTACTCAAAGACTGAACAAAGAGAATTTTGAGTATTACAACTATGGAAGAAAACCTCCTGAAGAAATAAGCGAAGTTGATCAGAAAATAATCGAAGGCCTTTCAAGTCAATTCAGTAATGCTAAACTGACTTTTAAGGAATTGTCTCAATGCTCAAACTATTTTGAAATCAACCCTGATAAAATAATCGGGGAGACAATCAGGACTACAAGCTTATTTTTTCCTTTTATGGTGAAAGGGGGTAAAAAAGAAGTAGTTGAATATTTCAAAAACCGTTTAAAATATAAAACTGAAAAAGAAATAATAATAGCTAAAGCTAAGGCGAAAATAAAAATCATTCGTATCAGAAAACAACTACTCGAAATCAGATTAAAAAACACAAATGACACTCATTAATAGATATACTGGAAAACTAGATCAGCAGACAAAGAACCTAATAAAGAATATCAGTAAAGTTAATTTACAAGGGTTAGGTAGTGTCAGTTCTGATTTGGCAAAGTCTTTTGACCAAATGGTCGAAAAATGGAACCCAGACTTAACCATAGACGAAATTAAAGCCTATAATTGGTATCAGCATAAAATGGGCCTTCCATTTAAAAATTGGAAGAAATCAAAGGTTTACAATCACTTTTCATTGACAGATAAAGAGATCAGTCAATTTGTGAAAAATGGTGTTTTATTTATCAAGAAAGGGGTGGAATACCCTCAGCCATTAGCTATTTTTCTTTCAAAGAATTTATACGCTTTAGAACGTGAAGTAAAAGCGATCAAAGAGGATATTATTAGTAAATATGGTGAAAACGCTTACGAAAATCATATTCGTGTCATCAACAAATTTAAACCCAAAGCACTTTCATTTTTCAATAAAAGTATTGCTGATAGACCAATATTGAAAGCTATCAGTAAATTCTCACAGGAACATCTTATTTCGGAATACAATGATGACTTAGGATTGTACTTGGAGGAACCTACAGCACTTTCTACCGCTTTTGAAATGTATTTGCTTCATCTTTCTGAAGATGAACTGCCAAGAAATATGTCAGGTCAGTTCATTAATCTCTATTATCTCCAAGGTGCCAGAAAGCCAAGGGATATGGATAAAAAGGTTTTTGAAAGAGATAAGATGAAAGCTGTTGAAGAAGGAGAGAAGCTCTATGCGAAATTTCTGCATGAAGGAATCTCAGTCAATGAACGAATGAAGTTAGATCGTCTTTGGAATGAACAGTTCAACGGTTACTGTGATATTATCTCGAAGAAAGTTCCTATTGCATTAGAAGTATCTGATTCATTTCATGGGTTCCAATTCTCTTTAAGACCTGCACAAAGAGATGGTGTAGCCTTTATGGACATCAAGAAATCGGGGATTATTGCATTTGATGTTGGGGTAGGAAAGACCATTACAGCAATATCTCAAATAGCATCTGCAATGCAACAGGGAAGGTGTAAAAAGCCTTTAATCATAGTTCCTAACCCAACGTACTCCAACTGGATTTCAGAAATGTTTGGTAAGGTGGATGACAATGGAAAAAAATTAAAAGGTGTGCTTTCCGGAACGGGTATCAAGATCAATGAATGGTACAACCTGAACAATAAGATTTGTCAGGAGAATGCTATTGATTTCGATACAGTTGTTGATGATAATACTATCACATTAGTAACATTTGAAGGGCTTAAAAAGATAGGTTTCTCTCCAAGTCTTGAAGGTGACTTTGTGAATGAAATAAGCAACATATTAGAGCAGGATTTTCATGATTTGAAAAAAGAAAATTCTAGCTATGAAAAACTTATAGGTTTGGTTCCATCCAAGGGGCAACAAAGAAGGGACCAGCAAAGGAGAGAATCGATAGATAATGAAATCAGTGAATCTACATTCGATACTGTTTGCAACATTGATACACTAGGTTTTGATTATGTTGTAGTGGATGAAGCTCACAACTTCAAAAACTTATTTGGTGATGTAAAAAAAGATGATGGAGAAAGTGCTAAACGTTTCAACTTCAGTGGCAGTACAGGCAGTCAAAGAGCAAGACAGCTATTCTTTGTCACCAATTATATACAGCAGAAGTTCAAAGGAAATATTATGCTGCTTACAGCAACCCCTTTCAACAACTCCCCGCTGGAAGTTTTCTCAATGCTAAGTTATGTTGCTCGAGAAAATTTGAACGACATGAATCTATTTAACCTTAATAGATTTTTTGAAACATTCATTGATGAGACTTTCGAGACTGTTGTAAAACCTAACGGTTCCTTAGATAAAAAAGTAGTTGTCAAAAGCTTCAATAACATGCTTGTGTTAGGGAAATTGCTTTACAATAACATCAACTACAAAACGGGTGATGAAGCGAATGTGCCAAGGCCATGTAAGATAAATCTTCCTCTAACCACTAAAATGGTGAATGGAGAAGCGGTAAAGTTACCGACAAAAGAACAGAAGGTTACTTATATCTCCATGACCGAAAGACAGGATCAGAATCAATTAGCGATTGTTGCAGCTGCTAATAATGCTCCGAAGGATGATACGGGTGCTATTCTCAGAATGATGGGACAATCGATTAATAATGCGTTGTCTCCTCATGTATTTGAAAAAACACCTCCTAGTCAACTAACCGCCACACAATTTGTCAATGACTCACCAAAAATTAAGTATGCCTGTTTATGTGCTAAATCAGTTCGTGATTACCATGTAAAAAGAAATGAGCATATTTCTGGGGTAGTGATTTATATCGATAGAGGAAAAGATTACTTTGAATTAGTAAAACAGTATTTGATTCAGGAATGTGGTTACAAAGACAAAGTTAAATCTAATACTGGAGGTACAGTTTCTGAGGTTGAAATCATAACAGGAAGTACGACTACTAACAAAAAAGAAAAGATTAAGAATGCTTTTCAGGCTGGAGAAATAAAGGTCATCATTGGCAGTTCTACAATCAAAGAAGGTATTAATCTTCAAAAATATGGTACCGTTTTGATCAACTGTCTCCCTGATTGGAACTCCACAGGTGTTCAGCAGCTCAACGGCAGGATTTACAGACAAGGTAATAAGTACGGTATTGTTCGTTTAGTAATGCCTTTGATGGAGAACTCTATGGATGTTTTCATTTTTCAGAAGCTGGAAGAGAAAACATCAAGAATCAATACACTTTGGGCAAGAGGGGACAGAAAGAATGTTCTTGATGAGGAGTCATTAGATCCGCAGGAAGTGAAAATGGCCTTGATCACTGATTTGAAAGTATTAGCAGATCATGAGATCAAAACTGAGTTAATGGACGTTGAAGGTGAAATTTCCTCACTTTATGAAACGAAAAAATCTCTTAGTGAATTCAGTGCTTTGAAAAGTAGGCTCAACGATGATAGAGATACTGTTTTTGCTGACTTTTTAAGAATGAAGTCAAGCTTTTCACAAAGGCATTATTTGAAAAAACCGTATAAAGATTATGAGGATTTCAAAAACAGGACCTACGGTAATACGTCAAAAAGAGCGTATGATGAAGCGTTAAGGCACATGAACCTTTTCAATGAGCTTAGTGAATTGAACCTTGATGAAAATGATGCTACAAGTATTGAGGATAAAATACTTTTGAAATTTTCTCGCAGACTGAAGTCGGCAAATGGTCAGGTGACTGGTATGTATTACATAGACAGGTTCCGGGACAATATGAAAGTCTATCAATCTACGGTAAGATCTGTTATTGAGAAAAGAGGATTCAGCGAGGAGGATGATCTTGAAAAGATTGTTGAATCTGTGGAGAAAGATATAACGACAAAGGAAACACTGAGAAAAACGCTTACATCTCCTGACTACTTCAATGAGGTAATAGAAAAAATACGAGAGTATAAAGAAACCATGAATATCGATGGTGCAACCCCTGAAGGAAGAGCCAAGGAGTTTTCAGACCTCAACTATGTATTGTCTTATTCTTTCGCAGATATTGATCATTCTAAATGTGATATACCAACGGTGGAGAATAAGAGGAAAATTAAAATAACACCTGCCACTAAAAGTAAGGAAAATGATTCTAGCAGTATTTCTGTTGCTGAGATTAAAAAGAAAATTGAGGCAGAGAAAAAGGCGAACATAATTAAAGTGAAAGCGAGGGCTAAACTTAAAATTGTTCGTATCAGAATGAAAAAGCTTCAATTAGAGCAAGAATAAACCTATTAACCTTTTATAAAAATGTCAGTAAAAGCTAACTTAAAAAACTACCAGGAACTTTATAAAAAGCATAAATCTCTAATCGATGACAATGGCCTGACAGAAGCCATTGAACTGATTGATGATTCCAAGTCATTATATGACGATGATAAGGAAATCAAATCTATGGTGGATGAGTCACTGGATGCTCTTAACTTTCTTTTTGAGAAGAAAATTAAATCATCTGCACCTTCGCCAAGCAAGAAGAAAGGAGAAAGCAAAAATGTGAAGTCTGCAGATACTCCAAAGAATCTTTCACAGTTGAAACAATGGTTAAAGAATAATATCAATCACTATTTATATTGTGATACTCTTGCTCCTAATTTATCAGGAAAGAGAAAAATTCTTCATGTACAAACTAATTCAGTACAATTGTCTCAGTTGTATAATAAGGAAGGATCTTGGTTAGAATTAAATAAAGCAAGTGATTTTACTTTTCATGATACCTACTTTTCCATTGATTCATTTGATGGTGAGATAAAATATTTTTACATAGAATCTGATTATTTAAAACAGAAGAAAGGTAAAAGTACTGCTAAAAAAAGTGTTACTCCCAAAAAGAAAAGTACTCCTGCCTGTTCTAATAAAAATAGAACGCTCGTGTTTGCATTCTCTGATGATTTAAAACTGATCAGAAGGTTCAAAACATTTATTGGTAAAGAGAAAAATAAAAAGCAGTTTCTTTCTCTGTTCAGAGCTTTTGAAAGAGCAATCACTGAGAAAAAGATTGATAAAAACAGCCCTTACAAAGAAACAATCAATACTATCCACTCAGCTCTTACTAAAGTAATTAACGACTTGGAGAAAGAACAGGATCTCGCTCAGATTTATGTTAAGAATGATTTTGAAGAAACAATACTCAAACTAACCAACCAAACATCAATCAGGACTTCTGTGAGGCTTTTGAAACGATTTATTACAGTTGAAGGCGGTGATTTTTTAGGTAATATAAAAAGGCTTGAAACACTTCGTAATGCATTTGAATCGGCCCTTTCTAAAGGGAAAGTATGTGAAGGAGACATTTACTATAAAGAAGTTCACAACGCTAAAAAATCATTGATAAAGGCCATAGAAAATGGAGGTAAGGTTTCTATTTCCAAACAAGAATTGAATGGTTTAAATGGTATCTGTAATTGTAACACCCAGTTAAACTAATCTGAAACTCTAATCAAAAGCTAACAGATGAACATAGATTTAAGAAAAGTTCCTGCTGATATTAAAAAAATATATCAGCAGGCATTAAAGTATGATGATAATATTTCTCTCAGAATCATAGAACAGGAAATTAAAAAGCATTACCCGAAAGCAATCAAGAAAAGTGTTTCAAAAACCGCTTCACCAAGAAAAAAAACAGCTGTAAGGAAAAAAGTAACTATTCAGGAGAATAAGAAATCAGTAGGCAGTCTTGGTGCTATCCGTATTGATAAAACAAGACCTTCTACAAATCTGATTCAATTACCTACAATCGTTGGTGACTTCTTAGAAAATGTGGAAAGGAAAGAATATGCTTTAGTGCTCAGAGGCCAAAAGGGAGCAGGAAAATCTACCCTTCTGTTTCAGATTATGAATGCATTCGGTATTGCAGGTTATAGTGTTTGCTTCTTTTCATTGGAAATGGCTGGAGACAGTAAGTTGATCTCAAATATGAGAGACAAACATATCTCTTCACATGCTCAAAGAAATACCTACATCGTATCAGATACTCCCAATGGTATTAAAGATTTGGAAGAAGCTGCTCAAAAGTTTGATGTAGTCGCCATTGACAGTTTTTCAAAGATCAAAGGAACAAAACAGGATGATTTTGACTACCTCAGAAAAAAATACCCTAATACCTTCTTCTTAGTCATTTTTCAATCTACCACAGCAGGAACAGCAAGAGGGGGAACCATGAGTGAATATGATGCCCAATGTGTCATTCAATGCGATGTTCCGGGAGTAGCATATTGTGAAAAGAATAGATACTCAGATGGGGAGGCGATCTATTATGATATTCATAATAAAAAGATTGTAGATGAAGCTCTACCTAAAAAATCAAAAAGAAGAAAATAAATAGTAATAACCCAAAATCAACAAACAAATGATGTCATTCATTAAACCAATTTTAATAAAGGCAAAGAACTATATCTGGCCCAAATTCAAAGCACATGGATTAGAAACAATCCTCATTCTATTTTCCACTTTTCTACTCTGTTTTTGCATCTATAAAATAGATAAACTGCAAGAAGAAAGAGAAAAGGTTAAAGCATTTGAAAAGCTGTTAGAAGGAAAGGAGCAAAAGTTAGAAACTTATACTAATATAAATGGTGATTTAACCTACCAAATTGAAGCATTGAAACTATCTAAAAGTACAATGAAAGAGATGTACGATCAAAAGGAATTTCAATGGCTCTCAAAATTTGAAAACCTAAAGAAAAAATATCAGAACCTGGAAAGTGCTTATCAAATCTCTCTCAATGTTAACGAAAGAGTTGAGAATTTATCAATTACAGATACGGTAATCAAAATAGGGGTAGATACAGTAAAAGTTTATAATGCTATTACTCATAAAGATAAATTCATGGATCTTAAGGTCTTGTGGGATTCGACTAAGACCGCTCAAATTGAATATAGTGTTTTGGCTCCTGTTGAAATTATTTCCTATTGGGAACGGAAATGGTTTTTGGGTAAGAAAAAATGGAAGTTTGAGATTGTTTCAAGTAATGAAAATGTAAAAATCAAAGATGCTTTTTCAATAATTTCAAAATAACACATTGCACGATTTTGATAATTGTAACTGATGTTATAATATTGAGTATGAATCGTTAAGCAGTTAAGCCCTCCTCTATTTTAGAGTTGGGCTTTTTGTTTTTTATTAATTGTAAACCTCAAATATTGATGGTTGTCATTTTTCCAGTCAAACAAACATTGCTATATTCATTATAGCAAGCAACTGAACTAAAACTTTCTATTTATGAATAACACTCTCATAGAACAATCTCCTGATAAGCAAGTGAAAAAATGTATTGATTGCAATGAACTTATTGATGCTCATGCAAGGAAATGCTTTCACTGTGGAAGTTATCAAAACCATTTTAATAAAATTTATAAGATACAAGTTCTGCTTGCATTACTAATAGCTTTATTTTCTGTAATGGGCTTAACTGTACCTCTTATAAAGTCAACTCTTTTTCCTCCTAAACACGAAGTTTCATTAAAAAAATTAGATGTAAAAAGAGTTTTTGTTGATAATATAAAACTTATAAGTTCCAATAGAGCAGGAGTATTTAGTATCTCTTATGATATTAAGCTTAATATTGATTTTCGAATAAAAAATGTAGGTAACAAACCAATGTTAATTAATGGTATTTATACAAAGATCAAAGATATAAAATTCGAAAATTATAAGGTAACAAATAGTGATTTTGACTTTGTTGTAAAACCTAAAAGTTATTTGGATACAACCCTCCTGATTAAAATGAAATCTGATTTGAAATATAATTCTGAGGTATTTTTGTATGATGTAATGATATCAGAGGATACTAAAACACTAGTTACTAGAGAACCTCAAAAAAATATTGATAAAGTCTATACCAAAATTATTTCGGATTTTGGTATTAATGATTTGAAGGAATCAAACAAACATTTATTAAAAGGTAGTTTTAATAAATTAATCATATCACTTTTAATAGATACAGATGATGATATTAATTCTGAAACAGTATTTTATGGGGATAAGACCATACAATCATTAAAAGTAAAGACTGACCGTTTGTTTACAGTATTTACAGAACGGCCTTCTGACAGTTATAATAAATAAAAATAATTATTTCTTTTCCATATACCTCGAAAATACCCATTAGCAGTTTTCTTTTCCCTTATATACCTTAAAGATATTAGTGGTGGGTATACCATAAGCTTTTTATACTAGCTGTAATTTCATTTCAGATTTTAGTATAATGTTTATATTAATAAAGTAGAACGTACTGAGATTACGTTCTACCTCCTTATCTTTATAAGATAAGTTTATAATGTATGTATGACGATGGACTGAAAATGAACAAACAAAGACTATAATTTTATCCAACCGTCACATTTTAAGCTTGACTAAACAACATCTTTTTACCTTAACCTAACCAATTGTATCATGTATAATTTTCTAACCAAAGAAGAAGTATTCCAAAAATTTAAGTCTAGTAACGAACTTCTAAGCGACCTATCTCTTTCTTCTGAAGAAATAACAAAGTACTATGGGTACTTTTTGGCTAAAGATAAAAATGAAATTGAACTAGAAAATAAGCGAAGGGAGGAGGAGCATCGTAAAGAGATGGAGCGGCGTGAACACCTGTTAAAGGTACAACAAGCTGCTTTTGATAAGAAGAAGGTTTTATTTCAGAAAAGGGAAAGGGAGGAAGTTAAACTTCAAAAGGCTCTTCAAGAACTTGAAAAAGCGTTAGCAGGAGGTCTATTAACAGAAGGTATGATCTTAAAGCTCGGGTATGATTTGGAAGAAATCATTAAGGCAAAAGGTTGGAAGAGGATTATTCTAGATGAGGAGAATAGTTACAGAGAAGCAGTTGCAACATTAAAAGCAAATACAAATAACAAAGATTTAAAACATTTATACGCTTATGATGAGAAAGGAAATGTTGTTCTGCCTAATGAAGCCTTGCAACACCTGAATTATTATCAAGATCAATTTAAAAAGATTCCACTTCATCTGGTTAAAAGGAAAGGAGCTAGAAATCATTTTGCGATTACTTGCAATGATTCCTTTATGAAGTCAGAATATTATGAAAGGTATAAAGAAAGTGAAAGTGAATCTCCTTTACATAAAGCGTTGAAATTTGACTTGCTTCGAACGCAGAGACTAGATATACATGGCGAACTATTTTTTTTCGAAAAAGAAGAAATAAAGCAAGAGTACTATTATAAGATTGATGGTAAGCCTATCAGGTTTGATATGGCTATTGTTAGAAGAGGAGAAGAAAAACCATATATAGCCATTGAGTTTGCAGTTACGCATCCAGTAGATTTATCCAAAAAGAAGGCAATTCTAAATGCTAATATATTATTGATTGAAAAGAATTATAAAACAGACGACAAAACAATCCTAACCAATGAAAATTACATCGAAAAGGAAATTCTTAAAAGCATTAGTATCAACGGACAACATTACGATGCTAAATACGGATTTAGAGCTGACACAATTAGAGACGAAGAAGGTAGAATTGAGGAACTTAATAGAGAGGTTGAAAAATACGATAAAGAAAGAAGAGATCTCCTTAAAACCAAAGAGTATGAGGTTGAGCGAATTGAAGAACTCGAAGGAGAAATTGAATATGGACAATTACAGCTTAGAAAAGCGAAAGGTGAGGATGAACAGTATTTGGAGAGTATTAAAAGAAAGAGAAGAGATCTTTGGGAAACCTCTAAAGGAGATGGAACAGTTGAGAGAAAGATTGAAGGATATAGAGGACAATTACACAAAAGAGAAAGAGAATATTCAGAATCAATACAGAAAGGATGTAGAGCTGCTGAAGAAAGAAAGGATGCATTCAATAGAGAAACCAAAGCGATTAGAGAGGGAATTATTGGAGACTTTAAAACAAAAAAAGGGACATATAGACAGTCTCTTACTGAATATAGAGAATCTGAAACAAGAGTTAGAGAAGAGGAAGAAGGATATAGAGAGCAACTTGTTGAGTTATCAGAAGAAGAGAGAGAAAGAACTGACGGAATTGATCAACAATTTAGAGAACGAGAAGAACCATATAAAACAGAAATACAGTTGTTTGGAGAGCGAGAACAGCAACAGTATGAACAGAAATATAGAGAGCTTAAAACAAGAAAATACCAAATTGAACTCTCAAATAACTCAGCTAGAGCTAGAATTAAAAACCTTGAAGGAGCAATCGGGACAGAACGAAGCAAAAAGTCTAAAAGACTTATCCAACAGGAAAGAGAAGCAGGAATTAGAGATGCAAGAATTAATAGACTTAAAGGAGAAATTAAAAGCTTGAGGTTGATATCTGATAAGGGGTGATTTATGATCAATTTATTCTATTTGTAATAGTTGACTAATACTTTTTTTATCTTAAGTCATATATATGAGAGACTTCAATGACAGTATTTAAGTAAGCGTTATAAAAATTGATATTTACTTTAATGGTTATTTTATAAAAAAAAACTAAAATAACCATTAGAATTTTTTTCATTTAAAAATATTAATATTACTTTTATGATATATTAAACTTAAAATTAGAAAAATGAAAAATATCACAATGGCCAAAAATTTAGCTGAACAAAGAATCAAGAGTGATTTAACTCTTGATCAAGTAGCTGATGCCATTGGGAAAACTGCAATTACTGTTAGTAGGTATGAAAGAGGGGAAAGGGTTCCTGATGGCACTGCACTTTTTGAGTTATCCAATCTTTATGGGTGTTCAATGGATTCTTTATTTGAAGATAATAAAGTTAAAATTACAAAAATTGAATACAGAGATGAAAAATCATGTTCTGATGAATTAAACCAAAAAAAGATTGAATATGCTGAAATGAAAATTTCTCAATATGAGGATTTGGAGTTTCTTACTAAACAATATGTGGAGTTCAAAAATCCTATTGAGAATGATAATGTAAAAACAAAAGATGATGTATACACAGTAGTAGAAAAGTTAAGAAAAAAATGGTCATTGGCTAAAAGACCATTAGGTAGTGTAGTGGACTTAATAGAGAGTAAAGGGATTAGAGTAATTATGTTCAAGTATAAAGATAATTTTAATGGTTTTTGTGGTTGGGCTAATGATAAACCAATAATCTTTATTAATAAACAATATGAAGTTACACGTACAAGATTTACCTTATTACATGAATTAGCTCATATTCTAACGAAATTCGATGATGAAATAAAGAATGATAAAAAGCTAATTGAATCCTTATGTGATGAATTTGCATCACAGATGTTAATCTTAAATGATGTTATATATAGTCTGTTTGGGAGGAAAAAGCTATCAAATCTTCAAGGTTTTGAAATTAAGAAGGTTAAAGAGCTTTTTGGTATTTCTTTCGAAGCAATTCTAATAAGATTAGCAAAGCTTAAATTAATTTCTTGGCCTCAAAAGAATTTAATATATGAAAGTGTTGGAGAAGGTGGTTTTGGTAATTATACTCTACATGATGAGATACCTAAAAGGTTCTCAGATTTAGTAGAAACTGCAAGTAAAAGAAATTTATTAACTCCATCTAAATTAGAAGAGTATTTGGATGAAGATTATAAAAAAGACCTTTTAGATAATTTGTTAGCAATGTAAAAATAAAATAATTATAAATATGCATGTTTTTAATAACCCTGTTATATATAATGAACTCAATAAATATGGGGTTATAGATTATTCAGGCTCATCATTTAAAGCACAATTGGTGGATGTTTCTATTAAGCTATTGAACGATGTGAGTACGAAAATTATGTTAAATAAGACAAAGCGTTATGAAACGGTTAGTCTTAGCAGTACTGAAATAGCTTTAGTTCAAGATTTATTGGTTGAGAATAGAGGTAGAGTTAAAGCTCACAATTTGTTTGGTTTAGCATATTGTATAGGTAAACCAAACGTAATTCTAGTTGAAGACATACCAACACTGGTTGAAATCGCTACAAATAGAGGCGTAAATGTTTGTTCTTCTAAAGAAATTATTGATAATCTAAGATTAAGTATGATAGATATTGATTTAGATGAATTGATAAAAAAATGTGCATAAAAAAATCAAGCAGATGATTCTACTTGATTTGGATTTTTTGAAAAATAACCTCAGGCTGGTAACCTGATGGATATAGTTCTTTTTGTTTGGTAGCTTAAAACTATATTATTTTTCAATTCCTTCCAAATTTCGAGTGTTTATTAACACTCTATCGTAGAGTCTTCTGTAAGTTTTTAACAAATAACGTTACAGCAAGACCTTTTTTAATATATCAAATTTCATATTTCCTAATACTCTCAAAATATGGAGTATTAGAAGAGTTTCAGGTAATGTGTTATTACTAAATGTAAACTAATACCCAATATTCTCAGGGTTTAAAATGTGAGATAGAATAAATATGTAATTTTTTTAATATGAAAATTTTTAAAAAAAATGATGAATCCCTACATCAAAACAATGTATGTGATATAGCGGATTTATATAAAAACGATAGAGTTGTAGTATATAAGCCTCAAACCCTTTACAAATTCAAAGTGGATAATGAAATGTATCTTTCTGAATCTGTAGAAGTAAATGTTAGTGAAATTTTTGAATTAGCAGAGGTGAAGGTTGATGATTTTGAGTTGTATCAAATTACCAGGAAAGGAGAAGAATTATTAGAAGCAAGTGAGATTATTGATTTTAGTAAAAGAGGAATTGAAAAATTTCTTTTCAAGAAGAAATGCTTTAAAATTATGATTAATGGAACTTCTAAAGAATGGGCTGAGAATTGTATCTCGTTCGAAGAAGTTGTTGCATTAGCTTTTGGACGTTGTGATACTGGTAATGTGAATAAAGCGTATACGGTAGTTTATACTAACGGTCCTAGAAAGAATAAAGAAGGTTCTATGATCAAAGGGACTAGAGTATTTATCAAAAATAAAATGAGATTTGATGTCACTTCCACAGATAGGTCATAGCAAGGACTTGCAAAGGTTGCAAAATGAAGGATATGAAGTGATTATCATGAATAATGCACATATTATGATTAGTAATATCCCGTATTTGAATAAGGAACTTCAAATCAAGAGAGGTAATTTAATTGCCTCTCTGAATTTGAACGGTGGAGCAGTTCTAAAGCCAGTAAACCATACAGCCCATTTTATTGGAGAATATCCCCATAATAGAGATGGCAGTCCAATGAGAAATATTGTAAATTCTCAAGGTGAATTTAGGGTCAATGGTAGGGTAACAGCTAACTTCTTTTTATCTAGTAAACCTTTACATAAAGGTGGGAAATATGATGATTACTATGACCTTTTTACAACTTATATCAAAATGTTAAGTAGTCCAGCTGAATCGCTAGATAATAAGGTAACAGCAAAATCATTTAACCCTATTTCTAATGATGGAAATGTTGGTCCTTTTGAGTATGTTGATACAAATTCGTGTAGAGCTAACATTTCATTTCTAGAGCAAAAATTTATTAATCAAAATATTGGTATTATTGGCGTCGGAGGTACAGGCTCTTATATTCTAGATTTAGTAGCAAAAACACCAGTAAAAAAAATTTTAATATTTGATGGTGATAATTTTTTGCAACATAATGCATTCAGAAGTCCAGGAGCTCCAACTCTTGAAGAATTAAGAGAGAAGGAAAACAAGGCAATAAGATTTGCTGAGAAGTATTCTAACATGCATAAGAATGTTGTGGCAAATACTGATTTTCTCGTTGAAGACAATCTTAATCAACTTAATGGTTTAACATTTGTTTTTATAGCAATTGATGATAACGAATCAAAAAAGCCAATTATCGGTTATTTGGTTTCTAATAGTATTCCTTTTATTGATGTTGGTATTAGTGTGCGTATGAATGAAGGGCAAGACCTAAGTGGTACACTTAGAACAACACTTGTAACGCCTTCAAAGAAAAACCATATCGATGATAGAATACCATTGGTGAGCGATGATGAAAATGAATATCATACCAATATTCAAATTGCTGATTTGAATATGATTAATGCAGGTCTTGCTGTATTAAAGTGGAAGCAGCATTCATCTTTTTATAAAGACTACGAGAATGCTCACAACTTAATTTTTCAAGTTAATGAATCATTAATGATTAGAGATGAGAAAAGTTAAGTTGAAATTTGTTGAGGAAATACCAGAAGTACTCAATGAGAATATACTTTATATTTCTATGGAATATGCTACAGCCACTCATCTTTGTATGTGTGGTTGTGGTAATAAAGTTGTAACGCCTATATCCTCAAAAGGTTGGTTATTAAGTTATGATGGTGATGGTATTACACTTTCTCCGTCTATTGGTAATTGGAATTTTAAATGTAAATCTCATTATTATATCCGAGATAGTTCTATCCTTTGGTTGAAAGACGACATGAGAAATATAAAGATGTATAAGAAAGATAATCAAATTTTTAAATTTTTAAAAAATATCAAGTTATGGTAAAAGTAAATAGTGAGAGATATGAAGAAGTATTGGAAACTTTAAACGAAAATAATGTTCCATTTGAAACAGTACTAAATGTTACTTATGGTGAAGGTTATTATACATATCATATTGAAGCTGGAATTCCAGTAACGCAAAGGAGTTGTTTAGCTAAACATTATCCAGAAACAAATGAGTTCTTAATTAACGAAGAGTTAATTGATTCATTGATAGAGTAATTAGTTTAAATTTTTAATAGGGAGTTATCATCCTTATACTCCCTATTAATTTAAAATAAATACAGATATTTTTATCCTGTTATTAACTTACTATTTTATTCAAGGAGATGTTCATTATACACTGCCTCTCATTTTGTTAAAATGAATAACTCAGCTTATCCTTATTCTTGGTGAAATATTAAAGTATATAATATTATCCAATATTGTATTCTGTACGACGATTGTTAAAATAATTCATCTTATCTTGTATAAAAATAATGTTACAGAAGAAAAGATAGCTTTAACTAATGAACGTTTTTAAGATCCATCAAGAAGTTGTAGAGAAATATCAGAACTACTTACAGAGCTTTATCCAGATAAAAAATAAAAAAATTAGAGAGACTGTTGAACAACATTTTAAAGAGAAAAAATTTTTACCAGAACCTTTAATTCAATTTAATCCATCTTTTGCAAAAGGGAAGCCTTTAGATCATATCGCTGGAGTTCATCCAGAGCTTAAAACTATATTTGGTAATTACACATTATACCAACATCAAGTAGAGGCCTTAGAAAAAGGACTAAATGGAGAAAGCTTTATTGTAACTTCAGGTACTGGGTCAGGTAAATCTCTAACCTTCTTAGGTACAATCTTTAATGATATACTCCAAAAAAACACTACAAAGAAAGGTGTAAAAGCTATTCTTGTATATCCTATGAATGCTTTGATCAATTCCCAAGAAGAGGAGATCATGAAGTATGAGGTGAATTACTTGAAAAAATATACTTCTGAGGCTGATATTAAACTAATAGAAGGTAATTTAGAAAATGGGGGAGAAAAACCATTATCAGAGTTACTTGAATTATATAGAGAAAAAAGTACTAAAGAATTTCCTGTAACCTATAAAAAATATACTGGTCAAGAAACTCAGAATCAAAAGGATGATTTCTTAGAAAAACCAACAGATATAATTCTAACTAACTATATGATGTTAGAGTTAATCATGTCTCGTAAAAAAGAGAAAGGTCTTAGAGATAGTTTTCAAAATACATTGAAATACTTAGTCTACGATGAATTACATACTTATCGTGGTAGACAGGGAGCTGATGTATCTATGTTGAATAGAAGGCTGAAAGCACTAGTACAAAGAGATATTATTTGTATTGGAACATCGGCAACAATGGCTACTGGAGAAACTATTTCTGAGGTGAAAGAAGGAATTGCAGAAGTAGCTAAGACTCTTTTTGGTACTAAGTTCACAAGTGATCAAATTATAGGAGAGTATTTAGAATACAGTACAAACGTTGAAAATTTTAAAAGAGAAGACTTAATAAATGAGCTTGGTAAATCATTTAATCAAGATATCAATAAAATAAAATCGCTCAGAAAAGATGAAGTAACTGTTGAAGTAGATAATTTCATCAACAATTCATTAGCTATATGGATTGAAAAAAATATTGCATTATCTGATCATGATGAGGTCATCCAAAGAGGAAAACCGATGACATTATCAGATATCGTTAATACTTTATCTTCTGATTTAAACTTAAAATCCAATGATTTACCTGAAAGGGTAAAGCAACTATTAAGATGGGCTGAGGCTTTAAATATGAAACATGTAGAAATGGGAGAACGAAGATCATTTCTTCCATTTAGATTTCATCAATTTATTTCTCAAACAGGTAATATATACTCAACGTTAGGTGACGATAAAACCCGTTATATTACTTTAGAAGATGCCCTTACTTATGAAGATAAACCTCTATTTCCTATCATGTTTAGTAGACACTCAGGGTATGAATTTTTGTGTGTTGAAAAGAATTACAATAATGGGATGTTATTGGGCAGAGACTTCAAGAATTTATCACCAAAAATAAAGCAAGATGATTTAAAAGGGAGTAAAAGTTTAGGGACAAAAAGAAAAGAACTTACTCCAAACCAATTAGTTCAAGGTTATATATTGATTGCTCATGATGATACTGCTTTGGATAAAATCTGGAATGAAGATAAATTAGAATACCTACCTGAGACATGGTTTAAGAAAGATGGTAGAACTCTGACAAATTACCATGAACATTATCTTCCCAAACCTATTTTCTTTGATGAAAATGGAGAATTTTCAGATGATAATTCAAATCTACCTTTTGAAGGTTTATTTATTCCAACTCATTTTACTTTTGACCCTACATGTGACGTGATGTATGAAGGTCAAGCAACTGAAAGAACGAAGTTATCAGGAATAGGTAATGAGGGTAGGTCTTCTGCTACAACTATTATATCTTACAGTATATTAGAAGCTCTTGTAAACGAGAAAATTCCATTACAAGATCAAAAGGTTTTAAGTTTTACTGATAATAGACAAGACGCTTCATTACAAGCTGGACATTTTAATCACTTTTATACATTAGGTCAACTTCGTTCAGCAATATACTCAGCAGTCGATAAATATGGATTAATTGATATTCATTCCATTGCTGACAAAGTATGTGAAATGTTAGGATTAAAAGAAAAAGATTATGCATCAAAACTAAGTAAAATATCAAAAAATGAGAACAGAAGAGTATTAAGCCTTTTTATTTTCTACAAAGTAATAGAAGAACTAAAACTTGGGTGGAGATATACAACACCAAATTTGGAAGGAGCAGGTCTTTTATCTATTGAATATGGAAACCTTCGAGACCATGTAGCTGACGAAGAATTTTATAAGGATAGTGATTGGTTATCAGTCTATAACAAAGAGGATAGATATGATTTTGTCTATCAGATTCTTCAGTTTTTCAGAACATCTTTTGCAGTGTCACATAGGTATTATCAAGATGTTCTTGATATGAATATCAGTCAAATTTTTGATAGACTTAACCCAGATACACCATGGTCAATTAAGAGTAATACAGATATTGATTTACCAAACTTATTGATGTGTGATATTCCTAAGAAAAAGAAGAAGGCAAGTGTTAATTATGATTCAATAAAAAGTATTGGATTTAGATCCCAATTTGGTAAATATCTTAGAAGAAAGTATCAGGAGGCATTTCCTGAAGAACCAAAATTAAGTAAGAATAACTATAATAGTGAGCTTGAGAAATTATTCTCATGTTTAATAAATTATGAGCTTATTGATGCAGTAAGTCTTGCTGATGGTGAGGTTGCTTATTTGATGAATCTTTCAATCATTAATTGGAAAAAGAATGAAGATTCAACCCCATACACTGATAAGATTCGTTTGGTGATGCATTCAGATGACTCAAAGGAAAATCGCCCAAATGAATATTTCAAACAATTCTATCAACAAGACTTCTCTTCTTTTCCAAAAGTATTTAAAGCAGGTGAACATACTGGTCAAATAGCGGCTAAAGATAGACAAGTCGTAGAAGGTGAATTTAGAGAAGGAAAATTATCGGCTCTTTATTGTTCTCCAACTATGGAACTAGGTATCGATATCAAGAACCTCAATATTGTTCATATGAGGAATGTACCTCCTAACCCTGCTAATTATGCACAGCGAGGAGGTCGTGCTGGTAGAGGAGGTCAGACAGCATTGGTATTTACTTATGCATCAAATACTAGTCCTCATGATAGACACTATTTTAAAAATCAAATTGATATGGTGGCAGGAGCTGTAACTGCTCCAAAGATAGATTTGAGCAATGAAGAGTTACTTCAAACACATTTTCACTCAATGATTATGATGGATCTTAATTTTGAGAAAAACCATCAAGATGTTAGAAAAATCGGTCATCTATTAGATGTAGATAATAAAGAATACCTACCTGTACATAAGAACATCCAGGAGAATGTAAAAGCATATATTGAAAATAATATTGCTACTGTTAAGAATGATTTTGAAAAAATATTGGATGAACTAGACTTGAAAAATAGTCAAATAGCAAATTGGTATAGAGAAGATTGGGTAGAGGAGAAAGTAAATCAGTTTGCAACTTCATTTAATCATTCTTTTGATAGATGGCGAGCAATGTTTCAGGCAGCTCAAATATTAGTTGATAAATCTAGAAATGTTATTGATGATCATACTATAAAGGATAGTAGTCAAGAATATAAAGATGCAAAGAGAGATCAGAATTTAGGTGAGAAACAAAGAAATCAATTATTAGGGACTACATACAATAAAGGTGAAAATGAATTTACCTTATACAGGTATTTAGCTGCAGAAGGCTTCTTGCCGGGGTATAACTTTACAAGGTTACCTCTCAGAGCTTATGTAGGAGGAAATAAATCAAATGAGGAGGGAGAATATATCTCAAGACCTAGAATGATTGCATTACAAGAGTTCGGCCCTCAAAGTATGATTTACCATAAAGGGAATAAGTACAAAGTAAATAGGTTAGAGTTACCTAAGTCTGAAATTGAAAAGCATAAAATAAGATTTTCTAAAACTACAGGTTTTGGTTATTTAGACGAATCGGGTAAAGGAGTTGATAATGATCCTATCTCTAATAAAAAATTAGATGATGTAAATCCTAGATTAATTAGCATGGATAATTCAGCTACAACACCGATTGAAAAAATTACAAGTTTCGAGGAGGAACGTCAGCGATTAGGTTATCAGATTGAGCACTTTTTCAGTTGGGATAATAATAAAGGTAATAAGATAATCCATTATCAAAGAGGTGGAGAAAATATAGCCCAATTTACTTATGCACCAGCCGCTAAATTAATTAGTGTGAATACTAGTTGGAGAACATCTAATGAAACTAAGGAGCCTGGATTTATCATTGGTAATAAAGATGGAATTTGGAAAAATAAGGGGCAAGCAGAAAAAGCCGAAGAAGGAACAGTAGAACGAGTAACACCTTTTACAACTGATACTTCTGATATTATCTATATTCAACCCTTAGGAGAATTGATTTCTGATGGTTATGATCATGAGGTTACAGTTATCTCATTGATGACTGCTTTAGAAAGAGGGATACAAAAAGTATTTTCTGTTGAAGAAGGTGAAATTGGTGTATGGACAATGGGTGATAAGAGTAGACCTAATATTTTAATCTATGAAGCCTCCGAAGGTAGTTTAGGTGTATTACATCAAATAATTAAATCTCCTACAATTCTAAATAATGTGATTGAAGAAGCGTATGCTTCATGCTTCTTTGATATTACAACAAGAGAAGAAATACCTTCTGATTCAGGTAAGAAAAGAGAAGATGCGACGTATGATGATCTACTTTCTTATTACAATCAAATGAACCATAAGAAGCTAAGTAGACAAGCCGTAAAACAACCTCTTGAGATGTTGATGGATGGTAACTTAGCCAGTAGTGAACATACTTTACAAGAAGATAGACATAAGGAGCTGTTGGAAGCATACGACAAGAATTCTTATATGGAAAAAAAGCTAATCGATTATTTATTTTTAAATGATTTGAGGTTGCCAGATAAGGCTCAGTTTAATATGGAAGACTTTTATGTAAGTGTCGATTTTGTTTCTCAAATTGACGATCATCCCTATTTGATTTTTGTAGATGGAAGTGTTCATGATAAAGAAAGTGTAAAAGAAGAAGATAAAAAGAAACGTCAACTTTTACAGAACAATGGCTTCACTGTTATCGAATGGAATTATAAAGAGAAAGTAGAAGATTTTGTGAAAAAGTATTCTTACGTATTCCCTTCATTAAGAAAATAACGTCAACTGCTTTTAGGTATTTGACAGACTAAAGAAATTATAAAAGACATCTTATTATGTCCACTAAAAATTTACCAGGAAATCTAATTAAGTTCAGAGGTAGAACTTGGGTAATTCTACCTCAAGAGAATGAAGATATATTTTTATTAAAGCCACTTGGAGGTTCTGAGGAAGAAATAACCGCAGTTTATAAACCACTGTTAAAAATTGAAGGAGGCTTTAAGGAAGCTCACTTTCAAGAACCTACCGTAGAGGATATAGATAACTTTGAAACAGCTCAACTTTTATTCCATGCAACAAGGCTTTCATTTAGAAATGCTGGAGGTCCTTTCCGTTGTATGGGTAAACTTTCATTTAGACCAAGGTCATATCAAGTAGTGCCTTTGGTGATGGCCCTAAAACAACAAATTACAAGATTGTTGATTGCTGACGATGTTGGTATTGGTAAAACAGTGGAAGCACTGATGATTCTTAGAGAAAGAATTGAGAGAGGTGATGTATCTCGATTTGCAGTAATTTGCCCACCACACCTTTGCGAACAGTGGAAAAAAGAGCTTAAAGATAAATTAGATATAGATGCAGATATCATACGTTCAAGTACAGCATCAGCTATTGATCGTAAGATTTCTACAGACCAATCTGTATTTGCAGCTTTGCCTTATCAAGTTATCTCCATAGATTATATTAAATCAGAGAGAAGAAGAAGGCAATTTTTAAATGATTGTCCTGACTTTGTAATAGTTGATGAAGCACACACTTGTACATTACCTTCAGGTGCAACTTCAAATACACAACAATTACGCTATCATTTACTAAATGATATATCTAAAGAACTTCAAAGACATCTATTATTACTTACTGCAACACCTCATTCAGGTAAAAATGATGAATTCTCTGCTTTATTAGGGTTATTAAACCCTGAGCTAGAAAAAGTAGATTTAGAGAATGCGACTCCAAAGCAGAGAGAATTAATCTCAAGGTACTTTATTCAAAGGAAAAGAGAGAATATTGAAAGATGGTTAAAGGATAAAGAAAAGTTTCCTTTTCCAAAAAGAGATAGTAAAGAATTAGACTATGAACTATCCCCTTCTTATCAGGAGGTTTATATGTTAACTAGAGCGTTGGCAAAGCAGTTGACAACAACTAATGGAAAAAGAAATCAATATTGGGCAGCTTTATCATTACTTAGAGGAATTATGTCTAGTCCTGATGCAGGAATAGAAATGGTGAGGAATAGGATGAAGAAGAAAAAAGCCATTATTGAGATTGAAGAGGAGGAGACCATAGGACAAAAGTTAAGTGCTAATTCTGATAATATTGAGTCATTAGACGGTTTAGAATTTTCATCACAAGAAATGAAAACCTTGTCTAAAATTCATGACTTATTGATTGATGTAAAGAAAAAAGGCGGGGATAAAAAAGTATTAAAGACTGGAGATTTGGTAAAAGGTTGGTTAAAGCAAAAGTATTCACCAATCATCTTTTGTAGATATATTTCTACTGCTAAATATTTACAGGAAGCATTAGCTCCATTACTTCCTTCAAATGTACATTTAGAAGCGGTGACATCTGAGCTTTCTGATGAACAAAGAAAGGAAAGAATCGATATAATTGGTAAGGCGAAAAAGAAGGTGTTGATTGCCACAGATTGTTTATCTGAAGGAATTAACTTACAAGATAACTTTGATGCTGTTTTACATTATGATTTACCTTGGAACCCCAACCGTTTAGAGCAAAGAGATGGTCGTGTAGATCGTTTTGGACAAACAAAAGAGGAAGTGAAATCTTACGTTTTATGGGGATCTGATAACCCAATGGATAAGATTGTATTAACTGTTCTTTTAAAGAAGGTAAGAGATATCCAACGTACAACAGGGGTATCTGTTTCTCTAGGTGAAGAGAACCTTTCTATAATGGATGAGATCTTAAAAGAAGTATTAGAAGAGACCAATGTTAACCAAGGGAAACAGTTGAGTCTAGACTTAACTGTAAATGGTAAAGCATTAGAGCAAAGGTTTTCCAATGAGATAAGTCAGATAAAAAGTAAGGCAGAAAAATTGAGGTCAATCTTTGCTCATGAAAGGGTAAAGCTTTCGGAAATAGAGACACTATTAAAAGAAGTTGATGAGGCTATTGGTGATGTACATTCTGTAGAGAACTTTGTGATTTCTGCACTAAAACATTTTGGTACAATTACACATAAAGAAGAAGACCATTATCTGATTGTTGCTGATACTTTACCGATTAAGCTCAAAGTATTCTTTCCAAGTGATTTAAAGCAGATTCCTATGTCTTTTGTTTCTCCTACTCCAAGAGCACAAATTTACATAGGCAGAAATCATCGTTTTGTAGAGCAATTATGCCAGATGGTAATGAATGCTGCTTTTGAAAAAGAAACTTCTTTAGAGAAAGTTGCTAGGGTGGCATCCATACGTACCACTGCAGTGAAACAACTAACGGTTTTAATTCAGTTTAGGGTGCGTAATGTAATTCGTGAAAAAAGCAGAAGGAATGAGTTAATTGCTGAAGAATTGTTTCTATGGGGTTATGAAGGCTTAGATCCTACAGTTTCTAAAAAGACTTTATCTTATAACGAAGTAAAGAAACTATTATTGGATGCAGTTCCTCAAGGTGATATGCCTCTAGAACAAAGAAAACATAACATTCAAGAGCAGTTAAATAATTTTGAAGAGATAAAAGGAGAGTTTATAAAATTAGCAGAAGAGAGAGCTGAAAACTTAGTTGGAGCTCAGAGTAGCTATAAAACATTAGTAGGAGGTTCAGATTTTAAAGCAGTCTATCCGGTATTACCTCCCGAAGTTATTGGGGTATATGTATTACAACCAGTAGCTAAAAAACTTTTCTAACCCTTATCACAATAGTTTATGAATTATTCAGGGATTCAAATTCAAGGAAATATCATCTCGGGAGAGATTTTAGATAAAATACAATTAGCAGAGGATTACAAGTTTCAAAAACCTAAAGATTTTGGCTTTAAAAGTTCAGAAGATTTAAGGGATGAAATCGGTATTGCATGGCATGACATTAGACAACTTTATGAACGTTTTCATCAGAAGATTGAAAATGCAAGAGCTTCTGATGATGGAAAAAAAGCTACTGACTTATGGATAAGGAATTTTCTTGATTATTTAGGCTACGAAATAAAAGATGCAAACCCTCAAGTAATCAATGATAAGACTTACAATATCTCTCACAAAGCAAAAAATGACTGTAATGTACCTATACATATTGTTGGGGCAAAGCTAATTGAAGGAGAAATTGTATTGTTAGATCAAACTCTTGAAAGAGGCCAACGTACTCCTCATAACTTGTTGCAAGAGTATCTAAACAATACAGAGAATCTATATGGTATTGTAACGAATGGTTATCAGCTTAGATTACTAAGAGATGCAACAAGGTTGACAAAGCTTACCTATTTAGAGTTTGATTTAAAGAAGATTATTGAAGATGAACTCTACTTAGAGTTTGTTCTTTTATATAGAATTCTTCATAAGACAAGAGCACCTAAAAGCATTGAAGATAATGAATCTTCTTACTGGGAAGTTTTCCATGCCGATGCTTTAAGTTCTGGATCAAGAATAAGAGAAAAGTTATCATCAGCAGTTGAAAAATCTATTATTCAATTAGCCAATGGCTTTTTACAACATCCAGAGAATTTGGCATTAAAGAATCAAGTTGATAATTATGTCAATTCGGAAGATGCTGTATATAGAAGCCAACAACAAACGGAGTTTTATCATAACCTTTTAAGAATAGTATATCGACTCTTGTTCTTGATGGTGACAGAAGAAAGAGATTTAATATTCCCTTCTCATGAAAATAAATCGTGGGATAAAAGGATTCAAAAAAAGAAGAAAATCTACTATGATTATTATTCTGTATCAAGGATTAAAAAGTTAGTAGAGAAAAAGCATTTTATAGAGAAACGACCTCATGATTTATGGGAATCTTTAAAGATGTGTTTTGCTATTTTTGAAAAGCAAGAAGTAGCAGAGGAGTTTGGTCTAAATGCTTTAGCTTCTGGATTATTTTCAACTGATGCTTTAGGAACATTGTATGATGTAAAATTATCCAATGAGGTATTTTTAGAAGTGTTGGCCAACCTTTCTTATTTTCAGAATGAGAAAAAACAATTGACTAGAGTCAACTTTACAGATCTTGATGTAGAAGAATTTGGTTCTATGTATGAGGGCTTATTAGAATATCAACCTGTTATTAAAGTTGAAGGTAATAAATATAAATTTCAATTTGAGAAAAGTGAAGAAAGATCATCTTCAGGCTCTCATTATACACCGGAGGAGCTTGTAAGACCGCTTATTAATCACTCTTTGAAATATCAGGTAGAGGATAGGTTAAAAGATCCTGATCAATTTATTTCAACAACTAAGGAGCTAAATCATCTTAAAAAACAGGAGATGGCTTTATTAGGATTAAGAGTGTGTGATGTTGCATGTGGTTCGGGGCATATTTTACTTTCAGCGGCAAGGTATATTGCCTTTGAATTGGCTGTAGTTCGTACCGATCAAGAACAACCTAACAATGAAGCAATTCGATTAGCTACTCGTGATGTGATTAAGAATTGTATTTATGGAGTGGACTTAAATCCATTAGCGGTCGAATTATGTAAAGTAGCTTTATGGTTAGAGGCACATAACCCGAATGAACCTTTAAACTTCTTAGATCACCATATAAAATGTGGTAATGCCATTGTAGGTTTGGCACATATGGAAGAGTTGAATAAGGGGATAGCAAATGAAGCCTTCAAAAAACTGGCAGGAGATACGCCTATTGCTTCAGAGTTTTCTAAAAGAAATAAAGCAGAGAGAAAGTTATTTGAGGAAGAGATAAAATCTGTTGGTCATCAAAAAACACTTGATAATCAAAAGTCATTAGAAGATAGTATTAAGCTAGTAACTGCTGAATTTAGAAAGTTTGGTAATATGCCTGAAACTACTTCTGGAGAGATCAAACAGAAAGCAGAAGCATATAAAAAGTTAGAAAAGGGTGTACATTGGTTTAGATTAAAGCAGTTGGCAGATATGCAAATTGCTCAATTCTTTATACCTAAAAATGAAACAACAAGAGACCAATTAGTCACTCAAAAAAGTTATCAATCATTTCTTAAAACAGGTGCTCAAATTACAGGGAGAGGCCCTGCAAAAGCATCAGCTATTGCAGAAGAGAAGAAGTTTTTTCATTGGTTTTTAGAATTCCCTCAGATAATGTCTAAAGGTGGTTTTGATTGTATTTTGGGGAATCCTCCTTTCTTGGGTGGACAGAAATTAAGTAGTTCTTTTGGTGATGATTTTCTCGGATTCATAAAATATTATTATGCTCCAATTGGTAGTGTTGATCTAGTTACCTACTTCTTTAGGAGAGATTTTGAAATTATTAAAAGAGGTGGTTTTCAATCATTAATTTCTACTAATACAGTTGCTCAAGGAAGTGCAAGAGAAGGAGGATTAGCTGTCATTGAAGAAAGAGGTGGTACGATTAATCATGCTGTCCGTTCAATGAAATGGCCTGGTATTGCAGTAGTTGAAGTAGCTTTGGTAACTGTTCATAAAGGAGATTGGTTAAGAAAATATACTTTAGATAATAGAGAAGTAGATTTAATTAATTCTTATCTAGACGATCAAGAAGATTTAGGTGACCCTTATGTCTTAATTCGAAATCAAGACATAAGTTTTCAAGGTTCAATAGTGTTAGGGAAAGGGTTTGTTCTAGAACCACAAGAAGCACAAAATCTAATTGATAAAGACCCCAAAAATAAAGAAGTTTTATTTCCTTATTTGAATGGGCAAGACTTAAATAATAATATCGATCAATCATCAAGTCGTTGGGTAATAAACTTCTTTGATTGGGATGAGGAAAAAGCCAAACTATATCCTGATTTATATCAAATCATCAAGCAAAAAGTAAAACCAGAAAGGGATAAACTTAGGGATAATCCTGATGGCCGAAGAAGAAAAAAAAATTGGTGGTTATATGGAAGAAATCCAATAAAGTTATATAAAACTATAAAACCTTTAGAAAGAGTATTAGTAGTTGCTCAAGTTAGTAAAACTGTTGCATTTACTTATGTACCTGCAAATCAAGTGATTTCAATGATGTGTATTGTAATAGCAGAGGAAAAAGGTATAAGTTTTCCTTTATTACAATCTAGTTTTCATAAAGATTGGGTACAAAAGTATGGCTCAGCATTAAAAAATGATACTAGGTATACACCTTCAGATGTTTATGAAAATTTTCCTTATCCAGAGATTAAAGGAGAAGATTATAATAAATTAGAACAGCTAGGAGAAGATTATTATAACAAGAGATCAAGGTTTATGCTTAGTTTTGGATTAGGTTTAACCAAAACATATAATCAATTTCATAATAAAGATCTACAGTTAGAAGTAGTGAATCAAAAAAAGAAAGACTTCGAAAAAGTATATGGTAAAGAAACATGGAACCTCTACAATCACCTAGAAAATAAAAAAGAAGGAAAAGTAAGTTATCAAGAAGCTGTGGCTTTAATAGAAGAACTCCGTCAATTGCATGTGCATATGGATCAAGCGGTATTAGAAGCCTATGGTTGGAGAGATATCCAACCTCGACATGATTTCTATGAGGTAGAATATTTACCTGAGAATGATAGAGTGCGTTATACTATACACCCTGATGCAAGAAAAGAAGTACTTAAAAGGCTTTTATTGTTAAATCATGAAATTCATGAGAAGGAAGTAGCAGAAGGATTAGTAAAAGGAGCAAAACCTAAAAAAACAGAAGCCAAAAAGAAAACCCCTAAGAAGAAAGCTCCTTCAAAGTCACCTTCTCAACAGACTTCAATGTTTGGTGGAACTTCACAACCTCAAACTTCTTTATTTGAAAAGAAACCAACTGAGATAAGTATCAATACGAAATTTTCTATTCAAAAAGAAGATCAATCTCCGATGAAATACCAAATGGTACAAACTGCTGTAAAAGGAGAGATAAAAGATGGATACAGACAAATAGATATTCAATCTGCACTAGGACAAAAAGTTTTTAATAGGCCAGTCGGCTTTACCTTTGACTTTGGTGGAGAATGGAAGATTGTGAGTATTGATGGGTGAGATTTTTAAACTAAACTAAAAACAAATTTATGACTAATGTAAACAACGGAGCATTTACTTTTTTAGGGCAGAATATTCAAATAGATCCTTCTTGGGATAATGTTTTCAATAATAATATAACTCTCTTAAAAGATGCTGAAGATGAGTTATTAAAATTAAATAAAAGCAATAAAATATTTTATCCTTATGACCCTAAAAATATTTTCAAAGTATTTTCAATGTCATTAAAGAGTATTAAAGTGGTTTTAATTGGACAAGATCCATATTATGATTCTGACATAGCAACAGGGTTAGCCTTTGATATTGATGAGCCTGATGAATGGGGTACTGATGTTCCCCCTTCATTAACAAATATCGCTAGAGAGCTTTATTATATTCAAAATAATAAATCAATTGATACTAGTTCATTGAGAGAGAAAATTAGTGAAAGTGATTTTATAATATCGTCACCAAATAAAATATGTAAAAAATGGAGAGATAATGGAGTTTTTTTAATAAACACTGCTCTTACAGTAAAAAAAATATAAAGGAAAGTCATTTAGATTTATGGAAAGATTTTATTGAGGGAATTCTTCTAGAAATAAGTATTCAAAGTTTTAGTATTGATTGGTTATTATGGGGGGTGAAAGCTAAAAATTTTGAACACATTTTGGTACAGCATGGAAAGAATAATAATTTTTATTGTTCCGCTCATCCTTCACCTTTTAGTTATAATCAGTTTAAAACTAAATCTGGAATAGACAAAATTAACAATCACCAAAATATATTCTATTAAACTAAAAATGTTTACAAAATAATTTTTTTTAAGAATCAATACACTTAGTAGAATAGGTGTATTATTTCATAATTGTGAGAGAATCATTTTGTATATGAATCAAATATTTTACATGTACTTAAAGACCTATAAATATGAAAACTATCCTTAAATCAATTCAATCATTGAAAAAGAATGAATGGTTTTATTATAATCAAACTTCAAGAAATAAGCTGAAAAATCCATTTATTAATGATGAGAATAATCAAATATTACATATAAATTTCATAAAAGATTTTTTTAAAAGTGGCGGTAAATCGAGAATATTAAATGATATAGGCTTTAAAGACATTAATGGAAATGGTTATATCAAACATACTAACTCAGTTTATTTTCTAGGTATTTTAATTTTTAATAAATGGAAATGTAATCTAGATAGAAATGAGTTCATTCTAGGTCTTAATGAAAGAGAGGGTTATGATATCAACCGTTTTCAATTTATGTGGTTTTTGTCAACTTTATTTCATGATTTGTATTATAAATACGAAGAAGTAGTAGAGGAAATTGAAAGATTAAAAAAACAAAACATATCTACTTATTCTGAATTAGAAAGGCATTTTTATTTAGAATATACAGAAGAAAGAGATTTTAATGAAAATCCTATCCCTCAAATACTTTCAGATAATATTTCTAACTATGTTGAATGGAAACTAGCAAAATTGGGAAAGTATGATCATGGTATAATTGCAGGAATGAAATTATATGATGAGCTTAAAAAGAATCGTACTGAAATTTATCAAAACAGATTTGAGAATTCAGGTCTAAACTGGGAGCCAGAACTTGATATACAATACTATTATTGTGCTCAAATTATTAAAGCACATAATATTTGGTTTAATCCAAAAAAAAACCAAGACTACTCGCATTATGGAATGGAGGACTTAGAAACTAACCCTAGTATTAAATTTCAAGAATATCCATTTTATTATCTTTTTTGTGTTATAGATTCAATTGACCCTGTAAAAGCTATAAGGGATGAAATACCTAAAGTTAATGATATTTTAGATTCAATTTTTATTGAAATATCAAAAGATGGCCTAATCCTGAAAAATAATAAACTAGAAGAAACTCAATTTGAATTAATAAAAAATAAATGTTTTGGATTGAAAGAATGGTTAGACATAAAGGTGAGTGAAAAAGAAAATTCAATCAATATTTCAATACCAAAATTATAAGAATACTCTAGAACTAAACTAAAATAACAAATGAATTCACATCAGTTTTTTCATGATAATTCCTTTAAAAAGAAAGGAGTCGAATACTATACATGCCCTATTTGTGGGGATGACTTTACAGAAAGTGATTTGAAAAAAAGCAAGACAAAAAATCATTTATCTGAAGAACATGTGCCACAGAATGCATTAGGAGGTAAGGTAATTGTTTTAACATGTAAGGATTGTAATAATGATTATGGTCAGAATGTAGATCACCATTTAGTGAATGGATTTAAGTTTGAAAATTATTTTAAATTTAAGCAAGGAGAAAAGTATGCACGACAAATTAATAATGGAGGTGTTATAGTTAATGCTGAAGTTGAATTAATCAAAGAAGATACTCTTGATGTTAAGATTTACGACAGTAAAAAGAAAAGATTTAATCCTCCTTCAACAATAAAAAACTTTACTTCAACAACATCCCAAGGGCAAACTCAATATTTAGTAACCCCTGAGAAAAACTTCGATGATGATAAAGCCGATATAGCAATCTTAAAAAATGCTTATTTAATGTTATTCGAGAAAATTGGAAGAAAGGTGATTCAATCAAGGTCTTATACAAGTGTGAGAAGACAATTGAATAATTATCATGTTAGAACATTTCCAAAGCATTTTGTGAAAAAAGCTAAGATTTTTAATATGGATGTAGAAAATGGAGTTTATCAAGTAAGATTAGGATCAGTGAGAGCGTATATGTGTGTATTTGAGCTAGAATCTGATGGGAACATTGAAAAATATTTGACATTTTTACCTACCGAAACTTCACAACAGCCTTTTAAAATATATGAGCTTTTGAAAAAGCAGGAAAAAGGAGATTCTCTTAAAGTACAAAGGAAGTTATAAATTTAAATTAAAGTAGTAAGAATAATACTTCACTGAAAATAAGTTATTAAAGATAAAGCTCTGAAAAATCACGAACAATTTTAGATAGCATTAATAGAATAGTATATCTATTAATTGTAATGAAACAAACGAACTAATATTAAAAATATGGAATTTTTTGATTGGTCTAAAGAAGCAATTACTCTATATAAGAGCAAAATAAATAAGGAATATATATCTAATAGTCCAGAGGTGAAATATCACTATGACACAAGAAAGAAGATTGAGTACTTGGTGAAACAATTAAATGAAAATTTATCCTCGGATTTGATTCTTAATTACACTGAATACCCTCAAAAACAATCAGGTCAAGGTAATTCTCCTAGACTAAAAGATTATATCCTTAGAGGGTTTATACCTAAGAATTTTCATGAGTTAATAGGAAAAAATGTTTTTATAAAATTTGCTTTTTGGGGTTTTAATAATGATCCTCACTTTAATATTGATATTGATGTAAATTTTTCAGATCGAAATAATCCATACAATTTACATAGGGGGCAGTTACAATCCTCAAGTTGGACAAAACCATTATCTCAATTACCAAAAAACTGGGATTCTCTTGTAAAAGAGCTGTCTCCAATATTAAGTGAAAAAATTGACGAAATAACTACATTCTTAAAACCTATTAAAGAAATGAAAGACAATAAAATAGACGAGTATGTCTCACTTATCAAGTCAAATAAAAACTTAATATTAACTGGAGCTCCGGGAACGGGTAAAACCTTTTTAGCAAAACAAATAGCAAATGCAATGAATGCCGAAGTTGAATTTGTTCAGTTTCATCCTTCTTATGATTACACTGACTTTGTAGAAGGTTTAAGACCTATTAAAAATGATGGTAATAGTGATATAGGTTTTGAATTAAGAAATGGAGTTTTCAAAGAATTTTGTAAAAATGCATTATTAAATATAATTGATAGTTCTAAGACAGTAGAAGAGGTTACAAAAGAACAATTAATTGAAAATGAATTAGAAAACATTTTAGAAGATGCTATCGAATCTAATAAAAACTTCGAGTTAAAGAATGGTAATAAATTTACTGTATTAGAATATAATGATTCACATATAAAGGTTGAAGTACCCAAAAATGAGAAAACTTCAGATCTTCTGGTTAATATAAAGATACTCAAAGAATTATTATATCAGGAAGATCTTCAACTTTTAAAAGTAAAAGATATAAAGAAATTCTATAAAAGAGACTATCATCTTCAAACTGATTCTTATTTATTTACCTTTTATGAAAAAGTTAAAACTAGATTATCTGAATCTGAAGAAAGCAACTTAATAGACTTAACCTCAAATGTTCCTCTTAAAAACTTTGTTTTAATTATAGATGAGATAAATAGAGCTGAAATTTCAAAGGTATTTGGTGAGTTATTTTATTCAATTGACACTGGCTACAGAGGTGAGTCAGGTAAAGTGAAAACACAATATTCAAATCTACAAAGTGATGATGATCCCTTTAAAGGTGGAATCTATGTTCCAGAAAATGTTTATATCATTGGTACTATGAATGATATAGATAGAAGTGTAGAATCATTTGATTTTGCAATGAGAAGAAGGTTTGCATGGAAAGAGATCACTGCCTCAGAAAGAATAAATATGTGGGATGGACAAATTGATAAATGGAAAGAAGATGCTGAAAAAGTCCTAAGATCTTTAAATACTGCAATAGAGGATGTCTCTGGTTTAAATTCATCATACCACATTGGCCCAGCTTATTTTTTAAAGTTAGAATTATATAATGGTGCCTTTGAAAAATTATGGTCAAATCATATTGAAGGTATTCTTATTGAATATTTGAGAGGTCTTCCTAACTCTCAAGATGAGCTGAATAATTTAAAAAAAGCTTATGATAACTCTTTAAATAATGCTTAGAACTAAAGATAATTTTAAGCAAGAGATCAAGGAAGAATATATTGAAGATTTATCCTTAATATCTAACCAATCAATTGGGGAATTAATTAATCGCAATAATGATTTGTTTGTTTTCTCAAATAATGATGATGAAGCAAGTATTAATGAATCAAATATCTTTGATATAAATAATTCAGATCTGGAAACAGGTAATATTATGGGATTTATCGGGGTAAATAATACAGAAATAAGAGTTAGTTCTAGGTTTGCAACTCATGATGAGGATTATTTACTCCACTACATGCTTCAGAAGGTTTTCTCTCTTAATATTTTTAATCTAAATCATAAAACAGCAAAAGAGTCTATCTTTGATTTTTTAATTTATATGTTTCCTTACTACCTAAAAAAAGCTTACCGTCAAGGCCTTTATAAGGAATATCAGAAACGGAATTATAATGATTCAAATGTTAAAGGGAACATAGATATAAATAGACATATAAAACAGAATATCCCTTTTCTGGGTAGGATTTCTTATAGTGTAAGGGAACAAAGTTTTGATAACTCATTAACTCAACTCATTCGTCATACAATAGAATATATAAAAACGTTACCTTATTCATCTGAAATATTGAACGCTGACGATGAAATGAAAAAAGCTGTACCGGAATTTATTAAAGTCACACCTAATTATTCATTAAGAGATAGAAGATCAGTCATTAATAAAAATATCCGTCCTTTTTCTCACCCTTTTTTTACCGAATATATTGGTTTACACAGGATCTGTCTACAAATTCTAAGGCATGAAGGTTTAAAATATGGGGAAGAAAAAGATAAGGTCTACGGTGTTTTATTTGATGGTGCTTGGTTATGGGAAGAATATGTAAATACTTTTTTGAAAAAATGTGGTTTCAAACATCCTGAAAATAAATCATCAAGGGATCCTATATATCTATTTGAAAATAATAAAGTTAGAAGATATCCAGATTTTTATCGAGATCAAATAGTTATTGATGCTAAGTATAAAAGATTAACTAATAAGCAAGCAGGAGGTATTGGTAGAGATGATATGAATCAGATCATTTCATATATGTATGTTCTTCAATCAAAAATAGGAGGTTTTTTAGTACCTACTGATAAAAAAATATTGAACAATGAGTTAGAAAGATCACTTGGAGTATTAAATGGATATGGGAATGAAGTAAGAGTATGGTCATTTCCAATACCTCATGACACTTGTAGTTATAAAGATTTTTGTGCTTCTATGAAAGGTATAGAGGATGTTATGGTTAGCTTATTTTAAAAATGAGTTATGATAGCCACTGCTATATCTGACAAGTAATCATATCTTACACTTAGATATTACGAATATTGTATTTTTCTAAGTGTAAGATTTTTCGCTGTAAGATTAATTTTTTTCAATCTTCTCAAATTCATTAAAAATCCTTTCCTCTAAAATGATAGCATAATGATTTTGGGTAGTTATCACAGAAGCATGACCAAGCATTTTACTTACAGATTCTAAAGTCATTCCTTTCAAAATCATTAATGTACCGAAAGTTTTACGACCAATTTTAGAGGTGACATGCTTATCAATACCAATTTTTTTAGCAATGTTATTCAGGGTGTAATTATATGCCCTCACTTGCTTGTAATCACTTTTAAGATTACGATTTTTGAAATAATCTTCAATGAGTATAATGGCTTTTTGTATTAGTGGTATTGTACACCTTTGATTACTTACCAAGCTAGTTTTATCCCTTTGTATGAGGATATACTTTTGGTTCTTAGCATTGGTTTTATAATGCTTTTTGAAATCGAAATTCTTGCATTCATTGAAATGCATCCCAGTATAGCAGGATAATAAAAACCAATTTTTAGCCTTTAATTCGTGCTCATTTTTTGGTATGTAATTTTCAAATAATTCTACTTCAGTATCATCAAGAAAGGTAATGTCACTTGGCTTTCTTTTACCATATTTAGGAGGTGTAACTCGCATATGGTAAATCTTATTTTTCTCCACAAAGTTATTAATTGCATTGACTAAAAAATTAATATCCTGTTTCAATGTACTTTTTGTAACACCTTTTGAAATAAGTTCTTCATAAATACTTTCAATTTTCGTTGTATCTAGATATTCAATGGAGTTAATACTTAATTTTGTGAGGTGTTCAGTAATTCTATTTCTACAGGAGTTTAAATTACGAACTCTTGAAGTTGTCTTGATTTTCATTTCACGCTCCATGTACATATCAAACACGTCCTTTAAGTTTAACGACATTTTTTTACCTCTGTAGATATCTACCAGATCGTTTGCAGTAAATGCAATATGAGAAAGCTGAAAAGTGTTAGCAATCGATCTAATACTAGCCTCGACCACAAAGAGGGATTCATTTAATGTATGAGCTTGTGGATGATTAATTATTTTACCTTTCCCGTTCCATTGATCTTTATAGCATTTAACTCCAGTATTTAGTCCGGAACGGGCTTTGACTCCATTTACGGTGATCCACATTAGTATGGAACCTTTATTATTAGATCTGTTTGTACGGTAAAACAATGAGGTGACAAGATTCATTGGACTGATAAAGTTCATAGTATTCACGTTAGTAGCACACTTTTTCTGTAGGTACGTGTGATACTAAATGTGATACTAGTAAAGTGAAAAATAGTAGTTTTTATTATCTCTTTTTAGAGAATATTATAGCAGAAATAGGTGTTTTTGCGGTATAAAATGAATGTGATTATCAAAAAAATTGTCTTTATTTTTAGTCATGACAAAATTACAAAATTAAAGCAAAATCAGAAATATCCGCATTGTAAACTTTGTGAAAGAGTTGCTAAAGAATTGAATTGGAAAGAACCTCAATATAAAATCACGAAAACATTATTTTTTTTCTAGCAGATATCCGAATTCTACAAACCAAGTTTTACAAAATGAAGCGGCTTCGTTGAGTTTGTCGTTCATTTCATGTATTGATAGGCTGGCGTCATAATCAATAAAGTTGATATAAAAGTGTTGGTTGTTAATGTGAATAGGTTGAGCACCTTCATTATGATTCCTAAATAATTCACATGTGAAATACGGTGCTTTAGTACTCGATATCGTAGTGCCAACGATTCCCTTTGAAGGGATAATCCCTAGATGTATTTCCTCAAAAGAAGCTTTTTCCTTCTCTTTCTTGATTTCGACATGTACAGTGTATTCTTCTGGTAAATGATTTTTGAAGATGTTTTTGCCTCTTTTGATTGCTTCTGCTTCTTCTAAATTGGATGATGAAATATCCACCAAAATAGTGAGTGCTTTGTCTTTTACTTTCAGCAGGTCTACGTGCGTATTAGTAATACGTCTGAGATGAACAGCATGATGTTGAATGCTTTTTTTTACTTTGTCTTCTGTGGCGAGGTGCTTGATATGCTTCATTATAATTCAGTTAGTTTATGAAATAAATTAGAAAGGGTTCTTAAAAGAAGATGTCTTCTTGCGTTTTAAAATCGAAGATTGAAATCTGATTATTTTTTCGACCCAATTGTATGGCTTCTTCTTTGTCTTCCACATACATTACAGAATCAAAATAATAGAGAAAGGTTTTTGGATCTTGCCATCCGCCAATAAGGTGATGATGTTTTTGGGCGTGTTCAATACAAATTACAATACCCTCATTATCGAATTCATTTTGAGTAGCTTGATAAGCAATGATGTAGCCTTTTTCAGCCGTAAAGACTTCTTTTGTGGTGAGGCTAAAAGTGAAACCTAACTTATTTCTTTGAGCGATGGATCTTATTAATCCCACTAGCGGTTTAAAAGTGTCAGAAGTCTCAGTTTTTAAGATATTATCTAAAGCATGCATGAGAAATTGTTGTGTGACTATTGAGTTCCAATAATGATGGAGCTCTTTAGAATTTATTTATTTGGTATCGTGATCAATTTTGAAACCAAACAGGCAATTTTTATTTAACTTATTCAAATTTAGGCAGTACAACTGCTTAATGTTTTTATATAATTGTTAATTAGTGATTTGGGTCAGAGTTATTTAAGTAGCAGAATATGATTTTTGAGTCATAAATAATTAATCTTACCCGTTTTAAATTTAAACATTCATCGCATGCCAACCTCTAGAAGATCAAGAAAGCTGATAGTAGCAATGAATACACACAAAGCCATGTCTTTGCAGAACCTTTCCAAAATTTTAGGAATTCCTTTTTCTACTTATGAATTGAACTCAATCGTCAATCAGTTTGAGACGAAAGGGATTGTTGAAAATGTACAAATCAGTCCGAAAGGGACATTTGCAAATTTGACAGAGATGGGAGTGAAGCTTTCTGCTGATATCCTGGAAAATAGATAGACAAAAGAGTTTAGAAAAAGAAAAATCAGAGGGGAGCTTGTTATGAAACCTATCTTAGATTAAAATTTATAGTTGAAGCTGTCAATTTTAATTCTTTTTCAAATAAATGTATAAAATATAAAGAAGGCACTGTCAGTAGTTATTGGCAGTGCCTTCTGTATTGATAGAGTGCTTCAGCGTAGCCCTGTTTTGCAGAAGTCTCCCAATAAATACAGGCTTTGTTAGCATTGTTCTGACTTAACTTGTAATGCCAGCCTAAATAATAATTGGCCAACGCTTGGTGTTTTTTAGCGTTAAGAGCCTGGAGCAAATACCTCTGCGATAGATTAAATTGACGATTATGTTGTAGTGAAATCCCAATCAACAATATACTCTCATCATAATAGGGACTTCCTTGAGGAATTTTTTGAAATACTTTTGCTGCTTTATCGTATTCCAATAAAAGATCGTTGTAGGTTTTTCCTAACCAAAAATCAATCACATCATCGCCATTGTTATACTTATATGCTTTTTCAAAAGCTTGAACGGCTCCAATTCCATCTCCTTCAAGGTACATTGCTCTCCCTTTGAAATAATATAAATCACCAGAGTAAGGCGTTTCTTCTTTTAAATCGTCTTCAATCTTACGGATATAATGGAGTGCCGTGGAGGACTTTTTTGAAAGAACTTCTATGCCTGCCTGAATAACCTCGGCTCTTGTGTAGTCTTCATATTCAAGTAGTTCTTGAACATTTTGATGGGCTAAACGCACCCTGTTTTCTTTTAGATTTGTTAAGGCAGAACTATAAGCCTCATCCGCCAGTTTACTCTGGCGATGGACGAAAAAAGAGATTAATCCAATCATCGCAACAACGTAACCTCCAACAATATAGGGTGCAAACTTTTTGTATTGTCTTTTTTCTTTTTTTGCTTCCGCCTGAACGTGAGTCTTGTATTTTTCTCTTTTTCTATTTGTTTCCTGACTATAATTTCTTCTTTCTGAAGTGTTGGAAGAAGTTGTATTATGGAATGTGAAATAGGTTAAACCATTATCATATTGAAACTTTTTTGAGTCATCATAAAGCGTATTGTAAGCTTCATTGATGAGCTTAAATTTATCTTCAAGTGTTGAATCATTTTTGTCGACATCGGGGTGGTATTTCTTGGCTAAGGTCAGGTAAGCTTTTTTAATTTCTTTCTTACCTGCACTTCTATCAATCCCCAATATATTATAATAATTGTCCATAAAGTAGTTTATAGAATAGGATGTTGATGCATCTGAAGAAGGTTACTTTCTTTACGTCAGAATACACCCATACTAATAGCTGAAACAATGAAAATTAACTGTTACTGAAGACTAAAATAGAACATTTCTTACGAATAGATAGAAATATTAAAGAAAATTAGGATCATTACTCAGCTGAATAGAGTAATGATCCTAAAGTATAGTATTTATTTTAATAAAAAGTTAAAGTCATCCTCTGGTGTTAATTCGTAAGGAGCTTTTCCTTTTTTAAAAATTCTAGCAGAAAGAGGACCTTCCAGGCAGATATAATCACCTTCAACTTTCAACCAAGACCCTTCACGGAGTCCAACTACCGTTTGATCATTGTAAGTGTGAAACTCTTTTATTCTTGTCTCTCTCGTTTCACCCATATGTTTAGAAGTTGGATCAGGATCTAAATAATGTGGGTTGAGGTTAAAGGGTACCAAACCTAAAGCGTCCAATGAAGCAGGGTGGGCGATAGGCATATCATTCGTTGTATTGATGGTTAAGCCAGTGATATTTGAACCTGCACTTGTTCCCATGTATTTCATCCCTTCACTCACACGAGTTTTAATCGTTTCTATTAAACCAAGTTTTTGTAATTGATCTAATAAAACGAAAGTGTTGCCACCTCCTGTAAACACTCCAGATGCAACAGCAAGAGCGGATTTAGGGTCGTCAAACTCATGTAGTCCTCTCATTTTGAAGCCTAATGCATTAAATTTTTTAGCGGCAATTGCTGTATATTCATCATGAGAGATTCCCCCAGGTCGGGCATAAGGGATAAAAATCACTTCTTTCGCCCCTTCAAAGAAGGATTGAATCGTTTCTTCGCAATAAGATAAATAAGGTTTTCCGTGTACGGTAGATGTGCTAACGATCAATAAGTTTTTTTCATTCATAACACTAGGTTTAAGTTAATATGCAAACGTATATGTGTTTTATAAAAAAAGTGACTATGTGGTGATAGTCACTTTAAGCTTTTTAAGCTGTAATTTTAAAATATCTTTTGAGCCAGGAATCATTTGCTTCTACAATCCATCTTGAACGGAAATCTCCTAATGTTTGGATTGTATTATCAAAGATTAATGTTGAAGGTTGAAGTTTCCCTTCAGTTACCATTCCTTTCGCTTCTGTCATTTTGAAAGTAGCAACTTCCTCTTTTTCATTCAAGTACGCTACATTAGTTCTTTCAAATAAAGACACATTTAATGAAGTTTCAATAGAACGAATAACACCGACTGACTTGTCGATAGAGCAACCCGAAGCTGCATGCACTCCTTCATCAACAGTGATGATAATAAATTGATTTTTCTCAATACTAAAACTGGCATCCAATTCACTTCCATGGGCGTTCCATGTAGAAATAAATTGTGCTAGAAGAGGAGCAATATTCTCTTGCTCTTCTGTAGTGAAGGCTCTATTTGATTGGTAAATCCAAATACGGGAAGAATCCGGTAGCTGATTTATACTTTTCATTTGATAACTCTTTTTTATGCAATATACATTTAGTTTCTTAATCTTTTGAACTGAATGTCTGTTTAAGTGTTTTAAACAAATAAAAAAGGGGCCTTTTTAGGACCCCTCAATGGAATGAATTGAATTGGAAAAATATTTTACAGTCCCTTTGATTCGGCAACAAGCTCTGCTAAATCCATTACTTGTACCTCTTTTTCTTTCTCTTTATTTTTAATACCATCATTAATCATGGTCATACAGAACGGACACCCTGCGGCAACTACTTCAGCACCTGTTGAAAGTGCCTCTTCTGTACGTTCAATATTGATATCTTTATTTCCTTGCTCCGGCTCTTTAAACATTTGAGCTCCTCCAGCACCACAGCATAAACCGTTTTTCTTACAACGTTTCATTTCAACTAGATCTGCATCCAAAGCTTCGATGACAGTTCTAGGTGCTTGATAAACGCCATTGGCTCTGCCTAAATAACAAGAATCATGGAACGTAATTTTCTTTCCCTTGAAAGCTTGACCTCCATCTACTTGTAATCGTCCATCATTAATCAATCCCTGAAGGAATTCAGAGTGATGGACTACATCATAATTTCCACCTAAGGCAGGGTACTCATTTTTGATGGTATTGAAGCAGTGCGGACATGCTGTTACAATTTTCTTGATTTCATAGGCATTCAATACTTCTATATTTTGCATTGCTTGCATCTGGAACAAGAATTCATTTCCAGCTCTTCTCGCAGGATCTCCTGTACAGCTTTCTTCCGGTCCTAGTACAGCAAAATTGACGTTAACCTCGTTGAGAATTTTAACAAACGCTGTAATTACTCTTTTATATCTATCATCATAAGAACCTGCACAACCTACCCAAAATAAAACTTCAGGATGTTTTCCTTGTTCTACCATTTCGGCCATGGTCGGTACTTTTAAGAAATTTGTATCTGTCATTGTTATGTGTGTCTTTTGTTGATGTAAATTAAATTAGGCTTTGATGTTATCTGATGCTGACTTTTTAGTCTCTTGAGTTCTTAATTCCTCTCCCCATTTGAATCGATCGCTTGCAGCAAATGCCCATGGAGCTTGGTTGTTTTCAATGTTCTGGAAGACCATATTCCATTCTTGAGGAGTTCCAGATTCTTCCATTGCAACATATCTTCTCATTTCTAAGATAATACCTAGTGGATCAATATTGATAGGACATGCCTCAGCACAAGCGTTGCAAGAAGTACAAGCCATCAATTCCTCTTTTGAGATATAATCTCCATATAGCATCTTACCATCATCTTGGAATGTGCCACCATTTGCATCTCTATTTTTACCAATTTCTTCTGCTCTGTCTCTTACATCCATCATCACTTTTCGTGGTGATAATTTTTTACCCGTAATATTTGCAGGACATTGAGAAGTACAGCGACCACATTCTGTACAAGAGTAGGCGTTCATTACATTTCTCCAAGAGAGATCTTGAACATCTTTTGCTCCAAAAGTAGGCATCTCATCTGAGTTTCCTTGATCAGTGTTTTCGACAGGCATTCCCAACATGATTTTTACTTCATTGGTCACGGATTCCATATTTTCCATTTTTCCTTTTGGCTCTAGTTTTGCAAAATAAGTATTGGGGAAAGCGAGGAAAATATGAAGGTGCTTTGAGTAAGTAATGTATACTGAGAAAGCAAATATGCCTAATATATGAACCCACCATGCTGTTCTTTCTACTGCTACTAATGCAGTTTCAGAAAGTCCAGAAAAAAGCGGTACGAAGAATTGACTAATTACAAAAGTTCCTACAACCGGGTAATGTTCATTTCCCATTTGTTGTAATACAGCGTCAGAGGCGTTCATAGAAAAAAGCATTGTCATTAAAATGATTTCTGCATACAAGATGATATTTGCATCTCTGTAAGGCCATCCTTTCATTTCTGCCATATGAAAGCGTGGAATCTTAAGTGCGTTTCTACGAATAAGGAAGATGAAACAAGAAACGGTCACTGCTAATGCCATCACTTCAAAGAAACTAACAATGAAATGGTAAGTAGAACTAGGGATAACGTTGGCAAAAATACGGTGCTGTCCTGTAAGGCCATCTAAGACAATTTCAAGTACTTCAATATTGATCAATAGGAACCCTGCGTAAACGGCAAAATGCATTAAACCGACTAAAGGACGATCGAACATTTTCTGTTGACCAAAGGCCAATCTGAACATATTACCAAACCTTTTTGCTGAATCTCCTTTTATTTCTTCCTCTTTGCCGAGAAATATATTTTTATAAATAAATGTAGCTCTCTTGGTTACTAAATATCCCGTAAAACCGATTGCGGCTACAAAAGCGAGCTGTTGCACAATCTGAATCATAATGCTTAAAAAGTTATGTGTGTTTATTGTATATACTTAACTACTTACTATCTGAAAATGTTATGCAAGCAGAGTATTTATTGCTAATAAAGTACTTTCAATGCGTATTTACAAATATTTAAATGTAAATAGTTGAATAAATATAACGACCTAAACCACAACTACTTTGATTTCATGTTAATTAACGTAACAAAAACACTTATTGAGAATGATTCTAAATATGAATAATTATTCACTTATTGTATTTTTTGGATATAAATAGAATGAATTAAAGAATTTTCTATTGCATTTGGAGTAGATGTACATTTTACTATGATGATTTTACCATTTTATCCAAAATTGGATTCATTTTTCCATTAACTTGCTAAGTACTAAGCCAAAATTAAATGACAATTAGTTCTTCATTATTTTTACCATTGTACTCACAATTAATAATAGGAACAAGAGTTCTAAAATTTGGCCTTATTACAATGAGTTAATCTAATAAACATAATTCAAACGGTATGCATAAGATACTTCCTTTATTTTCTATAATACTTTTTCTTTTTACTAGTGTAGTAAAAGCCCAGCCTGAAAAATGGGAAATTGTCACCTCAGATAATTATGAGAATAAAGAAATCAGGTATTCTGATTATGTATATGATCCAAATGTACGAACAGTACAGTTGTATGCTAAAGGAGGAAGTAGAAGTATACCTCAGTTAAATTCACCAGTTGTTAGGTTAGATCAACAGTTTCCTCTCATATTAGAATTTGACCTTTTTGGGGATGATGCCGATTATTTTGAAGCAGAAATTGAACATTGTAATAAGGATTGGACCCCTTCGGAACTTCAACCTATCGAATTTATGCAGAGTTATAATTCCTTTAAGTTGAATGATTTTGACTTTTCAATGAATACAAGTGTTCCTTATGTCCATTTTATTTTTCAATTACCGAAAGTAAAGATGTCTGGGAATTATTTATTAAAAGTTTATCGAGAAGGGGATAAGGATGATTTGATCATAACAAAACGTTTTGTGGTGTACGAAAAAACAGCTTCTATCGCTTCCAAAATGGTAGAGATGAGAGGAAGTGAAAGAAGATACATGCAGCAAATTGATTTTACGGTGAATTATGGAGGGCTTACTGTAGTTAATCCTAAGAGAGATTTTTCGGTGACAATTCTACAAAATGGAAGATGGGATAATCCTATCGTCAATCTTTTACCTCGTTTTGTGAGAGGACATGAGCAAGTGATGGATTATAGTTATTATGATGGTGAAAATGCTTTTCTCGGTTTGAACGAATTTAGAGTGTTTGAAATTAGTAGTGTTAACACTAGTGGAGCATCGGTATCTTCCACTGACATTATGAAGAACTTTAGAAAAGTGAGACTAAGATCAGACCTTGTTAGAAACAAAAAGGCATTTAACCAACAGCAAAATGATTATAATGGAGGGTATGTAATTGCTGTTTTTGGAAAAACCGATTATTGGGTGGAATCGGATTATATGGAGGTGTTTTTTACCCTAAAATCCGAAACTCCTTTTGCAGGTGATGTGTATGCCTATGGTGGTTTTTCACAATGGCAATTGAATGAAGAGAATAAAATGATATATGATGAACGACAAAAAGCTTATGTAGGGTCGACTATTGTAAAGCAAGGCCGATATGATTATATGTATACAGTGGTCAATACTTCTAAAATGACTAGAGATGATGTAGAAATAGAAGGGAGCTTTAACCTTACAAGGAATCAATATGAGATATTAGTGTACTACCGAGGGCCTGGAGATAGAGCCGATCGAGTAGTAGGTTATCGAAGCTTATCTGCCAATAGATAATTTTTTTCATCTATAATTAACATTTAATTCATTGAGAAATAAGACGTTTACATTGGTTAGCAGAAAAAAGTTTTAAAGATACTTGCACAGTTAAGAAAATACCTACACCTTTGCACCGCGTTAAACAAAAACAGTCCTTTTGAGAGACACATTCGGGATGTAGCACAGTCCGGTTAGTGTACCTGGTTTGGGACCAGGGGGTCGCAGGTTCGAATCCTGCCATCCCGA
>NZ_JACVVP010000002.1 GCF_014534745.1 Flammeovirga sp. EKP202
GTCTAAAAACAGCTTAATTTAGCATCCTTATATTTATACTTTTACCATTCGCAAATTTTTGGTGAGCGAAAGGTCAGTTATTTAAAAAACTTTACTTCGGAACATCTCAAAATTGATATATTCAGCTTTGAAGTAAATAAAACTTTTCAAATACTACTATTCATCGCTTGTTCAGTAATAGCACTGTGTTTCCTTATAAGATATTTACAGATTAAAAGCATTAAAAAAATTAACCTTCTCAAATCTGAGGTTGAGTTTAATCATGATTTTAAAGAATCTCTTTTCAACAAATATATCGATGAGTTAATTTATTTCTTCAAAAGAACAAAATATGATGTTGTCATTTTTGAAGATATTGATAGATTTGATTGTATTGAAGTTTTTTCAAATCTCCGAGAAATCAACTTTATCTTGAATAATAATGATCAGATAAAACAAAAGATCACTTTCGTATATGCTATTAAAGATTCTTTATTTAAACTTCCAGAAGAACGTACTAAATTCTTTGATTATATTATTCCAATTATTCCACATGTAAACTCTGCAAATGCTGAAGCTACATTATATAAGAAGTTAGACTTAAATCATAAAGATAATAATGAGCTATTAAGGCAAATTATTGACAATATTTCTATATATATTCAGGATAACCGAATCGTAAATTCAATTTTAAATGAATACGAAATTTATGAGGAAAAACTGACAGATATAAAAAATGAGATAACAGCTAACGATAAAGACAATAAGACTGAAAAAGAGAAAATAATAAAATCTAAAATCTTCGCAATGATATGTTATAAAATACTTTGTCCTGAAGATTTTCATAAACTCCTTATTGGAAAAAGTGTACTGAATGAAATAATAGATAAGAAAAAAGAATATAAAAAATTATATATAGAGTCTCTTGAAGAAAAAATACAAGATTTCACAAATGATACCTTCGAATCACTAGTAAAAGAACATAGGAGAAAATATATTACTGAACTTGCTTTCAAAACTACTCCTCATAGTGGATCAAGATTGTATTTTAATGGTAGTAATTATTATTCATTCAAAGATTTATTGGAGAATGATCTTTTTGAAACTTGGATAGAAAGAGATACAATCATAGTAGGAAATCATTCCGCTTCTTTTAATGAAATACAAAAAATTATTGAAGAAGTATCTTATAAAAGATCTTTAATTAATATCGGTTTGCAAATTGATTTTAATGATAAAGAGGCTAAAAAAATTAGCAGTAAGTTGAATAATGTTAATACTGTAACATTGAAAGATTTATTGAACATAAATGAGATTAACAATAAAATTTTAAATGATTATAAGAAGCATAAACTCCTAATCACTTTATTAAGATATGGTTATGTCGGAGAAGACTATAATTTTTATATCAATCATTTTAGACCTGGTTCATTAAGTATTGATGATCGAGATTTTATTATGAAAATCAAAAGTGGTGAAACACCAACCAATGTAAATTTCGATTTTGAAACATCAATTTCCAACCCTAAGAAAGTAATAGAAAAACTTAAACATGATTTAAAAAACCCGTATTGTTTCAACCATAACATGCTAGAGCACTTATTTGAAAATAGTCAAACTGAAAAATTCACCTTTATTGTAAATAAAATTCTACAAAGTAACTTTTTCAAGGAGGTTATTGAATACATATCTAAGAAAGAAGACTATAGTTCTGACTTATTTCAAAATATCATTAAAATATTTATCAAAAATGATAACGATTTATGGGTTAGGATTGAAAATATCTCTGGTATTAATTCGCCACAAAAGATTGAATATTTAAAGCTTATCTTATGTTCAATCGATAAAGATTGTTATGACCCTTTAAATCGGTCTGATTCTTTCAAAAGCTATCTTACACATTCTATTGATTTATTATCTTTTGATGAGCTGTTACAATCCCAAGAAAGTATTATAGCTCTTGTTGACTTTCTAGATATTAAATTTACAAAGCCGAAATCTACTGATAGTTTAAACATAAAACTAAAGGACGTTTTTACGCATATCTATGAAAATAATAGATATGAATTAGAAACATATATAGTAAATGTAATTATTCATTACTTTGAAGTAAATGATTTTTCTCCATATTATTTAGACCACAAAAAATCAGAAGACTTATCACACTTAATCAATTATATTGATAGTAATATTAATGATTATGTTTCAAATATTTATCTAGAAGATGACAGTTCTAATACAGTTAAAAATGGTGAAATTAAATGGTTACTTCATGTTTTGAACAATGAATATTTGAAACCAGAATCAGCCAACGAAATTATAAACACAAAAAAATTCACTACAAATATTGATGAATTTGAGAAAGACGACGACAAACTGACAGCTATCGAAAATAATAGAATAGAACCAACTTGGACCAATATAGAAAAATATTATGTAGGCAATAAAAAACAAATTGATGACGCAATAGTTGGGTTTATTAATGTCAATTATCAACCACCATCATATAAACCTTTAATTAATACTCTAAAAGAGCTTGAAACAGTAGACCTTGAATATGAGGGATTTGTTAATGAATTAGTAACTCATGATAATATAAACCATAAAGTTCTCATTGAGATATTAAATCATTTTGATGAAGACTTATCATTTTATTACCTTGAAAATAAGGTTGATCAAGAAAAAGAACTTAATACCTACATTCAACTTATCCCTCAAGAAATAATAACTTCTTCATCTAAAGTATCAAACTATATTATTGATTTATATTTAGATAGAAAAATTGATCTAGACGATTCTTTAATACGAAAAATTTTAAGAAGTACTAATAAAGATTTAATTGATGTTTTTACTAACCAAAACTTTGATAAAGCTTTTATACAAAAAAATATAGCGTTGCTTCATGAAAGAGAACGTGATTACAAAACATGGAGTTATATTTTCTCTCATAATCGGAAAAAGCAAATTCCTTATACAGATAGAGAGTTTTCTCTTTTAGAGAGATGCCAAACGGAAGACTTTATGGTTGCTAACATTAACACTGAACAAAAAACATTCAATCTTAGAAAAGACTTTGATTCAATTAGTATTAAGTCTATTTACGATAAAAGTCTATAGAGCTAGTTAATCATATTATTTGGGAGTGTCAGTTGTACTCTGTCTCAATTTTCTTATGGTCCATTAAATACTTTGTCCCCCAGACTGGGGGACATTTGAAATAGAAGCTGGAATTATGAACGCATTGCGTTCACTATTTAATTTGTGCAACAGCTTGTTGCACAATTGTTTTTCAATCAAATGTAAAAACTCTAAAAAAAAGAAGTTCTTCCCACTCACCTCTTCCCTGAAACAGTTGTAGCCCCACCGGGAATCGAACCCAGATCTTAAGCGCCGGAAGCTTACGTACTAATCCGTTGTACTATGGAGCCATTTTTTTGTTTTGTGCGAATATACGACCTTGAGCAGACTCAAACAATAGGATAATTTTCAAATTCAAGGTAAAATGATGTATTTTGTATGAGGTATTTCTTTCTTTTGATCAATCTAACCGCTGAATTAACTCGTTTTCAATGAGATTCTCTCTTAAACTATATATTTATCTAATTTCTGTTTTTTTATTGCTTTCTAATGAAGCTTTTTCTCAATGGATGAAGGCGCAGGTAAATCATGACGTATTTATGCGTGATAGTCATGGACCTAATGGGCATGTGATGATGATCTTAAAAAACGGGAGAAACCTATTGGCACTTCCTATTGATAGTAACGAGTCTTATATACGTGTTTGGGATTATCAGACGGGAAAGCGGGGCTTTGTGTATAAAAAATACCTGACCTTGTATGAGATTCTGCCTAGGGTAGAGTTGAAAGAGCTTTCCAATCATGGCACGCTGAAACGTGGGGGGACGACCTTGCACTTGGAAAATCAGTTTAAGAAGGATATTAATTTTGAATTGGATCAGATTCCGTATCAGTTACAGCCTTATGAGGAAATCACTTTGAGGATTCGTGAGGGGGAACATGGTATTTGGATCAGCCGGGATGGTGCGTTTCCTTTTTGGGGAAGTTTGACGCTGGCCGACAGTGCGGAATATGTGCTAAAAATCAATGAAACGGAAGAGGTTTTGGTAAGTGAACTGTATCCTATTTTATCGCATCAGGATACAGTGCTGACGGAGTATTATTCTGTAGACACGGTAAATGTCACTCCTAAAGTGAGGGTGGATACGGCGAGGATTGTCAACAATAAACACCCTCAGGATTTGGAGGAATCGAAATCCAAAATCGGAATCAGAGGATATGTAAAATTAAATGCTATTTATGATTTCAATGGGCTTTCGGATGTGGACCGTTTTGTGCCGGTTGAAATTCCTGTTGGTGATGAGCGAAATACCATCGACAGAGGTTTTTATATGGGAGCAAGACAGTCACGTTTGGCGTTTTATTCTAATATCAAAGCGAAAACGGGCTATCTGAAAATCTATATTGAAGCGGATTTTGCGGGAGGAAGTACTATTCAGATGCTCTTCCGATTGAGGCAGGCTTATGCGGAATACGGTTTTCTTACCATCGGACAAACGTGGACCACTTTCGCCAACCTTGAAGCAATTCCTTTGACGGTAGATCGAGAAGGGCCGAACAGTTCAATTGCCATTCGTCAAGGGATGGTCCGATGGGAAAAGAAAGTGGGGTATACGGACAATGAATTTGGTGTGGCCATTGAAACGCCCACTACCGCTTTTTCGGATTCCATTGCTGTAGATCAACGACAGAAATATCCTGATATCAGTTCCCGTTATAAGGTCAAATATGACAAAGGGCAAGTGCAACTTTCTGGTCTGTTCAGAATCATTTCCCATACAGATATCAATACCAATCATGTCACCAACACGGCCGGTTATGGCATTATGGTGAGTGGTAAACAGTACATCGAAAACAAAGATAATATCCTGTATTTTCAAGCGGTATACGGAAAAGGCATCAGCAGATATGTTAGAGCATTTCGAAATTATTCTATGGACGCTTTTGTTAATCCTGCCGATAACAGCGTTTTTATTCCTCAAACGTCCGGTGGATATCTTTCCTTTGAACACCATTGGTCGGAAAAGCTTTTCAGCAACATTACGGGTGGTGTAACTTGGTTGGAAAATGCGGAATGGCAAGCGGAAGACAGCTATAAAAGTAGTTACTACGGCAGTATCAATAGCTTTTGGTTCGCCTTCGATCGTATGCAATTAGGGGTTGGATATATTTATGGAATCCGAAGAAATAAAAACGATGAGCAAGGCTATGCTTCTCGGTTCCAAATGTACATTAGATACGATATTTAATGATGACCATGAAGCAGTTTTCATCCCCTACATATCGTCTTTTCATCACTCTTTTAATGGTTTTTATCCATCAAAATACCTTCGGGCAATGGATGCGTTCTACCGTTGAATATTCTACACATCTCCGTGACCATCGTTCCATCAACAGCCCTGCCTTGATGCGTTTGGAAAAAGGAAGAGACATTTTGGCCCTGCCCTTACACGAGGAAAGTCAATTTGTAAAAGTGTGGGATTATCAAACTGGAAAAAGAGGTTTTGTATTAAGCAAAGAGCTAGTGTACATTGATACCCTCGCCAAGGCTGACTTATTTGTTCCCAACTTCCAAGGACAGATTCATAGAAAAGAAGCATTGCTCCATATTGAAAATATTGAAGAATATTCTATCATTGTAGAGATAGATCAATACCCTTATGAGATTGCTCCTTACAAAGAAATCAAATTGGCTTTACCCGAAGGACAACATGGCATTTGGGCTTACAGAGATGGTGCATTACCGTTTTGGGGTGATATCGAATTAAAAGACAGTTCTGAGTATATTATCCAAATCAAAACAACGGAAGATGAAGATGTGATTATGGCGGATATTCAACCTGTAGAGCATGTGGTAGATACCGTAATTGTGGAAAATCGCTATGAAAAGACATTGACTTTCCTTCCAAAAATAAAGATTGACACCACCAAAATTGTAGACAACAAACACCCTCAGGATCTTGAAATGGCTCAAACCCCTTTTGACATTCGAGGCTACGTCAAACTCAATGGTTTATATGATTTCCATGGTCTGGCTAGAACAGGCGGTTTTCCACCCTACGACATTCCAGTGGGTGAAGATAATATTCTGAATCCCGGTTTTTACTTAAGTGCCCGTCAATCAAGATTGGGTATTTCTTCCAATATTCTCACGGACCAAGGCTACATCAAACTTTTTATTGAACTTGATTTTGTAGGTGGAGGAAATGCATTGGATTACGTTCGACTGAGGCATGCTTATGTCCAATACGGCTACCTCACCGTTGGGCAAACCTGGACCACTTTCACGGACCTCTACTCCACTCCACTTACTGTAGATAATGAGGGACCAAGTAGTTCTTCCTCTACAAGACAAGGTGTAATTCGATATGAAAAAAAGGTTGGAAATAACAATAACGAGTTTGCTATAAGCCTAGAAACACCTACTAGGAATTTTTCGGATACAATTGCAATCGACCAGAGACAACTTTGGCCTGATCTAGCCTCAAGGTATAAAATCACATTACCTAGAGGTCAGATTCAAGCAGCAGGTCTATTCCGAATTTTATCTCAACATAATCCTGATGATAATGTAATTTCAAAAGTAGGTTATGGTTTGATGATTTCTGGTAAAAATTCTTTCAAGGATAAACATAAAATTTACTATCAAATTATTGGAGGAAGAGGTGTAACACGCTATGTCTCTGCCTTTTCTTCATATAACCTTGATGCTGTAGCAAGTCCTACCAATGATATTTATATTCCATTTTCTGCAGGAGGGTATTTTACTTATGAATATTACTTCAAACAAAACTTATTCATAAACTTCGTCAATGGAGTCTCTTGGATTGATAATGCCGAGTGGCAACCGGATAATACATTTGAAAAAAGTTACTATACCAGTGCCAATTTATTTTGGTTTCCATTTGACAGATGCCGAACGGGTGTCAGTATAGTGCAAGGGGAAAGATTCAATAAAGATGGTCAAAGAGGTAGTGCTTGGAGATTTCAGATGTATATTCGTTATGATATTTGATAATAGATCTACGATTCCATTATTTATGAACATCAAAACCACTTTTACTGGACTTTTTGGAGTGATCATCTCACTTCTTCTTCTTATATCCCTGCTTTTTCTTGCTTTATTCAGTAATCGAAAAGAGTTTGGGAAGTTGCAAATCAATCGTCATGAAAGTATTCTCATAAAGAATGAAATTGAGGATACTAGCCGTGAACTTCATCAACTTCTTCTCCACTACATTACGAGTGAAGATGAAAGGTACCTCCAAGAATATAATGCACTAAAAAATGGAATTAGTAACATCAATATCGATACGCTGAAACTTGAAAAGGCAGAAGAAAAGAAGATCAATAAAGCGATAGTGAGGTTGAAAAGTCAACTCTCAAAGGAGGAAGAAATTCTACAACAATATCAACAAAATCGAGATTCAGCAATTCAGTATTTATATCAAGAGGATTATGTAAAGCTCACTTCAACTATTCCTGAAGAGTTGGATCAGTTTGAGAGTGATTTCATTCAAAAAACACAAACGGTTTGGGAGCAGAACAGAGCGGAAGGATTTAAGTACTTTTATATTTCACTCACCTTTTTATTGTTTACACTGATCTTTGCCTGTATTTCATTTTACTTGATTAGGAAGAGATTACAGAGGCAAGAGGTCGTTGATAAACGTTTTAAAGAAAGCGTTGAAGATCTAAAACGTGTAAAACAAGAGTTAGAAAAGAGTGATGAACGATTTACTTTAGCCGTAGAAGGAACGGGTCTTTTAATCTGGGATTTTAATACTCAAAACAAAACGATCAATTGGTTTCCGAAAGGATGTCGTCTTTTTGATTATGAATACAATGAAATCATTCCCACTATCGATTTTCTTTTAGAGCATATACACAAGGATGATAAAGCATTATTACAAGGGCAAATTGAACATCACAAAGCGACGAGAGAAAAGATATATTTTGATGCTCGTTTTTATACAAAAGATAAAACATTGAGGTGGTATAGATGTCATGGTGCTCCTGTTTATCAAGAAGGAAAAGTCGTTCGTATTGTTGGTACATTTAATGATATCACTGAGCAGTTACATCAAGATGAAAAAATTGTTGATGCAATTCTTGAAACAGAAGATAAAGAGAGAAGCAGGATTGCACGGGAGATTCATGATAATCTTCAACAAACAATGTCAACCGCTATTCTCAATCTTGAAAAGGTAAGAGCTGAATCAGTGATTTCAAATGAAGAGGAAATAAAGCATTTTAATATTGCATACAACTACCTCAAAAAGGCGATTCAAGAAAGTAGAACATTGGCACATAACTTAATGCCGAAAGTTGTAAGTGCAAATGGAATTGTTTTGGCGATTCAAGCTTTAATTTCAGCATTGGAAGGAACTACTGACACAAAAATTCATTTTTATGAAAATTTAGGTAGTGAAAGAGTGAAACTTTCTGTGGAGATGACGTTGTATAGAATTGTGCAAGAAAGTATCAATAATATGATCAAACACGCTGAAGCTTCTCAATGTACTATTCAACTCTTGAAGCATTCGGATATGATCGTATTGACTATTGAAGATGATGGTAATGGCTTTGATTTAAATACTCAAATGAACTCTTTTGGGTTGAATAGTATGAAAACTAGGGCCAATGCTGTGGGGGCTTATTTCCAAATCTCCTCACAAAAATCGAAAGGAACAGAAATAATTTTTGAACTCGGAATATAATATGGATACACCTATTAAAGTAATATTGGTAGATGATCACATCATGATCAGAGAAGGCTTAAAATCATTCTTACTTCAGGAGCAATTTCAAATTATAGGAGAAGCCAATAATGGGAAAGAGGCATTACAACTTTTACAAGACAATGAAGTGAATGTAGTGGTCACAGATATTATGATGCCCGAAATGGATGGTATTGAATTATCAAAAGTAATCACCAAGGAAAATCCCGAAGTGCAAGTACTAGCCTTAACCATGATGAATGAAAATTATAATATCAAAAAAATGTTAGCTGCCGGTGCAAAAGGTTATGTATTGAAAGATTGCACGCAAGATGAACTCCGAAATGCTATCTTATCCGTTGCTCAAGGAAAATCATTTTACTCTGCTGAAGTCACTAATATCATTATGGAAGGGCTTTCGAGTGTGCCGACTTCCAAAAAAAGAGTGTCTTCTGAAATCCCATTGACAGGTAGAGAAAAAGAAATATTGCACTTGATCTGTAAAGAATATTCTAATCAAGAAATAGCGGATGAACTTTTTATTTCCTCAAGAACTGTAGAAACACACAAAAGAAATCTGTTAGAAAAAACAGGAGTAAAAAACGTGGCCGGACTCGTCTTATATGCTATTGAACGTAAATTATTTGATGATTTGTAAAAGTAAACGAGTGTTTCTAGCACCATAGTTAAAACTATGACCTCATCAAGATTTCAATCTTGATGGTTAAAAGTAGAAACATCACTTTAGTGTTGTTGGAGTCAATATTACCTGCCCTTGGCTTCAGTCATGGGGTACGATATAGCTACAATTTTCAATCTAAGGGAAACACGCAAAAATTGAAACTCCGGTTTATACAGACCTCACTATCAAAACTGTACTATACATTTGTAATATCAAAAAAGACAAATCGGTTTAATAATTTACAAATAGTACAAACATGAAAAAATTTAAATTATTCGTATTAATAATCTCATTGTTCAGCCTTTTTACAACTACTTCATGTAATAACGAAAATGAGGAGTTAGGACCTATCACTCCAGAACATCCTATCGGTGACCCTATAAAAGAACCGTTTTCAGAATAAAGGATTTTAAAAAAAACTAAGCCTTCATTACAATTGTAGTGAGGGCTTTTCTGCGTTTGAATTTATCCAAACAAAAAAGAGAATTAAATTACCACTGGCGCGAATGTTAAGCGAATGCGACATTCGTGCCTTGCAGATCATCAGAAATCTCCCGATTTCTAAATATTACGAACATTGAAAACATAGTTTACAACACTCTAAGGGAAACACGCAAAAATCACTAATACCGAATTTACAGATCTAACTCTACAAACATCACTCTACCTTTGTAAGGTTAGTAAAAAAGATAACAGAAAACAGTAACTTAATGGTTTTAGTAAGCGAAATCTTCAAGATGCTAAACTTATAAACAGTATAGGCCTGAGTGATATTACTCGATTCCCATCAACACTCAGGTACTAAACATCATAATTAATTGGTTTAAGCCTTCCCTACCTTTGTAGAGAAGGCTTTTTTTAACTGCAAATCAAACTGTGTGTTTCACGTAGATTTCTAAACTCCTGTTTTCCCTCTCAATTTCCCACTTTATACAACCTAGTTTTGTATCACAATCAATCAGAAAGAATTATGAAAAAATATCTATTTCTTGTCTTGCTTTTCGCTTTAAGTGAAATGACTTATGCCGACAAAAAACCAAACATTATCATGATCATGACAGACGATGTGGCACCACAAGATTTGTCGATCTATCATAGAGGGTTAGGAGCCGTAAATACTCCAAATATAGATAAGATTGGTAATGATGGGATGATGCTAACGGATTATTACGCACAACAAAGTTGTACCGCAGGAAGGTCTTCTTTTCTTACTGGTCAGTATCCGATCAGAACAGGATTGACTTCTGTTGGCCAGCCTGGATCAAAACTAGGGCTAAATGCAAAAGATGTAACATTAGCTGAACTATTACAAGATCAAGGGTATGCTACGGCACACTTTGGCAAAAGTCACTTGGGTGACCGAAACGAACATTTACCTACCGTTCACGGATTCGATGAGTTTTATGGTTTTTTATATCATTTAAATATGATGGATATGCCTGAACAGCCTGAGTTTCCTGATGATCCCAACTTTGTTGGCAGACCAAGAAATGTGATTTACAGTAAAGCCACTACTACTGATGATACTACTGTAGACCCTCGTTGGGGAAAAGTGGGTAAACAAGTCATTGAAGACCGAGGTGAACTGGGTAAACTCAGACAAGAAACATTTGATGATGAGGTATTAGAATATTCTCAAAAATGGTTGAAAGCAAAGAAAAAAGCTGATGAAGAATTTTTCTTATTTTTCAATCCATCAAGAATGCATCAAGAGATCTATGTAAGCGAAAAGTGGAAAGGAAAAAGCGGACATAGCACCTACGCAGATGGTCTTTTACACCTTGACTATCTAGTAGGTGAACTCCTAAAAACATTGGAGGAGATTGGTGAAGCAGACAATACAATTGTAATGTTTACTTCTGACAATGGGGTCAACCTTGCTCACTGGCCTAGTGGGGGTACGGCTTCTTTCAGAGGTGAAAAAGGGACTACTTGGGACGGTGGTTTCAGAGTACCAATGCTAGTAAAATGGCCTAAAAATATTCCTGCAGGAACATGGAGTGGTGAATTATTTACAGCAGAAGACTGGGTGCCCACTTTAATGGCAATGATTGGTGAAGATAACGTCAAAGAAGAACTCTTAGAAGGTAAAGAGGTCAACGGAACGGAGTACAAAGTACATATTGATGGTTATAATCAGATGGATGTACTTACTCAAAACGGGAAATCAAAAAGACGAGAGTTTTTCTTCTATGCAGAAAACGAACTGCAAGCCATACGTGTAGATCAATGGAAAATCTACCTGGCCGTAAAAGATGAATGGCTGAAAGACTCTGAAAAATTGCCGGGTGGTATGATTGTCAATTTGAAATTAGACCCTTATGAAAGATCGATTGATACTCCAGGGCATTTCTTATGGATGAAAGAGAAAACATGGGTGTTACCAACAATAGCACCACCATTAAAAGCATTCGCTGAAAGTATGAAGGCTTTCCCTCCAAGACAAAAAGGTACAGGAATTGGGGCCGCAGCTATCTTAAACCAACTAAACAGTAAATAAAGAGAAAGAAATAAGAAGTTTAGATACACAATTTGCAATGTATTGCAAAAAATTAATGAGAGAAAAAGGGTGTCGATATAGACATCAACTTAGTTTAGGGTTAAAACCGATGTAAATGATGTAAGCCGAGTGTATTTTATACTTGGCTTACTAAAGTTTTATCTCAAAGCGTTCCATCATCCTTTTGATATTACTGTCTGGAACATTATGAATTGATTTACTTCCATGTCTATTTTCAACAATCAAAGAAGAAACTTGATAACCGTACTTTTCGGCCATTACAAAGTAATTCTTCATTTCATCTTCTGTTGTAAATGTATTGGAAACTACAATCAATTCTTGGCTTCTTGACATGCAGAGTTTCACCATTTCTTCACATTGTTTATGGGCAAAAGGAAGGTTTCTAGGATCAAATTGATATTCTCCATTTTCATTTACCATAAAATCATCCGCCTCAATTGACCCTCCCATTGCCTGAGCAACTGTTGTTTTTCCTGCACCTGGTAAACCTCTTAGTAATATGAGCTTCTTCATTTGTTAACAAAAATAAATAATAAGTTCTATTCACTTTTTAAAGATAAGCAGTAACTTTAGAGAAACTAAGTATCAAATCAAAATTACTTTACGCCATCACTTGTTATTGTTTTTCGAATTTTTACCTCAAAAAACTCTAAATTCATAATTTAATTTTGACCTAGTACTTTAAATTTTTAATAACTTCTTCCGAAAAACTAATGGTACGCCTTCAACATATTACTTTTAATAAATTAAGCTTAATTCAAAAAGCGGAAATCGTGCAATACTTTTCAGACTTCCTTACTTCAATGTATAAGATGGATAAGAAATTTGAACTTTATAATTACGATGGTGCCTATATCCAAGTCAATTATAAAGATGGGAATAGTATGGAAAATGAAATTGAATCAATTTATGAAATCGATAAGATCTCACAGTATTGCCCCGCCATCGATTGGAAAAAAATATTGAAATAAAAGGCTTAAAAGTATTTGCTATACTCTTAAGCCTTTTTTATAATACATGCACTACTTTCTATTCTTGACTACATTAACGCCATCTTCCTACAAGATTTTATAGGGTCTACTTTCAAGCTTCTTTCTTCTTCATTTTTCCATTGATGAAAAACGAAGCAAAAAATTCAAGGCTCACTGGCGCGAATGTTAAGCGATAGCGTCATTCGTGTCCTTCAGATCATTAGAAATCTCCTGATTTCTAAATGCTGTAAATATTCGAAAATTTAGTTTACAATGTAGTAGTTTTACACATACTTCATTTACTTTTCAATTAATTTTGCTGTAGCTGCATATTCTTCTACCATACTTTCAACTACTTCTTTTACAGACCGAATCGATTTTACATATTCGATAGAAGGCCCTGCACACCAAACGGTTTTATAAGTAGCGCCAAATGCCGATTTTTCTAACATTTTCATCCCTTTGTAAAAGGTAAGCATCTTGGCAAATTTCTTCAATCGCTTATTCTTATTCAGAAGGGATTCAAGCCAATTCTGCTTTGTACCAATTTCCTTCATATAAGGAGTATTGATTACCGTACATGGAGTCCCTGAAAGCTTGGTGGTCATCACAATATCATCTGCCCCGTAATCTACACACGCTTGTTTGTAAGCATCATTGACACCTCCTTCGTGTGTGGCAATAAAAGGACTCCCCATTGAAATCCCAACGGCTCCAAGGTCAATTTTTTCTTTCCATTGCGTACCATTACCCACTCCTCCGGCAGAAATAACTGGAATATCACATGCTTTTACCAAGGCCGGTACTAATTCACTGGCAGAAGTTGGACCAGCGTGCCCCCCTGCTTCTTTATTTACTGCAATGACCGCATCTGCTCCTAATTCCTGTACCTTCAAAGCGTACTTGGTATCCACCACATCACAAAAAACTTTAATGCCAGCAGGCTTACATTTTTCTATGATTTTACGTGGAGATCCTAAAGAGGTAATGATAAAATCAACTCCCAACTCAACGCATGTATTTAATTGTTCTTGTAGTCGGACATTAGATTTATTAGCAATCAAATTCACTCCAAAAGGTTTATCACCTATGGCAGTTCGTATTTCGTGTATCGCTGCTCTAAATTCTTTGTCAGTTCTATAGTTTAAGGCTGGAACAGTCCCTGTTATCCCGCTTTTTGCTGCTGCAATCAGCATCTCCGCATTGGAAACTAAAAACATAGGAGCCATAATCATCGGGTAATCAATACCCAACATTTCAGTTAGTGGTGTGGAAATTTTTTCCATAGTGTGTGTTGTATTGGTTAAAAATAGTATGCATGCATACTAAATATTTTATTACAATATGGAAAAATTATATTGGAAAGTCAACCTGATGAGGAATGAGGGAAATTAATATCGTCAAACTTAAATCCTATTTTTTTGGTGTAATACTTTAAACTAATTTTTCGAATATTTATGATCTTTAGACATCAGGAGATTTATAGGTCACGAATGAAGCTGTTGTTTAACATTCGCGTCATTGCCCTTTCAACCCAATTAATTTAGTAGTAATTCCCTCGGCCTTGAAGGGAAAAGCCTTGCATTTTTTGCTTCTTTTTGTTTAAACACAAAAACGAAGAAGGAGGATGCTTGAAAGTAGGTCCTATAAAATCTTATATAAAGATTGAACGAAAGTTTAGTTTACAATATAGTAGTACAAAGTTCAAATTTCCCCTTAATTACAGCAACTTATCAACAATATCTTGATGGTTGTTACTGAAATATTCTTTCATATATCCATCAAGTTCATCAAAGCTTTCCTTATCGAAAGTTTGTTCTACTTTTCCTCCTGAGAAGTGATAGATTTTATCTGAAAGTTTTTGAAGAGCACTCAAAGTATGAGAGGCTATTAATATAATTTTACCTCTCTCTTTTAAAGTATTGATGATTTTTTCAAGATCAATAGATGCCTCTACATCTAAACCGAGAAAAGGTTCATCTAGAAGAATCACGGGAACATCCGCACTCAATAACATCATTAGGGCTAACCTCTTCTTCATTCCTGTAGAATAGTAATCTACAATCTCATCCAAAGGAAGCTCAAAAATGCTATTCCAACCATCTATGTCAAAATCAGGAAACCTCACTTTAAAAACATTGAGATGTTCTCGTCCTGTAATCATGGAATAGAAAGTAGGCTTCGCTTCTAAATAGCCTACTTGAGCTCTTAAAAGTGTCTCATTCTCTAGTAGCGTTTCGCCATTAAAATTCTTTTTCCACTGTGCTATGATCTCAAATAAGGTCGTTTTTCCTACGCCATTTTTTCCTAATACACCGATAATTTTTCCTTTTTCAATGGATATATTGATGTTTTGAAGTACCTGCTTTTCTCCGTAAGCGAAAGAAATATTTTTTAACTCTAACATACTATATGCATTAAAAATAATAGGATAATTGACGATTGGCTCTTTTCCATGACCTTAATCCCACAATCAAAGGCAATGGAATAAGGAAAGGAATAAAAATACTTATGTAGTAGAACGCAATGATAAAGGTATTTGCTCTAAAATTAGTGTTCGGTTCATAGGTAATATACTTCTGAAGTATCATCAAGAAGAGAACAAAAAATGAACCTAAAAATAAATAAGCGACCACATAAAAAACTTGGAAGTAAAAAACTAAGCCAATAAGTAATGCAAAACTATTGATGAGCAGAAAAAGCAAAGCCATCTGTTTAATTTTTTTCTTCAAGAAAGAGGTTGAAGTATCGGCTACTGCATAAAGGATTTGTCTTGGTTCGTTTTGTGTATAAAAACCGAAGATAGAGATACTTGAAACTACGATCCCAATTAATAAAAACTCAAAACGGAAAAGTCCGATTACTGTCAAAACAATGGCCACAATAATCCCCCACGCTCCTCCATTTCTCATTCCTGAACGCCAATCATATGCTGAGGCAGAAAAAGGAATAGGAAGTACAAATCCCTGACTTTCAATAGACCTATTGGTAGGTAAAAAGCTTGTGATTAATGGTAAAAAAAGAAGGATGGGATAGAGATAATTAGAGGGAGAAAAAGCGATTCCCCAAGTAAACAGGAACACCCAAATCAGGTTTTCAAGTAAATAATACAAGATTGGGAACTTCATGAGTTGCAATAAAATTTTCTCATCTTTTCTATTGGCTTGCGCTGCAGAAAGAAGTGAAAGCAGTGCCGCGTCCACAAAAAAAGCATGAAGTTCTTTTATATGAATCAAGAAAAATTGAAAAAAACTATAGAATATGAATAGCATTAGCAATCTCAAAATTCCTAAATCAGCTAAAATTCTGCTAATCTGTTTCCTTCTAAGATTTAGTATAGATAGTGTTAATTGTAAAATCACATCAATTTAATTTAGGTAATCCTACCAAGATTGTTGTCGTTCGTAAGTAGACAATGAGACATGTAAATGATCTCCCGTCCCATGATGTCTTATGATATTAAACCCTAAAGTATTAAAATAAATCTGACTAAACCAAATCATCCAGAAAGGTCTTCCCTTCGTTCTGAGGTCCATAGCGTGTACATATCCCGTGTTTTGCTTGAAGTGTAAAGAGCTTGATTTGGAAGGTAAACCCATTTTCTTATAGTCTTCAGGCTCTCTACTTAAAGAGGTGATTAATACATCTTTATCAAAAAATAAAAGTGTTCTTAAACTGATTTTCAAGTAGGGATGAAGCTGTGTATATTCCTGTTTGATTTGATCACTTTTGGCATTTTTTCCAGTAAAAGAAAATAACGAAAAAATTGTGTAGGTTATTACGAATAAAAATACAAATAGTGTGATTCTCTTAATTGCAAGAAAGCTGACCTTGTATTTTCTGAAAAATAATAAGTAGCCGATCGAGAGGTAAAGTAACAAAATAAACGACAGTACCACGATCCCCACAACTAAACCTAACCAAACAGAAGCTGCATATTCGTGATACATATAAATGCCACTTCTGATCATCATGGTAAAGGGTAATACACATAAAAAAAGGAAAAAAATGGTCCACAGAAAGAATTTCAGTACTGCTTTTTTCCATGAAAATTTCTTTTGTGAGTTGAAGTCTGTTTGATAAGAGTAAGGTTCGTATTTATAACTCATGTTATAGTTTTTAGATCATTTAATACATGAAGATATAAAACTAGTGATTTGTATTCAAAAAAAGGCTAGGCTTTGAAGAGAAAAGCACTACCAAATTAATTGGGTAGAAAGTCCACTGGTGTGAATATTAAGCGTTAGGTCCTACTCATCAGCAGAAATCTCCCAATTTCTAAATATTATATCGTTAATTGATCTATTTCCTTTTATGAGGGATAAATAGTAGTGTATTGTGGTTTGCAAGGACGTTGCATTGCAACGCCCCATACAAAACTACATTTTAGAAGATGATTATAAAATTAGGAGACTTTGCAAAAGTTTGTTTCAAAAAGGATTTGAATATAAATTACACTCTCTAATTCAATAGAAGTGATGATAGTTGATTGATAGGTATTAAATTTCAAAGCTTGGGTAATAAAAAACGGAATGTCTACAAAGCCACCATTTTCTTACTAAGTTCTACCAACTGCTTTGCTGCTACTCTATCGTTGGCATTCGGATTAGGTGAGGTCATAGGCCAACCTCCTTTTTTACATTCTTTATCTCTATACAGTACACTGTGTTGACTGAAATAAGCTCCAGAATAGTTAGGCGCATCATCAGATAATAATACATGAAGAGAGGTTTGTGCTGACTCCTCATTACTATTTGTGATTGAATGCCTGAAGGGATATAATAAAAATCTCACTATTTTCATCATCACTCCATCCCCTCCAAAGTTACTTCTTGCCCATCCCGGATGGATAGAGGCTGTACTCACACCTGTACCTTTCAAACGTTCACCGAGTTCCAAAGCATATAAATTGACGGCTACTTTAGCTTCACAATAAGCGTCTACACCATTGTATTTTCTATTTTTCCAATTGATATCTTCAAAGTGTACCTTGTAGCGGTTTTTAGCACTTCCCGCATGTCCCACTGAAGATAGAATGCCCACTCTAGCAGGTGCACTTTTCTTCAGTTGCTCCAATAGAAGTTCTGTCAAAAGAAAGTGACCAAAGTAACTTACACCAATCGACATCTCAATACCATCTTTGGTGTATTGTGCCTTATCTCCTGAAAACAGGGCGCCAGCATTACACATCAAGCCATCCAGTCGATCATATTTTGCCTTAAACTTTTCTGCAAAATCTCTTACTGATTGCAAGTCGGCAAAGTCCACCTTCATTACTTCGTAACTGCCTTTTAAATTACCAAAGGCTTTCGCTCCTTCCTCTCCAGCATCTACTCTTCGACATGCCATAATCACATGACCTCCTTGCTTCATCAACTGTTTTGAGGTTTCTAGTCCAACACCTGAATTAGCTCCAGTGACTATATATATTTTACCACTTATATCTTTTTGGAGTGTTTTTTCATCACACCATATTACATTTTTGTTCGCCATTTTTTCTGATTTGAAAGTTTAAAAACCGGACAATGCATTAATGTCTATCATACCAATCAAGCATCTGTCCAGGATGCTCAGAATAGTAGGTATAACCATGGAAACGCTGCGATGTCCCTTCAATCCAGAAAAGCTTCTTATCCCCTACTGGTATTGCATCATAAATGGCTTGAACATCTTCCGGAAACGTCATTTTATCGGCTTTCACTTGGGTGACAAACGTAGGTATCTTGATATACTTGGCGTCAATAATTGGTGATGAGTCCTCAATTCTAAAACCGAACTGCTCACGATAGACTTCTTCGAAAGCTTTCTCTCCACTTTTCCCCAAATACATATTCTTAGACAATTTTTTGACAATAGCTTCTCCCGAAATAGGCTGGATCAACATCATCGATTTTACACCTTCAAAAGCTTCTGGATGTTTTTTCATAGCTACTAATGTAGAGTTACCTCCAAGACACATACTATGCAGGTGGATGTCCATCCCTTTTGTATCCTCACGTTGTTTTACATAATTCAAAGAACCCACCACATCTTTATATTCAAAAAGACTTGGATTATAGGCATTGCTTTGAGCTGGTGCACTAAACCCATGATTTCTTAAATCATATGCCAAAACATTGTATCCTGCATCTGTCAGTGCTTTATATTTAGGTAAGAAGTTTACCTCAAATCCTCCTGCATTCGTCCAAGGCTTTATATGCCCTGCGTAACCATATCGGTTACCTGGAGAAAAATGATTACATATCACTATTTTGTTTGATGCATTTTTGGCCGGCATATACCACCCTTCCAATACAATTCCATCTGTGGAAGTAAAGGAAATATCTTCAAAGTGCATTCCGTATTCATCTGGTCTTCTCAATATCGGAGAACGTCGAACAGTTGCAATCATAGGAACTATTCTTTTCATCAGCATTCTAGCAATCATCATCGTTCGTTTTAGTGTTCTTAATAGGAAAATAGAAAATCAAGATGGCAGGAAAATGCTTTTTTACCTTCTTGATATTACAAAGGTAGCTTGATGAAAAATGGAAAAAGTATACATATTGAAGCAATAGAGAAACATATTGAAGAACTTTATTGTTCTGTTTAATAATCTCTAATTCTTACGTTTTAAGCTTCTTGAGTTAAGAGGAAATTTTGACTAAAATGATGATCATTTTTTGGGAGGATAATTGTTGATGTTTTACTAATTACACTGTAAATTAACGTTAACTTCCAATCGATCTTTCTACCAGCTTTTGTAGGATTTACTTTCAAACTTCCTTCTTCTTCATTTTTGTCTTAACACAAAAACGAAGCAAAAAAGTCAAGGCTTTGAAGTCAAAAGCTAAATTTCATTTCTCTCACCTAAATGATTTTAAACTCGCTGCGCTCAAACAGCAAAATCATTTTTAACGGCTCATTCCATGAAATTCTTAACGCTTTTCCCTTCAAGGCCGGGGGAATACTACCAAACTAGAATGGTAGAAAGTCCACTTGGCGCGAATGTTAAGCGTCAGCGTCATTCGTGTCCTTCAGATCATCAGAAATCTCCTGATTTCTAAATACTATTATTAACGATAATTTAGTTTACAATTTGCTTATGCTTTAATATATTCTCTCTATTTTCTTGTAGATAAAAACAATCGGCACTATTTTGAATTATTATATCTATAAAAAACTCTCAAACTAATTATTTAAAAGCTATGAAAAAAGCAATTTGGAACGATGTCGTTCTAGCGGAAAGTGATGAAACCATCGTTGTTGAAGGAAATCAATACTTCCCTCCTTCTTCTGTGAAAAAAGAATATTTCTCAGAGACAGCCACACACACTACATGTCCTTGGAAAGGGGAAGCGTCTTATTATACCATTGAAGTAGATGGTCAGAAAAATGTAGATGCAGCTTGGTTTTATAAACAGCCTAAAGAAAAGGCCAGTGAAATCAAGGATTATGTAGCTTTCTGGAAAGGAGTGAAAGTGATGTAACGATAGAAAAAATAGCCTACAATTTTAGTTGTAGGCTATTTTTTTTGTCTTGAATCATCAATGTCCTGCAAACCGGATCAGTGTCAATTGATGTATTTTATAATCCATCGTAGATAAATCAGAGAAATTGAATTCCGTGAAGTCCCGATGACCGCAAGCCCTTGCCACCACTTTCATCAACCCTGTAGTGGCTTCAAAGAAGTTGGACAATTGCTGTGCAGACTTCTGCATTTCCAACCGAGCTCTTAAATGATCCTTCTGTGTAGCAATTCCAACAGGACAATTATTAGTTGAACATGCTCTCATCCCCAAACAACCAATGGCTTGCATGGCAGAATTGGAAACGGCAATTGCATCAGCACCTAACATCAATGCTTTTACAAAATCATCTGCGACTCTCAATCCTCCCGTAATAATCAAAGAAACGTCCTTCGCTCCCATTTTATCCAAATGCCTTCTTGCTCTTGCCAATGCTGGAATGGTAGGTACATTGATATTATCTTTTAAAATGTTAGGGGCAGAACCTGTTCCTCCACCTCTTCCATCAAGAATAATATAATCTACACCCACGGCCAACGCAAAATCAATATCGTCTTCAATTCTTGATGCGGCCATTTTAAAACCAATTGGAATTCCACCTGTTTGTGCCCTGACTTCATTGGCAAAGTTTTTATAATCCTCTACGCCATGAAAATCAGGAAATGTAGCAGGTGAAATGGCAGATTGTCCTTTTGCTAAACCTCTTACTTTTGCAATTTCTTCCGTCACCTTTGTGCCTGGCAAGTGACCTCCTGTACCGGTCTTCGCCCCCTGCCCTGCTTTAAAATGAAACGCTTGAGCTTTCTTTACTTTGTCCCATGAGAAACCAAACTTACCCGAAGCCAACTCATAAAAATACCTTGAGTTGGCTTCTTGCTCTTCAGGCAACATCCCACCTTCTCCACTACAAATTCCCGTTCCTGCTTTTTCAGCTCCCATGGACAACGCAATCTTTGCTTCCTTTGACAATGCTCCAAAACTCATGTCTGATACAAAAATGGGAATGTCTAATTGTAAAGGCTTCTTCGCATTTTTTCCTATCACGGTAGACGTGGTCACCTCCTCTTTATCCAACAAAGGTCTTCGAGAAAGTTGAGCTGGCAGAAACTGTATTTGTTCCCACCTCGGTAGAGTGGTACGGTCGACCCCCATAGACGACGATGGACCATGCTTCCCCACTTGCTTTAAACCATTTTTCGCCAATTGTTGAATATAGGCCGTGTAGGGTTCTGTTTCTTCGGGATGTGTATCGGCGTATTGCCCTAAGTAATCCTCTCTGTTAAAAGGCTGAGGAAACTGCTCTAAATAGGCATTGATTTCGTCTTCATCTACATACAAAACCCCCTCTTCAATACTCGTTTGAAACTTATGTAAAGCTTCTTCATTATTGTATTCACTTACACCTGTATCGTACCGGTAGTCCCAACCGTGAAGGCCACAAATCAGATTGTGTCCACTGATACTTCCATCGGCCATTAATGCTCCTCTATGCAAGCATCGGCCATACAAAACAGAAATTTCATCTCCGTATCGTACAACCACCAAGTCCAATCCATTGACTTGAAATCCTACGGGTTCCTTTTCCGGAAGCCCTGCTATTTCGGTAAGCTTTACTTTTTTCATTGTGTTGTTTTTGGGTGATTAAGTAGTTCTTAAATTGTTCCTATATCCTATACTTAAAGTATCCCTATAATTTACATATTCTTTTGGTAAAAGTGATAATAAAACACTGTAAACTAACACTTTGAATACGCATTATGCTATAAAGTAAATTCCCAAATATTTATTACCGATGGAAGAGGTGGTTACTGTGGTGGCTCGTTAGGTCGTTGCAATGCAACGACCCTACAGAGCTGCGATTATCATAAAACATTTGTCTTTTGATCTGTCATCAGACAATCATTTAGTAGTATACCCATCATCGGCCTTGAAGGGAAAAGCGTGAAGAATTTCATGGAGTGAGCCGTTAAAAATGATTTTGTTGTTTGAGCGCAGCGAGTTTAAAATCATTTAAGCGAGAGAAATGGAATTTAGCTTTTGACTTCTAAGCCTTGAATTTTTTGCTTCTTTTTGTTTCAAAAAAAAAGAAGAAGAAAGACGCTTGAAAATAGGACCTAAAAAGCGGGTAGAAAAATCTATTAGAAGTTGAAGCAACAAAAAAGGCTACCATCACGGTAACCTATAGATTAATATTTTTGATTGGGAGTCAAATTTTCCAGCTCCTCCTTTTCAGATTGCTGCTCTTCTACTTGTTGTTCAATTTTCACTTCTTCTTTCACTTCCTCCTCTTCTTCTACTTTAAACGATAATAAGACGATAGGAATACAAATAAGCATTACAATTGACCACAATGTAGTGCCAAGCATTATTTTGATATTTTTCATTTTCAATCGTTGTTCATTTCACTAAATCATATCAATAAAGAAATTTAAATTACAAAAACGGGTAAACAAAGAAGAATGTTTCAGAATTATAATTTTATAAGATAATTGACATTTATTGAAAGATAAGAGTAATTTGATGTTTCAATTCAGCAACAAGAAGTATGGACCAAAGGATCACCAAAAAATTCTTATTTGAGACGTTTGCACTACAGCCTAACGATATTTTTCATCTTGCGCGTACAAGTATTGATCATCATGAGGACCTGATTATGCACTACCACGATTACTATGAGTTTTTTGTAATATCCGAAGGTGAAGGGATTCATATCATCAACAACGAGGAGTTTCCGATCCAAAAAGGAACGGCTTATTTTATACGTCCGAGCGATGTACATACTTTTAAGAAAACCTCAAAAGAGGAATTGGTCATTAATAATTTAGCCATTAAAGCTCATTGTATTCCCCACTATCAGCAACGCTATTTTGAGGCTCCTGAACAGTTTTTTTGGAACGATACTCCACTTCCCTTTTCTTATAATTTCAACGAAAGTCAGCTTCAAACCTTATTGGGGCATTTGGAACAGATGAGCATCAGTGAAAATTCACTGCTCACCTTAGACCTCTTACTGCTCCACCTCTTTGCATTATTACAAAAGAGAGCCTACCAGAATGGTCAACTTCCACCTTGGCTCAACTATACCCTTCAAGAATTTCGCTCTCCTTATTATCTCAAAATGGGAATTGATGGTTTTATTCAGCTCTCTCAGCGTTCTGGCGACTACATCAATAGAGTAATCAAAAAGGCTTTCAAAAAAACGCTTACTGAGCTTATCTTAGAGGAACGCCTGAACTTTGCGGCACATCAGCTTGCCATGACCAACGCCCCCATCAAAAGTATTTATACTAATGCAGGCTTTGAAAACCATAGTTATTTTTTCCGTGTGTTTAAAAAGAAGTTTGGGGTAACGCCTTTGCAGTATAGAAATAAGAATCACAAAGTAGTTTGATGAATAGATATTCCTACATGTCTTTCATATTCTACTTTCAATCTTTCTTCTGCTTCATTTTTTCAACTGCTCTTGAACTCCACTAGCGCGAATGTTAAGCGATAGCGGCATTCGTGTTTGTAAGATCAATAGAAATCTCCTGATTTCTAACTACCACAACTATGCTATTGGCTCCTTTTATATCGCAAGTGTTAAGCCGATAGGCGTCACTTGTGATGATACATTGGCGAAGTCTCCCGACTTCGAAATGAATGAAAACGTAGCATTTATATTCGAAGTCGGGAGACAATAAGTAGTTCCAAGTGACGCTAACGCTTAACACTTGAAATATGGTGATAATTGAGCTTTTACCAATCTCTAGTAGCGATCAACTCTTCAATATCTGCTTCAAATCCGTAAGCTTGAGCAATGGTCTCAAAATTTTCTGCTAAACACTCCCTTGCCACCGTTTCAATTTCACTGTTATTTTCATCGAATTCACCCTCCAAATCATTTATTTTATTGGTCGATAAATGAGTGAGTTGATATAACTCTTCGAGCGTAGTGGGTTGCTGTTCCTCGATATCTTTACAAAGTGTTAACAGAATATTCTTACACTTGTCTACTAAAAATTTAGGGAAGTAGGAATCATTGTACATACAGTCTAAAAATGCATATTCCTTTAATGTTGGGTTGGTTAAATCTGTTTGCTTAATCATTTTTTTTATTTGTTTATTTGAGTTCGAAGATGCACAAGAAGTGAGTCCGATACACAGAAAAATAACAATAGTTTCCTCATTTTAATCTCTTTTCTAACTACTTCACTGCAGACTGATGGAATTAAAGTTGAAGCTACTGTTGATATTTGATTTTAAGGTATATCATAATGCAAATCATTTTCATCATGCGTGAAAAAGTAAGCATAGTTTGAACGTAACTCCTCCCAACCTTCTTTGGTTTTATACTTTTCATTGATAACATCCTCCCAAGCTATTCTCATTTGTCTAGCACATAACAAAGGCGGAACTTGCCCTACGCCTGTTCCAAGTCCTGGAATAGCCACTGAAGAAATTTTCTCTTTTAAAGGTGTTCCATCTTCAAATTTTCCATATTGAAGTAAAGTCAAGATCGCTTTAGTTGCTAGATAAATATTGGGAGAACGTAATATCGTCATTGGGGTTCTCATAGTAGGTGCTGAAATCAAATAAGGAAATTGCTTATTCTCTGTTTCCACAATCGTGGCTTGCCCTACTAATAATTCACCAAAATAGTCCTCTCGTAATTTTTGCTGAAGTTTTTTTTCGATGTGCCAACCTAATGTTTTGGAAATTGCAAAGTCTATTCCGCCATTCATAAAACCAAAACTATTTGCTGGACTGACAATCACATCACATGATAGATCAAAAATAGATTGATTTTTAACTTCTACATTTTCAACTCCTTCAAAAACTTTATGCCATGCTTCAGTCAATTTAGGATTGATGTCTACTAAATAAAATTTCATATTGCTTATTTTCTACTCTTTGATTTCTTTTCTTAATCGACTGATTGTAACAGGGGAAACACCCAAATAGGAGGCTATGGCCTTTAATGGTACTCTTGATCTGACGTTGGGTTTATGCTTGATCAGTTCTTGGTACCTTTCTTTGGCGGTTCTGGACTTGTATTCGTCCATTTCTTTGATGGTTGTGGCAAAATTGTGCTCAATAAAACTCCTTCCCCAGTTGGCCCAATCGGTATGGTTTTGATACAATGCTTTGACGTGACTGATTTTTACTCTGTAAAACTGACTGTCTTCAAGAAGTTCAATGGTCTCTGGTAAATAGGCCACGTCAATATAAGCACTGATGGAAAAACAAATATCACTTTCAAAACCAAACCACACGACTTTTTTATTGCCCTTTTCATCAATATAGGAAGTGGCTACGGCTCCTTTTTCTATAAAAAACATGTACGGTGATTTTTCCAACTCCTGTATAAGTACATCTCCTTTTTTCAGACGGAATGCTTCCATTTCATTGACGATAAGTGCTTTGTTTTCGTCTGATAATGAATAATACTTCTCAAGTACTGACAATACATTTCTCATAAAACAAAAAATTTTGAAAATGACTTTACAAATGTAAAGTAGTATGCCAATAGTATAAAATATATTTGTGGTTATGGAAATAAGAGAAAAAAACGAGAACGTGAAGACTATTGCCTTCTTTGATATTGATGGTACATTAAGGACAGTAGTAGACCCTTGGATGTTGCTGCACAATCACCTTGGAACTGGTGAACAAGGTGGGAAGTATTATGAGGCATGGAGGGAGCATAAAATATCTTATACCGAAATGACAGAGTTGGACGCTGCACTTTGGAAAGGTGTCGCACTGGATAAAATGACAGCTATTTTACAGTCTAATCCGATACGTAAGGGAGCCAAAGCATTGGTGCATTGGTTAAAAAAACAAGGGATTCCTTGTATTGGGATCAGTACGGGGATGTCCTTTTTGAATGCCATCACTGCCAAAGAACTTGGGCTAGATGAAGTCATATCCAATGAAATCCTATTTGAAGATGACGTCTGCACTGGTGAAGTTTTGATCCATGTAGAAGAAGATTCAAAGGCTCAGGTAGTACAATCCGTTTTGAAACGCTACGCTACCCCATTTGACAATATCATCTCTTTCGGAGATGGACCTGCGGATATTGCAATGTTCAAATTGTCAACGTTCTCTGTAGCCACTTTTCCACGTACCGAAGAAGTCAGCAATCATGCTGACCTGACTATTGACAAGGAACCGATTGATCTGCTTATTGAGCACCTTGAGCATTTGGTGTAGTCGCTTTTATAAAAAAGCTTCTCTTTCAGGGTGTGGGGCTGGGAGAGGAGTTTTGGCTATGTACAATATAGTGTCCCACAGAGCATTGCGTGCTGATCGCTTTTTTAGAAGATCGAAAGATTCTCTCTGTTTTCATGAACCTCAATCATCTTATCAATCTTACCTAATTGACTGGTTAATATATTATTGTCTTTCTGATTTAAAAATTCTATTTGGCTCTGAATCATAAACAAAGCACTTGAAAAAATATTCTTTTCTTTTAGTTCATTCAGATAATTATCAAGATCTATTTTTAAGCTTTTGTCAACATCTTTCAACTTGTAAATTGCGAGTGTAAGTCTAAAAATCACCTTTTTATAAAGTTCCTTTTCTTTTTTGATATCAATCTTTAGTATGAAGTTCTTTATTAACTCTTTCACTCTTTCAGTTGACATATCATAAATGCTTAAGAGAAGATTTTGAGAAACCTCAATTTTACTAGAGATATTATAACCCTTGATTTCACCAATTAATCTATCAACCATTGAGTAATTATCAAAAATCACTTCTTTTTCACAAGCGTATATATAAAGATTATTTAACTCATTAGTTGTGATTGCCCTGTACTCATGTCCATTAGTTTTTTTTTGTAATGAGACGTTTGATCAAATTTTCTATCATTTCTAGAAGGATCGTAGGATCTATTTCAGATTTGTACAAATTGTACTGGATTCCAAGAAATAGGTTAATTGACTTGAAAATAGAAAACGTATTATTACCTTCTGCTATTATTTTTGCAATTATTTTAACAATTGCTTTAAACTGTTTTTTTGAATGTTTAGCAACCGATAAAATCAGAAGTGTATTCTGGATATATCCATCATATTTGTTAAAAATCTCTTGAGAAGATAGGAAGAGTTTAACAATATTCCTAAAAACATTATTAACTAGCCATTCTCTCTCCTTTTTCGTAATTCTAAACTTTCCAGATCTATCCGATCCATTATAAAAATCATTAAAAATGACTTTTAAGTCCTTAAACTCGATGTATTTAATACAAGCGAATAATTCAGTTTTTGTCAATATAACCTCAGGCTGCTGAACTTGACGGTGAAGTGAAATCACAACAAAATGGCGGTTGATACTTTTAAAAGCAGAAATACTCTCAACCATAATTGTGTTGCGAAGTACAAAATCTATCAGATTGTTATGCCTCGAAGCATACTTTTTGACCTCACTTCCAAAAACCATCCCCCCTGACTCAATTGTTCTTTTTGAATCCTCTGTTTTCTTTAAATCCTCTGCGATCCTATATGCATAACTTATGATTGAAGATTCATCTACAAAATTGTAAATTGGTTCAATAGCTACTCTTAGTTCTTGAGGAAGGTTGTAAAACCTTTCTTTAAGATTGTACTCTTCAACTTCCCTATACTTTTCTCGCATTTCCTTTTTACCAAAAAAATACTTAAGTTTCCAAAGTAAAGAATTTCTGTTGTACATGGCGACAAATAGCAACGGATAAATTCTTTGTTTGAGACAAAGTGAAATAGCTTCCTCAACGACATAGAATGATTCTTCCAACTGCCCGATTTGCTGTAAATTAAAAGAGTACTCAATAAGGTCAATGACATCATTATTTGATGTATTGAGGTTCGAATAGTCAAAATTCAAATGCTTTTCTTTGCGATCTGAGTTTGGTTTTGCTAAATATTTTGAGAATTCAATATACCATTCTCGATAAGGGGCTTTTTCTTCTTTTCTTAGAACGATTCCTTTTACATTGCCTTTGGATAGTATTTTGAAGATATCGATTAACCTAGCAGACGGCTTTTTTTCTTTCTCATCAATTAATTGGAGAATCGATATGAAATTTTGATAAATATTCCTTCTTGTTTGATCATAATCACCCGTTAATTCACCTTTATAGAACTTTAGAATGGGTTGTTCATCCTCATCAAACAAAAATCCACAATTTGAAAATGCTGTCTGAATTTGATCAAGAAGAAGCCCTTCTAAAGAATTTAAAATTTTCAGTTTGTTTAGAATGAAGTCTAATGTTAAGGATTCCGATTTTACTACACTCCTTTCATTATGGTTTTTGATCCTATCCAGAAATGAGTAAGTCTTACATGAGTAATCACTAGCAAATTTTATTAAAGATATCGGCTCATTTGCAATATTTAAAGAAGTGACGCCATGGTTTTCTAAATATTTCTTAGAGGTGTCATTTTGATGGAATGTGGTAAGGTACATAGGTGGTCGAACCTCAGAATGTTTTTGTATCCACTGTAAAATTTGCTTTAGGTTAAAATCATTGTAGGAATAACCGATGAAAAGAATGGTATGCGTTGATAGAATACTTTTTAGGTAATTCTCAAGTAAAGGAAAGTTAAGCTGGTAGTTGATGTAGTCATCTTCCTTAAACACAATGTTGTTATTAGTGAAATCACCATGCATTTTAATGACTTTATTCTGCAGTGATGACCTAATAAGGTCAGTATCTGAACTAATCGTATCATATATAAATGCATTTTCTTCAATTGTTCTCTCAAGTATATTGTCCCAATTAGTTGTTACGATTACATGAGGATTAATTCTGAAAATCAGCTTGTGTAATTCTGATGGCTTAATATAATCAGGAAAGTATTCTTTTAATTTTTTGTTGTAAATGAATTCACCAAATTCTAAATAATAGAGCTGTGCAATCTTCAAAAAGTCAAACTCATCTTGAATATCAAGTTCTATTTTTAAGTCCTTGATCAGGTCGGACCAATCTGGAAGCTTAAAAGATTCTGTCTCTGATGATTTTGAAATTCCAGCTCCTACAAATATTGCAAGGCTGTTATTATTTTTAGCATTGATGATATTCTGAATGTGCTTGTTATCTATGTTCATGATTTAGTTACGAATAATGACCTATAACAGCTCGTATACCTGCAGGTATGCAGCTGTTTTATTTGAACTTTTCAATAATTCTATTGTAATTGGTTTGTATCCATTCCCACACTTCTTTATTTTTACTAAACTTCTTCTTTGCAAATTCATAAATCGTAATGAAACCTTTTTTATGATCCGGTGATTCAAAATGTTTATTTATACAATAAGCTGGTAATTCAAATGTTTTGGTTTCATTCGCATTTAACTCTATTTTCCATGCATTTGTAATAGCTAAATTTTGAGAAGGTTTTTCTACAAATTCATATTTTTCATTTTCAAATATTTGTCCTTCAGGAAGGAATGCCTTAATTTTTTCATCTGTTTGATTTGTCAATTCTATTTTTACATAATATCTTGTTCCATCAACTTTAGTACCTCCTGAGTAAGTTTCAAAATAAATATTGTCAATTTTAATTTCATCTTTCTCGACTTTTTCTATTAAGCTCTTTTGATCATCAATCACTTTAAATCCCAACAATTCAGGTGTAAGTATAAAAGGTTCGCCAAATTGCTTACTTGATTCTATTATTGCATTTTTTCCACCTATTTTCCTATCTAAATATTCCTGATCTTGGATTTTCTTTAATTCAGGATTAGTTGATAAAAGAAGCTTTAATGATTCTTCATAATATTCTTTGGGATTGTCTAATGATATATTTTCAAACTTTCTAGCCGTGAAGTTATTTTTTGCGTTTAATACTTCTTTGGCAAACTTTATCAATCTATATTTCTTATTAATGGGTTCAACATATTCACTTGATGACCAAGTAAGGCACCCTCCATGGAATTGTTTGCAAACAGATACCATTTCATCTAATTCTGCATGTTCTGGTCCTGGCATTGTATCAATCAATTCAAAATAATCATTAGCTTCTTCTTCACTAAGATCATCTTCAAAAAATTGGGAGAAAATTTTTTTCCCATATTTTTTATGCCAATGATAAACTTTGGAATAGGATTCTTGAACCTTTCGAATCAATATATCATTAGCAACCTGGATATTGTTCGTGATTTTATCTCTTCCTATATTATCTCCTTTACCTGAATGACTTTGATTTAATCTGTCCATAAAATTGCTTATTAGCTTTTTGACGAAAAAGAACAACTCATATTTCAATTTTATTTATTTACAATTTTATCTCTTCCTATATTATCTCCTTTACCTGAATGTCTTTGTTTGGTTATTTTTTTGTTAGGGGGATTTTTTTTTTCTCCTTGACTTTTATTTTTGTTAGCAACTAAATAACTAATCAATGTGAATATTGCTCCCCCTAGTGCTGCAATAGGCTCTCCAATTATCTTGAAATGCCAGAGAATTATTAATATAACTGTAACAATACTGCCTAAGATTAAAATTTGATTAGGTTTCATATATCGATTTTTATTTTTCTAATGGGTTAAAAAATTCTTCTAGAATTTTAAGGGTTAATATTGTCTTCTGTTTGCCATTTTTAAAAATTTCCACTAATTTTTCAGGGCTATTCTCTGTTTTTAATTCCGTATAACACACTGTAATACCGTTACTTATATTAGCGTATAATAATTCATCGATCTCAATTTCAGTTCCCTCCTTAATACTCATATCACTAAAGGGATCCTTAAAACCTTTAGTACAAATAAAGTTTTTAGATGAAATTCCTAATTCAGATAAACTCATTTTTGTGTCTTCAAATTCTCCTAAGAAGGTTAATTCCGAATCTTTTATTGTTTCATTTAATAAGCCACTAAAAGTTTCCAATTCGATTAGTTGTTTACGCAAATTATACATCTGTTCAACAGTTAAATCTTTACACGAGTTAAGTGAATTAATTGTATTATAAACCTCTTTGAATACTTTTTCTCTACTCATTAGTGAATTTAATGCTTGAGTAAATGTAGTACGAGTATTCGTATCGTTTAATTTGTCACAGAATTCTTTTGTAGTCATTTTTGTATTTCAAATTTATGTTACTAGTAATTGTAAGTAACGAATCGGTGTTAAATTTTTTATTGAATTTAGCTTCCTATTCTGCACATGTAGACTGAAGGGAAAATGTGGAGGAACAGGAGCCTTGGTTCCGATCCGTTCGGATGAAGCCCGACCGGTCTGGCTAAATGCAGTAACCCAGCATAGGGGCTATTGACATTTTAGACTTTGTTCGTTTCTCGTCTTCTTTTTATAATTCCATTTGTTTCTTTATTAATTCCGTTACCAAATCCATTCCAACATCCTTTGCTGTATCAAACACCCATTTTCCTGCACCTTTTAAGTGTTTTACAACCTTGTTCCCGTCTTTATCTTTTGAAGCTAATTCCGCTTCTGCTACTTCACCAATAGCCTTAAACTCTTCTGGCGATTTTGCTTTCATCGCTAAGTTTTCTCTTAATTGACCTAATTGACCATGAAGTTTATTAAAGTCTAAATCTTCTGGTATATTATAGTTCATTTGTTGGAAACTATTGTTTGTAGAAATAGCATTTGAGCCAACAGCACCAATCTGTGAATTTTTGAATACGTTTTTGTCACCCATGATTAATTCGTTTATTTGATAATGAAATATTTCTTTAAAATAGTGTAATTTGTCCAATGGTATTTTTCCATTAGCAATTTGTTTAATTGGAAATTCAACATCCCCGAAATGATTAAATTCTTCATCAAAATCTCCTAAAATTATAGGATTTTTTTCTTCTGAATATCTCTCAGCATAGTCATGTAACCAAGAAACAGCTCCTCTTAATTCACTATTATTATTAGTCGGATTAAAAGAGCAAAATGAATATGAAAATGAATTATTTCGTATAAATTCATCCTTTTTTGCATAAGTTATTGCGACACTAACAACTGCATTCGCTGGACTTTTAAAGTCAGCAACGCCTAATTCTAATACTTCTAAATAATATTTAGGAATTGTCCTGTAATGCTGATAATTGTTTTTTATTGGAGAAAACTCTTCCGGTAAAATCATTAATCTCGCCGTAATATCTACCTCTGGTACTTTTCCTTTTCTTAATTCTTCTACAACTTTTGCATAATGTTCTTTTCTAAGTGATGTGGTAATTCCTTCATGGCTTACACCACTTGAAGTGGCACAAAGAATATAGAACAAATCATTATTAATTGTTTTAGGTGCAACTCTTAACGAACCAAATCCCCCTTGAATCATACTTCTTTTTTCACTAGGTCTTAGTTCAATTACTTTTTTATTCTTTACATGTCTTGTGGGAAAACGTATCATCTCTTCATCTTCTCTTTTTCTTTCCCTCCACCTTCTATTACTACTCATAGCAAATTCTCTTTTTTGTTTAGCTTGTCTCGTGTGAAAAAGTCCAGGAGAAGAGGGTACCCACTCTAATAATTTATAATTTGGTAATTTTATTATTTGTCCTGCGTATAAATCATTTTCCATAGCTGCAATCCAAAATTCTTCACTATTCGAAAATATTTTGTCAGGTTCATTTAATTCTTTTACTTCTAAACTTTTATTCAAAAGAGCAACATCCAAATAATCTTTTAGTGATGAGATTATTTCATCTGAATCGATGATTCTGTTTTGTTTACCTCTAAATTTTAATGATTTATCCATTTAGTATATTTTATTAGACGGAAGCAAACGGTTAGTATAAAGAGCGATTAATGCCCTTTATACAGTGTTAGCACATGTTTTTAATTCATTTGATCTAGCTGATTTTGTAGCGAGTCTCTTCTGCTGGAAATATCTTCAATTGTAAGTGTTGGTGGTGTTTGATTAATGTCGTAATTGGTGACATAAGTTGAATAGGTGATAAATGAAGATTTTGATTTTATTTCACCACCAGCATCAACACCTCCGCTAATGGAAGCCCCTAAGCTTGCTTGGCTTTTTGCCTCTAATTTACCTCCACCGTTAAAGCTTGATTTACCTTGATTGGATGAAAAGATAACTTGGAAATTCTTATGCAGGTAAATTTCAGTTGAATCATTTTTGTCAGAAACTTTTTCTAGTATCGCATTCAGGTTAGCTATTCTTGTACTAAGAGTTTGTTTATCATTTTTCTTAAATAGTACTTCTCCAGAGTAAGCTTCCCAAAGAGGGGAGTACATAACTCCTCCAAGAACAAATAAAGATTTGTCACTTCTGGCAGCCGCTTCAGCGGAGGCCTTCATTGAAGATTGATTGAAACTTGCAGAGGCCTTTACTGCCGTTGAAATATAACCAGAGCAGTCCATTGTATATAAGAAGTTTGGATAAGTGCCATAGTCTTCTTCTATATAAGTCATTGGTTCAAACTCAGGTTTGGTAACTGCATTGTTTACAAAGATCAGGTTAGATTTTTCACCGTTTTCTTTCTGAAATTGAATACTGTGGGCCAAGACGTTTATACCCGCACTATAATTTAGCATTTCTGCTGTATCGTTGTAGTATAAATTATTGAGTACAACTCTTGGAATAAACCCTTTTTTCTTATTCTTTGGTTTAATCTTATTAATTTGTCTCTTGAGCTTTCCTGTGCAGCCACAATCAAAATTATCTGGATTAAATAAAGTTTGAAACTCTGAATACAAGTTTACTTCCTTTCCTAACGCTTTTGCTTCTGTGATATTTAAGTCATTTTTAACGCCAATTATTTCGTTACTTAAAAGTTGATTGAATTCTTTGATGAACCGAGAATTTGATTCTTCTATTGGATGTACAGCTTCTGTTTCTATAAATTCTGGTTCTTGTTCTGTGCAAGAGGAAAAAATAGCTAGGATTGAAATATAAAATAATCTTTTTAATGACATGGTTTTTATTTAGTTAATATTTACTAACATTCGATAAACACCAAGTTCACTTTATTTCAATAATGTGACAGTGGCATATATTCATTATAAAAATAACTCTTACTCCAATACACCAAGTCTTTAGCTAAATTTTCAAAGTAAGTTTGCTTGCTGTTTTAGTTTTATTGTAAGAGATGCTTGAAGTTAAAAAATTATTCAATAACAAGAAACAAAACGAACTAAAATTTGTATTTCGTTTCAATTCGTGAGCAAATGCAATTTTATTTTTAAAAAGTAAGAAATATTGAGCTTAGACTAGTTTTTGGAAAGTTTGGGCATAAAAAAATCCCTAATGGAGGGATGAGGTTTGAAGTAAGAAGGAAGAGGTCGAAGTAGTAAGGTAAAAAAGAGAGGGAAGAGTGAGGACTAGACACACTTCTTCTGTGCCAATACGGTGATCGGGTTTTTCCAGAGGGTAAATGGCTTTTTGTCTTTGATCAGTTCACGCATCCAATAGTATTTTGGACCGGGTTGGAGTTGCAGTGTTCTTTGGAGGCGGAAATGTTCCATCCAAAGGTCGTAATATTCCCAATCATCTTTGTGGTGGTAATACTTTTTACCAATTCTGTAAACGTACCATTTTTTGAGATAAACTGCATCGTAGTCTTTGCCTTTTAGCTTGAGATCATAGTATTGATCCGAATACCAATAAATGTATTTCCTTTCTGCGTAGAGTTCGTACTTGTTTTTTCGGAGAGGACGGGGTTTAAAAGGATTCTTCTTTTTGGAACCTGCCATTTTTTTTCGAGCAAGGTACAACTTATGAGCATACTCTGCATTGTATTTTTTGGTTACAGGGTGCGTATTGCGTTTGAGTTCACGGTAGATGGTGGAAGGTGATACTTCCAACCCCTCCGCAATTTCCGCAACGGTAAACCACTTGTCTTCGATCAAGCTTTGGATAACTTTTCTATGGTAGAGTTGAAGGTTTTTCATAGTACTTTTATATAAAACAGAAAGAAATTTCAAGTCCCTTATGGACCAAAATCTGCAGGACTTATTAAAGATAGGTCGCTTGAAACTTCCTTCTGTTTGTATTAAGAGAAATAGAGGTTGAGAACATCACGGTTCAATCTATTATGATAAAAGGTCAATACAACATTTTGGTGTTGTTGACATCAAGACCTTCTATCCATATACTCTGATTGATGATGTACCTCTTTCCTTTTTTAAGCAATTGCCGTTTCAGGTAGTAAATCAAAAGAATTTACAGACCACCCTTTCAATTGAGCATAGTCTACAACTATTTTAACAGCTTCTCTTAGTTCTTTTTTAAAAGCGAACTCCACTTCAGTTTCAAACTTGTTTTTAATAAATCCGAAGCCACACTTTGCTTCGTAGCGTTTACGCAGTTCTCTTTCTTTGACATACGCCTTGTCTCTTGCCAATTGTGTATCTTCTTTCAGTGGGCCATCAGACATACTGCCCAGTAGTTCATCCAAGCTCAAAATTTCACTTTGGACTTTGGTCAATTCATTAAGTAGCACTTGTCGTGTTGTTTCACCTTGATCAGTCTGATACTCTCCTTTGGTATATTCCATCTGCAATTTTTTATGCATCTGATGGATCTCATTAATAAAATATTGTGCCTCTTCTTGAGAACTTACGAAGACTGATACGTTCTGACCGTTAAGTGTATCGTTAAAATTAATAGTTTGCATGATCGTTTTATATAGAAATGTAGCAGATTTTGGATGTATAAATTTTGCAAAATATTCATCTGATTTTCACAATCTAAACCTCATAAAATTTCATTTTCTTAAATGATAAATAATTTTTATTGGGATAGTACTAAGAGAAACGACACTAATCACAGATCATTTGTGAGAAAATTTATGTACTCGATGGTTAGATGCATGGAGCATTTTGTAGACCCACGATTAAAATCATGGGCTGGTAATACTAACTTCAACAACACTAAAGTGATGTTTTCGCTCTGAAAAAACCTTCAAGATTTTAATCTTGATCAGGTTGAATTATCACCTGCCCATAGTTTTAACTATGGTGCACGATGCAATTGATAAAAATACCTACTTGCATGTAATGTAAACCCATAATTGAAATTATAGGAGAGTTTATTCTGATACCTTTTGTGATAAATCTATAGTGTAATCTAAAGTAGACCCTACATCAACCGTAACAGTATCAACAACTTGATAATATATCGAATCTGATTTTCTTGAATATACATAGGTTAAGGCCATAGGATGATTTCCTCCTACAGGAATTAATTGGGTAGAGCTTGCTTCAGATCCAAAGTTTTTTTGCATTGCAAAGCGAGATGTTTCGTAATTTTCGTCTAGTAAAAGTTTAATACTCAAATGCGATATATCATTTTCCTTTATTTCATCATGATTTGGTAATGTTACATTTAAGTATGCTTTACGAAATGTATTAAAATTCACTTCTCTTTCATCATCCAGAAATAAAAGAGAAAGAGGAATTTTGAAATCATTATCCCCTATTTCTAAGAACTCATCTTTACTTACATCATAATAAATGTTGAATTTTGCATTTGGATTTCTTTCATCATCTCTAAGCTTAAATTTTATATAAAAGTTGCCATCTAGATCTGTAGTAGTCTGAGCTTTTATCCTTTCGACACCACCTCCACCAAATAAATAAGTACTCTCAAATTTTAAGGTTAGATCAACATCTCCAACAGGAAGTGTTCCGTTATCGGTTAGTAATTTACCCCTTATTACTGTACAACCTTCTGTACAATCTTGGCTTATTATGTCGTCTTCATGTTGTATTCCACAACTCATCATTGCGAATAGTAAAAATGAACAATAGAAAAGTATGCTTCTCATAATATTTTAGTTTAGCAAAAGTAATAGATTGATAATTTTATAGAACCCTAAATATTCTATCACAATATTTAGGCTTTATTTACAGATAGACAAATATAAAATAAAAAGTATCATTTTGAATTAACACTCAATATATTACTACTTTAAAGTACATATTTCAATCCATAAAATTTATTTGCAGGAGCTATTTCTAATGCCGTGCAACGGTTTATATATGTAAAAAAAATTTTATATCAAACAAAATCTCAAGATAAGTTACCTTAAGGTTTTGTCTGATTTTCATACCTCCTTTGCTAGGCAGGTACAACTCAATCATTAGATAAAAAGGAGAACAACACAAAAGCCCACGACTTAAAATACCGTGGGCCGATGATACTTGGTGTAATTAATTTTATTATTGTTCAAGATTTTCAAAAGCATCAATCACATCCAACAACACGCCTGCTGAACCTCTGAACATGCCTGATCCGTTAGGTTTGTTGTCTTTGGTGTACCATTCGAAGAAGCCCTTGTTTTTGATGACTCTGTCGAACATAGGTTGTGCTTGTTCCCATGCTTCTTGTTCAAATCCATTGTCGATTAAAGCTGTAATCATTCTTGCTCCAAACCAAGTCCAGTCACCACCATTTTGATAGCCATAAGGATGCATTCCTTCGTTTTTGAAAGTACCTTCTGGGTAAACAGGATATAAGGTCAAACCGATAGAAGGTGCTCCTGATTCCTTTACATTTTGAATCATTTTATCCAACTGTGTTTTGATTTGTGCTTTTTTCAAGAAACCCGCTTGAATGGCCACTGCTGTTCCTCCATGATAAAACACTTCATCTTCATCAAAGTCAGCTGGGAACGGTGAATCCGTAATGTAAAGATGTGGACGATATTTCTGACGTTTTTCATCCCATAAATGCTTTGCTACATTGGCCGTGATGTCTTTTCTGACTTTCATCCACTTTGCTTGATCAATCTTGTCTCCTCCCATTTCAATCAGATTATTTAATGCGATGACGAACATGGCATTGTCATAAATATCAATGGTCAAATGAGAGTTTTCATCTAATGCTACACCCCAATCGTGTTCGGGCTGTACGTCTCCCCAATCGGCGGTAGTGGCTCCCCAAAGTAATTGGTAATCTTCATCAAAACGTTCGTTTAATAAAAACTGCATGGAAGCTTCCAAGCGTTGAGCTACGGTTTTTCCTACTACTACCTCCTCTAAAATGGAGACATCGCCAGTGGCTTTGATGTAGTTGTAAACCGTTTGAACTAAGGATGTTTCCTGGTCTGTTTCTACTGTGTTTTTGTGATAGGCTAAAGTCGGTTTGTGGACACTTTGGGTATAGTAATTCGAATTAAATTCTCCTTGAATGGTCACAAATCCATCTGCTATATTTCCGTCTTCTTCTTGAATGTAGAAGAAGTTCAATATATTTTCTTTGATCAATTGATGATCTACAACTTTGGCAGACTGGGCTACGAAAGTATTGAAATCTCTAATCCATACTTCTGCATAACCGTCTCCTGCATTGAAACCTGACTTCATCAGATTCAACCCCATTTTCTTGATCTCGGGCAATTGCTGATCGCTGGCAATTTGATCGGATAATGTTTCTTGATTTTGTGGGCTTGAGCATCCTATGGCTAAGGAAGCTAGACCGATTAGTAAATAATTCTTCATTCTTTTGTACTGTTGTGGTTGTTTGTGTTGTTGTTTTTATCGTATGGTTTGTGTTGTGGTTCTTGTCGGGTAGACATCTTCCTAATCGGGTAGACACATAGGTCTACCCCTACGGGGTCCACATGTTTTCGATTTCCTCTAGGGATTTTCCTTTGGTCTCAGGAATGTTTTTGATGATGAAAATGACGCATGGTATGCAAATCAACCCGAACAGTAGAAATGTCAATGTAGCTCCTCCACTTTCTAATAGTACCGGGAATACTTGCCCGACTACGGCATTGGCTCCCCAAAGAATTAGGGTACTGATGGACATGGCTTTGGCTCTGTATTTTGTAGGAAATACTTCTGCCGCCACTACAAATTGTACGGGGCCTAAAGAGAAGGCATAACAAGCAATAAATAATAGGATACTGCCTACAATCCATAATCCATTGGTCAAATCCAAGAAGAACAATACGCTTGTGGTCAATAAAGCAATCGTCACGCCGATGGCTCCAAATGTCAGTAATGGTTTTCTACCCCAATGGTCAATTTGCTTTAAAGCTAAGAACGTAAATAGGCAGTTCACAATCCCAATGGTCACTTGTCCGCCTAATGAATCTGAAATACTCAAACCTGCTTCTGCTAAAATCGATGGGCCGTAATAAATAATGGCATTGATTCCACAAAGCTGTGAGAACATCATCAAGAAAATGGCAATGCCCATTGGTTTCTTCAGCCAACCGTTGAAAAGCGTATTCAAGGCTACTTTCTCTTTGTTATTTTCTGGCTTTTCTAAATCAATCACCAATTCCTTAGAAACAGCTCTTGCTTCTTCAATTTGTCCTTTGATCTGCAACCAACGCGGGCTTTTGGGAACGAAGAACATTCCAATCAAAAATACAATGGCCGGAATCAATTCTACAGCAAACATCCCTCTCCAATATTGACTGACCATCAACTCGTGCCACTGCCCATTGAATGAAGTTGTTTTTAAAGCGATATCTTGTACAAGATGATTTGAAAAATAGGCTCCAAGAATCCCTAATGTAATAGTCAACTGGTAAATGGTCACCAATTTTCCTCTGTGCTTTTTGGGGGCAATTTCACTGATATAAAGCGGTGCCACCATGGAAGCAAAACCGATGGCTATTCCTCCCAAAATTCTATAGATCACAAGGGTTTGAAAACTATCAGAAACCGCACACCCAATGGCTGAAAGCAGGAACAATAGGGCAGAAGCAATCAGAATATTTTTTCTCCCAAAACGATCACTACACCAACCCGAAACACTTACTCCTAAGATAGATCCCAATAAGGCTGAACTAACAAACCACCCCGTAAGAGCAGCTGTTAGTTCATATTGAGATTGTACAAAAGGAATAGTCCCCGAAATTACAGCCGTGTCAAAGCCAAAAAGTAGCCCTGCCAATGCTGCAATAATGGTAACGATGATAACTTTTGTATTCATAAGCTTAGCATTCTTCTGATTTCACCCAAGACTTAATCACCTTCACTCTCTCTCCTGATGTGTTCACTAATTTATAAGTACCACTTGCTGCTGGAACTACAAACGTCTCCGCATAGTTCACCTCGAAAGTGTTGTCGTTAGTAATCACCGTAATGCTTTCTCCTTCTACCAAACTCATCACATGGCATTGATTGTTCAACTCCACTTCCATTTCACTATCGAATTCCAAACGGTCCACGGCATAGAAATGCTCTTTGTGTGTTGGTAAATTGATGATTTGATAGTCATCACCTTCTTCCATTACTTTAGGGTGAGAAATTAAATCCTGCTGCACCTTGTCACCTTTACGGTCAAAGTACAAGTTCTCCATTCCTCTTTTGATGTTCATTGGTCTTGGCTTTCCATCTAAATCCAAACGTAACCAATCATACATTTTAAAAGTGAAAATATAAGGCGTAGCACTGATTTCTAATACCATTCCGTTAGTACCCGAACAGTGGATTGTACCATTTGGAATCAAGAATAAATCATGCTTCTTCGCAGGATGCACCTGTACATAATTTTCAATTTGAAGCTCTTTTGCATTCTCAAAACTATCCGTCAATGCCGCTTCAAATTCTTCTGGAACAATATCTTCCTGGAAACCCAAATACACTTTTGCGTCTTCTTTAGCATCCAGCATATAGTACGTTTCATCTTGGGTAAAAGTATGACCAAAATGCTCCTTCATATATTCAGGTCTTGGGTGACATTGTACCGAAAGGTTTCCTCCACCTACGGTGTCTAAGAAATCAAAACGGATAGGGAAATCATACCCGAAACGCTCACTTGCTTCACCCAATACATTTTTATTATTATGGAACATCAAAAAGTCAAAAGAAACTTCCAATAAATTGCCGTTGGCTTCAAACACAATACCGTTTTCAGGAACAATCAATTCAAATGACCATGCATAGTTTGGAACATCTTGTGCCAATCCTCCAATTTTGTCTTTGATCCATTGACCTCCCCAAGCACCTGGCTCAAACCAAGGACGTACTCTGAATGCATTTTTCGACATATCTTCCAATCCCTTACGGAACGTGTCACCATCTGTCCAAGTAATGGCATCACTTCTCTGCTCATCAATGATATAATCGATTTTAGGAAGAATATCTGCTTTTTGGTGATTCAATACGATCCAATCCACAAAGTACATTCTCTTGTACTGTGGTTTTGGTGCAATACTTTCCTTGGCACCTAAGTTGATCACTCCTGCCGCTCTCGAACGGAACTGGATCTCATTTTTAGGAACATCCAAATACGCCAAAGCCGCATTTTCAATATTGATTAAGGAAGCACCACAACCGTAGATCACGGTCAAATAATCTTCTTCAGCTGTAATGGCTTCTAATTTTGATGCATCAAAAAAGTCATTGATTTTTCCTTCATAAAGCTTTCCGAAAATAGGATCATCTCCGCCTAAGAACGGTGCAATCATTGCATCAATTTCTTCCTCTGATTTTAATGCTCCTTCAATATTTACAAAACGGATTTTCGTTAGTCCTTCTGCTTTAAAAGCATCTAACAATTGCGTAGTCACCGCTTCCCAGTTCACCCCTACATATCCATCAAGTAGAATACATGAATGCTGTTGCATTGCTTTTGCCAACGAAGTGTAGCCAATATTGATTTCTCCTTCTTTTATAGCATGAGAAGGGTAAATGTTGTACATCCCTTTTGATGGTTTATCCACCGAGGATGGCATTAGGTATTGTTTTGTGTTTCTAGTCATTTTTATATTGATAATGGAATTATTTTGAATCTGTTTGTTTGTGTTTTCTAAACTGTTTTCACTAAATATTTTAGTGCTTCGTATTAATTACATTGTAAACTAAGTTCTCGCTGTTTATAGTTTTTAGAAATCAGGAGATTTCTGATGATCTGTAGGACACGAATGACGAATGACGCTTACGCTTAACATTCGCGCCAGTGGTTTTTAACAGCTCAATACATAAAATTCTTCACGCTTTTCCCTTCAAGGCCGGGGAAGATACTACTAAATGATTATCTGACTATTATGTCAAAAGAAAAAGGTTTATTATAATCTCCTAAAATGCAGTACTGTAGGGACGTTTTAGTAAAACGTCCTCACGAACCATTTAAGTCGTACAGTCGTATTTATTTTTTCTGTTGTAGAAAATGCAACGCCGCTCCAATCATTGAAGCTTCTTCCGTATGAGGGTAGGCGATGATTTCTTCAATATTTAATTGATTTTTTAATGGAGAAGAAAACCTGTCCAATGCATTGGTGATATTTCCTCCTATGATCATTTTGGTGGGTTGGAACATTTCGCTCCATGGCTTTAGTGTGGCTGAAAGGTGGTCTCCAAATTCATCAAAAAGCTGTTGAGAAGTGATTTTATCAGCTTCTGCTACTTCTTTTACACCTTTGATTTTTTCACCTTCTCTTTTCTCCCATTCTTTCACAAACCATCGGGTAGAAATATAATCTTCTGCAATTCCTTCCTTGTAAGGTTGGCAATACATCAATCCACCTTTAGGTACTCTGCTGTCCTCGGTGATCAATTGACCGTTTTCAACAAAGCCTGATCCAAAGCCAGTACCAAGCGTCAGTCCAATGACTTTTTCATTTTTATAATTTTGAGACTGAACGGCCCCCAAAACAAACGCATCGGCATCGTTAAGAAAAGTGATATGAGAAGGATCAGTGATATATTTTTTAAATTTCTCAAAAAGTACTAACCGAATGTTATATCCGAATATACTTTCATACTTCCCTACTCCTTTCATTACACAAATGCCTTCCTCGTAATTAAAAGGTCCTGGCATAGAAAGGGCAATACCCTCAATTGTTCCTGCATGGTTTTCTAATGATTGCTCTAATGCCTTAGTCCAATCTGAAATAATATTTTCAGCATCTGCCTGACTGTTTACTTTTACAGTGGCTATGGTGTCTTTTAAAATTTGCATGGAAGAAAGTGTAATCACACCACTGCTGATATGACTTCCTCCTATGTCTGCTGTTAGTATAAATCTGTCCATCGGTTTAACATTTCATTTCTACTTTGTGTAGTGTTGGTACGCTATAAACTAACTTTCAATCGGCCTTTCTAAAAACTTTTAAGGTTCTACTTTCAAACTTCCTTCTTCTTCATTTTTGTCTTGAAACAAAAACGAAGCAAAAAATTCAAGGCTTTGAAGTCAAAAGCTAAATTTCATTCCTCTCGCCTAAATGATTTTAAACTCGCTGCGCTCAAACAGCAAAATCATTTTTAACGGCTCATTCCATGAAATTCTTAACGCTTTTCCCTTCAATGCCAGGGGGAGTACTACCAAACTAAAATGGTAGAAAGCTCAATGGCGCGAATGTTAAGCGTAAGCGTCATTCGTGTCCTACTGATCGTCAGAAATCTCCTGATTTCTATTTAGTTTATCGCTAAATTCTTACGAAGCGTAAGTAAGTTTCAATACTGTAGACTTGTAGCTATTTTACTAAGATAGCACTACAAAACCTACGTTATTTATTGATTTCAATCTGATACGTAAAGCGATCTGCTCTGTAATATCCATGATTGATTTCCACCACTCTTCCCCCTGGATCAGAAACAATTCTTGATCGGAATAAGATTGGTGCACCTTCTTCTATTTTTAATAGCTCAGATAATTTCTTATCCGCTAACATGGCCGTCAGTTCCTCTGATGATTTTGTCAATACAATATTGAACTTCTCTTCGATGATATCATAAAGAGGTTTTTCAAATTGCTCTTCTTGATCAAAAGCGACTCTAGGGTGAAACCATGAAATGAAATAAACAAAAGGATCAGTTTGATCACCTCTCAAACGCGTCAATCGGTGGATCTCTTTGCCTTCTTCAATATTCAAAATTTCAGCGGTTAACGCTTCAGCATTGACCGTATCGTGTTGTACCAAGTAATTTTTAAAAGGAATGCCCTTAGCACTCATTTCTTGTGTAAAGCTATGCCATTCTGATAATTTCGTTCCGATTTTTCTTTTGGCTACAGTTGTACCCACACCTTTCTTTCGCTCCAATAGTCCTTCTCCTACCAATGTGTTGATCGCTTGCCTTACTGTATTTCTAGAAACACCCACACGGTTACTGATGTCTACTTCCTTCGGAAAAAGTTTCCCGTTGTCGTATTCGCCTGTGTCGATTAGTTTTCTTAGCTCCTCTTCAATTTGTTTATGAAAAGGGATTGATGATGTATGGTTAATAAGTATATTCATAATTCATGTTCATATGTTTGAACATAACAAAACAAGTTAATAATTCTTTTAATGTCAATAGCACACTTTAAACTTTATGGTTACTTCGAAAATGTTAACATTCATACTGCTTTTCGAGTGTACTTTATAAAATCACTCTATCCTCTTAAAAATGAAGGTTTTAAATATTTATACACGATTCATCAATATTTATTTTTAGATAAATTAAGGCTTCCATCTTTTTTTTATATATTTCTAAAAAATCTATTCTCTCATTTGGTCGTATACATCGAATAATAAAAACATCGGAGTATTACGTTAATAAATTCCTAATTCCCTTAAAAATTATTATTGCAAGTGAAAAATCAAACATCTATAGGAAAGCAAATATTAAAATGGTTTGGTTATATCTTCGGAACTATTGTAGGTATATTAATCATAGCGGTTATTCTATTTTATGCAAATAGACAAACTATCAAAGAAAAAGTAATGGAAGCTGCCAATCAAGAGCAGAACGGTGATCTTCAAATCGGGCAAATTGGAATTGCACCTTTTGAAGACTTCCCTAATTTCACATTACAATTACAGGACATTATTTATCACGAAAAGAAAATTGAAGACAGAGAAGAAGTTACAAAGCCGATTGCCGCTTTGGGTAACTTTTATGTTTCAATCAACATCGTAAAACTTATAAAAGGTGATGTGCATATCGGTGCCATCAAATTAGAGGACGGGGAGGTCAATCTCCGTACCTATAAAGACAGCACCTTCAACCTTGTCAATGCATTAGGTATTGATCTCTCAGACACCACTGCGGTCGAAGAACCTGCGGACACTACAAAAAGTGCTCCTCCTGCTTTTGATATTGCGTTGGATGAACTGACTTTAAAAAATATCAAAGTTACAGCCTACAACGGAATGACAGAAGTTGGAGTTGGAATGCAAGTACATCAAATCACTACTTCTTTGGAATACAATGCCAATGAAATTACCAACCACTTGTTATTCAATGTGGAGTTATTGGGAATTCTTAAAGAGAAAAAAATCCTTTGGCCTAATAAAAGTTTAGAGTTTACATCTGATTTACGATTCGACAGACAACGAAAATTCATCACCATTGATACTTGTGATGCTTTATTACAAGGGGCCGCCTTTTCCCTTTCGGGAACTGTTGACATTCCAAACGATATGTATTTGGATTTGGATATTCACGCCTCCCAAAAAGATTTGAACATCATCAACTTACTTGCCAACGGAAAGATTGATGTAGAAAAATTAGAATCGAACTATTCAAGTACATTAGACGGGTTGGAATTTGATGCTAAAGTAACAGGTAAATCAGCTTCTACTCTTCCTAAAGTGGAAGCCAATGTAGAATTGAAAAAATTCACTTTAAAGAGCCTTAAAACACCTTATGCGATCAACGATTTCAGTTTTAAAGCCTACTTGAATACGGGTGATTCTACTGATTTCTCCCAATTACAATTCGATTTAAGCAAGTTTGTACTTGAATCTTCAAATGGTGATACAAAAGGTAAACTTTCTGTTTCCAACGGTATCAAACAACCTCATATCGACCTACAGTGGGAAGCGAATATGGGACTGGACAACTTCAATGATTTACTCACAGACCTTCCAATTGATAGCCTTGGTGGTAAAGTCGAATTTCAGGCCGATGTGACGTATGATATAGATATTGAGAAAAAGAAATTCTTAAATCTTGATGATACGGAACAAAAGATTGCTCTGAAAGTAGATAACCTTCATTTCAAGCACAAACCAACTGGAATGAAACCTCATAGCATGGGTGGTATTTTCTATATCTGGGACAATCACTTGGGTGTAAAAGATTTGAGAGGACAGTTGGATGGTAGTGATTTTAAATTCAATGGTAATATCGACAACCTACTCTTTTATGCTTTGGGTATGAATACAGACATTATAGCGGATGTGAAATTGGAATCTAAACACCTAATGGTTAAAGAATTGCTCCAATATTCAGATTCTATTAATTCCGATCTGGCAGAAAACCTCCATGATATTAATATTGATTTCACCTTAAAAACAACCTCAGAAGGAATCAATGATTATAAACTTCTTCCTTACGGAACACTTACTATCAATGACCTTCAAACACACTTTGAAAACTTCCAGCCGGTGCATAGTGTTACCGGATTGATGGGCATTACGAAGAAGCACATTGGAGTGAAATACCTAAAAGGAAATATTGGTGAAAGTGATTTTAAATTCCAAGGTGGCTTTGAGGATTATGACGGGTTGGTCTACAAAGATTCTACGATTACCATCAAATCTGGCTTTAATATCCAATCCAACTCCATGCGTGTTGTGGATTTCTTTACTTATGGGGATTCATTGTTAGTACCGAAAACTTTTGAGAATGAAAAGATGAACAACTTCCAAATTGCAGGAGGTGTGGATGTCGTTAACCAAGAGTTATTTTCAGGTAAAAAAGTACCGAACTTCCGCTTATGGATGAAAGGTCTGAAATGGAGATTGAGTATTTCGCCTTTAATATTCAGAAACTTTAAGTTTGAATTGGTCAAAAACGATAACAATATCCTTCTGAATGACTTTACGGGTAAAGTAGGACAAAGTGATATGACTTTTAATGCCCAACTTTACAATATAACCGATTCTACTCGAAAAGATTTCTACGGAAAATTCCAAGTTGACGCCAAAATGATCAACTTCAATGAGCTTTTGAAACTGACATTGCCAGCTGAAACTTATGAGGCTTCTTCGGCTTCAAGAGCTCAACAAATTGAGGAGGAAGAACCTGTTGATATTTTTGCAATCAAGTATCCTAAATTGGAATTGGATGTGAAAGTAGACCGAATGAAGTTGATGGAAATGGACATCAAAAACTTCAAAGGGCAAGTAATCACTTCACCGGATCAGACTATTGCACTTAATGATGTTCAGGTACGTTTGGGTGATATTGGTGGATTGGAACTTTCGGGTATGGCCAACCTTCAAGATCCTCAAAAAGTGATCATGGACGGTAAAGCCAAACTGAATAATGTAGACCTTTCTCAAGTAGATTTCGAAGTGGAATATGAAGGGGAGAAAATCAATATCTCTAGAAATTTTGATGGTATTTTGAATTCGACCATGACCGCTAAAGCACATATCAATAATGACCTTACTATTGATATTGCGGAAACAAGTGCTGACATTGATTTGACCCTTTTAAATGGTCGTGTAGTTGATTTTGCGCCTTTAGAAGCCATGGCCACCTACTTCGGTAACAAGGATATGAATAATATCCGTTTTGATACTTTGCAAAATAAATTTACCGTGGAGAATGGTGTTTTCTATATCCCACGTATGAGCATTGCCTCTACAATCGGTCAAATTTATATGTCTGGAGAGCAACATTTAGACATGCAAATGGCCTATATGGTAGAAGTGCCTTTCCGATTGGTAAGGTCAGTAGCCTGGAATACTTTAACAGGTGGAGGCAAGAAGAAAAAAGACGATGAGCCAGATGAAATCCAGCAAGATGAAGGTGGTAAATATGTAGCCGTCAGAATTGAGGGAACAGTGGATGATTATAACATCAAACTGGGGAAAGGCAAGAAAAATAAGAAGAAGGAAAAAGAGAAAAAAGGATAATAAAAAAGAGGAATGAAAACATCATATTTCATTCCTCTTTTTTTATGTGAGTGTACTACATCGTAAACTAAATTATCGTCAACTTGAAATCCATATTTCTACTAGACTTTATGGAGACTACTTCCAAGCTGCCTTCTTCTTCATTTTTGTCTTGAAACAAAAACGAAGCAAAAAATTCAAGGCTTTGAAGTCAAAAGCTAAATTTCATTACTCTCGCCTAAATGATTTTAAACTCGCTGCACTCAAACAACAAAATCATTTTTAACGGCTCGATTCATGAAATTTTTAACGCTTTTCCCTTCAAGGCCGGGGGAGCACTACCAAACTAAAACGGTAGAAAGCTCACTGGCGCGAATGTTAAGCGTTAGCGGCATTCGTGTCTCACTAATCATCAGAAATCTCCCGATTTCCAAAAAAACCAAAAGCCAAATACTTAGTTTACAATGTAATGACTATTTACAATAACTAAACAGTTTTAGCTTCACATCATCTTGTGTGAAATAATGCCTGAATTCTAAGCCTAGCTTCAATGCTATCTTTTCAGACGGAATATTTCCATCTTCAACAATCGCAAAAATAGGATTAACCTTCCAATCATTCACTCCATAATCAAAAACCACTTTTGCTGATTCATAAGCATATCCTTTCCCTTGAAATTGACTACTCAAAATCCACCCAATCTGAATATCATGTGTGTCCGGCAATTGATTAAGGTTGATCAACCCCACTAATCGATTTGAATCCAATTCCCTTACGGCCCAAATATATCCTTCCTTGTTTTTGGCTTCATTGACTTTTCGATGAAGTTTTAAAACGTGCTCAACCCTACTCAATCCTTGAAGCGGAGCAATGTACTCGAAGATTCCTTCTTCATTAAAAATTTCAAGTATTTCATCGAAATCAGAAGGATGAATGATTTCTAATTGAAGTCTGTCTGTTTGAAATGACAACATAGGATTAATAATTATAAATGGATAGACTTTCTGTTGAATGTCTGGTGAAAGGTACCCAAAATTGTTAACATTTTAAATTTAAAATCAAAAAACTGAACAATCGTTCAACAAATAGCGTCTAACTAGGAAAAAATGCTCTAAATTTTATTAATCAAAAACGTTATGAAAAAGATATTTTCTACCTGTGGAAAAATTATGGTTCTTGGATTCAAAGCAGCTGTTATTTCAGCTACAGTTTATCATCTGAAAAGTAATAGAAGCACAAAAAGCTAGGTCTTGAAGGGAAAAGAAGATATTAATAAATGATTACCTGATTACAAAAGAAATGGATTTTGTAATTATCTTCTAAAATGCAGTTCTGTAGGGACGTTTTAGTAAAACGTCCTCACGAACCATAATACACTACCATTTATCCTTCTTAAAAAGAATTGAATTAATTAACTAAAACTTAGTTTACAATGTACTTAATATAAAATGTATTTCATTGAAGCACTACAAGAGCTTCTCTGTTAAGTTACTGATTACAATGATTTTATGATATATTTGTTTAAAACCCATAGTTAATTTCAAATCCTCTTTCATATTATCATTCATCAACATTTCCATGAAATTTCTCAAACTATTTTCTTTCTTCTTTTTATTGCTCATCTATCAACAATTATCGGCTCAAAGTATCATTCAAAAGTATTTTATTGATTCTACGGATCATGCCTTGGATGTTAGTCAATTTTTGAATTCTGGCTTTGGTTTTCTCCCTGTACCTATTATTATCACTGAACCTGCTGTGGGTTTTGGAGGTGGGCTTACCGCTATTTATTTTCATGGACAAAAGAGAAACAGGGAAAGTCTTGATACTCTTAACCGATTTGCTCAAAGTAAAGATTTACCTCCTATTACCACTGGAGCAGCGGGAGCTTATACCGCCAATGGAACTTGGTTAGCGGCACTTTTTCATCAAGGTTCTTATCATAATGACCGCTTCAGATATCTGGGTGCCTTTGCTTATTTGTCTCCCAACCTTACATTTTATGGTTCCGGTATAATTGACAATGGAGAGTACAACTTTAATATGCAAGGGGTCATGACATTTCATGAGTTCCTATTCAGACCTAAAAAAGAACTTCCTTTGTTTACAGGAATTAACTATTTATTCTTCAATAACAATATCACTTTTATTGACAGCGAACCAGAAACTGAACCTTTAAAGGAAGAAACTAATCTTGGTGGTATGAATGCTGTATTAATGTGGGATAATCGAGACAATACTTTCACTCCAACAAAAGGTATCATGACTACTACCGAATTTGGGATTTTTCATAAAGCTTTAGGAGGTGATAATGATTATACCAACTTCACGCATCGCACCTATTATTATTTACCAGTCAAAAAAAGGAAACTCTTTTCAGGTTATCGATTGCAGTACCAAGCCAAGTGGGGAAATAATGTACCTTTCTTTGAGTTGCCTTTTGTTCGCCTTCGAGGAATTCCTGCCCTACGCTACCAAGATCATAATGCATTGGTATTGGAAACTGAATGGAGGTGGCAGGTTTTTAAACGATGGAGTGCCGTTGGTTTTGTGGGAACCGGTTTTACTGCTCCAAAAATTCAAGAATTTGATTTTACTCAATCCAGAGTAGCAGGTGGTTTTGGTTTCCGATATTTTATTGCTTCTGATTATGGCTTGCATGCAGGTATTGACATTGCGAGGGGACCAGAAATTTGGGCTTGGTACTTGACAGTAGGAAGCAATTGGTTTAGATAAAATAGTAGTATATATCGAATACTAGTGTTTTTTATTTATAGGAAACAAATGACGCTATCGCTTAACATTCGCACCAATGGCCATTCTACTTCATTAGTTTGGTAGGGCTTTCATCGGCCTTGAAGGGAAAAGCGTGAAGAATTTAATGAAGTGAGCCGTTAAAAATGATTTTGCTGTTTGAGCATCTCAAAACGATGAAGTTTTGATCGAGTTATCCTTTCAATAGGCGAAAGGAATGGAATTTAGCTTTTGACTTCAAAGCCTTGAATTTTTTGCTTCTTTTTGTTTCAAGACAAAAACGAAGAAGAAGGAAACTTGAAAGTAAGTCCTATAAAGTTTGTAGATATGTAATTTGATGATCAACGATGATTATAGTTTACTGTATAACACGCTTCAACCAACATTTAATACCTTATAACCGAAATTTATAAATACCATCCTCTCTGACTCCGTTTTACATACTAAAATTTGCGGTTCTTCTTCAAAAGCTCTGCCTGTTATCAACAAAATTAAATTGTAAAATGGATTATAAATTAATCAGTAAGGGCCTTCTGGATACCATCAAAAAATTGGTATTCATCTGTATCGGTCTTTATGCACTTTTCCTTCTAAAATCGGTCATCATCTACATTGCTACAGCGGGTGTAATTGCTCTGATGGCGTATCCTTTTAAATCCTATTTAAAAAGAGAATGGCATTTATCCAATACTTCGGCAGTTATGGTGGTGATGAGTAGCTTTGCGCTTCTGTCATTACTTTTTCTTAGTCTTTTTATTCCTTTGATCATGCAAGAAGCACATAATCTTTCATTAGGGAATATCGCCAAGTTTAAAGAAAATGTAAATGCTGCTTTTCTAGAAATCAATCAATTTACGGTACGCTATGGAGTAGACCTTACTTTATTTAATTTAGGTGATCTTATTCACAAAAAAGTAAACAATACTCCCAAAGTATTTTCATCCGTGATTAATTCGATTGGTTCTTTTAGTGTAGGCATTTTCTCTGTCGGTTTTATTTCCTTTTTCTTTATCAAAGAAAGTGAGCAAATCGGTAACTTCTTGATTTCTATAATGCCAATTGAAAACGAGAAGGAAATCATGTCTTCCATTATCAAAACCAAAAAGCTTTTATCACGCTATTTTCTTGGGTTGACCGTACAAATTCTTATTGTTTTTGTAGCATATCTTATTTCACTTTTTGTCATCGGTGTGAGCAATGCTTTAGTAATCGCTTTTCTTTGTGCCTTACTTAATCTAATTCCTTATGTAGGACCTCTTATTGGATTAGGGTTAATGGGGTTGTTAGCGACAACTGAAAATTTGGGTATGGATTTTAAAACAGAATTACTTCCATTACTGGGAAAAATTGGGGTGGCTTATGGACTAACTCAGTTCATCGACAATAATTTTTCACAACCTATTATCTTTTCCAAAAGCGTTAACTCTCATCCCTTAGAAATATTTATAGTGATCTTTGTATTCGGAATTTTGATGGGAATTGTAGGAATGATTCTCGCAGTTCCTATCTATACGGTCATCAAAGTGGTGATGAAGGAATTTTACCCTGAAAATCCATTTGTAAAAGCTTTGACACAAGAGTTATAAAAACACAAAGAGATGGTTCGTCATCAATGACTTGCCATCTCTTCTACTATTTATTGATTTTAGATTTCTCTATTTTATAATTTTTTTCCAAGTTTTATTTCCATCAGAAGACTCCAATAGGAGATAATAGATTCCATTGCCTAGGGTTGAAAAATCAATTTTCAAATGAGATTCCTTTTTGTTTTGGGAAAGGATTTGTTGTCCATTTTCATTAAACAAAGCCACTTGAAAAGTATCTCCCTCTATCAATTGAATATGAAGTTGATCAACAACTGGATTAGGATATACTTTAATCTCGTCCATGGTACTTTCTGCTAAATCTCTTTTTCGAGCATTGGAAGCACCACATTCTCCGAGAGGCTTCCACCAATGATCCGCTGTTCCTGGCGTGACATTATAAAGATTATTGACGACTGCCTCATAAAGCATTCCTTGATAGCTGACTCTATTTCCACTTTGATAAATCGACGGATAGTTGGCATATTCTTCTACTCCACCACAATCTCCTCCATTTGTTTTTTCAATGACTGAAATAGTAACAGAAGTTGCCGTTTGTCCTCCATCATTATCAGTAACCGTTGTAGAGATCAAATGTGTTCCAAAAGTTGAAGGTGTAAAATTAAAATCGGGAGTCGCAAAAGTAGTACCATCTACCTGAGAAACGATAGACGTTATTTGTCCATCCGTATCATTGGCAATAATGGAAACTTGAACTGGAGATAAAGCTTCTTGCTCAATGTTATTTTCCACAACGATACTTACAGTGGGTAACTGGTTTTCAGTATTTTCTTCTTGAAAAAGAACTTGAATACTTTTTGTAGTGGACTGTCCTCTGGTATCAGTGGCAATTGCCGAAATAGAATATTGCCCGTATGAAGGAGGTGTAAAAGTGAATTGCGGTGATGTACTTACTTCTTCATCATTGATTTGAATACTCCAAGCGATTGTACCTTGATCATCCGTACCGTTGATTTGAATATTAATAGGTGAAAGTGTGGTAAACGTCGTATTATTTTCAGGTGAAATAAAAGAAACTGTTGGAGGATTATCCACTTCACTTCCTCCTGAGCAATTGCCTAAAAGTTGCCAAGTAGACGGGTCTTGATCGGGTTGATTTCCCGTAGACCACCATTTTTTGAATGTATAAATTTGATTGTTGTATACCACCTTCATACCATTGGTTTGATACGTTTTAGAAGCACTCCATTCTTCCACCCCTGTACAATCAAAGGTGTAGCCTGGGCAAGTCGATTTGATTTTCCAAACATTGGAAGTACCTGGAATATCCTCCGCTTTGGTTTCCCATGCTGCGTTATAAACGATCCCATCATAGACTGCCTCTTCTCCTGCTGTATAAGTTTTAGCTTCCCAAGCCGTACCACAATTGACTTTAGGATCAATGATTTCCAAAGTAGATGTTAAGGTACTTTGTTCTCCAAATCGATCTTCTGCAACAATAGTGATCGTTAAAGTTCCATAAGCAGTTGGGGTAAATGAAGCTGTTGTTCCTACCGTAGATAACACATTTCCATTGACTGAAATAGAAACATCTGCTATTGCTTGATCCTCTTTATCCAATACACTCGCTTCAATTGAAATAGCTGAAAAAGTCTCCATACGAATTTCATTTGAGGATGGAGACAATAAGGAGATTCTTGGTTTCTTTGGCGTAGGTTCTGGCTCATTTCCACCAAAAGGTCTTTGATTCGCACATCCACAAGCATTGCAAGAAGATTGTCCATCTAAATCAGTAGTTACATTCAAAATTGAAGAGTGTCGTTCATAATGTCCTATTCGGCTCAATACTTTTGCCTTTTCTGTACCTGAACCACATTCCAATCCTCCATTGATAATGTTAACGGTAACACCAAATCCTGGTAAACGGTTATTTTCTAAATCATAAGAAGTCGGTTCCCAATTTCCTACCATTACATCATGTGCTGAAGGTTTGGGGAATTGTGGTGTCATCCAAAACCATATCGCTGTCTGAAAAGCCAGTGCTCCATCTTCAATGACTCTCTCTGGATTGGCCAATAAGACATTTTTATCTCCATATAAAAACTGACTGACTTGACCGTAATTATAGTTCCATGACAATTGAATGGGACCTCTACCATGATACGATTTTCCAGCCACCGCAGGGTAATCAGGATGATTTTGCTCCACATACCCAATAAGGTCTGTTCCGGCATAACTTACCTCTTCTCTAAAGTATAATCCCCATGCATACTTTCCGCCAGGAGCAGTGGACCACCCTCCCGTTGTCTCTTGAGATATATTGGCTAAAAACGCAGATAATTCTCTACGACGCTGTTCCAATGTTCCTTCTGACAAGAAAAGTGCATAGTCTACTTCCTGTAAAATGATGCTTTTTTGTGCATTCCAAGAGTCATCAAAACCTGCGTCTGTTCTGATTATTTTCGTTTCACCTGTCGTTTTATCTTCTCTCGTTACTTTGTAAAGATTGGTTCCTTCCCGCCTTTCCATGTACACTTTAATATTCTTCATACGATCCATCGCCTCGATAAAGCTTGCATACGTATAAAAATCGTTCGCGGGATTGAGTACATATCCTCCATCGGGTGCTGATTCTGTTCCAAATCGGTAAGGAAATAGTTCGTTGTACTCTTGCTCAGTCAGTGGATTTTGTGCGTTAGTTACTGAAGGGAGTAAAAAGACTAACACACACATTGATAGTGTTGTTATAAACTTCATTTGTAGTAGATATAAGTTGGTTGAAATAGTAGCTTCTTTTGTTTTGAAGCATTTGATAATGCTAAAACTAGACGGAATAATGGCTTTTAAAAAATCAGCAAGGGGTACATTTAAGTAGTCATCTGCACCTAAATTTTGATGCAAAATGGGTACAATTAAGGCCGTTTTAAAGCTCTATGGTTTAATAATGAGGGTACAAATCAAAAAAGGAAGAATCAATCACTTGTAAAAAATGTAGTATCATTTACATAGTGGTTTCTTCTTCCTTTACGAGATGTTTAAGAAAAAATGAATTGCTATTCGTAGCCTCTACCTACCAAAGCAATCTCTTTTCCTTCTTCTAAAGAATCGATAAATTCTTCAGCTGAAAGCGGTTGGCTAAACATTGGGAAATCATGTTTTACAGCATTCTCATGTTCTTCAACACTTGTTGCAGCACAACAATCAGTCAATGTGATCACATTAAAGCCTTTTTCATAAGCTGTACGCATTGTAGATTCTACGCAGCAGTTGGTTAAGAAACCAGCTAATACCACATTCTGTATACCTTTACTTCTTAAGATAAAGTCAAGGTTTGTACTACAAAAAGTATCCAGACCTTTTTTCCCTTCAATGATGATGTCTTCGGGCTGAGGTGAAAGAAAATCGATCAATTGACTTCCCCACTCGTCTTTTAGGAAAGCATTGTTATCCACCACTCCTTTTAAGATACCATAAGGGGTTTGGGTGAGTTCTCTGTAATCGCTAGAGAATGAAATAGGGACGTAAATGATTTCTGCACCTTTGGCTCTTGCTGCCTTTATTACTGCTTGCGTGTTAGAAAGCATGTCTGTTTGATGCATGACTGTTTTTACAGCTTCATGAAAGACACCTCCTGGAGTTGCAAAATCGTTTTGAAACTCAATGAGTACGACGGCAGTTTGCTTATAATCCATTTCTGAAAAATTTAAATAGTTAGTAAAAAATTGATTTAGCTCTATGAGCAAGTTTTCTAGTTTTAAGGTAGTTGAAAACCAAAAGATTCACAAGTTAAATCATTGTGAACACAAGAGTTGTAAAATATACTGTAAACTAAATCATCGTCAACTTTCCATTAACCTTTCTACAAGCATTTATAGAATTACTTTCAAGTTTCCTTCTTCTTCATTATTAACGACTCAAGACATGAAATTCTTAACGCTTTTCCTTTCAAGGCCGGGGTAGAATTACCAAATTAAAAGAGTAGTAATACCACTAGTACGAATGTTAAATGAAAGCATCATTCGTGTCCTTCAAATCAGCAGAAATCTACCGGTTTCTAATGATTAAAATGGAAAAAAGATTAGTGAAAACTAAAAAATGAAATGTATTTCTCCGAAAAGAGGTACTTCATGCTTTACTCACACTACTACAAATCTACTTCAAGCTAAACCACAAATATTTTATCTGAAATGAGACATTTATCTTTCTTACAAAAAACGAAATGAATATACTTATAACAGGAAGCAGTAGCGGATTTGGAAAACTGACTACAGAAACACTACTCAAGGAAGGATACACTGTTTTTGCCACTATGATTGGAGTAACTACTTTTTCAAAAAAAGCAATTGAAGAATTACAGCGTTTTGCTCAACAGACAGCAGGTACATTACATATTATCGAGCTGGATGTTACTGATCAAGAATCTATAAATAATGCAATTGAGAGCATCTACAAGTCAGTAGATCAAATAGATGTTTTGATTAACAATGCAGGCATTGGTGGAACCGGATGGACGGAAGCTTTTCCAGAGTCTCAGTTCAAAAAAATCTTTGATGTCAACGTCTTTGGTGTACAAAGAATGATGCGTGCCGTATTACCACAAATGCGAAAGCAGAAAAAAGGATTGATTATTAACCTTTCAAGTATTCAAGGAAGAGTCGTTTTTCCTTATTCGGGAATTTATACTGCTACAAAGTTTGCTGTGGAAGGATTAACAGAAAGCTATCATTATGAACTTTCTCCATTAGGCATTGATGTGGTGATGGTTCAACCTGGTGGATTCAAAACTAATTTTGAGTCAGTTCAGTCAGGACCTCATGATCAAGAACGATTGGAAAGTTATGGGGAAATGGTCAATACTCCTGATCAAATTTGGGGAGCTCCTCAAGAGGAAAAAGATTTTCTACCTCATCCTCAGCCGGTACCAGATGCAATTGTACAATTAATAAAAATGCCAAATGGAAATCGCCCACTTAGAACTACAGTGGATCCTCTACTCAATGCATTAGGAACGGAAACTATCAATCAAGCAGCAACCAAAGCTCAACAAGATTTAGCATCACATTTAGGTTGGAATATAGAGGTCTAAAACTTCAATTTGTGAATAACTTTATAAATTGTGAATAATTTCAAGTATCCAAAATGGAGTTATTCACAAATTTAGACTTATTCACACACTTATTCACAATAGAGCACTTGCTTGTGAACATTTTCAAATAACGCTTTTAATAATGGTAAAATGAGCACTTTTTATTAAGAGTTATCAACATCTTTGAATAAAAATGGATAATCTTTAGGTTCCCAACTCATTATTTCTTGCTCTAATAATTTTTTTATTTTTGGATTATCCTCATATTTAAACAAGGCTCTTCGGTATGTTTCTTTCAAATAATCTCTGATCCAAGCAGTTGTGCTTCCCCTATCATCGAGTACTTCAATGGCAGTTTCAGTATCAAGACTTTTTCCTTCCCAAACAATATTACAGTTCCACACATCTGAAAGCATGACCACATATCTTATAAACTCAAACGTGGGAACAGTTTTAAACTCTACAATGTGATAACCCGCTTCCGTGTCTTTTCTGACGCTGACTCTTGATTTAATATTCTGTAAAAAAGGCAATTGAAAACTAGAAACCTTTAGTTTGATACTAGGAATATTGTCCTTTATCATCGTGGCATCAGGGGTATATCGATAAGGAAAATCTGGTACAATCACACCTACAAAAGACTGTATCGCATGTTGAAACTCGTCTTTTAATTGTGTTATTCTCGCTTGATTCTTCTTACTTTCTGCATTAAAAAATTCTTTTCTTTTCGTGATAGATTGTATTCCCTCTACTTCAATAATGGAAATATTTTTATAGCCTATACTATTCGGTAAATCATTATTTTGGTTCACCTTTATACTCATTAAGTACAATTTACCATATAAGTTTTCTCTCACTTTCATGGGCAGTACTTTCTCTCTTTTCGCTTCACCAAAAAAGTGATATTCAATTTCTATAAACTCTAACCGGCCAATGCATAACATGACATCATCAAACCATTCTACCCAATTATTTTGATTGATTCGTTGATTTCCTTTTTCAAAATCAATATTCTCCAAATACAGTTGTGGATCCTTTAATAACCTAGACTTTTCTTTCGTCTGACTTATAATTGCTTTTAAATTAAATAATTCTTGAACCGTTGATAAGTAAGCTTGGTTGGTTTTCAACTGATAACCTATTCTTACACCTTTTCCCTCTCCTTTCACATACTGTTTCAATCCTCCTATTTTTTGATAAAAAGTATGTTCTTCAAGATCTTCCAGTGGAATAATCACCTCCTCCACTTGTAGTGAATACTCGTTGTGTAATTTTATATTGTAACGGATAAAAGTTTTATAAAAAGCATCTTTGACCTTTTTCTCCTCTCTTTTTGAAGTGCAATAAGATAGTTCTTCATTTAACGTTCGGCTCAATTGAAAAAAGTAAATAACTTCACCCTTATGATCTAATAAGAGCTTTACATATTCAATGAATGAAAATAAGTTCTGGTTTGAGTTTTTCATAAGTAGGGTATTAAAATTTATTTATTGCGATTTTTTCAGTCGCAATAATTTACACTATCCCTCTATATAAACAATGTACATAAGATTATAATACACGTTTTTATAAAAAATATTCTACTCCTAAATAAATCGCTAAATTTCATTCTACTTTTGTAACATAATATAGAACGTGTCATTTCGATTATGAACGTGATGTGTGATGATTTACTGCATAAAAAATAATTTATTGTGATTATGATGGCCTTTCCTAAAATTTGATAGGAAAGCTTAATTCATTGTATAGTTAAATACAATTCTACATTCTTAAAAATATAGTTTTACCCAAACTATTTTTGCTGAAACAAGCGAATACTCTATTCTGTAGTGAGCTACAGTGGTTAATGTTCGGTAAATCATCTTTACCTGTATCGAACATGAAGGGTTAAGTGTTATGCTTAGCCCTTCTCTCAGGTGATCAGGCAAAAATCACAATTACCCCGAATAATTTAGCACATTGTAAACTAAATTATCATCTACTTTCAATCGACCTTTCTACAAGCATTTATAGGGGCTACTTTCAAGCTTCCTTCTTCTTCATTTTTCCATTGATGAAAAACGAAGCAAAAAATCTAGGCTTTGAAGTCAAAAGCTAAATTCCATTCCTTTCGCCTATTGAAAGGATAACTCGATCAAAACTTCATCATTTTGAGATGCTCAAACAGCAAAATCATTTTTAACGGCTCAATACATGAAATTCTTCACGCTTTTCCCTTCAAGGCCGAGGAAGATACTACTAAATGATTGTCTAATTACATGTCAAAAGACAAAGATTTAATAATAACCTTCTAAAATGCAGTTCTGTAGGGACGTTGCATTGCAACGTCCCTACAGAACCACAATACACTACCATTTATCATCCATAAAAAGAAATTTACAAAATATTTAACTTCAAAATATTAATTTATAATACATAAAAAATGAGCCTTTGGTTATATTACTTTCACCAAAGGCTCATTATTTTCTAATCTCTATTTTAATAGATTTATTGCTTACTATTGCACATGTACAAAAGCAGCCCAATAATAAGGATGTTCGTACTCCTGCTGTAGTTCTTCTTTTGCTTTTACGACAGCCAAATCTATATCCGATAGTTCTACATAATACTTATAGAAAAGTGTCATAAATTTTTGTGTGGCGGCATCATCTACTGTCCATAAACTGATGATTTGATGCTCAATTCCAGCTAATTTAAAAGCTCTTTGGAAACCATAAACACCCTCAGATCTTGTACTTTGACCGATACCTGACTGACATGCTGAAACAATGGCCAAGTTTGTTTTTCTTAAATCATAGTTGGATAGTTCACTTGCCATCAAAATACCATCACTTTTATCTTCAAAATTCTTCCCGGTTTCCCAGAAGTAATTGGCTCCCGAAAATACAATTCCAGCTCTGTTCATTGGATCGGGATCTGAATATATCTTTTTAGCCCCTTTAAATGAGCCTTCTGCTATTTTTTCTTTTTTGATATAGGGAGAGAAGTAAGCGTGAGAGGCAATATGAAGAATATCAGTTGGTGCTTTACAATATTCAATAAATTGATCTTCCGTTGCGGAATTTCCTGTATATAAATCTACTTCCACCGAAGAAGAAGTAAGTTCTTCATTAATCAAGTCAACCTCTTTCAGCGTTCCTCTTAAATAATTGAAAGTTCCGCCTACCATTTGTATTTGGTTCTCTTGTGGAGCAGAAGGGGCTGAACTTTTCTTCTTCTTATTTTTGACTTTCAAACCTCTTTCTCCTCCCGACTCAGATTGCTCCTGCAATGCCTGATCATCATAATTCATCCCTCCAAAAATGGTAGCTTTGCGAGGAGAAAGCTTTGTTTGCTGTGCCAAAAGAGAAGTCTTACTTACTCGTTTTAGTCTGAATTCCTTTCCTAATCGCTTTGCTTTTTCGTCAGAAGATAGTTTCAAAGCCTCCAAAGAAATACCATGCAAAATACCTGATGGTGCATAGAAAATTGTCTTCACATCTGATAAATAAGGTCGTAATGGGTCAACGATGAGTGATAAAATTTGCTTTCCATTTTGATTATAAACATAGTCAATACCATTGATTTCACTCATACGTTGCTCCGGTTCCAACCACTTTTTGAGCTCTTTCTCTTTACATAATGGAATGATCACTGGAGAATCCATATCCTTTTTCAATACCAATGCCGCATAACTATCAGGAGCATAAAAGACATATTCAACTGCAATTTGATTATCCTTTAAAGCAGCTTGTACTTGTTTCCATTCCACAGTATTTTTTTCCATTTCATAAAATACTTGTTCCTTCGTTTTGATCGCCAATTCTTTATGCAAACCGAAGCTGATATCTTTCAAACTATCAATGTCCAATCCTTCTTCATGAAATAAGATTTCTTTTCTGACTTTCATCCATTCCTCAAAGAGACCTTTGTAATCTTTATTTTTACTATCTGCAGCGTACTTTCTGATGGCAATTACGGATGATAAATCAATTTCTTTCGACAGAAGAGTATAATTATAAGCCAACTGTTTTGCTTCTTTTCGATCCACATTTGCTGCCAATTGATACATAATATCGCCGCACTGTTCCGAAATATTGATGATCTCTTTTTTACCTAGTTTTGATGGGTTTAGCAAGATATTTCTGATAATGTAATCAAAGCTATCATACTCCTCAAAAATCTTATTTAAATCAATTTTATCCGCTTTTCCTTCAGTCATCAACTCACCTACATACATCATATAGTAATAGAAATTGTAGAGTTTCATTGTCAGCATGGCAGTGTTATCCATATCTCCCATATCCGGTAATCTTCCAATTTCTACTTTTGACTTTTCAAAAGCGTCAAAGAAATAATCTTCTGCTTGTTCGGGATCCTCCTTACGTTTACAAATCTCTCCTAACGTAAAGTAAGAACCGGAATTTACATCCTTTCCTTGTTTCTCTGATGCAGTCATCATTTCCATACTTGCATCATAAGCCTCATCATATCGTTCTAATCCAAAAAGACATGATATTTTACAATTGATAATCCCAAAATAAAATGGATTGGTAGGGTCAATTTTATTCAAATAAGCTTCCGCAAGCTCTAACGACTTTTCGTAATCCTTGAGTTGTAAGTAAGAATAGATCAGAGTCGTTTCGTGACTCAATAGCCCTAGTTTTTCCTGCTTTAATTGTACTTCAAGCATCTTCTCATAGTTTTCCTGGAGAGAATAGAAATTCCCTAAACTCATCAAGAAACTTTGATAGAAATAATGACTTGTATTGTTTGTTGCCTCCAATTGCTCCACTGCTTTTTGAGTCAACTTAGCACCTAGATAATATTGATTGGAGCTATACATTTTATTGACCAAACCAAATATTGCTTGATAGTCCATTGTCTTTTTAGAAAGCTCTTCTCTTATGATTCTTGAGAAGTTTAAAGATTGAGCTTTTGCATTATTCCAGAAACGCTGTACGTCATCATAAAAATCCTCATATTCTTCTTTTTCTTCTGCACTAGCATTCTTATAAAGTACATCTAATCGAGCTAAATAAGGTTTGACATAGAAAAACTTATCGGCTAGTTTCTGAAGCGGCATTAACATTGGGTTCGCTTGGGTCTGAATGACAAGGTATGTTTCTATAATTTTAAAGAGTTCTTCCATCTCTTCAAAACTTTCTTTTTCATCCATCTCAAAACCAAAAATAAAGCCTTTCACTTCTTCCAAATATTCCTTTCGTAATTGGTCTATTGCTTGATTTTCTTGGGGTTTGAAATAAGAATAAACAGATACAGTGGCAGCACTTCTTACAAAGAAATCTTTGCCTTCCATGTTTTCAATTACTTTTTCTGCCCATTTCGCTTTCCACTCATCACCATATTGTTTTCTATAGGCTGAATTCAGTGCGTCTACCTCTTTCTTCTCCTTTTTCATGGCTGGCAAGGCTGCTCTTAATGCTTTAGAATTGTTGATCTCTTGGGACCAAGCAGGAAAATGATGACACAAAAACAAGAGTAATGTACACAGCAATAGTTTTGAAAAATTCCTCATCGATTTAATTCGTAATATTAAATAGTTTGTTTGACTTTAACACCATTATTGGCTTTTATCTCTACCTAAGCATTGGCATATTCAGCCCTAATTTACTTTAGTTTTGGTATTGAGGAGGCTAAAATAGAAAAAAGAGAAGGATATAAAAAGTACTGCAATTTTAAAAAGAGCAACCTCGATACAAATGATCGAGGTTGCCTTAGTCTATATTGGTGGGTAAAAATTGATGATTATTTCTTTTGTAGTTTCTTTACAATGACTCCTTTGTGGGTTTCTAAAGAAAGAAAATACAGTCCAGAGGGTAAGTATTGAAGATCTATAGCTGATGAGCTTTCTAAGACTCCGCTTTGGATTTTTTGCATTTTGGTATTGAAGATTTTATAGTTCAAAATTTCCAATTCACTATCAATAAATACGTATTGATTTGCAGGGTTAGGGTAAATAGTCAGCTGTGGAGTTGGAGGTGTTTCCAATGCTAATACTTCATCCGTTTTATCTCCTACAATATAAAATTCAGCAGCAGCTGTAAATGGTATTTCTGCATTATTTTGTGCTTCAGACAATGCTATAATTCTTAAGTACCTTCCTGCATGTGGTTGGTCAAACACTATTTTCTGAAGCATCTTATAGTTTCCTACCAAAGAATTACCCCAATTTAATGTTCCTTTTGCCACGGCATCACCCCAATCTGATGGCGAATTACTTAAATATATTTCATACTCACCGATGGCACCATTAGGTCCAAACTCATCTTGACGATTGTAATAATGCAACTCCTCAATGGCATATACTGATTTCATATCAATCTGAATTTCATGTGGAATAGCTGCTTTTTGGTCTCTCCATTCCGTATGCCAGAACGTTTCCATATCGTCATCAATCGCATTTTCGGCAATGCCTTTAGTGTCTTCACTGTCTACATAAATGATTTCCCAATCCGTTTTAAATGGATAGTTGTAAGTCCATTCCTCTAAAAACATGGAACCGAATTTTCGAGTATCACTTTTCGCTGAATTAATACCCGTATTGTTGGCCCAATTCAATTCGTTTTCAACCACTAGATTGGTATCTCTATCCAGGGCTGATAATTCAAAACCAATCTTCGCGTTTTCTAAATTAGAAGCATCATCTAAAATGACCATCCATGGAATTTTTGCTTCGAGTACATAGCCATTTGTTGTTTTGACGGTAGCATATTCAAATCCATCAAAGTTGATGTCTTGTTTACCTCCTTCATATTCCTTGTAGCTATTGTCTCCATAAAATAATCGCAAACGTAAATCTCCTTCATCATAAGTACCATTTTCTAAATGCTCATTATCTTGATTAAAATATAATTCAATTGCATCTCCATTTTCTTTTGAAGAGGAAGCATCCACTGCCTGAACATTATCATCAGTAACATGAGCCAGTAAGTAAAGGTGGTCCATGTCGTATGCCATTTTGAAAGTATAAGAAAGGTCGGAAGCTGTGATCGGTTGCTCATTGACTTCATAATTTCCTTTCTTTTGTGCAACATAATCCCAAAGCGTTTCGATTTCCCCGTCTACAGTAATACTTTCGTCCAATTGTTTGATATTGTATTGACGAGAAGAAGCAAATTCTCGGAAGGAAGCATCTTCACATTCCAGTTCCATAGCAGGCGTACCGTTAGCCATTGCCACACTCCCTTTACCTTCTTGGAAGAGAGCTATTCTGTCAATTGGGTGAAATTTGGATCTCCCTGAAACTTTGATTTCATAAACTCCCGGAACATCAAAACGGGCGTAGACATTCATTCCATTTATACCGGCATGCTCACCAAAACAATTCCATGACCATTTATTAAGGTCTTGAATCCACATTTTCATAAAATGATCTGTACTCGGCACTTTCTTGTTGGTACTTGCCTTGATACCATAAAATTCTGCTGCTTCGACCATCAACCAACTATCGTTTTCCTCATCAAACTTAGCAGCGTTTTTACCATTTCTTGACCTCCATTTTACACGATAAGTCCCTGGATTAGTGATTTGAATTTTGTAAGTAATAATACTTTCCTGTACTACAGAACCATAGCTATTTTTTCCCTGATATTCGATATGCCCTTCTCCAAGTGCATCTTCATCAAAAGAATTTGTGACTATCCAATAGTCATTGAGAGTGGTGTTTTCTGCTTCAAACACCACATAACCATCACGCTCAACAAATACGTCTTTTGTACAGTTTTCATGAGCAGTAGCAATGGTGTTCGTTTGAAAAAATAGACAGATAATTAAAAAGAGATTAGTGTTGTGTAAGTATTTCATCATACGTTTTTTGTTTTTTATGCACAGACGTGTGCAACAAAGCGGATGACGGTTCAAACTGCCTTCTTGAGTGTTAAAATGGTAAATTCTGTTTCAATAAAATTAATGCAATACGGTATTTTATTGTTGTTTAATTATGCTTCATTTCATTCCTTTTATAATAATTCACTTCAAGTCAAACAGTTGAAATCATAGTCATTCGCTCAATGAATAATAGTTATTAAAAAGATACTTGATCAATCAAAATTACTATTTAAAACTGCGACGTTAGGCTAATAATTTGACATAAAAAAAGGGGGGAATAATTTTAATTTTTCCAATTCAATTGTAATGTTGAAAAAGATTAAAATTACTCCCCCATTAAATGGTAATTCAAGTATGCAACTGCTTAATTCAGTTCTAGTTCCTTTTCCTTTTTAACAGATTGCTTATAAAGTTGAAGTAAGAATAGGCTAACAATAAGCCCAATAGACATTGCAACCCAAGTGAGGTTAAAGCCCATAAAATCAACAGACTGCATTCCTAAATTATGCCCAATCAGGTGAGCAATAGAGAAGGAAATCGCATATAATGCCATGTAATCTCCTTGATTTTTGCCCAGTGACCTTTGCATTGCTTCGGTGTTTGACAATGGAAACATCAACATTTCCCCAATCGTCAGAAAGATCATCCCAACAACCAATAAACTCACATCAAAACTTGCCATTAACAGTATATAGCTGATGATCACACAACCTACTGCAATCATCATTACATTCATTTTGGAAGCTTTCTTCTGTTTCTCAATCCAATGCATCAATGGCATCTCTAAAAGAAAAATGATCAATCCATTACTTGAAATAATCAAACCAATCGTCGCTTCACTTAGTCCATGTACCTCTTTATAAAAAAGTGGTACAGTACTGAAATATTGAATAAAAACTAGACCAAATAATGTCAACGAAAGTACAAACAAAAGGTACGATTTATCCTTGTAGGGCGATTTTAATACTGATGAATCCTCTTCTTTTTTTTCTTCTTTAGACAATGCATTCATTGGTTTTTTCAACGTCAATATGAAAAAGAGCATTGCCAAAATGCAGCTCAAGCCATCTACCCAAAAAAGAGAAGCATAACCAAATGAAGCAATCAGCATCCCTCCTGTTGCAGGACCAAATGCAAAACCCAAGTTGATTGCCAATCGTACTAATGTGATCGATCTTGTTCTATTTTCTTCATTGCAATAGTTATTGACAGCCACAAAAACAGGCGGTCTTAAAATATCGGACAGTAAAATCACTAAAAAGAAACCCAAAGCGATCTGCATAAATGAGTCTAAATCTTTTAAAATAATTAAGCCAATACCTGATGTCAATAAGCTAAATACGATAACAGGATAAAAACCAATTCGGTCTGTTAGCTTTCCTCCTAACCAAGACCCGACGACTGAACCTACCCCAAAGGCAGTCATAATCCACCCGATCTCATGTAAGGTAAAGCCTTTGCTGTCGGACAAATAAATAGACAAAAAAGGAATTACCATCGCTCCAATTCTATTGATTAGCGATACAATGGAGAGTATCCATATTTCCTTGGGTATACCTCTATAGATATCCCAAAAGGAACCTTTTGGTTGAGTCATTTTTTTGAGCATCTATTTAATTTCGATGGTTGGTTAGTACATTATAAACTAAAAAGGGAGAAAGTCCTCTAACGTAGGTGTTAAACGATAGCGACATTCTTTCTTTAAAAATTAATAGAAATCTACTGATTTCTAATGGCTATAAATATTTGAAGATTTAGAGTTTACAACGTAGTTAGTTATACTATTTTCACACAAAAGTATCTGATTCAAAAGGATTTTGGAAAGTATGGGTAAAGTATTTTAATGCAATACTCAACAAAATTGTCAATCTATAATTAATCTAAAATGGGTACTTCTAGCGTGATATGTGTTCCTTTTCCAACTTGGCTCTCCAAATACCATTTTGCTCCTAATAATTCGGCCCTTTCTTTCATATTGGCTAAGCCGTAAGAGTTAGCATCATAATCAGAAGTCAATAGAGACGCGGTTGAATAATTAAAACCTACTCCATCATCTACTATTTCCATGGTAATAAACTCTGCATCCGACTCTAAAATAACAGAAACATTTTCAGCATGAGCGTGTTTCATCACATTATTGAGGCTTTCTTGAAGTATACGAAACATGCCCATCTCAATATCAATGGATGTTTTTTCTAGCTCGAAATTATCAATAAACTGTATATTCAAGTTGGTGCTCTGCTGAATGGAAAGGACCAAATCTTCGATAGCTGACTTCAATCCGAAATCCTCTAAAACGCTTGGTAGCAATTCTCCACAAATACGACGTGATTCTCCGATAATATTTCGAATCATATTGTCTACATCACTGTTTTCCTCAAAGATTATAGGGTGTTCTTCTTCCAGCATTTCTATTTTCATTCTCAAAGAAGTCAACATCTGACCAATGCCATCATGGATTTCTACAGCCACCCTTTTTCTTTCTTTTTCCTGACCAGCTACCATAGATTGTAATTTCACCTTTTTCAATTCCTTCTGATTTTCTAGTTTTTCTTTCATCAAAAGGTGCAATTCCTGCTCTGTCTTTTTACGTTTTGTAATGTCAATTCCAATCACCAAAAATTGATATAATTGTCCTTTGCTATCAATCATTGGCATCAAAGTCACCTCCAACCAAAAGTCCGTTCCATCAGACGCTTGATCGAAAATCTCACCTTGCCATACTTCATTTCTTCTTATAGGATCCTTGATATGATCATAAATGATATTTTCATTATGCGTTTTGTCATTGTAAAAAAGAGGCCTTCCCAACAGTCCGCTCATTTCATACTTTGTGACATTGCAGTACTTATCGTTGGCATAAATGATATTGCCTTCAGTATCAATTTTCACAAAGTAAGTGGCCTTTTCTAAGGTAAAATTAATATCTCTAAGGCTCTGATGTGACTTCTCCAATACATTGTTTGCTACTTTTATCTCTCTTGCTAATGCTCTTGCATTTTTCTCAGAATCAGTCAGTTCCTCAAATGACAAACGTATTCTTTTTGCTAATGGTCTGAAGATAAAATAGGCTTCTAAAAGTAATAATATGATGACTGATGCGAGAAGGTATAATTCTATTTTTTTGAGAAAAATAACGTTCTTTCTAGAGATTCTATCGTAATCAAAAACGATCATTTCCATTCCTAAAAAGTACGCTTTCTCACTAATTAAGAGTTGATCAATCTGCTCTTCTAAAGCTTTTCGATCTAGTGGTTTCCGATTAGCAGGAGCTGTAATATTGACGATTTCCCAAGCGGCGTCAATCATTTCTTTATAAGGGTTTTCAATGATATTGAAGAGTTCGATCATATCCACATTGTGGTTTTCCGGTATATTTAGAAATTCATTGCCGTGCTGTAAACTCTCATGGGTCTTCTGTAATTGCATCAAAATATTCTGAAAATCCTTGCGGTGTGTCTTGTTGCTTCTCTCACTTTCCAACAGTAAAGCCAAGCGAGTTAAAGACTGAGAATTGGAACGTAGTCTTGTGGCAAAATTGATCAAATGTGTATCATGTAATTGATTGCCCAAATAGCTTTGAATCAAGAGTTGGCTGACGATAGAAATAATGGCTATGACCGATAATGCAATCGCATACATCAGATTGTAATAGCGGATAGTTTGCTTGGTTTGAGTATCATTATTTCTATGCATAATTAATCCTTAATTTTTCAAAATTTACAAGTGCTATTTACAAAAAAAATTACTATTTTGTAGTGTAATTCAATCATTAAATTTGGATATAAATCTCAATTCATTTCAAATACTACAAACAATGACAACAAACTTAAAACTAGGCTCTTATATAGAAATAAAAAATATACAAAACACTTCTAAAGTAACGAGCCACTTCAATCAAAATCCTTTAAAAATACTATTACCAAAAACACATAATAAAGCGGTACATCTGGTGACTACCAACTACGGTGGAGGGATGGTTCAAGGAGATAATATTCAATTTACAATCAACGCCAATAAAGACACCAAAGCATTGCTTACTTCTCAGGCCAATGCCAGAGTTTACAAATCAGAAGATGGACGTTTTTGTAAGATGATTCAGAAAACCAATGTACATGAAAATGCGGAGTTTTATCAATTGAATGATCCGTTGGTATTGCACTCTAATGGAAAATTAAAGCAATTTACTGAATTTGATTTGGGTAAAAACAGTGTTTTGTTCTTTATGGATTGGGTGCAGGCAGGAAGAGTGAGTACAGGCGAAGTTTTCCAATTCCATCATTTTTATTCTGAGATCAATATTAGAAAAGAAGGAAAAAGAGTGGTTGCCGACAAGTTTATGATTTCTCCTGATACGCAAAATTGTACTTCTCCGGCCGTATTCTTCAAGCACACTAATTTTATTAATATCTTTTTGGTGGGTGATGAGAAAAATGAGAAAGTGCAATTGATGGAGGAAAAATTAAGTGCAGTCACCCATCAAACGGTACAAGCGAATATCACTCAGGAACCTGAAGTGTTAGTTTCTTTTGACCGTATTAATAGTGAGGTGATTTTAGTTCGGTTATCAAGTATAAATCATGACAAATTATATGATTTTATACATGAATTCTCTAAAATATTTAAAAATAATTCTCTATTGAATTTTAATCCTTATGATAGGAAATTATAATTCAATTTAAGGGTAAAACTAACACTAATTCAAGTCTCAAAGCTTGAAACAGTGTTAGTTTTACTTTTGAAAAAATATTAGTGTGTATGTGCTTCCTCCAAAGCATGTGCTTTTGCATGGAAAATATGGTCAATCACCTTATCCACATTATAACCATGGTAGGCTTTTGCAAAAATAAACGGTCCGTTTTGACGCATTTTCGTTGCATCTCTTTCCATTACTTTTAAATCTGCGTTGACTAACTCTGCAATATCAATTTTGTTGATGACTAACAAATCCGCTTGTGTGATACCTGGACCACCTTTTCTAGGAATTTTATCACCACCCGATACATCAATCACATAAATCGAGAAGTCTACTAATTCTTTACTGAAGTGCGCCGCTAAGTTGTCTCCACCACTTTCTACAAAAAGGATTTCTGTATCTGGAAATTTCTCCATCAAATCCTCCAATGCATTCATATTAATGGAAATATCTTCACGGATAGCTGCATGAGGACAACCACCTGTTTCCACACCTACAATTTTATCTGCCGGCAATGCTTCATTTCTTGTCAGAAACTCTGCATCTTCTTTGGTGAAAATATCATTGGTCACTACCGCAATATTCGTTTTCTCTTTTAGTCTACGGCACAACTGTAATAAAAGGGCTGTTTTACCCGTACCTACAGGTCCGCCAATACCTACCGTAAATGCTCTTTTTTTATAATTTCGGTCTTCTTTGCTTAACTCTCTATTGGAGAAAAAACCAGGACCGTCGTAATGTTCTTGATGGAATAAGTGAGGTAATGAACACCCAGGAGTGAATGAAATCATAATCTTAATTTTGAAAAAGTTTTGTGTATAAATATTTGTGTGAGAGCTGTGCCATTTCTACAATGTAAGTGCATTTATAGGCTTGTTCTACTGAAGGTATTTGGTCAATAGTAAACGTTTTTTCGAGTTCCTTCAATAGATCGCTCTGCATTTTATGTCCTTGCGATGGACCGAGTGTTCCCAAACGAATGATGGCACTCAATTGATCTCTAGCAATCATAAAAAGATAGAGGATACATACATTTTCTAATGAGTACCCCAATAGCTTGCAGGTATAGCCGAAGATGATCAAGAAATCAGGATCGGCTTCTTTTACTGGCCAAAGGTCTATTGTTTCACCATGCAATTGTTTGATGGCTCTTTTCCAGTTTTTACCCAATACCACCCCTGCCTTTTTGATCGCCGGATTCAACAGCATCACATCATAGCTTTCGCATAAATGCGGTAACTCTTCTGCTTCTGCCTCAAACGCCTCCTTTACAAAAGCCATATCAAACTTGATGATCTGATGGAGGTAATCTTTCAGGTATTGGTTCAACCCTTTTACATCTGAAATGATCCCCGACTTTACGGCGTATTCTAATCCGTTGGAATAAGCATAACCACCAATCGGGAAAGCAGAATCGGCAATATGCAATATTTGATATAATTCAGTATTCATACCATTTTAACAGTGTGATGTCGCATTGAAAATTACTCCTATTTTCTTCTGTCTTCTTCATTTTTTCCATTGATGAAAAAACGAAGCAAAAAAATCTAGGCTGTGAAGTCAAAAGCTAAATTTTATTCCATAAGCCTAAAATCTTCAAAACTCGCTGCACTCAAACAGACGAAGATTTTTTAACGGCTTATTCCACAAAATTCTTAACGCTTTTCCCTTCTATGCCACTAGCTCGAACTTCAATTGAAAACCATTTTTTACTAACCAATCTAAGATTAGACTTATATTAATGCTGTCTTAGAATAGGTTGTACAGTTGTGCCAAAGGAACTTTTGCTACTGGTTCACATGATAAATGCACACCGTCGGCAGTTACTTTATAGCTTTCTGGATCTACGGTGATTTCCGGAAGTGTGCTATTTAGTTTCATATCCTTTTTACCAATATTTCTACAGTTTTTAATACCTACGATTTCTTTTGAGATACCGTATTCTTTTACGTTTTCAATAGAGCTTTTTGAAACAAAAACAGCAGAAGTATGTGGAGCTGCTTTTCCTTTAAAACCAAACATCGGTCTTGAATAAGATGGGCCCGGAGTTGGGATAGAGGCATTCGGATCACCCATTTGTGCTTGTACCACTACACCACCTTTGATGATGATTTCTGGTTTTGCACCAAAGAACTGAGGCTTCCATAATACAATATCCGCCATTTTCCCTACTTCAATCGAACCAGTCACATGTGAAAAACCGTGAGCGATGGCTGGATTGATGGTATATTTTGCCACGTAGCGTTTTACTCTGTGGTTGTCATTTCCTGATTGATCTTCCTCCAAGAAGCCTCTTTGCTCCTTCATTTTCGCCGCCGTTTGCCAAGTTCTTGTGATCACTTCTCCTACACGTCCCATAGCTTGAGAATCAGAAGCGATAATGGATAAAGCACCCATATCATGCAAAATATCTTCGGCAGCAATAGTTTCCTGACGGATCCTTGATTCTGCAAAAGCAACGTCTTCAGGAATATTTTTATCTAAGTGATGGCACACCATCAACATGTCCAAGTGCTCATCAATCGTATTGACTGTAAAGGGTCTTGTGGGATTGGTAGAAGATGGAATTACGTTCGGATCACCGCATAACATGATGATATCTGGTGCGTGACCTCCACCTGCACCTTCGGTGTGATAGGTATGAATAGTTCTATTTTTCAAAGCGGCTTTTGAAGCTTCTACAAAACCACTTTCATTTAAAGTATCGGTATGAATACAGATTTGAACATCCATTTTATCTGCCACACTCAAACAGTTGTCAATTGCCGCTGGAGTGGATCCCCAATCTTCATGTAATTTCAAACCGCAAGCCCCCGCTTCTATTTGCTCTTCTAATGCTTCGGGGTGCGATGTGTTTCCTTTTCCTAAGAAACCAAAGTTCATCGGATAATCATCTGTGGCTTGCAACATCATACGGATGGCAAATTTTCCCGGAGTACAAGTGGTCGCATTGGAATTGGTTGTTGGTCCTGTTCCGCCTCCTAAGAAAGTAGTAACACCTGAAGCCAATGCTTCATCGATCTGTTGCGGACAGATATAATGAATGTGTGAATCAATTCCTCCTGCAGTGATAATTGCCCCTTCTCCTGCTACTACATCGGTACTCGCTCCTACAATCATATCAGGGTGAACACCGGGCATAATATGCGGATTTCCTGCTTTACCAATGGTATGAATTTTACCGTCTTTTATACCAATATCTGCTTTAATAATACCTGTGTAATCGACAATCAGAGCATTGGTAATTACCATATCCAATACATCTTTTCGGCGTAACCCTGAAGCTTGCCCCATGCCGTCTCTTAATACTTTCCCTCCTCCAAACTTGCATTCTTCACCATAAACGGTGTAATCTTTTTCTACTTCAATACAAAGGTTTGTATCGCCTAAATATAATTTATCGCCAGTAGTGATGCCGTACATATCGGCATACGCCTGTCTGCTAATTTCTTTTGCCATAATCGTTTTTGTTAATTGATCGAATTGAAAGCTGTTGGGAAAACTAAACCGTTTTGGCTAGTTTTTCTTTTATTTCCTCTTCCGTCACCTGATCTACAGGACCGTTTACGATGTTGTTTCCTCCGTAAATGATCTTTTGACCGGCAATCTCTACCAACTCTACTTTTTTATTTTCTCCTGGTTCAAAACGGATAGCAGTACCTGCAGGAATATTGAGTCGGTAGCCAAGAGAGGCCATTCGATCAAAGGACAATTGAATATTGGTATCAATAAAGTTGTAATGAGAACCAACCTGTACGGGGCGATCTCCCATATTGGTCACGTCTAATGTGATGGTTTTTCTGTTCTCATTGAGAATAATGACTCCTTCACCCAGTTCCTTTTTACCCGGTAAAGGATTGGATACATTATCCATTTCAATTTTTGTTTTCGATTTTGTCAGACCAGAACCATATAAAGCCCAATCGTTGTCAAGGTTTTCGTCGCAGATAGGTGAATGCACTGTAACGAGTTTGGTACCGTCCATAAAAGTACCTTCAATCTGTACTTCATGGAGCATTTTTTCTACACCGGGCATTACATCGTCAATGCCTAGTATTTTCTTTCCTCTATCCATTAATTCTGCTACGGAAGCACCTTCACGGATAAACTCCAATAGTTGAGTGGAGATGAGAGCGACTGATTCGGGGTAGTTGAGTAATACACCTCTAGCGTAGCGTTTTTGTGCTACTACACCAGCATTGTGCAACATCAATTTGTCTATTTCTTTCGGACTTAGATGCATGTTAGTAGTTTTAGCTTATTGAAAATTGTCTAAACTGATAAGTGCTTACGAATTCTATCGGCGTCAATAGTACTTGCTTCCATTTGTTCGATGACCTTACCTCTATCCATAATATAGAAGTAATCAGAAATTCGTAATGCGAAATCTAGTTTTTGCTCTACTAAAACTACAGAAATTCCTTTTTCCAATGCAAGTTTTTTCAAAATATCTCCTATATCCTGCGTAATTGAAGGCTGAATTCCTTCTGTAGGCTCATCTAAAAGCAACATACTTGGCCTTCCACACAATGCTCTTGCTATGGCTAACTGCTGTTGTTGTCCACCACTTAAGTTTCCTCCTGGGCGGTTTCTAAAATCTTTTAAAATGGGAAATAGCTCGTAGATTTCATCCTCTGGAATTTTCGCTTTTCTATCTGTACACGCATCCAAACCAATCAGAAGGTTTTCATAAACGGTTAATTTCGGGATGATTTCTCTCCCTTGAGGCACATAGCCAATTCCTGCTTTTGCTCTTTTGTGTGGAGGAAGTTTTGAAATGTCTTTTCCTTCAAATTCTATGGCTCCACTTTGTACATTAAGCAATCCCATTATGGTTTTTAAAGTAGTCGTTTTCCCAACTCCGTTTCTTCCCATGATGGTTGTTACTTTTCCTTTTTTGGCTTCTAATTCTGTTCCCCAAAGCACTTGGCTTTCCCCATAAGAAGTTTCCAAGGCACTGACTTTTAAATGTGTTTCGAGTTCATTCCAAGAGGACGTGATTTTATTTTCTGTGGCTACGAGTTCCATTTTATTTCGAGATTAAGTGAGTCTTTTGATATAGAAATCAGGAGATTTCTATTGATCTGCAAGGCACGAATGACGCTATCGCTTAACATTCGCGCCAGTGGAGCTACTACTTTCTAAATTAAGGTAGAACTCCCACCGGCCTTGAAGGGAAAAGCGTTAAGAATTACATGAAGAGAGCCGTTAAGAATGATTTTGCTGTTTGAGCGCAGCGAGTTTAAAATCATTTAGGCGAAAGAAATGTAATTTAGCTTTTGACTTCAAAGCCTTGAATTTTTTGCTTCGTTTTTGTTTCAAGACAAAAATGAAGAAGAAGGAAGCTTGAAAGTAGAGTCTTCAATGATTTCCTAACGGTCTGTCAAGCGTTGACAAAACGTATTAAACATACTATGCTGAACGTTGGGTCTGAGCCGAATCAGGTGCTCCCAAATAGCAATCAATAACCTGTTGATCATTTTTGACTTCCTGAAAAGTACCTTGTGTCAAAATCGATCCTCGTACCAAAACGCTTACTTGATCAATAGCGATTTGCTCTACAAATTTCATATCGTGCTCAATCACAATAACACTATGAGAATTACTCAGCTCACACAACAGATTGCCTGTTTTTTCTGCTTCGGAGTCTGACATTCCTGCCGCAGGTTCATCAATCAACATCAATTCTGGATCTTGGAGTAAGACAATTGCTATTTCCAGCCACTGCTTTTTACCATGCGATAAAGAACCGGCTATTTTATCTAAATCATCCTGCAAACCTACTTTCAAAGCGATTTCATGGATTTTTTCTAAGTGTTCTTTTTTTGTTTTGTAAAAGAAAGTGGAAATGATATCCTTTTTGACTTTCAAGCCTAAAAGCATATTATCAAAAACCGACAAGCCTGTAAAGACTGTTGGTTTCTGAAACTTTCTCCCCACTCCCATTTCCGTAATTTTCACTTCGCTCATACCAATCAATTCTTCTCCTTTGAACAAGATTGACCCTTCATCCGGTTTTGTCTTTCCACAAATTATATCCATAAAAGTAGATTTCCCTGCCCCATTAGGGCCGATCACTACTCTCAATTCGTTTTCTTTTAAATCAAACTGATCCAATTTCAAAGCCTGTACTCCTCCAAAAGCCACGCTTAAGTTTTTTACTGATAACATCGTTTTTTATTTAGTTAAGTACTTGATAAAAATACCGTACACCATGACTGAAGTCATGGGCAAGTAATACTGACTCCAACAACACTAAAGTGATGTTTCCGTTTTGAACCTTCAAGACTTTAGTCTTGAAGGTTAAGGTATCACCTGCCCATAGTTTTAACTATGGTGCACGCAACACATTTCCTTCAAGTGCTTAGGCTGAAACATTTATTACTTCATTCTCTGCTTCTTTATTATTTTTATCGGAGGCAAAAAATGTCTTTATATAGGCTTGAATTTGCTGGAATAAGCCGATCATTCCTTTATCTAAATACAGTACCGTAATCACGAACAAGCCTCCCAAAACATATAGCCATCCTCCTGGTAAGATGGAAGTGAAAATACTGTAAAGTAAGTTGACTACGATGGCTCCTAACACGGCTCCTTTCAAGTTTCCTCTTCCACCCAAGGCTACCCAAACGATCATTTCGATGGAAGCCTGTACATCCATTCTTCCCGGTGTGATGATGCCGGTTTGTGGTAAATAAAGCATACCACCAATGGCTGCGATCACTGACCCGATCATAAAAATGGTAATCTTATACGCTGATACGCCATAACCTGTAAATCGCATTCTTGATTCACTGTCTCTGATGGCGACCAAACCTTTTCCGAATTTAGATTTTGTCAAGAAAGAAGAGTAGATATATATCAAACACAAAACGATAAAACTGATGAAGTATAGACCTAGTTTTGTGGATGTTTCTCTAAGGTCAAATCCTAATAAATATTTGAAGTCTGTTAAGCCGTTTGTCCCTCCCAACATGGTTTCATTTCTTGAGAATAAAAGGAACATAGCCAAGGCTAATGCTTGTGTAATGATGGCAAAATAAACGCCTTGAATACGGCTTCTGAAAACGAAAAAACCGAAGATCAAGGAAAACAATGCCGGCACTAATAATGAAAGTATAAAGGCTAATGGAAAAGAGGAGAATGGAGCCCAGAAAGTGGGCAGTTCAGTGACCTGATTCCATTCCATAAATGCCGGCAATTGATGTCCTTCGGGTAAATTGGAAAGGGTCATGTACATACCGATTCCATAGGCACCCAAACAAAAGAAGAAGGCTTGCGTCATACTTAGCACCCCCGTATATCCCCAAATCAAGTCGATTCCAATGGCGGCTATGGCAAAGCAAAAATAGCGACCCCACAAGGTCATGGTATTCGTTTCAACAAACCCTAAGAGATTGCCCAAGGGCATAAGTATTAGAAACAAGCCTATGAAGACTAAATGATATTTTTTCTGAATTAATGTTTTCATGATTTCAATTTCTTTGATTAGGTAATGGAATGGAGCATGAAGAGGTAGTTCGTAGTGTAGAAAGTTTATTTGAGAATTTCTTACCTTTTAACTCTTACCTCTTCCCTCTAAATTCTTCCCTCAAATCTATTCTTCAGACAATCTTCCTTTATCAGGGAATAGTCCTTTAGGTTTGAACTGTAAGAAGAAGATGATAATGGCGAGCATTATTACTTTGCCGTACACTGCTTCGTAAAAGGATTCAAAGATTTTGGACAATACGCCCACACCCATTGCCGAAGCAATAATTCCTACAAGTTTCCCTACTCCACCTACAACCACAATCAAGAAAGAATCTACGATATAAGTCTTTCCCATATTCGGTACTACATTACCGATCAACGTCATGGCACAACCAGCAATTCCTGCTAAACCAGAACCTAAAAAGAAAGTCATGGCGTCAATTCTTTTCGTGGAAATTCCTAGACAAGCACTCATATTTCTGTTTTGAGTTACAGCTCTGATTTTCACACCTAGTCTTGACTTAAAGAAAACGATATAGGTCAGCACACCCATAAACACCGTCAAACCAATAATGAACAATCTATTGAAAGGTAAAATCAAACCATCCATCACTTCTATGCCTCCTGATAGTAATTCTGGTGATTTTACGGCGGTGATGTCGCCGAAAATACTTCTACAAATCTGGATCATAATCAAACTCAACCCCCACGTTCCTAAAAGGCTTTCCAACGGTTTGTTATAAAGGTGACGAATGATTAACCTTTCTATTAAAAGTCCAATCAAACCTGCCGTGATAAATGATAATGGCAATGAAACCCAGAAATAACCTTCAAACCATGAAGCGGGTAAATAGGCAATAAAGCACTGCTGAATAACGTATGTTGTATATGCACCGATCATTAAGAACTCACCGTGACTCATATTGATCACACCTGCCAATCCATAAATAATTCCTAGCCCTAAGGCCACCAACAATAAAATACTTCCTAAAGAAATACCACTGAAAAGGTTTTGGGCTGTATTGATAAATCTTTCGTGAGCTTGAATATCACTGATCAGTTCACTTGCGAGAATGTAAGACTGATCTTGTGGTGCATTTTCTTTTTTCTTTAAATATTGTTCCAAAGGATCTAACATTTGATCCGATGCTCCTTCCCCTAGCTTGGCCAAAGCATTCATCTCCAACTGCTCATCTCCACTTAAAAGCCAAATGGTATAAATGGCTTCATATCCTGCTGTTTTGACTTTTTCATCACTTTCTGTTTTTAATTGTTCCGTCAGAAAGGCCACATCCTCTAAAGTACCTGACTGCTTAAAGCGTTGGTAAGCATTGAGCTTGCTTTGAGCAACAGGCGTGTACAATTGGGTATATTTTGATAAAGGACGAAACTTTAGAATATATTTTCTAGAGAGTTTCAATGGTACTATTCCTACCACATCATTCCCTGCCTCTTTAAATTCCGGATATACTTCATAGTATGATTTTATACCTGGAAACAGGGTGTATGCTTTCGTTCCTTTTACATAAAGTCTTTTTTCTAAAATAGCACCAATGAGTGCGTAGGTATGGGGTGTTTTAGTTTCTACTAAGAAGTTAACGACGCTGTCTAACTCCGTTTTATTATTGGATAATAGGGTTTGTACACTGTTTTCTACTGTTTTTTCAAAAGAAAAGGCAGTAAAGGAGAGGGTTCCCAAAATCAAGGTTAGGAACAGGAGTTTTGATTTTAACATCAGAAAAATATTAAGTGATAGAAATGCGGGATGTGAGTTTGAATACATAATTGAAGTGGGAGCGGTCATAGGCTTTACGATCACCTATGACCCAGAACTATTGACCACAGTTCTACTCACTTAAACACTTCAATTTTAAATACAATAAAGAAGTAATGAGGATTTGGGAGTGGAATGTTAGGCATTGTAATACAATTTCCACATCTTCCACTATAAGAACTATTTAAAATATCGAATACTTACTTCTTTGGTGATTGTTAGTAATTACATCGCAAACTTGCTAAATGGTTCTGGTACAACGAGATCATCTGTTCTTGAAATAATATCGAACTGACCATCTGCACGAATTTCACCAATTAGTACTGGTTTCGACAAGTGATGGTTATCAGGATGCATTTCTACATATCCACCTGGTGCTTCAATAGAAAGACCTGATAGTGCTTTGATCACTTGATTTACATCTGTTGTTCCTGCTTTTTCAACTGCTTTTTTCCATAAGTATATACCTGCATACGACCAGTGAATTGGATCATCTGTTACACGAGATTCACCGCCATGCAATCCATTTTCTTTACAATATTTTTTGAAGCTTTCCACAAACTTAAAGTTCTCCGGAGTCTTTACCGATTGATAGTAATTCCATGCTGCCAAGTGACCTACTAAAAACTCTGTATCCATCGCTCTCAACTCATCTTCCGCAACTGACATGGCCATGATCGGGCAAGTAGAAGCTGATAAACCTTGGTTCGCAAATTCTTTATAGAAAGGTACATTACTGTCGCCGTTGATCGTACTCAATACACATGCATCACCTGAAGAAGCAAAACGCTTGATTTTTGACACAATAGTTTGGTAATCTTGGTGGTGGAATGGTGTGTATTCTTCAATGATATTTTCTTCAGGTACACCCGAATCCAATAAGAAGTTCTTTAAGATTTTGTTGGCTGTTCTTGGGAATACATAATCCGTACCCAATAAATAGAACTTTTTATAGTTACCTCCCTCTTCGCTCATCAAATATTCTGCTGATGGAATCAACTGTTGGTTTGGTGTTGCTCCTGTATAAATGATGTTTGGCGATTGTTCTTGCCCTTCATACTGAACAGGATAGAAAAGTAGTCCTTTGTACTCTTCATAAACTGGCAATACTGATTTTCTAGAAACCGAAGTCCAGCAACCAAAAGTTACATCTACTTTATCTTTCACTAAAAGTTCTTTTGCCTTTTCGGCGAATAAATCCCAATCTGACGCCGGATCTACAATGACAGGCTCTAATTGTTTTCCTAAAACACCTCCTGAGGAATTGATTTCATCTATTGCCATCATCAGTACATCTTTTAAGGATACTTCTGAAATGGCCATGGTCCCACTCAAAGAGTGTAATACGCCTACTTTAATGGTTTCTTGTTTTTCTGCAACAGTTTCTGAGCTAGAAGAGGCTTTTTTATTGGCACTACAGCTAAGAAGTAGGCCTAAAAGAAAGATTAAAAAACAATGCTTGTTGATGATACGTTTCATAGTTAAATTATTGTTTGTTCAAAAGATATATATGAGATGTTTTCCGATAAATGCAATGCATTAGAATACAAAGATTTGAGCTTGAAGCCATACTTGGCCATAGGTCTTTGATTCGTCTGTTGCTGCTACTGTTTTTGTAGTTGTAGTATATGATAATCTAAGGTTGGTATTGTAACCATTAAACCAATAGTTTACTCCTCCACCAAATACGGTAGTGGAATTGTACTTATTGAAGTCTGAAATACTCTCAGCATCTCCAATTTGATTACTTTCAGCATTCATGCCCTGACGCTCATAACGCAACCAAGGTTGTAATTTAAGATCCTTAAAGTAATATCCCAACTCCATGAATTGAGTATTTTGTGTTGGGATCATTGTCGCAAACGAATATTCATTTTCTGGGCTGTTTCCTCCTGAAATATAAGAGTACGCTCCGTTCAATGTCATCGAACCTAAATCACCTACAGGCATATCTAAGAATACATCAACACCTGCTGCTAAGTAATCGCCTTGAGCGTCAACACCACCACCAATAGAAAGTGTTTTTCCTTTGCCTAAGTTTGTTCCTGAGTAATAGAAGTTTTTGTCTTCATCAAAAATATTGTACACCAAACGACCTACGGTACGGATCGGTGATGAGTTTGTACCATCAAAGCTTGTTCGGCCTGAGAAAAATCCTAAACGGTATTCTAGCTTGTTATTCGCGAAGAAACCTCTAAAATTCACCCCCAAATCTCTACCAAAGTTACCTTGTAAAGGACTATCAGGAAACAAGTTATAAGGATATTGGTAATAAGTAAAATCATTAGCCATTAAACCGGCAGCACCCTGAAGGCCATTTCTGTTGTGTGATACCAATTGTAGACCACCAATCACTGAAAAGTAATCATTGAAGACATGCTCATACTGGCAATCCAAGATAATTGGTGTAACAGCGGCTTGTTTCCCTCCGCCAGCTGTCGTTGCACCATTGATTGGTGAAGGAATTTCAGTTTCCATAAAGAAGTTTCCCTTTTTTGTCAACTGAGCACCTACCATAATTCTTGCTCTATAGACCGCAAAGTCAGTAGACCAATTACTTGGATCTGGACCTGCTGGATCACCTCCAAAAGCATATCCATCTTGTTGGCTTCCTGCAAACATATGGATGATAGCACCTACTGAAAAAGAAGGTTTAAACTCCTCTTCTTTTTCTTTTGCAATCTTGTCTTCTGCATTACCAGCAAAGATGCTTTTGGTCTCATTTTTCTCTGCATTGATTTCTTTCAGCAATGATATATCATCATTGATACGTAAGCTTGAGGATTGTTTTGATTGTGCACTTGCACTGTAGTTTACGAAAAAGAAAGTTAAGAGAGTTACAGTAAAAGTTAAGTAGTTGGTTTGTTTCATAATAATTTGTTGCTTTTAAATTACTTACGTAACAAACGTACGTATCAATATAACTTTATCCAATATTAATAACAAAAATTACGTAATAGCAACTTAAAAACATTTTAAAATCTGCTATATGGCAGTTTACATATAAATCAATTAATAATTTCAATTAAAAACCATATTCCAGTATATAATTACGTAAATTGCGATATAAATAATAAATTAATTTATATTAGCATTCAAATAAAAAGATCTATCAAAAATAAAATTACGTAAGTAATTAATAAATTAAACTTAAGTATGCTAATGCTAACAGAAAGCCTCCCTCTATTATTTTCCGCTTTGAGTATAGGAATCATTCACACTCTCTCAGGGCCAGACCATTATATGCCATTTGTTGCACTTGCCAAAGCAAAGAATTGGAGTACAACTAAAACATTAAATGTAGTGGCAATATGTGGAATAGGCCATGTTGTGGGATCAATTGTTTTAGGACTCTTAGGCGTTGCATTAGGATGGAGTGTTTCAAACCTTGAAATCATTGAAGGACAAAGGGGTTCCATTGCCTCTTGGTTTTTATTGATCGCAGGAGTTTTTTATGCTGTTTATGGAATTTATACAGCGATCCAAAATAAACCTCATTCTCATGTTAACACAAAAAAGTCGCTCTCCTTTTGGGTTGTCTTCATCATATTTGCCTTTGGCCCTTGTGAACCTTTAATACCTTTATTAATGTACCCTGCTGCTCAACTCAACCTTTATTTATTAATCGCCGTCACCTTAGTTTTTGCTACAGCCACTATAGGCACAATGCTTACAAGCGTTTACACATTATCGAAGGGGATTTCACTAGTGCATTGGCATAAATTGGAAAGGTATAGTCATTTCATTGGAGGATTTACCATTATGATGTGTGGTGCTGGAATGGTATTTTTAGGATTATAAGTCATGTAGTTTTTATGGCATACTTCATTTTTTTACCTTTGAAGAATATTTTTTGTGTTACCTTTCATACAAAACTGATCAAAACCGACTCATGTTAAAGCATAGAATATTATTAGTGGATGACCATGAAATTTTTAGAAATGGTGTAAAACAACTCGTCAACAAAGAAGAAGACTTAGAAGTTGTAGCTGAAGCTAGTAACGGGGAGGAAGCTATTCCATTGGTAGCAAGTCACCATATTGATGTTGTGATTATGGATATTTCTATGCCTAAAAAATCAGGATTAGAAGCGGCAGAGTTGTTATTAGCAGAATCCAAAGAGACACGAATTCTATTCCTCTCTTTATATGATAGGGAAGATTATATAGTGAAAGCCGTGAAAGTTGGTGCTTGTGGGTATATCCTTAAAGATGAATCCAATAAGACGTTTTTAAAAGCGATCAGAAAAGTAGCCGCCGGAAAGTTTTATTTCTCTGGCGACACCAGTGACATTATTGTAAAAAGTATCCGAGAAGATAAATTCAGTAGTTCTTCCAGCTCCATTAAAACTCAAAATACAATCAGTCTTTCCAAAAGGGAATCTCAAATTCTAAATCACTTAATGGAAGGCCTAGACAATAAGGAAATCTCAGAAATGCACTCCGTCAGTATTCGTACGATCGAAACACATCGATTGAATATTTTGAGAAAGTTAAGTGTTAAGACTATTGAGCAGGCCATCGAAAAAGCAAAGAAGTTGGGGATTGTGTAAGGAAAATGCATTATCGTTCACTTTCAAATCAAAAGCCACTATCGCTTCACATTTGCGATAGTGGCTTTCGTATTCTAGGTAGAAACTGCTACTTTTTTTATAGTTTAAGACCAATCACCGTAATATCGTCTCTTTGATCCTCATCACCTTGATGTCTCTGTAATAGGTGTTCCAGTTGTTCTTTCTGTTTAGACATTTCTAATTTTGAAGTGCCTTGAAGGATGCCTTCAAAAAGTTTCTTCCCGATTTTCTTTCTCAAATGATTATTTTGATCAATATAGCCATCCGTTGAGAGGTAGATTTTATCTCCTTTTTGAAGCTGAATGGAATGTGATGTAAATTTCTTCTCTTTTTTCTTCTTACTTCTACCGCCAATGGAAATATTGTCGCCCTTTAATGAGATCAATTGATTTTCCTTCGTTTTATAGAAATAAACCGTGCTTTTTGCTCCTGTAAATGTCACTTCTGTTGCACCCTCAGCATCAGAAACAACCTTTAAAAGGGCTAGGTCCATTCCGTCATCAATATCTGAATTTTCCTGTTGGAGGTAATCAATGATAGAGGCATTCAATTTTGTAAGAATCTCTACAGTGTCATATTCTTTGTGTTCTTTGATGATTTTATTAAGAATTGAAATTCCCAACATTGACATAAAACCACCAGGAACTCCATGACCTGTACAGTCTACAGAAGCGACAAAAGTTGTGTTATCCTCTGGGATTGTCATCCAATAGAAGTCACCCGAAACAATATCTTTAGGCTTGAAAATAATGAAGTGATCCGCAAAGGCTCTTTGAAGCTTTTTAGCACTTGGAAGTAAAGCAAACTGCATTGTTTTGGCATAGCGAATACTATCCGTCATGCGTTTATTCTTTATTTTCATGTCTGAGTTGATCGACTTCACTTGCTTGATCAAATCAGATACCTCTTCATTTTTGGTGTTGAGCTCGTCATTCCTTTCTGAAATTAAATCATTCGTTTCAGAAAGATAATCTCTTTGTTGCTGTAACTCCTCCGCCTGTTGTTGTAATTCTTCAGATTGTTGAAGTAGCTCCTCAGACTTCTCATAAATCTCCTTCGTCCTTTCTGTTACTCTTCTTTCAAGTACCATCTCCCTCAGCTTAAAGCGTCTTACTCTCCATCGGTAAGTGAAAAATAACGCTACAAAAAATAGGACAGCAAATAAGAGTTGTATTTCCAGTCTTTCATAAAAAGAAGCTAATTTTTTGAATTCTAGCCTTACGGGCTTTTTCAGCCAAACGTTGTCCTGATTCCCCGCTGAAATCACAAAAGTATAGTCTTCAGGAGGTAGATTGGTATAAATTGCATTTTGATTTTCTTCTGCATAAATCCAATCCTCATCAAATCCTTCTAATTTATATTTATAGGTAATTCCTTCTGGATGCAATAAACTAATACCTTCATAAGCAATCTCCAATCGGGTATTTCCTTCAGGGATTTCAAATTGATCAGCAGTATGACTTACGGTCTCACCATTGACCATCACTTTATTGATAATTACCGTTGGAGGTGTTTTTTCTACAATGATATCATTACAATTCACAATGCTCACGCCATCATAAGTATGAAACCAAATTTCACCATTCTTTCGGACCAAGCTTCTACCATTCGCCATCACACTTTTGGATTTCATACCGTCTTTGGTGCTATACAGTTTTAGTTTCACTTTGTCAAGGTTTCCTCTATACACTTGGTTAAGTTCATCAATTTTCAAAGTATATACACCTACATTGCAGCTTATCCAGAAAAGGTTGTTTTTACGGTCTTCGATGATGTTAAAAACAGAGGTAATTTCTCCTTCAATTTTTCTATGATAGCTAAAAACTTTATCTCCTTCCACTCTGAAAATACCATTATTAGTACCATACCAAATCACGCCACGATGATCTTGTATTACTTTAAAAACAGGTTCAGAATTGAGTTGATGTAACTTTGTGAAATTATAAAATTTACCGTTTTTATACGTTGTAACTCCTCCTTTTGTACATATCCACAACTTCTTTTGATTGTCCTCAAAAATAGATAGGATAAAATTATTCGTGAGCCCATCTTGTGTCGTGAAGGTTTTAAAGCGACCATCTTTCTGAAGGATGTTGAGGCCGTCAATTGTACCTACCCAAATATTGCCATAGGCATCTTCAAAAGTAAAACGAGCATAATTATTCGATAATCCGTCTTTCTTGGTATAATGAGTTACTTTTTGATAACGATCTATTTTTGTTAGTCCTCTTTTAGAGGCAATCCATGTGTTCTCTTTACTATCAACAAATACATCTTTTACACTTTTCGTTTTCAGTTGACTGTTGAACCAGTGAGGGGTAAAAGCATTATTCTGATAAACAGTAATTCCTCCATTTGTTGCCAATAGAATCTCATCATTTGAGATGCCTTCAGAGATGGAGTATACAAAATTCCCTGTAAGCCCTTGTTCTACACCATAACTTGTAAACTGCCCTAAATTCAGTCGATAAGCACCATGCTGATAAGTACCTACCCAATAGTTGCCCTCATGATCTTCGAGGATACTACATACGATATGTTTTCCAATTTCTTTATTCTTTGAAAAAGAGCTAATAAATTGATTAAAATATCGAGCAATACCATGGTCTGTACCAATCCATAATGCCCCTTTAGAATCTTCAAATAAAGCTGTAATGTTTTTTGATGGAAGTTGATCTATTTGATCGAAGCTACTGACTTTAAGCTCTTTATTCAGCTTTTTTAGGTAACCACTACCACCAATCCAAAGGCTTTCATTTTGATCCAAAACCAAGGCTTTGATGTTTTTTATTTTCTTATTGTTATAATCAAATTTCTTTGTGTCGATGTTATACCTAAACAATCCGCTCTTTTTAGTACCAATCCATAATTTGCCAGATTGATCTATTTTTAAATCTGATATTGAAGCTTTCTTTAGTACAGAAGGGATACCACTTGAAATAATTTTATTTTTTTCGATATCAAAATAGCATAAACCCGCTGGAGTACCAATCCATAAATTTCCTTTTTGATCTTCTACAATTTCGTGGATCTCATTATGAATCAGCCCTTCTTTTTCAGTAAAAACTTCCCACTGATGATTACTATATTTAATCAAGCCTGCTTGAGACCCAAACCATCTAGCATTTTTGGTTTCCAGCATGTAGGTAAAACTATGTGTTGTCAACCCATCAGTATTGCCTTGATTGAGTACATGCATAGATACTCCATTATACCTAACGAGCCCATTGTAGGTACTTAACCATAAATATTTATCAGTGGTTTGGTATAAATGTAAAACGCCGTTGGTAGGCAAACCATCTTCAGAGGTCAAAGCCTCAAAGCTGTATTGAGAAAGTTCTTTTTCGTTCAGCTTAGCAAAAAGTAGATTACTTATTAGTAGTAATAAGGTTACAAGAATTGGTCTAAAAATTACCATTATTTAGTCAATAGAAATATGCGAACAAATTGTCGTAATTTTATAAGTGAACCACTCATAATAATTACTCTTGTGTAAAAAAATAGAAATGTATGTTATAAAGGTGCAAAAGATATGTAGAAGTACACTAATTCATAAATGAATATTAACAAACACATTGTTTATCAACGGTTTCATGATGTATAACATTGAGTATTTATTGCTTTTGACACTTTGAAGGAGATGAAATTTTTCGTGAACGTCCAATCGATCTTTCTATAAGATTTCTTTGATCTACTTTCAAGTCAACTTCTTCTTTATTTGTATCCTAACACAAAAACGAAGTAAAAAAGCTATAAATCCTCCCAAAAAATGGGGATAAATGAGTAATTGAACTTAGAGTGAAAATATTTTCCCCTACTCTACAGCAGCTTTAAAATATATTAGAGTATTATTCATTTAAATCAATATTCTATCACAATGGCAAACAGACTAGCAGTAGTATTAGGTGTTTTTCTTTTTCCTTTTTTGGCGTACGGACAAGGTTTCAAAGATGTAAAAATGCATTATGTCACTTTTGAGAAAGGGGAAGCAAACCCATTGAAATCTCTCCCCTTTGAAACAACAGACGAAAACGTAAAATGGGGACATGAGATTGTACTTTACCCTAACATCGAACATCAAACGATAGAAGGAATTGGAGGCGCTTTTAATGAGATTGGAGGTGAAGCACTTTTAAGCCTACCCAAAGAGCAACAAGAAGAAGTAATGCAAAACTTATTTGCTTCTGACAAAGCTGGCTTTACATTTTGTAGAACGGCGATTGGTGCAAGTGATTTTGGAATTGATGCTTACAGCTATTCTGAAAAAGCGGATGATTATAAAATGAAGTATTTCTCCATTGAAAGAGACCAGAAATATGTACTTCCTTATCTTCAAAAAGCGTTTGAAATTAATCCGAACTTAACACTTTTTGGTTCTCCTTGGAGTCCTCCGGCATGGATGAAAGAAAATAACTCTATGGTGGGACTTACAGAGAAAAATAATTACTTAAAAACAGACAAAAAAATCTATAAAGCGTACGCTAATTATTTTGTAAAATACATCAAAGCTTATCAACAAAATGGGGTGAGGATTGATAGAATTTGTGTACAAAATGAAAATGATGCAAATACAAAATATCCTAGCTGTACCATGCCTCCTGCTCAGATGCTTGATTTAGCCACTAATTACATTATTCCTACTTTCAAAAAAGAAAATATTGAGGCTGAAGTTTATGCAGGTACATTGAGAACTGCTATTAAAGCTGATATTTTGGAACTTCTTTCTTTAGAGGGAGTAAATCAATTGGCTGGTGTTGGGATACAATACACATCCCCTAATATCATTACTGACGCTGTAAGAATGCAGCCCAATTTAAAGATGTTCCATACAGAAGGTCACTGTTATAATGGTAAAAACACTGTAGAACAAGGGGCACATCGATTGGAGGAAATTGCTGACTATATCAATAGTGGTTTAACCAACTTCTGCTATTGGAATATGATTTTAAATGAAACCACTGAAAGTGGATGGGATTGGCCTCAAAACTCATTGATCAATATTGATAGAGAAAAGAAAACGATCCAATACAATCCTGATTATAACGCTATGTATATCATCAGTCACTTCATAAAGCCGGGTGATGTACGAATTGCTTCCAACAGCAAGAAGCCATTGTTGACTGTAAAAGATAAGGAAGGCAACTTAAAAGTGTTGATTCATAATACAGACAATAAGGATGCAGTTTATCAAATTCATTTGAATGGTGAAAAGAAAAAGGTAGTACTGCCTAAAAATAGTATTACGGCAATGGTCATAAGAACACAAGCATAATAACAAGGGAAGAGATAATTGATGACATCTCTTCCCTTTTTAATGTGCCTTATAAATTAATATTGCTATAAGACTTATATATTATCTCTTTAAACTTCCTTCTTCTTCATTTTTTCCATTGCTGAAAAAACGAAGCAAAAAAAGCGAAAACGACATTCGTGTCCAATACGAAATCTCCTGATTTCTAAAAGGCCTCTCCTAACGTGATATAAATCCCATTGTTTTTATCGATCAAGCTCCAAGCAAAATCAATTCGAACATTCGCAGGGTCTTTTCTATTAATATTAAAACGAAGCCCTGTACCCAATGCAGCCTTTAGAAATTGAAGATCTGAAAGCTCATCATAAACAGTGCCTGTCCCGAAAAAAGTGGTCATTCCCAGTCTTCCTACTACATTGAAACGATACTCTGCTTGAGCCTGAATAGAATGCTGATCTCTATACCTTCCAAGGATATACCCTCTCAAAATCTGTTTTCCACCAAGCAAAGCCAATTCTGTATACGGAACATTGCCAAAAGTATTTTTTGCGACTACCTGCAGAGCCAAAACTCTTTTGCTGTCTTTTCGAAAATCAATATAACGTCGGCCATCAATTTCTACAGTCCCAAAAGCTCCTCCATTAGAGTTCAAATAAGCAGTAGCTGAAATGTCTAAATAATAATCTTTAGTCGGGGTCAAGATGCTATTTCTTTTGTCCAACATCCACACCGGCCCAATTCCAGGATAATAACCACCTGCATTTCCTTCTAAGTGAGGTGCCGGAATATCATTATTATAACGATCTTGATAGCTGACATTAAAAATATGCATGTACCTTATTTTTAATCCGAAGAATTTCGATTGCTGATACTGTCTCAAAATCCGTTCTTTGACTTCGAAAGAGTAATAATTGACATTGAGGTATTCCTCTGAAGAGGATTGATTTCCAATTCCATAAAATGGTTCAGGTGTGTTTTTATATTCAATAATCCCTTTTAAAAAATATTTCTCTTGAAAGGTTAAAAATGTGTGTTCGGTTTGCAGAAAAGTATGCCCTTTGTAAGAAGTACCATAATAGAAACTAAGATTAGAAGGGCGTGCTAAATTGTCTTTTTTATCGAATTTAAATTGATACAAACAATAAACACCTACCACTAAATCGGTACGTGGACTGTAAGTGAAAGAAGGAGAAGGAAGAATGTTGTTCTTGTATATTTTTTGAGATGTTGAGTCTGTTTGTGCCTTTACTTTTGATGTAAATAGCAAAATAGAAAGTAATAAAATATAGAGAATGCCTTTCCACATTGAGTGCTTATTTTAAAAAGTAAATTGGGTCGTTATCATGAAGAAATGTTGGGTATGTGCTTTACCTGCTTGCGTATCCCAAAAATATTGACCAGGTTCCCATAAGTTGTAAGTGGCACATATTTCCCAGTGTCGATTGATAGAAATGATGGTTGATATCTGAAATGAATCCCCCAAGTCTCTGGCACTAGATGCTCCACTTCTTAATATTCCATTTGATGTATTGTAAACTGCATCATTCAAACTCGACCGCATAAAATTCCAATACGTTAATCTTGTTTTTACTTTTTTGAAGGCCGTGAAATCTACATTAGCAGAAAAAGAGGTTAAGTTCTTACGGTCCATGGCACCATGCTCTCCAAAAAACTGTGCTACCTGAGGAAATAAAGGGTTAAAAGTATTCAATGTACCGTCCCCTTTGTTTTGATCTCCAGAGGAATAATCAAACCTTAACCAAATGTGAGGTTGAAGTGCTATTTTAGGAAAACTTACCCCAAACTCAGTCGTGATAGAATATGCACTAATATTTTTGCCACCAAAAGTACCAAATTGATACATGGCTTCTACTTCATAATTGAAGACTCTTTTGATGGGGCCTGACAGCAAGAAACCTACTGTATAACGGTTTTCATCTGCCACACCTTCTTCATACACTGCATTCTGTCGATGAAGTCCATAAAAATAAGGCTCGAAATAAGTTTTACTAAACGACGACCAACTTGGCACTCCAAAGCCTGCATGAGAGTTGTAGGCTACATCAAAACTTTCATATCTCAAACCCCAAAAAGTAGTATTTTGATCTCTAGTAGTATAACCATCCGGCACTGGAATGACAGGCTTTGAAATAAAACCCGTCAACTTATTATTGTCATTGCCTATATAAAAACCCGCTCCATCAAAAGTACGGCGTGTAATCAGCCAATTCCCTGGAGACAATAAACGTTCGTGTCCAGCTTGTAATTCTCTTCGCCCTACCCAAACACCAAGGTCGGTCTGCTTGTAAAGGTCGAATTTATATTCTGCAAAAAGATTTAGAAAAGCACCTTTAGTAACTGGAGTCCCTGCCCCTAGTCTTTCCGAATTGTCTTTAGTGGTGTTAGAGTAAATACCTTCTGCAAATACTCTAAAGTTTTCTCCGAAATGTATGTCTGCATGAGCCCGCATACGTAATGTAAACAGCCCCGAATTCTGAGGTAAAAACTCCTCATTGACCGTCGGCATATAACGGACACGTACCTGCCCACCGAAAGAAGCCCATATCTTTTTGTTATTGGATAAAGGTATATTCTTTATAACATCAGACCAATCCTGAGCTCTTGCGTCACGGTCTGACCACTCTTCTAGTTTCCATACTTCCTTGTACCGTCTATCAGCATAAGACGGTAATGGATAAATCGTTTCTAACTCTTGTCCTATTACAACAATGACATCCGACAAAAGTATCAAAACCAAAGCGGAAGACTTTAGTAGTTTTGGCATATTCTACACGTTAAATTGCTCAATCAAAATACGTTCTTCCAATGATTGATCCTGATCAAATAACAGATGCCTCATATCGTTTTTATCTTGCCATACTTTCGCTCTGACGGCATTTTTCACTTCTTTGGAATCTGCTGCTGCACCAATGGGTCTTTTGACAGGATCTAGATTTGTAATTTCTATGTTCACATCATCTGGAAGTAATGCTCCTTTCCACCTTCTTGGACGAAATGGACTGACGGGTGTCAATGCTAAAAGGTTGGAGTTTAAAGGAATGATAGGCCCATGAGCTGAAAAGTTGTAAGCTGTACTCCCTGCAGGAGTTGAAACTAATACTCCATCTGCATGTAATGCCTCTAGCATTGTCTTACCATTGACCGCAATTTTCAAATTGGCACTCTGACCAGAATAACGGATCACCGATACCTCATTATAAGCCTTGTAATGGTAATGCTCTCCCTGATCGTCTTCAATGTCCACTGAAATAGGACAAAGGTGAATATCTTTTGAATGATTAATGCGTTCTAAAAGGTCTACATCGTCTTTGTATTCATTCAACAGAAAACCTAAAGTCCCTCTATTCATCCCAAAAATAGGAATGTCTAAATGCGGATAAGTATGTAAAACTTGTAAGAGAAAACCATCTCCTCCTAAAGCCACAATCACATCTGCTTCTTCGGGTACATAGTTTTCATATTTTGATAGTAATAAATTGAAAGCTTCCTCTGATTTAGGGCTTCCTGATTTTAAGAATGCTAATTTTTGATATTTCATAATAAGTTAGTAAGTGATTATGTTAATTGTTTTGAGTACTGTTACTTTGCTACATTATACCCGTATACAATCTCGTATTTGACATCTATCATGTTTCAAGTGTTAAGCATTAGCGTCACTTGCGATATGGTAGATGATTAAAAGGACTTTTCTTTTAATCTGTAATCTGACAATTATTTAACAGTAACTACCTCGGCCTTGTTTACAATCTACTTACTCACCGAAAATAATCTCATACTCGACATCTGCAAAATGTTGTTCACCCAAACTTGTCTTAACAACTACAAGAGGATATTGATGCCAATCTTCTACATATACTTCCTCAATAACTCTGGTTTCATCTCTTAAAAAAGGAGTACCAATGATAAAGTCCTTTTTCTTGCCATCTGTATCAATGATTGATACGCCTTTAAATGATCCCATTACTTTCTTTCGTTAAATGAATAAAGATTTATAATTATATATTGTGCACCATCATCACTTTAATGGTGCACAATATATATCCGTTCTATGCCGTCATCTCGTCTGAAACTTCCTCTTCTTGATTTCCTAGTTTCATTCCAGGAAGAAAGAAGCTCAAGAGTAATGAAATCACCGTGAAAATACTCACAATGAGGAAGGTCTGACGGAATGCATTTTCAGCTGAATTATTCACAATTTCCTGGTACGTAGCTTTGGTTTTTTCAGGTAATTGTTCACTGACCCATGCCTTTTCTTGTTCAGGAGTGATCTCCATAAAAGTATCTTCTAACTCGATAATAATTTCTTCCTTATCTCCTAAAGTTAACTGCAGGTCTTCAGTGGCTTCATACCCCTCTACCATATTAGAATATACCGCTCCGAAGAGGATAGATCCAGCAAAAGCGATTGCAAAACCTTGCCCTACAATTTCCTTCATAGTTTCTGATAAACCTGAAGCTTCTCCATCTTGTTCTGATGGTACTTTGATCATCGTCAATGTAGCAATTTGTGCCATAACCAACCCACATCCTGTACCGAAGACCAAGGAACCGGTCATAGTAGTAAATGGAGTCATATCTACTGAAACTTGTTCTGTAATCAGATAAGTACCTACCAAAACAATCACAAAGCCTACTATCGTAATTAACTTTGGAGTTATTTTGCTACCAAGATTGGCCGTAAAGAATGCTGCTGCTGCTACACTGATGGAAATAGGTAGGGTTGTCAATGCGGTATCAAAAGAATCTAATCCTGCTGCTGACTGCACAAATACAGAAACTGTAAATAATACTGCAGCGATTAGGAAGTAAAGTAATGCTTGTATCGTCATTCCAATCGTAAATGGAATGTTCTTCAAAATCGATGCACTCAATAATGGTGTTTCTCCTTTAGCTGTCAATGCTGCTCCTCTCTTGAAGAATATAACCAACAATATTATAGCGATCACATACATCAAAGGTACGATCGACAATCCTCCTAAAGGTATCACTGAACCTCCAATTTCAAAAGGTCTTTTCTCCATCAACCAACCATATTGTGATGCCATTGTTGTCGCAATCAAGAAAGTACCGAATGCGATAACAGATAAAAATACGGAGAGAATATCAATTTTTATCGAAGGGTCCTTTTCTGTTTCTGGCAAAGTAAAAGCAGCAATGATGGTCAAAACTCCGAATGCTGGCGACAATCCCAAAGCAATTCTCCATGAAACAATAGAGGCCAAATAACCTACTACCACTGGTGCTACTGCCGATACAATCGATAATACTGCTCCATAAATACCAAAGGCCATAGCACGTTGAGAACCTTCATAAAAGTACATGATGATAGCGATTGAGGTCGGAATAATCAATACCATTCCGAAAGGCCAAATCAAGGCCCAAGCTATACTAAAAATTGTAGAGTTTGGTGCCAATACAACGATTGTTAAACCTACAGTGTAGATAATCGATCCAATCAAGAACACTTTCTTCTTTCCTATTTTATCTCCTAATCTACCTGCGGTGACCATCAATGTTCCGGCAATTAAAGAGGCTGAAACAATAACCATTTGTAATCCTGAAACGGACCAATTCAATTCTTGTACAATCGGTCCAATCAATACGTTAATACTAAAAGATGTTATGTACATCATCACCATCGACAAGATGATCACGATTAACGGTTTCCAATTCATTTTTTCTTGTGTACTCATTTGTCTAGTCTATTTATGGTCTCACAATCTCTTTTTTTCTATTGATATAGTATTCTTTGGTCTGATCAATCCACGTTCTTAAATAAGGGCGGAAAGCATCCAACATCTCTTCTGTTCGGTCAGGACTTTCCCACGCTTCATTATCATGTCTTTCATACTTCATTTCCTTTACCTGTTCCAATCGTTCTAAAAGCATCTCAATAATTTGAGGAGCCTTTTCTTTGGACCAAGTCGGCTGTCCATCCACTTCTATATAAATGGGGGAAGTATGTGCTTGAATTCTCTTGGTAAAATCACTTTGAAAAACAATATCGTGTGACTTTTCTCCGTGTACTTTCACCGCTATCCAACAGCTTTTATCTGCCGGTAACTCTAATTCAATCTCTATTTCTTTCTGTCCCTTTTCGAGCTTGATATCCTTCACTACATCACCATCCACAATGATGCTAGCATATTGAAGTAAATCCCAGCTGGGTACGATATAACCTTTTGCTTTAATGGACAACGTCTCTCCTTTTTTCACTTGAAGTGTAGCTCCTATGTCTTTTTCATTGACATTGAAGTCAATCATTGGTCCATTGGATACAAACGATTTTCCTTCTTTGAGTGCTTTATTCCAAGCTTCAGGTGTGAACTCCCCGTCGATTTTCACAAACGTCCTCACTGCTCCCGGCAACGACATATAAGGCCAATCAGAACCTGCAGCTGCACTTAATTTAAATCCCAAATTGAGGAAGGCATACCAGTCGTTCACGTTGAGAGAGTGATATTGGAAGATCTCTACAAAGTCTACTTCATTTTCAGGAGCCAGCATTGCTAAGGCAATATTTTGTTGAAATTGAGCAAAATCCATATGTGCTACCCCAAATACACCTCCTTGTTTGTGTACCTCTTTTGATACTTTATCATAATGGAAATATTCATTCGGATAGCGAACAAATTCATGATGACCCATTGCTAAAACATGTCCTAAAAAGTCTGTTCTTGGATCCTCTTGTCCTGAAGCGATATAGTAATCTTTTTCTTTGTACTGCCCTTCTTTTCCCCAAGCGTATTGGTCAAAGTGTGTAGTGACCGAATTTCCCAATGCATACAGCCAATGCATGTGCAAATCTGCTGCTCTTGCATGTGCGATCTGATTTGGATTGGCGGTCGCGTTGGTTCTTGAGAAGTGATTGTGTACGTCACCGGAATACCATCCTTTTTTGGGCATATCCAAAACATGTTCTATCTGAACAGCTATTGGATTGTCTTCCCCTGCCTTGATTTCAATTTCCTTTTGAAGTATGGGATATTCAGGCCCTTTCATTACAATCAAAGTATATTTCCCTGCTGGGATATTCGCCTGATAAAAACCATCGATATACATCGTATAATGATTGTCGCTTGGCCAATACACCTGATCCAATTCCTCTCTGATCTCTACAGATCTTACTTTGGTCTCAAAGAATTGTAACTCAATAGCACTTTCCGTTGGAAGTGGCATTCTACCTGAAGCGTCATACAATCCAATTTGTGCTGCTACTCTTTCTTTAGATTTCTTTTCAAATAGGTTTAACTGTAAATTTCCTTTGGCGTTTCTCTTTGGTGTCTCTCCAATTAATTCAAATTGAATATCACGAATAAAAAGTAGCTTATTCGACATATCTAATCCTGAAGCAAGTGCAAAATCAGTCTGCCCATAACCCCGGTTTGCAAAGCGTGCTCGTTCTAATACAAACTCGAATTTTTGAAATCCTTTGGTACCAGCTGCAACTTCCACTCTATGCACTGACTCCACCCCACCATTTCGATCATAAGTATAGAAAAACTCCGTTAGATTACTAGCATCTAGTTCTACTGTCACCTTCACTTTTTGATCAATATCAAAAGCAAACTGATCATAAATACTAAATCCTAAAGCGATTCCATACAAGATCTTCTCACCTCCATTTTCTTTCACTCCTGCTCTTGAAGGATCATTGTCCACTCTCAAGCCCATGGTTTGAAAAACACCTGTAGCAATGGTCTTATTGATCTGATGAGTGTGCCAATGCAACTCAAAAGTACCTGAAGCATTGTCAGGTTGATGTGCGGTTAACATCAATGGCAAAGTAAAAAGCAAGCAAAAACTTAGTAGTAATTTTTTCATTCTCTTCTTAGTAATCAAAATAGAGTTTTTAAGTGAAGGTGGTTCGTGAGCCACAAGGCATTGTGGCTCTACAAAATGATACCTTTTCAATCTAAAAATTCACATCGGTTAAAAGTATTCCCTTTATAGAGACGCAATGCTTTGCGCCTCACGGACCACAACACTACACTTTTTGTAGCTTTAACTAAATCATTAAATATCTTTCAAACGCTCAGGAACAACGTGTCTTGAAAATACTTCTTCTTGTGTTTCAGGCGTTTTTACCCATTCCACGGTATCCCCTTTGACCATCACCATACCCGGACGAGGAAGGGCATTAAAATTACAAGTGTAAGGCTCGATGTACGACCCTGTATTCAAGAATGCAAGTGTATCTCCTTTTTCCAATTGAGGCATTTTATGCTGTTCAGCTAGGCAATCATAATTACAAGTGATTCCTACTAAATCTACCGGAATATCATACTTTTGATCCGCCTTATTACATGCCACTAAATCAAATGGAGGTACAACATTCAATCCTCCAACACTTAAAAATGTCTCTGAAGTATCTGTTTCTGCCCATCTATAATCCATTCCATTGGCTGTTTCGTGCTTCATGTTATGCACTTTAAATAAATGAATACCACTTTCATTATACATTGCGCGACCTGGCTCAATTTCCAAGATTACGCCCTCAGAAGAAAGGCCAATCGCTTTCATTCCGGTTCTAAAAGTTTCTGTGATTACCTTCGCAAAATCTTCTAAATGAGGTGTATCATAATCCGTTACGGCTACACGCGTTTCTTTATCCATTTCGGCAGGGAAACCACCACCAACAGAAACAATAGAAGGTGACCAGTTATTACCCACACCATCATGAATTTCTTTGATCATATCAACCACTGATTGTACCAATGATTGCCAGAAAATAGGCTTTTTAGAATGACGGCCTGCATGTGTGTGAACACCCACTAATTTTACATTTGGACAATCTGCAAACTGAGGTAACATTTCTCTTACTTCAGAAGTGGGTATACCGTATTTTACAGTTTGCGTCATTTCACGAATCAAACGGGCAGGGAAGAAATCAGATGGTTCATCAAGATCTTTCATATAAGGCTTGATACGCAACATCACATGTGCTTCTTTACCTAACTCCTTTGCTATTTTCTGACAAGTACCTAACTCATCTTTATTGTCCAATACAATATGAATTCCCAAATCAATGGCTTTACGGATAATGTCATCTGATTTGATTGAGCCGTTTACAGCAATATCTTCGTAAGGTACTCCACCTCTGATCGCTGTTTCTAATTCACCCGCTCCAAAAGTATCACAACCACAACCTGCTTTTGTCAAAACTCGTCGCACCGCTACGGTAGGGTTAGCCTTTACTGCAGCCATCACACGAATACGTCCTTCTGGATAGAACTTTTGAAAAGTATTTTGAAATGCTAAATAATTTTGAACTAAAATGTTTTCTGATACAACAAACAATGGAGTACCAAATTTCTTTGCGATTTCAACGGTATTGATGTCTTCAATGAATAAATTTCCATCTTTTACACTCAACAACGGATTCATTTTGATATCACTCATGATCATTATTTTTTTATAGTTTTTAATCTCTTATTTAAAGGAATACCACTAAAGCGAGTCGTGCCGTATGATTATCATCTTTGAAGATTCCTCTGTAGAATCCACTTAATTGTAGTTTCTCTGATAAGGCATACTGGGCAATAAACTCCTGTATATATCTATCATTTCGTTCCATACCCAAATTACTTGCGGTGTAAATGGGCGTTACTTGTAAAAACATTTTATCACTCAGTATAATTGGGGCAATCACTTGAAAGGAGATGCCATGCTGAGGATCTTGAAACAAACCAGGTCTTTCTATTACAGGACTTGATGTATATTGATAGGAGAGAATTGGGAAAGCTTGAATCCACTCGGCAATCATCAAGCCTACCGTCACCCCTGGCTGTATCAACCAAGCTCCTGAACCTAATCCGTGATCATAATTTCCTGTAGGAGCAAACACATCTACCGAAGGTCCAAAGGCTCCTAGAAATTTATCGTAGTTCTTGTAAGGCAAGTAAAAATACCTCGCTCTAAAATCTCCAATTCCAGTTTTGTCAGTACCGGTATTGTGTAATAATGGAAGCTCTGCCAAAATTAAATGTGCTTCACTAGGGGCCAACATAAACTCAGCTCTGTATCCATAGGTATCAGGACCATTTTTAGCATAATTATATTCCAAATGATTATACAATTGGGTATAAAAGTTGGTCGGTTTTGAAGCATCAATTTCCTCTTGAGCGAAAATGAAATGAGGTAAAAACAGCAGTAAAAAATAGAAGATAAATTGTTTCATAATTCTTAATTAAAATCCAGCTCTAATACTTACTCTTGCTAAGACATAATTGACAATGGGTACTAATGCAATCATGCCTATCAACCAAACCGTAAAGGAGATGTAGGATAAACCAACACAAATTAAGGCTACAACAGGATCGGCTAGAATTTCATTAGACAACACCTTGATTCTTTCTTCTGATAACTCTTCTTTCAGCATACCATTCTTTTTGGCGTGTTGTAATTTCCAATAGGAAAATATGCCTAATAGCCCCCATACACCACTGAAAATGGCCCTTGAGTCAGGTTGATCTGAGGTAAATTCAATATTCATTTCGAAGTAAGGGTAAAGACATAGTAAGAAGAAGAAACCGAAAGTGATCAATATTTGATTAAGGTTAATGTTCTTCATCGAATGATGTACCTCTACAAACTTGAACCAATGAATCATCAAAATTACAAACCCTGCCACATAAGGCAGAAAAGGCTTATCCCATATCAATTGAGCATCAATTACTTTATCTCCTTCCACAATTTCTGTTTCTACATCAAAAACAACTAACCCCAATATTGGTGTGGTCATGCTGATGGCAAACAACAGCATGCCTAAGTGTTTTATATAATCTAGAAAGTAGGAATAATCTCTTAGTTTTGGTGATCTCATATTAATATCGTTCTAACCATTCATCCACGCAATGATCAATAGAATTCAACCATACTTGGCGAGCTATTTCTTTTAACTTTGGAGAACAGTCCGCCTCCTCTACAATGAGTCTAGAACCTAAAAGTTGAAATCCCTCTGGTAAGCGTTCGAAATTGGTTTGAGCCCCCGCTTCAATGCTACCTGTATCTCTATACACATAATACGTTTTACCTACCTGACTGAAACAGATTCTCGACAAACACATTGGACAAGGTTCTTGAGAGGTGAATAAGGTGTATTCTCTCATTCTCGGTGTCTTATCATCACAAAGTCTATCTTCCAACTCATTCAAAAGCACCATCTCTGCGGGTAAATCTAATCGATGATAAGGTGCATTAGCTTTAGACATATTCTCTGCAATTACTTCATCATGATGTAAAAGACATCCCCCTACAGCAATACTCCCTGCTCTTCCTGCCCTTATTCCTTGTCGGATGGAAATAATGGACGGTCCATCATGTTTGTATCCTTCTGGGTTGGCTTCGTAATCGTTGAGTTGTTGCTCCAATTCCTCATAATTGTAGGCAGGAGTATCAAATTTCAGTATCGGCTTTTCATTTGTATTACACATAACAGTAATCTTTAAATTTTACCAATCTATTCTTTTCCTATCGGTGAAAAAACCTGCAGTAGAACTAATACCTTATATTAAATCAGTTATTAATGCTACTTTTTTCATGGTAAACTTTGATTCAATCGGGAGAGACTATAAGCCCATATTTAGATATGGACTTATAGTGAGAATTTTATAATCCTGGAGCCATACCACCGTGCACCGGAAGTACAACACCTGTAATATAACTTGCTGCTGGAGAAGCCAGGTAAACAATTGCCTCTGCAATTTCACTTGGTTCAGCCGGACGTCCCAACGGAATTCCTGCATTCTCTTTTGCCGCTGCTTCTTCTACAGAACATCCCTCTGCTTCCGCAATTGCCTTGTAAGCCTCTTGTAACATATCGGTGTTGATGGCCCCTGGAGCCACTACATTGGCACGAATACCTTTTGATGCTTGCTCAATGGCCAACACTTTCGTTGCTCCTACTAATGCATGTTTTGTAGCTACATAAGGGTAAGGCATTCCCATACCTGCCGCAATACCAGCTGTAGAGGCTACGTTTACGATTGCTCCACCACCTGATTTTTCCATCGCTGGAATCGCTCCTTTACAAACAGCCAATGCACCTTTGACATTTACTGCATAATTGGCGTCCCAATCTTTATCTGTATTCTCATCTAGTAAAGCAGATCCAAAGCCAACTCCTGCATTGTTCACTACGATATCCAAAGTACCGTAAGCATCTAATACTTGTTGAATGGCAGCGTCTACTTGAGCAGCATCTGAAACATCAACTAAAACGCCCATAGCTTCTCCACCATTACACTTGATTGCATCAACATTGGCTTCCATTCCTTCTTTGGAACTGTTACGTCCTGTCAATACTACTTTAGCTCCTAATTCTGCTAATTTATCCGCAATGGCTTTTCCTAAACCTTTTGTTTTTGTAGCACCTGTCACTAGGGCTACTTTGTTTTCAAGAAGTTTCATTTTCAATATTTTTATCTACAGAAAGCTTGGATAAGTGGGACGTCTATTATGCAACGTCCCATTACCAAAAAGAAGATAGTTTCTGTAGTTATAACCTTTAATATATTACTTTTGAGCTTCCCACTCTTGTCTTAAACTTTCTTCAGAAAGACCGTATCTTCCTGCCTGAGTTTTAAAGAATGGCTCCCAGTGAGAATCCAATACCTCCACGATTTCCTCGTTTTTAATGATTGACTCATAGCCTCTTGCACCTGGCATACCTGGTTTTCTTTGTCCCGGACGAGCTGGTGAATCCTCGATAGCTTGAGCAAAACGATCAGATTTCGCTAAAACTTCACCCAATGGACCAAATACTGAAGGGTCAATACAGATAAAGTAAGAACCACCTACTGAAGTTCCATCTGCCTTTTTGTCAACAATATCTCCTAATGATGGCACCTCTGGAGTGATAATACCACCTGGATTGATAATTCCTGAAAGTAATTCGTTGAATAAGTTCAACATGTATACTCTTGGATTGGAAAGCTGTTGGAAAGCTGACTGATTGTACACACGGCCATATCCTTCAATTGGCTCTGCATAAGGCGCTAAATCGTTTGAAAGCTCTCCTGTTTCTGGATCTATCACATAGTCACCTTTTAACTTGGTACCTTGAAGAACTGCTTGTGCTGTATCGGCGTCATACCACTCACATAATTTTGTAGACATCCATACTGGTGGTTTCTCACCTGCCGGACCAATACCATCAAATGGTGGTACTGAAATGGTATTTGACATACCACCTAACGGTGAACACATCGGTACAGAGTTGTTAGAAGTTAATGCCACACAACCTGCCTTTGATGCCATCCAAGTGTAGGCTCCAAACGATCCAGCGTCATTATGATTATGACCAAAAACAATGGCAATACCATGTTTTTTCGCTTTTTCGATAGCCATATTCGCCATCTTCGTCAACGTCCAGTAACCCGACGAACGCTTACCGTCAATTGATGCCCAAGTATCGCCTTCTGCTACTACTTCCGGTTCTGCTTTAATATCTAATAATCCTGATTGGTGCATGATATCAATTGCCTCATACACACCCAAACCTTGATTTAATTTCCCTTGACGAATACCTAACATTAAAGCATCTGCAACGGCATCTCCATGTTCTTCTGATGCTCCTGCTGCCATCCAAGTTCTTTTTAAAGCATAACGTAAGAAATCTGCGTTGGTCGATTTTGTTTTTCCTTGTGCTCCCATCGTAGTGTTTTTTAAAATTGTCAGAAAATATTTTTAGGATGTGAAGCTGTCGCAAAACCAATGTATAAGGTTTACTTTGAGATATTACGACAGCCTTTATATATGTTTAATGAGATCGCTTATTCTGAAGCTAAAGTGTTGTAAGCGTCAATACTCATACCGGCAGTAAAACCACCGTCAACACCGATCACTTGACCGTTAACAAAGTCACAGTCTTTTGCTGAAAGGAAGTGAATCAATGAAGCCACTTCTTCAGGTTCAGCAATTCTTCCTAGAGGAACAGCTTTATGTTCCATTCTTAATTGAGGTTGTCCTTCAGGCGTGTTGGCCATTGGAGTATTGACAGAAGTAGGAGCGATTACATTGGCTCTGATTCCTCTACTTCCCAACTCTACTGCAGCCGTTTTTGTGATACCTACAACAGCCCATTTCGAAGCAACATAAGGTGCTAAATAAGCGACACCTTGTACTGCTGCAGCGGAAGCTACATTGACAATTCTACCACCATCATTCATTTGAGGTACTCCGAATTTGATACCGTGTACTACACCTTTTGTGTTGATAGCGAAATTCTTATCAAAGTTTTCAATATCCGTTTCCATCATGGTATCATACCCGAAATTGGCTCCGGCATTGTTAACAAGGATATCAATTTTACCGTAGACTTCTACTGTTTTATTGACCATTGCTTCCACAGATTCAGCACTCGACACGTCACATTGAACGAATGTTGCTCCAATTTTCTCAGCGATTTCAGTACCGTCTTTACGACCTGAAATCACCACTTTTGCACCTGCTGCAATAAAACGTTCTGCTGTTTTTAAACCGATACCTGAAGTACCACCAGTCACGATCGCAACTTGGCCTTCTAATGAAAAGAAATTTGCCATGATATTTTTTAGGGTTAATATTTTAGATCTAACAGATAAAATTACAGTGTCACGTTACCAAAAGCTTGTGGCCAGTTCGTAGGGTGGTTTTCACCTCCATTTCTACGTTTCACATCAGCTGCTAACCAACAAAGGATTTTCCAGCTTAAGCCTGCCGCTATGTAACCGAATGTTTTGGCAGGGTCATTTTGAGGAGCGTATTCCACTACATCTGCTCCCACCAAATTCACTTTACCTGACATACGTACTAATTTCAACACATCATATACCCAATTGGCATCCAAACCAAATGGCTCCACTGCCGATGACGCAGAATTGTACACTGGATCTAAACAATCTAAATCGAGAGAAATATATGTGGGCCCATCGCCTACCACTTCAATAATTTTATCTGCCATTTCTCTTGGCGACATTACTCTTGCTTCATCAGCAAAGTATACGTTTGTACCGAAGTTTTTCGCATGACCACCTACAAGTCCTGTCATTCTTCCACGGATACCAATTTGAATCATTCTTTCAGGGTCTACATTTCCTTTCGCAAAGTTTTGTGTAAACATATTACCTGAGTGATATGGATAAGGGAAATCCGCTTCAGTGACTAAGTCATAATGAGCATCAAAGTGAATCACTGAAAGTGGTCCGTAAGTTTCACCTAACGTTAATAAAGGTGCTACTGTAACGGTATGGTCACCACCCCACATAAATGGAACGATATGATTGTCACAAACAATTTTTCTATAATGCTCAATAGCATGTTCCATTTCACCTGCTAAGTCAAACTGACCATACGTATCAATGGTACCGTAGTCAATAATGTTAGCAAAGTCAAAAGGGATATCAAACTCACCGTTGATCCATGGTTCAGTAGTACCCATAAAGTTTTTAGAAAGCTCTCTTAATGCCTTAGGACCGTACTTATGAGAAGAGTTCATTGGTGCCGACTTTTCAAAAGGCATACCAATCACAGCAATATCAGCATCTTCTAGATCTCTTGAGAATGGAGCCATAAAAGCACCCAAGTAGTCTTTGTTGATATTACTCAAGAATTCAATTCCTTGGCCACCACCCATTGTTTTTACTCTTTCTAAGTGAGCTCTAACATCTGGATGAACCTCGTCTCTACTTGTAGAATTTTTCCAAAGGTCTTGGTACTTTTCTAATCTTTCTTGAGGAATTGGTGGATACTTTTTGATTTCCTTTTTCATAGTAATCTTAAATTTATCTTAGTAATAACTTTATTTTAAAGTAGTGTAGGTTTTGTAGTTAAACCTATATTTATTCAATCGTTCGAATTATAATTGAGTAGTTAAAAAACAGATGCCTTTTCGGCGCCTGCAAATTACTTAACGGTACTAGGGAGCATAAAGTTTCAGGGTAAGGTACAAGAATTTTGTGAACAACATCGAATTGATAGGTATTGGGTTATTAAAATAAGGTTTTATGAGAAATGTAATTGTCTCTATTGGGTTTTACAATACTAAAAACTAATTATCATGATCTCAAAAAAAAGCTCATTTCTTCAAACTAAAATTCATAAACAACTGAAAAGCAAATATTTAAAATTATTTACATTCAAAAAAAAGTGTTTAATTTTCGTGATATTTCACTAAAAGAAATAAGACTGACTGTATTTTATTCTACTTGACTTCTGATTTTAATGTCTTTTGTAATAGAGAGTTTTTTCATTTTAGATCTTAATGTCGCTTCATTTATTCCTAAAATTTCAGAAGCACTGTTTTTACCACTGATCTTCCAATTTGATAAATTTAAAATCTCAATGATGTACTTCCTTTCATGATCATAAAGATTCAAATAAGTACTTTCATGCTTTGTTTTCTTATTCATATATTCTTCAAACCCCTTAAGACGAAGTGTTTTTCCTGTTGATGCCAAAACTGCTTTTTGGAGTATATACCTCAATTCCTTGATGTTTTCTGGCCAATCATAAGATTGTAATTTTTTAATACATGCCATAGAAATGGAAAGGGGTTCTATATTATTACTTCTACAAAATTGATCCACAAAGAAATTGGTGAGGTAAGGAATATCAGCCAAACGATTTTTCAACTGAGGTAGGTGAATGGTATAAATACTTAAATATTGATACAGCTCCATATTGAACTCCTTCTTTCTGACTAACTGTAATAAATCTGTTGTTGTGGTGATGATAAATCTAATGTTATATTGGAGGCGTGCATTTTCTTTTTCCTTTAAGAGGTCTAGTAAATACTCTTGGTCTTTGACTGACATATTCTCAATGTTAGACAAAGTCAATGTTCCATGGTTAGCCACGTCTAATATACTTTTGTTGGAATATTCGGCTCCGGACTTACTTTCATAATAACGGGATTGGAAAATAGATTTAATTGAAGAATGACAATTATAAACGATGCTGGGTTTACCTGATCTATTACTTTTCTCAATAATCATATCCGCCACATAATTCTTTCCTGTTCCTTTAGCCCCCTCAATTAGAACTGTACTTTTATAATTTGCGATCCGTGATACTTCCTGTTCAATACTCGAAGCAAAACTTCCGACAAACAATTCATTCGGTTTGTTCTTTTGAGACTCTACTTTTAGAATCGTATTCTCTTGCTCCAATTCCTCTGTCAATTGATGCAGTTCTATTAAAGTCTCCTGCAGTTTCTTTTGTTCTCGCCTTCTCTCCGTGATATCATAACCTAATAAGTAGGTCTGAAGATTTCCATTTATATCTAATGTTATTGTGGAGCACTTTAAATATTTAAAAGGGCGACATTTACTTTTATAAACCATTAAATCTCCTCCATCTCCTTCTGGGTATTCCTCAAGAATCGTTTGAATGTCATTACCTAAGAGCTGACTCCCAAAAACATCCTCTGAATAATTATTTTGAAAATTGATTTCCTGATGCACATCAAAGCCTATCACGTATAATTTTACTTCTTTGATTAGTCTATTAAAATTTTGGGATACGTGATACAACTCTTCTTTATTTTTTGTCCCTATATATAGGTCTGAAATGAGGTCAATGTTAAAAAGTAATATTGAAAAGATAATCGCATATTCTGATGTATAAACTGAAACCGCAATGATGCCAACATCAATCAAAACATCATAAATATTACTGACGAGGAACAGAAACAGCACAGCAATATGAATTTGAAACTTTAAATTACTCTTATTGAAATTCGAAATGGAAATCATCCAAATAAAATAAATCACACTACTTCCATAAAACACGAGAACGGATAAATCGTAAATTTCAGAAGAGGTCCCCTTCAATATGTAATACTTCTGATGCCCTAGCAAAAAGAATTCAATGATTTGAAATTGACCATCAAACATAAAACTTGTATTCTCTACAAACAGCACCAAAGTGATGACTAAAGTGATGATCGTAATACCATAAAACGGTACTTTTCCTCTTCGCTTATTGTAAAAATAAAGGACTAAAAAAATAGACTCCATCAGCATTAAATAGGTAAAAACAACCAATGCAAGAAGTTGTCTATATCTTTCTACATCACTTTCCATATGCATAAAAGTAGTAGATAACACAAACAAACTTGAAAGTATACATATACCGCTATACGTGAGTTGAATTTTCTTTTGCTTCGTTAAAAGGTAGTTCAGGATGTATAAAATTGATAGTGCGATAAAAACCCCTGCAAGAATCAGGTTCAAAGTAGAGAGTATTCCCATTTTAAAATTTCGAGATATAGTTAATTGCTTTATTAAAAATAAGAATTTATTGGAATAAAATATATTTGTCACTCACATATCATGCACATTGTTAAGGTAATAGTCACTTAACAATAGTGAACAGTATAACATAAAACACAACTATTTTTATTAATCATTCGTTCGATTAAATAATTTAAGACCATCGTTGACTTAATTCTTTATACCATGTTATGTAAGATCAAACTAAAAAATACGGACGAAAACGCATTAATTTCTATTCAAACGTTTGAGTTTATAGAGAGTAATGAATATTATAAAAAAATTGGATTTCTTGAAAACCTTAGAAAGCATGTCAGTGGTTATGTTTTCTTTCAGAAAAATTATCCTACAAAAAATGGACAGTATCAAAATATTACAATCTATCTGCATAAACTCGTTGCTGAAGCTTTTGTTGAAAAACCAGATTCTGAAAAAAGACTTTTTGTAAGGAATAAGAATGGAGATACGCTAGACTGTAGGGAAGAAAATCTAGAATGGGTGACGATGGCCGACTTGAGAAGACATCAAAAACATAGAAATAAAACAGGTTATAGAGGTGTGGTGCAAGTGAGTAAAAATTCTTTTCGTGCCGTATTATATTCAGGTGGACAACGACATGACTTAGGTGTTTATAAGACGGCAAAAGAAGCCGCTGATGCTTATAATAAATATTCGGAAAAGCACTTTGGAGAAACTAAAGGTTTGAATAGAGTACATGCGGCCTCCAATAAAAATAAGTGATGATGTAAGTTATATATAACAAAGGCCTAGAGTGAAAATCACTTTAGGCCTTGTATTGTATGTCTTTGGTGTGCTCTTATTGGAAAATCGTAGTCCAATCGTTGATACTTAACGTACCAAATCCTTTCTCTTTACACTCAGAAATGTATTGTTCAGGTTTATCGTATTCTCCAGATTCTTTATGATCATGAATAACTAAAAATGATTGATGCGTAGCATATTCCATCATTTCATAATCTCCTGCCGAGTTTCCAAAAGCAAACATAGGCTGATACCCTGCTTCTTTTAAGTTTTGAACTTTCCCCTCATGTTCATTGACCCTAACAGACATTTTTGTCCCAATTACATCATCGAACATCGGAAGACTTGTCTTTGCTGCAACTTGTGCAAAGTACTCTTCAGATGCTGTACATAAAATAACTTTAAAGTCGTTAGCCTTTAAATACTCTACTAATTCCAGCATTGGTTTATATACTCTCGCTTGATGATCAGAAAAGTACTCATCCACATATTGTTTGTAATTTTCATCTTTTGTTAAAGCAACTAATGCCTTCACCAAATCGTCTTTAGATTTGATTTCTGCATCTGAATATTTTTTAGTGAAAAGTGCTATTTCATAGGTTGGAGATTCTGTAATCATCGTTCCATCCATATCAAATGTAGCAATCCTTCCCTTTTTAGGTGCCTTTTTGATCATTTTAATCATTTCGCTCCTCATTGGCTCATTCCAACTCACTAAATCTTGTGCATTAACCATACTAGATACAAGTAATGAAATAACTGCAACAAGGAAAAATTTATATTTTTTCATCATATCAATTTAATGGGTAAATAATAGTTTATAAATTATAAACGTTGGACATCAAACAAAGTTTCGTTTTGTATTAAAATTTAGTGAAATCAATTTTTATATACTTCCATTACATGAATTGTTTATAATTTCTCATTGCAAATTCACATCCATCAATCCACCTCTTCTAATAGAACAAATTGGCTTATTTGATGAACATATAAGTACATTCTTACAATCTTTCTATACCGTTTATCTAAGAGTATTATTTGTACATACGTGATTTAAATTAATTCATTTTTAGATACGGAGATGAAAAAAGTATTATTATCTATCCTTGCGTTTATCACTATTCTTCCTGCAATGGCGGGTGATAAGCCAAGTAAAAAGTCGCCAAAGAAACCTAACATTGTCATTCTTTGGGGAGACGATATCGGACAATTCAACTTGTCTTTCTGGAACAGAGGACAAATGGGGTATATGACTCCTAACATCGACAGAATCGCTGAAGAAGGTATTGCATTTACTGACTACTACGGTGAGCAATCTTGTACGGCTGGTAGATCTGCATTTATGACAGGTCAAAGCCCAATCCGTTCTGGTTTATCTAAAGTAGGTATGCCTGGTGCACCTGCAGGATTCAAAAACGAGCACCCATCTATTGCTTGGTTATTGAAAAGAGAAGGTTATGCTACTGCACAATTTGGTAAAAACCACTTTGGTGACAGAGACGATCAATTACCTACAAACCACGGTTTCGATGAGTTCTTTGGTAACTTATACCACTTGAACGCTGAAGAGGAGCCAGAGCATGAGGACTACCCTAAAGAGGAGTGGTTCAAAGAAAAATTTGCTCCAAGAGGTGTCATCCACTCTTATGCTGATGGTAGAGTATCTGATACGGGTCCATTGACAAAGAAAAGAATGGAAACTGTAGACCGTGAAATCACTGACAGAACTTTAGAGTGGTTAGACGAAAAAGCTGAAGACGACAAGCCATTTTTCTTATGGTACAACACGGTAGGTATGCACTACCCTACTTACCCTGCGGAAGACATCAAAGGTATTTCTGGAATGGAAGGTGATACTTTCTATGCTGATGCAATGGTAGATCACGATAGAAACATCGGTAAGATTTTAGAGAAATTAGAGAAACTAGGTATGATGGAAAACACTATCATCATGTACTCTACTGACAACGGTCCTCACTACAACGAATGGCCTGACGGTGCTGTAACTCCATACAGATCTGAGAAAAACACGAACTGGGAAGGTGGTTATAGAATTCCTTGTCACGTAATGTGGAAAGGTACTATTCCTGAAGGAAAAGTATTGAACGGTATTGTTTCTCACCAAGACTGGTTACCTACTTTATTATCAGCAGCAGGTGTTGAAAACATCAAAGAAGAGATTGAATCAGGTATTTCTTATATGGGAAGAGACGTTCAAACTACGATCGATGGTTACAACATGCTTCCATACTTCAAAGGAGAAGTAGAAGAATCACCAAGAGATACTTTTATCTATACTTCTGATGATGGTGATATCACTGCACTCAGAATGGGTGACTGGAAAGTAGTTTTTATGGAGCAAAGAGCGAAGACTTTAGCGTTATGGTTAGAGCCATTTGTAGAGTTGAGAGCTCCAAAAGTATTCAATATCAGAAGAGATCCATACGAGCGTGCTGATACAGATTCGAACTCGTACTGGCACTGGTTATCGAAAAGAACATTCTTCTTATACAAAGGTGGTTACACTGCAGGACAGTTTATCCAATCATTATATAAATACCCTCAAATCCAATCTATTGACAGCTTCACTATCGACAAAGTGATGGATCAGTACAATAAATGGAACGAGGATAGATTAAAATCTCAGAAATAGTTTAATAGCTAAAAACTAAAACAACAAGAGGGTGTTCGGTATGCCCTCTTCTTTTTACCTCTAGTTTTTTAACTAGAGGTTTCTTTTTATCTTAATCATATGAAAGTATTCAATTTCAAAGAAGGTTCAATGAAAGGGTTGATTACTCAACTTCAAGAACGCGTTGGAGGTGTATACCACAAACAGAAATACACGAATAATAATGAAGCCCTCAAAGTTAAGATTAAGTACTTCCAACTGCATGAAGGAATAGAAGTCTCTGTCAATTCTTATGTTTTCTCCGAAGATGTAAATATTCAATTTCAAGGAGATGTGGATAATCAAAGATATATTTGTTTTCGGTTTGCATACACTGAAGATATTGTGAAGAGCAAAATATCAGAGCTACCAAACATCTCTCCTTCTGGGGGAATGATTGTATATGACACTTCAGTGAGTACAGAAATAAATATAAAAAAAGGGTTACATTATCAATGGGTTGGTGTACGAATAAAAAAAGATATCATTGATAATGAAGAACACTTATTCAAAGAATTTTTCGGGGATATATTTTCTAATGAAAAAGGACAAGAGTGGCTTATTTATGATACCATACCATTAGAAATTCATATTCTGCTAAAAGATATCTTCAATATAAAGGAGTCAAAACCACTCATCGTTCAAAATTCATTATTGGTTGGTAAAGCGAGTGAAATGCTCAGTATTTTCTATGATCGAATATTATCTAGAAAGCATAAGATTACTTCTAAAAACCTACATTCTGAAGATTTTGAACAATTGATGAAAGTGAAAGACTTTATTTTATCCTCATTGGATTATGTTCCTTCATTAGACGAATTAGCAGAATTGTATGGTTATTCTATCTCCAAATTAAGAAGAGATTTCCAGCAGGTTTTTGGTACTTCTGTTATCAAATTTCATTTGAACTATCGACTTGAAAAAGCCAAAATTTTGCTTGCTACGGAATCAAATAACATCCAAAATATATCAAGAGCCTGCGGTTTCAAATCAAGTTCAAAATTCTCTTTCTACTTCAAGAAAAAATATAATATGACACCTAAAGAAGTAGCGAAAAGGTACCAAGGTAATTTGCTTTAACCTTATACTACATCAAGAATTTCTTTCATATCATGAAACACCTTAATGCCTTTTGAAGTGAACTTCTCTTCGTCTTGATGTCCCACATAAACCATTACATCAAAACCTCCATTTTGGGCTGCTACAACTCCTGACATACTATCTTCAATCACTACACATTCTGAGGGTTTCATACCTAAATGTTCCGCTGCCGTGACAAAGACTTTTGGATCTGGCTTCCAAGCTTGAAGATCATAAGCACTAAACATGTTTCCTTCAAAATAAGGATACAAACCTGTCGTTTTTAAATTCAACTCCATTTTACTCATAGGACCATTAGAAGCTACGGCAAAAGGTATCTTTAAATTGGAAACAACCTCTTTGATTCCCTCAATAGGTTGAATATCATTTGAGAAGGCTTCAAAAGTTTTCTGGCGGAATTGTTTTTCAAAATCATCATCTAAAGTAATCTGATACTCTTCTTCCACGTACTCTAAGATCTGATCAAAAGCTTTTCCTGTAAGGGTTTTAATCGCATGATCATAGCTCATTTTTGCACCATAGGCACTAAATAGCTCAATAAAAACATTCATCGTGATCGACTCTGAGTCGACTAATACGCCATCACAATCAAAAATTATCGCTTTATATTTCACGGTTTAATAGTTTGTTTGTATTGATATAAAAAGAGACTGTTTCAAAACTTGATGAAACAGTCTCCTTATTTTCTCTAAAAACTAGAGATTATAATTTTTTTACTTCTGGTAATTCAGCATCACCTTCTTCCTTGATAATCTCAATAGCAAGGATTTTATCGTTTGCACGGATATCGTCTACAACTTCAACACCTTCAACTACTTTACCGAAACAAGTGTGGTTACGGTCTAAGTGAGAAGTTTGTGCACGGCTATGGCAAATAAAGAATTGAGATCCACCAGTGTTTCTACCTGCGTGAGCCATTGATAAAACGCCACGATCGTGGTATTGGTTATCACCGTCTAACTCACATGCAATTCTATATCCAGGACCACCTGCACCTGTACCGTCAGGACAACCACCTTGAATTACAAAATTAGGAATTACTCTGTGGAAAGTTAATCCATCATAGTAGTTATGCAACGCTAAGTCTACAAAGTTTGCTACCGTATTTGGAGCATCTTCTTGGTAGAACTCTACTGTCATATCTCCTTTTTCAGTTTTAATGATTGCTTTCATCTCAATATTTTTTTGAATGATAAATTAATCGATTTGCAAATGTAATAATTTCATGCATTCAATAATAACATTATCCTCAAACATAATGATTACCTTCAATCTAAACTGTTTTTTGATGATTAGGTCTTAATGGAGTAATATTTATCAGAGCGGAAACAACCACATCTTGACCGTCAAGATCTGTGTATACTGAATTTCCTTTTTCTAGGATAAGTACTCTTCTTCCATCTCTCAAAGAAAGCGTATAGGTTTCATAATAAGATTTACCGTTCTTCACGGCCTCTTGAATATTACCCATTGCCAATTTATATTTCTCTTGATCAGTTTCTCTTACAAATGAAGTTAAATCAGAAACTCCTCCAAAGTAGCTTTGCCAAACACCCGTCGTCTTCTTAATATCTGTAACATTTTCTACAGATCTATAAGCAATTGAGACCGGTACTTTATCAATGCTTTGGTCTTCACCGAAATCCTCAAACTCTAACTGAGAAGCAATACTACACATGGCGTATATTTTACCAGAAGAATTCACCATCGGGAATTTGACATATTTGTATTTTGTACCATCTTCTCTTTCCTCTACATAAGAAACTTCCGTTTCTTGTTCCGCAATTCCTTGGTCTAACTCCCAGATCATGCTACCTTCTTCTTCTCCAAAGATTTCTACATCTGTTTTTCCAATGATATCGTACCCCAGGTTTAAGCGCTTAGTGAGTGTTTGATCCACCATGATGTACTTTCCGTCTAGGTCTTTCATGTAAACCTCTGCTTCATAAGTATCAAAAATGGCTTTTAATTGTCTTCTTGACTCCTCAAGATCAGCTTCTCTTTTCTTTCTTTCCGTAATATCATGGAACATAATTGTAGCACCGATTATTGCTCCGTCTTCCCCTTGAATTGGGTAGTAGCGAGAGTCCATGGTTCTCTTACGAACGCCAAACTGGAAAGTCATTTCATCTGAGAAAGAATGACCATCTAGTGCTTTCTTACAATTTTCTTTATAACGGTTTCTATTTTCAGGTCTCACAAGATCCAACATCACTGTTTCACCTTCAATGATTTCTTCCCCTCTAGCCTTCAACTCTTCTTTGATGGCATTGTTCGCCAATGTGACTACCATTTTCTGGTCGATGGCAATTACAAAATCACTTGTACTATCCAAGAAAGCTTTCAAGTTCGCTTCTCGGTTATTCAGTTGTTCCTGAGATATCTTTAAGTCAATAGTACTTGAAATATCGTTAATAGCACCTGCAAATCGTTGTGCGACACCATTTTCATCATGTTTTACAGCTCCAGACACATAGAACCATTTGAATGTACCTGATTTCAATCTTAGTCGAACCTCAATTGAATTTGGAGCAATACCCAAGTGATCTGCAATCAAACCATTAAATAATTTAATTGCTTTATCTCTATCCTCAGGATGAATATTGGCTACAAATGCTTCAAAATCGTTTTGTAATTCTCCTTCCTCGTATTCCAACAACTCTTCAAAACGATGTGACCACCAGAAATTTGTATTATCATCTAAGACTCCATTTGTAAGTACAGCATCCCAAATACCTTCTGAAGTTCCTTTGAAAGCTAAGTCAAAACGTTCAAGCGTTTTGGCTAACTGTTCTGTTCTATCTTTTACTTGATTTTCAAGACTTGTTCGAAGTCCTTCCAATTCATTTTGTCTTCTTTCCATCTCCTCTTGCGTCGCTTGAAGCTCTTCATAGTTTTGACGCATCTCTTCTTCCTGACTTCTCAGGTGATCTCTTTGTTGTTGAGAAGACAATAATAATTCTTTAGTACGTTGATTATTTTTAGCCGTTCTAAGCGTTGAAGCAATACTTTCAGCTACTCTTTCTACGAACTCAATTTCGAAAGATTCTATTTCTCTGAAACTTGCTATTTCTAAAGCCCCTTCTACCTCATCATTGATTTTTAAAGGTACAATCAATACTGCACGAGGTGTCGCGTCTCCTAAACCTGAAGTAATTTCGGTATAACCTTCAGGAACATCATTTAAATAAATTGTTTCACCTAAAAGGTAAGCTTGCCCTAAAAGACCTTCACCAAAACGTCCATCAATATGGATTTTCTTGTCGATGATTCTTTTTCTTTCAAAAGCATAAGTGGCTTCAAGGTTTAAGAATTTCTTTTGATCTTCAGTTTCATCCAAGAAGTAGAGTTCACCTTGATTGGCATTTAAATAAGATACCAACTCACTAATAATAGCATTTGATAGCTCTTTTAAGTCTTGATTTGTTCTTAAAATCTCCCCAAAATGAGCCATACCTTTAGTAATCCAGTTTCTTTTTTCATCCTGGTAGGCTACATCTTTTAGCTTGTTTCTCATTTGCACCAATGCATTCCCTAAGATATCGTAATCACTGGCGGGTTTGAATTTAGCTTCAAAGTGACCTTCACCAATACTTAATGCAAATCGACTGGCTCTACCTAAATTGTCCCTCAGTTTATTACTTGACAAAATAATATCATTCATCTCATCACTGGTCTCATCAATATCTTGGCCGAGATCACCCACCGACAATCGGTCCAATTGATTAACTGGTCGTTGTAAGGAGGTATTCAAAGTTCGTATTACAAGAAGGGACGAACCAATGGCAAGAATAGAGAAGAAAAAAGTAACGAAAGCAATCGATGAATTGGCCGATGCAATATCTTCATTGATCCTCTTTACATCATCCAACATGGCTTTACGTTGCTGTTGTGATAAAGGACCTAAATAATCTCTGATTTCAGCTTTTAAAGGTGAGATTGTGGTCAATAGATAATCCACAATGTACTCGTCAACTTCTGATTTCTTTTTGAAGCTCTCTAACTTCAAACGCAATGTGAGAGAATCATACGTCTCTACGTCTTCTTGAATAGCCGCAAAGTCTGTAATGTGTTGTTCGAAATACAGCTCTAAGTCATCTTGACCGTGTTTGTATTCTTTCAGTAAGATACCAAGGGCATCAATTGATCTACGATCTTGTGAAGTTAGCTGTTTTCCTAGTTCTTCCAGTTTTTCTAAAGCCGGAAGAATATCTGTATCCCATAAAGAGTTTCTCTCATCTTTATAAGAATCATCTTTGGTAATGAAATAGCCTCGTTGAGCAGCAGAAACACGGTCTAAGCCCGCATTAATTCTAGCAGTCATGACAGTGATAGGGTTTCTTGTTTGTATTACCCTATCACCGACATCACTCACCAAGTTGTTTTGATAAACAACAAGGACAGTAAATGTTATTAAGATAAATAAGTAGGAAGTAGTTAATAAAACATTTCTTCCTTGTATAGTTTTGAAACTAAAGTAACGCGAAAATTGACGTCCTAAATTATCTGTATCTATTCTTTTCTGCATCGAGAAGTTTATTTTTCTGCCAAGTCAGTGTAGAGATCAAAGCAAAAAAATAACTTAAGAATCTCTACAAATCAAGAGTTTGCACTTCGAGAGGACATGCCTTTTTGATAACATTTTCGACATCTCGCTTCATAAGAATCCGTCTCACCTAAAAGTACCTGTTCTTCAGAAGCGGTAAGTCGGTATGAATATAGCGCAGGTTCACCACATTTTACACAAATAGCGTGCAATTTTGTTACATATTCTGCAATTGCCATCAATTGTGGCATTGGTTCGAAAGGTTTTCCCTGAAAATCCATATCCAACCCACAAACAATAATACGGTGACCGGCATTGGCTAAATCTACACAGACATCCACCAATTTATTATCAAAAAATTGAGCCTCGTCAATAGCTATAACTTCTTTTTCGCTAACATATTGTATGATTTCTTCAGCAGATTTCACTGGAGTAGAAATAATTGAGTTTGCATTGTGTGAAACTACATTTTCCTCATGATATCTTGTATCAACAGCAGGCTTGAAAATATGAACGACTTGTTTGGCAATAGTAGCTCTGTTTACTCTACGAATGAGTTCTTCAGTTTTACCTGAGAACATGGATCCACAAACTACTTCTATCCACCCGATAATAGGTTTATTTTCGGTACGGTCTTGAAATCTAGGTTCTACAAACATGATCTTTAATTTAATAATAGGGCCGTAAAGGTAAGTCATAGTTTTCATCTTTCCCTACTTTGTTTAGAATTGCTATCTTAATTTTTCCGGTGACCTTAGTTGGTTTTCTACTTGAGGTTAACTTTGTATCTTTGTAAAAATTATTTTGATATTGGAAAAAGAAAAAGTTTTAGTAGTTGTAGTAGGTCCTACCGCTGTTGGTAAGACCGATTTTTGTGTAGAGTTAGCTCGTGCATTATCCACAGAAATTGTCTATGCGGATTCCCGTCAGTTTTTTAAAGAAATGCAGATCGGTACTGCACGCCCCACCGAAGATGAAATGCAGGAAATTCCTCATCATTTTGTAGGGCACCTGTCTATTGAACAAGAATATAGTTTTGGACATTACGAAAAAGATACACTACAATTATTGGAACAACTGTTTCAAAAACATAAGTATGTCATTCTTTCTGGCGGGTCTGGAATGTATGTCGATGCGATTTGTAATGGTATTGATCCCATGCCTACAAGTGATCCCAAAGTAAGGGAAGCATTGAATGCTCGTTATAAAGAAGAAGGCATACAGCCTTTACTAGAGGAGCTGGAACAGAAAGATCCTGTTTATTATCATCAAGTAGACAGAGCCAACTATCAAAGAGTGATCAGAGCACTTGAAGTGATCGCTATTACGGGTAAAAAATATTCTGATCAACGCGGTCAATATAAAGCTGAACGTCCTTTTAAAATTGTAAAAATAGGATTAAATCGAGATCGTCAGGAACTTTATGACAGAATCAACTTAAGAATGGATATTATGCTCAATAATGGTCTTTTGAAAGAAGTTGAAAGCCTTTTTCCTCACAAGGATAAAAATGCACTGCAAACGGTAGGTTATAAAGAAATTTTTGATTTTTGGGACGGAAAGCAAGATTGGGATACTACCGTTGAATTGCTCAAAAGAAATAGTAGAAGATACGCCAAAAAACAATTGAGTTGGTTTAAAAGAGATGAATCCACGCATTGGGTCAACCCTTCTCAATTAGAAGATGTAATAAAATATATCCATTCCCTCAACTTGTAAGTCATGTCATCAAAAATATTAGAACAAAACAACTTCCTTTCCCCTTTATTTTATGCCGCTTCTGAGGGAATTATTATTTGTAACAAGAAAGGCGAAATTGTGGCAATGAACCCAATGGGATGCACCATTTTTGGTTACGAAGAAGGTGAATTAATTGGTCGAGACTTGGAAACGTTACTTCCTGATGCCATCAAAAAAATGCACAAGGGATTAAGAAACGCTTACTTTGAAAAACCTGAAGTGAGACCGATGGGACTTGGAAAAGAGTTTATTGCCCAAAAGAAGAGTAAAGAGGTCTTTTATGTGGAAGTAAGTATCAGTCACATGATGATTGAGGATGAGTTTCACGTAGCTGCTTTTGTCAATGATATTACGAAAAGGAAAAATGTTGAGCTCCAAGTGGTAAAACAACAGCAACTATTGGAGTACTATGCTGACTATGCTCCTGCCGCTATTGCTATGCTCGATAAGGATTTAACTTATCTCATTGCTAGTAACAGATGGAAGAAAACCTTAGGGGTAACAGTGAATTTAGAGGGAAAAACGATCCAGGAAACATTACCTAATTTCCAGCAGAGATGGTATGAGGTATTTGACAAGGTACTAAAAGGGGATAAGTCTGGTGTTCAAATGGATTACATTGACCGTATCGATCTTAGTAACATTTGGATAGAATGGGAAGCACACCCTTGGTATAACAGCGAAAATCAGATTAATGGTATCATTATTTTTGCCGAAGATGTAACAGAGCGTGTTGAAAACGAGCAGAAAGTGAAGCAGTATATGCAAGAGTTGATTCTCAAAAACAGAGAATTAGAAGACTTTGCTTATGTGAGTTCACATGACTTACAAGAACCGTTAAGAAAAATTCGTGCATTTGGGGATCGCTTAAGTAAAAAAGAAAAAGAAAACCTCTCTCCAAAAGGACAAGACTATATCAACAGGATGTTGAACTCTGCAGAAAGAATGCAACAGCTGATTACCGATTTATTAAGATTCTCAAGAATATCCTCTAAAGCGAAACCTTTTGAGGAGATCAACCTTAATGATGTGTTAAGAGATGTTATTTCTGATCTTGAAATTGCAATTAATGAATCAGAAGCGGTAATTCGTACTGTAGAACTTCCAACAATCAAAGGAGATATAACTCAGCTAAGACAACTTTTTCAAAATCTCATTTCGAATGCTATAAAATTTAGAAACGAAGACACTGTTCCTCAGATCAGAATTGATTCCAGCTTCGATGAAACAAAACCCAATGAAATAGAGATTTCCATTTCGGATAATGGTATTGGTTTTGACGATAAGTACAGCGAACGTATCTTCCAAATTTTCCAACGATTGGAAGGAAGAAAATACAATGGTTCTGGTATCGGTTTGGCTATTTGTAAAAAAATTACACAACGTCACGGCGGTGACATCACTGCAAGTAGTCAGATTGGTAAAGGAACAACTTTCACCTTTACACTTAGGACAGACCTAGAAGAAGAATAAAAAAGTAAATCTATAACTTTCAGATTTTTTACACTTAATAATAGAGTATTCATGACAACTACCGTTCTTTACGCTGATGATGATCCAGAAGATCGTATGCTAACCGAAGAAGCTTTTGAAGAGGCCTTTGAAGCCAGTAACCTCTCCGTTCAACTTCAATTTGTTGAAGATGGAGAAGAGCTAATGGACTATTTACAAAACTCTGGAAAATTCAGCGATAACAAAAAATTTCCTACTCCAGATCTCATTCTATTGGACTTGAATATGCCGAAAAAAGACGGTAGAGAGTGCTTAAAAGAGATTAAAGATAACGTTCACCTAAAAAAAATACCTGTAGTTGTATTAACAACTTCAAATGATGAAGAAGATGTCATAAAAACTTATAACTTAGGGGTCAGCTCGTTTATTACTAAGCCGGTAACTTTTGAATCCATGGTTGAAGTTGTTGAATCACTCAACAAGTATTGGTTTCAAGTGGTAAGATTACCTCATTAATAGTTTTTAGAATTTATGCCTTTTTCACAACATACTGATCCGCATAATCAAATAGTGAAGGTGCTTCTCATCGATGATGATGAAGATGATTATATCATTACAGAAGATGTATTGGATGATATACCTTTCAGAAGCTATGAGCTTGATTGGGTCTCTAACTATGACGATGCTGTTGAAATCGTTAGTGAAGGAAACCATGACGTCTACATTGTAGATTATCTTTTGGGTGCTAAAAGTGGATTAGACCTTATCATTGAGTGTCTAAAAGACCACCCTTTTAAACCATTTATACTGTTGACAGGACAAGGAGATGTGAAAGTCGATGAACAAGCCATGGTAGCTGGTGCATCAGATTACCTTGTGAAAGGACAAATTACTCCTCAACAGCTAGAAAGGGCTATTCGTCACAGTATACTGCACAGTAAGCATTTAAATCACATTCAAGAGCTGAATGAAAAGCTAGAGCAAAGAGTACAAGATAGAACTCGTCAGTTAGACAATGCGATCAAAACATTGCAACGCTCTAACGAAGATTTGGAGCTTCAGATCTTCGAACGTAAAAAAGCAGAAGAAGAACTTGTAAAGAGTCAGGCTATTTATAAAATCATTGCTCATAATTTCCCATATGGGCTGATCTCAGTATTAGATGAAAACTTAAATTATCTTTTTGCTGATGGTACTGGTTTTAAAGATTTGGATTTAGATGCCGATCGAATTGTTGGTGCTAAGTTCTTTAAGTTCTTATCAGAAAACGACCCTTCAAGAATAGAAGAATATCAAAAATGTTTCAAACTCGCCCAAGGGGTTATCAACACGGGAGAAGAAGTCATTTTTGAATTTAAATATAAAAATCTCAACTACTCTACGATCATTGTACCGATCAAGAATAGTAGACAGCAAACAAAACAAGTGCTTGTGGTGATGCTCAATATCACACAACAAACCAAAGCAGAAGAAGAGATACGAAAATCGTTAAACAAAGAGCGTCAATTGAATGAACTGAAGAGTAGATTTGTGTCTATGGCTTCTCATGAATTCAGAACTCCTCTGAGTACAATAATGTCTTCTGTTTCACTGATTTCCCGCTATAATTTACCAGAACAAGAGGAGAAAAAAGAGAAACACATCAAGCGTATCAAATCAAGCGTTAATAATCTTACACAAATCTTGAATGATTTCCTTTCTATTAGTAAATTGGAGGAAGGTAAGGCATTTGTGCATCGATCTACGATAGATGTTGATTCTTACATAGAAAACTTGTGCGATGAAATGTCTTCTGTTACTAAACAAGGACAAAAAATTATTATTAATCATGATGGGATTTCTCAGTTTAAAACTGACCCTCAGATTCTGAAAAATATTATTATAAATTTACTATCAAACGCCATCAAATACTCTGGTATTGGAGATAGGATTTGGGTAGATTCATGCATAGACGACAATGAGCTACGTGTGAGCATTAAAGACGAAGGGATGGGAATTCCAGAGAAAGATCAAGTTCACCTATTTGATCGATTCTTTAGAGCTGAAAATGCAATCAACATTCAAGGGACTGGCCTTGGACTCAATATCGTGACTAAATATATAGAAATGCTGAATGGCTCAATCTCCTTCGAGAGTAAAGAAGACGTGGGTACAACATTCTCAATTAAAATACCGAAAAAGTTTATTCCAAATGAAAAAAATACTATTGATAGAGGATAATTTAGAAATGCGTGAGAACACGTCGGAAATTCTAGAATTATCAAATTACGAAGTAATTACAGCTGACAATGGTAAGGTAGGCGTTGAAAAAGCAAGAACATCAAGCCCCGACTTGATTATTTGTGATATTATGATGCCTGAATTAGATGGTTATGGTGTATTGTTTGCTTTATCTAAAGACCCTAATACTGCTAGTATTCCTTTCATTTTCTTAACAGCTAAAGCAGAAAAAACAGATTTCAGAAAAGGAATGAGCCACGGTGCTGATGACTACATTGCTAAACCATTTGATGATGTTGAGTTATTAGATGCTATTGAAAGCCGATTGAAAAAGTCAGATACTGTTCGTAAGCATTATGAGCAATCTCCTGAAGGGTTTGATTCATTTATCAGCGATGCTAGAGGAATGAATAATTTGGATAAACTTTCTGAAAATAGAAAATCACGTACTTACAAAAAGAAAAGTGTATTGTTTTATGAAGGAGATCATCCAAACGCACTTTTACAGATCGTAAGCGGTAAAGTAAAAACTTATAAAACAAACGAAGACGGTAAAGAATACATCACGGGTATTCACGGTCCTGGTGAGTTTTTAGGTTATGTGGCTTTATTGAAAGATGTCACTTACCCTGAAAGTGCAATGGTACTGGAAGAATGTGAGATCACTATGATTCCTAAAGAAGACTTCTTCTCATTAATCCACAATAACAGAGACGTTTCACATGCTTTCATTAAGCTTCTTACAAAAGAAGTTATCGAACAAGAAGAAAAGCTATTAAAACTAGCTTACGGTTCGGTGAGACAACGTGTGGCTGAGGTTTTACTACAATTAGACAAGCGTTATCAACAAGGACCAAACGAGAGAATGTCGATCACAAGAGATGACTTGGCGAAGATCGTAGGTACTGCAAAAGAAACATTGATCCGTACTTTATCTGATTTTAAAGATGAAAAATTGATTGAGATCAAGGATAAGAATATCACAATTATCAATTTGGCAAGATTAGAAAGATTAAGTCATTAATCCCTGATTAACAGCCAATATTGATATTTCAACCAATATTTAGGAAGCCTACATTGAAAAAATGTAGGCTTTTTTTGTAATATTACATTACTAAAGTTGGAACAGAAGTATATTTTATTGGATTTTTTCTATTTGTAATCTTATTCAGAATTATCATAATATTCTCACCTTCAATGTTGAGGGCTTGAATATTGAAATAACAATAGCATCTATTATAATTTGGTTAAGAATAACTACTATGAAAACTAATAGTGTTTTTGTATATTCATATAAACAATAGGATTGAAGCTACAATACTTTTAGTATTCATCTATACAGACACAGAATTTTTAAAGCATCCAATTATTTATACATCTTATATAGATAATTTATTTTGAAATAGCATATGGCAAGTACGAATGTACAATCACCGTTAAAAGATAAATTAAAGGAGGTATTCGGTTATAATCAGTTCCGTGGAAACCAGGAAGTGATTATACAGCATATTTTAGATGGCAAAAATACTTTTGTAATTATGCCTACTGGTGCTGGAAAATCTCTTTGTTATCAGTTACCCGCGGTAATGAAAGAAGGAACCACAATTGTGATTTCTCCTTTAATCGCATTAATGAAAAACCAAGTAGATCAACTTCAGGCTTTAGGAATTAATGCTAGCTTTCTTAATTCAACATTAAGTAAAAGCGAATCAAATAGGGTGAAGAAAGAGACTCTGGAGGGAAAGACGAAACTGCTTTATGTTGCTCCTGAATCATTAACAAAACCGGATAATATTGAACTTCTTAAACAGTCTAATATTTCTTTCATCGCTATTGATGAAGCCCACTGTATTTCTGAGTGGGGACATGATTTTAGACCTGAGTACAGAAGAATCAAACAAATTATAGAAGAAATTGGCGACTTGCCAATCATTGCTCTGACTGCGACGGCTACTCCTAAAGTAAGAGCTGATATTCAGAAAAACCTTAGAATGGAAGATGCCAATATCTTCTTATCTTCTTTCCATAGGGACAACTTATTTTATGAGATTCACCCCAAGAAAGACCCAAAGGTACAGCTGATCAAGTTCATTAGGAAACATCAGAACAAATCAGGAATTATCTACTGCCTCAGCCGTAAAAAGGTAGAGGAAGTAGCGGAGTTTTTGAGAATCAATGGCATTAACGCCCTCCCTTATCACGCTGGTATGGAATCTTCTCAGAGAATGGGCAATCAAGATGCCTTCTTGAACGAAGATTGCGATGTGATTGTAGCCACAATTGCTTTTGGTATGGGTATTGACAAACCTGATGTCCGTTTTGTAGTACACTACGATGCTCCAAAATCATTAGAAGGTTATTACCAAGAAACAGGTAGAGCTGGTAGAGATGGTTTGGAATCGTACTGTATGATGCTCTTCAGTCCTGAAGACATCTCAAAATTGGAAAAATTCCATAAAGATAAATCTATTACAGAGAGAGAAAATGTTCATATCCTTCTTCAGGAAATGAGCTATTACGCTTACTCCTCAGTCTGTAGAACCAAACAATTACTTCACTATTTTGGAGAGAATGTTGAAGAGAATTGTGGTCACTGCGACAACTGTAAAGCAAAGCACTCTTCTTTCAACGCCAAAGACCAAATTTTACTGGCACTACAAGCCGTTCAAGAAACAGAAGAGCGTTTTGGTATTGAACACATCTGTAACGTGCTTACAGGCACTCGTACGGACTATGTGGAAAGCTACAATCACACACAACTCAAATCTTTTAGTAAAGGAAGCGAGTTTGACAACAAACATTGGGAATCTATCATTCGCCAATCGATGATTAGTGGATTTTTAGCCAAAGATGTTGATCAAATCACAATAATTCGTGTTACAGAAAAAGGAGAAGAATTTAAGAAGCGTCCTTTTGATATTGATTACACTCAAGATTATCAATGGCCTTCTGAATTGGAAGCATTAAATGAAGAGGCTGTTGTAACCAATGCTTTTGATAAAGAACTTTTTGATATTCTGAAAGCGAAAAGAAAGAAAATCGCTCATCAAAAAGGAATTCCTCCTTATGCCATCTTCCAAGAACCTTCTTTGGAAGAAATGGCAACTACCTACCCTGTCACTAATGAAGAATTGATGCAAATCAATGGGGTTGGTGCGGGTAAAGCCAAAAAGTTCGGAAAGCCTTTCCTAGATATTATTCAAGACTATGTGGAACAGAACGAAATTACTACGGCTAAAGATGTAGTGGTCAAAAGTACTGTCAACAAGTCGAAAGCAAAGATTGCAATCATTCAGCAAATCGACCGTAAGCAAGATATTGAGGACATTGCCGATTCTTTAAAAATCTCATTTGATGATGTGTTAGATGAAATCGAAAATATTGTGGATTCAGGCACAAAATTGAACCTCGACTACTACATTGATACAATTATGGATGAGGAACGATTGGATGAAATCTACGACTACTTCATGAGTGCTGAAACGGATGAGCTAGACGATGCTTATGATGAATTAGACGAAGATATCGGAGAGGATGAGATTCGCTTGGTAAGAGTGAAGTTCTTGTCTGAGGTGGCAATGTAATTCTTTCAATAAGGAATATATAAGCAGTTAGACATTTAAAATTGGACGTTTTGGATTTTAATTGTACAATTGCTTAAAATAAGAGGGAAGAGAAAGTTTCAAATTTAAGACTTTCTCTTCCCTCTTTCTTTTTATTGTTTATCCTACCTAACGCTAGATATACAATAAGCAGTTATAAGTACCAAGACAAAATTATTTAATACTAATTCTATTTATTGTTTTGCGATTACTTCCTTCAAAAAACTTTCAATAGAACCACTATTCATACGTTTTTTAGCGTTGTATTCACAAAAAATAAATTAGAATTAACTATGATATATTTTTGGCTTAGTACTTACATTTGAAATTGTATAACTGCTAAAATATTATTTCGTTGGAAAACCTCTATCTCGCATGAGTGCTTCAATATGAGCATCTCTGCCTCTAAATAATTTATAGGCTTTTGCTGGATCAATGGCATTTCTTGGAGCAAATAAGTATTTCACTAACTTATCAGCCACCTCTTTGTCATAGAAACCTTTTGGAGCATTCGCAAATACCTCAGCAGCATCTGAAGTCAATACATCAGCCCACATATATCCGTAGTAAGCAGCTGCGTACCCTTCACCAGAAAATACATGACCGAATTGTGTAGAACGGTGACGCATCACAATTTCTTTTGGCATACCTAAAGCGGTCAATGTCTCTTTTTCAAATTTAGCTGGATCAATTCCCGTTGGATCTACAGTATGATATTTCATATCCATCAAGGCCGAAGCTAAGTATTCAGTTGTATTGAAACCTTGGTTGAAAGATGCGGCAGCTTTAATTTTCTCTACCAATTCTTTCGGCATTGGCTTTCCAGTCTTTTGATGTGTTAAGAAACCATTGATCACCTTATCTGTCGATAACCAACGTTCTAATAACTGCGATTGGAATTCTGTATAATCTCTTACACCACTGTTTGATGTTGGATATTTTACGTTAGCAGATAAGAAATGTAGAGCATGACCAAATTCGTGGAAGAACGTCTCTGCATCACTCCATGAAACTAATGATACCTCACCCGGTGCTGGTTTAATAAAATTGGAGTTGTTAGAAGCCAATACAATTTGCTTTCCTTGGTAAGATGTGAAGCTTCTGTAAGTTGTCGCCCATGCACCTGAACGTTTCCCTTTACGAGCATATGGATCTAAGTACCACAAACCTATCACTTCCCCAGACGTTTTATCTGATACTTCCCAAACTCTTACGTCTTTATGGAATACAGGGATTTTCCCTTCTTCTAAAGCTTTGAACTGAAAGTTGAATAATTCACCTGCCACGAAGAACATCGCTTCTCTAAGCTTTTCTAATTGAAGATATTGTTTTACTTCATCAGAATCTAAGTCGTACTTTGCTTTACGTACTTTTTCAGCATAATAGCGATAATCCCAAGGTTCAATCGTGATTTTATCACCACGTTGATTTGCTACTTTTTGCATATCAGCCACTTCTTCTTTTACTCTTGCAGTAGAAGCTGCCCATACTTTCTCCATGAGGTTCATTGCATTTTCTGGCGTTTTAGCCATTCTATTTTGCAACCTCCATGTAGCATAATTATCATAGCCTAACAGGGTAACTCTTTCATCTCTCAATTGGAGAATTTCAGCAATGATTTTATTGTTATCATGGTCATCTCCATTATCACCTCTTTTGATGTAATTAGTCCATACTTGCTTTCTTAAATCTCTTTCATCAGAATACATCAAGAAAGGCTCCATTGAAGACCTTGTGTTTGTGATAGCATACTCTCCAGCATGACCTTTTTCTTCAGCTGTTTTTGCCGCTGATTTCACAAAAGACTCAGGAAGACCACTCAATTGATTCTTCTTCAAATACACAACATAATTTTCCTCATCTGCCAATACGTTATTAGAAAAGGAGTTGTACAATGAAGATAATTGTTTATCAATTGCAGCATATTGCTTCTTTTTAGCTGGGTCAAGGTCTGCACCATCCATTACAAAACCAGTATAGATCAAATCTACGACTCTCTGTGCTTCCTCCTCTAAAGGATTTTCTTGAGAGGCCTCGTAAACTGCTTTAATACGCTGAAAAAGCTTTTCGTTTTGTTTTATTTTAGAAGAATAATCCGAAATCTTCGGTGCCAAATTCTTTGCTATCTCTCTTAATTCCGGTGAAGAAACATTGCTTCTCCAAATACCATAATACGTGAAAGCTCTTTCCAAAGGAGCACCTGATTTTTCATAAGGAATAATTGTATTCTCAAAGGTTGGTGCTGCAGAATTATTTGCGATGATGTCAATTTCCTTTAGCTTCATAGCCATTCCTTCTTCAATGGCTGCTTGCAAATCTTTTAATTGCATTTTGTCAAAAGCAGGAACACCACCATAAGGTCCTTGCCACTCCTGTAATAATGGATTTTCTGATGTCAACTTTACTTCCTCTTGTTTTTTCGATGTGCAGGAAAAGAAGATGCACATCAGCACTCCTATTCCAAATAATGATTGAAATTGTTGTCTCATTTCGATAAATTGAATTGTTGTTGTATGTAATGTGAGTACCGGTTTAAATTAGTACACACTCGTTTTAGACGATTTATGCTGCTTTACTCTGTTTCCCATTTCAAGCTTAAAAAACATCTTTAGTTTCGATTATCCAAACCCCAGTTTAATTTCTTTCTTAGGGTATCTAAAAAGTTATCTTGTCCGCCGATTTTCACTAATTTGGCTTTAAATGGACATTTTTTCACGGCTAATTGAATGGTTGCATCTACGGCTTCAGATCTTGAATCAAGAGATACTAAGAAGTTTTTACTTCGCCCCTCAATTTCAAAAGAAATGATACTACTGTCTGATACAATTAGTGGTCTTACATTGAGGTTATGAGGACAGACAGGTGAAATAATAAAGTTTTCCGAACCTGGGATTACCACCGGTCCACCTACACTCAATGAATATCCTGTTGAGCCAGATGGAGTAGATACAATCAGACCATCAGCCCAATAAGAGTTTAAGTACTCTCCGTTTAAATAAGTATGAACTACAATCATAGAAGAAGTATCTCTCTTCAAGATCGTGAATTCGTTAAGCCCAAACTTGATCCCTCCAAAAAGGTCCTCTCTATCACTGACCAATGCAAGCATTGTTCTTTCCTCAATGGAATAATAACCATTGATTAAAGCATCTATAGTAGTTTGAAAATTTTCTCTTTGAATAGAAGCCAGGAACCCTAGTCGACCTGCATTTACTCCCACAATTGGGATTTCAAGCTCTTGCACATAAGTCAAAGCCTGAAGTAGTGTACCGTCTCCACCAATAGAAATCATAAAGTCTACCCCTCTTAGTGATTCGGTGTTACTAAAAACTTTTAATCCACGAGATAATTCTGGTTCTATTTTCTCCAAATAAGGAGCTAAGGCATCAGAAATCACTAATTCCACTTCTACTTTATCAATAATATACTTTATGGAATCAATAATAAATTTGCTGCGTTCAGTTTCTAGCTTACGGCTATGTAATGCAATTATCATTTTTAAAGTTCTAAATACCTTAATAGATTATCCAATCTGTCTTTGCTGTCATCTTTTCCTTCAGTAAATGTTGAAGAATAGATCACATTCAGATTAAAACGTTCAAAAGTAGCAATTACAGCATCCACTTCTACTTTATTTAATTTTAAAGTAACGATGACCATTTGGGGATCATCAGGATCAGATTCTACAAATGCACTTAAGATTTTTACGTTATTCGATTCGACCCATCGGCTCAAATCCTCCAATGAATAATGAATGGCTTCAATACGCAAAGCCACGATATTTCCTAATATCTGATCAGCATGCATTCTTGCCAACTCGTTCATCATCTCCTCTACGACAATCGAACCATGGTATTTCCCTTCTTTGTCTACCACGGGTACAATTTCAATATCAAACTCGTCTACTACTCTTAATACATCATAGAGATGGGTAGCCGGCAGTACAGATGCTTCCTCATAAGACAATGGTAGCTTCACGGACTTTACGCCCTCATTTATGTTAAGGTCAAAAAAGTCACTTTCTACCACTAATCCCAGGTACTTTTCATCCTTCACTACAGGAAGAGATTGAATATTGTTTTCCTCAAAATAAGTAAACACACATTCTAGCGTTGTATCTGGATCAATACTGGGTAATGTTTGTGAAATTAACTGTTTTGCTATCTGCATACCATCGTTTTTTTGATTCTAACGATAATTATAAACAAAATGGGAGATAAACCATTGATTTTCACCAATTTTCACCTCCCAATCTGAGAATAGTTATCAACACTATTCTAAATTCCCTTTGTAAATTTAGAGAAATTATTTGAAGGTTTCTCTAAACTACATTATTGTTAGTTATTTCTCAAGAAATCATCCACTAACATGTTGAATCTATTTGGATGTTCCATCATTGGAACATGACAACACTTATCAATAAAATGCAATTCAGAGTTTGGAATTCGTCTGTTGAATTCGTGTCCTGCTGATGGAGGTGTAATTGTATCATTCAATCCCCAAATCAACAATGTAGGACATTTGATATCATTTAACTCGTCTCTAAGGTTGTGCTTCTGTGCTGATCTTGCATAATAAACAATTCTCAAACACTTTGCACTGTCAGAAGTCACTTCAAATACCTCGTCAACAAGTTCTTTTGTTGCTACTTCAGGATCATAGAAAGTATAACCAACTCTATCCTTAATAAATTCATAACTACCTCTTTTAGGGTAAGATAAGCCCATACCAGACTCATAAAGTCCCGAACTACCCGTAAGAATTAGTTTCTCTACCTTATCTGGGTTTGCTAAAGTAAATAACAAAGAAACGTGACCTCCTAAGCTATTTCCTAATAAAGAAAACTTTGTTAATCCAAAGTCCTCTACAAACTTTTCAGTATAAGCGACCAATCCTTCTAAATTTGATTCATTTCTTGGTGAACTGTAAATCGGAAGCATTGGAATGATCACACGGTAACGTCCAGAGAAGTAACTCAACACCTCAGACCAGTTACTCAAAGCTCCAAAAAGCCCATGTAACAGGATCAATACTTCACCCTCTCCTTCATCTATATAACTAAACCCGTGCTTTTCTTTAATTGTAAGACTCATATTTGTACTTAACTGTAATCGTTATTTCGAAAATACGTGCAAAGATAAGATTAAATTTGACCTTTATGCATATAAAATGCATGTTTAAAAATTACTTCATCTTATTTTCAGATTTATTTGCAAATATTAATTTATCAAATTCTGAAAATGAAACTGCACCTTCTAAAAAGAGCGGTTTTAACTCATCTATAACATCTTGACTACCAAACTGCTCTCCTTTTTTTACAAGATAACTTTCAAAAAGATGCATTCCAAAACCTCTTGCAACTCCTTCACCTATTGAAGAGGATGATAAGTCAACAATATTCTCCGCTTCATCTTCTGTTAATATTGATTTTTCAATAACATACTCTACTGCCTCCTTTTTAGTCCATAAATAATGATGTATTCCTAGGTCACAAACCATGAATACTAAATTATGTACTTTCCATAGTTGGTACTGTAGCTTTTCTTCCAAAGAAGCATTGGTATAATAATGGTTCAGATAGACATTTTTCCAAAATTCTTCGATATAACGAAAAGTCAATCCTCTTCTAAAAAAAGGTAGGTTTTGATTGGTCACCTTAAAGCTACTCCATTGATTTAAAGCCGATAGACTAATTGCTGTTGGTTTTAGTACTAACTTATCATAGAAACTCACTGAATCTGAAAAGTAAACTTTACCGAGCCTACTTTTATCATAGCTTCCTTCGTAATAAAAAGGCTCATAAAAAGTGGTTGTGACGGCAGATGGCAACCTCGTGAACTCTACTTTTTCTTGAGTAGCAAATAAAGTGGATGTCTGAAGAAATGTGTCTTCAAATTGCGTTCTATATTGAAAAGGTGTGATGAAATGCTGTTCTCTAAATAATGAATCGAATTTTTCCCTCAATGTTCCGTCCTTAGCCCCCATTTGCACCAACATTTGATGTAATCTAGCTGTTTCCTTATGCAGCAGATTTTTGCCTAAGAAGTATAAATTTTTGGGTCGATATTTGAAATCTAAATGAGCATCATTCATCCCTAATCTCTTCCTTAGACTATGCTGATAATACATTTCCCCAAGAGGGTATTGTAGTGTTGTAATTTCTTCAGGAGCTTGCATTTCCAATTCAGCTACAGTCCTGTATAATGCATCGAATGAAGGGATTACAGCACCTTCAATCGCTTTTTTAATTTCATACCTTAACTCTGAGCGGTTATTAATCAACTCTTCATTGTGCACCTGATCCAGCTTGGTCATGAAATCTTTAAAAAAGATATTTTCTTCAACCCCTTGCTCCAAAAAGACTTGTAACTGCTCTCTCACCCTTTTTAAGACGCTTTTGGGAGGTATTGTCAAATCTTCATTGATATGAAAATGATGTATACACTCTTCTAACGTCTCACCTTGTCTTCTATAAAGGATATTTTTGGTGGTAATCTCAGCGTACTCTTCAGCTGGATTAAGTCGGTTACCTGCTATTAATTCTGCTATTTTATCTTGAGCATCAATAAGCCTGCTTATATAATTTTTAGCATCACTTATATCTTTTATCGTATGACAATTCAACATCAAAAGGGGAAGTTGTACTTGTATACCAGAGATATGATCAATAGGGTATTTTGTGTTTTTAAAAAGTAATTTCTCTAGTATCTCTTGTTCTATCAAATAACGAAATGTTTGAGCAGACAAACGCTCTTCCTTTGTCATATTTTTCAGATCATAGCGATCTAAAAACTCATATTCTTTCTGAACATACAATGAATCATATTCCACCTGAAAAGTAGACACATCATTCAGTCGACTTTCGGATTCATTCGTAATATAAGGCCACTTAAAAGCTTTTGTTCGGGTCAGTACTTCAGGATGTTCTTTGGCATAATCATAAAAGAAACGATCCAAAAGAGTGTATAATTTGGAGGGTTTAAAATACCAAACATTTACCCTATCTGCTACCACTGACAAAACCCCAATAATCACAAGTACCTTAAGGTACCCTGCCCATTTCATAAGGAAATGCTTTTTTACCTTTGTGAGGTAATACTTCCTGTAAGCCTTATTGAGTTTATAATTGTTCATTGTAGTGAAGTGCAGTATTTTGTATTTGATCCAAAAGGTTATCCTAACAAAATTGAAGCCATGAACTACCTTTTTTTAACAAGTTTATTCTCTTGCCATAGGCAAAAATCGACCTAATTCTAATACATTTGCAAATACTAGGCTAATAAATACTAAATGATTATAACTATATCCTTCATTTTTTAGTTATTCATTGAAGTACTAGGGCGAAAGTTTGAATGTGAACCGTGATTCATTCACTCAAGTTTCACATACTTTTACCTCCATACTTAACCGTAAAAGAAAAGAACAGATTTGGAAAAAAGAGTGGATCAGAAGATTACGAAAGTGAATAATGCTCCTCTTCATTTTGATGAGGTGCTTGGGACAGCGTTGGATAGTGGACAACCTTTTGCTGCTTGGAAAATGCCTCAAGAGGCTTCTCAACAAATAGTGGTTTCTTTACAAAAAGAAGCATTGAGGGTTGAAGTCGATTTAGAAGAATTACCGAAAGGTTTTCTTGCTAGACCATTCCAAGACAAAGAAGACAAAGCCTATCTTATTCCCGCAGATATTTACTATAATTCTGATTTAGCTCAAATTGAGTTTTCTAACGATTATGACTTTGAAACGAAACTGAAGATTGAGAGTACCCTCAGCCGTTTTGATTATAAAGAGCATAAAAATCGTTGGAAAAAACAAATGCTCAAAACACATTTCCCTCCAACTTCTAAAGAGCATTTCACCTCCATTGTTCAAGAAAGCGTTGATGCGATGAACAATGATGAATTCTTGAAAGTTGTTTTATCCAGGACGAAAGAAGCTCCTTTAAAAGAAGACTTTTCTCCTATTGAGTTTTTCCATCGCCTTTGCGAAGAGTATCCTAATGCGTTTGTTTCAATGTGCTACCTTCCTAATGTAGGACTTTGGATGGGTGCTTCTCCAGAAACGCTTATAAGCATGGATGAAAATGGAATATTCAAAACGGTGGCATTAGCCGGTACTCAAGCGAGTAATGGTATGTTACCTAAAGATGCTTCTTGGAAAAGTAAAGAAATTGAAGAGCAAGCCTTGGTTAGCAGATATATCATAAATTGCTTCAAGAAAATCAGATTAAGAGAATTTGAAGAGAAAGGCCCTAGAACAGTTGCGGCGGCTCACCTCCTTCACCTCAAAACTGATTTCAAAGTAGATACTAAAGCGACCAATTTCCCTCAGTTAGGTACTGTAATGCTCAAATTACTTCACCCTACTTCTGCGGTATGTGGTATGCCTAAAGAAATTGCCACTCAGTTCATTTTGGAAAATGAAAAATACAACCGATCTTTATACAGTGGGTACATCGGGCCAGTGGGAATTCAAAACAGAGACCATCTGTTTGTAAATCTGAGATGTCTACAACTGTTTGAAGACCATGCCCTACTTTACGCTGGAGCAGGCATTACATGTGACTCTGATCCTGAAAAGGAATGGAAAGAAACCGAGATAAAAATGGATACGATGTTGAAGCATTTGAATGGTTAAATTGTGCTCAATTGTCATCAATGATATTTCAAGCCCTATCAAGTTTTTTGATGGGGCTTTCTTATTGTCTCTAAGTTGCTTGTGTCAACACCCCTCTTCCTAATTGTCTTTAAAATACAATAATGTGTAAGGATCTAAGTTTTAAAGAGACTAATTACCAAATTAATCACTTTTTAGCCTTAGTATTCGATATTACAGACTAATGCACCTTATATTTTAAATCTATGAAATACATCATCTTATCACTATTGCTTAGCATAAGCACTTTTGTTCTTGGACAAGAAAAAGATATTTACAAAAAATACGGCATTGAAGTAGAAACTTTACAACCTGGATTAAAAGTAGGTGATTTTGCACCTGATTTTGAAGGTGTGGATCAAGATGGCAAAAAAAGAAAATTATCAGAAATGGTTAAGGAAGGTCCTGTAGTGATCAACTTTTTTAGAGGAAGTTGGTGTCCATCTTGTTATAAGCATCTTAAAAGTATCAGAGATTCATTAGACTATATTACTGCAACAGGTGCACAAATTATTATGGTCAGTCCTGAAGAAAAAGAAAGCTTAGATGCTTTTGCCAAAAAGAAAGGATTCACTTTTCCTATGATCACAGACCAAGAATTAGACATCATGAATAGCTATAAGGTGACATTCCAAGTCACTGAAAAATATCAGAAGAAAATTAAGACGTTTATGTTTACTGATATTGCAGCCAACAATGCCATCAAACAGGCGTCTCTTCCTGTACCGGCAACCTACATTGTGGGGCAAGATCAAAAAATTATAGCAATGCAATACGACCCTCGATATTCTAATAGAATGAGTCCTACGGCAATTATTAACGCATTGAATCAAGAATAAATAGAATTTTTATATTGAATTGCGTAATATTGAAGCGAGTTACTTTTATTTATAAGGTAACTCGTTTTATTTTTAATAAGTCACCCTTTTTTATCAAAGACTAAAAATCTACTTACCAACAGGTTAAGTACAAAATATAAATTATAAGAGTATGTCTGCATCAATAGGAGCTGGAGAATTTATTGTAGAAGGAGGCCACCAATTAAGTGGTGAGATTATTCCTCAAGGAGCTAAAAATGAAGCTTTACAGATTTTATGTGCCGTATTGCTAACGGAAGATAAAGTAACTATTCACAATATCCCAAACATTATTGATGTCATGAAACTGATTGACATCTTAGCTGACCTGGGCGTTAGAGTAGAAAAATTAGGAGAAGGTTCTTATGAATTTGAAGCAAGAGACATCAATATTGAACACCTTCAAACTAAAGAATATTCTGAAAAAGCTTCTAAACTAAGAGGTTCAATCATGGTATTGGGACCACTTTTAGCCCGTTTTGGAAAAGGTAAAATTCCAAAGCCGGGTGGAGATAAAATTGGTCGCCGTCGTTTGGATACTCACTTTTTAGGATTCAAAAAGTTAGGCGCCAAGTTCAACTATACTCAAGATGGTTTCTTCGAAATTGATGCGACTCACTTAGAAGGTACTTATATCTTATTGGATGAACCTTCAGTAACAGGTACGGCCAATATCATTATGGGTGCTGTAATGGCAAAAGGTAAAACGACGCTTTACAACGCAGCATGTGAACCTTATATCCAACAACTTTGTAAGATGCTTAACCGTATGGGGGCCAATATCAGCGGTTATGGTTCTAACTTATTGACAATTGAAGGTGTTGAAAAATTAGGAGGTACTACTCACACAATGCTTCCTGATATGATTGAAATTGGTAGTTTTATCGGTATGGCTGCCATGACACAATCTGAGTTGACAATTAAAAATTGTCGTATTGATGAGCTAGGACAAATTCCTACGGTATTCCAACGCTTGGGTATTCAGATGGAATTCAGAGGAGATGATATTTATATTCCTGCTCAAGAGCATTATCAATTAGATCGTTTTATTGATGGCTCAATCTTAACTGTAGCAGATGGTCCTTGGCCATTATTTACACCCGATCTATTGAGTATTGTTTTAGTGACTGCCATTCAAGCAAAAGGGACTGTTTTAGTACACCAAAAAATGTTTGAAAGTCGTTTATTCTTTGTGGATAAGCTGATTGATATGGGAGCTCAAATCATTTTGAATGATCCACATAGAGCCACAGTGATTGGTTTGAATCGTCAATCAAAACTAAGAGGAATTAAAATGACTTCTCCTGATATCAGAGCAGGTCAAGCCTTATTGATTGCCGCTCTTTCTGCTGAAGGAACAAGTGTAATTTCTAATATTGATCAAATTGACAGAGGATATCAATTTATTGATGAGCGTTTAAGAAAAATCGGTGCTCATATCGAAAGAAGATAGTTCTCTTTTTATAGAAATAGACCTGAGGGATAAGGAAATATAATGTTTCTTTATCCCTTTTTTTATAAAACTCAACTTACCCTTTCAATACGTGAGTTTATTGATTTCATCAGCTACAGAACCACTATTTTCTCTGAAATTAATTTCCTCATAACCTAAATTGGAAAAATTTCACTTCTAAAATATATATTCCAAAAATGCTCCAAAAAATTTGATTAACTTCAAGGCCAAATATAATATTAAGAATAGCGATGAGTGTGAAGTATTCTAAAGGAAACAGTTATCCTCTTGGAGCTACTGTCAAGAAAAAAGGTACTAATTTTTGTATTTACTCTAAAGGTGCTACTGCAATCGAACTACTGCTTTTTGCAGACAAGGACAGCCCTAGGCCCTATCATGTAATACGTTTAAATCCTGAAACCAACAAAACTTTCTACTATTGGCATGTATTTGTCGAAGGTATTGGTCATGGTCAAGTATATGGTTATAGAGCATTTGGGGATTTCCTTCCAGAAAAAGGACAATGGTACGATGGTAGCAAGGTATTAGTAGACCCTTATGCAAAAGCGGTATGCATGAATGATAAGTATTCAAGAAAAGCTGCTATTAGACCTGGTGACAACTGCCTTCACGCTTTAAAAAGTATTGTGATTGATGATAGTCAGTATGATTGGGAAGATGATAAACCATTATCTAGACCTTATTCTAAAACTATTATCTATGAAATGCATGTGGCTGGATTTACTAAAGATCCATCTTCAGGTCTTTCGGATGAAATGAGAGGTACATACAAAGGGCTGATTGAAAAAATCCCTTATCTGCAGGAGTTAGGTATCACTGCCGTGGAACTTCTACCGATCTATCAGTTTGACCCTCATGATGCACCAAAAGATAGAATCAACTATTGGGGTTATAGCCCTGTCAATTTCTTTGCACCTCACTCCGCTTATGCTATGGATCAAAACGACCCTACTAGCCCTGTAAGAGAGTTCAAAGACATGGTGAAAGCGTTACACAAGGCAGGTATTGAAGTGATTCTTGACGTAGTATACAATCACACTACCGAAGTAGGGCCTAAAGCAGGGCCAACCATCAACTTTAAAGGGTTGGACGCTACAACTTATTATATTACAGACAAAAATAACAACTACGAGTTCCTTGATTTTTCAGGATGTGGCAACTCTTTCAACGCCAATCATTCTGTGGTTAGAAGAATGATCATGGACTCTTTAAGATATTGGGTTTCGGAAATGCATGTTGATGGTTTCCGTTTTGACTTAGCTTCCGTTCTCTCAAGAGATGAAGAAGGTAGACCGTTAGAAAACCCTCCTATTTTATGGGAAATTGAATCGGACCCTATTCTAGCAGGAACTAAAATGATTGCTGAAGCATGGGATGCAGCAGGTTTATATCAGGTAGGTTCTTTTGTAGGTGACCGTTGGAGCGAATGGAATGGTGTATACAGAGATGTATTGAGAAGGTTTGTAAAAGGTGATATGGATCAAATTGGTCCTTTTGCAGGTTGTGTGGAAGGCTCTCACCATATTTTCCAAGATCAAGAACAAAGAGATCCTAACCGAAGTATCAACTTCATTACTTGTCACGATGGGTTTACAATGAATGATTTGGTGTCTTATAACCAAAAGCATAACCTTGACAATGGCGAGAACAATAATGACGGTAGTAATGATAACTTCAGTTGGAACCATGGAGAAGAGGGATTAACAGACCTTCCGCAAATCAATAATTTGAGGGAACGTCAAATAAAAAACTTCTTTACGCTACTTCTTCTTTCACAAGGTACACCTATGATTTTGATGGGTGATGAGGTCAGAAAAACTCAAAATGGCAACAATAACGCCTACTGTCAGGATAACGGTTTAAGTTGGTTCAATTGGAACGATCCTCAGAATAATGCCGAATCATTGCGCTTCGTAAAAGAGTTAATCCAATTCAACCTTAAGCACGGTGTTTTCCAAACAGAGCGATTCTGGAGTTCTAAAGCAAGAGCAAGAAGGCCTATTATTTCATGGCATGGTGTAGAATTTGACTACCCAGATTGGAAAGGTAATTCACATGCTATTGGCTATATGTTGACGTCTCCAAATACAGGTGAACAACTATACATTATGGTAAATACTTATTGGGAAGCTCTAAGTTTCGAGATCCCAGAACCTACTATCAATAATACAAAGACACAATGGAAGCGTATGATTGATACTGGTTTACCTTCCCCTCAAGACATTGTTAATTTTGATGATGCGGTATTGATTGTGCCTGGTCATTATACTTTAGCGCCAAGGTCAATTGTAGTATTACAATCTTTCTAGTCAAGGATAAAATGCTTCATTAAAATAATGAGTGAACAAAAAAGCCAACTTGCGATTATAATTCACAAGTTGGCTTTTTCTATTATGCTATTTTCTTAAATCAGTTTTACTCTCGCACTAACAAAAATTCTATCCTCCTGTTTTGCAGATGTTTTTGATTTGAACACTTTATACCATTGCCACATTCATTGACTAATTGTGACTCCCCTGCTCCCTTTGCTACCAATCTGTTAGAAGACAATCCTTTTGCCATTAATAGCTCTCGAATGTACTCTGCTCTTTTAGTTGTCATTTCCATATTGAATTCATCAGAGCCTCTTGAATCAGAATGAACGGTAATGTATAATGTTACTTTTGGAAAATCTTTAAGGATTTCACCCAATGCATCAATCTGATCTTTATTTTTTATTTCAAAAGCACTATTGATTTCAAAATCTATGGTGTTTAACACATAAGGCACATTTAACTGTACCGCATTGATTCTGTAGGTTACATCTATCACTTCAGTTTCGTCTTTCCCTATTGTAGAAAAATGATGCACTCTTTGATCAAAATATTTTTTTTTCGTTCCATGAACAATAAAGTCTGATTCCCCATTTAACGTCAAAACAAATTTTCCTTCTTGATCTGTATAAATAGTTGTCTTGGCACCACTTTTGGTATTCATTACGCATACTTTTACACCTTCAACAGTTAAACCAGTACTACTGTCGAGGTAGAGCCCTTTTAGGGTATACTCTTTTACGGATGCGTTTGAGACAATAGCGAAACAACAAATGAAAAGAGTGATGAGTGGGTATAAAAAACGATTGGTAATTCGCATAACAGTAAGTTTATCAACACACAAGAGATATTGATTATCTAGAAGTTCTAAAAACAAATATACAAATTATTAACGCTCGTTAATAGAATAAGTTGTTTAAACTTCAAAATAATCTTACTCAAATGAAAAATAACTAAACATAAGATTATCAATATTTTGCTCACAAAGATAAATAAAATCAATGAAATTGATTAACAATGAATAGATCCATATTTAAGAAATGTTTCCTTTTTCTTTATTTCCTTACTTGTTCATATTGTTTTGCAAGTAATAAAGTGTCTGTTCATGGTGTAGTTTATTCTCATAAGTCCAAAAGTATTGAAAACGTAAAGGTAGTGGTTTATTCTTTTGAAGAAAAACAAAATTTGACACTACTCACTCCTGTAGAGAGCACTATCTCTGATCGTGATGGAAAATTTGAATTGCATTTAGACAATCATTCCAACTATCAGATTAAGTGTTTTAAAGAAGGTTGGAAGATGGACAACAATGCCATTATCTTAGCTAAAGAAGCACATGGCACGCAAAAGATTAAAATCAATTGTCAACTAAGAAAAGCAGATAATATCTACGAACTTATCGGTGAGTTACATCAGGATAAGAAAGATAAATACCAGATCGATTTATTTGATCCCTCTTCAAATACTGTGATTAGCCTGAAAGAGAAAATTTTTGACTTCAACTTTCAGTTAGATAAAAAAGGAGGATACATCCTAAAAGTGATCAATCAAGATGATCATATTTTGTATATGAATAGAATAGAGGTGAATAAAGCTACTAATAAAGTGGTTATCGATATTCCCTCAGATCAAAAAAGACGATTTAAAGTTTACCCTTTTACAGTCAACACTTCCAATATCAACGATGATGCTCTTGATGAATTGAACTTGATTGTAACAAGGATGAAAGAAAAAGAAAATATTGATATTAAAATCGAATGCCATACTGATTCAAGAGGCGATGATGATTTTAATCTAAAAATTTCCCAAGAACAGGCAAAATCCATTAAAAACTACTTAATTTTACAAGGTATATCTTCTGAAAGGATCTTTACGGAGGGTTTTGGTGAGAACTTCTTACTCAATGAGTGTAAGAATAATGTAAAATGTTCTAACTTAAAACATCTTGAAAACAGAAGAGTGGAATATTTGTTTTTAGTAAGCTCTACAAGATAGCTTACGTTTTTTAAACATTAGAATGACCGTCAACACAGTACAAAAATATACGATAGGCTACGCAGCAATAAAAGAAGATGTTTCCAAACATTGGATTGATGATATTAGTGAAGACAGTTTACAAATTGGTGCCGTATACGCTGAGGAATCAATCAATTCTGAACAAGAACTCAATATTTCCACTGCTTTTAAAGAAAGCCATAAACCTCAATTGGCTTTAAAAAATGCAGCAAAAGTAATCAAAGAAAATATTGGCGATCATTATGCCTTGGTGTATGTCAAAGACAGAAGAATGTGGCATACACGTAGTGGAAATATTCGTGTATTTATCTTTAGACAAGGTCGTTTTTTATCACCTCCACATCACAAAGCCACTTCTGTTTCTACTCCTTTCCTTCTCAAAGAAGAAGATCAATTGATTTTAGCTTCTTCCGCATTGTTGTTTGACAATGATCCTAAAATCTTAAAAGAAATATTTCGTTCTTCTCTACCTCAAGAGATTGCTGAAAAACTACTTTCCACTGGGACTCCCGCCGGAGAAAACTCCATTTGTACTATTTTACCTTGTGAGTTTTTAAGAGATAATACACCTTCCAGAGATAGAATGAAGGTACTGGATGAAGTATTCCCTTTTGAAAAAGAAGCAGCAGAACGATTAGCTCAACCTAATCAGCAACGTAATACGATCTATAACTTTGCTGGTTTCGTACTCTTCACACTATTGGTCATTTTTATGTACAATAAGAATAAATCCAATTGGAATGAAGAGATTGCACTCAAACAACAAGAAATTACACAACTACAAAAACAGTTGAGTAAAGCGAATGATAAAATCCGCTCCTACGACAACTATCAGAAATTACATACGCAATCTATCGCTGAAAGAAATTTTGATGCATTTGACAGCGAGAGATACCGAATGTATGCTCTTTTTAGAGATGTAAGAAGCAAATTTGACAGAAATCAAGTCGCTGACAAGTTCAATATCTACAATCCATTGGCCATTGAAGCAAAAGTGGTGATGGGTGAAAATTGGTTTATTGTACCAGTGAAGGGGACGCATCTAGTGCAAAAAGGTGAAACGTTGAAAAAAATTGCCGCTCTCTATTATGATAATATAAAAGAGGGAACTCAACTTATTCAACAATTTAATCCTCAAGTTGTAGAAGGACATTCTATTTTCCTCCCTTTTGAAATGGAAAAGTAATCCATTTGATCCTCTTATTTTTACGGAAGTTCAAAACATTCTAACTTCACAAATACTTTGTTGCATACAACATTGCTACTTCAAAATAACATTTAAAATCAAAAGGAACGTTAATACGCTCTTTCCATTAGGGGTTAACTAACCTCTTTCGTAATTTTGCTTTTAGGTTTAACAACTACCTACATTTCAAACAAAATTCACAATGATCCACTCTTTTATAGGTGATTTAGGACATACATCGATCATCGTAGCTTTTGTCGGGGCAATTCTCTCGGCTATTGCATATAGGCTTTCTGCTACTGAAAATAATTCAGTTGAAAAAAATCAATGGCTGAAATTAGCTAGAGGAACGTTCTTCCTTCACGGTTTTTCGGTCTTCAGTATTGTGTGTATTTTATTTTACATGATTTTCAATCATTACTATGAATACCACTATGTATGGAGTCACTCTTCCAATAATTTACCAGCGTATTATATCGTATCAAGTTTCTGGGAAGGTCAAGAAGGTAGTTTCCTTGTTTGGTCTTTTTGGCATGTGCTTGTTAGTGTTTTTGTGATCAAAAAAGGCGATCAATGGGAAAGCAATGTAATGTTTATTATTGCTGCGGTACAAGCCTTTTTGATGTCGATGGTATTAGGTATCGATGTTCTTGGTAGTAAAATTGGTTCTTCTCCTTTCATCCTATTAAGAGATGCTATTGAAGCTCCTGTATTTGCTAGCAATCCTAACTTTGTTCCTGAAGATGGTACAGGTTTAAATCCTCTACTTCAAAATATATGGATGGTGATCCACCCTCCTACACTTTTTATGGGTTTTGCTTTAACAATTGTTCCTTTTGCCTATGTGATCGCAGCATTGATTCAAAAGCAATATTCTGAGTGGGTTAAACCTGCAATGGGATGGGTTGTTTTAGCCGTTTCAGTTTTAGGTTTAGGAATTATGATGGGTGCTTATTGGGCCTATGAAACGCTTAACTTTGGTGGATATTGGAACTGGGACCCTGTTGAGAACGCAGTGTATGTGCCTTGGTTAATCCTCTTAGCAGGACTTCACCTTATGGTCATTCAACATAAAAGTAAAACGGCTTTAAAAACAAGTATGATCTTGGTTGTATCAGCTTTCATTCTTGTACTTTATTCAACATTCTTGACAAGAAGTGGTGTATTAGGTGAAGCATCGGTACACTCCTTTACAGATTTAGGTTTATCTGGACAGTTATTATTGTATTTGGTATTCTTTACTACAATTGCCATTGTGTTATTCATTGTACGTTGGAATCAAATGCCGAAAGATGAAGATGAACCAAGTGTTTACAGTAGTGAGTTTTGGTTCTTTATTGGTGCCACAACATTGACATTAATGAGTTTCCAAGTTTTAGTACCCACTTCGATTCCTGCTTGGAATGCATTGGTGTCTAATTTCGGAATTCAATCCAACCTTGCTCCTCCTGCTGATGCTGTTGCTTTCTATACAAAATTCCAACTTTGGTTTGCTGTAGCCGTAGCCATTGTATCAGGTACTACTCAATATTTCTTCTGGGTAAGAATTGACAAGAAAAATATATGGAACACTTTGTCTATTCCTTATGTAGCTACACTAATCGGTGCTGCTGCAATTATTGTAATAGGTAACGTTCACCAACCCACTTATATCATTTTACTTACTGCTGCTATTTTCTCATTAGTAGCCAATATTCAAGTATTAGTCCAATACACTAAATTAAAAATGTCGATTTCAGGTGGTGCTGTTTCACACATTGGAGCTGCATTGATGTTATTAGGTATTTTAAGTTCTAGTGGATTTGAAAAAGTAGTCTCTTTAAACCTTTCTGGAAGAATTTACAATAGTGAGTTCCCTGAAGAAATGAATAAAGAAAATGTATTACTATTCAGAGGTCAGCCCAAGAAAATGGATCGTTATTTATTAACGTACAAAGGTCCTCGTTTCACTTCAAGAGATTTACCTGGATATTTTGATAAAGAAAAAGTAAGACAAAAAATCAATGATCCATACCATGCAATTGTAATGGAAGACCTTATTCAAAATGGCGAAACCATAGCAAAAGCAGGTGATGAAATTCAGATTTACAACGAAAATATCTACTACGAGATCGAATATACTGACGAACAGGGTAAATCATTCTCATTGTACCCAAGAGTACAAGATAATGAGCAAATGGGCCCTATTCCTTCTCCAGATATTGCTTCTTTCTGGAACAAAGACATGTACACTCACATTACAAACCTTGCTGTAGATGAAGAAGAGATTGAATGGAGTGAAGAGGAAGCTTTAAATATGTCATTAGGAGACACTATCTTTTTAAATGATTACGTAGTGATCTTTGATGGCGTAAAACCACTTGAGAAGGCTCCTGGATATGTTATTAAGGAAGAAGACGTAGCATTGCAAGCCAACCTTAGAGTATTAGTTGGAAACGGCAGAAGTATCGACCTTAAACCGTCTTACATTCTTACAAAAGTGAAAAGAATGGGAATGGGTGGTGTAACTGAAGATTGGGACGCTGGTATCATTTCTGATACCAACAGAGAGCTAGGTCTGAGAGTTGCATTAAAGGAAATCAAGCCTAAGGAGAACAAATTTGTTTTCTCTGCTGAAACGACTCAAAAAGATTGGGTAATTATGAAGGCTGTAGAGAAGCCATTTATCAACCTACTTTGGATCGGTACTATACTTCTTACCATTGGTACAATTATCTCAACGATAAGGAGATTTAAAATGAGTAAAGTAACTGCTCAACCTAAAGAAAAAAAGAAAGAATATCAGTACTAAATAGATAGTACTTCTAATAGTAGAGAGGTAAATCATGTTCATAATAACAGCATGATTTACCTCTCTTTTTTTTATTTATCATACCTTCTCAATATATTAAAATGCAGTAAATGAAAAACTTATAAATTATTGATCATCATCAAAGACCTTACATCAAAAAACCTTATTTCCATTTCTTTCGTTAATAACTCTTAACTATTTATCTCTCAATAACATGAATACTAAAGAACAACTACTAACATGGAAAAGCGGAACTTTTAGTAATAAAATCAAAGTGTATGAAGACAAAAATCTCATTGGTTCCCTTGACATGAGTATGATGTCTAAAAATTCTAAAATGACATTATACAACAATGAATATTGTATTAAAAACAAAAGCATCTGGAACAGCGACTCAATGATTATTGATCGTGTAACAGATGAAGTAATTGGCGAAATGGCTTACACGAAATTGCTGGGAAAAGCCAAAATTACACTAGAAGGAAAATCTTATAAATGGAAAACAAAAGACATATTCACGACTAAATGGGATCTGGTAGATGAGAATGAACTGATATACGCATCATATAAATCATCTTTATCATCAGGTAAAATAACTATTACAACACCTCACCCTACACTCATTTTAATTGGTCTTTATTCTTATATTTATATGAATCAAGTCAGTGTACTTTCCACAGTTGGTATCGCATAAAAAAATCCCTTTGGTTTTGAATTAAATTGAAACCAAAGGGATTTTTTTCGTCAAAAGATTCAGACTATATTTTAATAACTCTGACTGCTAAAATAACATCCAAGCCTAATAATAGTAATGCGATCGCTAAGAAATAATAATATTTATTGGCGGATACATCTGCCATTTTAGAACCTTTCAATTCACCCTCAATTTTATTGATAGAACTGATAAGTCGGTTGATATCATTTTGCTTATCGCTGATTTCAAAGTACTCTCCACCAGTGACATTTGCTAATCTTTTCAATGAAGATGGATTCAACTTTGTAATAATATCATTCCCCATTTTATCTCTTTTAAAACGATATCCTGCAGGAATTTTTGATCCAGATTCTGTACCAATACCCATCGTAAATAACTTCACCTCTTGGTTCTTTATTTCTTTGACCATTTCATCTGTATCCTCACCAAAATCTTCTCCATCACTCACTAGAATAATTACTTTAGAGGCCTTTTTGGCTGTCGGCACTCCTTCCTCTGCATCTTCTAGTTTTGTAATCGCCATTTCTAATGGAGGACCAAAGTCTGTACCCGAATTAGAAATTAAAGAAGTTGACATCGTCTCAATAAACATATTCAAGGCATTTCCATCGTATGTTAAAGGACACTGTAAAAAAGCATCACTTGTAAATACAATCAGTCCAATACGATCTGAATTGAATGATTTTACAATTTGTTTCAGTTCAAATTTTAATTTCGCTAAGCGGGAAGGCTTAATATCCGTAGCGTCCATCGACTTTGACAGGTCCACACAGATGTAAATATCTTTACTTACTGCTTTCACTTCTTTTTTCATCTCACCGAAAGACGGCCCTAATAAAGCAACTATAAAAAGACCAAAGTAAATGGTTCTAAGTATAAGCTTGTAAAGAGTAGCACCACCTTTTGCTCTAAAAGATTTACGTGCTCTTAAGATTCTATAAAGATAGAGGCAATAAAACAGGAAAAATATTGCAATCAGTGCAAATTCTAACCCTCCGAGTTCCCTTGCTAACGTCATACTTTATGTAAATAGAATAAACTTGTTCATTAATACTACCTGCTAATTTAAAAGATTTATTGATGCAATAGAATAGGTAAAAGAAAATTGCACTTTTTACTCATTGAATATCAGTTGAATGAATAAATCCTAAATTTAATTAACACTTTTTTATGGAATTCTATTTGGAATAATGGAATTTCACCGCTTATATTTGCATCGCATTAAACGGAAAGGGGGTCAGAAATGACAAACAAATTCGTTTATGGAGAGTTGCCAGAGTGGTTAATGGAGCGGTTTGCTAAACCGTCATCGGGAAACCGATGCATGGGTTCGAATCCCATACTCTCCGCTAAGTTCGGGATGTAGCACAGTCCGGTTAGTGTACCTGGTTTGGGACCAGGGGGTCGCAGGTTCGAATCCTGCCATCCCGACAAGAGCGATCTTCTAATAAGAAGATCGCTTTTTTTATGCCTTTTCATTTCTATTGCGTTCACATTCCTCGATTCTATTTTTTGATTATTTTACCTCTGCTTCACGCATCGTTAAAAGTTGCCTTCTACTTTTACAAAAGATCAGCAACCTACTATAAGACGATTAAAATTGAAGCAAAAACACTTTTATATACTATTATTCGGGGTCTTATGTGTGAATTTCCTAGGCCTTTTCAATGATATATTTGATGTAGACTCTGCATTGTATGCATGTATATCGAAACATATTGTTAACACCAACGACTTCGTAAACTTAATTGTCTGGGATAAAGACTGGCTAGACAAGCCTCACTTTCCTTTTTGGGTATGTGCAATATCCATGAAGATTCTAGGCGTTAATAGTTTCGCTTATAAACTTCCATCCTTTGTATTCTTCTGTATCGGGCTATGGTACACCTATAAGCTTGCCAAAGTGCTTTACAATAGGACCATCGCACAGTATAGTGTTTTGATCACAGGAACGGCATTACACATCATGTTATCAAATAATGATGTGAGAGCTGAGGCTATATTATTAGGACTAATAATGGGTGGAATCTACCACCTTTATCAATTTTCAAATAAAAACACGGTCACTCATTTATTTGCAGCGGCACTTTTTTCAGCATTTGCAGTAATGACCAAGGGTGTCTTTATTTTGATCATACTCTACTCCGCTATCTGGGGCGATTTAGTTTTAAGAAACAAATGGAAGAATATCTTCAATATAAAATGGATACTTGTTGGTGCTCTTACCTTAATTTTTACTCTTCCTGAAATTTTTGCACTGTATTATCAGTTTGATGCACATCCTGAAAAAATCGTTTTTGGCACTACCAATGTCTCTGGCATTAAGTTTTTCTTCTGGGACAGTCAATTTGGACGCTTTTTCAACTCAGGACCGATTAAAGGTGAAGGAGATCCATTTTTCTTCCTCCATACAGTATTGTGGGCTTTTGCTCCTTGGGCTTTGATTGCTTATTCAGGATTGTTTATTGAGCTCTACCAAAGAGTCAAAAAAGGAATAGTAGCCGATGAATACATTACAGTCTGTGGCTTTGGTGTTATCTTCATTATTTTTTCGATTTCAAAGTTTCAACTTCCTCACTACACCAATATCGTATTTCCCCTTTTAGCAATTCATACTTCCCAAACTCTAGTTCGGTGGTCTGACCGGAAAAAGTGGATAGAACAAGTTTCGAAAATTAGCATACAGCTCTATTGCGGATTGTTTTTTATGATCTGTATCGGCATCGTGTTCTTTTACTTTAACGAAGTAAAATACCTAGGTGCTACCTTGAGTGGTATTCTTCTAGGCTGCATCGTTTATTACAACCTTAAAAAAGGTACTGTCCAAAAACATATTGTGATGGGCATAATATGTAGTTTAATCATGGGTACTTTTATTCATGAAGTATTTTACAAAGATGTACTCACTTACCAAGGAGGCACTGCTGCAGCAAGGTATTTAAACGAAGAGTTTGAAGGCCGAGAAGTACATCAAGATGTCGAAAGTTGGTTATTTCAATTTTACCTCAACGCAAAGCATCAAAGCAGTATTGACCTTGAATCCCTCCAAAACACTCCCCCTGAAAGTAGGCCATTGATTTATACTGACTATTCTTTTTTGAAGAAACTCGAAAAGAAAAACATCCCCTATCAAATTATCAATCAATACGGATCCTTTCACATCACAACAATGAACTTGGCGTTTTTGAATGCAGAAACAAGAGCGTCATCTCTAGATACATTATTAATAATTGATCTGAAAATACCTCAACTTTCGAAAACAAATGAATGCGAAAAAAAGAATCTATAACATCCTTGGAGTAATTTCATTGCTACTTGTTATTCCAATAGTATTCGCTTTGATTACTAGAGAAAGAGATACTGCTTGGATGGTACATTTATTAAATGACAACCACACGATTACTTTAGACTATTTCTTTAAATACATCACGAATTTAGGAGATGGTTTATTCTTAATTCCACTTTTGGGACTAGTCTGGCTTGTAAAGAAAGAATATTGGCCTGTTCTGGTGATGTCTGCTGCTCTTCATGGCATTTTGGTGGCTGTATTAAAGAGAGTTGTCTTTACTGGTGAAGCATTAAGCTTAAGACCTGCTGGTCAATTTGGGGCAGAAAGCTTTCATCAAGTACTAGACGTTCAGTTTCACTATTCAAATAGCTTTCCCTCTGGACACACTACAACAGGGTTTGTTATAGGGGCTATGATTATTCTACTATTCCCGAACTGGAAAGGAATTACAGCTGGAATGATGTATGGAATCATCGTGGGTGTTTCAAGAATGTATCTGGTACAACATTTCTTCTTAGATGTGGCTGTAGGGAGTATCTTAGGCACTCTTACGGTATACGTCAGCCTTTATGTATGCGAACGCTATTACTTGCTTAAAGTAAAACCATGGAAAAAAGATTACCCTTCACTTTTTGGACAGCATTCAATTCAGAATATGTAATGAATTGAAGCTCTCCCTTGCCTAACTACAATTAATCAACATCACCGAGTTATTTAACTTTGTGATGTTTTTTTATCACTTTTGTAAACTAAAATCAACCTATAACGCAACAAATGAACAAAGTGGTTTTGATTGCCAACCCTGTTTCAGGTAATGGAAAGGCAAAAAAAGCAGCCCAAAGGTGTGCTTCCATTCTTAAAGAGTATAAGTTTGACGTCAATATTGAACTTACGGAATATGCTGGTCATGCCACAAAGCTATCCAAACAGCTAAGCAATTCTTATGATATTATTGTTGCGGTTGGCGGTGATGGCACTGTCAATGAAGTAGCAACAGGTTTAGTGGGAACCACTGCAACTTTAGGTATCATCCCTAATGGATCAGGTAATGGGCTAGCACGTCATCTGAAAATCCCAATGAATACAGAAAAAGCCACCGAATGTATTGTTCAAAAAAAGGTCATTGCACTTGATGCTCCCACTATCAATGGAAAATATTTTTTCTGTACTGCTGGTATAGGTTTTGATGCTCACATCTCACATGTTTTTGCTCAAATGGACGGTCGTGGTCTAAAAAACTACATCAAAGCGATTTTCAAAGAATATGGAAGTTATCAGTCCAAAGAATACGGAGTACGATTGGATCATCAAGAAATCATAAAGCAGAAAGCCTTTGTCATGACCATCGGCAACGCTGCTCAATACGGAAATGAAGCTTTTATTGCTCCTACTGCTAAGGTAAGTGACCAACAATTAGAAATGACAATTCTTTCTCCTCCTAACCTCATCAAAGGAGCGATATGGGGTATTCGTCTTTTCCTTAAAAATATCCACAAGGCTCCTTCCGTTAAAACATTTAGCGGAAAAAAAATTGAAATAAGCAGCTCGGAGAAATCTGTCAATGGTCATAGAGATGGGGAACCTGACACATGGAAATATCCTTTGATTTTTAAAGTAAATGATCAGATAAAAGTGATTGGTGTAAGTGATAATTAAGAATTAATAATCATTTATTTTTGGCTTAGTAATTAGAACACCAAAAAGATAAATATCTTTGAGAAAAAAAGAAGATCAGATGCAAGATAAAGAATCAAAACTACTACTTTATTCGGCCATGGTGATGTTTATCCCATACATCATCTCCATTATAACAAACGAAACGGCTACCGCTTGGTGCGTTCATATGTTTAACGATATTAATACTCCTTTCTGGAATGCTTTTTTTGCATATGCTACACACCTTGGTGATGGACTTGTGCTCATTCCGTTGTTATTTATATTGCTTTGGCTAAAAAGAGAATATTGGAGTGTATTAGTTATGGCTTCAGCAATTCATGGCATTATTGTTTACGTTGTAAAAGAGCAGATATTAAAAGGAACTGAATTTGCCTTACGTCCTGCGGGACTACATGGTCATGACGCCTTTCATCAAATATTGAATCATCATTTACATACTATTGATACCTTCCCTTCTGGACATACAACTACTGCTTTTGTGGTAGGTGGGATGATTATTTTAATGCTCCCTAATTGGAAAGGAATAATTTTAGGCATTGGTTATGGTGCAATTATCGCCATCTCAAGAATGTATTTAGCACAGCATTTTTTAGTAGATGTTTCAGCAGGTGCTATTGTTGGTTTATTGACAGTTTGGTTCTCTTGGACTGTTGCAAAACGAAAGAATTGGTTAAGATTGAAGCCATGGGAGAAAATCAGCTAAGTTACTCCTTTTAATACATTGTAAACTAAATTATCATTAATTAAAATAATTCCTTTTATGGAGGATAAAGGGTAGTGTATTGTGGTTCGCGAGGACGTTGCAATGCAACGTCCCTACATAACTACATTTTAGAAGATTATTATAAAACCTTTAACTTTTGACATGTAACCAGACCATCATTTAGTAGTATCTCCCTCGGCCTTGAAGGGAAAAGCGTTAAGAATTTCATGAAGTGAGCCGTTAAAAATGATTTTCTTGTTTGAGCTTTAGCGAGTTTAAAATCATTTAGGCGAAAGGAATGGAATTTAGCTTTTGACTTCTAAGCCTTGAATTTTTTGCTTCGTTTTTGTTTCAAGACAAAAATGAAGAAGAAGGAAGCTTGAAAGTAGGCCCTATAAAATCTAGTAGTAATACGAATTGAAGGTTAACGGTAATTGAGTTTACAGTTTATTTAAGATAAAGTGTCCCATTTGAAATGGATACCAATAAAAAACGCTAGTAGTTACATCTTTGGATATAAATACTAGCGTTTTTTCGTGCTCTCTAAGACAATTAGAAATCACCTCATTTCTAAATAAGATGAATTCATCTATTCTTGCACGGTCATTTTGTTATCGATAGCTCTATTTGAATATTCTTGCATAATTCCTTTTGCAAGGTCTTCTAGCTCTTTTTCCTCAGGAAGACCTGTTCCTTTTAAATCATGTTCTTGCAACCTGTCTGTTTTAAAGTTGTACATGAAAGCTACCTTTTCTCCATCAAATCCTAACGTATAATCTCCCTCTGTTACTTGGAAAATATTAGGATCTAAAAAGTTGACAGAAAAATGTTTTTGAGTAGAGTCTATCGCTGAAGAACCAAATGAAATATAATCTTGCTTTACGCCCAAGTAATCCATCAAAGTTGGGAAAATATCAATTTGTTGTGTGATCGTTGAGTCAATTCCTACAAAATTTTGATCTCCTGGAGTGTAATAAATGATCGGTACTTTGAACAATCCAAGACTCGTTTTATACTCTGGATAATAAACCTGATTGGTATGATCGGCAGTGATAACAAAAATAGTATTTTCAAACCAAGGCATTTTTGATGCTGTCTCAAAAAATCGTTTCAAAGCATAATCAGTATACTCTGTCCCTCGGTTTAGTGGCATTGGGCCACCTTTAAACGTCTCTTCGTATTCTTCTGGAATCTTAAATGGATGATGTGACGACAATGTAAATAATGAAGTCACAAATGGCTCTTCAAAAGTATTCATCGTTTCTGCATAATACTGTAAGAACGGCTCATCCCAAATACCCCAAGTACCATCAAAATCATCATCATTATTATACTCGGTCATTCCAAAGTAATCATCATAACTTGCTAAATTCATAAAGGCCTCAAATCCCATAGATCCATTGGGTGCTCCATGAAAAAATGCAGAATAGTAGCCCTCTTTTTTCAATACAGAAGCTATACTGTTAATATTATTTGTTGAATAATGTGATAACACATAAGGAGAGTAAAAATTAGGGATACTAGAAATCACTGACGGTAAGGCTGAGATAGACTTTCTACCATTGGCAAACGCGTTGAGAAAAGCTTTGGAATGTTGGATTAGTGAATCTGTAAATGGAGTGTAACCTACATAATCAGGATCTACTGGATTTTGATTCAAGGCTGAAATGTATTCTCGCCCAAAACTTTCAATCACAATCGTCACCACATTCATTTTCTTTTGTGGCTTTTCTTGATTCGGGTGATGATACGCAGAATACACTTTTGACAATTCATCTTGCGTGAAATAATTATGTTTTTGAGCAGTCTTCTTGTTCATGGTTCTCAACATCGCAAAAGGAGTATTGAGCACTACAGACATTTCAAGTGGCTTTTTCACAAATTCTCCAGCATTATTTAAAGAGATAGGACGAGTTGTTCCATCAAAACCACCTCGAGCAGCTCCTGCTAATAAACCGGCACTTACTATAAAAATAAGCGTATGAATAATAGAATATCTCAATACAGGTCGTTTCACTCTAGGTTTTTGTATTACTACTACATTATAAGCGAAGATGAATACTACTATCAACACAACCCAAATCACAGTCATATACCAATAATCCACAAATAAGAAACGGAAAAATAAAGTTGCTCCATTTTCCTCATTAGAGAACTCCCTGAAGATAGAAGCTGTTGTTCTTTTGGAGGTAAACCTAAAGAAAACAGTATCTGCTAAGTTCATGGCCAATGTGATCGCATTCACAATAAATACAGAATACTTAATCACACTTTGATACGTTTGATTATACCTCACCTGAGATGGTAATAAACTCATCAGTACAAAAATGGCATTGGTATATATCGCCGCAGGCAAATCAAACTTAATCCCTCCTAAAAATAACGTTTGAAGATCTGCATCAGGGAAATAAGAGTTATTATAAAAGAAGAATATAAAGCGTGCAGCAGAATATAAACTTAGAATCAGTAAAAATCTATAGATGTTGACAAAAAAGATATTTGTCGTTTTTGTTTCTCTAGGCATAATGTTTCGTTAATCCATTATTAATAATCGGCCAAAGTTAAACAAAAAGAATTCAGAAAATCATGCACTTTATAAAACAACTCCCCTATTTTTGCCATTACTGATAAACTTAGTAGAATGAAAAATAGACTGTAATTGAAATTCAGATACTTTTTTTATATAAATTAAGTTTTACACGCATTGTTGTTATAAGTAATTTTCATGGGAGATTCACAAGACCTACGCCAAATAGAATTAAAGGATTTAATCAAAGCTTATCAGTCCGATAGTAATACCGCCCTTTTAATCAATAACCTCAAAAAAGAAAGTAGCACCACTTACCTTAAAGGACTTTGTGGCAGTTTAGATGCGATTATTGCTTCCTCTATTTATTCTAAATTAAAAGGCTGTCATGTCTTTGTGATGCACAACGTGGAAGAGGCATTGTATTTTTTCAATGACCTCCAAAACCTTCTTCCGAATGCAGATGTACTCTACTTTCCTTCTTCTTACAAAAAGCCTTTTGAGTTTACGAATGTAGAAAATGCGAATGTACTTCAGAGAGCAGAAACACTCAGTTCATTAAATGAAATTAAGAATAAAGGTGCTTTACTTGTCACTCACCCTGATGCTTTAACCGAAAAAGTAATCAATAAGAAATCATTAGTTGAGAATACTTATGTCGCTAGAATAGGTGAGGAAATTGATCAAGGGTTCATTAGAGAACTACTGATCGAATATGGTTTTGAACCTTCTGAGTTTGTATATGAAGCAGGACAATTTGCAATTAGAGGTGGAATCATAGATATCTATTCTTATGCTAATGAACTCCCATTTAGAATAGAATTATTTGGAGATGAAATTGAAAGTATACGTACGTTCGATCCAATCACCCAATTATCACAAGAAAATAAAGAGCACGCTCCTATTGTTCCAAACGTACACAATAAACTCATGCAAGAAGTAAGAGAATCTATGCTTGATTTCTTGCCTAATGCTACTGTTTGGATCAAAGATTATGAATTACTAACTGACACCATTGATCAGTATTTTGAAAAAGCAACTGAGAAATTTGAAGATATCCTCAAAGTTAGTGGAGGTACTCATATCATCAATAAACCAGAAGAAATTTTTGAAACCAAAAAAGGTTTCGTTCAACTTCTCAATAAATCTCATAGAGTACTTTTCGGAAATAAAAAAGGAGTTCGTAATGCTGAAACGATCCTTTTTGAGAGTAAACCTCAACCTTCATTCAATAAGAATTTCCACTTATTGGGAGAAACCTTAGAGAAACAACAACATGAGGGTGTTCGTAATATCATTATTTCTGATCTTCCTAAACAATTGGAAAGGCTTCAAACTATTTTTGAAGAAATAAAGCCTGACCTTTTTGTACAGGAATTAAACTTAAGTTTAAGAGGTGGCTTTATTGATAAGCAAATGAACATTGCTTGCTTTACAGACCATCAAATTTTTGAGCGTTTCCATGCGCCCAAAGGAAAACAGAAGTATTCCAAAACAAAATCCATGACGCTGAAAGAGCTTCGTGAATTAAAAGCAGGTGATTTTGTAACACATATGGATCATGGTGTAGGGCGTTTTGGAGGAATGGAAAAAGTGGAAGTCAACGGTAAAATGCAGGAAAGTATCCGTTTGATTTACAGAGATAATGATCTGCTTTATTTGAGTTTGCATGCACTGCATAAAATTTCAAAATACTCTGGACAAGAAGGTAGACAACCCACCATTAGTAAATTGGGATCTCCTGAATGGGAAAATAAAAAGAAAAAAGCGAAAAAGAGAGTTAAAGATATTGCTAGTGAATTGATTCAACTTTATGCTAAAAGAAGAGAATCGAAAGGTTATCAATTTGATAAAGATGGATACTTGCAAGCTGAATTAGAATCTTCTTTCCTTTTTGAAGATACACCAGACCAGGCAAAAGCCACCCAAGAGGTAAAAGAAGATATGGAAAAACCATATCCAATGGATCGATTAGTGTGTGGTGATGTGGGGTTTGGTAAAACTGAGGTAGCCGTAAGAGCGGCATTCAAAGCAGTATGTGATAGTAAACAGGTGGCTATATTAGTACCGACCACTATCTTGGCTATGCAACATTATAAAACTTTCTTAAATAGAATCGGTGATCTACCATGTACAGTAGATTACATCAATCGTTTTAGAACGCCTAAACAGATTAAAGAGATTCTGAAAAAAGTAAAGGAAGGGAAAATTGATATATTAATAGGTACACATAGAATCACAAGTAAAGATGTAGAATTTAAAGATCTTGGCTTGATGATTATTGACGAGGAGCAAAAGTTTGGGGTAAAAACCAAAGAGAAGCTGAAAGAAATGAGAGTGAACGTAGATGCCTTGACACTTACGGCAACGCCAATCCCAAGGACTTTACACTTTTCATTACTCGGAGCAAGAGACCTTTCGGTTATTGAAACTCCCCCTCCCAACCGTCAACCTGTAACGACACAAATTTCAACCTTAAATGATGAGGTAATTCGTGATGCCATACATCATGAATTATTAAGAGGTGGGCAAGCCTTCTTTGTTCACAATAGAGTGGCAGATATTGAGCACTTCGCTAATAAAATCATGACGTTAGTTCCAGATGCAAAGGTGACCTATGCTCATGGGCAAATGGATGGACCACAATTGGAAAAAATCATGCTCCGCTTTATTCAAGGAGAATACGATGTTTTAATTTCCACCAATATCATTGAATCAGGACTAGACATTCCAAATGCTAATACTATTATTGTCAACCAAGCTCATATGTTTGGACTTTCTGATTTGCACCAAATGAGAGGCCGTGTGGGTAGGTCCAATAAAAAAGCATACTGTTATTTATTGACACCTCCAACCATAGCTTTGACCTCTGACTCTAGAAAACGCCTTTCTACTTTAGAAGAGTTTTCAGATTTGGGCGATGGGTTTAAAGTAGCAATGCGTGATTTGGACATTAGAGGTGCTGGCGACTTATTAGGTGGTGAACAATCTGGTTTTATTAATGACCTAGGGTTTGATACATTCAATCAGATATTAGAAGAAGCTGTACAAGAGATCAAACAAACAGAATTTGCTAGTCTATTTAAAGAAGAGCTTGAAAAACAAACCATCAATGTCAAAACTGTAATAGAAACTGACTTTGAAATATTAATCCCCGACACCTACGTTTCTAATATCTCTGAAAGACTCAATTTATATATGAGGGCTGATAAATTGAAAAATGAGAAAGAAATGGAAAAGTTTGTTCAAAGTTTAAAAGATCGATTTGGTCCAATTCCAGCTCCTGTTGAAGATTTATTAAAAACCGTAAGAATGCGCTGGGTTGCTCAAAAAATTGGAATGGAGAAGCTAATTCTTAAAAATGAGTCCCTAAAAGCCTATTTATTGGAGCATACACATGCAGCTTACTATCAATCTGATGAGTTTGGAAAAATTTTGATGTATGTTCAAACTCACCCTAAAATTTGTCAAATAAAAGAGACTAAAAAGCGCTTAATCCTTAATATTGAAGAAGTTAACGACTTAAATAAGGCTATTGAAGTACTTGATAACCTAAGAAAATAAAGACTTTATTTTTAAAAATATTCACAACTTCGACTTTTGGGTACAATTATTGAATAAATGTATTTCGTTGCGGTTTCATTATGGGAATGAAACACATTTTTTGAAAATTAGTATGTGCCGTACTGGGTACATTGAAAAAATAGAGATCTGAATATCATGAGCAAAAGGAATCTGCTTTATTTGGCTGCGGTACTACTAACCGGTTTATTAGTTACTAGCTGCGCCAAAAATTCAAAGCCTGACGCAACTAACCCTGGAGGATACGATACAATGACAGGGTTGGAATATAACGGTAAAGACGACAATAGTTTTTCGGTTAGAGACTATAGTGGAATGCCAGAAGTTCCAAACATGAAATACATCGAGGGTGGTCGTTTTGTATTAGGTTCATACGAAGAGGATTTAATGAAATCTCGTGACAATATCGAACGTACGGTTTCAGTAGCTTCTTTCTGGATGGACGAAACAGAAGTTGCCAACCTTAACTGGTTGCTTTACTTACACCATGTAAGTACTGACTCATCAGTTTCGGGTATTTCTTTAGAAGAGGCATTACCTGATACAACTGTTTGGGCAGAACAATTAGCATTCAACGATCAATACGTTGATCACTACTTACGTTACCCTGGTTTCCGTTATCACCCTGTAGTAGGTATCACATGGACACAAGCTCAAAACTATTGTGCATGGAGAACTACAGTAGTAAATAAGAACTTAGCAATGATGGATGGTACTGACGAAGAAGCTGAAGCAGCTGAAAACGGTGAGTCTATTCCATTAGAATCAGGTGTTGTGCTTCCTGCTTTCCGTTTACCAACTGAAGCAGAATGGGATTACGCATCACAAGCCTTAATTGGTTTACAAGATATCGACGAAAACTACTCTGAGCGTCGTATTTATCCATGGTCAGGTCACTCAGTAAGAAATCCTTACGGTGAGTCAATGGGTGATATGATGGCCAACTTCAAACGTGGTCGTGGTGACTACGCTGGTATTGGTGGTCAACTGAATGACGCAGCGATGGTAACAAGTTATGTATACGCTAACCCTCCAAACGACTTCGGTCTTTACAACATGGGTGGTAACGTTTCTGAATGGGTAGAAGATATCTACCGTCCTTTATCATATGCTGATATGGATGACTTAAACCCAGTTCGTAAAAACGATTACTTAGACGGTCCTAACCAAGGTTACAACTACCAATCATACGGTTATGTTCGTCAATATGACTCATTCATCTCTAACTCGATCCGTGTTTACAAAGGCGGTTCTTGGAAAGATGTTGCATACTGGATGGCTGCAGGTACTCGTCGTTTCTTAGATCAAGATTCAGCAACTGCAACAATTGGTTTCCGTTGTGCGATGATTAACCCAGGTGAAAATTAAAAATAACTCCTAATTAAGGAGATAGAAATACAACAAAAAGGCCTTCAATTTCGGTAACGAAGTTGAAGGCTTTTTTGTGTTTCAGGCTTTACCTATAACATCTCAAATTAATGTAAGAATGTAAACCCTCTGTATTAAGAAACACCCTAAAAAATAAGCTCATAAGTTTTAATAATTTATTTTGAGTAGGTACTTAAAAAGCTTATTTTCGCATTCTATACCCTTCTTAAAAATGTATATTTTTACTTTTAAAGAAGCTTGTCGAGCATTTAAAAAAATGCTTTTTTAAAGACCCTTTTGCATCGTAATTAATACTATGGTGAATATCACAAACAAAATTGCTCAAGCCTTGAGCATATCAGAAAAGCAAGTAAAAGACACACTTGCTTTATTGGATGAAGGAGCTACTGTACCTTTCATTTCTCGATACAGAAAAGAAGTTACAGGTAGTTTAGATGAAGTTCAAGTTGCTGACATTAGAGATAAGGCGCTACAACTTAGAGAACTTGATAAAAGAAGAGAAAGTATTCTTAAGAGTATTGAAGATCAGGGTAAATTGACGGATGCACTAAAAGATAAAATCCTTGCAGCTGAAACAATGTCTGTATTAGAGGATATTTACCTTCCATATAAACCTAAAAGAAAAACAAAGGCAAGTATCGCAAAAGAAAGAGGTTTAGAGCCTTTAGCAGATATTTTACTTTCGCCAGACTTATCAACGGATATTGAGGCGGAAGCAGCTAAATTTATAGATCCTGAAAAAGAGGTCGAAGATATTGATAAAGCCCTTGCTGGTGCTAGAGATATTATTGCTGAGAAAGTAAATGAAGATGCAGAAACTCGTGCTGAAATGCGTGAGCTTTTCATGAGTAAAGGTACTTTCAAGGCTAAAGTAATTCCAGGTAAAGAAGAAGAAGGTGCCAAATATAAAGACTATTTCGATTGGAATGAGTCATTAAAAGGAGCTCCTTCACACCGTGTACTTGCCATGAGAAGAGCAGAAAAAGAAATGATCATTTCATTAGACTGTTCTCCTGAAGAAGAAGATGCATTATTCTTAATGGAAGACATTCACGTAGATCAAAGAACTCCAAGTGCAGCTCAAATCCAATTGGCAGTTAAAGATGCTTACAAACGTCTTTTAAAACCATCAATGGAAACAGAATCGCGTTTAGTTTCTAAAAAAGATGCAGACGAAGAAGCAATTGGTGTGTTTGCTGAAAACTTAAGACAATTATTATTGTCAGCTCCTCTTGGGCAAAAAAGAGTTTTAGCACTTGACCCTGGATTCAGAACAGGTTGTAAGCTGGTTTGCTTAGATAGACAAGGTAAACTTTTAGAAAATACAGCCATCTTCCCTAACGAACCACAAAGAAAAGTAGCTGAATCAGGTTCTATTGTAAAAAGATTATGTGAGAAACACAACATCGAAGCGATTGCGATTGGTAATGGTACAGCAAGTCGTGAAACAGAGTCTTTTGTTAGAAACCTAGGACTTTCAGGTGTTGAGATCGTTGTTGTGAATGAAAGTGGTGCTTCTATTTACTCTGCTTCAGAAACAGCAAGAAATGAATTCCCAGACCTTGACTTAACTGTTAGAGGTGCGGTTTCTATTGGTCGTAGACTAATGGATCCATTGGCGGAATTGGTGAAAATTGATCCTAAATCAATTGGTGTTGGTCAATATCAGCACGACGTTGACCAATCTGCATTAAAGCAAAGTTTGGATGACGTAGTAATGAGTTGTGTAAACGCAGTAGGCGTGGAAGTGAATACAGCAAGTAAAGAATTACTTTCATACGTTTCTGGTTTAGGGCCAAGCATTGCTCAAAATATCGTTGATTTCAGAAATGAAAACGGTGCCTTTACAAATAGAGCTCAGTTGAAAAAAGTACCTCGCCTTGGGCCGAAAGCCTACGAACAGTGTGCAGGTTTCTTAAGAATCAGAGATGCTAAAAACCCATTGGATGCTAGTGCTGTTCACCCAGAAAGTTACAGTATTGTAAAACAGATGGCGGATGATCTAGGAGTTACCATCAATGATTTGATGTCCAATGAAAACCTTCACAAACAAATCAAGTTAGATCACTATGTGACGGAAAATGTGGGTATCCCTACACTTACTGATATTTTAAAAGAATTAGCAAAACCAGGACGTGACCCTCGTGAAAAATTTGAGGCCTTCCAATTTGCTGACGGTGTAGAAAAAATCACTGACCTTACCGTAGGAATGAAATTACCTGGTATCGTCACAAACATCACGAATTTCGGTGCGTTTGTAGATATTGGAGTACACCAAGATGGTTTGGTCCACTTAAGTCAAATGGCTGACCGCTATATCTCTGATCCGAATGAGGTAGTAAAAGTACATCAAAAAGTACAAGTGGTAGTGACGGACGTCGATATTTCTAGAAACAGAATTGCTTTATCAATGAAAAGCGGTGATGGTGTTGGAAATTCACAAGGACGATCACAAAACAGAGGGAAATCGAATACAAATAGAAGACCTTCTAACCAAAACAACAGTAACAGAAGAAGCAATAATAACGATAACGACGACAACTTATCAATGCAAGATAAATTGGCAATGTTGAAAAATCGTTTTAAATAAAACTAATCCCCTATTTTCAGTAATTGGAAGTAGGGGAATTCTCTTTGTCATAGAAAGGTTTTAAATTGAGCTGTATAGCAAAACTATCTATTACTAAATTTCACTGAAGCCAATTTCGCAAACGATAGGCTTCAACATTATTGCAACACAAAAATTAAAAAGTCAAATGATTACATATAAAGAAAAGGTTGAAGAGTGTGTTCAAAAAGTACAAACTCTTTGCGATGGATTTCAACCTGAAGTAGGAATTGTATTAGGTACCGGTCTTGGTGGGCTTGTAGAAGAATTGGATATCAAATATGATTTGTCGTATGAGAAGCTTCCTCACTTTCCTTTATCTACTGTAGAGTCTCATAAAGGACGCTTGATTTTCGGTTATTTAAATGGGAGAAAAGTAGTAGCTATGCAGGGGAGATTCCATTTTTATGAAGGATATGACATGAAAGAAGTCACTTTTCCTATTCGTGTTCTAAAACTTTTAGGTGTCTCTGCTTTAATTATTTCTAATGCGGCAGGAGGTATCAACCCTAACTTCCAAAAAAGTGATTTGATGATCATCAACGATCACATCAACTTGATGTTTGGTAATCCATTGATTGGGAAAAATGTAGACGAGTGGGGTGATCGCTTCCCTGATATGTTTGAACCTTACAGCAATGATCTTATTGAGAAAGCAAAAGAGGTGGTCAAAGAACACAACTTACCAGTTCACGAAGGAGTATATGCCTCAGTAACAGGTCCTAACCTTGAAACAAAAGCAGAATACAAGTACTTAGGGATTATAGGAGCTGACGTTGTAGGAATGTCAACAGTGCCTGAAGTCATTGTTGCAGTACAAATGAAACTTCCTGTTTTTGCCGTTTCAGTAGTCACTGATTTATGCTACGAAGGAGCCCTTCAACCTGTCGATTTACCCGAAATTTTGAAAAATGCCAGTAATGCTGAACCTCACCTTTCAAAATTAATTGGCGGTTTATTGACAAAAATCATATAAAAATGTTAAATTAATGAAAATAAGCACGTAATTTGCATATTTAAATCCATAATTTAATCGGAACAACCTTCTTACTACTGAAAGAATAGTAGAATATGAACAAAGCACTATCAGCACTATTACCTATAGACCTAACGTATATTGACGATGCCATTATGCGTTATTCTCTAACTGCCGCACCTGTATTTTTAGTACAGAAAGTTATCCTTATGCATGTCATAAGAGACGGTTCAGCGAAAGAAGAAGTAGAGTACAAAGGAAAACTTGTGACTAAGAAAGACATGGTCTTGCAAAAAATGCAGGAGCTTGTTGATAAATTCAGTGAATTAAATGACAGAAACATCGAATTTATATTCCAAGTTTCTGAATCAAGCGATCCAACATCGAAGATTTTAAAAGCCATTCAAAAAAACAAGGTGGACCTTGTTATTGCTGGTAAGAAAAATATCGCTGAAGGAAGCGGTACGATTGCACGTCTTTTGACAAGATATGCTTATTGTACTGTATTGACTGTTTCGGAAAACCCTCAAGTACCAATTAAAAAAGCCATCGTTCCTATTGATTTTTCTGAGATGTCTAAAATGGCCATGAAAAATGCTATTCAGATTGCCAATAGAAATCATATGGAATTGACCATACTTCATGTATACGCCCTGCCAACAGGATATACAGCTTCAGGAAAAACACCCGAAGAGTATGCTCAGGTATTACTACAACATGCTGAAAAAAGATGTAAAAACTTCTTGAAGCAGTTTGATTTTGGAGACATCGACTACAAGACAAGATTACACTTTGACATTTATGGAAACAATGAAGCTAAAATCATTTCCAATATATCATTGGTAGAAGATGGAGACTTGATTGTCATGGGATCAAGAGGAAGATCGGCCCTAGCTGCTACTTTTATTGGTAGTACAGCCGAAAGCTTACTAAAACAACATACTACAATCTCAACTATGGTCGTTAAAGACAAAGTGAGAAACTTAGGATTGTTTGGAGCTTTATTAGAAATCTAATTTTCCTGAATCAAAAAAACATTTCAAAAGCTCTAAGATCACTCCTGGTTTTAGAGCTTTTTATTGCTATATATTTTCAACTTAAACACTAAAATGGAAGCACTCTTCACAACTGCTGGATTAATCAGTTTAATCACACTAACATTACTTGAAATCGTTCTCGGTATTGACAACATCATTTTCATCTCTATTGTTAGTGGAAAACTCCCTCAAGAACAACAGGACAAAGCGAGAAGCTTAGGTATCATGATGGCATTAGTTGTTCGTATTGGTCTATTATTCTCTATTTCATGGCTTGTAGGATTGGAAGATCCTCTGATTACTATTCCTTTCTTAGACCTTATTGGTGTAGATGGAGCATTGAGTGGTAGAGACTTGATATTACTTGGTGGTGGGTTATTCTTAATTGCCAAAACAACAAGCGAAATTCACGTTCATGTGGAAGGTGAAGACGAGGAAGAAATGCAAGTCAAAAAAGTAAAATCATTTTGGAGCGGAGTAGTTCAAATTGTATTGATTGATATTGTTTTCTCTTTTGATTCAATCTTAACTGCAGTTGGACTTGTAAAAGAATTACCAATTATGATTGCCGCCGTAATTATATCACTTTGCGTAATGTTATTCTTCTCTAAGAAAATTGCCAATTTTGTAGATACTAACCCTACTATTAAAATGCTAGCCCTTTCATTTTTAGTAATGATTGGTTTCCTATTGGTGATCGAAGCATTTGGTGTTCACGTTCCTAAGGGATATGTTTACTTTGCCATGGCTTTTGCATTTGGCGTGGAACTTCTTAATATTAGAAGTAGAAAAAAGAATCCTAAAATCAGTAATGCTAAAGAGGAATCTGTATCAGCTTAATCTTACTAATTATATAAATAATATCCCCATCAGAATCGATATTCATTTTGATGGGGATTTTTTGTTAGAGGACATCTATTGTATCTGGTTCATTAAAATAAATATAACCATACCAACTTCCTTTCTTTTTTCTAGCATTGTACCTTGGTAATACAAATTCACTCGGTTCTTGAAATTGTTTTAGATTGATGGTACCTTCAATAACATTTGAATACAATATCTCTTCCTCATTGTTTACTTTCAGTCGTATTTTTGTTTTGTATTCTCCTTTATAAATCGGCATTGTAAAATAGGTGTATGTTAGACCCGAAAGTGGATTAGGCTTAATGCTATTTCCACACCAACTATGTGCCCAATATTCTATTGGTTTCCATTTTCCTTCGGGAGTTAAAGCTTCTTGTATAGCCATAATATCTCCATCTTGGGTGAGTATATATTTTATGCTATCGGATAAATTAGCAACCCATACTCTATACCCTTTCACATCTTCATATACAGAAGGAGATAGATGTCTTTGAGGATAAATTTCTTTACCATAAGAAAAAGTTGGAAGCTTATAACTATGCCACTTACTTACCTGATAGCTAATAGCTCTTGTAGTATCAATAATTATAGAAGGTCGATAAGAAATCAATGTGTCAATAGGGTCAAACCATTCTTCTTCATCTTCTTCCTCATAAGAGTTATAAACACTATCAATAAAATGATTATACCTTGCTCTCAAGGAATCATTGGATATAATTTTCTCATAACCTGTAGATGCCACTTGCATAATTTCAGTTTCGAAAAAGGGCAAACTATCAATATCATATTGTTCTTTATCCTCTATCTGAGGTGGATCAAAAACATACGTTTTGGGCTTGTTCTGTAATTGACAGTTCCATAATAATAGACTTAAAAAGAGAAGTGTGATTATTCTGTTCATAGTTTACTTTTTGTTTTTTAAATAAAGAGCTATTTCCACCATTGTATCTACCCAAATATCTTTCTTGTGCTTTGATAAATACTCAATCAGTTCGATGTGTGCATCATTAGAAACATTCAAACTATGTTCCCCGCCAACACCATGAAATAGAAATACCACCAATGCATTTTGAGCTTCTGTTTCTTTGACAAGTTTGATCATCTCCTCCCCTGTTTGTCCATGCATACTGAAACATTTGATATTATTCATATCAATGGTCTTGCTTGATTCTAAACCATGAAAAGTACCTCTTGCAGCTACAAACTCACTTTCTACTTGATCATAGAAAGGTGTTCCATTAATTGTCAAATCTCCGCAGGGGTAGGCAAACGTTCGCTCGTCTTTTCCATCAATGGCTTTTAGTAAAGTGTTTGTTGTTTTGATTTCATTAATGGCTCTAAAAATACTGTATTGACTTAGGTCTCTTTCAGGTATTACCCAACCTCTATGATCAATACTCCCATCACAAGGATGTGCTAAAGTATGATTGCCTAATTCATGTCCTTTTTTGGATGCTTTTCGCCATTCCTCCATTCTCTTATTCAGAATTTCGGTATCACCCATTACATAAAAAGTACCCTTTAAATGATGTTTGTCTAAAACTGGCATTACACTGTCTAAATGTACATTTAGGGCGTCATCATAAGTCAGTACAACGGCACATTTTTTTCCATTCCAAGGCGTATCACTTTGGGCATAGATTACATTGATTACAAAAAATAAAAGAAGAAAGGTAGTAGTTATTTTTCTCATTACTGAAACTAGTTTGCACTAAAAAAAGATTCACTTGTACAGGATTAGTACTTGTTTTAAATGTAGAACATATTCTATCCTCTAACAATTCATTAGTGGTAAATTGTGTTTAATCTCAAGAATATCAACGCAATCTATTAAGTGCTAAAGTAAATCTAGTTTGGTACTTGACAGTAAACTATTTCAGATGAAAACCTTAATTATGAGAAAAACTATTCTAGTATTACTCTCGCTAGGAATTGTATTTTGTTCCTATGCTAGTGAAAAACCTGAGAAAAAAACACCCAAGAAACCTAATATCGTCATTTTATGGGGAGATGATATAGGACAATTCAATCTATCATTTTGGAACCGTGGTCAAATGGGATATATGACACCCAATATTGACCGAATTGCGGAGGAGGGAATTGCTTTTACAGACTATTATGGAGAGCAATCTTGTACTGCTGGCCGTTCTTCTTTTCTGACTGGGCAAAATCCTATTCGCTCTGGCCTTTCAAAAGTAGGATTACCTGGAGCGAATGCAGGTTTTAGACCTGAACACCCTTCTATGGCTTGGTTATTAAAACGAGAAGGATATGCTACTGCTCAGTTTGGAAAAAATCACTTTGGCGACCGTGATGAGATGTTGCCTACCAATCATGGTTTTGATGAATTCTTTGGCAACTTATACCACTTAAATGCAGAGGAAGAACCCGAACATCCTGATTATCCTCAAGACGACTGGTTTAAAGACAAATTTGGTCCAAGAGGTGTAATCCACTCTTACGCCGACGGTAGAGTTACGGATACGGGCCCATTGACTAAGAAAAGAATGGAAACGGTGGATAGAGAAATCACGGAAAGAGCAATTGAATGGGTTGGCGAAAAAGCGAAAGAAGATGCTCCTTTCTTTTTGTGGTACAATACCGTTGGGATGCACTTTCCTACTTACAGAGCGGATGATATTAAAGGTATTTCTGGTCAAGGTGGTGATTCTTTTTATGCTGATGTGATGGTAGATCACGATCGAAATATTGGAAAGATCTTAGCAAAGTTGGAAGAACTAGGTGTGATGGAAAACACCATTATTATGTATTCTACAGATAATGGCCCACATTATAATGAATGGCCTGACGGTGCAGTCACTCCGTACAGATCTGAGAAAAATACTAACTGGGAAGGTGCTTATAGAGTACCTTGTCATGTGATGTGGAAAGGTACTATTCCTGAAGGGAAAATACTTACCGGTATTGTTTCTCATCAAGATTGGCTGCCGACGGTAATGGCTGCCGTTGGAGTAACGGATATCAAAGCTCAATTAGAAAAAGGAGTAGATTATGCCAACCGAAAAGTACAAACAACTATCGATGGCTTCAATATGCTCCCTTATTTCAAAGGCGAAACCAAAGAAAGCCCAAGACGAAACTTTATTTATACTTCTGACGATGGTGATGTGACGGCCGTCAGAATGGACGATTGGAAAGTGGTATTTATGGAACAAAGAGCACGTACGATGCAAGTGTGGGCCGAACCATTTGTGCCGCTTCGTTTACCAAAAATATTTAATATCAGAAGAGACCCTTATGAAAGAGCTGACACTGATTCCAACTCTTATTGGGCTTGGCTGGCAAAACGTGCTCCTTATATTTACAAAGCGGGTGCTACGGTAGGAGAATTTATCCAATCGCTTTATAAATATCCTCAAATAGAAAAAATTGATTCCTTCTCCATTGATGGTGCTATGGACGATTTTAAAAGATGGAATGAAGAAAGATTGAAATCAAAACAGTAATACTATGTTTTAAGCAGTTATACTTAAAAAAAAGAAAGTCTAAAACTTCCGATTTTGATTGTATAACTGCATAGTATTAACTTGCGGCTTCATTTGGCATTAGGTCAGATGAAGCCTTTTTATTAATTCAAATATCCCCATGCAGAAGGAACAATTTTTATATACCATCAAATACAATTCAAATGAGATCTCCATGTGTGAACTTGAAACAAAAATCCTTTTTGATCAAGCACTCCAAGGCAATCATTTCTTCTCTGATGTAAAAATTGAACCGGACAGCAGTGCTTTTATCAAGAAAAGAATTGATATCCTTTTCGCTACGGATAATTATGATGAACTCCTTGAAAATATTAAGGCGAAAGATATATGTGCTGAAGGTTTCAAGTTGGAATATGAAAAACTGAAAGGGGATGAAATTAGCTACAAACCTCGTTTAAATAAACTTCGTGATATTGGCTATATCATCACTGGAGAGCCTGATTATTACAATCCCACGATCACTTATGCTTTATGCAATTATGAAGGCGTTTGGTATTTTGGTGAATCGATCCGTGATGATGCTGAATGGCAGAAGCATAATGACAAACCCTGTTCTTTCAGTAATTCATTAAGTATGAATACAGCCAAAACATTGGTCAATATCGCCTCTAAAGGAAGTAAAGAAAGCAGATTAATAGATACGTGCTGTGGTGTGGGAACTGTAATGTTAGAAGGCTGTTATGCTGGTTTTAATATAGAAGGGTGCGATATCAATTGGAAGGCCTACAATCATACTACAAAGAACTTAGAGCATTATGGTTATTCGACAAAAGTCTATAACGAGGATATCAAGAATATTACTCAAAAATATGATGCAGCCATTATTGATTTACCTTACAACCTCTACTCCGCTTCAAGTGATGAAATTGTAGAAAACATCATTGCATCTGCCTCAAGAATTGCCTCAAGGTTGGTAATCGTTTCTATCACTGATATTAAAGCAATTATTGAAAAGTATAACCTTGAAATGGTGGATTTCTGTACTGTTGATAAAATAGGGAAAGTGAAGTTTACTAGAAATATTTGGGTATGTGAATTAAGAGCTGAATTATAATTCTCTTTCCAATAGATATTTTCACTTTTCTATGAAACAGTTCATTTCTTCTCTAAAAAATGATAACTTATACTTTTGATTATCAATTAAATATCAATCTACTCAAATACTATGAAAGAAAGAGAAGTCATCAGAAATGGAGAAGGTGAAAACTACAACTATTCACAAGATCACTGCTTTGTAAAACTCTCATCCAACCACACTAACGGGGAACTCAGTTTTGTAGAAGACACCCTGAAACCAGGCTTTTTCCTTGCACGTCACCACCATAAAATCATGACGGAGATATTCTATATTCTTGAAGGAGAAGTAGAGTTGATTTTTGATGATGAAACGGTAATTGGCAAGCCCGGAGATACCATCACGGTGCCTCCAAATGTATGGCATGCGGCAAAATGCGTGGAGGGTGGAAAAATGCTCACTATCTTCAAAAATGGTCAGTTTGATTTATACCTCGAGAAACTTTCAAAACTCACTGATGCTGATTTTGAAGATGCTGAATTGATGAAATCTATTTCGGCTGAATTTGATATTTATGAGGAGTAACCTACTCTTTCATTATACATAAAATGGAAAGTCAATCTAGCTTTAGGTTGGCTTTTTGTTTAATCCTACATTAGTTCCAACCAGTAAACCATAACATTAATATTACTGTTTTTTCCTTTGTAGCTATTACACAAAACCTGCAATAAAGTTGCGTTTACATTCAATTGATTTTATTTTGCGACACCATCGCACTTAAAAACTTTAAACTTATGAATAGGAAACTACCTGTAACTGTTTTGAGCGGATTTCTCGGAGCAGGAAAAACTACTCTTCTCAATCATATTCTACACAACAAAGAAGGACTGAAAGTAGCCGTCATTGTCAATGATATGAGTGAAGTAAACGTTGACGCAGAATTGGTCAAAAACGAAAACACTTTATCTCGTACAGAAGAGAAATTAGTGGAGATGAGTAATGGCTGTATCTGTTGTACACTCCGGGAAGATTTAATGGTAGAGGTAGAAAGACTCGCAAAGGAAGAGCGTTTTGATTACCTGCTGATTGAAAGTACAGGGATTAGTGAACCCGTTCCGGTGGCTCAGACCTTTTCATTTGTGGATGAAGAAAACGGAATCGACCTATCAAAATTCAGTTATATTGATACAATGGTGACTGTGATTGATGCTTTCAATTTCTTTAAAGATTTTGATAGTCCAGAACGTTTAGTGGATAGAGAGTTGACCGATATTGAAGGAGATTACAGAACGATTGTGAATTTACTCACCGATCAGATTGAGTTTGCCAATGTAATTGTCTTAAATAAAACAGATTTAGTCACCGAGGAACATTTAGGTGTTTTACGTGCCGCTATTCAAAAGTTAAATCCATCTGCCAAAATCACTGAATCGACTTACAGTAAGGTCGATCCTGCTAAAATTTTGAATACTGGATTATTCAATTTTGAAGAGGCAGAGCAAAGTGAAGGTTGGATTGAAGAACTTAATAAAGAGGAACACACACCTGAAACGGAGGAGTATGGAATTTCCTCTTTTGTTTATCGTAATGAAAAACCTTTTGACCCAGAACGATTTTGGTTTTACGTTCAATATGAGTTCCCAAGTGCTGTTATTCGTAGTAAAGGATTGTTTTGGCTGGCTTCACGCCCTGATCAAGCAATGGTTTGGAGCCAGGCTGGAGGTTCTTTAAAAGCAGATAGTGCTGGTGTGTGGTGGAGCAGTATGCACCGTAAGAAAAGACTTCAATATGCTGCTTTCCTTGAAAATCAAGAAACAATTGAATCCAATTGGGATGATACTTTTGGAGATCGAAAAAATGAATTGGTTATCATTGGACAAGATATGGATGAGGCACAAATCATCAAAGACCTTGATGAGTGTATTGCTACTGAGGATGAGCTAAAAACGCTCCGTTGGAAATTAGGCTATGAAGACAATTGGCCTGTAGAGAGGTCTTATGCTTTTGAGTAAAATATTTTTCACCTATGTATAAAAAATACCTACACTAAACTATCTGTTCGGTGTAGGTATTTTTATGTTGAAAAGTACTTGTTATTTCAATTTGAAATTAACGATCACCGGATTATGATCAGATACTAATTCATTGTCTGTTTTGATGATTTTAGTATGAATATCCTTTTCATTGGCTATGTTTGATGAAAATAGAATATGATCAATCTGCTCTGGTTCTCCCTTATAATTATAGGTCCATCGCACATCAAAATCTTTGAAATATTCTGATCTTCCTGTTTGAATCAACTCCTCATAAATGTCATCAAAGCCTCTCACTCTATAGACCGATGGACTCTTTTTCTCAGCATTTAAGTCTCCTGTCACAATTACTCTTCTACCAAGATTGAGCTGTTTTATGATTGCTCTTCGAGCAATACTCGCCTGAGCAATTCTCTTGGCATCACTCTCAAAACCACCTCTTTCGCTTTTGAAATGAAGAACAAAAATATCAACTTCTTTCCCTTCAATCGTAGCGGTTACTTTCATTCCTTTACTTATTCCCGTTTGTCCTTCAGCGTCTCCATCGAGTTCTTCAAGGTAAATTGAAGTTCCTTCAATCTCATACCAAGTCTCTTTCAAAGGGTATTTTGACAATACAGCAACATGTTGCCCTGTAAAAGTATCTTTGCTATCACATACTTCCCAGTAATCGTAAGTGACTTCTATTTTCTTTAATTCATCTACTAGAACTTCCAAGTCTTCACGAGTACCTACCTCAGTAAGCGTGATAATATCTGCATTAATCTTCTTGATCATTTCAGCTACATTTGCAGAAGCTTCCCTTAGTTTTTCAGACCTATTTTCTTCCTTATCCCAAAATTTCTGCTCCTTTTTAGAAGCATATTTCATATCATAAGGTAAGCCAAATTTGAGCTGTACTTTCTTCTTATTTAGAAACTCTGCATTGAAAGTTGCTATTGTTACTTCTTGTGCAAACAGCGAACTAACAGCCGTAAAAAATAGAAGAAAGAATAATTGAATTTGTTTCATTATTAGTTTTTATTTCGATTAGACCTGCAAGTAAATCAAAAATAAGAGAATGGTGTTATTTATTTCCAGCTTTTATAATATCGTCTACAATCGCCATATGATGTTTAGTATGAATTAGTAGAAACTTTAAAGCCTGTTTCTTTTTTAAATCTCCAAAATAAGGGTGTCTAAAGTATTTCTCTTTTGCAAGAGTACTTAGATCTGCCATTTTCTGTTTCGTCACTATTAAATCAGCTCTTAGAGTGGCTTCATCATATTTCTCAGGCCTTACCATTTTGGGAGACTTTCCTTTTCCTCTTGGAATTTTATTCATACCAAAAACAATCAATCGAGGTATTTTAAAGGACCATTTATATTTTTGGGGATCAGATTTTTTCATCGCTTCTATTACACCATCCAAGACTAATAAGCTATGTTTTATATGCCAGCCTACATTGGCCTCCGAGACAGAGGACTGAAGAAGGTCATGGTTTCTTATTTTGGATTCAATATCTATAAGTAAAGCTTCTATTTCTTTCATAGTTTATGATTTGAAGGAATAAATTTAAGTTTAGAGATTATGTAGTTTTTCTTCAATATATGGATAATAAACAATACCTGTTGTATGCTGTATTAAGATCCTTAGATATTAAAAAAGAGTTCATCAATCTGTATAATGTTTCATCAACATATCAAAAAATACCTCCTGCTTTTTATGGGCAATCAAGTAATAATCTCGATCAGGATAAAGATCTGATTCCCATATTAACTTCAAAGAATGATCTTCTATAAACGATTGAGCATTTTCCATTAAGGTGACTGCTACTCCTTCCAATTTTGTCATTTCTTGAAGCATAAAATATTCATTCGGAATAATATAATTCGTAAATATTTTAGGTCTTTTTTTATTAAAACAATGTAACCAAAAGAACTTAATAAACGGATTCGTTGACATGTGAGAAAACCATGTTTGATGTTCCAGCCACTTTTGGATCTTGTTTAAATCGTTATTTTGAATGTATTGATCGAGTTCCTCTGTATTGAGATTAGGATGCCCTACAATAACCAATTTAGAACTTCTTATTTTTTGAGATAAAACATCAAAAGTTGGAAAATCTTCTCGGACAATAGCTGCATCTACCTCTCCTTGATTCACTAATCCAAATAGCTTTTTATTATCGTTTTCAAAGTGTACTGAAAGGTGCTTGAATGACGAGAGTACTTTTCCAGAAATAAAGCTTTTATAGAGATCCTCGCTTATTCCAAAAGTATAAAGTCGCTCTTCTTTCTGTACTGATTTACTATAACTCGCTTCTACTTTTTCAAGGGTATCCAATGATTCAATAATGAGGTTATTGAGGAATTTGGCATTTTCAGTAGGGATCACTCCTTTTGATTTTCGGGTGAACAACTTATGCCCCACTGCCGCTTCAAGCATACTAATTTGATTACTTACTGTGGGTTGAGTCAAGAATAATTCTTCGGCTGCTTTCGAGTAATTCTTGTGTTTATAAACTGCTTTAAAGGTGCGATACCATTCTAGATTAATCATAATGATATTAATATTTTTATATCAATACTAAAATTAAACGATTTCATTTTATATCACAAGCTCTCTACATTTGTATCATCACTTTTAAACAATAAAAAACTATGAAAAGAATAGCATTAGTAACAGGAGCAAATAAAGGTTTAGGTTTTGAAACTGCTCGTCAATTAGGTGCAAAAGGAATCAAAGTATTGATGGCATCTAGAAATCAAGAAAGAGGTCAAGCTGCAGTAGGTCAATTGACTGCTGAGGGACTAGATGTCGAATTGGTTCAATTAGAAGCAACAAAAGATGCACAAATCGAAGCGTTGCAGCAGAAAATTGAAGCGGAGTACGGTAAGCTGGATATTTTAGTCAACAATGCTGGTATCATTCATCAAGATGAACCTCTAGGAGTGAATACTTCTGAAAATATTGTCGCTTCCACTTTACAGGAAACTTTTGACGTTAACTTTTTCAGTGTTGTAAAACTTACTCAGGCTTTACTTCCTCTTATCAAAAAAAGCGATGCAGGTAGAATCGTAAACTTATCAAGTATTCTTGGTTCGAATACGGAGCAAAGTGATGTAGAATCACCTTACTATACGGTGAAGCCATTTGCCTATGATGCTTCAAAAACAGCCTTAAATTCTTTTACAGTTCACCTTGCAGCCTCACTTGAAGGAACAAATGTAAAGGTAAACTCTGCTCATCCAGGTTGGGTTAAAACGGATTTGGGTACTGAAAACGCACCAATGGAAATCGTGGATGGAGCTAAAACTTCAGTGAGTCTGTCTTTATCAGAAGAAACTGATTTCAATGGTCAGTTTATTCATATGGGTGAAGCTGTGGCTTGGTAATTATTTCATAAAAATGAAGGTGCCCACTTTTACATGGGCACCTATTTTTTATTTGATCATCAATTTCTTCTCATAATGATTTCCCTCTTGATCAATCACCTTGATCAGATAGAAGCCAGCTCCAAAGGTTGAACCTTTAGATAACTGTATTTCCTGAGAAGCATCCAATTGTTGATATACTTTTTGACCATTCATATTATAAATCAAAATATCAGCGTTTTCCATACCTTCCAAATTAATGGTAAATGTGCCATTGGATGGATTAGGGAAAACCGTCACTGCTGAAACTTCCTCTTCAATGAACGATGTACCACGTTGACGGGCAGAAGACGACCCGGAAGTCAATACTTCAAACTCATTGATACTTACCCAATCACCAGTATAATTATGTGCCCCTTCTACAATCAGTTTTACATAACGTCCTGAAGCATTGAAATTATCATTCAATGGTTGAGTAGTACTTGTATTTCCTGATCTATCCACCACCGTATTAAATCCAGTAGTTGGTGAGTTAGACACTCGAACTCTATATTGATAAGCTCTATCAAGGTAAGTCCACATTTTTGTACCCGTGATATTTTGAGTGCTTCCCAAATCAAATACTACTGTTTTAGAGAATCCTTGTGCACTCCATCGAGAATTGTCGCTCACATCACCGTCCAACAAATTAGTCGCTACGTTTGGTACTTGCTCGGCAGTAACAGATTCAATTGTCACGTTCACTGATTGTACATTGACGGTAACACTTGAAGCTATAGTACTCTGGCCGTCTTCATCATAAGCAACGGCATCAATAGTGTATGTTCCTGTAGTAGTTGGAGTCCATGTTACTGAATACGGAGCCGTTTTATCTTGTTTGTAAAAACCGTTATTCACTCTGAAATTCACTTTTGAAACTGCTTGGTCATCAGAAGCATTGGCTGTTAATGTGACCGTAGTACCTGGTTCAACGGTAAGGTTATTGGAAGGAGCCGTCATGCTGACTACAGGCGGTGCATTTTGAATATCTAAATCTATGATTTGAAGGTATGTTGGATGTGTGTCATCACTGTCATTTCCTTTTAAGTAATAGTATAATTTCCCATCGTTGATATGTACTATTCCTTTTGTAAAGGTCATTCCTGAAGTCGCTTTATAAACATTTGTGATATTGTTTGTACCACCTTCTAATTTGTCTACAAACACTCTACCTCCACTTAAACCAATCATATACACATCATTTCCTGAAGTATAAAGTGCATCGGCTCCATTGAAGTTCGTCGTCACTGTAAAGTTAGATGCCCCTGCCGGTTTGTAACTGTGTATGTATTTTGTGACATTGTATTGATCATCTCTTACTTTACTGATGATATGTACATCCCCTCTTTCAGTAACGGTCCAATCAAAACCACCTACAATATAAACCATATTTCGAGCAGTTGTTTGAACATAATCTCCAGGTTCATAGACCAATGCCTCTTGTGCTTTTACTAATGGGAAAGTGATGGACTGTCCTTTATGGTTTTTCCATTGAGAAGCTCCTGTTGGGTCATCAGAGTAGGCATAATAGACGCCATTTTGATACTTGTATTTATCAGTTCCATCTTTTAGTCTACGTTGGAAGCCAATACGCATTTTTCCATCCACGTATTTCATACTTCCATAAATACTCCAATTGTGTGTCTCTCCTTTACTTCCTGCTCCTAAAGCATTGAACATCTTAAATCTCCCCCATTTCTTTTGAGAGGCATCGTACTTAATGAAAGCTTGTGCTCCATCATGAGAAGTACCTTTACGCATTGTCAAGAATAATTCTCCTTGAGCATTTAGGAAAAACTTAGGGTAAGTGAACTTCGAATAATGTGATGCATCTCTCACCCCATCCATCGTACAATGCTTATAATCTCCATCAATGGGATCTTTGACAAACTTACTCAACGTAAATTCTGAATCAGAAACCTCAGCAACATTAGATTGAGAATAAGAATATCTGAAATAATCATTGACAAATGACCCCGAATTGCTGTAAGCGTGCATATCATAAGCCAAGTGAATCGTACCATTGATCGGGCTGATACCAATTGCAATTGTATTGTGTGTTTCTCCTAACCACCACTTACCATTGTAACCTGTGTGCTGATGAGGAAACTCAATAGTCTTCTTACTTCCCGTTTGTGTATTATACCTTGTCAACATCACATGACGGTTGGTTTTTCCACCTTTGTACCAAGTCATAAATACATAGTGCTTGTACGTTTTGATACAATCTCCATGAGGAGTCAGTGAACTTCCATATACATAATCATACCCTGTTGAAGAATTGGCGGTATGACTGATAGACACTTTGTTTCCATCAAAATATAAAGCTTGGCTCGTAATGCTTACTTCTTTTTCAAGTGTAACCTGTCCCATTGACACTCCACTGATCAATAAACCAATCAGTCCAAATGCAATTTGACCTAGTCTGCTAATTTGATAATAAAAATTGTTTTTCATACTTCATTAATTATTCATACTTCTTATAGATAAGCAGCTGTACAATTAAAATCGGAAGTTTTGGATTTTCTTTTTTAGCCTACTCTTCGTTAGAATATCATCACGTAGCTCCGGCTATGCTCTTCTATTCTGCCTTGATTAGACTAAAAAATAATAATCCAACTTATCACAATTATAAATGTGCAACTGCTTAAAGCCGTTGTAACGGTCTTTTTTACTTATCTGATCATCAGTTTTTTGTCATAGTAATTCCCATCTTGGTCAATCACTCTGATCAGGTAAACTCCAGAATTAAAGGTTAACCCTTTTGACAATCGGAGGGACTGAGATGTATTTTGCTCTTGATGTACTAATTGACCTTTCATATTGTAAATCAAAATATCAGCGTTTTCAATACCTTTCAAATCAATGGTAAATGTACCATTAGATGGATTAGGGAAAACCGTCACTGCTGAAGCTTCTTCTTCAATGAACGATGTATCACGCTGACGAGCAGAAGACGATCCGGAGGTCAATACTTCAAACTCATTGATACTTACCCAATCACCAGTATAATTATGAGCCCCTTCGACAATAAGTTTTACATAACGTCCAGAGGCATTAAAATTGTCATTCAACGGTTGGGTAGTGCTTGTATTTCCCGTTCTATCCACCACCGTATTAAAGCCACTATTTGGTGAATTAGACACTCGAATTCTATATTGATAGGCTCTATCAAGGTAAGTCCACATTTTTGTACCCGTGATATTTTGAGTACTACCCAAATCAATTACTACTGTTTTAGAGAATCCCTGAGCACTCCATCGAGAATTGTCGCTCACATCACCGTCTAACAAATTAGCTGCTACATTTGGTGCTTGTTCGGCAGTAACAGATTCAATTGTTACATTCACTGATTGTACATTGACTGTTATACTAGACGAAATTGTACTCAATCCTTCTTCATCATAAGCTACAGCGTCAATCGTGTAAGTGCCAGTAGTGGTAGGTGTCCATGTAACTGTGTAAGGAGCTGTTTTGTCTTGTTTGTAGAATGCATTATTTATCCTAAAATTCACTTTGTGTATGGAACCATTATCTGATGCATTAGCTCCTAACGATATTACGCTACCAGGAGCAACTGTAATGTTATTCGCAGGAGAAGTCATGTTGACTACTGGAGGAGTATTGGTCGGAATCCCTAAATCTATAATTTGCAAGTAAAGCGGTTGGGCATCGCCTGATAGACGCTCCATCATATAGTAATAGACTTTTCCATCCTTGACATATACTTGACCATGTCTAAATCTTTTTCCACTCGTTGCCTCATATACGCGAGTAAAATTATTGGTACCACCTATTCCTTTTTCAATAAATACTCTTCCCGAACTATTTAAGCCAATAATGTAAATATCATCACCAGATGTATAAATTCTTTCCGCACCCGAAAAATTAGTAGTGGTTGTAAAGTTAGAATTGCCCGCCTTTTTATAAGTATGCACATTTTTAGTGACATTAAACTCGTTGTCTTTGACCTTCCCTACAAAATGTACATCTCCGTTTTGCGTCACGGTCCAATCAAACCCACTCACAATGTACACCTTGTTTTTTTGAGTCGTAGCGACCAAATCACCCGGTTCAGAAATTTTGATTTTATCTGCATCAAGAAGTGGTAAAGAAAAGCCTTTACCTTTATCATCTTTCCAATTACTCGTTCCGTTCTGATTATCAGAATAGGCATAATAGAAACCGTTTTGATACTGGAATTTATCATTATTGTTACTAGACCTTCTTTGGAAACCGATTCGAATTTTCCCATTAACGTATTTCATATTGCCATACAAACCCCAGTTGTAAGCTTCTCCCTGCCCCTTTGCATTCAGCACATTGAAACTGGTAAAATTAGACCAAGTGGAGTTGCTGGCATTGTACTTACTAAACTTATAGGCTCCATTATTATTCCCTCCTTCTCTGATGTATACAAATAGATCTCCTTGATCATTCAAGAAAAATTTAGGATACGTCAAACCTGAAAAGTTGGCATAATCTTCACCTCCATTTAGACTCAAATGCTTATAATTACCACTTGGGCTATTTACAAACAACGATAATTTAAATTGACTATCAGAGACCGTTGCTGCATTAGCTACAGAATAAGAGTATCTAAAATAATCATCACTCAAACTTCCATCTGATGGCTTTGTTCTGGAATAAGCGTGCATATCATACAGCAAATGTATGGTACCATTCAAAGGGCTTACCCCAACGGCAATTGTATTGTGTGATTCACCAATCCACCATTTATTTTGATAACCGGTATGTCGGTGGGGAAACTCAATGGTTTTCACCACACCCGTACTTTTATTGTACCTTGACAACATCACTTGACGATTGCTTTTACCTCCTTTGTACCAGGTCATAAAAACAAAACCATCAAACTCAGTGATACAATCTCCATGGGCAGAGATTTTTGGTCCGAAGAAGTAATCGTAGTCTGTTCCGGTGTTAGAGGCAGAACCGCCCACTTTCTGACCATCAAAATGTAAACCGATGTCGGAAATTTTGGTTTCAGATTCAAGTGTTACTTGACCCAATACCATAGTAGGAAAATAACAGACACAAATTACCCATAGCAATGAATTAGATGTAATCCGCTTCGCTAAAACGTTTAGATTAGCATAAATTTTCATAGTAAAATATTTAGATTAGTACAGCGAAAAATTTAGCAATACCCATCGTGCTGCAAGAATAGGCATTGGCTATTCTTGAGATAACACCTTTTCACTGCCGAGTCTGATTGTATTGAATGAAAGCAATGAATAAGTAATAGTGAATTTGCTTCATTACTTTATGATTGATTCTATCCAAAATAGAATTAAAGAGGGTAGTTTAGATTTTCTATCTTTTCATTTCATAACGTGTACATTTAAGTTTCCCTTACCGTATAACTAATATTATACGCTACAGGCTTCACTTGATAAGTGACCGAAAATAATAATCCGAACGCTACTTCTCTAAAGCGATCTCTAGATATCAATACAATAAAGTCATTCAATGATTTTAAATTGAAAGTATACGGAATTGCCTTAAGTTATTTGACAGTGGTACCTACTGCACAAACAAAAGTGGTATTCGTAATCATTGTAATCTGCTCAAATCTCAATACCATACATCAATCATTGCACACTGAAGTAAGATTGTCGATTTGTGTAATAATCAGCTGGTGTAAAAGTAATGTTACTCAGAATTCCATTTAGATGTAATACATAAATTTCAATGCTAGCCAATTTCATTTCATCCTGTTTGAGTAGAGTTGATTCCTATTTCATTTTCTTTCTTTTGTACAAAACGCTATGGTTTCATTAATTCATCTCAATCATCAATATACTCTTCTTCATAGCTTCTGACTAGCTGATTCAAATATGATCGTTCACTTAAAAAAAATCATCCAAAAAGCATGGACTATAGTGTAAAAAATACATGTAATGGACTATTTGGCAAATATTAAATCATCGTCTACAATTAAATACATTGTAAACTAAGTTTTCGAATATTAATAATATTTAGAAATCGGGAGATTTCTGCTGATCTTTAGGACACGAATGTCGCTATCGCTTAACATTCGCGCCAGTGGACTTTCTACTCAATTCGTTTGGTAGTGCTTTCCATAGGCCTTGAAGGGAAAAGCGTTAAGAATTACATGGATTGAGCCGTTAAAAATGATTTTGTTGTTTGAGCGCAGCGAGTTTAAAATCATTTAGGCGAGAGAAATGGAATTTAGCTTTTGACTTCGAAGCCTTGAATTTTTTGCTTCTTTTTGTTTCAAGACAAAAACGAAGAGGAAAGAAGCTTGAAAGTAGATCCTATAAATGCTTACAGAAAGGTCAATTAAAAGTTGGCAAAAATTTAGTTTACAGTGTGCTGAATGATCTAGTGATGGAATGTAAGTGAGTAATTAATTCCCTACATATTATAGAGATTCGTTTACTTCAAATTTTTATTATAGCAAAAAAAGGAATGCAGCTTTAAACCACATTCCTTTTTAATCTTTATCGATATATCAATTCAGGTTAGTCTCTTAATCGACCACTGATTGAATCTTTTACTTTTTTCTCGTCTTTTTGGATAAAACGATTAGCCATAGAATTGAATAAGATGGCAAAAACAGGTAAGAAGAATCCTATTTTGTATTGTCCTTGAACTCCATCCATTAACTCAGTACCTTGCAAGTAACCGTAGTAAAGGTTTAAACCAATTACAGCAAATATCAAAAGGCTGTTGACTAAGTTTAGTTTCATTTGGTTCATTCTATTTTTGAATGAAAATAATGAAGCTAAAGCCACAATGCCTGACAATCCTGCAACTACTGCAATTGCGATAGTGTTAACTGATTCTACTAAATTACCATTTTCAGAAATGGTCAATTGCATCGCAGTTAGCACAGCTTGTTTCGATTCTGTGGCAGATACCCAAATTTGTGATGAAACAATAGCACCCATTGCCACTGCCACCAACAAAAGAAAAATTGATTGTATTCTCTGAATCATGTTTGTTTGATTTGTCTTCCTTTATACAGGAATCTTGTCTACTCTATTTTGATGACGTCCTCCCTCGAATTCAGTCGAAATGAAAGTATCAACAATCTCAATTGCTCTTACCAAAGAGATAAAACGAGCTGGAATTGATACTACATTAGAATTGTTGTGCTGACGAGTCAACTGAGCCAAAACGGGTTCCCAACATAAGCCAGCACGGATACCTTTGTGCTTGTTTGCTACAATAGAAACACCAATACCACTTCCGCAAATAGTGATACCAAACTCATACTCACCATTTTCTACAGCTTCCGCCAATGGGTGTACATAATCAGGGTAATCACATGAAGCTGTTGAGAAAGGACCAAAATCTTTTACTTCGTGTCCGTTTGCTTCTAAATGCTTAATGATCTCTGCTTTATATTCAAAGCCAGCGTGGTCGCCACCAATTGCCAATTTCATTTTTTGACTATTTATTATTTAAAAATCAATGGAATGACAAGCAAATCACTATTGCTTAACTCATCATGAACGCAAATTTAACCAATTAATTTTCCTAGTTGATCTGTTGAGGTAAGAATTGCATCTTTTTTATTCAGTTTTTGTATTCAAGTGTTAAATTTTGAACACAATTGTTTTAAAAGTCGATTTTTAAAGATTATTTTTGGCACTCACTAATCTTAATAGTCTCAACATGGTCACACTTGCCGAAGTAATAGCGGAACTTATCAACGAATCACCTTTTATTCAAGAGGGAATTGCAGAAGGTATTATTAATTACAGTGCCTTAGCTAGAAAGTTCCACTCAGAAGTTGAAAAAAGATTCGGCAAAGAAGTACAGCAAGGGGCCATTGTGATGGCATTGAAGAGGATGGCTCATAAAATCAATGCCACAGAGTTAGAAGATCAAGCGAAAGAATATATCCGACATATGGGTGATATTTTGGTACGTTCAGACCTTGTCGATTTCGCCTATAAAAACTCCCCTACTCTTATTCGTGCCCAAAAAGAATTACTGGAAATGGTGCAAAACAGTAGCACCGAACTTTTCCATGCTTCTTCAAAAGGAATGCATGAAACCAACATTATCACCAGTAAATCTTTCGCACCCAAGGTAAAAGAACTTTTCTTCGGTGAAGAGAAACTCTCAGAGATTACGGAACTTGCCGCCGTCACCATGCGTATGCCAATTACTTATGATAAAGATGCTCCCGGGGTATTTTATTTTATCTTAAAGATTTTGGCGTGGAATAAAATCAACGTAGTCGAGTTCATTTCCACTAAACATGAATTCTCCATTATTATTGAAAAAGAAGAAATCAATCATACATTTAAGCTATTGCATGATATGAAAAATAGCTAATACCTAGATAAAAATATCATTCAATTTAATCTTTGTAAACTTGGCTTTCTATTGAAGAGAAATCCCCTAAAGCTTTAGATCAAAACACCTTGATACATCCCGACTTACAGTTATAGAGGCACAAACATTGGAAATTAGCACCTTAAATTGTGAGGGATTGACAAACTAACTCTTTTATCTAATTAGTATATTTAAGTCTGAAATATACTTTTAAGTAGAGGGAAATGACAATAGAAAAAAATAGCATAATTGACCTTAAAGCAACTCTTTATTTCAATATCACCTTCCTCATTTATTTCTAAAGCATTCCACTTTTGATTGATCATGGAAAAATTCAAAGGCATAGTACACCGCGTTACGTATCATAACAAAGAAAATGGATGGACGGTCATCAGGGTAAACCCTGCCGACAGACCTCACGAACAAATCACCGTTACGGTACATCAAGCCAACGTTTTTGCGGGTGCTACTTTAGAGTTTGAAGGAGAATGGACTACTCACCCCAAATTTGGGGATCAATTCAAAGCACATTCTACTATTGAAAAAAAACCGGCAAGTTCGTCTGCCTTAGAAAAGTATATCGGATCAGGTTTGATTTATGGTGTAGGACCTAAAATAGCCAAACGGATTGTCAATCACTTCGGGAAAGATACTTTGGATGTTTTTGAAGAGAATATTGAACGGTTAACAGAAGTGACAGGAATTGCGACTACAAAACTGGATCAAATTAAAGCCTCTTGGACGGAACATCGTGAAATCAGAAATGTGATGCTATTCCTTCAGGAATTTGGAGTAAGTACGCTGTTTTCTGTCAAAATTTATAAGACGTATGGCAATGATGCGATCAAAATTTTGAAAGAAAACCCTTACCGTTTGTCAAAAGATATTTATGGAATTGGTTTTTTCTCAGCGGATAAAATTGCGTTGAGTATGGGGATTGCAAAGGACAGTCCGAAACGAATGAGAGCGGCAATCAGTCATGTGCTTTCGGCAAGTAGAGAACAAGGGCATTGTTATCTTGAATTAGAAATTATCCATCAAAATGTAAAAGCATTACTCAAAGAAGATTTTAAGGAGCTAGTGATTTCTGAAATTGAGGCCATGGAAAAGGATAACGACCTCTGTACTAGAATGAAGCAAATGGGTGAATTAGAAATCAAATGCTATTATTCTAAATCCCTTTTTTATGATGAATTGAATACCGCTAAGATTGTCAAATCCTTCTTATCCGAAAAAGTAAATGTGGATGCTGAGCGTGTAAAAAGATGGCTGGATTTATTCAACTCCAAACAACAATTTCCTTTAAGCGATGAACAGTTTGATGCCGTCTATGGTGCAGTACAACAACCTTTCTCGATCTTAACTGGCGGACCTGGATGTGGTAAAACGACAACGACAAAGGCTTTGGTGAGATTGCTTTTAGCCATGAAAAAGCGTGTTTTGCTAGCAGCACCAACAGGCCGTGCCGCACAACGAATGGGAGAAGTAATTGGAAGAGAAGCACAAACTATTCACCGTTTATTAGTATGGCAACCTAATACGGGACAATTCAAAAAGAACGAAGAAGATCCTTTGGAAGTGGATTTTATCATTATTGATGAATGCTCAATGCTGGATATTTCCATTTCGGCTTCATTACTGAAAGCCATTCCAAAATCAGCCCAAGTACTCTTTATCGGCGATCCTAATCAGTTGCCTTCAGTGGGTGCAGGAAACGTGCTGAAAGATTTAATTGAAAGTGAAGTAATGCCTTGTTTTCACCTCAAGAAAGTATTCCGTCAGGCACAAGAAAGTCAGATTATCAAGTTTGCCCATCAAATTATAAAACGACAAATTCCGAGAGTAGAATCTCCTATTAATACGCCAACGGTATGGGAGGACAATATGGATTGTTTGTTTATAGATTCAGATGAAGCGACAAAAGAGCAAACGCAATTCATCAAGAAAATGACACAATCTATGAAGTATGTCATCCAAAATGAAGGAGTTGCATTTGTCAAAGAAAAGGGAGCAGAAGGGGAAGAAGATACTTATAAATCCGTGACGCAAGAAGACGATATCTACATTCACACTACCTCTGAAAATGAGATTGAAGAAATCAAAAAAACAGGCGGAAGGTCTTTTGTATTTCATATCCCCAATCATTATTTACATGCTGACTTGCAAACTTTAATTCAATCAGAAGATCATGCTTCTGCTTTGAAAACTATTATGGAGGAAATTCACCCTTGGTCAAGTTTGCATTATGGATTTGTAGCTTCAGAAATGGTGGTTCGACTGTACGGAAAAACGATCAAAGAGAAAGTAGGTTCCAACTTAGAAACTCAAATCCTAACACCAATGACCGTAGGAAGCATGGGTGCTAGAAGCCTCAACCAATTGGTTCAAGCAACCTGTAATCCTGAGGCACAAGGAAAAGCGAGCCTTACCATTGGTGAGCGTATTTTCAGAATGGGAGACCGAGTGATTCAAAAAAGAAACAACTACGATCTTGAAGTGTTCAACGGCGATATCGGCAAAATTTCATCTATAGACACTTCCAATGTTCAACTTGCCGTTGATTTTGGGTCGGGTGAAAATGCCAAAACAGTATTTTATGAAAAACAAGATCTTATCGACCTTGACCTGGCCTATGCCATTACAATACATAAATCTCAGGGTAGTGAATTTGATGTCGTTATCATTCCTGTTGTAATGCAACACTTCAATATGCTCTATCAAAATTTGATTTATACAGCACTCACAAGGGCCAAGAAAATGGCCATTTTTGTAGGAACTCGTAAGGCTTTTGGCATTGCGGTGAGGAATATTGATAATAGGGCTAGGAAGACGATGTTGAAGGAGATTTTACAATAGAAAAAGTCAAATCACCTCAATAATTCATAGACTGATTTTACCTAGTCTATACCTATAAAGCTCAAAAGAGATTTAAGTCTCCGAAAAAAAAGCCAACCTATTTAGAATAGATTGGCTTGTGATTTAAGTAGTACCTTATGTTGAAGGAATTTACAATGATTTCTCTTTTAATTGTAACGTAATCATTTTGGTTTTGAATACCTTCGATGCTAAGCCAATATATGAGTTTGGAGCATAGTCATTGAAGCTTTTCATCATTAACCAATGACCTTCAATCTTATCGTTTTTCAGAGGATAGATATCTTTCGACTCTATTTTACCATTTTCAAGTGAGATCTCACCATATTGCATTTTATCTACATTGACGTTGGCATACATAAAGCTCAAAACATCATCATTTTCAATTAAGAGCACTCCACCTGATAATGCTGCCCCTTCCTCTAATTTCTGGTATTTATGAAAATTACTAATCCAATGAATTTTCCCTTCTTTATCAAAGTTGACAAAGCAAATATCACCAAAAGTATACTTTGTACTTACATCTGTAGTAGCTATTCCACCAAATGTTGATGTAGAAGACGTCGTTATTGCTGTGAGAGCTTCTGATACAAGCGTAAATGTTCCATTACTATTCGTGATCAGTTTTAAAGGATAATAAGAATTACCCATTCCAATCTCTTTTCCTTTCTCTAGTTTTTTTCTCAAATTTTCATCCTTTGAGACAAACTTAGATTCATATTTCGATGTTTTAGGATAGTAACCCGAAGTCATGAAATCCACTTTATTCTTATTTGTGAACTCTATTTTTTTCTTATTTTTCGTTTTAAGAAAGATCGGATCCATTAATTCGATGTAAAGACCATTAATTTCATACCCTTTCGTCTCTAGATTTGCATAATAACCGATTACACCTATTTGATCTTCGTATTCTGTTAAATACAAGCCTTTTAAGTATTCTTTATCGTTAGTAAAGGTCTTTACAATTGGGTTTCTTTTACCTTCAGAAAAGGAATATAATAAGTGGGCATAAGTGTTTTTCTTCCCAGAAACACGGTTAAAAATATTGAGTACTCCAGAATTCGAAAGAAGAATTTTATGATCCTTAAAGTTTTCAACTTTAGCTAAACCAATACTTAATTTAGAGGTAAAATTATTTTTTCTGTATTGAGGTACTTTAGAGATCATAGACCATTTGCTATTGAATTGATGGTCAAAAACATGGACATAAGCATTTGAGTTTTCTGCTTTCCTATTAGAAGAAATAGAGTAGATACATAACAGATTTTTATCGTCAGATAACTTTATATTATATGTACCTTGTTTACTGATTTTATCACTCCCAATTCTTTGTTGTGAAATTAAAATTGGCTTTTCAAAACCTGTTTGAGCATTATTTAATCTTGTGCGATAAAGGCGATTCATACCTTTTGAACCCGTTGAATAAATAACCCAAATCACCCCCTCTTGGTCTTGATAAGTGAATTCATAATTTTTATCATTGGCACCATTTAGTGCCATCATTTTAATTTCTCCAAGTGATACTTCTTTAACTAAATCTAATTTTTTATTGTAAAAAGATAGATGGAGGGCAATTTTTGTCCCGATAGCAATGGGGTCCATAATTCCTACTCCTATAGCAGTCCCTTTACCTTTACCACTTAAGTAAATCAGATGTTGATCTGTCTTACCTACCAAATACATGTTAGATTCTGCCAACCCTTTACCATGTTTTTCTCCTGTGGTCATCACTGGATCATACCTCAACTGTGCGTTTGCTGAAAATGTTAATACAAAAATAAGTAGTATAGTTGAAAAATAAGTTTGCATCGTTTTTAATTAAAATTGAAAAGATTAGTCTGCGAAAGTACAGTATTTCTCATTCTTTTGAAAATTAGCTAATTCATCTTCTAATGAAATTTTATTGAGTACATAAAAAACGGTGCTTAGTTAGAAACATTATAATAGCTCAGAGGATTTTTACCTGAACTAATTAATTCGTATTATGTTAATCCAAAACCTATAGACTAATGAAACTTTTAATTCTATGTAGCTTAACATTACTCTTTCTTACTAAGTGCAAGAGTGAATGTGATCATTGTGATGATAATAATAAAGGGAGTATTTCTCAATATCAAATTGTTAATACCCTCGATAAAGATGTTCTGATCAAAATATACAGTAGTGATATTATTACTTCTCTGGAACTAAATCCAAATGATACTTCAACGTATTGGATAAGAATTATAGAGCCTGCCGAACCAGTATCTTCTTTTTTTAGGGTTGACCATTATAATAATGGAAAAAGTTTCCCTTATGATAGTGATTCAATATCAATTATTATTGATCATCAAGTTCAGAAAAAATTTATATATGATGCGATGAACAAAGACATTAATTGGGAAATATCATTGTACAATGACTTTTCAGCTTATGAAATAGTTAAAGAAAAAGAGAACACCAATGAGATACTTTCTTCCTCCGACAATACACATCACTTCTATTATATTCTTGATTCAAATAAGATGAATAATTAGGTTTACAAAAATTATGTAACACTCCCACTTCACTTTATCAAAACCTCCTGCTCCAAACACTTTTTATAATGATGAAACAGATCTACCAACCTTTTCAACTTTTCGTCCTCAACAATCAATTTTCTAATATTCAACTGAAGATCATATAAATTCCTATTCCCATATTTCTGGAGTAATTCTTCAATATTTGGAGGGATAAAAAAAGAAGCCCTTTCCCCTAAATATGTTTGATATTCATTTTGGAAAATGCCAATTCCTTCAAAGTCAAAATCTCCAAAATGAAGGTAGGAATTAGGAACAGTTTGAAGCCAATGCATCAAATCTTTGGATTGGGATTGAGGATAACGACTCACAAATAAAACCCTCATGCCTTCAAAAAGATACTTTTGCTGTTCGATCATTTTAAAGTTTTCGGCATTTTCTACACCAACTATGGTTACTTCATTATCTACTGTAAAGTTTTCGAAATCACTGATAAAAATAAAGCTTCCTGAGGCGGGTTGAAGTTTCAATTCTTTCTCATTTAAAACTGCTGAAATTGATTCATAACAGTTGACCAAAAAGCCTTTAAAAGTTCTGACTTTTTTTGATTTAGAATCTGATGCTACAATAATATTATCTTTCCTACTCTCACCCACTTTGAAATTTTCTACGTAAGCCGACAGGTCATTAATACCCCATTGATTTTTCAAATAAAATTTCAATTGTGATGTATCATTACACACTACCTTTCGTCTTGATCTTCCTTGAATAGAAGATTGTAAAATACCATCATCAAGCATTTGTTCAAAAGGTGCTCCTTTCAATTGACTCCCCGAAATCACCTCTCCATTACTCAGTTGTAATAACTTTTTGGCTTTACTTTCAGATAACTTCATTATGCTTTAGATATTATTTGTCGAACCATCGTTTTATGCCCTGCCACTTTATCCAAATGATAAATATGACCATAATCCAATTGATTGTTCGTTTCTGGTGAGCCGTTCAAAACAATAATATTTCGTTCATTGGCAAACCTCAACAAACCTTTGACATTGGTAGAATGCAGTTTCCCAATTTCATCCATAATAATATGCAATTGGAATTCTTTAAACTTCCTCGAAGCACCCTCTTTGAAGACATTCAATAACATAATGTTCAGCATGGCTTTGACCAAAATATCTGTTCCTTCAGAACCCACATTTTTCAGTTTCTCAATCCACCCCGTATCATTACCGTTCTCTTCTATTCTAAATAAAATATGAATTGTATCTGAAAGTAATAGTTTTCCCGTTTTTGACTTCCCTATTTCATCCTTCAGATATTTTAATAGTTTGACGGCATTCCTATTGATCTTATTCAAATCTTTGTTTTGAGTAAAAAGATTTGCCACACCCAAAGAACTATTATTTTCTTCCTGAAACTCCTTGATTCTCTTCAAAACACTGATAATTGGATTTCTACTTTCCTCCAATTTCAGCTCAATGTTGGTAACTGCACTAACAAAGTTTTTCAGCTTAAAGTCCTTATTGATCTTTTTAATGATTTGATCTATCTCTGCCGTTTTCTTTAATAGATCCTGAGTTTCTGTACCGAAAATATTGATGATATTGGCAAATCGTTCATTGAAAATTTTCTCTATTTCTGAAATCTTATCCTCACGAACAAACTCTTTCAGTCGCTCACCAATCACTCTTACACCTTTGCTTTCTAATTCCTCAACAGAAGGAAATTTAAGCACTGAGTTGACTGTAAACTCCCCTAAATAATTTTTCAGTTTTTTGTAAAGTGCATCTTTCTTTTCTTTCATCATATCAAAAGTCTGAAACACTTTTCGATGTAGTTCATCAAAAGTCAAATCACCTTCCAACGATGTGACCGTAGTAGCATATTCTTCCAAAGCAATCAGCTTATCATCGTCTTTTTGTTCTTCATAAACCTTGAGTTCTGCTTCATAAGTTTGGATAGATTGATTGATATCAGATAACTGTTGTTTTACTTCTTTATACTTCTCTTCTAAAATATTCAAAGAATTAGAAAATTCAGCCACCAAATTATTTAGCTTCTCCTCCTCATGAAGCATTTCGTTTTCAAACGTTTTCTGCTTATCGATGTACTCACGCTTGTCTTTATCATATTCAAAAACCAATTGTTGATGTTCTTTAATATAGTCTAACTCGGCTTTGTTATTTTTAATTTGATCAGATAATTTCTCAAGGTGCTTCTTATCCACTCCTTTTCCAGAAAGCTCCTCATTTTTCTGTTCATTCAGTTCGTCAATTGCTTTTTGGATCTCTTGTTTATAGTCTTCAATTGCTGATCGAATTCCATTTTGTTTCTCTTGAAAATCCTTTTTAAACTGATTCAAACGCCTTGTCTTTTCTTTACGTTTGACTTCTTTTTGTTGCTTTACTCCTTCCTCAAATGAACTTAATTGCTGTTTTAACTCTCCCAACTCCAATTGAATAGTATTCAATTCCTTATTGAGTTGAACCAATTGTAACTCCCTCTCTTTCTGTCCTTTTTCAATCCATTCCGCTAATAAAACTTCTTGGCGTTCTTTCTCTTTTATATTCTTCTTAATTGTATTATTAGATACCTCAATAAAAGATTTCAACTTATTGATTTGAGGTTGATATTTTTTCTTTAGGCTTTGTTCTTTCTTAATTAAACCCTGATCTAATTCACTTGACGCCTTCCTCACTTTTTCAATCTCACCTAATGTATCTTTCAACTGTTCCTCCAACAATGACAATGAAAAAGACCTCCCTTCAATCGTTTTCAAGTCAATACCTACTCCGAAAAATGAAGAGGACAACTGATCCAATAATTGAGGATTGAGCTCATCATGGAATAGTAAATCTTGATCAATGACTTTACCAATATTTTCAGACCAATCTTTTTTATTATTCGTAAGCCAAGCCAAGAGTGTGTGATTGTATTTTTCGATTTTACCTTCTAAATCCTTTTTCGTTTGAGTCAGTTTCTCAAAACGTAGATTTAAATTTGCTCTCTCGTTTTCAATCTCTTTTTGATAGATTTCTAATTCATGCGTCCAACTCTTACGGTATCCTTCTATTTCTTGTTCAGACTTCAGCACCTCTTGACCTAATGCATTAGTTTCCGCTATTCCTTTTTGAATATAATCCTTTACACCTTCAATTTCTGAATGATAGAATTGCTTATTCTTACAATCATTGAGCTCAATTTTCTTCTCTGATTTGTTGTTTTGAAGGGTAGAAAAATGCTCCTGTAAGACGACTCTTTTATCAGCATTCGTTTCCTCCAACTGATCAAATAATTGATCGTATTCTTGATTTAACCCTCTCTCCTGATCAAATAGTTGATCTTTTAACTCACCTATCAAAGCTTCTTTCTGATGAATAAATGTGGATTGTTCCGCTTCTTTTTGTGCTTTTAGAGATTTGTATTTTACTTCTATATCCTGAAACTGACTAGTGAGCGAAGACTCTTCTGCTTCGAGATTTTTAAGTTTAATTTCAATACTAGGGCGCTCTTTTACCCTACGTTCTACTTCTTGAATATTTTGAGATTGATAATACTTCTTCTTTTCTCTCGTCTTTTTTAGATTATCCTTTAATACACTAATTTTTGAAGCAATAACCTCTTTTCTTTTTGCATGCAACGACTTCTCATGAGCTATTTTGTCATTTAACTTCACTTCATTTTGAGAAAGTAGATCTGCATTATCTTTCAAATAGGGTAATTGATCATTCAACCATTTTTCTCTGCTGTATAATTGACCGTACAAGGAATACAACTGACTATCGACATCATCTAATTCTAATAAAATCCCAAACGATTGCTCTAATGTTTTTAGATTTTTATCCTTTTTATATTCATCAATATCTCTCAATTGTTCTTCAAAATCAGATAAGTGATGATTGTAAGTATTCAGGTCGATATACTTTTCTTCACTGTCCAGAGAATCAATAATAATTTTCTGAATATCATCTGCCGAAACATCTGCATTGAGGTAGACACTTTGAATCGTTTTATAAATAGTACCGTACTGCTTTGCCTCAAGTAAATTGTACTTTTTAAATTCCCTTTGTTGCTGTTGAGCACCGTAAATGATATCACGATAAGTAGTGTAATTATCGATCACCTTTGAAAGTCCAATTCCTTCTTTATCTAATATCCCTCTGATCTGATTCCAATGATTAAAAACTTCTCCATTTTCAGTCATAAAAAATCGTTTTTCAAAACTGCTATCAAAAAACCTGAATTGTACTTTAGACTGAGCACGAAACAACACCACACAAAAACTCCCCTTCTCTGTAGCTACTTCATAGATGATATAAGAATTATCATTTTTCAAATACCAATCAACAAAACGGGTTTGTTCTTTTTTGATCCCTAGCTTTCTTGGGTCTGCATTATAAAAGAATAAAAGCGTTCGAAGAATTGTACTTTTCCCCACACCTTGTGTACCTCCAAAGTGACAATTGCTGTCCAATTCTATTTCTGCATATGGAATATTGGCACAATGGATTAATATGACTTTATTGAGGGTTCTCATGCTTAGTTTTCGTTTGTTGTTGGTTCTTCAATATCGATACTCAAAATCAATTCCTCGAGGTAAGAAAAAGAATTCAATACTTTGTAAGTCATGGAAAGATCATCAATTACCTCCACAAAACCTTCCTTCTTTAAGATCTCGAAAAGTTCATTTACACTCTCATCGTATTTCTCTTTTTTAGTAATCCTTTTTAGCAGATTGAGTTTATTTTTCAGATTCTGATTTACTCCAATAATAGACGAAACTTCTGAAGGTGTAATTTGAGTACCCACTCCAAAAGATTCATCATACGACTTGAAAAAATCAAGAATACTGATCCATCGCATTGCCCTTTCTAATTTACTTTTCAGTGTACTCCTTTCCTCTTCCCTACTAAAATAAAAACAGTCCTTCCCCTCCACTAAATAAAACCCGATCTGATCAAAATAATCTTGTGTTGCTTCCTTCTCTTTTTCTAAATACTGATATAACTTTTTTTGTGTTGAATTGATAGAGTTTGAGGAAATAAAATGTCCTTTACTCAGTATTTCAAAAATTTGTTTGTTATAATTTTCTCTAGGCATATTTCTTTCTTTTAGGGTACACTTTCGCAAAATATCGGTCTTCGTATCTTATTTTATCATTAGTAATCTCAATCTCATTACTGTAGTAATTAATGATCTTATAATAGCATCCCACCAATTCAATATAAGACACTTCAAAAGGAAACTCATAATGAAATACAAAATTAAAAAGATCATTTCCTTGAGCCAAAAAGCTACGTTTTACTTCCTCATGATTGATAAAGAATACACTTTCGGTTTGTTGATTTAAAAGGTTAGTATCTATTGCTTCCGCAGATGGGGCTTTTCGTCGTTCTTTATTTTTTTGATTTTGATTAATCTCTTGGATCAACTGATACACTTCATCCTCCTCCAAAATATCTAAATCTAATTTCAACGGATACGTTTTCCGTTTCTCATAAAGCACCTCCTTCCTTTCATTGAGCACTTCCTTGATATTGGTTTGGGATTCCAACTCCACCTGATCCATCAATAACTTCAGCTTCTTGACCTTTTCCACCACTTGAGAATTATGCCTCACTTGATTGATATATTGAAGCAATTGCCTTTGAATTTCAACCAAATTATGACTGGCTGAATTGAATTCTTTTTTCAACTCTACCACTATAGTCTGCAACTCTTCATCAGCAGAAAGTACAAAAAAGGAGACCTCCTCTTTATCAATCAAATGTCGTGACTGAGCGATTAAGTTCTGAATCTCTTCCGTTTTACCCTTAAAGTTTTCAAGCTTCTTTAATTTAATCTGATAGTTCTCCTCTGTCTTAAAAGTCGTATCAATATTTCGGATCAAATCGTCAACATTTCTAGAACATATTTTACCAATTCTACTTAAATCCTTTTTGACTAACTTAAAATAACGTTGTTTTCTGTTTTGTGTATTTTCCTTACTGAAGTAATCAATATTCTCCTTTATAATCTTGATATGTTCATTAAAAGACGAAATATTAATGACCTCATTAACCTGCATCAATTCCTCAAAAAAGGAAAGAAACTGATCTTCAATTTCAAGATATTGTCCATTTTCTTTTATAATGCCTTTATCTATCAAGCGTTGAATTTTTGCCTCCCCTCCGTCACCTAAAAGTTCTAACGCCTGTTCGTATTCGTAATCATAACGTTTACGATTTTTAAAGATCTCATCAATAAGCTTTTTACCCTCATTGAGAGTGCCTATGATTTCTGATATGTCTTGGAAGTGGTACATGTTTGTTGCTTAAATTATTTCTATTTCATTCTCTCTTCAAAAACCTCCCTTTGCCTCTCAATTTCGGCTTTTAGTTCTGCTTCTGTAGGTAAATAAGTCAAATATTTAGAGGTGAATAATTGTTTATTATCATTCAATACTGAATATTTAGCAATAGTTTGATCAGTATCAGCACATAAAAGAATTCCTATTGTTGGATTATCTCCTTCATTTCTTTTTAGATCATCATACATACGAACATACATATCCAATTGACCAATTGCTTGATGAGACAACTTCTCCGTTTTGATTTCAATCAATACAAAACACTTCAGAATATAATTGTAGAACACAAGATCAATATAAAAATCAGAAGTTTCTGTCCTTACGAGTTGTTGACGTTCTACAAAAGCAAAACCTTTCCCAAGTTCCAAAAGGAATTTTTGAATATCATCGATCAATGCTTTTTCTAACTCCTGTTCAGTATAAGCAAAGTTTGTTGGTAGATTTAAAAACTCTAATACTGAAGGATTTTTAATGAAATTTTCAGGGTTAAGGTTTAAGTCTTTTGTTTTTTCTTTCATCTCCGACTTAACTAAATCCTTTGATGGAGATTGTAATAGTCGTTGATAATATTGGGTTGATATGTTTCTATCTAATGTTCGAACTGACCATTGATTTTCAACTGATTCTTTCTGATAATACTTTCTAGCATCAATATCATTAACTCTAAACAATAATTTATAATGACTCCAACTCAATTGGGCATACAGTGTGTGCCCAATTTGAAAATCAGGAAAAAGCAGATAGAATTGTCTAAAATATTTTAGGTTTCTCATTGAAAACCCCTTACCAAACTCTTCTGTTAATTGTATTGATAGTTCTTTTATTAAGAAGCTACCGTACTTTGCTTTAGCTTCTCCTTTTTGTTCTTCCTCTACAATACGTTTTCCAATGGACCAATAGGCTTCTACCATAGCAGAATTAACTACTGAGTTCACTTTAATTTTTGCAGAAGCTAAGATTTCTTTTATTTCTGAATAGAAATTATGTTGGCGTGATGGTATTTGATTCCCCATTCTTATTCATTCAAATATACACACAATCTAATCATTAAATAGCTATCATCAAAAAAGAGGCCCTAAAGCCTCTTTCAAAGATCTATATACTATTTTTAGTATTACATTATTTCCCGATACAGAACTTAACAACACCCCTAAAATCTACGTTTTTGATAGTGTTAAGGCTGTTTTTGAAATTTGAGCGAACAAATAGAGTACAAAATAGTTTAGTGCTATTTTTGATGATTTTGGAGGTTGAAAAAATATTGATTTTAACATTTTAAACCTTCCCTCTCAAACCTCATGTATACTTTGTAGATTTTGTATACTTCAGTGTAGACTTAATAAAACACTACTATACTGTTAATATTATTTTTTACCATTTTTCAATTTTATAAGTTCTCTTTTAGGAAACCTATAATTTTCAGGGAGACTCAATATAATCGTTGTATGTACAACCTACTTTTACAAGAAAAAAAGAGCTAATTTATTTACTCACCAACTTTTCAATTGAATTTGAAATCACCTTTTTAGAACTATTTGTTACATTAGCGTCTTCAGCAAACCCCTTCCAATCACTTACAACTGTTTTTATATGCTCTATTATTTGTTTGCCATTTTTAATACCAAAGTGATTGGCCAATTCCATTAAATGTTTAGTATTTGGTGATTGACTTTCCCCAGCAATTGTTGTGGAATGAAAACCATGTGAGGAAGAAGAAAAAGTTAAATCATAAGCAGGTGAGAACTTCCAATTACCATTACTATCCATAAGAAATGAGAAGTTTTTACTATGATCATCACGATTGTGAGTAAATACATTGAAACAAGCTAATCGGAACACCTTTTCATAAGCTTCTATGCTCTTTTCCAACTGAAAAGCACAGTCTAATAAATGACCGTAATCCATATTACTTAATCGAAAATTATCATGCATCATACCACTTGCCGTATGCATATGCAATCTTTTTTGATTTTCTAATCGATCAAAACGCTTTGTACCGAAATAGGCTTTTCCTGTAGTTCCATAAAACAGTTGACTAGTACTCATTTCAATGCCACATGCGGTAGCCATTAAATAGTAAGCATATTCAATATGTGCAATATCTCTTGTATCATATGATGAAGGGAATTTAATAATCCAAAACTCATCATTTGCTTTTGGAGTTACACTTGCAGTCAATTGAGTTGTTTGAGGATTAAACAATACATTAATTTTGGGTCTTGCTCCACCTGAAGAACCTCCCATTCCAAATAGTTCATCTAAAATATCTTCTGATGTTCCCTCTAAAACTTTAGTCGCATGATCCGCTAATTTATCCAACTCTACAGACTGGTAATCATTCCCGTTCTCAAATTCAGGTTCATATGTCAATGCTCCTGCACCACTCTCTCCTACATAAGCCAATCTTTCCAAGGGTGTAATAGTATGAATATCTATTCCTTCTGTTGTCAATTTTCTATCTAAAAGTAACCGTCCCCAACCATCTGGTAAAGAATCATTAAACACCCCTGCAATACCTTCAAAAGGAAACAACGTCATGTCATACACATCCCTTTTTAGAGGTAATTTAAATGGGGATAACTCTAATTTTTCAGACAAAAATGAAGAGTGATATTTAAAATAATAGGATTGATTATTATTGATAATTTCTCCTACTTGGTATTTTTGAGTAGGGCCAAAATTCAAGTTTACTCTTATTTTTTTAATATTTCCCATTACATATCATCACTAAATAGTTTCTCAATTTCAGACATATCTTTTTGCGGTAATAAGATATTATCTAATTCCTCTAACCTTCCAAAAACATGCATTAATCGAAGCAATGATTCTAATGAAATTTTGCCCGTGCTTTCAAAACGTTTCAGGCTTCCTAAAGAAACACCTGAACGCTTTGCTAATTCTTCTTGGGAATATTTATAGGCTTTACGGATTGCTCTTATCTTATTAGAAATCTCTTGTAAAACAGAATTTGGAGTTTTATTTACATTATACATAATTAGCTAAAATATTATCTGTTAATACATAAATATACACATTTTAGCTAAAATATTATCTATATAATTTTTAAAATAAAGTACAATTTGCCCTGTTTATTTCAAAAAAAACAAGACAAAAATATATCATATCTATATAAGCAACCTCATGGTATCAAACCTTCAAAAAATGGAAATAACCTATTATCCTTAAATATCTTATCACACACAGGTATTGAGAACGTAATGAACTATTTAGTAAAATTTTGAATATAGTCATCTACATATTGTAAGGTATACACACCTTCATATGTTTCCTATAAAATACCTGCAATTTGTTCCTGATAATATACTTTACCCTTTCTCATTTCCTTCTTCTACTTTTAACTCACGACTATTTACAGGAGCTAATTCATGACCGAACATTCTTAATACAAGATTGACCTTATCAAGGTTTAAATTAGTTTTACCTTGTTCTATTTTTCTTATCACTGTCAAAGCTACTCCAGACCTTTCTGCAAACTCTACTTGGGTTAAACCAGCCTGTTTTCTTCTACGTTTCACGAATTCAGATAAAGCACTCATTATATCTTTTTGCATATAAAAAATATTCTATCGTAAAGAAAAAAGATAACACAATACATTTAGCTTGACATTAAGCAGATTTATGACTTTTGAATGACATTTCTAAAACCGTATAGTTAAAGTCGATAATATCTACATTTCCAAAAAGTGGAAATATAAAATGCAAACCCAACTTATATTCACATTTTTTGGAGATATAAAATAGTCCCTTTGAATTATATAATTTTAGTTCAAAAAAAATCCCCTAAACAAATTATTGCTTAGGGGATCTCTTTTAAATTTACCGTTTAATCTTCTAAAGTGTAGATGATTTTAGCTTCTTTAAAATCTCCTGTGAAATTATAGGGAGCTTTATCAAAATAATTCTCTGAAACTGGACTGCCCTTATCACTTCCAAAATCAAGACAATCATTTGCAGTAAATGCTAGAGGAGCAGTGACAGGAACTGTACCTTTACTTATTTCCTTTCCATTTACGAGTATAGAAATGGACATTGGAGCTCTTGCTTTATTTTGTGTCATTTTAGAAATAACTTCAATTTTTACATCTCCAACGGGCAATTTTGTTTTTGATTTAATAATAGTCCTATCGATTTCAAAAAGATTATACTCATAGTAAATGTATCCATTGATCATATATACTGAAAGTCCCCCTGAGAAACCTCCTAGCGAATAGAGTACACCATCCGAGTTCTTTTGAGTAGTTACATTTAAAGTTACTTTATTTGAAATAGTACCTAATTTTGGTGCAGAAAATTCAGGCATTCTTTCAACTATTCCTTTAAAACTCCATTCTTTATAAGGTGATCTAGGAGCATCTTCTGGATGATAAAGTATCGACCATAGCGCACCTCCGATAGGTAAATCATCATTTTTTGCAGCTTCAACTAAAAATAAATCTTTCATTAGTTGAAGCTTATGAGGATTTACTTTTGATAAATCATTTGATTGAGTCCAATCTTCATTTAAGTTATACAACTCCCATTGATCATTTTCGGGAGACCATGTACCTATACCTTTAGGAACACCGGGTACCCATGGCGTTCTAGGTCCGAAAGTACAGGCAAACCAGCCATCTGAGTAAACGCCTCTACTCCCCATAATATCAAAAAACTGTGTTTTTAATTGTCCTTTAGCGTCAGCATCATTAAATGAATACGCCATACTAACACCATCAATATCATCTTGAGGAAATCCATTTACTTCATTTGGAGGAGTAATACCTACCACTTCATAAATTGTTGGTGTGATATCATTTACATGATGAAATTGTGAATGAGGTTTCTTATCCACTTTAATTTTTTCCGGCCATGCCACCGCCATAGGCTGACGAGTACCACCAAAGTGTGAAGCTAATAATTTGGTACCTTTGTAAGGTGTACTACCAGCCCAAGCCCATCCTGCATGGTACATATTATCTGTTTTATTTGAACCAAGTACCTCTAAACCTCCAAGTTTATCAAGGGTTTCTATATGTTGTTCAATATTAGTAGCAATACTATTTTGAGCTAAAAGTTCACTAATCGTACCGTTCTGTCCTTCAGAAGATGAGCCATTATCACCCCAGATATAAAAAATTAATGTATTATCTAATTTTTCTAATGCTTCCAGTTCATCAATTATTCTACCAACATTATAATCTGTATGTTCTGTAAAACCTGCAAAAACTTCCATTAACCTTCTTTGAAAATCCTTTTGCTCTTCTGGAATTTCATCCCATCCAGCTAAGGTGGTATCTCTGTCTGTAAGCGTAGCATTTTCAGGTATCCAACCTAACTCTTTTTGATTTTTAAATACTCTTTCTCTGTATGCGTCCCAACCGTCATCAAATTTACCTTTGTACTTATCTGCCCATTTTTTATTGACATGATGAGGTCCATGTACAGCTCCTGGTGCCCAATACATTAGAAATGGTTTGTCTGGAGAAAAAGCATTTTGATCTCTTAACCATTTGATGGCATCATCTGCTAAGTCATCTGTCATATGGTAATAATCATTCCCTCCACTTGTTTCAGGGTGTTCAACAAAAGTGGTATTTCTAATCATTTGAGGTTCGTATTGAGAGGCCTCACCACCTAAAAAACCATAAAAATATTCGAAGCCATAACCCATAGGCCATTTATCAAAAGGGCCTTTGTTTGTTGTTACTAAAGGATCTGTATTATGCCATTTTCCAAAAGCACTGGTGTTATATCCGTAATTTTTTAATACTTCTGCTACTGTAGCTGATGTCTTCGGAATTTCTCCGGTATAACCATCCCAATCATTCGCAAGCTCAGCAATCTGACCATTTCCTACTGAAGTATGATTCCTACCTGTCAATAAAGACGCTCTTGTTGGAGAACACATCGCTGTAGAGTGAAAACGGTTATAAGAAACACCCATATTTGCTACTCTTGAAAGTGTAGGTGTATTTATCTCTCCACCATATGTTGAAGCTGTTGCTGGACCTGCATCATCAATTAAAATAATTAAGATGTTAGGAGCATCATCACTCAAATGCTTTTCTTTTGGAGTAGGCTGATAAACAGAATTTTTTATCGTTAAACCTGCTTTACTTTTTGATTTTTGCTTAGGAAAGGGTAATACCTCTTGCCCCACTGATTGATATATAATACCCAAAAAGAATATTACAGTTAATGGTAAGTTTTTCAAACTCATTTATCTATTTGTTTTAATGTTAAACAACTCTCATTTATGATAATCTCTTTACTGATTATGCTTATTGTTTTACAAAATTAGGCCTCATCAATATATAAGAATTACAAATTTTAGTATCTTAATTGCATAAACTTATATATTATGGAAGAAAGAATAATTTGGTCAACAGGAGATTATACTATTGAGGAAAATTTTAAACGGCTCGAAAAGATATATACAGGTGCTAACTATAATAGGTATCGTATAGAAAGAAAAGGGGAAGAGTATCAGATTTACTGTGGTAATTTCAATCAGATTAATAACATTTCAATATCAATTAATAAATCAAAATTTGATAAAGATTTTTATTTTAAAGGTGATTTAACCAAAAAAGATTGGACAGAAATTCATTTACTTCGAAATAAGTCTCACGTAGACTTACAGAAAAAGCTAATCACAATACGAAATTTTGGTTTTAATGAGGTCATATTATACAATGCTCCTCATCCATATGATATTTTGATACCAAAAGATCAATATTTCGAAATCATCACTCTAAAAATAAAGAATGATACAATTTGTGATTTCAGTGCAATAGATCATTCCGTTGTAGCCTCTATATTAAACTCACCCGAACCATTGGTTATTCATGAAAGAATGTTACCTGAATTAAGAATCAAAGTTGATGAACTATTTAAAATTCAAGAAAAAAGTGACGGAGTGATTGGGTATACAATTTCTAAAGCTTTGGAGATAATGACTTTTTTTCTTGTTCAGATACGTAAGCGATTACAAGATAAAGATGCTTATGGATCAACGAATGTTAAATTTCAGAAAGCTATCGATATAAAAGAATATTTAATGGATAATTTATATTCAAATATTGAAATTCAAGAGATTGCCAAAAAATTTGGGATTAGTATACCAAGCTTATATAAAAACTTTAAACAGTTTTATGGAACTAGTCCCTATCAATACATAAAAAAAGCAAGATTAGATAAAGCACATAAATTATTACTTGAAACAGATGATCCTATCTCAAATATTGCTTACAACCTTAATTTCACTCACCCAAGTCATCTAACCAACGCTTTTAAAAAAGAATTTGGTTATTCTCCTAAATACCTAAGAAGCAAATAGTATTTATTATCATATAGTGATAGGTTATTCTCACTTATCAAATGATTTCGTCTATACTTCTTATTCTAAACTGATCAAGTTGATAACTATAATGTTCTGGGGAGATACTCTGAATATACTTCCCTCATCTCTAATTTTTCTTTTAACTCACAACTATTTACAGGCAATAGTTCAAGATTGAATATTCTTAATGCAAAATTCACCTTATCAAGGTTTAAATTGGTTTTACCTTGTTCTATTTTTCTTATCACTGTCAATGCTACTCCAAACCTAACAGCAAACTCTTCTAAGGTTAAACCAGCAAGTTTTATTCTATGTTTTTACAGATAATTAACAGCAAAAAAAGAGGGCAAAACCCTCTTTTCAATGAAGTAAACTTCTAAAAATACAATTTATTTTCCGATACAGAACATAACAACACCCTTAAAATATACGTTTTTGACATCGTTAAGGTTGTTTCTGAAATTTAAGCGGATAAGTAGCGTACAAAATTGTCAAATACTATTTTTGATGATTTTTGAAGTAGAAAAATATTGATTTTAACATTTACTTCAATAAAAATCTTATTTATCACTTTAATCATCATCAGTCAAGATTACATTTCAGACTGATGATGATTAAGAATATTGATTATTTAATTAGATTAATCACAATCTCTTTCCCAATGCTGATCATCATGATCCCACTCCCAGTGACAACCAATTGGAAGCCTTTCTGAAGGAGGATTATTTCTATCATATCTCCCTCCTGAATATCTACCATCACATTCTCTTTCCCAGTGATGATCATCATGATCCCATTCCCAATGACAACCATCAGGTAAAGGGGTATTTGGTCTTGGAGGTCTTTCTCCATAGTAGTCATCGTTATAGCCACATGATACTAATAGAGAGCTGATTGTCAATAATAACATGAATAATAAACTGCGAGAAAACTGTTTTGTGTTTTTCATTTTTGTATAATTTTAAATTGATAACGATACAAAGATGAAGGGTTTCGAACTCCCATATAAGTAACTTACTGTAACGAGGGGTTACGTTACTTATACCAGCTACTATTTGTTACTCTAAATAACCTAACGTTACTTATATCCTATAGCATAAATAAGGAAGTTTGTAAAACAATTTAATTCTAAAACATCCTTATTATGTTCTATCAATCTGTTAATTTAAATAAGAAGGTATCTTTTTTATTGACTTTAATATTCATTAGTTTTTCTAACTTAATATATAGCCAAGAAGAAAAAGATAATTCAAAACCTACCAATATTTATTCTCAGATAGATCACTTTGTAGAGTTTAATCATTCTCCAGAAGGAGATACCTACTCTTACAATCCCCGAGTGAGCTATACTTTTGATGAGACAAATTTGTTATTAGTGGAGCTTCCGTATAGATTTTTACCCAAAACAAATGCATCGGGATTAGGAGACCCTAGGTTAAGGTATTTCTACATTCCTTTTAAAGATTATACTAAAACAATCAGTTCAGTAGGCTTGTCTTTAGATGTTACTTTACCTTTAGGAGATACAAAGAAAGGTATTGGAGATGGTTGCTTTAAATTTGCTCCCGGTCTGATGCTAGGGTTTATGGCGAATAAATCACAAACGATATCTTTTTTTCCAACAATAGCATATCAATACACCTATCAGCAAAAACAATCAGAACAATCTAAGGATCAAATATATCATGGACTGAATATCGAGTTTCTATCTTCATTTGTCCTTTCAGAAGATCTTTTTGTACATGTAAAGCCTATCCTTGATGTAAAAGATATGAGCAACTTCTCACAAAGTGAATTTGTATTAGAGGTAGAGCCTGTAGTAGATATTTGTAAGGACAAGTATCAGGTAGGTGTATTTTATAAAGGCGAATTTCGTAAAAATGCACATACTTTCAGTGTTTATTTTACCATCTTCATTTAGTTCATTTTGTGACCTTCAGAAAGAACAATCCTGAAATTTAAAATTGTGAACAAGAAGACTCTTTTATAAGTCATTAATTTTCTATCTTCAATAATCATTAAAATGAAGAGGCTTAGAAAATGGACCAACAAAAGATTTTTTCAACATTAGAACGTATTCTAGAAAGTGAAGTGTTTGTTTCTTCTTTTAGAGCAAAAGCACTGCTTAAATATCTAGTAGATAACAGTGATAAAGGTGAAGAAAGTGATTTTTCTTCTTATACTATTGCATTAGATGTTTTTGATAGAGATCAAGACTTTGACCCTTCTTTGGATCCAATTGTTCGCGTACAAATGGGCCGATTAAGGGTGTTGTTGTCTAAATACTATTTACAAGAAGGAAGTAATGAGGATATTATCATCACTATTCCTAGAGGAAGCTACAAACCTCGATTTTCTGAAAATGAAGTAATCAAATCACCTAACTCACCAGAGAAAAAACAAACTACAAATAGCTCTTTTCCAATAGTTCATGTTTCACCTTTATCAATCCTAAAGAATGATGTAGAACAAACCTCAAATTATTTCAAAGAAGTACTTTTTTCAAGGTTGCTCCGAACAGGTTTTTTCAAACTTACAGATAAGAATGATGCTGATTTTTACATCTCCTATTTTATGAACGAACATCAATTCGGGATAAATATTAAGGATAAAAACCAAAAAGGGATCATCACCAATACTTTTGATATTGATGAGAATAACAATACTATAGAGAAGTTATTATTGTTTGCACAGACGTATCTTGATGGACCCTACGGTACATTAAAAGAAGAAATAGAAACCTTAGAGGGATTCAACTGGATTAAAAAGTTTATGGACTTTGAGAACATCATCCTTGAGAAAGGTTGGTTGGAGTACGTAGGAGATCTTATAAATCGCTTAGAAAAAGTATTAGCCACTACAAAGAATTCGTTCATCGCTTCTGTTCTTGTAAAATATTATCACATTGATTTTCAATACAACCTTCTGAATTTCCCTAAAGGATTAGAAAGAGCTGACGAGCTATATGCTATTTATAATAAAGAAACATCTGACTTTTTGGTGGAGAATATCTGGCGTAAAATTTATCAAGCAGATTATAAAGGAGCTTCTAAAGTATTGAATAAATTAAAAGCAATTCAAGGAAAGCATTTTGAGACATTAGTACAAGAGATGTTATTGGCAGGCTATTTTGGTGATGAGAAGACATTTTTTGAGTTGAAGAATAAACTGTTAGCATTTACAGAACAGCTTCCTTCTGTATGTTCTTCGGTAGAGGCCTTTCTGATTTTATTAAATGGAGAAAAAGCTTCAGTTGAACTATTAAAGAAACTAGAAGAACATCTGTTTTTCTTTAATTTATTTCTATTGAGTAAACTTAGCAAGACAGATGATTTAAAAGAAAAATATTCTAGTTCCTTACTAGAATCAGTACCTACTTTTAAAGATGATCCTATAAAATTGCTTTCATTATGGGGACATCCTGATTTAATAAAGAAAATAATTTAAAAAACAACCTGCTATTGAACAAGATTCAATGGCAGGTTATTGTAAGTTTATTATAAGATTGGAAGTTCAGGTTGTAGACCATTAGGGTCACCATCACATGGATTATTAAACTCAATTTTAGTTCCTTGTAGATTGACCGCTTCCCTTAATTCTTTAATATTTTCTACATCACTACAATTTCTAACTATAGCATAAAACTCTAAATCATACAATCCATCAGGTCTTCCGAATGCCATACAGAAATGTTGTTCTTCATTCTCTCCTATAAATAGTAAATTTAAATTATTGTTATCTAATTTATCTACTCTGTAAATATTTTGAGCTTCATTTCTATAGTAAGCTCCTTGTTCAAAGACTGGGTATGAAGGCCTAGGTTCTTCACGTCTATTTTTTGAACAAGAGAACAAACCCATGAAAATTGTAATGACGAAGATAATTTTAAACGCTTTCATAATTATTTTGTTTATTAAGATTGATAAATTATTTAGATACATTTTGTTCATCTGCTCTTAGATTTTTAATGATGCCGAGTGCCATCGATTTTGTAGTGTAATATTTATCTAACTCAGCATTTACAGCCCAGTCTTGAAGGAATATTACAGATATACCAGACGACAAATCGCTAAAGCCTAATTGACCATAAGACCCACTTGAATAGATGATTTTTTCATTATTGATATAATAACTTTGAGAACCGTAAGTGATATCGTCCCCTAATAGCTTCCCTATTTCATTTTTGCCAATTAGGTTTTTTCTTTCATCTGTTACAGAGGTGTAGTAACTATGTGGGGCGTTCCCTTGAGCAATCCATTGATGGAATAAAGCAAAATCTCTTGCAGAAATACTAATACCATAACAGCCTGCAGCATTCCCGTTTTTAGTTACAGCGATTGAACCATCTTGATTTGCACCAAATTCCTTGAATAAACCACTAAGTAATTCGTTAAAAGGAAGCTTTGTTACTACCTGACATAAATACACCAATGCGTCAGTGTTTTTATCTGTATAGTTAAATTCTGTACCTGCCGTAGCTATTGTTTCAGATTGAGCTATCACCTCAATATTACCCTGAGGATTACCTTCTTGAAGACCAATTTCAACTTCATACTTTTGGCCATCAGCACCTTCTGTATGTAAATCCAATAACGTTGGTAAACCACTAGTCATATCGAGTACTTGTTGTACTGTTGCTTTGCCAATAGGTGTCCCTTTGAACTCTTGGATATAGAAATCCATTCGTTCTTCAGGGTTAATTTGTTTATTATCTATCAACTGATGAGTGATCACTCCAACAAACGTTTTAGAGGCCGATTGTAGTAAATTGGTTTGATCTACAGTAAATCCATTATCATAATATTCTGCAAGGATTGTATTGTTTTTCATAATCACAAACCCTTTTACCTGATTGGCTTGTAAACGTTCAATGTAAGTATGTGATGAATCAAAAGAGGTGTTTAAATTATATTTATAATCTAAAGTGATTTCTATTGGAAGTTGAGATTTCGACACTGGGGCGGTTCCAATAGTTGAGTATTTATCCCAATTAGCACTTACATAGCTATTATAAGGCCATTGTTGCATATTCTGTGGTGTGATATCTTGAATAGAATATGCCCTATGAAAATCTTGAACATCATATCCACTACCAAATGCAGAAGGAGTATTTTGAGCAAAAAGATTCGAATATCCTAAAATTATAAGTATTCCTGTTGTTAATGCTGATATTACTTTCATTGTATTATAATTTATATTTTGGTAAATGATTACAATACAAATGTGCTTAAAAAGTATAGGAGATATAAGTAACGGGGAGTAACGGGGAGTTATGTGATCATCATTTATTTTTTGGGAAAATAAATCAGAAACCTCAAAAAAACTTTAAGGTCAACACTCTAAGAATGTTGACCTTGTTGACAAAAAAATCAAATTATTGTTTTGATCATTTATAAGAAAATAGAAATTCCTGTTCTTATAGTATTACCATAATGTTGTGATGTTGTCACTGTTGTAGTCCATTGTAAATTTTTACTGATCGTTACATAAGATCCTAATTCAAAAGATAAGTCTGTTTGAGAGTGGCGGAAATCTGGTAGTTGTATTGCCGGATTAGCCCTTAGAAAAAACTTATCATTAATTTGAATTGGGGTAACTACCTGAAAACTTATACCATGCTGTACAGCACCTTGAAAGTTTGATCTATACTGATAAGAGATGATTGGAAAGAACTGAACTTTCTCCCAGGCCATTACACCTAACAATACACCCGGACTAATCATCCACATATCATCATTAGTATCAGGAGCAATGACATCAACACTTGCTCCCCAAGTTCCCATGACCCGATCATATTGTTTATTCACAACATGAAATACTCTCAGTCGGGCATTCTCAATATTTACTTTACCTGAGTTATTATCATACATAACAGGTAGTTCTCCTACAATCATTGTTTTACCATCTGCCGAAGCTTTATCAATTGAGAACCTCATTCCTACACTACTCTCTGATATTTCACCTTCAGCCATCACCGAAGTATAAAGATTAGTAGGTTTAGCATTATCAATTTCAGGAGTGGTATCTTGTGCTGTTACAGCAAATGATTTTATACATAAGATGGCTATAACAATAGGTATAAATATTTTTTTCATGACAATATATAATAGGTTTGTTTGTTGTATAGATTGAATTACTTAGAAACCGTATTACTCTTTAAATTGATCTTCGTGTAATCCACAAACCTAGGGTTGTCTGGCGTGATATAAGCAACTCCATTTACAACATCAAAAATCATTGTTTGCACAGTTACAAATGTTGATTCTGGAGCATCTTTAGAGATATTAATTGGACGAACACTAAATAAATGTTGCATCGATTTTACAGAAAGTTCAGGTGTATATTCTAAAAATAAACCTGCAGCATCTTCTCTTGCAAAAGTATTAGCGGTAAAACTGTTAGCCGTGTAAATATCAAATTTTTCTAAAATTGCATCTTTTGTGACTTGTGTGTGATTAGCACTATAACTGCCTCTTTCATTGTGGTTAGCTACTTCAAGTCTATCTGAGAAAACTCTAACTGCAAAATGATTACCTTGGTCATCTGCAACAGTAAAATTAATAGGAGAAGGAGTAGCATACCCTTCTATTTTTTCCAAAAATTCTTTTGCGGATTTACATTGTACAGCCATGGCAAATACTGCATCCGTTGAAACTATATTGTCTTTACCTAAAGTATTACCTGATTCTATATCTATAATTGTATTTAAAACTATTCCCACATGTTCTCCCATACCTTGAAAATGTGCTCCATCTGTAGGAATAAATAAAGAATTTTTCGTCCTAATCATTACCGTTGGTGCTCCTTTAAGGAAATCAATCCCCATGTCATTATTTTGGCCAACAATTCCATTATTAAAAGCCATAGAGGTACATCCTTTTAAAGCTTTTTTAATCTTGGTCTTACCATATTCAGACACTTCAACATCCACATAACTTGCTTCAGCAAACAATTGAACAACATCTACTCCTCTTATTTCTGCTTGTTTTTCCATCATTGCCACATATTCAGGAGCTATTTTACGGTTATTTTCTACCACATGAGCATATTGTTTTAAAACCTCAGAAGGAACAGTATCTCTATCAATCTTAGAAAGATATTCTGCTAACTGATAATCGGACTTATCTGTAAAATCAAGAACTTCTACTTTTGTCTGTACTGGCTGACGTTGTGCATTAAAGTAATCTAAATTATCTCCGGCTACTTGAGCATTTGAATATTTAATTCCAGTTAATAACATTAAGAATAAGAACGCTAAGAATAAATTATATTTTTTCATCACTTGTATATTTTCTATGGTTGAATTTGAATGAAATAAAGATTACAATGGTTTGATTAAGGCAACCCAAAGTGAAAAACCTATTTAATCATCATCAGTATAAATTATTTTGCGAACTGATACTGATTAAAAACCTTGGTTAATTGAATAGATTAATCACAATCTCTTTCCCAATGCTGATCATCATGATCCCACTCCCAGTGACAACCAATTGGAAGCCTTTCTGAAGGAGGATTATTTCTATCATATCTTCCTCCTGAATATCTACCATCACATTCTCTTTCCCACTCGCGATCATCATGATCCCATTTCCAATAGCAACCATTAGGCAATGAAGATGATGGTTTAGGAGGTCTTTCATAGTAGTCATCATGATCATCTCCACATGAAACGAATAATGAACTCATTGATAAAGCTAACATGAATAATAAATTGCGAGATAACTGTTTTGTGTTTTTCATTTTTGTATAATTTTAAATTGATAACGATACAAAGATGAAGGGTTTCGAACTCCCATATAAGTAACTTACTGTAACGAGGGGTTACGTAACTTATAAGTACTAAGACAAAATTATATAAGACTAATTCCTATTATTTTTTCTCATTAGGTAAACTAGAAAGTACAAAAAAAGAGGGCAAAAACCCTCTTTTCAATATCCTTAAAGCTATAAATTCTGTACCTACTTGCCGATACAGAACTTACTAAAAATATTCTCCAACAAATCATCCGTAGTTACCTCACCAGTGATCTCACCCAAATGATGCAATGACGTACGAATATCTAATGCCAAGAAATCTCCAGTCATACCCATTTCGACTCCGTTGATTACATCGTCTAATGCTTTCATGGTTTCGCGGAGTGATTGATAGTGACGGGCGTTGGTGACCATTGTATTTCCTGATTGTACTTTATCAAGATTAACGAGATGTAGTGCACGCTCTTTTAACTCTTCAACTCCTGTGCCTTTATCGGCTGAAATTTCTAAAAGATGCTCTGAGAATTCTTTGAATTCTGCTGATAAACCGTTTTCTAATTGATCTAGTTTGTTAGCGACAAGAATATAGGGTACACCTAATTGTTCTAGGGCTTCAACTTCTGCTTTTACGTCTTCGAAAGTGGAAGTGGCTGCATCAAACATATACATGATCAATGAAGCCTTTTTCATTTTTTCGTAAGAACGTTGTACACCGATAGCCTCTACTCTATCTTGTGTTTCGCGAAGCCCTGCCGTATCTACAAAACGGAAGGTTACGCCACCGATATTGATTTCATCTTCGATAAAGTCACGAGTGGTACCTGCTACGTCTGATACGATTGCTTTTTCTTCATTCAGAAGGGCGTTCAATAGTGTTGATTTTCCGGCATTGGGTTTACCTGCAATAACGGTGGGAACACCATTTTTCAGCACGTTACCCATAGAGAAGGAATCGATCAAGGCTTTGATTACGCGTTTTAATTCGTTGATCAAATCGACTAACTCATCTCTTGAAGCAAATTCCACATCTTCTTCTGAGAAATCTAATTCCAATTCGATCATGGATGCGAAGTGGATCAGCTTTTCGCGAAGTGCTTTGATATCTTTTGAAAAACCTCCACGCATTTGTTGCATAGCGGCGTCTCTTGAAGCATGTGAATCGGCGGCGATCAAATCAGCTACGGCTTCTGCTTGTGCTAAGTCGAGTTTTCCATTGGCAAATGCACGTTGGGTAAACTCTCCTGCTTTGGCGTAGCGGGCTCCTGTTTTCATAAAAAGCTGGAGCAATTGATCGACGATAAACTGAGAACCGTGACATGAAACTTCCACGGTATTCTCTCCTGTATATGACTTAGGCCCATAGAAAATAGTCGCCAATACTTCATCTACAATAGTTCCATCCTCTTCACGGATAGTACCAAAATGTGCCGTATGACCTTCTTGTTTTTCTAGGTTTTTCCCTTTGAAAACTTTGTTTACAATTTTAATGGCATCAGGTCCTGACAAACGAATGACATGGATGGCTGACTGCCCTGGTACTGTTGCTAAGGCAACAATTGTATCTAATTCTAACGTATTATGCATTAGGTTGATATTAAATTCAGTGCAAAGATACAGTTAATTTTTTTAAGGTCATTTTTATTCAAAGTCATTCGTATTCTACCAATAAAAAAGTGGTAAAACTATATCAAATAGCTTTACCACTTTTAAATATTTGTTGAATTTATTCTTTTGACCTAGAATCTAATACACTTGAAATTAGTTCAATTGCTTCAATAATTTTTCAGCTACTAACTCTGATGAAGCAGGATTTTGACCTGTGATGATCAATCCGTCTTCTACTGCATACGCTGACCAGTCTGCACCTTTTGAGTAAGTACCTCCATTTTCTTGTAACATATCTTCTACTAAGAAAGGAACGATGTCAGTCAATTGGATAGCCGCCTCCTCAGTGTTAGAGAAACCTGTTACTTTTTTACCTTTCACCAATGGAGCACCATCTTTTGCTTTTACATTTTTGAAAATAGCCGGCGCGTGACACACTGCAGAAACAGGCTTACCTGAATTGTAAAAGTCTTGAATCAATGCAATTGAATTCTCATCTGTTGCCAAATCCCACAATGGACCGTGACCACCTGGATAGAATACTGCATCATAATCAGCCGCATTGACTGTAGATAATTTTAAAGTATTCGCCATTTGAGCTTTCGCTTCCTCATCTGCTTTAAAACGAACTGTTGATGGAGTTTGAGCATCTTTGGCATCACTTTTTGGATCAAATGGAGGTTGTCCGCCTTTCGGTGAAGCTAATGTAATTTCAACGCCTTTATCTTTTAGGAAGTAATAAGGAGTCGCAAACTCTTCAATCCAGAAACCTGTTTTTTCTCCTGAACCACCTAATTGATCATGACTGGTTAAAACGAATAAAACCTTTTTTACAGCTTTCGTTTCACTCTTTGTTTCTTTTGATGATTGAGAAGAATTGTCTGCTCCACATGAAGCAAAAATTAAAGTCGATAATAAACCGATTAAGAAGTTTTTAATATTGATCATAACTGTTTTATTTTTTGATGATGCAAAGCTCAAAAAAATAATTCAGTGAAAAAATTGATCTATGATAAGAAAAGACGAAAGGTCAAATAAAGCAACTAATGCTTCGCTATTTCCCTTCTGATTCTACTTAGGCTTTCTGTTGTAATACCTAAAAAGGATGCAATGTGATAGTTTTTAATATGGGTTTCAATTTCCTTATGAGTTTGAAGAAAATCAAGGTATTTCTCTTTGGCTGTTTTTGATAGATCATTAATGATTCGCTTTTGAAAAGCTCCAAAACTATGCTCCATTTTTTCTCTGAAGAAACTTTCTACTTTCGGTATGTTTTCAAAAATCTCAATTTGAGCTTCCCTTGAAAATTCTAATACAGTTGTTTTCTGAATGCTTTCAATCGTTAAAACAGCAGGGTTTCCATCAAAAAAGGCCGTATAATCACTGATCCACCAATCATGAATCGCAAATTGCAAAGTATGATCTCTTTCGTGAGTGTCTTCAAAAAAAGAACGTAAGCAACCTTCTAAAACATAATATTGTGAAAGCGTTGGCTGTCCTTTTTCTAATAAAATATCTCCTTTGCTTAGCTCTAATTTCTGACACCTTTCTTGGATGAAGGTATATTCTGATTCGGTTAATTCTAGGCCTTTAAAGATTTCTGTGATTGATTTCATACTCAAAAATAACCAATCTTATAGAAATTTTCGGATAATAAAAAACCACTCTATTACTAGAGTGGTTTTCAAGATATTTCAATAGATGTAGAAAAGTGTTATTTCAATACCACTGTTCCATCTTCTAATTTTTCAGTATCACAACCAACAACTTCTGAAACTTGTTCAATCACTGTCTCCAATGTTTTATTTCTAAAAGTACCAGTGAATTTACGTTTCTCTAATTGTTTGTTTTCGATAACAATAGAAGTATTGTATGCTTTTCCAATTTCTTTAATGGCATCTGAAAGGTTTGCACCTTTGAAAGAAAGTTCTGTTTGCATTAATGAAGCGGCATTGAGCTCTTGCTCATACACAGTTTTACTCACTGTACCATCTGCAATAGCACCTGTTTCATTTTTGACTAAAACAACATACTCTCCTGATTCTTTACTTTCGAATCTAACCTTACCTGTCACTACCTCTACTTGATTTTGCGTCAAGTGGAAAGACGTACCCAATACGGTAGTTGTTGCTTCTGAAGTGATGATATTAAACGCATGTTCTTCATCTCTTTTTACTTCAAAGAAGGCGTCACCCTCTAGGGAAACTACTCTATCGTTGTCACCAAAAGATTCTGGGTAACGAATAGAACTTTCTTTGTTCAGCCAAACTTTTGTACCATCAGGTAGCTTCACCAAAGCAGTAGTATTGCCTGTCTCTTTTTGCAACATCTGTACTTTATCACTGTCTAAATAGTAGAACATTGACAAGCCTAATGTCAACAAAATAGCTACAGCTGCAGCCATACTGTTAGGGAATGACCATGTTGAAGTATTGTTTTTCTTTGCTGAAAGGTTTTTCTCCACTTTAAAAGCTGGAGCCTCCTTTTTCTCTTCAGCAGAAACATTCATTCTTAATAACATTTTTGCCATTGCAGCATCCATGTCTTCAGAAGATACGTCTTTACGTTGTTTCTTACCAAGCGAACCAGCAGCAGACCAAATGTCCAATACTTCCTCACTCACCTCATTAGATTGGTTTTCTAATGTAGTAGCAATTTTTGTTTCTTCAGATTCAACTTCCAAAATCTTATCCCAGATTTCGTTTACTTTAGCATCTAATCGAGAAGAATTTAGTATACGCTTCTTTTCTTGACCTATAGTAGTGGATTGAATCCAGATCTCTGTTACTTCTGAAAGAACACTCTTAAAAGTCTCATCGGTTTCAGCCAGCTGTTTTGCTTTAACAACAGCCATTTGATCACCACCTAAACTTTCTGCAATCAGTGTCCAATCAATGTTAATTTCCTTATCCATGTTGTATCGGATAAATATGATAAATTCTTTATTACTCTATAATAATCGTAAGGACAAGTCATGATGAATATTCATTTTAAGTCCTTTATTTTTTATGACTCTTCATAGCGGAATCACACAATATAATCGTCCTTAAAGCCAAGACAATTGAAATGCATGGCAAGACAAAAAAAATCTAAAATAAATTGAATTGTAATAAATAGTCAATGATCAAGCCAATCACTATTCCACCTTCCAATGCCATTAGACTAGGGTCTACATGCCCTTTTAATTTTTCTCTTAATTGTTTTAATGCTAAGCCAATTTGATAATGCACTGTTCTTACAGGAATATCCAATGCGTCTGCAATTTCTTTGTAAGTCAAATCCTCAAAACGACTCATCTTAAAAATTTCTTTCATTTTTTCCGGCAACTCTTCAATCGCTTCCGACAGACGCTTTTCTAATTCTGAAAAGTGATAAGTGTCCTCCGTGTCATTACTTGAAATAACCATTCTTTCAGCAACCCCTTTCTGATAATCACGTTCAAAATTTCTTCTCTTGATAAAATTCAACGTATGATTTCTTGCTGATCGGTATAAATACGCTTTTAATGAAAGATTTATATTTAAAGATTCTCTTTTACTCCAAAAATTGACAAATATATCCTGTACCAACTCCTCGGCAGTTTCCCAGTCTTTTACCATTCCATTGATAAAGTTGAGGATTGCCTGATAGTATTCCTTTGTTATATATTCCCAAGCGAAACGATCACCCCCCTTCACAAGGTCAATCAATGCCTCTTCTTCTAAGTTTTCGAAATTCATTAGATTAAATATCGATTTTTATTGATTTTAGTACTAAAAAATGTTGTCTATCCCTCGTAAACTTCTTCTAAATATTCATTAGAATACTTGTTAATCACTCTTATTTGGTTTCACGCTTCCAGTTCAACTCTAACTTGAATGAAAAACAAAATCAACGATTTCTGATCACCTCTATCTTAGCACTTCTTATTTATTCTGAAGCTATAATCACACAATATATTTAAAAAATAGTGTATTATAAACCTACATAGTGAAAAAATGAATTATTCGTTACCTCGATGTTTATATAAAACCTTGATACTTTCATAAATTGCTGTCTCAATTAAAACTATAAACAATGACTAAGCAGGAAAAAGTTCAAGATATCGTTCAAACTTTACAAGGTTTATACCCTAATCCACCCATTCCATTAGACCACAAAGATCCATTTACACTACTTGTCGCAGTGGCCTTATCAGCACAATGTACTGACGAAAGAGTAAACAAGATTACCCCTCTATTGTTTGCCAAAGCAGACAATCCTTATGATATGATGCAATTGAGCGTGGAAGAAATCAGAGAGATTATCAAACCTTGTGGACTTTCGCCGATGAAATCAAAAGGCATTTACGGGATGTCGAAGATTATAGTAGAGAAATTTGGAGGCAAAGTGCCTGATAACTTTAAGGACTTAGAGTCATTACCTTCTGTAGGACACAAAACTGCTTCGGTCGTGATGTCACAAGCTTTCGGTGTTCCGGCATTCCCTGTAGATACGCATATTCACAGATTGATGTACCGTTGGGGGCTGTCTACTGGAAAAAGCGTGGAGCAAACGGAAAAAGATGCTAAACGACTATTCGATGAGAAAGACTGGAATGACCTTCATCTTCAGATTATCTATTTTGGTAGAGAATATTGTCCTGCACAGCGTCATGATCCAAATGAATGCCCGATCTGCTCTAAACATGGTCGAAAAACACTTTTCACTGAAAAAAAATCATCGAACCCGAAGAAAAAGAAAAAAACTCTAAGTAAAAAGTAAATAAAAAGTGGTACGGTTACGGATTACTTCATGTGCGGTTAACATAGAATTCAATCTGTACGTGGTTATCATAGGAAGTTAACACCCCTTTTAGCGTATTAACATTAATTACTACGTCAAACAACGCCTCTTTTTAGATAAACGGCGTTTAACTATAGACGAATGTTTTGTACCGAAAAACTTATGTGGAGCGGTGATCACTTTCTAAATTTGAGCATAAATCAATTTCAATTATTGATTTTATAATACCACTACAAAGTAAAATTGAATGACTATGAACACAACATTGTTGAACCAACAAGTAATGACGGACAGAGAATTTGAACGTCTTCAAACCTACACTTTTTCAACAAATGCTGAAGCGTCTACTGTGATTGCACATGAAATCGCTGATCTTATTAGAGATAAAGCTTCAAAAGGTGAAAATGCAGTATTAGGCTTAGCAACAGGTTCTTCTCCTTTAAAGGTTTATGATGAATTAATTCGTTTACATAAAGAAGAAGGATTGTCATTTAAAAATGTAATTACTTTTAACCTGGACGAATATTATCCTATGCAACCTGATTCAGTACATTCTTATGTACGTTTCATGAAGGAAAACTTATTCGACCACATTGATATTCAAGAAAAAAACATCCACATTCCTGACGGTACTTTAGCGATCGAAAATGTTTATGCTTTCTGTAAAGACTATGAGTCGAAGATTGCAAATGCAGGTGGATTGGATATACAAATATTAGGTATTGGTCGTACAGGTCACATTGGTTTCAACGAGCCAGGCTCAACAGAAAACAGCCGTACTCGTATGGTGACTTTAGATGCAGTCACTCGTATTGACGCTGCTCCTTCTTTTGGTGGTTTGGATTTCGTTCCGAAACGTGCCATCACAATGGGTGTAAAACCAATCATGCAAGCTAAGAGAATCATTATGATGGCTTGGGGTTCTGGTAAAGCGCCTATCGTAAAGAAAATGGTAGAGGGCGATATCTCAATGCAAGTACCTGCAACTTTCCTACAAAAACACGATAATGTTTCTGTATTTATCGATGAAGGTGCTACAGAACAATTGACACGTATCACAACTCCTTGGTTAGTTTCAGAAGTAGAGTGGACTACTGCTATGGTAAAGAAAGCGGTAGTTTGGTTAGCTTATAAAACAGGTAAACCTGTATTGAAATTAACAAACAAGGATTACTTGGAAAGTGGTTTAGATAGCTTATTATCCACTAAAGGTTCTGCTTACGATTTGAACATCGAAGTATTCAACCTTTTACAACATACAATTACAGGATGGCCAGGCGGTAAGCCTTCAGCAGACGACACACAACGTCCTGAAAGAGCTGTTCCTGCGAAGAAACGTGTAATTATCTTCTCTCCTCACCCTGATGATGACGTAATTTCAATGGGTGGTACGTTCCAACGTTTAGTGGACCAAGGACATGAAGTACACGTTGCTTACCAAACTTCTGGTAACATTGCCGTTTCTGATGATGATGCTCGTAGATATGCTACATTTGCGAACTCATTGATGGACAAATTCGGTTTTGGATCTGCTGAATCAAAATCTAAATTCAAGGAGATTACAGGTTTCCTTGATGCCAAAGAAGAAGGTGATATTGATTCACTAGCAGTAAGACAAATCAAAGGTCAGATTCGTAGAGATGAGTCGATTGCGGCATGTCGTTACACTGGTATTCCAAAAGAACAAGTACACTTCTTAGATTTACCTTTCTATGAAACAGGAAAAGTTCGTAAAAACCCAGTAGGTGAAGCGGACATTGAGATCATCAAGAATATTATTTCTGATATCAAGCCTCACCAAATCTACGCCGCAGGTGACTTAGCGGACCCGCATGGTACGCACCGTGTATGCTTAGATGCTATCTTTGCTGCTTTAGAGGAGTTGAAAACTGAAGAGTACATGAAAGACTGTTGGGTTTGGATGTACAGAGGTGCATGGCATGAGTGGCCAATCGACGAAATCGAAATGGCTGTACCAATGTCACCTGAGCAAGTTCTTACAAAAAGAAAAGCCATTTTCTTCCATGAGTCACAAAAAGATGGCGTAGTATTCCAAGGAACAGATGACCGTGAATTCTGGCAAAGAGCAGAAGAGCGTAATTCGGATACTGCGAAATTATACAATGCACTTGGTCTAGCAGAATATGAAGCAATGGAAGCGTTTGTACGCTACCACTTCATCTAATATGATATATAAAAGTGTGCGATAAAATAGATTGAATTAGAAACGTCTGGGAGAAATCTCAGACGTTTTTTTGTTTCAAGACAAATACCTTTTCACAAATCAATTTTTTATTGAGTATCTTTATTTAATAATCATCTTCTCTAGAGAAAGCCATCTTGCAAAGGTCTATCTCGACTTAATTTAAACCAACCGATTTTTAATGAAGTATTCCAATTATTATCCTCTAAGAACATTACTATTTACCTTATTATTTTTCAACTCCATCATCACTTTTTCTCAAACTTCTACACCACTTGTTAAAGTAGGCATAGAGGTATTGAGAGATCAAAATTTCAAGGCATTAGAAGGGAAAAGAGTAGGATTAGTGACTAACCCCACGGGAATTGATCATGATTTTGTCTCAACTGTAGATATATTATTCCAAGCAAAAAATGTCAACCTCACAGCACTTTATGGACCTGAGCACGGTGTGCGTGGCGATACAGATGCCGGTGCTCATGTGGATAGTAATACGGACGCAGTGACGGGACTTCCTGTTTATTCACTTTATGGAAAAACAAGAAAACCTACAGCAGCTATGCTCCAAAACGTAGATGTAATTGTGTATGACATTCAAGATATTGGGGTAAGATCTTATACTTTTATCAGTACATTGGGGTTAGTGATGGAAGCAGCAGCTGAGAATAATAAAGAGGTCATTGTATTGGATAGACCCAACCCTCTAGGTGGCAATAAAATTGAAGGAAACATTGTTGAGCCGGGCTACTTTTCTTTTGTAAGTCAATTTCCTATTCCTTATATCTATGGTTTGACGGTAGGTGAGTTGGCCTATATGATGAACTATGAAGGATGGTTAAAAAATAAGACGCAATGCAAGCTCAATGTTATTCCGATGAAAGGCTGGAAAAGAGAGATGCGCTTTCAAGATACAGGGAGACATTGGGTGCCTACTTCACCACATATTCCATTTCCTGAAGTGGCTGAACTTTACCCTGCTAGTGGTATTATAGGAGAACTAGAAGGAAACTTTATTGGAATTGGCTATACCCTGCCATTTACACTATTTGGAGCAGAATATATCAATACAGCTCAGTTTGCTCAACATTTAAATGCATTAAACTTAGAAGGTGTATATTTCAGGGGGCTTTCTTTTACACCTTATTATAAAGAGAAAAAAGGGATAAAATTACATGGAGTTCAGGTGTATGTCACCGATTATGATAAGGTTCGATTATCTGAAATCCAGTTTCATGTATTAGCAGTTCATCATCAATTGCATCCTGCTAAAGACCTTTTCAATGCTCATCAAAATAGATGGGGAATGTTTGATAAAGTGTGTGGAAGTAACAAAATCAGAGAAGGGTTTATGGCTTCTTATACTTTCGATGGAATTAAAAATTACTGGAGAAAAGACGAGGCAGCCTTTAAGAAAAAAGCTGCCGTATATTTAATGTATCGCTAAGTTGATACTTTTTAAGATTGTATTGTTTCAAGGTCTTTTTTAAACCTTGTCAAAAGATCATGGGAGAAGGATTGCATCACGGCTGTCTCGTTATCATCTACACCGTCAGCCGCCTCTGCTACTACTTCCATGGCTTTTATAAATTCTTGATACTCATTGGTAGGGCCGTAATGTTTACAATAATCAATTACCTTGTTGTAAACATCCTCTACAGGTGTATCTTTTTGAGCTTCATAATTGAAAGACCGTCTGATGTCTTCACCATAAGGATGGTCTTTAAAGTAGTTTTCCAGAACTGCTTTTTCTTCTTCTTGAATCACACCATCCGCTTTTGCCACCACAAATAATAGTTCGCCTAAAATCTCGTATAGTTTTTCTTTATCCGACATAACAATTAAAGTATTAAGTTGAAATAAGTACTTTAGGGTATACGTTAACAACTGATAATGAAGGTATTTATTTAAGTGTTTATTTTACATTTTTATAAATGTTTAACAATACGGTATTTGTGGAATATTTCTCCATAAAAGTGCTTATTGAGGAGGTGTAATATTTTTCATTCTCAACAAAAAACCAAAGTTTCGCTCCAAAAGGTATTTTTGCATATCTTCTATCATATCTTTTCTCTTTGCCTTAAGTACATCTCTGTGGGTAATTGAAGTTGGACTGTTATCTGGTAAAGAATTAGCAAATAAACCAACTGGTGATAAATTAGCAGGTGATAAACTAAAAATTGTAGACCTCAAATCATAAATTGACTTCTCCGTATACGGATCAAACATTGATCTACGTTTTACTACTCCCTCTTGATTCACTACAACTCCCATATTTTTCACTTTGATGGGTTTAATTATATCAAATAGCTTCACAGAATAATTGTAATAAGAAGATACTTTTCTTCCTTCGTATTCAGCTGCTTCCCAAAAGTCATCAGTATTTCTTAAAGCTTTCAATAAATATCCATTCACCCATTCCGTAAAGCCATCTACCATTTCAATATCTACAACCTTACCTTTTTCATTGATTAGAATCCTCATGCTTAAATCTTTCTCATGATAGATTTCATACTTTATTCCTTTTAATTCTTTTCTCAAATACTTTTTTAAACGATCTTTTGATTTAAGTTCAGCTTGTTTTTCAGAAATAATATATATGCTATCTTGATTCCCATTTATTATAAAAGAACAGTCAATTTTTCCTTCTTGATAATGTTCATTATAAACTTCTGAGTCGGAAATTCGGAGTTCAATCACACCATTTCCATCTTCTATTAAAACTTCACCATTGGGTGTTTTTATTGTACTTACGAACTCTACGTCTTGATCGTATTTAAATTCTTTTTTGAAGTAGTCATAGTAATAATAGTCTATCCAATTCCCGCTCTTCTTTCCTTTTGTATAATTCCCTACAATCTTTAGCCTATCCTCACTATCATAAAAGTAGCTTTTGCCATTATTCACACCTGATTTCACTTCATTGATCATCACTAAGTTTTTAGAATAAACATCAAAAATTAGGTAATACTTTTTATCTTCTTCTGTTTTATAATTGACTTTTACATAGAAAATCCCCTTAGAAAAATTGTTAGAAACCATTGATTTAAAATCCTTATCTAACCAAACAAGAGATAAGTATTGCTTCTTTTGAGGAGAAAGGTCAGTCGGAGTCAATTGACCGTAAGAAAAGTAGGGTAAAACTAATAACACAAAAGTGCTTAGGAATGAAAATAGTTTGCTCATTTTGAAAAAAATATAGTGCTTTAATTTGGGCTCAATATAATAAAATAAGGTATAAAAAAAGCAATGCACCTTTCGATACATTGCTTCTTTTTATCTTTCTAAAGTGATCTAGTACCACTCTACAATATCATTTAGCGGTTTCCTTGTAATGTTAGGCACCTTCGCATCATCTGTTGGGTATCCTACCGGTATTAGAAGGTAAGGTCTTTCATTCGCCGGGCGTTTTAATTCCTTTGCCAAAAAGTTCATTGGAGAGGGAGTATGCGTCAAAGCCACTAACCCTGCCTCATGAATGGCATTCAATAAAAAACCACTGGCCAAACCTACGGATTCATTTACATAGTAATTGTTGTGACGTATACCATGCTCATCAATTTCATATACTTGCTTAAAAACCACAATCAGCCATGGAGCCTTTTCCAAAAAAGGTTTATTCCAATCCGTACCAAAGGGTTTTAAGTCATCCAACCACTCTTCACTCATTCTGCCGTGATAGCCTTCATACTCTTCCTTTTCTGCAGCAATACGAATGTTCTTTTTAACTTCTGGGCTTGAAACAGCACAAAAAGTCCAAGGCTGTTTGTTGGCTCCTGATGGTGCACAACTTGCTGCCTTAATGATATTTTCAATCACTTCTTTCTCCACTGGTTTATCAGAAAAGTCCCTAAGTGATCGTCTTTTGTTAATCTTATCGTAGTATTCCTGCGTTTTCTTCAGCATTTGTTCTTCTGGAACTTCTAAAGAATTGTATGGTATAAAATCTTCCACAGCGTGCATATGTGTCAATGGGTTGAACGAATAAAAGTATTTATAACACCTAAAAATACAATAAAAACTTTAATAAATTAAAAAATAAAGCTATTAATTGCCAAAAGTAGTTCTTGAGGCTTCTCAGCGTGTACCCAATGTCCTGCTCCTTCAATCATTTCGACTGAAACAGAGGCAAATTTTTCATTAATCTCTTCTTGATCTGCTTGTTGTATATAGTTGGAGTTCGTGCCTCCAATAAATAATGTTGGTACTTCGATGGAATGTGTCATTGCTAAAGCTTTACCCACTTCCTCAATTTTAGCTGTAATGACAGGTAAATTGACTCTCCAAGCAAAACCTCCTTCTTTCTTTCGGTAGATGTTCTTTAATAGAAACGATCGTTCACCGAAGTTTGGTATATATTCTGCCAATAACTTATCCGCTTCGCCTCTAGTTTTTATAGAATCGATTGGTAAAGCATTCAATCCTTCCAAAATAGTTTGATGATGTACGGGATAAAAACGAGGTGAAATATCTACTACAACCATTCTGCTGACCATTTCAGGATAATTGGCAGCAAACTGCATCACAGTCTTTCCTCCCATTGAATGTCCCAATATAATCGGCTTTTCTAACTGATGTGTCTCAATAAATTCCTTTAGGTCCTCTGCCATCAACTGATAATTAAAGTCATCGCTATGCGGCGACTGACCGTGATTACGTTGATCAACCAAAAAAACATGTAATTTTTCCGACAATTGCTTCCCTAATGTCATCCAATTATCGCATTGTCCGAAAAGTCCATGAAGTATGATTAATGGTTTATTTCCTCTTTCACCAATTTCTCTGTAAAACAAATTCATTATATATGAAATTTTAATTAGAAAATGTAAAGATGTAGTTTTGAGGAGAAATAAAAAAAACATCCTCTTTAAAAGAGAACAAATGAAATTTATAAATCAATCAATTGTAGCGTATTTAATCTTATTCCTATCCCTGATATCTTGTGGATTGAGAACTTCAGATAAGATTGATGCCAACAGTGTAAACAAGCAAATCAAAGAACGTAAGATAAAGCAGATTAAAGAAAATGACATTGCTGAAAAAGGCTTTTCAATTGGAAGTTCTATCATAAAGACTATTTCTATTGATCAAGCTTGCGGTGACCTGTCTTTAGATATTTTTGCTGATAGCTTAAAGCCCTATATCAAAAAAGCTTGGATAGAATGCTCTACGCCTACTGATGAAATTGAGAAAAGCGTTTGGGAAGCCTATCAATATAACCTTGATAACAACTTACCACTCAACGATAATATTCAAAAAATCATCACTTCTTCCAATAAGAAGTCTTATCTCTACTCTTCAGCCATGAATAACAATGGTTCTTTAAAAATAGTTCAAATTGAACTCAATCATAAGGCATTGGTGTTGGCGTTGTATTAAAAATGAGTACTATTTAGCAGAAAGGTAAACAAGATTATCTTTTCTATTTACTTCCTCATTTTTTAGTTTTCTTTCAAAGAATAAGTAGCGATAGATGATGAATTCTGATTTATTTTTGGTTTAGTACTTCATAGAAAATACTACCTTTGCGTATTAAATTCGTTATCAAGAAATTTCTTAATACAAACAATGAAATATTTAATCGTAGGCTTGGGCAATATTGGTCCTGAATATGCAAAAACTCGTCACAATATTGGTTTTATGGTGGCTGATTATCTAGCAAAAAAGCATGACACTTCTTTTGAAATGGATCGCTTAGCCTATGTTGCTGATTTTAAACATAAAGGAAGAAGTATTACAATTATCAAACCTACTACTTACATGAACTTAAGTGGTAAAGCTGTAAAATATTGGGCCAATCAATTAAAAATCAAAACAGAGAATATTTTGGTGATTGTAGATGATTTGGCTATTCCTTACACTAGCCTACGAATGAGAGGGAAAGGTGGTGCTGCTGGTCATAATGGTTTGAAAGATATTGAAGCACAGTTGCAAACAGCCGCTTACCCAAGATTACGTTTCGGTATTGGTGATAATTATTCCAAAGGAAAACAAGTTGATTTTGTGTTGGGTGAGTTTACAGAAGATGAGAAAATTGATTTGGATGGTTTAATTGAAAAGTCAGCCGATATGTGTCTTTCTTTTGCTTCCATAGGTTTATCAAGAACGATGACCCAATATAACAAATAATATGACAGATAAAAATATCAAAGGCATTTCGGGATATATCATGATCATTGTCCAAGCAGTTTTGTTTGGTGCAGCTGGTTATGTTTTATCTCTTCCTGATTTGGGCGCCATCTCCATGCTTCTACTTTTTGTAGACGTGGTGTTATTGAGAGGTTACTTTATTACAAGTGAAGGTAACGCTGCTCTTCTTTCACTTTTAGGGAAATACAAAGGCACGATCAACAAATCTGGCTTTTATTGGTACCATCCTTTCAGAAGTATTCAAAAAATCTCTTTGAAAGACGAGGTGCAAATGGTAGGTCCCTGGGATACTTTTGCTAAAGATGGTGTACAATTAGAAATGAGTGTTGAATTGAGATGGAAGGTAGCTGACGCTGCCAATGCCTATTATGGTATGTCCAATATCAAAGATTCAGTGCTTTCTATTGCGAAAGAAACCGCTCAAACGTTAATAGAAATGTATCCATACGAGGATTTTGGAGAAGAACGTGTTTCTTTGCGCTTACATTCTACTACCGTGAATCATGCTTACGCAACTGCACTCAAGAAAAAACTAGAAGAAGTTGGTGTTCATTTAGAAAGTGCTCGCTTCAATAGTATTCGTTCGCTAGGTAAGAAAAGAGCGGCGAATGAGGCTGTGGCAATTGCTCATCAGATGATTCAGGAGGTAGATCAGGTCAATCAGTTGACAGATAGTGAAAAGGCAGGAATGAAATTACAGCTGATGTCACTTTTAATGACTGAAAAATAAAAAGAGAACAAGTTTAAAGATATGCATAAAGATGAATGTTTCGAGTTTGGTAAAATCACCAAAACTCATGGTCTAAATGGTGAGGTTTTATTTTTCCTCGACGTGGATGATCCTTCTAAATACGAAGGTCTTGATGTTGTATTTTTAGAGAGAAGAGGAAGTTTGGTTCCTTTTTTCTTAGAATACTTATCACTTCATAATAATAGATACATTGCAAAGTTTGAGGACATTGATAGTATAGAAGCGGCGGCAGAATTAAAAGACGCTCAGCTTTACCTTCCTTTATCTGCTTTGCCTAAATTAGAAGACGGACAATTCTACTACCATGACATTGAAGGCTTCACTGTAGTAGATAATAACTTAGGATCTTTGGGTACTGTACATAAAGTGTACACTAACTCTGCTCAAGATATTTTAGAAATGAAATACAAAGGTAAAGAGGTCTTGATTCCTATCAATGATGAAATCATCATCAAAGCAGATCTGGAAAAGAAGGAATTATACACTAATATTCCTGATGGATTACTAGACATTTATATGGAAGAATAAGCCATAAACATCAATAACAACTTCCTTTAAGGAAGTACATATTCACTAAAAGCTTCATTTTAAGAGAATTTCACTCCTTAAAATGAAGCTTTTATATTTTGTAACATAACAGTTGTTTATGTTCAAAATCATTTAATTTAATCAATAGCTCTTTGTTAATCAGTCACGTTACTTTGTACATACATAAACAAAAGACAATCTAATCATTCGTTTATGTAACCGTCATTATCAATATTTAAACTACTTTACGTGAAAAAGCTACTACTAATCACCGGCATTGTGTTGCTGGGCTTATTTACTTCCCAAAACGATGCTAACGCACAGACAAGTATTCAATACTACTATGGTATGGGCAATGTTCAACAAATTTCTGTTTGGCAGAATATTGACGATAATAACTTATTGAACTTTCGTGTTGGTTATCAGGATTTTGCTGAAGAAAATGTAAGTATGTCCATCGGATATGGACGTCTTTTTGGTGAGTTCTTACCTTACTTGGTCTTTAACAAAGACGTTACTTCTGAGTTAAATAATTACTCGTTTACGAACGGATATTATTGGGCTCCTGGCGGACGTTGGGATTGGGCTATTGGTTGGACACTTAATCAACATGAAACAATGAGAGGAACATCTGAACGCCCTGAAGGTACTTATTCAGCATGGTCTCAAAGTTATTGGTTTGATGCTTATTACAATCTTATTGAGTGGAGAGCTCAAATAGGGGTTGAAGTAGGGGTTACTTCTTCAGGAGTAAAATTCTGGGGTGTAATGTTTAGTAAAGCATTAGATTTTAGTAAGAAAGATAAAATGAAATAAGCTCTATTTTAGAGATAGAACATAGAAAGTGATGCATTTCGATTATGAAATTTCATCACTTTTTTTTTAAGTTTACTTCGGAAAAACAACCAAAACGGAAGTAAATGATACTACAACTGCTAAATGCCCCCTTTCCTTTTCTAGATTCTCATCGATCGAGATGGTTATTTGCTACTTTAGCAGGAGTATTTGTCTTTACTTTTCTTCTGGTATTCCAGCCTTTTGAATTACATCAGATACAATTCAATAAACCTATTTTTATTTTAGGGTATGGTTTGATCACTTTTGGGGTTATCTGTTTTGCTTTATTTTTACTTCCAAAATTATTTAAAACAACTTTTCAAAAAGATCAATGGACCGTCGGAAAAACGATTTTCTTCGCTCTTTTCCAATTACTATTCATCAGTATTTTAAACTGGGCTTATACCCATTACTTTTCTTGTCAAGTTGAGATTACTGCTGCCACTGATCATTCTTTTCCATATTTTATTTTCATCACACTTTCTATCGGCATTTTTCCATGTGCATTTTTAGTATTATTTCTAGAAAGAAAACTAAGAGAAGAGAAAGAATCTAAAGCAGACTCGATCAATAAAAATATTTCAATACATAAACAACAATCAGTCAAAGAAGATCATCAGGTCTATAAAATAGGTACTGAAAAGCAATTTGTCGCTTCTTTGGCCCATGAACTTTTGTGTATAAAATCCGAAGGCAACTATTTAGAGCTCTATCAATGGAAAGAGGATCAATTATTGAAACATGTGGTCCGTTTACCGCTAAAAACTGCAAAATCTATTTTAGAAAAAGAGAAAGATATTCATCATTGCCACCGATCATATGTTGCCAATTTCCAACACCTTGAAAAAGTTTCCGGCAATGCTCGTAACTATGAGATTCAACTTCAAAACCTTCCATTTTCAATTCCTATATCAAGGTCATTTTCAAAAGAACTCATTGATTTCTACCTCTAGAAGCCTTCCCATTCGTCACAAAAACGCCCATTAATCACTCAAAAACGTCACTTTACATCATATCTTCCCACTTATAACTTCTCACTGGCAAACTCGATTTAGTACCTCTATGTTTGTATTGTTATCCACAAAAAAATAAGAATACAAATGAAGACATTACTCTTATTGTCCACACTTTTTTTCTCCTTTTATCTCAACATAATGGAAGATAAAAATACTGTTGAAGTTACCATTACAGAGGTTACATCTGATAAAGGGAAACTTATGATTGGTCTTTATAATAAAGAGAACACCTTTCCCAAGTACGAAGAAGTTTATCAAGGTCAAATTATTTCTGCTCAAAAAGGAAAAGTGAATTGTACTTTCAGCAACCTTCCAAAAGGTGAATACGCCATTGCAGTATGGCATGATGAAAACAATAATCAATCATTAGATACAAATTGGGTAGGCATACCGAAAGAAAAATATGGTTTTTCTAACAATCCAGACTCAAGATTTGGTGCACCTTCTTTCAAGAAAGCCACTTTTGATTTTAATCAAGACAAAACAATTTCATTAACCATTAAACTCAATTAATCATGAGCAAAAATACATTTGACACAATTATAATCGGTGGTGGTCTTGGAGGACTGACAGCTGGTGCTACATTAGCTAAATTAGGTAAAAAGGTATTATTGCTAGAGCAACATTACGTATTGGGTGGTTGTGCTACTACTTTCAAAAGAAAAGATTTTGTCATGGAAGTAGGGTTACATGAAATGGATGGCCTTTTTGAAAAAGATTTGAAGATGGATATTTTCAAATTTCTAGAAGTCGACCAACACGTAGATTTAATTCAGGTTCCGGAGCTATATCGTTTAAAATCTAAAAACCTGGATTTTGTTTTCCCTCACGGACATGACGAAAGTATTAATGCCTTGATTGAGAAGTTTCCTTCGGAAGAAAAAGGCATAAGAAGTTTCATGGCTTTGATGAATGGCGTTTTGGAAGAGTTACCTAGTTTCCCGAATCAAAAATGGAAACAAAATTTGGGTTTACCTTTTATGCCTCTTACGCACCCTAATCTTGTAAAGGCTTCCCGCAAAACGGTTGGAGAGTGGCTAGATCATTATTTTGAAGACGAAGATCTCAAACTATTACTTCAAGCCAATCTGCTTTACTATCATGATGACCCCTACACTATGTCTATGATTTATTTCTCAGCAGCTCAATCTAGTTATATACAAGGTGGTGGCCATTTTGTCAAAGGAGGATCGCAAAAGCTTTCGGATTACCTCGCCTCGATCGTTGATCAGAGTAGTGGACAAGTGCTTGTTGGAAAGAAGGTCAATAAGATTATTGTTGAAAATGGTAAGGCCGTTGGAGTGGAATTTACAGATAAATACAATACTGGTAAAACACACACTGTCTTTGCCTCAAAAATCATAGCGAATACAGCTGTACCGTTGGTGCAAAAATTACTTCCACCCAAAGAAGGAAATAAACTAAACAGCAAAATCAAAAACCTAAAAGCTGCATGTTCTTTATTGAGTATTTACATTGGATTCAAAAAAGAAATCAAAGATTTGGGTACTGATCATTACTCTACGTTCATTTCTGATGATAATATGACTAGCATTAAAGAGGTGTACAACAATTGTAAGGGGTCTTGGGAAAAGAGAAACTTTGTATTTGTGGATTATAGTCAGATTGATTCGCAATTAGCTCCTAAGGGCAAATCATTTGGTGCTATATGTGCTGCCGATTACCTGACCGACTGGGAGAGCCTCTCTACGGAAGAATATGCTCTAAAGAAGGAAGAAGTAGCAACAATCTTTTTTAATCGCTTAGAAGAACATTTCCCGGGCATTAAGGAGGAAATTGAATATTATGAGGTAGGTACTTCCAAAACCATACAACGATACACTATGAATCCGGAGGGAACGCCTTATGGTTTTGCTCAAACTGCTGATCAAGCCGGAAAAAATAGAACTCCTTTGGCTTCGCCGATCAAAAACTTACATTTTGCTGGTGCTTGGACTTTTCCAGGTGGAGGCTTTACAGGAGCCATCATTAGTGGCTTTTTAAGTGCCCAAGAAGTCAATAAGAGCATTAAAACTACTGTTGAGGATTATGGTATTTTAGAAGATGAAAACGTCATAGAACTGATTAGAAAGAAATGTATTGCTGATAATACGTATGAATTTACTTTCACTAAGCCGAAAGGGTTTAATTATCAAGCGGGGCAGTATGGTATATTAGAACTGATCAATCCAAAATTCAATGCAGTAGAAATTCCACATAGGGCATTATCTTTCGTTTCTCATCCTGATGAGCCTTACCTGCGTTTTGCATTAAGATTAAGCGACAGTAGCTATAAAAGATCTTTGATGGCTTTAAGTGAAGGTGCAAAATGTAAATGCTATGGCCCCATTGGTGACTTTACAAATCAGAAATTCACTCAGAAAGACAAAGGAATTGTATTTATCGTATCAGGCATAGGTATTACCCCTATCCTTCCTTTAATTCGAGAGCATCAGAAACAACATCAAAATACACCGATCACTTTACTGTACTCCAATAAGACTTTGGAAGCTTGTGCTTATCATGATCACTTTATTGGTTTGGAAAATGAAAACTTCAGTTATCATACCGTTTTAACTGCCACTGAAAAAAGGATGGACAAGGATTACATTAAAGGAAAAATCGAAAACATAGAACAGTACCGTTTCTGTATTGTTGGAGGAAGGTCTTTTGTGTTAGGTATGCAAAAGGAATTGCAAGACCTGCAGGTTTCCAATGAAGATATCATTGTAGACGATTTTGGGTGATAAAGTGAGAAAAGAGGTATGAATAAAGATACAGTTCTTAAAAACAATTTCCCTTCTCCTTCTTAAAAGAAAAAGGTCATTCTATTTATGTGATAGAATGACCTTTTCATTATAAAATCTTAGGTATAAAAAAACAAGCCGGGAACGCATCGCTCAACTCCTTACCCTTGCTTGCTTCCGCACCTGGGGGATTCGGAGGAGCAAATCGACCCGACTTGCGATGCAAAGGTAAGTACATTTTTTAATTCCGCAATGGTTTTTTATTATTTTTTTCTCAAAAACTTATAAGTTAGCGCTAATTATTTAGCTTTCAATAAATTAAAGATGATTTTTTATTTTAAAATAAATATCAATCTCAAAAAAATTACGAAAGCAGGTTTGTGATATCATCTTTGCTCAACTTTTTCATAAAGCTCTCTTCCGTCGTAATCAAAGTATCAGCCAGCTCTTTTTTACTTTGCTGTAAGGCTAAAATCTTCTCTTCTACCGTACCTCTAGTGATGAATTTGTAAACCATTACCTTATTCTCCTGTCCAATTCGGTGTGCTCTATCCACCGCTTGTGCTTCAATTGCAGGGTTCCACCAAGGATCAAGTATGAAAACATAATCGGCAGCGGTAAGGTTCAATCCTAGACCACCTGCTTTTAGTGAAATCAAGAAGATTTGAACATTCTTTGAGTTTTGGAATTTGTTGACTTCTTTCTTTCTGTCTTTCGTTCCTCCATCCAAGTAAGCATAGTCAAATCCTTTTTCATCCAACTCTTTTCTAAATAGTGTTAGATGCTTCACAAACTGACTAAACACTAAAATTTTATGACCTTCAGCAGTTGCATTTTCAAGTGAACGAATCACTTCATCAAATTTGCCAGCAGAGTGCTCGTATTTCTCTTCTAATAATACCGGGTGGTTGGCAAGCTGTCTTAGTTCTGTTAAACCTTTGAGTAACATAAACTGAGAGCCTTTCACTCCTGTACTTTCGATATGTTCTAAAATCTCGTTTCTGTAAGAAGACTTCGTTTCCTCATATTTTGCCTTCTGCTCCGCTGTCATGTCAATATACATCACCTTCTCAATCTTCTCTGGCAATTCAGACGCCACTTGTGATTTATGCCTACGCATCACAAACGGCTTGATCAAACGGTACAGTTTTGTATATTTTTCTTCGTCTTTTTTTCTTTCGATAGGGTGTAAGAACTCTTTTTTGAAGAAGTTTTGGCCACCTAAAAGCCCTTCATTGGCAAAATTCATCTCTGACCAAAGATCCATTGTTGTATTTTCAATTGGCGTTCCCGTCAACAATAGACGTTTTCTAGACTTCAATTGATTGACTGACTTTGTTACAATAGATGATGGATTCTTAATGATTTGTGCCTCATCAAGAATAATATAATTGAAGAAATACTGTGATAGAATTTCCGCGTCAATACGTGCCGTTCCGTAAGAAGTAATCACCAAATCATACAATCCGAACTTTTCAGGATTCTTCTGTCTATTCGTACCTGTATAATTCAAGATTTTCATCTTAGGCGTAAACTTCTTGGCTTCCATCTCCCAGTTGTAGACCAAAGAAGTAGGCATAATGAGTAAAGAAGTACCATTTTCAGCTCCTCTTTCATGCTCTAAAACGGCAAGTGTCTGCACCGTTTTACCCAATCCCATATCGTCTGCTAAACAACCTCCAAAATTGTACTCTGAAAGGAATCTCATCCAATTATAACCCGCTTTCTGATAAGGTCTAAGTTTACCTTTAAAACCTTTCGGAACTTCATAATCTTCAATTTGATCAAAGTCATTTAGCCTTGATAACCTTTCATTTAAGCTCACTTTGGCCAACGAACCTTCTTTCAGTTCTTGTACTAATGCTAAGTGATGTTTATGAAGACGAGGGGTTTCGCTATCGTTGTTTAAGAAGTAGAAAAGCTCTTGGTATTGAGAGAACCAAACATTTGGAATTACGGCAATCTCTCCGTTTGGAAGTTCAAATTCGTGACGTCCAGAAACGATTAATTTTCTGATCACAGTAAATGGAATTTCAAACTCACCAAACAGCACTTTCGTTTTGATATCAAACCAATCTCTATCTTCTTCTACTTCAAGGTTGATCACGGATTTCCCAATGAAATATTTCTTTTCAATGGCTCCATCTTGATCAATTATAATATTACTTTCTTCTAACGCTTGAGCATTATTGGAGATCCAAGAGAATGCATCATTTTTGGGTAAAATTACTTTCCCTTTTTTGCCTAGTTCAAGTCCTAATTGATGTACATTATCTCTAACAGCTTTTTCATATTTGACCTTACGAGTCATTTTGTAAAATGTAAATTCATCATCTATATATTCTAAATTTACATGACTCTTCTTGCCTATTGTACTGCCCTCTACTACACGGTCTCCATACTTGAAAACCAAACTCAACTCTACATCATTGACAACAGGCTCGCTCTCCTCTGAACCATTGTCTGCAGTGACAATTTCTTTTAATAACAAAGAAGCACTAGCCTCTTCTTCCAATCTCACAATTTCAAAACCATCAGCCTTTACTTTATAGTCTTCGATCAAGTGAGTAATAAACTTTTCGTAGTAGCTTGGTTCCATTTTTTTAGGAATAGCTATAAAGTTTTTGAACAAGAAAGGTTTTATTTTCTTTCCATCTACTTCACCTTCAAAAGTGTAAAGTTTTCCTTCTAAAAGGAGCCACGCTGGTTTGTTCGAAAGAAGAACAGCTTGTTTATATTGAAATTCGACCTTTTCTCCGTTGAAAAACATGAAAGGTCTATAATTCGTATTTTCTTTATCCTTATTTCTCCAGAATCGGAAGGTAATAGAAGCTTTCTCTTTTTGAACACGAATAGTTTTGTAGGTCGGATTTCCATCTTTCCCCATTTCAAAGACCATTTTCCCTGAAAGTCGGTTAAGAATTTTTATTCTTTCCTCTTCAACATAATCCAAAATTCTCTTTTGAAGCAATTCATCACCCTTTTTCTCATCAAAAGTAGACAAGAAAAACGCATTCGCTTTTTGTCGTTTTTTCCCACCAAAACGATGTGCAACAGCATCCGGTTGAATATTATCCATCAGGTCAATAAGTTCATAGTCCTTCTCATCTAACCTGCTTGAAAACTCATGAGCATTTCTTGCAGAAATATTCTGATGTTGAAGGGTTAACTTATTTTCGTGGTTCAACTGAACTACAAAGGATTCAAATAAATAGCCTAAAAATTGATGTTCAAATAAAGAAAAAACCAATTGAAAGGGTTGGGATGTGGAAACTTTCATCTGCGCTCAGAACTCTTTTACAAAACAATTTTTCCAATTTCTAAATCATCAAAAGTAGTATAATTAATCTTATCAACAAATCGCAGGGTCAAAAAGTGACCGACCACCCTTCAATTAAAATCGCTTTTATAACACTTCAAAAAACACTCTCCCCAACACTGCTTCCTTCTTATTTTCAATCATTTAATGGATAGCATCAACACCTAACCCAATAAAACACCACTTTTACACTGCATAAAATATGTTAAGAAAAATCACCATCTTTAAAAAAGATTATTGACTAACATTAATTATGTAAACATTTGTAAGTCATTTTACTGAATGTTAGCGTTTTGATTTTTCTGCACTTACATTTACGTTTAATCTAACGATCCAAAATAAAGATTATGTCCTCGAAGTTACACACATCAATCCTGACTGTTTTAGCTATACTTATGGCTACTTATATTGTGTGGGATTTTTTTTCGGAAAGCTATGCTGATACTACTAATGAACATCAATTGATTGTAGAAGAATTAGAAGGTCTTGGCCGCCTTGAATTATACAAGGCACACGTAAGAGATGTGGCTGAATACACTGAAGAAAGTGAGTATTTTGCTGATATACCAGTAGCCAAAGATTATTTTAAATCTAAAATCTTAGCTGTTATTGGTGGTGAAATTGTTGCCTACATCAATCTCAACGAAATCAAAGAAGATGATATCCATATCATTGATTCCACGGTAGTGGTAGATCTTCCTGTGTTGAATATTGATGGAAGAGTCAATCCTAAAGAAGTTAAAGTCTATTCTTCTGAATTTGCAAGTCCTGAAGCGATGAATCAGCTGTATATTGAAGCAGAGAAAAAGCTGAAGAAAACAGGGCAGGAAATGCAACTAGAAGAGAAAGCGAAAGAAAACGCAAAACAGTATTTAGCACCGATTCTTTCTAAAATCAGTGGACATAGAAAAGTGAAGATAAACTTTAAAGACAGCGTTAATTTACATTATATGCGAAAGTAACGAACATAATCACTTCTCTTAGAAATAGAATTATTCTTATATTTCGAGTATTTTTATTTACATATTGAAAGTAGAATATCCCCTACTTTTTGAAGGTATTAACACCTGTAATTGTTGAACAATAAGTATTCTATTACATATTTAGAATCTAAACATTCTAATATTTGATTTTTTTGGGAAAAAACTGTAATATACAGCTACCATTAGTCTTTATTTTTTAACATATCAAAGACTGTTCATTTGAACTATACATCATAATCGCATTTTTTTGTTATGGTTAGAGCAACAAATTCGAATCTTCGTATTCATTTTTTGATAAAACTTGTTACCTCAATTTTACTTCTCATTAGTACTACTACTTCAGCTCAAAATATCCTAAGTACACACTACTCTAAGGATAATGGTTTGAAGTCAGAGTACATTAAAAGTATTGCTAAAGATTCCATTGGCTATTTATGGATGGGTACTGACAATGGCTTAGTCCGCTATAATGGCTTATCATTTAAAAATTACGGAAGTAGTCAACTTCACAGTAATTATATCAAACAGCTTTTACAGAAAAAAGACGGTTCATTGTATGCGATTACTGATAAAGAAGTTGTTCAAATTTTCAGTACTCCAGATGAGGTTTCTTTCAAAGTATTGTTGCAAACCAAAACGCCAGAAGCAGATACAGGTGACCTGTTTTATGGTAAAATGCTTTATGAAGATAGAAATAATGTACTATGGGCTGCTGACAATTCTCAAATATTTAAACAAAATGCTTCAGGTAAGTTTGAATTGACATTTAGTGATTTTGACTTAATCAACGAAGCTCAAAATAGATCTTTTCAACTTGTAGAAAATATTGATGGTGAATTGTTCGCTTTTCACCATACGGGTGCTGTCTTAAAATATGATGAAGAGGCAAACCAATTTCGTAATATGAATGCAAACCTGTCTCTAACCAACATTCAACATGCGATTTGGTATAATGGTTCTTCATTCTTAGTAGCTGATGCCGGTAAGGGTATCTCACTTGTAGAAATTAAAGGAAACCGAGTATCAAGACAACAAATCGGACAGAAACTTGATGCTTCTTATATTCAAGAAATTGGGACGGATACTTATATGGTATCTGCTTGGTTAAAAGGTATGTACCGTTTAGAAAGTACTTATGAAGGCTTTAAATTACATAGAGATCCGGAATTAGGTGTATACAACGGTAACTCAATGTATTATAATGACTTAGACCTTTGGCTTGCTAGAGACAATGGTGTTTCATTATTCCAAAAGCTTCCTTTTAATCAGTTTGCTCAAAACATTACAAGTTCATTCATTCAACATATCAGTGGTGATGATAAAAATTTATATTTCACAGATGGTGACAACTTCTATACTGGTAGCTTAAACTCAATCAATGAATTCAAGTTACAGCAAAAAATTAAAGTTAAACCTTCTGGTAACTCTTTCTTAAGAATATTACCTACTAGCAAAGGAGTCTGGACTTCTGATGCGGAAGGACATATTATCTTATGGAAAGGAAATAGAGAAATAAAGAAGTATGACCTATCCCATTTAGGGGGAGCCATCTTTGTAATGAAACAAGATCAAAATGGCAACTTATGGATTTGTCAAGATGGTATTGCTGGTGTTATTAAGATTCAACCTAATGGAAAAACAAAAATCTACAGTGTAGAAGAAGGTGTTTCTAGTAGAGCGATCAGTATTGAGATTACCAATACAAACGAGATTCTTCTTGGTGGTTCTTCTAAAGAAGGATTAGTATTCCAATACAATGGAGTAGTTGATGCTTTTGATAATTTGACTGAAGAATTAAACTTTAAATTAAGTGGAAACCTTCAAACAAATGATCTTAGAAAGCTTTCTAATGGTAATGTTATCCTAGGTACTTCTTACGGTACTATGATCTTGAAAGATGGCAAAATCAAACGTTTAAATCTAGGTGATTTCACCTCTATTTCAAATAATGCATTGGCTATTGACCCTTCTGAACAGCAGTTATGGATTGCTACACCTTCAGGACTTATCCGTTATAATTTCGAACATGACGAATACCTACTATATACTTATAAAGATGGTCTTCCTGACGGTTCTCTAAACCATAGAGGTTTATATATTGATGATTTTGGTAAATTATTTATCTCGACAACCAGAGGTATTGGTTTCGCACCAAACTTACAGGTATTGAAAGAGACTCCAAAACCATTTATTGAGCAGGTTCATGTTGGTGGTGATAAAATTGATATTAATGAAAGACCTGATGTAGCTTCCGATTCTTACTTAAGAGTAGATTTCCATATTCCGGTATATCCAACAGAAAACGTAGCCTTACAAAAACGTATTTTGGGATATCCAGGATTGGACGAATGGACGAGCTTCGAAAAAGATCATGAAGGTTTACTTATTGATAAATTAGAAGCAGGCTCATCTTATACTTTAGAAATTAGAGGTAGAAAAACAGGTAACTTCTCATGGAGTAGACCTTTAGCTTTTAGATTCTCTGTTTTCACTCCTTTCTACAAGCAGTGGTGGAGTTATGTAATCTATGTTGTGGGTACAATTACAATTGTCCTCATCTTCGTACAACTTAACATCCTAAGAAGTAGAAGAGAACAAAAAAGACTAGAAGAGCAAGTAAACCTTAGAACAAAAGAGGTAGAACAACAATCTTCTGAATTAACAGATAAGAACAATGAATTGGAAAAAGCCTTTAACAGATTGAAAAGATCAGAGGCTATTCTTAATCATAACACTAAAGAACTTGAAAGAGCGAAGAGAGAGGCTGATAAAGCCGTTTCTAAGCTGAAAGATAAAAATACCGAGCTGGAGGAGACTTCTCGTACGATTCGTGAGCAGCACCAGGAGATGAAGAGTCACCGAGAGCAAATCCTTAGACAAAACGAACTTGTAAAAGAACAAGCCCTTCTACTTTCTCAACACAATGATAAAGTAAAAAGCTCCGTAAACTATGCAAGACGAATGCAAACTGCCGTATTTGGTCAGCCTTCTGAAATGGCCGAACAAATGAAAGCTATTGGACAGCATTGGGATGGCTTTGTGTACTTAAAACCAAGAGATATTGTATCGGGTGACTTTCACTGGTATGGAGAGAAAAATGAAAACCATATCATTGTCGCAGCCGATTGTACGGGTCACGGTGTTCCGGGTGCCTTCATGTCGTTGATTGGTAATGACCTTCTCAACCAAATTGTATACGAAAGAGGTATTCTTGATCCAGGTAGAATTTTGAAATTGATGAACGATATGATTCGTCAAGCCTTGAATCAAGCAGAAAACGAAAATAGCCGTGACGGTATGGATATCGCTATTTGTGTTGTTTCTCCAAAACGTAAGACATTGACATTTGCTGGTGCTGGTAGACCGCTTTACTACATTGACAACAACGAGCCAGAAGAACTTAAACGTTTGAAAGGTGGTAAGTTTGGTATTGGTGGTAAAGCCACAAAGAAAAAGGTGTTTGATTCGTACTCATTACCTTTAGAAGATATCAAAGTAATGTATATCTGTTCTGATGGTTACCAAGATCAGTTTGGTGGACCTAATGGACGTAAATTGATGCAAAAGCCATTTAAAGATCTTCTTTACTCTATACATGATAAAGAGATGGATCTTCAAAATAAATCATTGGATCAATTCATGGAACAGTGGATGCTACATGGCAATCAAAAACAAATTGACGATATGTTGATTATCGGTTTGAGACCACACGTAGTGATTGACGAAGAAAGTGAGAAAGAAATATTACTTGTCGATGAGCACGAAGCACAAAGACAGTCTATTTTCTAATATCCAATAATATAAATAGAAGAGGGAAGCTTAATTTAGATTGAGCTTCCCTTTTTCATGATGGGATGAAACAACAAAACAGTATTGATAGTATTAAAAAAGCTATTTTACTTCATGATTTTAGGATAACATTATTCAGCATTAGAAATTTCTTGATAAAACTACATTAAATATCAAATTATATTTTTTAAGAAATTTTAAGTTATTATTTTTAGAAAGAGAACATAACAATCGAGTACCACATAACTAAATTTTATAAATGCCCTACCTCATTATCTTGCTGATGTTATTATTATCAAACAGCTTATTTGCACAATCTCAAAAAGTCAGCACTTCTTATAAAACTATTTACCTAATTGAAGATGAAGGGCTATTGGACAAGTGTGACGTAGAAGAAAGAAACATCATCACTTTGACGCATTCTATGGAAGAATGGCAATTCTTTTTTGAAAAAAATAAACTGATCGCTTTTGAATGTATTCAAAAAGATTTCCTCTTTGAAGAACTTTTTGAGGTAAAACCTAATGTATTTGAAGACAAAAGTGGGCTTTATAAATTGTATACTCAAATCAAAAAACCGAATGAGATATCCATCACAATAGAATCTCAAAATAACCTTACAGATCTGCATTTTTGCGAAAATAATAATGAAGAGGCTACATTTTACTTCAAAAAAATGGTAGTTAATAAAAGTAAATTGTAAATTACAACAACTTTCAGTTAAACAAACATTATCAATCTAACTAAAGTGCTGTACGATACATCACTTTTTACATAACTCTCATTATTATGAAATACATTTTTTCTAAAACACTTCTAGCTATTGTTTTTTGTGCTCTTTTCTCTCTTAGGTCTAATGCACAAGGTTGTGCCGATGCTGGACTATGTAGTATTGGCCCAATGAAAAGTAGCGAATTTTTTAATGAAACACCTACACATGGAGAACTCCGTTTTCGTCCCTCTTATGGCCTAGGTGAAAAACAAGTAAGTGTCATTGGGTTACAATTAGAAGGAGACTATAACATCAAGGATGTTGTCTATTTTCAATTCCAGTTGCCATATATTATTACCACCGGTGGATTGGGGAATGCAAATGGGTTTGGTGATTTAACCTTGTCACTTTCTGTTCCTGTTTATAAAGGAGATGAAGTGACAACCACTATTTTCGGAGGTACTAAAATTCCATTTCAAGATGGCAATGTTCTCTATAATGGAGCTCCGCTACCAATGGCTTATCAACCGAGTTTAGGTACTTATGATATTCTTGGTGGTGTGGCAGTAAGATATAAACAGTTTTTATTCTCTGCCGGTTATCAGCAGCCTCTAACACAAAATGAAAATGCATTTTTTGAAACAGGATCTGACCCCGACAACGAATCTTGGAGTACCAACCAATTTGAAAGACAAGCTGATTTAGCAATTAGAGCAGAGTATTCAAAAGAGAATCCTGATAAAATTAATTGGAAAGCAGGATTACTTGGAATTGTACATATGGGAAATGACTCTTTCGTAGATACAGATGGCGTTAGAAAAGAAATTGATGGTTCTAGTGGATTGACATTGAACCTGACAGGTGGTATCTCAAAGGCATTTGGAGATTATACTCTTGGAGCTGACCTTGGTTTTCCTGTAATGGCAAGAACTGCCCGTCCAGATGGACTTACAAGATCATTTGTAATTGGTTTTTATGGTGGTTGGAAATTTTAGTCTATAACTAGCTCAAAAAATCAAAATATAAAAAGCTTTCTATACGCTAAAATGCCGTGTAGGAAGCTTTTTTCATTAAGTATTATTTAACTATCTGTTCATAACTTTCTCTTTCATCATTAAGCCTACTTTACCTTTCGATGAACTCTCCCCAAAAGTACTTTTCACAAAAAGAAGAGTAGTATATTAATAGTGTCAAAGCCCAATTAAATTGAAATTATGAGTTTAGTAAACCAACAACAGTACCTATGGGAGGGTGGATTTGAGAAAGCGGAATCGAAAGAAATGAGCTTTCAAATTACACTTTACTATAATGACGAATCAGAAGAAACTTTTTTCGAGTCTTCCTCAACTGATCTTACTGAAGATGAAAAGTATCATGAAAAATTATTAAACTTAGAAGATGTGATCGATTTCTATATCGAATTAGAAGGAGTAATCGCATAAAAGAAATTATAACATCTAGTCGATGTGAATTTTTAAATCCACCTTGCTAGTATATTATAATCCAAAGACTATTTTACTTTTGAAACAATTAGCCCTTTCTATATTTTAGAAAGGGCTACTTTTTTATTAGGCAATTAGCAAATTGTAAACTAATGTTTCTGTTAACTTATTCTCGACCTTTCTGCAAGAATTTATAGGATCCACTTTCAAACTTCCTTCTTCTTCATTTTTGTCTTGAAACAAAAACGAAGCAAAAAATTCAAGGCTTTGAAGTCAAAAGCTAAATTTCATTCCTCTCGCCTAAATGATTTTAAACTCGCTGCGCTCGAACAGCAAAATCATTTTTAACGGCTCAATACATGAAATTCTTAACGCTTTTCCCTTCAAGGCCGGGGGAGCACTACCAAATGATTACCTGATTACAATCAAAAGACAAGAATTTTATAACAACCTACTCTTAATCGGCCAGCGAAATTGTTTCTCCATCCACCTCTGAAGAGATTACATATTGGTTTGCTTTCCATTTGTACTTACTATAATATGCTTCTGCCAACATCTGCATACCATACAACATATCTTCTTTTGGATAAGCTACTGAAACCATTTTCATCAGCGTTCTATTCTCTGAACTATGCGAATATTGAAAGAGGACCCATAAGCCCGTTTCATCCATCATTTTCATGGCTTCAGCTACACCATGTCTATTCGATAATTTATCTTGGAAATATTGACCCTTTACGGATACCAACTCTCCAGCTTTTACGCCTTTTCTGTACAGTTCTTCTTCACCTAGAGCATAGATATAAGCTTGCATTAAGACCACATCATTATAGTCTATCCCATTACTTTCGGCGACCATTTGAGAATTCCCTCTAAATGGAATATATTTTTTCACCCATTGCAAGTGTTCCCAATTTGAAAACACTTCAGGATTTGACTGAGTCAAAGAATCGATCATTTCCATATAATGCAGTACCCTTTTTCTTTCATTTGATATTGAAAAATATTCCAAAGGTTCTAAAGAATCAGTCAAGACATTAAAGTGATCGTCTGTCAGTGTTTGGTCATTAATTTCTACGGATGAAAGTAATACAGTATCCAATTCATATTTGACTAATGCCTTACTTAAGTCTGCATGTAATGCACTTTTTGTATCTGAAATTCTATTTGAAAAATAATCATTGATTTCTTGGGAATGATAGGCTTTAAAAAACGGGTTTTGAGTCGTTCTATTTACATTTTTGAAATACTCTCCTCTAAAGCCAAAGTGTTGCTGAAAAGTTATGTTCGCATACTCATCACTCTGATGTAATGTAAGCCAGTACTTCATGGCTGATTCAGGGAATGGTACGGTCACATAAATATCAACATTAGCATGTTGTTTTTCGACTTTCGACATTCTATAAGCAAGCGAATTGGCTAACTCAGGAAGTACATTCGCATAGAGATTTTTCAGCAATGAAACAGAATCTAATAGGTTTTGTTTTCTAAGTACAATAGACTGCGAATTATAAATTGACTCTAAATCTGAATCATCAAACCCAGGTACTTTAACAGGCCTTGGCTCATGAAAAGCCACTGCATCTAAAAAAACAGGCATTGTTCCTTGTTTCGCTACAATTTCTTTAATGATAAAAGAATTGATATTCGACACCCTCACACAACCTCCTGAAAGTGCAAAACCCAATTGATCTACCCTATTGGAACCATGAATGTAAAGTTGTCTTTTCCCCGAATTACTGTTGTCAATATAACAAACATCTTCGGGCGATTTTTGGAGATATTGAGGTGCGGATAGATCTATATATTCGGAACCAAAATTTTGTCCAATTAAACCAAATTGATTACTGCATATAAATGCCTTTTCAATCTTGGTGCTTTTTCTAAAAATATACATTGCTTCTCCGTCATACGCCTGACGATGAAGTTTATAAAAAATATGCTTTGGGTCTGTTGTGATTGTCTTTGATTGCCAACCTTTCTGATGGTAATCTTTATACACTAAAAAGTACCCTAATGGTGTTTGTCCAGAATCATTTTCATAACCTACTCCTTTCCATGCAGAAGAAATGTCAATTTCTACTAGCTCACCATTCGCCATATTGATAATATACCCCTTTTGTCCACCTACATTTTTCTTGGATATATTTCCCACAAAAGCATAGCCTGATTGAATTCCCTTGGTATCTCTTAGGTATAAAAATGCTTTTTGAAGTTTATGATGCACAAATGAAAAGTATTTTGGATCTGTTTTTTTTGACAATACACGCATCCCACATTTGGCATCATTGTGTAGCATTTCTTTTTGATGTTCTGTCAAATCGGGGTACTGCTCCAATAATTGATTCATGAAGTGTTGCGTCAGTTCTCCCAAACTTTCAGGCATTAATGCTCTAGCTTCTTCCAACTGTTGAATTGCAGGAATCGTATACACTTCTTCCTTGACGCTAGCAGGTGCACTTCCTCTCGAACTTACATAAACAGCTTTTCCTGTTAATTCTTTCCAATTGAAATCATTTGAAGAAAAAGTAGTGAAATCACCTGCTTTTTTTGATCGCTGTGTTGCACATGAACAGCACAAAATAAAACATGTCAGAATAATTAAATTGCCAATATGGGTTCTCATTAGTTAGTGGTTTTGGATACAATATTATTTTAAGCTAAAGAGGAGTTTGCTATCTCTTCTATTAGAAAGTAGAGTTTAATTCCACTTGCTATTACACAGTATACTAAGTTTTCTTTAACTCATGATCGATCTTTTTCAAAGATTATATATTTACCTCCCAAATTGAAGTGCTTTAGAGATGTTCCATTGCAATGTCCTCGCGAACCACAATACACAATCATTTATCCTTCATAAAAAGAATTACATCAATTCACGAAAACTATCTAATATACAGTATATTAAAATCTATTTCTAAAATAGGCATTAAAAAGTTCTATAAAAAAGTCCAAGATGAGATAAATGCTACATCTTGGATTTTAACGTATCAAGTCAATTAATTATACTAATCAACCCAATGCAAAACGTTTCGAATTACACTCCAATGCTTTTCTGTACTGGTAGGATCTTCTCCTAAAATCCAATAATCATAAAAACGTTGAATTGTACCATCTTTACGGTTAACTTCAATCCAATCCGAGACAAAATTGGCCATATTTTCATCATTATTCCCTACAGGATAAGCCAGTGGTAATGTGATACTGTACGGTAATGGATTGGCTATTTGGAACTCAGGATGTAATAATGTCAACGCTGCGCCTCTTTCAGCACTTGTCAACAAACCACTAAGCGGAACACTGTCTGGCTGATTGTCAAAAAACTCATCAACAGTGTCTAATCGAACTGCTTTGGCATTAGGGAAATATTTTAAAAACTTCTCTGCAACATCACTTCTCTCAAAATATCCAATATTAAAAGAGTCCAAAGCGGCTGTTTTATCAAATGTCTTGAATTGATCTGCCTGATCTCCTACCACCAAGGCCATCGTAACATCAATGTAAGGTTTTGAAAAAGCCAATTCTGCCGAATATTGACTGGACATAAATATATCCGACATCACAATATCAAAGTTGTCATTTTTCAATTCCTCAGGCATGTTCCCTACTGTAATAGGTACAAATTCGATTTCAGCATCCAATACAGAGCCTAACTCGTGTGCCATATCAATACCAAAACCTACCAACTCTCCTTTGGCATTGAAATAACTAAATGGTATTTCGTCTTCATAAAAACCAACCCTTAAGATTCCTCGTTTTTTGATTCGATCTAAAATCCCTTCGCCTTCTTCCAATGGGACAGGGTTAGGAGAAGCCTCTGGCAATACTTTAAAAGGAACTAATTGATGTACTAATTGCATATTAGCAATCACTTTATCATTCTGATAAACATCTTTTAGAGAGTAAGCTAGAAAATATCGAAGTGGGATTAATGTTCCTATAAACAACCCCACGGATACAGTGATCAGCATGGAGATTTTACGTTTCTTTATTTTGAAAAAGCCATGAGAAGTACCTAGCGTTAGTATTGTAAGTGTTATCAAATGCATTGCTCCTAAAACTACCCTTACTCTATCCGTAAATACGGTTGAAACTACAAAAAGCTGAAACATATCTTTTGGTATTTTCAAAATATCAAGCATAAATGGAATACCTGTTACAGGTGCCACAAAACTACTCAACAAAGTAGCACCAACGAACATCGGGTAATCTTTCAACGTGATTTCATTGCCTACAAACCAGGCAGCAAATGGAACAAATACAAATATGACCAGCGTCCCAAGGTTGGGAAAAGGATAAGCGAGTGGCATCAGAATATCAGTTCCTGCATTATTTTCGTCATTTCCTAAATCATATTCTCTGTATAATTCTTTTAAATCTTCAATGAGTTGTGGAAGTACTACGATAATTTTGCCTGTTGCGAAGATCGTGATCAACGTCGCTTTAGTGTATTTAAAAATATCTTTGTATTTAAATGGGGTACATGCTGAAATTAACATGGGTAACACCCAAAATACCATAATTGACACTGCTACAATATAAGTCAGTAAATACGCCTGCATCTTCCCCAACTCATCTAATGTCATCGTCCCTGCCGTACTTGCCGCAATAGCAAAAACGCCTGCAGGAGTCAACTTTACTACTAGTTTATTGACTTGGTTTAATGCTTTATTAAAAGCGTCAAGACTGTTGAGTAAGACATCCTTATCTTTTCCATTAATCTGCATTACGCCAATTCCCACCAAAATAGAAAACAATACAACAGCGGGAACCTTACTTTCTGCTAATGAAAAAAATGGATTTGAAGGTATATATAATTTCAAGAAATCAATCTCTGGTGGTGGAGTAATAAAGCTCGTACTGAAAAAATTGGCTGATTTCCATTCTGGAAAGGCAAAAGGAAGAATTAATACAACTCCAATTCCAATAACCAACAAAAGTGCTAAACAACGAATACCATTTATAATCAGTTTACGCCCTTCTTCTAAAGATAAGCGTCCAATATTTACAATTAATGAGAATACAATATAGGGCAGTACAGTCATCTGTAACAAACCAATAAAAGCATCGCCAAAGATTCCAAGATGTTCACAGTATTCACCAAAAAATAAACCGACAGCAATACCTATAAATAAACCTATTAGGATTTTTGTTGACAAGGTCATTGGTTTCTTTTCTTTTGAAGTATTGGATGTATTAGACATATAGTTTTTATGAAGTAAGTTAAAAGGATTGTTCGGGCTAATATAAATAAAGGCTACTCCTATTCCTAAGAATTAGAGTAGCCTTTGTTCATATTCGATATTTTGTAATTAATCTACATGATTAGAATTCTTCTATTTTTTCCATAATGACAGCACACGAAGCATCTCCTGTGATATTCACCGCGGTTCTGAACATATCGAAAATTCTATCCACACCAAAAATCAACGGTAATGCCTCTACTGGAATTCCTACAGCCATTAATACCGCCACTGACAATAAAGTTGGGCCAGGTACACCTGCCGTTCCTACTGCACCTAATACTGATGTGATAGCAATTGCAATATAATCCCCAAAACCAAGTTCCATTCCATACATCTGTGCGAAGAAAATCGCCACCATTGGATTGAATACTGCATTTCCTGCCATATTTACAGTGGCTCCAAGTGGTAATACAAATGAAGATACTGAGCGCTTCACTTTCATGTTATCACAAGCTTCGTAGTTTAGCGGAAGTGTAGCAAGTGATGATGCTGAAGAGATGGCAAAAATTTGAGGAGTAATCATCTCTTTGATAAACTTTCTTCCTGACACATTACTCAATAAATGAACTAACCCACCAAAAACAGGGAAGGTTACAATCAGAAGTGCTACCATATATAAAATAAAGAGGTTTCCGATATTGAATAAAACATCATAACCGAAGGTACCCACTGCATCAGCCATTAAGCTCAATACACCAAATGGTGCTAACCACATTACTTTGATGATCATCCATGTTAAAACATCATTGACACCTTCAATAAACTGGCTTACTATATTTCTTTTTTCTTCTGAAAGTTTGCCTATTCCTACTCCAAAAAACAAGGAGAATAATATGATCTGCAATACGCTTCCTTCCATTAAGGATTTAAAAGGGTTCGAAGGAATTGCACCTAATACTGTATCCCAAAAGCCTGCTACTTCTCCTTTTTCGGCAAGGCTTGCATCCATCATTCCATCTGCCAAAATAGACAAATCGAGTCCTTTTCCGGGTTCAAATAATACGGGCAAGAGAATACCAAAAAACACGGCAATGAAAGAGGTAACACCAAAATACGTAAAAGTTAATGTACCAATTGCTCCAGCATTTTTTGATTTTCCTAATGCTTGAGCACCCATTATGATTGAAAAGAAAACTAAAGGAACTACAAGCATTGACAATAGCTTGATGAATATTTTTCCGACAGGAGCAATAATCGATACTTCAGGCCCAAAGATAACGCCTAAAAGTACCCCTAGAATCATGGCAATAAGAATAGCAATACCAAGATCTATTTTAAAAAACTTCATGTTAATCGATTAGTATGATTTAAATAATTGTGTTCCCGAAAGTTAATAGATTGTATTTAAACTTACTTTATTGTGAGTGTTATTGCATTTAAATGTATAAAAAAAACCCTATCACGTTACCGTCATAGGGTCTAAATTTCAATAGGTCTTTCCTTACATTCGTAAACTAGTTAGCGTCTTTATTGAACACATAAGTATACGTAATGTCATTTTCTCTAGTTCTTGTAGCTGAACTTGTTGTAGTTTCAGTGTAAACTAAAGTAACAACATCACCTCCTGTAGAAATGTTAGATACAGATGATTCAGCATCCCAATCTAATGCCAACATTTCAGTGAAAGACATAGATGTCTTAAAACCTTCTGGCATTGGCCAAGCTGAATCATAACCTGAGAATGTAACAGTTGTTGTTGTTACATTAACAGCTAATTTAAAATCTGTATTTACCTCCGCTGGGTTAGTTGCACTTACATCCGCAGTGTAATTAAACTCTACGTCTGGAATTACATCACCACCATCATCAGAAGAACTACAAGATGATACAAATGTCATTAAGCCGATTAGCGAAAGAAAAAGAATTGCATTTTTCCAAATGTTTTTCATTACAATAGATTTTTAAGTTTTAGAATGTAATAGAGACAATTGAAATAAGGAGACCGACATAGCAAATATAACATAATATATTATTATTTATAATTTTCCATGAAAATTCTTTCATCACAAAATTCGTATTCATAAGGCTGATTACTACAAATTAAAGTGATTTTTCCTTTGCTACAAATGGGTAACCAATGCTGATACCATTCTATATTTTTATGATCCAAATTACTTGTAGGTTCATCTAGTAAAAGCATTGATGCCTCGGAAAAAAAGGCCAAAGCAAGCTTCAACTTTTGCTTCATTCCCGAAGAAAAAGCTTGCACTTGTTTTTTATTTGCCGCCTTAAAATCCAATATCTCAATGATTTCCTCGTTTGATTTCACCATTGGTTTCAATTGTCTATGAAAATTTAAATGCTCTTCTAAAGTATACTCCTCGACCAGTTCTGTATAAGGCCCCGCCAAAACAATTTCTTTCCAGATTTCATCTACAGGTATTTCTTTGTTGTTTTTTTTATAAATCACTTTTCCCTTAGAAGGATCATTAATACCAGATATCACTTTTAATAAAGTAGATTTACCACTACCGTTACCTCCAACGATTGCATAAGCTTGATCACTTTTCAATGTGTAATCAATGCCTTTGAAAATCCATTCTCTACTAAACTTCTTGCCTAATTGTTCTACTATTATTTTCATTCTTTGATATAAGTGTTTGAGCAAATATACATCACATTCTATTTTTTAGAAGTATCTACTCTTAAAATCACTCAGGAACGTCAATCTGTTAAAACATCACTCCTCCTCCAAAGCGAACAATACCACCTCCTTCAACTCTGGTATTAATATACACTCTATTGTCTTTGTAAAAGTCATAGTTTAAGCTAAAACCTGCCATTAATCGCAGGTTTTGTACCGAATACTCTTCATTAGAGGTGAAATACATAGAAAGCCCAGCTTCCACTTTAGGATAAACCTTAGTGGCTAATAATTTATAGTCTACTAAAAAAGGAACATTAAAATGGTATCTCTTCTCATCATTTAAATAATACTCTGCAACCAACATTTCAAAGTGTATAGAAAAGCGTTCGTATATACCTGACATGTTTCGAATGTTTATAGCGACACCAGCGTATTGACTCAAACTATTATGATAGAAATAGCCTAGATTCTCATTCAAGTATAATGTTTTACTAAAACTACCTACTGTTAATCCAATGTCAACCTTAAATGGCACTTTCTCTTTCACATAAATTACACACTCCTGATCAAAACAAACTTTATCATGGTATGTCTTTGCGGTCTTAATTAATGATTTGTGTGTCAAGGATGTATTATTTACAGCCGTATTCATTTTTGCATCTGCAAAAAAGTAATTCATAACACCAACATATTCTTTCAACTCTTTATTATACCTGACGTTACCTTCATATACTTCCTTCTCCGTATTTTTTAATTCTAGAAACTGATCATCCTTTTGAATGTAATACCGGTCTTTTCTATCATCTGTATAAAAGAAAATATCTACAGCTCCATCAATAAGGTACTCCAGAAAAACCATTTTGACTTTCTTCCCTAACTGAATTGATTTTGAGATGTAATATTTACCATCGACAAACCGGTAACCTTCGATTTCTTCCGGTAGGTATTTCTTACCCACTAACTGTTCTTCATTTTCTTTAAAAAGACAAAAAGCACTATTTGAACGTGGGGCACGATAGTCTATTTGCCCGTATACCTTATCTCCGTTTTTTTTAATAATATAACCCGCTCTCCAATCATTTTGGGCATAAATAGATAAGCTTAAAAACAATAGTAGAAAACTAAAAGTAACCTTCTTTTTCATCTCATTAGAATAGTTTATTTCTCAATAGTTGTACTTTTCAATACGCTTCATAAAGGGATTATAAATGGCCCATCAAAGAGCAAATCCCTTTATTTCTAGCTTGCTTAGGTGTCACACTGCTAAGTAGATATAAATGATGAAAACAGAAAATAATGCTATTTGTAAATGAACTGGTTGAAATTTCTCACCTTACTTTCAACCAATAATTTGTCTCACTATCCAAAAGAAAAAAACTTAATGAAATAGGTTTATATTTTTTCCTCTACTGAAAAAGACCTCTTTTTATGCCAAATAGTTTTCACCTACTAAGCAAGTTTACTATTAGATTACCAAAGTACTTAATGTCATTACGTAATGGGTAAATACTAACGTCCTCCGTTATTAGAATCGTTCTTTAACCGTTATAAGTACCGTTTGTGCCCCGTTAAACCTCCTACTTCAGAGGTAATATAGGTAAATAGCGGCATCTGTTTTCTTCATAATGAAGATGCGGATCACTTCTTCAAACTTGTTTCAAAACAACTATAACAGTAGGAATGAAAGCCGTAATCGAACAAAAAATAACGAGTAATGACCATCAAGATGTCAAACCTTTTTTAGATGATAGTTTCATTTTGGAAAATCAAACCGCAAAAAAACTTTACCATGAGTATGCGAAGGCTATGCCTATCATTGATTATCATTGTCACATTTCTCCAAAAGATATCGCTGAGAATAGAAGATTTAATAACATCACTGAAATCTGGCTGGAAGGAGATCATTATAAATGGAGAGCAATGAGAACCAACGGTGTTGACGAAGCCTTCTGTACTGGCAATAAAACTCCTGAGGAAAAATTCAATAAATGGGCTGAAACTGTTCCTTATACTTTAAGGAATCCATTATACCATTGGACACATCTTGAACTGAAACAGCCTTTTGGTATTGATAAGGTACTTTCACCTACTACTGCATCTGAAATCTACAAGGAGTGTAATACTAAGTTAGCCCAAGAACATTTTACCGTTCAAGGTCTTATCAAGAAAGCAAACGTTGAAATCATTTGTACTACAGATGACCCTATAGATGACTTACGCTATCACCAACAAATCAAATCTTCTGACTTTGATGTAAAAGTACTTCCCGCTTGGCGCCCTGATAATGTAATGGCAGTGGAACATCCAAAACCATTCAATGCGTATATTCAGCGGCTTAGTGAAGTGTCAGGAATTGAAATCAACTCTTACCAATCTCTTCTTGATGCCTTACAAAAACGTCATAACTTTTTTCATGAAAACGGATGTTGCCTTTCTGATCATGGATTGAACTACATTTCAGCTTCCGATTATACCAAAGCAGAAATTGAAGAGGTATTTTTCATCATCAGAAATGGAAATACCTTAACACCATCTCAAATTGAACTATTCAAATCTGCAATACTCTATGATCTCGCATTAATGGATCATGCCAAAGGTTGGGTACAGCAATTTCACCTTGGAGCATTAAGAAATAATTCTACTCGAATGATGAGAGAACTTGGCCCCGACACCGGCTTTGACTCTATAGGCGATTTCTCACAAGCAGAAAGTCTCTCCCGATTCTTAAATAAACTTGATGATACCAATAGCTTAACAAAGACGATTATCTATAATCTCAACCCTTCAGATAATGAAGTATTTGGAACTATGATCGGTAATTTCCAAGACGGATCTGTAGCCGGTAAGTTACAATATGGATCTGGGTGGTGGTTTTTAGATCAAAAAGAAGGGATGGAAAAGCAAATTAATGCCTTATCAAATCTTGGCCTTTTAAGTCGATTTATAGGAATGCTAACAGACTCTAGAAGTTTTCTTTCTTACTCAAGACATGAGTATTTCAGACGCATTTTATGCAATCTATTCGGGAAAGACATTGAAGCAGGTCTTCTTCCCAATGATCTAGAGCACGTTGGCAAAATCATTCAAGATATATGTTACAACAATGCTAAATCGTATTTCAATTTTTAGTGATTCAAAATAGTCGTTTGATATGATCATCGATTCACCACATTGTAAACTAAGTCTTCGTCAATTAACACAACTCCTTTTATGAAGGATTAATGGTAGTGTATTATGGTTCGCGAGGACGTTGCAATGCAACGTCCCTACAGAACTGCATTTTAGAAGGTTATTATAAAACCTTTGTCTTTTAACATGTAATCAGACAATCATTTAGTAGTAACTTCCTCGGCATTGAAGGAAAAAGCCTGCAGTAATTTAGTTTACAATGCACTTACTACTATCTCTTTTTTAAAAACTAATTAAACAACACAATAATTATGTCAGTGGTACAACCTCAACAACTTCAAGAAAAAGAAGTAAAACCAGCAGGCCGATACAGGTATAGAATACTAGCACTTCTCTTTATGGCTACGACGATCAACTATATGGATAGAAGTATCATTGGTGTATTGGCTCCAACTTTAGAAAAAGTTTTTGCATGGTCAAAATCGGATTATGCATCCATTAATGTCGCATTTAAGATGGCTTACGCGGTAGGTATGATATCTATGGGAACAATTATCGACCGATTTGGAACAAGAATAGGTTATACTATTGCCATTGGTATTTGGTCTATTTTTGGAATGTTTCATGCTTTATTACGCCCCAGTTTCGGATTGATAGGGTTTATGGCTGCCCGATTTGGTTTAGGGTTTGGTGAAGCGGGAAATTTCCCTGCCGCCATCAAAACGGTTGCAGAATGGTTTCCCAAAAAAGATAGAGCTTTTGCTACAGGTATTTTTAATGCAGGTTCAAACGTAGGTGCATTTTTAGCTCCCATTGCAGTGACTACAATACTTACGGTTGGAGGTACTCAATCATGGCCTTTCACTTTTCTAATTACAGGAGTTTTTAGTGGTATATGGGTACTTCTATGGCTTAAATTTTATAAGAAACCGGAGCAACATCCTAGCGTCAGTGAAGAAGAACTAAAATATATTCAGCAAGATGGCGAAGAGATCAACAGTGAGGAAGAAGAGGTAAAAATACCACTCAAAAAGGTCCTTTTTAAAAAACAGACCATTGCATTTACGATTGGTAAATTGACAGATGGTGTATGGTATTTCTTTATGTTTTGGTCTGGTATGTTTTTTACAGATCGCTTTGGTATGAGTATAAAAGAATTAGGGGCAGCTTATGCTGTAATGTACCTCATTGCTGATTTAGGAAGTATTGGAGGTGGTTATCTATCCAAGTTCTTTATCAACAAAGGATATAGTTTGAATGTCGCTAGAAAGTTATCCCTTTTGATTTGTGCCTTAGCTGTATTTCCTGTTTTTACAGCAACACTCACCAACAATCCCTATATCGCCGCTTGTTTTATAGCCTTGGCGTCTGGAGGTCATCAAGCTTGGTCAGCTAATATGTTTACGGTTTCGTCCGATCTGTTCCCTAAAAGTGCCACTGCCTCTGTAGTGGGATTAGGTGGAATGTTTGGTGCCTTATCAGGAATGTTAATTGATATCATCTTGGGACAAAATTTAGATTCAACAGGGCAAGAGGCTTACTTCTGGATGTTTTTAGTAGCTGGATGTTCTTATATATCGATCTTATTTATCATGCATTTAATCGTTCCTAAGTATAAGGCATTGGATAATCAACTTCATGAAGTTGAATAAGCGAAGAGGAAGAATAATGTCAAGCACACTATAAACTAAATTTTCGTTATTTACAGTATTTAGAAATCAGGAGATTTCTGATAATCTGAAGGACACGAATGACGCTAACGCTTAACATTCGCGCCATTGAGCTTTCTACCATTTTAGTTTGGTTGTACTCCCCCTAGCATTGAAGGGAAAAGCGTTAAGAATTTCCCTTCAAGGCCGAGGGGAAATACTACTAAATGATTATCTGATTACAGGTCAAAAGACAAAGGTTTTATAATTATCTTCTAAAATGCAGTGCTGTAGGGACGGGCATTTTACTAAAACGTCCTCACGAATCATAATGTATAACCATTTACTACTCGTAAAGGAGTTTATCATTATCGAGAGCTTAGTTTATAATTTTCTTAATAGAATGAATATTCATTTTCCTTTTAATATGAAAAAGCCCCATTATCATTTTATAAAATGATAATGGGGCTTTAAATATAATGTCAAGCCTAGCTTAATATCCTTTGATAATTCCTCTTTCTGATTTCTTAAGGAATTCTAAAATGATATCACGCTCTTCAGATTGCTCAATTTCTTCTTCGATTTGGCGAATTGCCTCAGCCATTGTAAAACCTCTAGTATAGATCATTCTATACATTTCGTGTACCTCTTGTAAGGTATCCCCTTCAAATCCTCTTCTTCTAAGTCCTACAGAGTTAATACCACAATAGCTTAGTGGTTCTCTTGCCGCCTTTACAAATGGAGGAACATCTTTTCTTACTAAAGATCCACCACCGATAAATGCATGTTGACCGATTTTCACAAATTGGTGAACGGCAGCTGTTCCTGCAATAATCACATGATCATCGATCTCAACATGCCCTGCAATTTGTGTTGCATTCGATAAAATACAGTGATCACCCATAATTACGTCATGAGCAATGTGTACGTAAGCCATCAACATACAGTTGCTGCCTACCACTGTTTTCATCTTATCTGTCGTTCCTCTACTTACTGTCACACACTCTCTCAAGGTAGTGTTATCACCGATATAAGTTAGTGTTTTTTCGCCTTTGAACTTTAAATCTTGAGGTATACCTGAAATTACTGCACCAGGAAAAACTTTTACGTTTTTACCCAGTCTTGCGCCATCCATGATTACAGCATTTGGTCCAATCCAAGTCCCCTCTCCGATTTCTACATCTCCTTGAATTGTAGCAAAAGGTTCCACCACTACATTGTCTGCTATTTTAGCATCCGGGTGGATATTTGTCATTGGATATTTCTCAGTATAAGGATTTTTAGTCATCTTTTATTTGTGGTGATAATATCAGCCTATTCTTACGAATATTACCTCGATTTTTTAACATTACGACCTTTGACAAGAAAACTTTTTGTCATAGGGTGCAAATATATCGAATAAAAATATGAGTTGAAAGTAAGTGTACTCTCAACTCATTTTCTCAATATTTATGCATTATCTTTTTTAACCAAACTAGCGGTCATAATTGCTTCAGTCACTAACTTATCACCAACATAAGCTTGACCTTTCATCTTAGCAATTCCTCTACGGATTGGCATCAAAAGTTCACATTTGATCACTAATGTATCACCTGGCATCACCATTTTACGGAACTTACACTCTTCAACACCTACAAAGTAAGTCCAGTAATTAGCAGGATTATCTACTGTGTTAAGTACTAAGATACCACCTGTTTGCCCCATAGCTTCGATTTGTAATACACCTGGCATTACTGGATTGCTTGGGAAGTGACCTTGGAAGAATGGCTCATTAATGGTTACATTCTTCACACCAATCACGTAGTTATCTGTGATCTCAGTAATCTTGTCTACTAATCTAAATGGATAACGGTGTGGAAGCATTTCCTCAATCTGATTGATATCATAGATTGGTGGAACTGCTGGGTCATAAGTAGGAACATTCTTACGTGCTGACTTCAACATTAAGCTCTTTAATTTACGAGCAAATGCTACGTTAGCTGCGTGACCTGGACGAGCTGCTAAGATCTGTCCTTTGATTGGTCTACCTACCAATGCTAAGTCACCTACCATGTCTAATAATTTGTGACGTGCAGGCTCGTTAGGGTGACGTAATTGAACGTTGTTTAAGATACCTTCTTCAGCAACTTCTACTGATGGCAACTCAAATAACTCTGCTAACTCGTCTAATGTCTCTGGAGAAACCACTTGATCCACTACTACAATAGCGTTGTTGAAGTTACCTCCTTTGATAAGGTTTGCTTTACGCAATGCTTCAACTTCGTGTAAGAAACAGAATGTTCTTGATGAAGCAATTTCTGCAGCAAAATCCTCAATATTATTTAAAGCAGCATGCTGACTACCTAAAACTGGTGAGTTATAGTCTACCATTACAGTAAGTCTATAATCATTTAAAGGTAAGGCCGCAATTTCTACTTTACGATCATCTTCTTTGTAGAATACTCCTTCAGGTACTTCAAAGAAGTTTCTTAGCATAGATTGTTCCTCTACACCTACTTCCATTAAAGCCTCTACAAACTTGATAGAACTACCTTCCATGATTGGAGGTTCTGGACCATCAATTTCGATTAAAACGTTATCGATTTGAAGACCAACCAATGCAGCTAATACGTGTTCAACAGTATTTACTCTTGCACCATCTTGTTCGATCGTTGTTCCTCTTGACACGTCTACAACGTTGTCAACGTCACAATCAACGATTGGTTTTCCTTCAATATCTACTCTTTGGAACTTAAATCCATGGTTCTCAGGAGCTGGATTGAAAACCATCTTACTGATTGCTCCTGTATGAATACCAACGCCTTCTACAGTCACTGGCGCTTTTATAGTATGCTGTTTTGTATACATCATAAAATAGAATTGGCAAATTGAAATTGCCTAACTACTTGGTTAATTTCTAATATATTAGCGGTCGAGTATAAAACTCGACTACAAACTTAATACTTTTTTCTCAAGATCTCTCACAATTCTTTGTAACTCAGGTAGCTTCCTGTATACAGCGAATGCTTTTAAGTGATCCATTTGAGAGATGGCAGGCGATCCCATGATTCTTGTACCTGATTCTTTAATAGTTTGTGCAATTCCTGACTGAGCAGCAACCATCGTTCTGTCAGCCAACTGAATATGACCTGAAACACCTACTTGGCCACCAATCATACAATTTGCACCGATTTCACTTGAACCAGAAACACCCGTTTGTGAAGCGATCACCGTATTTTCACCAATGACAACATTGTGTGCAACCTGAATAAGGTTATCTAATTTCACGCCGCTTTTTAATACCGTTGATCCCATTGTTGCTCTATCCACTACAGTGTTAGCTCCAATGTCTACGTTGTTCTCCAAGATCACATTTCCAATTTGAGGGATGGATTTATAAGTTCCATCTTTCTGAGGAGCAAATCCAAAACCATCTGAACCGATAACGGCACCAGCTTGGAGGGTACAGTTATTTCCTAACTTTGATCCATGACAGATTTTTACTCCGGCATAAATCACACAATTATCACCTATTTCAACTCCTTCTCCAATAAATACCTGAGGATGAATTTTTGCGTTTTTACCAATTTTTGCACCCTTAGAAATATAAGTAAATGCACCAACATAAGCTGTTGCCTTATCCATTTCTACAGACTCATCAATAAAAGCAGGTTGTTCAATTCCTACTTTCGCTAAGCTTAGCATTCTTTGGTATTCAGTAAGAAGATCGGTAAAACCAGAATAAGCGTCCTCTACTACAATCATAGCACACGGCACTTCCTGTTTTGGTTCGAAGCCTTTACTGACGATTACAGCACTAACTTTAGTTGAATAGAGATATTCTTCATATTTCATATTTGCAAGAAATGAGATTGCATTGGCATCTCCTTCTTGAATTTTAGCGATTGCTGATATTTTTGCATTTGGGTCACCCCCTACGACTTCACCTTGTAGTAATGCCGCAATTTGTTGAACTGTAATCTCTAACTTCATAGTAAGGTTCCTATGTATCTTTTTTAGATAATTTATTCATTTTTTTGAGCTAATAAGGAATATTAGTCAAAAAATCACGCTAAGATACGATTTTGGGTTGGCATAGATAATACTTTGTAACAATTTTCGTCAATACTTCTATGTTAGGCAGGTCTGAAGCCTCAGAAATATCAATCACATCGCCATTGTTCATCTTTACTTTAATATTCTGTCTACCAGAAGTATACGCCGAATTACTTACTTCTCCTATAAACGATAAATAGGTCAAATCTTTCTTCGAAAAACCTTTTGCTAATAAATCTTTCTCTACTGATTTTAACTTTTTTTGTGATATTTTTTCAGAAGACATTTCTAAATGAAACAGTTTTCGATGAAGTAGACCTTCAATCAAATAGTCCAAGATCTTATCTCCAGAGTTTTTCCACTGTTTAATCGCCGACCAAATATTATAATCATCTAATTGTAAAAAGTGCTCAAGTAATTGATCATTACGTACGAAGTCTTCCTTACTGAAATCATTGATCATAAAAAAGTTTAGATCAGAATCACACAACATATTCTTCCCTTCCTTCATCAATTCTCTAGCTCGTTTTATAATACTCTGAAGCATAATTTCTGCTGCTAACCCTGTTTTGTGAAGATATACCTGCCAATACATCATCCTTCTAGCATTCAGAAAACGATCTATACTGTAAATTCCCTTTTCAAGTACTACAATCTCATCATTATGCACATCCAGCATTCTAATGATACGATCTGCTCCTACACTCCCTTCAACAACTCCTGAGAAGTAGCAATCTCTTTGTAAATAATCCAATCGGTCCATGTCCAATTGACTAGAAACCAAACGGTGAAAGAAGTTTCTTTTGTATGTCCCTTCAAATATTGAAATCGCAAGGTTCAACGCACCATCAAACTCAGCGTTCAATTTATGCATTAGAAGAGAAGTCAATTCTTCATGATGAACATTGATGAGTATATATTCTAATGAGTGAGAAAAAGGGCCGTGTCCCAAATCATGAAGAAGGATTGCAATCATTGCAGCTTCTTTCTCTTTTTTAGTAATTTTTGTTCCTTTCCTTTTAAGAGATTCTAAAGCCAGCTTCATCAAGTGCATAGCACCTAATGCATGACTGAAACGAGTGTGCTGAGCTCCGGGGTATACAAAACTAGACATTCCCATCTGTTTGATCCTTGTTAATCGTAAGAATATAGGGTGATTCACCAACTCTAAAATCAGTTCTGAATCAATAGTCACAAACCCATAAATAGGGTCGTTTATCATCTTGTATACCATATTTAAAAAATCTGTTTTTAAGTAACTTAAGTACTTATCAAAAATAAAACAAAGAAAATTGTTATGGTATTTTTTAAGCATTAAGTGCTCAATCTGTATTACTTTAAACCAAAAAAACAGGTTTCAATTCAAGATCAAAACCTGTTTATATATCAAAATATGAAATACGCTTTAAGAATTACATTCTAATGATGATGCCTTTAGAACCTCTTTCCAACACTCAATTGAAATTCTGTACGGCTGTAATCCACATCAATAATTGGATAAATCAAAATTGTATTTCCATCCCCATCAACAAAGTTATCTTCTAACTGATAAGGACTTTCTGTTCCTTTCCATCGGCTATGAACCACTGAGAAATCAGCATAAAATGTATTATTTCTATAACCTAAACCTCCTGAGTAAAAAGATCTGCTTTGATCTACAAAACGATACTCTTCTTTATGTGGGTCTTGGTAATAAGCATAGCCAGCTCTTAACATAAAGCTTTTCCCTAATCTATATTCTCCACCTACTCTTATGTTAATTGTATTTCTATATTCTTCATCAAGAATGGCATTGTCTCCTGTAAAATTCAACATTTCTTCCACTGGATTGGTCGTATACTCATAATAATAAGTAGTACCCTTGTTTAATTGCATCGCTGAATACCCAATATATTCTACATCCAATGTCAGAAACCCTTTCTTACCAAAGAACCCAGATACACCTCCTGAAGCTTTCCATGGTGTATTCATATTATAACGTGTACGGATTTCGTCATGTGCAGAAGATTCCCTCCCTGAAAATCTATAATCTTTGTCTTCTGCATTGGGATTATATAAGTCAAGTCCATCAGGGTTATAAATATAAGATTGTCCGTCTTTAAAATGTTTTTCTTGATACGTTGCATCGTTCCAATTATAACTTCCGTTTCTTGTTGTGGTTGCTTGATAATAATCGGTAAGTGCGTACCATGTAGGGGAAGTAATTGTTGCACCTAAACGAATGGCATCAATAGGTCTCCAAATCACACCTGTTTGTAAATTAATACCCCAACCAGTAGTTCTAAAACGCTCATTGAGCCCTAAAAAAGTCAAATCTGTATCTCTCAATTCTACGTATTGACTGTTCTTCGTATAATTTACATTTTGGATTCCGACTTTAGCACCGATATAAAGCTTATCATCAAAATTACCACCATAAGCAAAAGAGGTCTCATACTGCCCTCCTCTTGTTTCTACTAAATGCGTTCTTTCAGTGATTCTTGAGGTTGTAAAACCATCAGTATCTCTATCTAATGTGTAATAGTAAAAGTTAGGGTCATGGTAATCTGCGGAACCTGACGATCTATCAAAAACGGGTTTGATCAAATTTAATTGATATGCCATCCCTGCAAATGTGGTAGGGCTAAATCTTTTTTCTTCATCCATAAAACCTTGAGATGCTCCATAAGCAGACTCTTCAAAGGCATTCAATAAAGAAGTTGGGTTTCCGCTTCGATCTACATAAGACACATCACTATTAAAATCTGCAATACGGTTAAATGAAATTGCAAATGCACCACCTCTCCATTTACTACTTCCTGTAGTAGACGATTTAGAGCTAGAAAAAACCGCTCCTATTTGAGGTACAAAAAGTCGAGTTTGCCCTGCTGTTCCTGAGATTCCTTCACCCGAGGTAGTAGAATTAGTGAGTCCCACTCCTAATGAAACATGGTATTCGGATTTACGCATAAACCCCAAACCTGCAGGGTTTAACATCGTATGTGAAATATCTCCCCCAAGAGAAACTCCTGCTCCTCCTAATGCTCTAACACGTGCTGAACCTGTGGGATTTTGTTGTGAAAACCTCACAACATCTCTATAATAACCTACTGGAAAAAATTCGGATTGTGCACTAGCTGGAAATGTTAATATTAAAGTTAGTGCGATTAATAAAATAGGTTTGATAAGATCTTTAGTATTCATATTTGTATGATGTATTTTCCTAAAAAATTGGGGAGTCAAAACACATTTTCAAAGAATCCTTTTTTAGCATGACTCTAAGCGAAATTCAGTTACAGAATTGAGTTAAATACCTAATAAAAGCTAGTTGTTAAGTACTAAGCCAAAAATAGACCCTATTTAATTCTAATTGATTTTTTGTGAGTACAACGTAAAAAAACGTATGAACAGTGGCTCTATTTAGCGTTTTTTGAAGGAAGTAATTACAAAACAATCCATAGAATTAGTATTAAATAATTCTGTCTTGGTACTTAAGTTTATTAGACATATTTAAATAAGCACTTGATGATGAATAATGTAATTGTAACAGCATCTATAAACGTCTTGATTTAGTTTATTTAATGATTATTCATCTACAGACCGAAAGTTACAAAAAAGGATGTCTCATAGAGAAACATCCTTGTATATTTTTTATGATTTTGACTATCTTCTTCTTACTGATCGACCTGCAGAACCTGAGCTTCTACCTCCCATAGAAGGTGATGAACTTCTAAATGAAGAACCATTTGAATTTGTTGGTCTTCTGTAAGTGTTGTTGTTATTGAACGGACTGCTTGTAGGTCTTGAAGAAGACCCCCAACTTGTATTTGGTCTTGCCTGAGAAGATGATGGTCTAGCAGCTCCAACACCGTTTGATGTCATCGCCGTTCTATATCTTTCAGGATATTTTATTTTTCTTGTTGTTGAGTTTGGTCGTTGAGCCACTCTAGGGTTTGATACTCTACCAGAGTTGACTGGAACGTAAATTGGACGTCCCCCGTATCCATATCCTGGATAACCGTAATAAGGATCATACATTCCTCCATAACCGTAACCTGGGTACATACCACCGTACATTGGATGACCGTACATAGGGTAACCAAAACCTGGGTACATACCACCCATGCCATACATCGGGTACCTCCATCCTGGATACATTCCCATACCCATGCCCATTCCTATACCAAGGCCTAAGCTAAAAGCGGAGTTATTTCCAAAACCAATTCCAATACTTGTGCCAGTACCAAATGTACCCGCTGACATTCCTAGTGATACTGAAGGGTTAGAGAAGAAACCTCCACTCTTCTTACCACCTTGCTGCTGATCAGCAATACTTACACCTTGAGTTGCCTCCATGTAAGCATTACCTACTGTTGGAATTGAAGAAGGAATAACACCTTCATCTGTTACATAATAAGGATATCCATATCCTGTTCCTACACCGTCTGGGTTTGAAAAACGACTCAATTGTTCTTGTCTTTCAGGGGTGTTAGGAAAATCGTGATTTGCAATATCCGAAGGTAACATTGCAGGTTTTGCACTAAGTGCTTCTCTGTCAGCTTTTGTGAAATACATGTCGTCGAACTCCTGACCGAAGGCAGAAGACACTGCAAGTAATGCACTAATAGCCGTATATATCCATTTATTCATAATAAACGTGGTTACTATTTTATAAAAACATCAATGGGAGCAAAATTCTATTATATTTGTGTTCCGATTGAACTCAAAAAAATAGGTTAGCATTAGCTTATAGACAAATATAATAATTATAAGCAATATAAACCTAAATTTAACTGTTCAAACGACAATTTATATACTTGATTGTAACCACTTTCAGAAAGTTTTATAATAGATCATGGCAAAAGGCTTACCAAAAAGAAGCGACGATTATTCAGCTTGGTATAACGAGTTGGTAAAAAAAGCAGATCTTGCTGAAAATTCAGCAGTACGTGGATGTATGGTGATTAAACCTTACGGATATGCGATCTGGGAAAAAATGCAACAGACATTAGATAAAATGTTCAAAGACACTGGACACTCTAATGCTTATTTTCCTTTATTAATTCCTAAATCTTACTTAAGTAAAGAAGCGGATCACGTGGATGGTTTCGCAAAGGAGTGTGCTGTAGTAACACACTACCGTCTTAAGAATGCAGAGGATGGTTCTGGCGTAGTTGTGGACCCCGAAGCAAAGTTAGATGAAGAATTGATCGTACGTCCCACATCTGAAACAGTGATCTGGAGTACTTATAAGAACTGGATCCAATCGTACAGAGATCTTCCTTTATTGGTAAACCAATGGGCTAACGTAATGCGTTGGGAAATGCGTACACGTTTATTCCTTCGTACTTCTGAGTTCTTATGGCAAGAAGGTCACACGGCCCACGCTACTGAGTCAGAAGCAATTGCTGAAACAAAGCAAATGTTAGAGGTATACGCTGATTTCGCTGAAAACTTCATGGGAGTTCCAGTAGTTAAAGGTGTGAAAACAGCTAACGAAAGATTTGCTGGTGCTGTAGATACTTTCTGTATCGAAGCCATGATGCAAGATGGCAAAGCTTTACAAGCAGGTACTTCTCACTTCTTAGGTCAAAACTTTGCAAAAGCATTTGACGTGAAGTTCTCTGACAAAGACAACAAGTTAGAGCACGTTTGGGGTACTTCTTGGGGTGTAAGTACACGTTTGATGGGCGCATTGATCATGGCTCACTCTGATGATGAGGGCTTGGTGTTACCTCCAAAATTAGCTCCAATCCAAGTTGTAATTGTTCCTATCTACAAAGGACAAGAGCAATTAGATGCTATTGCTGAGAAAGTAAAAGTGATTCAAAAAGAATTACAAGCTTTAAATATTTCAGTGAAATTTGACGACAGAGACGCTTTACGTCCTGGTTTTAAATTCGCTGACTGGGAATTAAAAGGTGTTCCTGTACGTATGGCAATGGGACAACGTGACCTTGAAAATGGCACTGTTGAAATCGCTCGTCGTGATACTAAAGAGAAAAATACTTATCAATTAGATAACGTAGTTGAAACGGTTCAACAACTTTTAGAGGACATTCAAGCGAATATCTACCAAAAAGCTTTTGATTACCGTGAGTCTCATATCACTAAAGCGGATACTTTTGATGAATTCAAAGATCTTTTGGAGAACAAAGGTGGTTTCATTGCAGCACACTGGGATGGAACTGGCGAAACTGAAGATAAGATCAAAGAATTGACAAAAGCGACAATTCGTTGTATTCCTTTAAACAATGAGCAAGAAGAGGGTGCTTGTATCTACACAGGCAAACCTTCTACGCAAAGAGTTCTATTTGCGAAGGCTTATTAATAAAGAATAAATATTCAGCTTAAGGAGAAATTCATAAGCTAAAAATTATATTAAACGGATGGCATATGTAAATTACATATGTTATCCGTTTTGTTTCTTTCAGTATTTTAAAACAATAAAAAAATTATGGACCATCTTAATCCAGTAATTATACTTGGTGCTAGTGGTATGGGTAAAGCCGCACTAGACATTTTCAAAAGTCAAGACATTATTGTTTACTGTTTTCTTGATGCAGATGAAGAGCTTCATGGTGCTGAAATTGGTGAAGTTTCTGTGATGGGATCTCCTGAAGATGGAGGTTTCTTAAAGCATATCGGTAAAAAATGTGACGCATTCGTTGCTATTGAAGACCACGACACACGTCAGAAAGTGGTGAAGATGCTAAAGGAGCGTCGCAAAGTAATGCCTGTAAATGCTATTCATAAAGATGCTAGTATTTCCTCTTCTGCTTTCTTAGGATATGGTAACTTCATCAACGCTGGGGCTAGAATTGGCTACGACGTAAAAGTACCTGAAAATTGCATTATTCACAGTAACGCAGTACTTGAACACAGCGTAGTTCTTGATGATTTTGTTTCTATCGGATCGGGTGCTATCATCGGTTCGGGCGCTAAAATCGGTAAAGGTGCATTTATTGGATCAGGTGCTATCATCTCTTCAAATGTAATCGTAGGAGAGAATGCTAAAGTTGCTCCTGGCTCATTAGTGATGACAGAGGTAAAACCTAATACAACTGTATTTGGAATGCCTGCAAAAGAAATATAGATTAAAGGTAAGAGGTAAGAATGAAGAGGGAAGAAGTGATTCGTAGTACAATACAGCATCAACAATTCTTCCCTTTCACCTCTTCCCTCTTCCCTCTCACCTCTTCCTCCCATGAGACTTATCTCCCATCCCGTTTTATGTAATTATTATGTCACTTACAGGTGTAATGCCAAGTGTCATTTTTGTGATATTTGGGAAAAACCTTCTCCATATATTACGTTGGAACAGGCTGAAGAGAATTTTAAAGCCTTAAAAAAGTTAGGCGTTAGGGTCATTGATTTTACAGGTGGAGAACCTCTTTTACATCAAGAACTACATCTATTACTTGAACTCGCCAAAAAATACGGTTTTATCACCACCGTTACGTCCAATGGTTTGCTCTATCCTAAACGTGCATCGCAACTGAAAGGACTCATAGATATGCTTCATTTCTCATTGGATTCCTATGATGCACAAAAACATGATGAAGGCAGAGGCGTAAAGTGTTACGACAAAGTGATGGAATCGATAGATATTGCACTTTCCTTAGGCGAAAAGCCTGATATTTTATTTACAGTAATGGATGACAATGTTCATGAAATTGAGAATGTTTATCAAAATATCACTTCACCCCAAAACCTTGTACTCATTCTCAATCCTCTTTTCTCTTATGGTGATATAGGTGGCGGGCTTTCTGAAAGTACATTAAAAACAGTAGAACAGTGGAAAAATAAAAAGAGGGTATTTCTAAATGATGCATTAATCAATCTACGAAAAGATGGAGGTAACAAAATTGAAAAACCTATCTGCAAGGCAGCGAGTAGTTGTATTGTGATTTCTCCAAAAAATGAATTAATACTTCCTTGTTACCATCTAGGCAAGCAAGCATTTCCTATCAACAACAACTTAACTGAATTATATCAGTCAAAAAAAATTCAGGAAATCATCCAAAATGAAGGACGAATTCCTGAATGTGAAGGATGTGCAATCAACTGCTATATGCAACCTTCTTTCAGTGTTGAAATCAATAAATATTTTTGGCAATCACTCCCAAGTACCTTTAAATACAACTTATGGAAAGGAACATGGAAGCAACTGTTTTAAGGTACTACATTCTTGGGTCTTTATTATTTGAGTACATTCTAAACCCAACTCCCCACTCTACAAAGTCCGCAATAAACCCTCCTGGCGTTTTTAAAGCTAAATGAGCAAAGAACTTACGAGAGAAATCGTAACGTCCTCCTACTCTTGCATACCACCCTCCACGGCCTTCTACGTTTGTAAATGGAATTCCTACTTGCGTCACCAAAGTAATTCTATGGATTAATAATTCATGCGAAAAGTGAATACCTGCATACCACAATTTACTATTCGGCACACCATTCGGATATTGAGATTGATACTCTTCTACCAATGAACCATCGTGAAAAACATCTATACCTATTCCGTATTTACCTTTATAACTATAATGCCTTGCCACATCAAATGCTATTGTCCCCACACCATAATACAATTCACGGTCTTGAATGTCATAAGGTGAAGTACTCCAACCGCCAGCAACAAAAGTATAATACTCCCAAAACGGCTTAAACTCTCCAAAAGTGTGATCAATATATGCCAATCGAGGATCCTTTTTACTATCTACAAATTGACTCCCTTTTTTCGGGATGTAGGTGTTGAAATTGTACTTAATTCCTGCATTCAAACCGTATAAGTTTACACCCTTATTAGGTGTTCTTGTTCTTCCGTTTGAAAAATGGGTAAATAAAAGACCTACGGTACCGTCTATTCTCGGTGAGATCTTAAACTCTCCCTCTACACTCACTGTAAAATAGACATTAAATTCACTACCTATTGCGGTCTGATCTGGATTATCCTTTGGATCATAGCCAAAGAAATCATAAGCTAAACCTACACCTAAATCATACATTAAACTCCATTTTTTGTAACGCCTAAAAGGAGCATTGAAAAAGCCGTACATTGCAGAAGGGCTCCCTAAAATATTCGCTTCGGGAAAGAATGTAGCTTGGTACAAGCCAAATCCATAGTTAGGATAACCAAATAGTTTATGCCATTTTTTTCTACCATATCCTTTCCATCCTACCCTCAATTCTAAAGCAGAAAAATAGTTACGTTCTACTTCCTCCAAGCCATCAACTCCCGTTGAAAAGTGACCTCCAAAATGCACTTTGGTTTGTCCGAATATTTGTCTTGGATAGGTTTTATTTGCGTCGGTAGTATCCGCTTTTAGGAAATCCCAAGTCTGAGCATAAATAGTTAAAGTAGATAAGAATAAAAAAATAGTGAGAAAGTGCTTTAAATGTATCATTGATAATTGGGTTATTAAAAAGAAGAGATTGATAGTAAAAATAAAAAAAAAGCCAAGATTTAATAAATCTTGGCTTCAATGTTTTTCAACTTTAGCTTCTAATCTAAAATTAAGCAGCAAGTTTGTTTACGTGCTTCGCTAATTTAGATTTCTTGTTTGCTGCGTTTTTATTATGAATGATGTTACGCTTAGCTAACTTATCAATCATAGATGCAACTTTGTTATAAAGCTCAACTGCCTCACCGTGATCTTTTGTTTCACGTAAACGCTTCACAAAAGTACGAGTAGACTTAAGTTGATATCTATTTCTCAAGCGTTTCGCTTCGTTAGAGCGAATTCTCTTTTTTGCTGACTTATGATTTGCCATTATATATATGTATTAAAATTCTTAGATAAAGCTTGGAATACCATCCTCACGAACTTCTCCCAAACGGAATGCAAAAATATTGTATTTATAATTAATAAACAAGTAACTTACCCGTTAACAACGATAAATATCAACTATCTATCAGTCTATTACCTCGAAATTCGTATATTTTTGCAATACTTTAGGAATCATTATACCTTTTTCGGTTTGATTATTTTCAAGAATTGCCGCTAAAACTCGTGGTAAAGCCAATGCTGAACCATTCAAGGTATGTAATAAAGACGTCTTTTTATTATTATCTCTATATCTCAATTTCAAGCGGTTAGCTTGGTAGTTTCCAAAATTACTGATTGAACTTACTTCCAACCAACGTCCTTGAGCTGCAGACCACACTTCTAAATCATAGCAAAGATTGGCGTTCACACCTAAATCTCCACTACATAATAACAATCTTCTGTAAGGAAGCTCTAATTTTTCTAAAAGCATCTCTACATGTTTTGTCATTCTTTCGTGTGCTTCCTCTGAATCCTCTGGTTTTTGGATCTCCACGATCTCCACTTTATCGAATTGGTGAAGTCTATTCAACCCTCTTACGTGAGCACCCCAAGAACCTGCTTCTCTTCTGAAACAAGGAGTATGCCCTGCCATTTTCTTTGGAAGATCGTTTTCTTGTAACAACTCTCCTCTGAACATATTAGTGATTGGCACCTCAGCTGTTGGAATCAAATAAAGATCATCTGCACCCATATAGTACATCTGTCCTTCTTTGTCTGGCAACTGACCTGTACCGTAACCTGAAGCTTCGTTAATAAGAATTGGAGGTTGTACTTCCATATATCCAGCATCTGTTGCTTCATCTAAAAAGAAGCTGATCAATGCTCTTTGGATACGTGCACCCTTTCCTTTGTAGAATGGGAATCCTGCTCCAGTTACTTTATTTCCTAATTCAAAATCAACAATATCATATTGCTCAATCAAATCCCAATGAGGTTTTGCGTTTTCAGGTAAAGTTGGTTTTTCACCTCGCTCATACATTACTTCATTATCCTCATCAGTTTTCCCCACTGGAACGTGTTTTCTTGGAATGTTTGGTATTTGATAAAGTAATTTTTGTAATTCTCCCTCAAGCTCAGATACTCTTGAACTCAAGTCCTTCGCTTTTTGTTTATTTGTTGCAGCAGATGCCTTCGCAGCTTCAGCCTCGTCTTTTTGACCTGACTTCATAAGCATACCAATTTGCTTTGCGCTTTTGTTGGCTTCTGCTTGAGCATCATCTCTATCTTTTTGAGTTTGACGTCTTTCCTCATCTAACTCAAGAACTTTATTTATTGTAGCTTCAGGTTCGTCGAAGAATCTTTTTTTCAACCCTTCGATTACTTCCGCTTTATTTTCAGATATATATGAAACTAATAACATTTTGTTCTGTATTATTTGATTTTTGACTGCAAATATAGTTAACTTTTAGGTGGAGAACTTACTTAACTCATGTGAAAAAAGAGAAATTACCCTAAAAACTATCCATGGATCCTCACTTACTGGAATACACATCAATCATTGCCTATATTATTACAGGAATTGTTGCAGGTATAGTTAACACACTTGCGGGTGGAGGGTCATTGTTTACGCTATCTTTATTGATGTTTTTGGGGATGCCTGTAGGCATGGCAAACGGTACAAATAGATTAGGCATACTATTTCAAAACTTCACTGGTGCCTATACTTTTCATAAAAATAAACTTCTTGATATTCCCTCTTCTCTTAAATACCTCATCCCATCACTGATAGGTGCTGTATTCGGAGCGTTTACTGTAGCTGATATAGATGAAGAAACTTTACAATATGTTATTGGTACTCTAATGGTATTGATGCTCATTCCGATCTTTAAAGGAGGAGAATCCTCTCAAGCATTTACAATGAAAGTAGGCCAAAAACCTAAGTTTAAATCCTGGAGAGATAATATCATTTTCTTTGCTATTGGGTTTTATGGCGGGTTTGTTCAAGCAGGAATTGGAATCATGATTTTGGTGGGTGTTTCAAAATTGGGAAAAATGACGTTAATTAGAGCTAATGCAATCAAAATGCTGATCATTGCCACTTACACCCTTCCAGTATTTATAGTTTTTCTTCTAAAAGGACAAGTAGTATGGATAGCCGCTATCTTATTAGCTATAGGTCAAGTGATAGGCACATGGTTTGCAGGTAAATTTGCATCAGGATCAGAAAAAGCCAATACTTTTATTAAATGGCTTCTTGTATCTATGGTTGTTATCTCAATATTAAAAATGTTTCATCTAACAACATGGCTCATCAATTGTTTTCAATAAAAAAACTTTCCGTACTCTTTTTAACTTTTTTCGTACTATTCATCTTCAATGATGTAAGTGCCCAAAAGAAAAAAGAAGAGGAAGTGAATACTTATGAAGATTTCCAGAACAAACAAACAAAGGTGACCAATACCCCGCTAGATAAGCAAAGGTCTAAGCGCAATGTGAAAATGGCAGGCAAAGTTGATTCTGATGTAAGACTGTCTGACAATGCACGTAAAAATGTCTCTAAAGACATGAAAAAGTTCAAACCTTATATCAATGCGACTTCTGCAAAACAAAAAACTAAAAACAACAAGAAGAAACTTGGTAATGCTGTAGAAGTAACGATCGACAAGGACAAAGGAAAAAAGATGAATAAAACAGTTGCAAACCATAAAGGGTATGTGGTTGTAGAAAGAAATAAAGGAAAAAGAATTAATAAAGCTGCTGCCAACTACAAAGGAGGATATGTAGTCGTTGAAAAAAATAAAGGGAGAAAGGTGGGTAAAAAAGCCGCTCACTATGAAGGATATGTTGTTATCGACCGTTCAAGAAACCGAAGAATTGCAAGACAAGCGGCAAACTTTAAACCTAACTATATAAAAGTGAAGCAACAGCTTACCCTCACAAAGATGTATTATGGCAAAGGTCACGGTAAAAACTCTTATAAATTTGTTCAGAAGCATCGTTTTGCCCCTCACTTCAAAGATATTCCTCAAAGAACTACAAAAGGGAAATCAAACAGCATGAAAGAAAAACCTATTAAGTACACCTACTCTAAGGAAGAAGCTGAAATATGGAATTAAGAAATCAAAAAGCTTGGAGAGTAAGGATTTATAAATGGTTTCTTGTCTTTGGGCTAAGTTTTATATTTTGGTTACCACTCACTCACTACCAAAACGATTCAAAAGAGTGGAGTAGAACTATTATTGATACTATTTTCATGACGATTGGTCTTAATTTAATCATGTATAAAAGTATCAGAAGAAAATTCATCAATAGTGATGAGGTGAATTAAGTATTCAACCAAACTAATATAAAAGGCAATACAAAAAAGAGGAGGAATAAGTATACAAACCCAAAAATTCTTTCCTTCGCAGCAAAAAAGCCTAACTTACTAGCATACCATACTGGAACTCTTTTTAAAGTTGGTACAGTAGTAAAAATAACCACTCCCAATACATTAAAAAGAACGTGTGTCAGTGCAATCTCAACACCAAATTCCGTCCCCGTTGCTAATGCCGCAAATAAAGCGGTAATGGTAGTACCAACGTTCGCACCCATAATAAACATATAAGCCCTTGGAAGCGTAATTTTTTTACTTGCAGTCAAAGGAACAATCAGCGATGATGTAATAGAACTTGACTGTACAATAGCGGTAAGGGATATCCCAGAGAGTAAACTTAGTGCATCATTTTTAAAAAGTGCATTAACAGATTGTACTTGAGAATTGTTGATAAAAACTTCTTTGGTCATTCCTCCAATTAACTTCAGAGAAATAATCAACATAAGAACTGATATCCCCAAAATAACCCAAGGATAATCCGTAAGAGATTCAAAAAGGAGATGACTAATTTGATCTACACCAATATTTAAACCCTCAAAACGAGTATTAGTATTCGCTATTGAGAGATCTTGTTTAAAGAAATTACTTGCAATAGATTGTGATAAGTTGGACAAAAATCCAGTGGATAGCTCTAACGGCAAGAAAATTAAGGCTACAAAAATATTGAAGAAATCATGCAAAGCTGCTCCTGAAAGTGCTCTCATGAAAATACTCTTATCATCTATATAACTCAATGCCACAATAGTACTCGTTACAGTAGTACCAATGTTTGCACCCATTACAATAAAAACGGCGTCGTCTAACGACAATTTCCCTAATCCAACTGCTCCTACCACTATAGCGGTAACTGCTGAACTACTCTGAAAAACTGCTGCCCCTAAAAGGCCTATAAAAAAATAGATAAATGGATTATGCTCTACTGCTACTAATTCTTCCGCCAACCCTGTTCCTAAAAGAGTAAAAGCAAACTTCATTGTTCCAAATGAAATGAACATCAAGTAGAACGCACAAATCACAAATATCGTCTTCTTTGCTATAACTCTATAATCAACATTCTCCAAGTCTATATTATTTATTGCCTGTTTCAAGTATAAAAACTAGTCTATTTCGTAAGTTTGTAAAATTAACAAAAGAAGTGTTGTAACTACTCTCTGTAATATTAATAAAAAATGAATTAATATTTATTTAGAGTAATCAGTTAAACATCAATTTTCTTACCATTTAAACCATTTTCCTTGTGTTTTTATATCTAATACCAAGTTTGCTTGCCGCCGATCGATACGATGTTTTACCCCCTGAAACCCAAGAGGCCATAAAAAGTACAAAATACTATCTTGTAGAAGACCTAAGAACGGCACGCCGGTTTATTGGTGGTTGGAAAATTGATGGTATTACAGTACAAGATCTTCATTTTCAGATTTTAGACAAGAAGACAAAGCCGGAGCAGGTTAAAAATTTATTCAAGAATGTCCCTAAAGGTGAAAATATTGGGGTTATTTCTGAAGCAGGATGTCCAGGTGTTGCTGACCCTGGTGCTTTAGCAGTGCAATATGCTCATCAAAATAAAATCAAGGTAAAACCATTAGTAGGCCCATCTTCTATTTTACTTGCCCTAATGGCTTCTGGATTGAGCGGTCAAAAATTTGCCTTTCATGGTTATATGCCAATTCAAAAAACTGAAAAAATCAAAGCACTTAGAAGATTGGAAACTGAGTCGACTAAATTCTATCAAGCTCAAATCTTCATGGAAACTCCATTTAGAAATACAGCGATGCTTGAAGATATTTGTGAGCACTTAAATCCCAACACAAAACTTTGCGTTGCTTCCAACATACAAGCAGAGGATGAATATATTAAAACATTCACCCTGAAAGAGTGGAAATCTAAAAAGGTTGACATCCATAAAAAACCGACTATTTTCATCCTTCAGACATAATTATGATAAATAAAGATAGTTCCATAGTACTATTATTATCATGAATTAATACTGAATGTTATCAGAATAATATTATTCTGATTATTTCATTACAATATTTATAAGCTTTCAAATGAATTTGGAAGCTTTTTTTTATGCCTCAATTTCCCGTTTTAATAATTCACTAATTAACACTTAAAATACGCCAACTGAATTACGAATCTATCAAATATTAAGCTTTATTTTTACCATTATTGTAAATAATAAATTATTTTATTGAAAAGTTTGTATTTAAAATTAATATTCTCTTACTTTGTATCAACGAAAAGGGAAAAAGATTAAACGAATCGCAAAAACCCTTCAAAAATTTGAAATACACTGTAAGGTGATGAAACTGGCAGACATGCCCTCCTGTCTCGGGGGTGGAGAGTCTACGATAAACACTTGGTAATGGGTTGACCACTAAACGTGCGATGCATACACGATTTGTCAAGAGGCTAAGTACTCCG
>NZ_JACVVP010000030.1 GCF_014534745.1 Flammeovirga sp. EKP202
AGTCTTTTCATAGGAGAAAGATCGGCTTTCTGTCAAAGAAATGAAAATTCAAAATTTTAAAAGAGCGATAGCTCAGTTAATTATTTGATGTACTCTGATATGTCATTAAACGAGATCTTGTGTAAACCATCAGATTGGGATCAATTATTTCAATTTATTATTCAACTAATAGAAAAAGTAGAAGGTAGTAATAGTTTGAAGCTAAATGTGATTGCAGACGCTAAGAACATCAACTTCGGAAGTATGAGTGTGAATGATAAAGCTTTAGAGAAAGTTAAATCTAAACTATTTGGGATAAAGCATGACTTCTATATTTCTTCTATAAAATCATTTATTCCAAGCATTAAATATTGTCTTAATAATCATTCAACTCCTTCAATTAGTCTAATCATTCATGATTCTTACAATATGAAATCAGTTGGAAGTGGTGTTCAATTAAGTTTTAATGAAATATTTTATGAACAACTAGGAGATAAAAAAGTGAATAAAATTGTAGAGCAAATGTCTCAATTAATGAAATGCAAAGCTATATTCTACAATGTTCGCCCTTTTTGGAAGAAAAATCTTGAGGACTCTTTTACAGAAAGTATGCAAGACTTTTTACCTTGTGCGATATTAGATATCAATAAAGACTATATATCTTTCTCAGATTATACTAATGTAGAAAATATTGATTGGGAACCTTACACTTTAAAAAAGTAAACTATGAGTAATACAGATGATAAGTTTTATGAAAGAGCTGATGCACATATTAACCTTTCTAATTCACAACTAAAGGAAACAGAAAAAGGAAAAGTAAGTGCTTCTATGATGTACAGTGTAGCTAGGTTTAATGCTTGGGTGACAGCTTGTGGATTTTCAAAAAAATGGGAGATGAAAGAAAAAAAAGAAGAAGTATTAGACTATTTTGTTACTCAATATAAAATCATGCTAGAGGAGAACCTTGATGAATATATTGAGAATTTTGATGAGTATATGAAGTAATGCATTTAGTTAAATATGGATTACGCTAAATCATTCTGGTAATTGTTAATGTAATGATATTCATGATGTTATTTGTTAGGTAAATAATATTATTGTAATAACTTTGTAATTACAATAATCATATTGCTATGGAACAGAAGATAATAAAAATCGGAAACTCAAAGGGTATCCGGTTAAGTAAAACTATTCTAGAAAAATATAATATTGGAGACAAAGTAGAAATATCTTTGAATAATGATGGTATTTTAATTACTCCTATTAAGAACCCTCGATCTGGTTGGGAAGAAGCTTTCAAAGCATTAGAAAATGATGAAGGTCAAAACTTAATGGATGATGTTTTTGATGATGAAAACTTTGAGGAATGGTAGATCAATATAGAATTGTATTAGTGAATTTAGATCCAACTCAAGGGACTGAAATCAATAAAACGAGGCCTTGTGTAGTGATTTCACCGAAGGAAATGAATAAGTTTTCCAGAGTAATTGTTGCTCCTATGACAACTAATACGAATGATTATCCATTTAGGGTGAAGATCCGCCATAATAATAAGGATGGCTCCATCTGTTTGGATCAAATTCGAACAATAGATAAATCTAGGATCTGTAATAAATTTGGTAAGTTATCACTAAACGAGGTCAATCAGGTAAAGATGATTATCAAAAATATGTTGGTTGATTAAATTATTGCCTCTCAGGAACCCTCATTATTCTTCAATAGAATTGAAAAATTTAAATCCGTAACTTTGTACTAGCACTCTTCAGAAATTTAATACAAACAAGAATGAAATCTCTATTACTGCTTTTGCTTTTATGTTCAATACAAATATCATTTGCTCAGAATAATAATAGTATTGATGCTTATAATTCTACTATCAATGAATACTTTGTTGAAGAGTTTGATGATGATCAAAATCCATGGGTTGGGTACACTTATGATGATGATGAAGCGGTACATTATGAATTTCATAATGGGTTGGCCTATCTAATGTCTGATGGTTCTGAAACACCTGCTATCAAAATGATTACAGGTTTAGGGTATCCTAAGTTAGAAAATTACATCATAGAGAGTACTATTCACTATTTAGAAGGAGAAGGGGTAAATTCAAATGACATGTTTTGGGGCGGTGCTCCTGATTTTTCATCTGGATTTAGAATGGGTTTTAATGCTCAAGGACAAGTGCATGTAATGAAAGTAGAAGATGGATATTGGGTAGACCTTTTACCTTGGACGGATAATCCCTATTTAGAGTACGATGATTTTAATATTCTTGCCGTTGAAAAAATTGGAAATGAATACCATCTTTTTGTCAATGATGATAATTTCTTTAGTTTCAAAGCAGATCCAATACCTTCAAATCATGATCTTACGGGGTTTGTAGCAGATGGGACATCCATTGCTGTAGATGAGTTTATAGTATATGAAGTGATTACGGAAACAAAATATATGGCAGCCAAAACTTCAGAGGAAATACAATCGCAGCATTATACTTCAGTTCAAACAATAGTATCGAATACACCTGAACCTAAAAAAGAAGAAGCGAAAAGTGAAACTAGAGCATTAAAAGTAATTAAGGATAATAAGACAGGTTCAACTACAAATGTAAAAGGGAACTATTATGCATTGATTATTGGGGTGCAGAACTATACACATAATTCAATTAAGGATTTACAGTTTCCGATTCGAGATGCTAAAATGTTCAGAGATGTTTTGGTGTCTAAGTATAGTTTTGCCTCAGAAAATATCGTTTTCCTTGAAGACCCTAACCGCTCTCAGATTTATAAGGCTTTTAACCAATTGAGAAGTAGAATTACTGAAAACGACAATCTAATTATTTTCTATGCAGGTCATGGTTATTATGATGAAAAAGTAAAGGAAGGTTATTGGTTACCATCAAATGCAGAAGAAGGTGATGACTCAGGATGGATTGCCAATTCAGGTTTAAGAACAAAGATTGATGCAATTCATTCAAAACATACTTTATTAATTTCAGATGCATGTTTTGGAGGAAGTATTTTTAAACCATCTCGTTCTGCGTTTTCAGATGCTGGTAGAAGCATTGTTCAATCTTATGATAAGGTCAGTCGAAAAGGGATGACGAGCGGTACATTGAAAACTGTACCCGATGAAAGTGTTTTTATGAAATACTTGTTGAAAGCATTAAGAGAAAATAAGAAGAAATACTTAACTGCATCTTCACTCTTTTATAGCTTTAATGAGGCTGTTGGGAACAACAGTTTTAACGTTCCTCAATTTGGAGTACTCTTCCAAGTGGGTGATGAAGGTGGACAGTTTGTTTTTATAAACCCTGAAGGAACAACGGGGAATTAAATTCTTGATTTGTAATAAACTAATTCATTTTTGTAGAATATTTATTTTGCACAAATGGAGATAACATTGAGATAAAAAAAGAAATATAGGTAGCTCATTTCACCTTTTTAATTCATCTATAGTTTACTATTAATACATCATCAAGTTGCTTACTTCTTGTAATATTAAAGCACGTAAAGTAATGAAACCCAATGTGCTGAACATTATGAAAAGTAATACTTATGATTTAATTATTGGAGGAGCTGGAATTGTAGGACTATCACATGCTTTAGCTGCTGTCAAAAAAGGATGGAAAGTAGCTGTTATTGAAAGAACTCCCAAACCAATGGGTGCTTCTGTAAGAAACTTTGGCTTCTACTGGCTTATCGGACAACAACATGGAGAACACCTTGATCTTGCTGTCAGAAGTAGAGAAGTGTGGTTAGAGATGATTCAAGAAGCGAAAATATGGGCTCGTAAAAGAGGATCTTTATTTTTAGCCAATTCCAAAACCGAAGCAGATGTGTTGGAAGAGTTTCATACACTTACTCAAAACCAACCTTATGATACAACACTTTTAAATAGAGATGAATTAGGGAAATATATTCCTTCATTATCATCCTCAACCATTGAAACAGGATTGCTCAGTAGTACTGAAATTCAAGTATCTCCTTTCCAGGCAATTTTTCAATTGATAGAATACCTTAAATTTAAGGGAGTGGATATCTTTTTCTCGGAACCAATATTACATGTAGAAACTGGTAAAGTGATAACGAGTGCAAGAACTCTGACCACCAATAAGGTTTTGCTTTCAACAGGAAGTGACATTTATAGCTTATTTCCAGAGGAAATAAAAAAGCAGAACACTACTTTATGTACACTTCAAATGATGAAATTGAAAGTACATGATAAGACAAAGTTGCCAAAACTTCCAATTGCTACAGGAACTTCATTGACGCATTACTCTTCTTTTGAGATTTGTCCATCAATGAGTAAACTAAAGGAACAGATCAATGCGAACTCACCATTATTAAATGAATGGGGAATTAACCTGATGATCGGGACGACTCCAAGTAAAGATGTAATTTTGGGTGACTCTCATGAATATGGATCAGAAAAATTCAAGAACAACAATGAAATCAATGAATTTTTACTTCAAGAAATGAAAGAAGTTGTTGATTTAGGTGAATTCAAAGTACAGGAAACGTGGAATGGTACTTATTTAAAAACTATAGGTAATACTTATTTCCACTCTGAAGTGGAAGAAAATGTTCATTTAGTAAATGGCTTAGGTGGAAATGGAATGACATTGTCATTTGGTTTAGCCGAAAAACATATCAATAAGTGGATGGGAATTAGTGAACGACCAGAAGCAGCATTGATTTAATGACTGTAATTATACATAATAGATAAAGGCTCAAGGTGAAATATCTTGAGCCTTATTTATTGTAACCGATCCACAGGTGTTTCTACAAGTCTTTTGTATTCTACTTTCAAATTTCCTTCTTCTTTATTTTCCATTGCTGAAGCATCGAAACACAAAAGCTAAATACTAGAGATTTTAAAAATATAGTTTACCAATTATTATATAGAACTGTAATAACCTTATTAAAGAAAAATAAGCTGTTTACTTGCCTTTCAGTTCCTAATTTGATTAAAGGAAAATATAATAACAGCACTTGTGTTTATTTTCAAAATCACGAAATATTCATAATAAAAGAACTTATAGTATTTAAATAATATAATTTCTTAAAACTTATACAAAAGTGTGAAATTTACGTTTGTAAAGTTAGGGAACTTAATCTCTATGGTTTATTTTTGTGTTACCATATCTTTAAACACATACCATAAAGACCTATAATATGAATCAGTTCAATTCGACATTATTGGATACTATTCCATTTGAACTTGATTTCAAATGGAGTTTGAAAGTAAGACAGGGTATTGTTCACTCTGCCACTTTCGCTTTTAAAGTATTAAGTGATGACGTTTTTGAAAGTCGTGAAGGAACCGAGAATATCATAAAAGAGCTTTTATGTAACCATCGTTTTAGAGAGGACTTTCAGATTGAAGATGTTAATCACAACGAGCTTGTGGTGTACAAGACCATAGTTGGGCAAAACCCTGAAGATTTGAATAGAAAAATGGAGTTATTCAAAAGATGGGTGAGACAGGCACAGCAAGATGCCCGCTTATCTATGAAGAAATTTACACCGACATTGTAGAAAAATTATAGAAAAATTATAGATAAAGTATTTAAAAAACTGTTTCAGCTTTGAAGCAGTTTTTTTTTGTGTCTTCACTTTTTAAGTAGTCAAAACCTAATTTTTTCAGTAAATACGTAAAAATAAGTATAAAATTAAGTAGTATTTTTTTTACTTACTTAATTGTTTAAGTAGTTGTACTTAATGAGTTCATTAAATTGATTTTCAGTAGTTTAAAAATGTAAATATGTTAAATAGCAGTTTTTGAAATGTTTAAAAAACATATTTTTTCATGAAAAATACCGTTTATATTCTTTCAGGATCGCTCTATGTTTGCGTATAATCTAAGTATAATTACTTAAACACTTCAATCAGTTTAACAAACTTAAGGCTAATGAAAAAGTTTATTTACGCTATCGTATTGCTATTAGGTGTAGGGTTCCAGGCTACTGCACAAGAGTTCAAAATTTCAGCTGAAATTAGACCACGTTCTGAATTAAGAAATGGTTTCAAGAAGTTGAGAACAGATACTCAAGAGCCTGCGTTCTTTACAGAGCAAAGATCAAGATTAAACCTTGATTATAAGTCAGACAAATTTACAATGAGACTTTCTTTGCAAGATGTTCGTGTGTGGGGTTCAACACCACAAATTTATAAGACAGATAATACTGCTTTAACAAACATTTCAGAAGCATGGGGACAGTATAACTTCACGGAGAAATTTAGTTTAAAAGTAGGTCGTCAAATGATCTCTTATGATAACCAAAGATTCTTAGGTGGTTTAGAATGGGCACAACAAGGTAGAAGACATGATGCTGCTTTATTTATCTATGATGATAAAGCTTCTAAATTAAAGCTTCATGCAGGTTTCGCATTTAACCAATCTGGTTTCGAGCCAGGTATGTTAGTAGGTAATGATTACTTAGGCGTAAATAGCTATAAGTCTTTCCAATACTTATGGGCTCATAAAGACTGGGAAAATGGTAAAGTTTCAGCTTTAGTATTCAACGACGGTTACCAATATGGTGCAACTTCTGACAGTGTATCACAAAGACAAACATTAGGTTTAGTAGGTAGCAGATCATTTGGTGCTATCACAGTAGCAGGTGAAGGTTACTACCAAACAGGTAGCTTCAGAGCTGCAGATGTAAACGCTTACATGATTGACTTAAACCTTACTTTAAAAACAAAAGTTACTCCAATCACTTTAGGTTACCAAGTATTATCAGGTAATGATGTGACTTCTGCTGAAAACAACGCTTTTGCTCCAGCTTACGGTACTAACCACAAATTCAACGGTTTCATGGATTACTTCTACGTAGGTAACGGTCACGGAAACGTAGGTTTACAAGATATCTACTTAAACACTGCTTTCAAAGTGGCGAAAGGTACATTCAAAGTTCAATTGCACCAATTCATGGCTGAGCAAACAAAATATGGTTCAGGAGACTCACCAATGGAATTAGATGGTTCTAACTTAGGTACTGAAGTTGACTTAATCTACGCTAAATCATTAGGTAAAGATGCTTCATTAGTAGTAGGTTACTCTCAAATGTTCGCTACAGACAACATGGTAGCATTGAAAGGTGGTAACAACGACTTAATCAACAACTGGGCATTCGTAATGCTTACATTCAAGCCAACATTATTTACTTCAAAGGCTTCAAAATAATCAATAAAAATCTTATTACTCATGAAAAAGTTCAACTCAATCATCTCGTCACTTGTAGCGTTATCGCTGGCAGGGATGCTATTCAACTGTAGTGGTTCTAAAACTTCTTCAGAATCACAAAGTACAGCTTCAGTTACTGTAGAAGAGTCTTCAACAAATCAGTTAGAAATTGAAAAGCCACAATTGACTTTCGGTTTCATTAAACTAACAGATATGGCTCCTTTAGCAATTGCTAAAGAGTTAGGATACTTCGAAGATGAAGGATTATTCGTAACAATCGAAGCTCAATCAAACTGGAAAAACGTTTTGGACCGTGTAATTGACGGTGAGTTAGATGGTTCTCATATGTTAGCAGGTCAGCCAATCGCAGCAGGTGCTGGGTTCGGTCGTCAAGCAGACTTAGTAACTTCATTCTCAATGGACTTAAACGGTAACGGTATCACGGTATCGAACGATGTTTGGTCGAAGATGAAAGCTAACGTTCCAATGAAAGACGGTAAGCCAGTTCACCCAATCAAAGCAGACGCTTTAGTACCAGTAATCAAAGAGTACAAAAACGACGGTAAAGCTTTCAAAATGGGTATGGTATTCCCAGTTTCAACACACAACTATGAGATTCGTTACTGGTTAGCAGCAGCAGGTGTTCACCCAGGTATGTATACTAAAGAAAATATTCAAGGTCAAGTAGATGCAGACGTATTATTGTCAGTAACTCCTCCACCACAAATGCCAGCTACACTTGAAGCAGGTACTATCTACGGATATTGTGTAGGTGAGCCTTGGAACCAACAAGCGGTATTTAAAGGAATTGGTGTTCCAGTGACTACAAACTACGATATCTGGAAAAACAACCCAGAGAAAGTATTCGTAATGACAAAAGAATTTACTGAGAAATATCCTAATACTTCTGTAGCGGTAACAAAAGCATTAATTAGAGCAGGTAAGTGGTTAGATGAGCCAGGAAACAGAGCAAAAGCAGTTGGTATCTTATCAATGCCAGAATACGTAGGTGCTGATTCAGTTGTAATTGCTAACTCTATGACAGGTACTTTCGAATTTGAGAAAGGTGACAAGCGTTCAATGCCTGACTTCAACGTATTCTTCCGTCATCATGCAACTTATCCATTCTATTCAGATGGTGTGTGGTTCTTAACTCAAATGAGAAGATGGGGACAAATTCCAACAGCTAAAGCTAAAGGATGGTATGACGAAACAATCAAAGATATCTACAGACCTGATATCTGGTTAAAAGCAGCTAACCTATTAGTAGAAGAAGGTCACTTATCAAAGTCTGACATTCCTCAAACTGATGGATACAAAGCTCCAACAAAAGATTTTATCGATGGAAAACTATTTGATGGTAAAGACCCACTAGGTTACATCAATAGCTTCGAAATAGGTAATAAAGACGAAGCAATGTAATAATCATTCTTCAAAGTTAGATTGTACAAGGGGGGTGCAGGACTTACACCTACATGTGGTACTGCATCACCCTTATCATCCATTCTACTTCTACTAAACTGACAAAAATCATAATAATCAATTTACAAAGGAACTAAAAGAATAATACTATCATGAAAGAGAGAATACTGCAATTAACCGGAATCCAAGCTTTTTTAGCACCATGGATTAGCGTCATCAAAGGTGAGGAAGTACAAAAAAATGTACAAGCGTTATTAAAGTCTTATATCTATCCACTTTTATCAATTTTATTATTTATTGGTATCTGGCACGCAGGTGCAACTTATTTATTTAACAAAGAGGCGACAGCAAAGATTGAGAAAGCAAGAACAGAAAGAGGTGAGGCAGGTGCATTAGAAATGCAAAACTGTATCATTTCAGGTGATGTAAGCTGTCAGCCAAATACATTGCCATCTCCGGCAAAAGTATGGGATGCATACCTTTCATTATTAGCAGATCACAAAATTATCTCAGCAAAGAAAGATGCATTCGATTTAAAAGTAGCTAAAACAAACGAAAAAAGAATTGCAAAAGGTCAAGACCCAATTACTTATACAGGTAGACCTTCATTTGTAGATCAAATCAAAACAAGTTTGAAAACAGTATTCGCAGGATTTTTATTAGCGGCATTTATCGCTATTCCAATCGGTATTGTAATTGGTTTGAGCACAACTTTAAGAACTTCATTTAACTGGTTAATTCAAATTTTAAAGCCAGTGTCGCCAGTAGTATGGTTATTATTAGTATTTATGATCGTGAAGACAGTAATGTCTGACTCGGATATGGATAAATCATTTATGATCTCATTTATCTCAGTAGGTCTATGTTCAATGTGGGCAACGTTAGTCAACACAAGTATGGGTGTTTCCACTGTAGATAAGGATTTCGTGAATGTCGCTAAGGTATTGAAGCTTAGCATCGGTCAAAACATTTTCAAGGTAGTATTGCCATCATCACTTCCAATGATTTTCACAGGTTTGAGAATTACACTCTCAGTAGCATGGATGGTATTGATTGCGATTGAGTTATTAGCACAGTCACCAGGGTTAGGTTCATTTGTTTGGGAAGAGTTCCAAAACGGTGCAAGTGATTCAAATGCAAAAATCATTGTTGCCATGTTCGTGATTGGTATGATTGGTTTTATGTTAGATAGAATCATGATGGTAGTTCAAAAAATGATGTCATTTAACAAGTAATTCCTATGGCGTACTTAGAATTGAAAAACGTAAGCAAGTCTTACGGAACCGGAAAAGATAGAGTAGAAGTCTTAAAAGATATCAACTTAACGATTGAGGAAGGTGAGTTTGTGGCCATCGTAGGTTTTACAGGTAGTGGAAAAACAACCTTAATCAACCTAATCAATGGATTGGAATTTCCTGATGAAGGAGAGGTGCTTCTGCAAGGTAAACCAATCACTGGCCCAGGTCCTGATAGGGGAGTAGTCTTCCAAAATTACTCATTGCTGCCATGGTTGACTGTGGCACAAAATATAAAACTGGCGATTGACGAGGTGTATCCATCAGCTCCTAAAAAAGAGAAACAAGAGATGATAGAGAAATACGTTGGGATGGTACATCTCTCTCACGCCATTGACAAATTACCTTCTGAACTTTCAGGGGGTATGCGTCAGAGGGTATCAGTAGCAAGAGCCTTAGCCATGAACCCTAAAATGTTATTGATGGATGAACCTTTGAGTGCATTGGATGCCTTAACAAGGGGAACACTTCAAGAAGAAATTGTCAACATCTGGGGAGAGGATAGAAAAACATGTCTTCTAATTACAAACGATGTAGATGAAGGAATTGTAATGGCAGATAGGATCATTCCATTGAATCCAGGCCCTAAAGCAACGTTAGGTCCAAACTTCAAAGTAGACTTAGCTCGTCCAAGAGTGATTGCAGAAATCAATAAAAATGATGTTTACAAGCACTTGAGAAATGAGATCTTAGAATACTTAATTGATGTAGGAGCTTCTCGTTCAAGTCAAAAAACAGCTCAATATGAGCTTCCTGACTTAAAGCCTGTGATGCCAGGACGTATTAAGTGGGGCTTTAGAAAGAAGAAAGAAAAATTACAATACTTCTAAGCCAACAACATTTTCTAATTCATGTACAATCTAAATTATTAAGAAGATGAGCGTTATTGCAAAAGATATTTTACAGCCAGAAATAATAGAAGATACAAGACCAGATATGCTGGTTTGTAAGGATATTGCTAAAATATATCCAACTCCAAAAGGCGATTATACTGTATTATCAGATTTACAATTAACCATTAAGAAAGGTGAATTTATCTCTATAATTGGTCATTCAGGTTGTGGTAAGTCAACATTATTGACAATGATTGCCGGTTTGAATGATATCAGTAAAGGTGCTGTATACGTTGATGGTAATGAGGTGAGAGGTGCAGGACCCGACAGAGCGGTAGTTTTCCAGTCGCCAAGTTTATTCCCTTGGATGACGGCATTACAAAATGTAATGATTGGTGTGAAGCAGGTATTTCCTCACGCTACAAAGAAACAAAAGCAAGACATTTGTAAGTATTACTTAGACAAAGTAGGTCTAGGAAATGATTTTAATAAAAGAGCATCTGAGTTGTCTCAAGGTATGCAACAAAGGGTAGGTATTGCCAGAGGGTTTGCTTTAAAGCCAAAAGTTTTATTACTTGACGAACCTTTCGGTATGCTGGATTCCTTGACAAGAGGTGAACTACAAGATGTATTGTTGGAAGTTTGGCAAAAAGAACAGATCACTGCAATCATGGTAACGCATGATGTGGATGAGTCTATCTTCTTGGCAGACAGAGTGATTATGATGACTAGTGGTCCTTATGCTAAAATTGGAGACGAATTGAGAATTCCATTTGAAAGACCACGTAACAGAGTAGATATACTAGAACACCCTGATTACTATCAGTACAGAGGGTATTTGATGGATTTCTTAAATCATTAATAAATGAGGCTTGCTCTTGTATTTTTTTAATACAAGAGCAATACCTTTTTCATCTTGATAGTTAGCTTCCATAAACCGATTAAATATTTTACTGAAATAAGCAATCTCAGACTACAGTACTAAACTATGAACAAGTATCTATTAAAAAATCCGAAGAAACGATTTACAGCGTCTTATGTCATTGCCCTTTCTATCATAGCTTTACTAAGTATTGCTAGTCAGATTGTGATACGATCGGTTTTGAATAAGCAAGAAAAAGATGCTCGTGTAATCAACATTTCTGGTCGACAAAGGATGTTGAGCCAGAAAATTAGCAAACTAGCACTTCAGTTAGATAGAGCTGAAGATCAAACTGAATTCAACACAATAAAAAAAGAATTTGCAACTATTGTAGATCTATGGTCGTCATCTCATTATGGTTTGAGAGACCGTTTACCAGAAATGGAACTACAAGGAGATAACAGTGCTACTATTCAAAAAATGTTTGAAGGCATAGCACAAAACTTTGATCAAATGTATGAAGCTTCTCAAAGTATTCTTTTAGCAGAGGAAGCTTATTTGATTGATTCTTTTGTTTCTCAGATTCTAAGAAATGAGGGATCATTTTTGAAGCAAATGAATACCATTACCTTCCAATATGATCATGAATCAACAGCAAGAATACAACATGTAAAGCTTATTGAGATGATTCTTTTAGGGATCACATTACTTTCGATCTTCTTAGAAGCCTTCTTCATCTTTAGACCAGCTGTATCAGCAGTGGATAAATACCTGAGAGAAACCATCAATAGAGGTTTAGAGCTTCGTGAGGCACATGATAATCTTTTAGCCTCAGAAGAGAAGAAAGAATCAGTGGAGAGAGAATTGTATGAGCAATTAGAGAAAAACCATGAGCTTCAAGTCAATATTAATAAAGATCTTGAACTGAAAATCAATGAAAGAACTAGAGAAATCCAAGATAAAAACGAGGAGATTCTAGCTCAAAGTAATGAACTTAAATCACAAAATGATTTATTAGCTTCAGCAAATCAAAAAGTAACGGATAGTATTACATATGCTACAAAGCTTCAATATTCTATCTTAGGTTATAGACAAGATATTTTAGAAAACTTCAAAGATGGTTTTATTCTCAATAAACCAAAAGATATTATTTCAGGAGATTTCTACTGGTACTATCAAACAGAAGAATTAAGATTCTTAATTGTAGGTGATTGTACAGGACATGGTGTTTCGGCTGCATTTATGACCATTATTGGTAATCTTTTACTAAATGATGTAATTGTTAATCAGCAAATCAAATCGCCAAATGATATCCTAAACTTATTGGATATGGAGCTATATTCATTGATGAACTTGAGAAATACACAGAAGGTGTATGATGGAATGGACCTAGGGATCGTAGTCATCAATCAAGATCAAAGAATTATAGAGTTTTGTGGAGCAAAACGCCCTGTATATTTTGTAGGAAAAGACAATAAAATTAATAAAATAGCTGGATCGAAATCAACAATTGGTTATTCTTCTAAGAATGTCAAAAAGAATTTTGAAACAGAAACAATCAACTACCAAACTGGTGACAGATTGTATTTATCATCTGACGGTTTTCAAGACCAATTCGGAGGAAACTCAAACAGTAAGTTTATGCAAAATCGCTTGATAGAGTCATTAAACAGAACGATGAGTTATCCAATGGAAAAACAAAAGAAAGTGCTTGAAGGTGTCTTTGATAAATGGAAAGGAAACAACGCACAAACGGATGACGTTCTAATTGTAGGAGTAGAACTGTAACTGTAATTGATTATTTATTGATTTGTAATTATGATCACCTGCTTCATGTTATTGGAGTAGGTGTTTTTTTGTATTAAAACCTTGAATTAAACCTAAGTTAGCTTATTAGTTTCATTACTTTTCACTTCTTTTAAATAGAGAAATAAAGGTAATCCGGCGGAAACACCAATCAACAAAGTCGCCATCATTGCCATCCAATAATTCTTAGCTTTGTTTCTTTCATGTATAATAAAAACAAGTAAAACTAAAGCTGAGATCAAAACATCATACGCGAAAAATCTACTAATAGAAGTAGCAAGTAATTCCTTGAAGAAAAGGGTTAAATCTAATCCATTTTCAAAAAGAAAGTTGATGAATTCATAATATGGAATAATAGTTCCAGCTATAAAGAGAAATAAGTATAATGTGGATGTTTTCATAGTGATTCATTGTGCAAAAAACGATTTATAAAAATAATGTTTCCTTGACTTACTTCAACAGAAGTCAGACTACAAAAATGTGAAGCAAAGAAAAAAAATCAAGGAATATGCGGGTTGAAAATTTATCAATGGTCCTATTGCTATAAATTATTCGTAATGTGATAGCCTAAAGATGATTAGTATTACAATACATGAAATACAAATCAAATACATGAAACCATGCAAACAACTACTTTTTTGAAAAGAATTACTTACTTACTCTTATTGATCGGTTTTAATCCTGCCCAATTGATGGCAGACCCTCCTGATCCTCCAGCAGGTAAAGTGTGGGTGTTGAACCATGCAATGAGTGATGAATTTGATGCAAATAGCCCTAATACAGATAAATGGAGATTATTTGATAAGGCAGACTCATGGGGTAGAACAGCAGCTTTTGATAAACGAATTTTAGCACCCGTTAAAGATCCTAATTCAGATAATTACTATATGAGTATGAATCCTATGTGGTATTACGAAGACGAGCGTTTTCCACGAGGCAATGGTAAGGATTATTATTTTGCAGGTGGAGGTATGGATACTAAAGTATTACAGACCTATGGTTACTTTGAAGTACGTGTGAAACCTTCTGACTTCCCAATGGGATCGGGTGTGTTTATGAATTCAAGGGGAACAACAACAGACGATTGTAATACAAAGTATGCAACGGAATTAGACATTATCGAGAACATGGGTTACACTGGACCGTTTAATGAACACGGTGATGGTTCCTTTAATAATATACAGCATGTTAATTCGCATTCAAAACCGTTTAGTGATGCCAATGGCTCATGTGAACGTTTACCTTTTGAGTCTACAAATAGTGGCGTAAAAGCACCCGCTTTAGCAGAGCCGTTGGGGTGGAACACAGTAGGTATGTGGTGGAAAGATGCCAATACTGCTATGTTTTATAATGACAATGAGTATTTCGGTACAATTACACCAACGCGTGATTATTTTTTACCTATGCCAGTGATCATTGTAATGGAAACTTACAATTGGGGAGATGATGATGAAAGAAATGCAACCAATCCAAAGCCAGAGGAATGGATGTTTGAGGATGACTTCCGTACAAAGCAACAACGTGCCGTGATGTACGACTGGGTAAGAGTTTGGAAATTGGTAGACATTGATGAAGCTACTTTTAATAATTCAACAGATAATATTAAAAGTTATGATGAGAGTATTACAGCTTACCCTTCTTATGAATTTTCTTCTACATTAATTTATTCTGCTTCTGCGGCAAGAACTGTGACCGCAACGTTATACGATCCATCCAATAATGTATTAGGTGTGAAAAGTTATAACGTTGAACAGGGAGTGAAATCAATATTTTCAGAGTTTGATTTGGACGAAGAACTGTCTATTGGAAGTGATTATAAAGTAGTCTATGAAATAAAAGAGGATAATTCGGTACTAAAAACAAGCACAATAACTTTTGATGTTATTGAAAAACCATTAGAGAAAAAGTTGTGGAGTGAGGGGATTCCTACCTCATTGTTGCCAGGACAGAATTCTTATCCTATCAATGTGAAGTATGAGGCGGATGAACCTTGTAAGATCAATATCGAAATTAGAAAGCCTGATGGAAGTTGGTTTGGAAGTGGAAACGTGAACGTAGAAGCAGGAAATAGTACAGCCACTGTCAACGTAAGAACTAATTCTGCAGCACCTGTTGGTTCAAATTATTTTTATAAAGTGTATATGCATCGTCAGGGTTTTGATTGGAGAGACCCAGAGGCGGTATCAGTGGAACCAGTTATTTACTTTAATGTTGAAGATGCCATTGTTCCAGCAATAGATCTTTTAACTGTGCCTACTGAGCTCGAAGGAGATGCAACTGAAGTGAATGTGGAATTTTCTTATGGTACGTATGAAAATGGTACTTTAACGATTGAACTTTTGGACAAGGACAATAACGTAATGGCCAATGAAATACGAACAGAACGTATTGGGCAACGTACTTTGACTCGAACGATAAAAGTAAACCAAGAACTTCCCGCTGTAGATGATTATAAAATTAAAATTGAGTTTACTCCTGAAAACGATAGCTTTGAAAAGCTTACCGATGAGGTAGGAAATATTAAGGTCAACGAGGTCATTACAAGCATTGAAGAAGTAGATGTAAAGGATACAGTTTTAAAAGTGTACCCTAACCCTGTAGGAGAAACCTTAAAAATTGAACTGAAAGACAATACAGAAACGATTGAAAAAATAGAAGTATTAAATATTGCGGGAAGGCAACTGAAATTAATACTTCCTCAAAACGAACCAGTAACAGAAATTAATGTATCTAATTTAACCTCTGGAGCTTATTTACTAAAGGTGACAAGTGGTAATGAGGTTTATACTACTCGTTTTGTAAAGAAATAATAAGTGACTATCAACTGGACATTCATTCATTAGAGTGACTATTTTCCCTGGGTTATATTATTGTATTACAGTACAATTTATAGCTCAGGATTTTTTTTATTCTCAACATAAAGGTGAATACAAACTTATTTTCAATACAAGAATAGTGACCAGAAATGAAGTAGGTTTATTAAATTGCTCTAACATTGAAATAAGATAGGATTCTGGAGAATATCGGTGTTATTTTGCTGTTTTTCTGAGATTCAAAATTCTTGTTCAAAATGATTAAAAGACTAGCCTAATATTATGAACGAACAAGCGACTCATGTTGAAGACATACTACAGAAAAAAGGTGTAAAGCCTACTGCTGTAAGAATGAATGTCTTAAACTTTCTCTTAGATCAGGAAAAAGCAGTTTCCCTTAAGGATATTGAATCTGTCCTTTCTAGGATGGATAGAAGTTCAATTTTTAGAACATTAAAGTCATTTGAGGAACATAAACTAATCCATAGCATCGACGATGGTACAGGAATGACTAAGTATGCGGTTTGTGCTGAAGGTTGTAATTGTGAACTGGAAGATTTACACTATCACTTTTACTGTGTTTCTTGTGAGAAAACATTTTGCCTCATGGATCACCCTATTTCCACTATTGAATTACCCAAAAACTTTAAGATGATACATGTTAATATGGTGATCAAAGGATTATGTGATAAATGTAATAAGTAAACTTTGCAACTGAGTTGCATAGGGTCTGTTCTAACTTTGTAAAATATTAAAAATAGCAAAGAATGGAAAAGACAATATTTAAAATCAATCAAATGGATTGTCCTTCGGAGGAAACGCTTATACGAATGAAATTGGAAGAGTTTTCTAGTATTAAGAACCTAAGTTTCGATATACCCAACAGGCAGTTAACTATATATCATCAAGGACATTTGAATTCAATCGAGAAAGCAATACTTGATTTAAAATTAGGAGGACACCAGTTAAATACAGAAGTCATCAACGAGATGACCTTTGATGAAAGTAGTAATCAACGAAAATTACTTTGGTGGGTCTTAATCATCAATTTTACTTTTTTCTTAATTGAAATGTCGACTGGTTTCATTTCCAATTCTATGGGGTTGGTTGCTGATAGTTTAGATATGTTGGCTGATGCTTTTGTATATGGTATAAGTTTATTAGCTGTAGGAGGTACAATGGCGAAGAAAAAGAGAATAGCTGTGATCTCAGGTTATTTCCAAATTACACTTGCAATAATTGGGTTTATAGAAGTACTTCGACGTTTTTTACTCAATGAGCAAATACCTGATTTTACACTAATGATTCTAATTTCATTATTTGCATTGATGGCCAATGGACTTTGTTTATACCTTCTCCAAAAGTCAAAAAATAAAGAAGAAGCTCATATGAAAGCAAGTATGATTTTTACGTCTAACGATATAATTATCAATACAGGAGTCATAGTAGCAGGAATACTAGTCAACTGGTTGGAATCCAATAAACCAGATTTGATTATTGGTTCAATTGTATTTTTATTGGTTGTTCAGGGGGCATTACGGATTTTAAAACTTGGAAAATAGTGAATTCGTTAAATAGCCTTTCTAAATGCAACAGGAGACATTCCAGTTTTGGATTTAAAAAGTTTACTAAAATGGTTAGGATACTCAAAACCTAACCCATACGCAATTTGACCTACAGCTTCAGTAGAACTTAGTAATTTTGTTTTAGCAAGATCCATCAAGAAATTATAGATATGTTCTTGTGCAGAACTACCAGTTTCTTTCTTTAGTAAGTCACTAAGATAGTGGGAAGACATATTGAGTTCTTCTCCAAAGTATTTTACGGAGGGAACGCCCAATTCTAATTGCTTTTCATGATCATAATACGATTGAAGACAAGATTCAAATTGCGCCACAAAGTCTTTATTCAAATTGGAGCGAGTATAAAATTGTCGATCATAATAACGAGTACAATAATCTAGCAATAGTTTGATGTTGGAAACAATGAGTTCTTGACTATGTCGATCAATAATATATTCGTATTCTCTCTGTATTTTATCAACAATTTCACTTAAAATGATTTGCTCCTCATTAGAGACATGCAATGCTTCATAGATGGCATAAGCAAAGAAATCATAATTTGTAATGACTTTTCCTAGCTCTGATTTTCTGATTAAATCGGGGTGAAAAATGACCGTCCAACCCGATACGTTCTCAAAATTCTCTTGGCTTGAAAATTTCATGCTTTGGTTAGGTTTAGTGAAAACCATTGTGCCATCTTTGAAATCGTAAGAATTTCTTCCATATGAAATACGTCCTTCGATTCCTCTTTTCAAACTTACCTGATAGAGATCCATCAAGAATGTAAAATTCCCATAATTGGCAGTCACCATGTGTTCATCGATAGGAAGAACTGTAATTAGAGGGTGCTTTGGGCTTTCTAACCCTAAAAATTGATGAATTTGACTAACTTCTGTAATACGTATAATTTCACTCATTTTCTATGAAGCTTTTGAGTTGATGTAATAAACGACTGTAAGCTTTTTCAACAGGAGAGGGATCCCAAAAAGGAACCATAACCCCCTTATACTCTTCATGAATTTTTACGATTGTAGAAGAAGAGGTGGATTCAATTATATATTTATGGTTGAAAGTCAAGATCAATGGTATACCGCCTTTTTGATTAATCATTTTGTGATCAACAATTTCCTTGACTGTTGCATTCATATTGGAAGGTTTGCCATTTTCCTCTTGGTAGAAATCATAATTGATGACATTCCCTTCTTTTAGTTCACCTTTGATCGGAACCAAAATTTTATTCCATTGCTTCACATTGTCAGTATTAGACAATGCTGCCCAAACATTTTTGGGTGAAGTCTTTATTTGAACTTGAGTACTTACCGATTTTTGCCCAATCATAAGAAGTATAACGAAAAATAGTACAACGATGAAAATGAAAATAAACCATTTTGAACCGAATATTGCCATGATTTTTATTTTATATAGTGATCAAACCAAAATAAGAGTTCTTCTGGATGTTTTGTAAGGTAATCATATCCTGCAGCTCTTTTCTTTTCCAAATCCAACCAAATCATCTTTTTTTCAACCTTTAAAGCATCAAAATATTCATTGATGGATTGTTTATTCAGGTATTCGTCATTTTTATTCTGAATCAGTAACGTTGGAATGGTAATCGCACCCACGTGTGGCATAAATGATACTTCTTCCATTGCTATACCTGTTCTTTTATTATTCAGTTTAGTGACGCCTTTTCCAACAAAATTATCCAACCCTAATGCTTTGATAAAATCTGGGTATCGAAGGGGTTGTATGGCAACCATAGCTTTGATATTGTCGTATTTATCCAGACCATCACCAAAAGCATAAGTAGATGATGCGGCTCCCATACAGATACTCAATAACCCAATTTGTGCTTTTGTATAATCAGGGTGATGACTGATAAATTCAACGGCGGCGATGACATCCTTTCTTTCTTCTGGTCCCCAAGTGACCCATGGAGTGGTTCCTTCTTCACTGTCGCCGTGGTTTCGGAAGTCATACATCAAAATTGTGTAGCCTTTGTCATGAAGGTGTTTAACATGCTTCAAAAATGAGATGTTTTCTTTCCACATTTTCATCATTCCTTTTCCTTCTGGAGTGTAACCTGATCGGCTTGACTGCACCCCATAGTGAGATTGAATAATGACTTTGTCTGTATCTCCTTTAATCAACCAGCCTGAAAGTTTTACACCATCTTTGGCATTAAATGAGACCTCTTCATAGGGTAATCCATAGTCGCTTGGAAGATCAAACACTGGGGAAACTCCGCCCTTTACAATGGAATTAGAAAGTAATTTAGTCAGCATTATATTTTTCTTTTTGATTCAATACAAAGGTCAGTATTATATGATTACTTAAAATACACATTTTGCAGAAGTAAGGATACATATTGCAGAACTGCTATTTCTCTTTTTTGATTCCTGATTTTTTCAATAATATTAATTATTGTAACGATGTTTAACTTTAAAATAAAGCAAAATATTTAGTAATTTGTATTAGATCATTATTAAGCACTAAATCTTATATTTTTTGTTTAATAAATACTGTTCTATTGCCAATTAAAGTGAATTTAATAACTACCAAAATGAAGTGAACATATGATAAACATTGAATACTATAACAAACTGTACCATGATTCTGTAGCTAAAATACAATCAGATAATTATGAGTTAGATAAACTTATTGATTCTAATGATGATAGGAGGTTTGGAATATCTCTAATTCTAAGACCTGATGAATCAATAAAAGAGCGAATTCAAAATTTTCTTTCAAAGCTCAAATCTGTAGAACCAAACCAATATTACTACCCTAATAGTGATATACATGTCACTGTAATGTCTATTATTTCATGTTACGACGGATTCCGTCTGGATCAAATATCAATCGATGATTATATCGAGGCAGTGATGAAAAGCTTGAATAATTCAGAAAGTTTTGACATCTCTTTTAAAGGGATAACTGCATCTCCTTCTTGTGTTTTAGTTCAAGGATTCATGGAGAATAATAATTTGAATTTAATCCGCAACCGGTTGAGGAGTGTTTTTAAATCAACTCAATTGGAACAGTCAATGGATGTTAGATATGCCTTACGTACTGCTCATTCTACGGTGGTAAGGTTAAAAGAAAACTTAGAACAAAAGCAGAAATTTTTAGATGTCTTGAAAGATTTTCGTGATATCAATTTTGGAACAATGCGAGTGGGTACTTTAGATCTTGTTTATAATGATTGGTATCAGAGAGTAGATAAAGTGAAAACGTTGTATCAATTTCCTTTGGTTTAAAACTTCTAAATTCATATTAATGTATCTTTTTTTATTATATATGAAAAAATTACCATATATAAATATGTTATGTAACTATTATCACAGACTACCTTAATTCCACCCTTTACATTTGTATTATTAATTTACTTCAAACACAAAATAATACAACGAAATTATGTTTTGCGATCTAACGGCAGGAAGTAACGAATGCATTTACTTCTGAAATAAAATACTCTTCAAATAAGAATGGTCTACTCAGACCGTATTACAAAATTATCACCATGAAATAACTTTCAGTAAAATGAAATTGAGAATATTACCTACAATAGTGGCACTATTGCTAGGGCTGAACGTTACTGCCCAGACCAAAATGCTGACCTTGGAGGAAGCATTGCAGTTGGCGGCAACGCAAAACAGAGATGTTGAAATCAAAGAAGCGGAAGTGAAAGCCGCATTACAAGATTATAAGAAAACGAATAATGTTTTCCTCCCAAATATCACCCTTTCTGAAACGGGAGTGAACACGAATAATCCGTTGAATTCATTCGGTATTTTATTACAACAGGAAAGAGTGACGGTGGCAGATTTTGACCCTAACCGATTGAACAATCCGGATGCGATTTCAAACTGGAATACAAGGGGTGCAATTCAACAACCAATTTTTAATTTGGATGGATTGTACGGTAGAAAAGCCACAAAACAAGTCTACAATGCAAAAACTCAAGAAGCCAAAAGAGTGAAGGAGTTTGTGCTTTTCGAAGTAAAACAACATTACTATATGTTGAGCTTGGCATATGATCAAACAGAGGTGTTGTCTGAAGCGATCAAGACAGTGGATGAAGCGCTTAAAGTAGTTGAAAACAACAAAGAAAACGGATATGCGAAGGAGTCTGATGTACTTCAGGTAAAAGTCAGAAAATTGGATTTACAGACGAAGTTCAATGAGGCTCAAAATGCGGAGGCTTCGGTTAACGATTACCTTGTCTTTTTACTAAGATTAGATCCTGGGACAAAAATCCAAATTCAAGATCAAATCGCTTTGACGACCGTTGAAACTGCAAAAGTGGAGCAGGAAAATGTACCACTTTCGAGAGCTGATTTAATGGGTTTGTCATTTGCGGTAGAGGCGCAGAAAAACATGTGGAAGATGAACAAATCAAAGTTTGCTCCACGTATTAATGCCTTCGGTCAGTATGATTTCAATGATCAAAACTTATTTGGTACTTCCGCTCAGAGCTACTTGGTGGGTGTCTCATTAAGTTGGACCGTTTTTGATGGAGGTCAACAGATGGCGGCTTCACAGAAATCAAAATTGGAGTGGGAGAAAGCGACCATGAATTTTGAAAAAGAGAAAACAAAAGCAGATATCGATCTGAAAAAAGCACAGCGAAATGTAGTGTCAGCCAAGACAAAAATCAATATGACTGAGATCGCTAAAGAAGAGGCTTTGACAAGCTTTAAGATCCTTTCGGACAGATACAAAGTAGGACTTGAAAAGACCGTGGATTTGCTTTCGGCAGAGACTACAAAATCTGAAAAAGAGTTGGCGTATTTAAATGCTGTTTTCGAATACAATATGGCTGTATTCCACCTAGACTTATTACTTCAAGAATAACAATTTGAAACAATGAAATTCCAAAATTACATATATAAAAGTGCCTTAGTAATCCTTTCTGCAGTGTATTTGACATCATGTGGAACAGAGGCAAAACAACAGTCAGCAGGTGAATTGAGCACTCCTGTTCAAGTGAAAGTAGCAACCGTTTCTACTGAAGGAGTCGACAATGCTTCTTCTTATTCGGCAGAAATTAAAAGCACAAGCATCACTCAGCTTAGTACAAAATTGATGGGGAGAATTTATCAGTTTAACTATGAAGCGGGAGATGTTGTGAAGAAAGGAGGGGTGATTGCGAGAATAGAAAGTGCTGGTATTCAGTCAGCCAAAGCAAGAGTACACGCTCAAGTGGAAATGGCTGAAGTAGGGTTGAAAAATGCCGAAAAGGATTACAACAGAATCACAAAGTTGCATGACTTAGGAAGTGCAACAGATAAAGAATTGGATGATATCACGACACATTACCTTTCTGCAAAAGCAGGGTTGGAGTCAGCTAAAAAAGCGGAGGAAGAAGTGAATGCGAATCTATCTTACACGGTTATCAAAGCACCTTTTAATGGGGTAATTACTCGAAAATACATGACACAAGGAGATATGACTTCTCCAGGAATGCCTGTAGTTGAGTTTGCTTCTAACGATCAATTCAAGGCATTAGCGAGTATTCCAGAGTCAGATATTGACTTATTTGAAGTAGGTGAAGAAGTACAGCTTTATGTAGGGGCAGTTCAAAAAAAGATTCAAGGAAAGGTGAAGAGAGTAGTGCCTTCAGGAAAATACAACGGAGGGCAGTTTCAGGTAGAATTTGACATTCAACCCACAGAAGGAATCACAAATGGTATGTATGCCAAAGTCGCTACAGCCAATGGTCAAACAGATAAGATATTAGTGCCTCAATCGGCTATTTTATACAAAGGACAGTTGACAGGAGTGTATTTGGTCAACCTTCAAGGAGAAGCTTCTTTGACTTGGGTGAGACTGGGAAATACTTACGACGATAAAGTGGAAGTGCTATCGGGAGTTCAAAGTGGTGATAAAGTAATCGTCACGTTGATGGATCAACTTCATGATGGAAAAGCGGTAAAATTCTAATCTCAAAATAGAATAATCATGCAAAAAGGAATAGCAGGAAAAATCGCAGAGGTGTTTATCAATTCCAAATTGACGCCTCTATTGATGATCGTATTTTTGGGATTGGGGATTTATGGAAGTTACCTTACACCAAGAGAAGAAGAGCCACAGATTGATGTGCCGATTGCGGATATTTTTATTGGATATCCTGGTGCTACACCTGAGGAAGTAGAATCCAGAGTAGCAAAGCCATTGGAGAAAATCGCTTCCAATATCAAAGGCGTTGAATATGTGTATTCGACTTCAATGAATGAACAGGCGATGGTGATTGTACAGTTTTTTGTGGGAGAAGATATTGAGAGAAGTATCGTAAAACTGTATGCAGAACTTGATAAACACATGGATCAGATGCCGAAAGGTGTCATGCAACCCATCATCAAAGTTAGAGCAATTGACGATGTACCAGCATTGACTTTGACATTGCACAGCGACAAATACGATGACTTTATGCTTCGAAGATTGGGTGAGGAATTGGGGAATGAGATCGCAAAGATCAATGATATTGCTCAAGTGAAAGTGATCGGTGGTAGAAGCAGAGAGATGAGAGTGGAGTTGGATAGAGAGAAAATGAAGTCTTTCCAAGTGGACCCATTGAGCATTGCACAGCAGATTCAAGCGGCCAATCAAGAGTTTTCTTCGGGAACTTTTAATCAGCAAAACGAAAATATTTCAGTAACTACAGGTGAGTTTTTCAAAACTGCAGATGATCTAAACAACTTGGTCATTGGTGCTAATAATGGTGCTCCTGTTTACTTAAAACAAGTGGCAAAGGTTGAAGACGGACCTCAAGAAGCTATCCAGTATGTAAGATACGGCTATGGTGTGTCTAGCGGTGAAAAAATGCAAGGTGATGAAGCGGCAGTAACGCTTTCAATTGCTAAAAGAAAAGGAGCTGATGCCATGAAATTGGCGGATTTGGTTTTACAAAAAACGGATGATTTAAAGCCAACCTTGATTCCTTCTGAAGTGAAGGTAGAAGTTACTAGAAACTACGGTGAAAGTGCTTCACATAAAGTAAATGAATTAATGATGCACTTGATCGGATCTATCATCGCTGTAACATTTGTCGTAGCCCTTTCTATGGGTTGGAGAGGTGGCTTGGTCGTATTCCTTTCTGTACCAGTCACTTTTGCACTGACGTTGTTCTCGTATTACTTGTTAGGTTATACGCTAAATAGAATCACACTTTTCGCTTTAGTATTTGTAACGGGTATTGTGGTGGATGACAGTATTATCATTGCCGAAAACATGCACCGTCACTTCAAGATGAGAAAGCTACCTTTCCTTCAAGCGGCACTAGCGTCGATCAGTGAAGTAGGTAACCCTACCATCTTGGCAACATTTACAGTGATTGCATCTGTATTACCAATGATTGCAGTATCTGGTATGATGGGACCTTATATGAGTCCGATGCCTATTGGAGCAGCTTTCGCAATGTTCTTCTCCTTGATCGTCGCTTTGGTGATTACTCCATTTATCGCTTACAGATTATTAAAAGGGGAAAGTCATGGAGATGGAGAAGTTGAGTTTAAAGTAGAAGACACAGTCATCTACAAATGGTACAACAAGATGATGCGTCCATTGGTGGAAAAACCAGTATTGAGATGGTCATTTATCATCAGTATCACAGTCTTTTTATTAGGGTCGATGTTCATGTTCTACTTTGATATGGTAGTAGTGAAAATGCTTCCATTCGACAATAAAAATGAATTCCAGATTGTGATCGATATGCCTGAGGGGACTCCTTTGGAAGAAACCTATCAAGTCACTAAAGAATTAGCGGCGTACATTAGAAAACAGGATCAAGTGAGTGCTTACCAAATGTATGTAGGTACTTCTTCTCCCAATACTTTCAATGGATTAGTAAGACATTACGACTTAAGAAGAGGTCCAAATATGGCGGATATTCAAGTGAATTTGACCAGCAAAGAAGACCGTTCTTTACAAAGTCATGATCTAGCGAAAAGTTTCAGACCAGGATTACAAGCTTTGGCGGAGCAATTAGGAGCAAATATTAAAGTAGTAGAAGTTCCTCCAGGACCTCCGGTACTTTCGACTTTGGTGGCTGAAATCTATGGCCCTGAATTAAAAGGACAAGAGCAAGTAGCACAAGAAGTAGAGGCTGTTTTTAATGAATCAGCCGATATTGTAGATGTCGATTCATACTTGGAAAGTGATCAAGTTGAATACACTTTTGAGGTAGATAAAGAGAAAGCAGCATTGGCAGGGATTCCAACTCAACAAGTGGTTTATACCATGAATACAGCCTTGAGAGGTTATGAGGTATCGAAGCTAAATGCTCCAAATGACTACAATGAAGTCGGCATTAAATTGATTCTAAAAGAAACAAATAGAACATCAATTGACGATCTTAAAAAGATCTCATTAAAATCAATGCACGGTCAAATGGTTTCAATCGGAGATTTGGTTACGATCAAGGAAACGACAAAACCGAAAAGTATTTACCGTAAAAACCAGAAGCGTGTGACTTATATCGTAGCAGACGTGGCAGGTAAAATGGAATCTCCGGTCTATGCCATTTTAGGAATTGGAGATCAGTTGGATAACATTCTAACTCCAAATGGTAAAAACTTGGAACAAAACTTCACAGCCGTACCATTCTTGGAAGATAATTATATCCTTAAGTGGGACGGTGAGTGGCAGGTCACTTACGAAGTGTTCAGAGATTTAGGAGCGGCATTCGCAGTCGTTTTAGTAGTCATTTATATGCTGATTGTAGGTTGGTTTCAAGACTTTAAAACACCATTGGTCATGATGGTGGCGATACCTTTAGCCATGGTCGGAATATTGGTAGGACACTGGATGATGGGAGCCTTTTTCACTGCAACAAGTATGATCGGAGCCATCGCATTGGCAGGGATCATGGTGAGGAATTCCGTCTTGCTGATCGATTTTATCAATATAAAATTGGAAGAAGGGACTTCACTCAAAGAATCAGTAATTGAGGCAGGTGCGGTGAGAACTATGCCAATCCTATTAACTGCAGGAACGGTGGTAATCGGAGCATTTGTGATCTTATTTGATCCCATCTTCCAAGGTTTAGCCATCTCATTGATGGGTGGAACGATTGCTTCTACAGCATTGACCTTATTGATTGTTCCGTTGGTGTTCTATATGACAGAGAAGAAAAAGCATTTGTTACACAAGTAAGAGGTAAGAATGAAGAGGTAAGAGTGATGTGGTTCTGATTTATTTCTTGTCGGAATTTCAAAGATTGAATATCGCACACGAAACACCGAGTCATTTTTATCCAAGTAAATTGAAAGTAAAATAGAAGTAAAGTGAAAAGGTGAAGGGAGGGGAGTTTTTCTCCTTCTTTCTCTATCTAAAAACATTAGTGAACTTATTTTCACTTGCTCTTGAAGTGGAAGAGCGAAGAACTTTACCTATTGATGCATTAAAAATGTCTCTTGATGGTTGATAATAATTTGGTATTACAATGCATTTAGTATGAAAACAGATAAACTTTTATTCAAGACAAGAGAACAGGTTTACCACTTTTTCTATGGTTTTATACTATGGTTTCTTGCATTTTCCCATGCCTTATATCTTAAAGATTATTTCTTTCACGAAATACTTTCATTTTCTCAATTGATAAGAACAGTAGGGGAAGTGTTATCCATATCGTTTGTGATTTCTTTTGCTAATCTTACGTTTAGATCCAGCTTAAAGTCGATTTTGAAAGATAAGATTACACCTACTTCGTTAATCGTATTACTTTATATTTTAGAGGTAGGATTAAGCGTTTTATTGATTATGATCGTCGATTTAATCCAACAAAATGAAGTACAGCCTATACCACTATTTACTTACATCATTCCTTTAAAAATATATGAATTGTATCTCTTGGAAGTTGATAATATGATAGGTCCTTTTCATCTCAAAAAGCTTTTTCATGACAAATACCTCAAACCAAAAATGGAGGAAAGAGTATTTCTTTTCGCAGATCTGGTTGATTCCACCAAAATAGCGGAACAATTAGGACCGGAAAAATACAGTCAATTTTTAAAAGAGAGCTTTGAAAAGTTTGCCGTGGTCTACGATTATTTTGGAGATATTTTCCAATATGTAGGTGATGAAGTGGTGATCACTTGGAAAGCAAGTCCAAAGCATAAAAACTGCTACATTAATGGAGCACTAGCCTGTAGAAATGCATTGGAACAAAGTAAAAATGATTTCTTAAATCAATATGGAATTTCACCCCAGTTTAGGTTCTCTTTGCATAAGGGAAAAGTAATTTCAACGACCATTGGAAAGTACAAAAAGGAAGTAAGTTTTCATGGTGAAGCAATCAATATCACCTCCAGAATTCAAGAGTTTAATAAAGCATTGGGAATTGAAATGATTTTTTCAGAAACGGTTTTAGAAAGTATTCAGAATATGGAATATAAAATTGAATTTCTTGGTACAAAGAAGATTAGAGGAATTAAGGAAAAGTTGGGGCTATATACTATCAATTAATTCAATTGTGTAATATAATTTAGTATTACTCATTTTATCTATTTATTTTCGCACCATCAAAAAAGGGGTAGAATGATTTATTTTAACTCTATAGAAAACACCGAAACTGACTAAAAATGACCTTAAACCAACTATTAGTAGAGTTCTACAGAGCAAATGGAATTCCAGATGATGGAGGAATTAATGATAAAACATTTGACATTAATATCTTCGGTTTAATTCTGACAATGCCTAATCCTCAATTCAGAAAAGAGGCATTGCATATCCATGACATCCAACACCTATTAAATGATTGCGATACATCTTGGGAAGGAGAAGGGTATATATGTGGATGGGAAATCGCAACAGGAATGTGGAAGTATTTTCTATTAGGTATGCTTAGCCTCTGGGCAATGGGATATGTATTATGGATGCATCCAAAATCGGTATTGGAAGGCTTTAAAAAGGGATTAAACGATAAAGGGGTTATTGATTTGAAAATCAGCAAAGAAGATTTTATGAAAATGGAATTTGATGAGCTGAAAAGTTTAATCAAAAAGGATAAAAAAACGACCATGGGGTTGGCTCAATGGGCTCAATTTATTTTTTGGATATTCGTTAGTGAAGTTGTATTTCTTTTCCCTTTGTTACTGTTAGGTCTTGGTATTTATTTTTTGGTTTGATATTGGCATTCGTATCAAGTTTAAAATGATCAATCCCCATTATTTTCATGTTTTCATTCATTATTCTTGGTAAAAACGAACATGCTGCAAGGCTAAAAATTCAGTATGGAGAAAAGAAACTGTCTTTTAAAGAAGTTTTTAACCTTTGGAAGACAGACCGTTTATTTGTAGACTTTTATTCAGAGGAACTGCTAAAAATAATAGGAAAAGCCTTCTTCTGGGAGCACCCTCCTTTATTACAAAATAACCTTGATAGGGATTACGAACTCGTAATTCGAAAAACAAGAAGTTACGATAATAAAACCATCAACGATTTGGCATTTCAAGAACACTTTAATACTGATGAAAAAGTGGCTGTTTTTTATAATCTAGGTAAAAATGCTAAATTGATAGTTCCCGTCGTCGAGGAAAGTGATAAGGAGATTTACAAACACATAGGTATTTTTATGGATCAAGGTGATTCATCTCAAATCAGAGCATTGTTTTGTGAGATTGGAAATCAAATGTTTTATGAATTGGAAACTGGAAAACAAATTTGGCTAAATACAGCAGGCTTAGGTGTACTTTGGCTTCATATTAGATTAGATACTCGACCTAAATATTATAAGACCAAACATTATAAAAACCGTCAATTTTTTGATTGATATGTGTACTTATCAATATCAAAACAATCATATTGGTTAGAATAGACAGATCAATTAAATTAACCTTTTTTCTAAGGTCATTTCTCGTGTAATTCAATCGAAATCCTTTCATTCAGTTTACCTTATTTCTAAATGAAATTGCTTGAGTAATATGAAACACTTCAAAACCATATCAGAATATTATAAATCCATAGGTCTTTCGGAACCTGATCACCCGCATTTTGATATAAAAAGTTTTGAAGAAAATATGGGAAAGGTGAAAACAAAAATGCTCCCTTTCAGACATGAATTTTATTTTATAGGATTGAGAATAGAAGGGAAAGGGCAAACTCATTTAGGGCATAGTACAGAACTGCCTGAAGGTATTTCTATTTTTTTTAATTCACCTTTTCAAATCATTTCTTGGGATCATTCACCTGATTGGGAAGGATACTATGTCCTATTCTCACAAGACTTTTTGGCTTCTTCTTACCGCTTTGAGAAGTTGCTGGATGATTACCCTTTCTTAAAAATAGATCAGGCAGTTCCTTTTGAAATAGATAAAGATGAACTACCTGATATTTTAAATATTTACGAGAAAATAAAAGAGGAGTATACAAATGAAAGGGAAGATAAAATCAGTTTTATTGAAATATATGTGTTGCTTCTTTTAAATCAGGTCAAGAGAGTTTTCAACAAGAGCAAAGACAAAGACAAAATCAATAACAGTATACAAAAAGCAGATTTAGCCCATTTATCGCGATTTGAAACTTTGGTTGAAAGTAGTTTTTATCCTGATGCTGAAGTGGACGAAAAGGCTAACTTACATTCTCCTGCCTACTATGCAGAAATCTTAAATATCCATCCCAATCACCTGAATGCAGTAGTAAAATCTATTACTGGTCAAACTGCTTTAAATTATATCCACAATCATATCTTGAAGTTAGCCAAGGCCGCATTATCTCAAACCAGTAGCAGTGCAAAAGAAATTGCCTACAGTCTTTACTTCGATTCCCCAAGTCATTTCGGAGCATTTTTTAAGAAAAATACAGGCTTGACACCAATAGCTTACCGGAAAAAATAACGATACTTTGAAATCTGACATTCCTGCTTTGAAATCAAAGATTTGAACTATTTTCATCAAACTACCTTTGTAACATAGAAACACAAATTAAATCGATAGTAAATAATCATTGATACTTTCTGATCATCTGTGTTTTATGTTGCAAAATAAAATTATCCAAAGATGAAAGAGTTCGAAAATAAAGTAATCGTATTGAGTGGTTCAGCATCAGGTATTGGAGCCTCGACAGTAAAGCTATTTATAAGTGAAGGAGCAAAAGTTATTGGCGTTGATTTGGCAAGTTCTGAAAAGACAGCAGAGGAGGTGAAGCATGAATTAGGCAGTTTTGATTATATAGAAGGAGATGTTAGTAAAGAGGCTACTTGGGAGAGTGTTGCCAAATTAGCAGAGGAAAAAGGAGGGGCTGATGTACTGATCAATATTGCTGGATATAGTATGTTGGAGGATAATGCAGAAACACTAAGCGTAGAACTTTGGGATAAACTGATGGATGTCAACCTAAAAGGAAGTTGGTTGTCGGCGAAACATTTACTCCCTCAATTAAAACAAAAAGAACGTGCGGCGATTGTAAATACTTCATCTGCAACGGGCATCATTGGCGTTCCGAATCATGCGGCCTATAGTATGTCAAAAGGAGGACTAAATGCTTTGACTCGTCAGTTAGCAGTAGATTATGCAAAGTATAATGTGAGAGTAAATGCAATTGCTCCAGGGCCAGTTAGAACACCCATGATGAGTACAAATACAAAAGAAGCAATGGCTGAAATCGTAAATGCTGTTCCATTGAAAAGAATAGCAGAACCAGAAGAAATTGCAGCAATATTACGATTCCTTGCTTCAAAAGCGGCAAGTTCAATTACAGGTGTGATTCTTCCTGTAGAAGGAGGGATGAGTATTGCCATGTAGTGCTGGAGTCAGCCAACATAAAACATCAATCTGATATTTTAGTTACACATGAATGACTTCTTTTTAGAGCAGGTATGAAATATATTTTTTTACTAAATGAGATGTTTCAATTGTGCTCTTAATCTAACAAATCAATTATTCAACTAAACATCAACTCAGAAAAAATAATGAAAACAGATATGATATTCTCACCGTTTGAATACAACGGTTTTAAGACCACAAACAGAATTGCAATGGCTCCAATGACAAGAGCTAGATCAAAAGAAGGTGAAGTGGTTACTGATTTAGCACCTTTATATTATTCACAAAGAGCAAGCGCTGGATTGATAATTACTGAAGGTGTGCCCGTTTCAGAAGAAGCAAGAGGCTATGCAATGACCCCGGGTATTTATACACAAGCACAAATAGAAGCTTGGAAAAAAGTAACTGCAGCGGTTCATGAAAAAGGAGGTAAGATCTTCATTCAGTTATGGCATGTAGGTCGAAGAGCAACAAAAAGCACCACAAACGGAGTGACGCCTTTAGCTCCTTCAGCTACAAAGATTCCAGATAAAGTTTACGCCTCATTAGGAGATGGTACTTTTGGTATGGTGGAAACGGATATGCCTAAAGCAATGACTTTGGAAGATATCGAACGAACCAAAAATGATTTTCTCATCGCCTCTCAAAATGCCATAGAAGCTGGTTTTGATGGAGTAGAAATACATGGTGCACATGGATACCTTTTTGATCAATTTTTAAGAAAAGACACCAACCATAGAAATGACAATTATGGCGGAAGCGTTGAAAATAGAATCCGTTTTACTATGGAAACAGTAGAACTTCTAGTCAATGCAATAGGTGCAGATAAAGTGGGGCTTAGAATATCACCATTCTTAGGTGAGGGAGACAGTTACGATGTAGATATGCCCGAAACGGCACTGTTACTTATGGATAAATTACAACCATTGGATCTTGCTTACTTACACTTTTCTGAAAATGTGGCAAACTTTGTAAAAGTACCGGATTCCTACAGAGACAAAATTCGAGAGATTTATTCTAACCCTATCATTCTTTGTGGTAATTACAACAAAGAAGATGCTAACCAAATGATCGAAAAAGGTTGGGCGGATATGGTCGCTTTTGGAAGACCTTATATTGTTAATCCTGACCTAGTAGAGCGCTTTAAAAATAACTATCCTCTAACAGAAGTTTCGGCTGAAAACTCTAGTTCATTTTATGGTGGAGGAGCTGAAGGTTACACGGATTATCCTGTGTATCAGAAGTAATCAATAAATTACATATTGTATAATAGACCTCTTTTAATATCCTCTTAAAAGAGGTCTATTTTTTTTATCTGAATAAATATCCAGTTGCTATTTTTCTACTACTTTGAAAGAACCTTTGTGAAAAGATTGATAATCTGTAATTTCATTGGCGTTCAATTGAAAATGATAATATGAAGTTAACCAAGTCACAAGCCTTAGCCATTGAAAACGTTTTAGAATATATCCATACTGCAAAGGGTAAATCCATGGATACAATCGAGATGATTTTATATCAATCCAACATCAATAAAACGGTATCAGATCTGTATTTTAAGAATGTAAAGGAAACTTCTCAAATCGCAATGCATTTTCACCCTGACCGTATTTATTCAGAAGGAATAACTGTAATTGAGGGATTGATACAATCCGGTAGATACAAGAATCAATATGAAACCAATATCTCGGCAGGGAGTGTTTCTGCATTTACAGGTGGAGGCCGTGATACTTGGGAAAGTAAGGTTTTTAAAAAGGCATATCGCTCTACAGCTCCAAAAGAACGCCCCAAATACGGTGCATTAAACTTAACGATGACAAGTGATGGACCAGCTCCTAGATTTGGTTCTTGTTATTTTTTATTGAAACCTGAAGTAAGCCAAAGAGCAACTTTCACTTATGGAGATACTTATGATTTTCCTAAGGAGATAGGTACAATTGATTATTTTGAATTAATACATGAGGGAGTTTTTAAGGATTTATTCACAAGAGAAATGGCCTTGGGAGCAACGAAGTTAACAGTTGAAGATTTTATGGTTCTGATCAATACGTCTCTTTCTCAATTTCAAAAAAACTCAGCTTTCATACCTGCTTCAAAAAACCTTGATTTTTATATAGAAACACAGATTCATGGAGATGTTTTGTTGGAAAGGGATGTCGATAAATTAGTAGCAGATCGTTCTTATCTAAATACTGAATTCGAGAGCCTTTTTAAGGCACTATGTGAGAAATATAATATAGCATTGGTTTGGAATGCAGGACTAGAATTAGATGTTAGCGACTTTCCTTCAAACTTTAGAGGACCGGAGGTACCCGAGTATGCTAAGAAGTTTGGAAAGGACAGAAAGTTAAATGCTTATTTACTAGGTAAAGCTGCTAAAGATATCGGTAGGGACCGTGAAAGTTTGCAGATGTTGAAGTATTTGTGGCATTGTATTGTGAGGTTTGGAAACATCATAAAATGATACTCCTTCAAATGATTTATTGTAGCCCATCGAAGAATTCTTTAAATTGATGATAGTGAAAAGTAACTATAAAGTGCTAAGAACTTATATTTTTAAACTCAAAGACAAATAGATAAAATATGCTAAACGTTGAATATACGGGTTTAATCTTGGTAGATGTACAAGGTAACCTGGCAAGAAAAGTACATGAAAGCGAAGCCACAATTAAGAATATAAAAAATCTTTTGAAGGGGTGTCAGATCTTGGATATACCAGTGGTATGGTTGGAACAAAACCCTGATGGATTAGGAAGTACAATTGAAGAAATAGCAGAACATATTATTGACAATGCCCCTATTGGAAAGTTTTGCTTTAATGCTATGGCTGAAAAAGAAGTGGAGAATAAGATTAAAGCACTCAATAAGCAAAACTGGATTATTTGTGGCATTGAAGCTCACATTTGTGTGTATCAAACAGTGATGGGACTGATTGGAAAAAACTATACCGTAGAGGTGGTTGCAGATGCAATTTCATCTAGAAAAGAGGAAAATATAGATGTCGCTTTACGTAAATTTGAAAGAGCAGGAGTAGGCATCACTAATGTTGAAATGTGTCTTTATGAATTAATGAGAACTTCAAAGAGAAAAGAATTTAAGGAGATCTTGTCTTTAATAAAATAAATATTTTGTAAGTCAAATTTTGAAGATGTATACGTAACCTAATGAGTCCATTAAACGTAGTTTAAGCATTAGTTAAAGCAATACAAAATAAATAACATGATGAGTCCTGAAGTACCAATTATTATTCTAATCCTTTCCATACCAGTCTATTTTGTTTGTCTATGGAGCATGAAAAAGCTGAATATAGGCACAATCAAAAACAGAAAGAAATTGGCTTTGATTCCTACAGTGATCGTCAGTCCAATCGTTTATGTTGGACTAATTTTGACTTGGATAGCTTCTGTTAGCTACTACCCATCAAGAGATTTTACACAAAGCCAATGGAATGCTAATGTAGAGCAACGTTATGAGTTGTCAGAAGATATTATCCAAAGTAAAATGTTGATAGGTAAATCTCTGGATGAGGTCATCACTGTTTTGGGGACAGGCTATTTATCCAAACAAGAAGACAAAATTATTTATGAATTGGGTTTTGTACCTGCGCTCTTTGGAATAGATCCTGACTTCTTGGAAATCAAATTAAATAATGGAATTGTAGTAAGTGTAAGGCAGTACCAAGGTTAAAATAAAGTGTCATTGATTTTTTGACTTATTACACTGTAGACTAAATTATCGTGTTCAGAAATCAGGAGATTCCTGATGATATGAAGGACACGAATGACGCTTACGCTTAACATTCGCGCTATTGAGCTTTCTACCATTTTAGTTTGGTAGTATTCCCCTGGCATTGAAGGGAAAAGCGTAAAGAATTCCATGTATTGAGCCGTTAAAAATGATTTTGCTGTTTGAGCATCTCAAAACGATGAAGTTTTGATCGAGTTATCTTTTTAATGGGCGAGAGAAATGGAATTTAGCTTTTGACTTCTAAGCCTAGATTTTTTGCTTCGTTTTTCATCAATGGAAAAATGAAGAAGAAGGAAGTTTGAAAGTTGACCCTATAAATGCTTGTAAAAAGGCCGATATAAAGATGAAGATAATTTAGTTTAAAATGTACTTTCCTTAACAAAAACATTGTCAAACTTCTTTTTCAACTGTCTTATTTGTAAGTGTTTAATACTTATTTAAAATAATAAAATGAAAAACTTACTCTTCTTAACGCTAACAGGTCTATTACTCATCAGCTGCTCTAAAAGCACCACAACTACTCCTATGATTCCAACAGATTGTGATTTAATTACAATAGTGAGTGAAGGTGAGTACATCAACGCTCCATCTGATTATGTAGCCATCAACAGTGTAGTAATTGAAGGCAATTGTTTGAAAGTGAATTTCAGTTCAAGTGGTTGTAGTGGAGATTCTTGGGAAGTAAAATTAGTGGATGCTAATGTAATTTTGGAATCAGACCCTCCGCAAAGAAACTTAAGACTTTCAATGAAAAATCCAGAAGCTTGTGAAGCTTACATCACTAAAGAATTATCTTTTGATATTTCAGCATTTCAAGTGGGTGGAAATCGAGTGTATTTAAATATTAAAGATTATGAAGGTGATGTTCTTTATGAATATTAGAAACCTTCATTTTTTAATTCAAGCATAAAAAAGCCTCCAAAAAATGGAGGCTTTCAATATTTTTTGGTGTGGACTATTCAGCACCTAATTCTACTAACTTGAATCCTTGACCGTGAACGTTTACGATACGTAAATTGTCGTCTGGTTTTAAGAATTTTCTAAGCTTCGTAATATATACGTCCATACTTCTTGAGTTGAAGTAGTTGTCATCTAACCAAATCTTCTTTAATGCTAAAGATCTGTCCATAATTTCATTTTTATGGATTGCTAAAAGACGTAATAAAGCAGATTCCTTTGAAGTAAGGCGTTGCTCATGACCGTCTTCGTTGTATTTCAACATTTGAGCATTAAAATCAAAAGTAAACTTACCAATCTCGAAAATAGTTTGTTTTTCTTTTGAGTCTGTCTTACTCTTCGTTCTTCTTAAGATCGATGTGATACGAGCTAAAAGCTCTTCCATACTAAATGGCTTAGTGATATAATCATCAGCACCCACTTCAAATCCTCTTAGCGTATCTTCTTTCATTGATTTCGCTGTAAGGAAAAATATTGGAATATCTACATCTGATTTACGGATACGCTCTGCAAGAGTATAACCATCCATTTTAGGCATCATTACGTCGAAGATACATAAGTCATGGTCACCATCTTGGTAGGCTCTTAACGCTTCCTCACCATCTTGAGTACGAGTTACATCAAAGTTTTTAACTTCTAAATACTCAGTAAGTAACATTCCTAAGTTTGGATCATCCTCCGCAAGTAAAATTTTAATTTTGTCCATTTTCAGATATTGGTAGTTGTATAATAAATTCACTTCCTTTGCCTAGCTCACTCTTACAGCGAATGCTGCCTTTGTGGGCTTCGACGATATTTTTGACATAGCTAAGGCCTAAACCAAAACCTTTTACATTGTGAACGTTGCCCGTAGGCACTCTATAAAATTTGTCAAAAATTTTACTAATATGTTCTCTTGGAATACCTTGACCTTCATCCTTTATATGAATTTCCAGCATTTCTTTCTTTCTAATAGCAGAAAGATCAATTTTTGGTGTCTCCGGAGAGTATTTATTAGCATTATCTAACAAGTTAAAAATAATATTAGATAAATGTAACTCATCTCCTTTAACATTTACCTCACCGGCTGCCCAATTGAAGGATAATTTACCTCCACGGTCCTCAATTTTGATCAAGGTGTTTTCGTAAGCAACCTGCATTATTTTATTCATGTCAACATCCACGTTTCGGAGTTTTAAATCACCACGTTCAATTCGGGCAATTTGCAGTACTCTTTCCACCTGTCTGCTCAAACGCTGATTTTCATCTTTTATAACACTGAGATAGCGACCTGTTATACTTGGCATCTTTTGTACATCTGGGTCCATCAGAGCCTCTGTCGCTAACGCTACGGTCGATATAGGAGTTTTCAACTCGTGCGTCATATTACTAATGAAATCGTTTGTTATTTCAGAAATACGTTTCTGGTCAATTATAGTTTTGGCAGCAAATATGAAAGTAAGAAGTGTTAACAAAATAAACCCTAAAGAAGAAAAGAGGACAAACCTCATTTTACTGATCAAAAACTTGTTTTGCTGCGGAAATTCTAAAAATAAAGTGTTAGAATTATCAAAAACATCTTTAGGAAATAAGGTAATATGATAAGCACTTTTAATAATTTTGGGATTTCTTTCCACATTACTACTCATAATTACCGTTTCTCGGTCTCCTTCACGCTGTAAAACGGCAAAATCATAAACCGTTTTTAACCCTTTATTCTCAATTTCTTGAGAAAGTAATGAATCCAGCATCTCAAAGTTCACACGATCTTGCAGCATGGTATTCTCTGCGAGAATCATTTCGCTGACCACTTGATTGACAAGGTCTGTCTTCTTCATGATCAGATCCATGGCAATATCCAACCTTTTTCGAGCCGTAGAATCTGATGTGATATTACTGACTATTTTAGGTTGACTAGTAGAGTCATTGATACCATATTTCGCACCTTCAATGTTGGAAAGCATCGTTTTAGTCGCTTTACCCGACTTTTTGATTTCAGCTTTCTCTTGCACCTTATAAGCAATGCCTTGTTTGGCTAATTTATCAGAACTAATCGTTTGTGAGATATTAATGTTCTGTTTACTTGTCCAATAAGCCTCTTGTTTAACAGAATCGTATCTTACTTTTACATCACTATTGGTGACAGAAATATCGTCTAAATATCTTTTCGTAACCTGTAAAACTTCTTGTTGCTCAAGCCTTTTAACCACATTTGTAAGTAGCTCACCCACTTCTTGTTCAAAGTGGCTTCTACGTTCCTGAATAGCCTCTTTGATCCAATAATATTGGAGCGCCGCTAATCCGAACATCGCAATACACATCAAGGTTATTATTGTAATGAGCCTTCTTTTTGCCATATTATATTCTTTCGATAAGAAGTTAATACTAACATTTAATAATCTACTTAGAGCATAACTAAAAAGTATATTATTCTTTTATCAGTAGCTTAAAATAGGTATAATTAAAAACTAAAAATCAATATGTTAAAAGTAACATTGATCACTGCAAATAAAAGTAATGTTTTACATTTTATTTAGTATTTAACAAATCTTATTTTAATTCTACAATAAATACTTATTTTTTGTTTGTTTTAAAAGTAAGATGCTATAAGAATGATATTTCTCATAACATTATACATTTAATGTATAGTAAGATGAATATTTATGTTATTGAAGGTGGTTTGGTTCAGACATGTTTAGAAGTTGGCTTCTCCATTGATAAGTACAATTAAGGCGAAGTAGTCATACTTTCAATGCTCCTTTTTTAGTGGTTTCTTTATGTGTAGAGTGACTTTAATCGAATAGAAGACGTAAAGTAGCCCTCTAATTTATAAGTAGAATTTAGCACTTTTAAAGTGAGTAAATATTCATTAAATACCCTTGTAATAGAGCATTTCCATCGGTTGTGTTCGTAGTTTAAGATGTTGAAAAAGGGGAGTTTTGAATCTGTTAAGATTATGAGATAAATATTAAGTAATTTTTACAAGTATTACTAAATAGATTAAAGGGCTGAAAAATAGGAGATTGAATTTGAAAATAGCATTTATTTAATTTTGTTAGCAAATAAGGATTAAGAAACACTAGAATTAAGTAAATCTAGTTTGTATTATTGTATTAACCAATTAAGGCTAAGACCTCAAAAATATTTTCATCATCAACGAATTTAGCTCAGTGGTCAGAGCAGTGCTTAATTTGATTAAGCGAAGGACGTGGGTTCGATTCCCATATTTCGTTCTCATAGTAGAAAGTAGCAATGAGAAATAGCGAAAAAGAAGGCTTGTTTTACGAGCCTTTTTTTTATGTTTTTAAAACAGCCATAATCATAAATTATGGCCTTATTTTAAAGTTTTCTTACGTCTTGGTAGCTTCCGTTAGGTGTATTCAAAAGTTTAGGAATTAATTCAGCAATCAATTTACCTGCTTCAGTGCCATTAGGCATAGCTGTAGTTCCTCTTGCTTCTTGTAATCTTTGAATACTAGGGAACTCTTCATGATTTACTTTTCCACACAGGTAATCCTGCATACCTGTATCGATTAAACCTGGAGCGAGTGCAGTAAAGTGTGTGTCTTGATGTTCGGCAGCGTAGAGCTTAATCATCATATTAAACGCTGCTTTAGAGATGGAGTAGCCCGACCAACCTTTATTACCGTTGATAGAAGCACCTGAGGAAATGCCTACTACTTGTTTTACAGCAATCCCTTTTTTAAGAATGGTATCCAGTATCACTTTGTTACTCCATAAGTTGACATCCATAACATTTTGCATGGATGGAACCGCAGAGTCAACCATAGTTTGGATTTCACCCAACACACCCGCATTAAGAATGACCAAGTCTAATGCTTCAACACCTCCTAATGCTTTTTCAATCACTTCCTCAATTGCATTTAGGTTTTCTAAATCAATACTATGATGTTTGAAATTAGGAGATGCTGTTAATTCAGTATTTTCACTTCTACTAAAACCTAATACTTGATGATCTTCTTGTAAAAAATACTCAGCAAAACCCTTTCCAAGACCTTTACTTGTACCTGTAATAAAAATTGTACTCATCTATTTTAATCTTTCTTTAAGTGTATTGTAAATAATATCAGCGTGAACCCTAGAGTTTTCAATAAACCAAGTATTCGTTTTCATACCTCCGCAAACTACACCGGCAAGGAATATATTTTCAATATTCGATTCATGTGTTGTTTCATTATAAGAAGGAGTTTTTAATTCATCCTCCGCTAGGGAAATTCCCATTTTTGAGAGGAAATCAAAGTTAGGTTGGTAGCCTGTCATCGCTAATACGAAGTCATTAGGGATTTCTACAGAAGCATCTTTTGATTTAATGACAATCGACTTTTTCTTAATCTCTTCCACTTCACTTTCAAAGTAGCACTTGATACTTCCTTCTTTGATTCTATTCTCAATATCTGGTTTTACCCAATATTTCACTCTGTCGTTGATTTCTTCTTCTCTTATAATCAATGTAACTCTGGCACCCTTTCTATAGGTCTCTAGTGCTGCATCAATAGCGGAATTTGCCCCTCCAATCACCGCTACATCTGTAAAGGCATACAAGTGCGGATCATCGTAATAATGTTTCACTTTTGGGAGAGTTTCACCTTCAATATTCATCAAGTTGGGGATGTCATAAAAACCTGTCGCAATGGTGATGCTATAAGCTTTATAACTTGCTTTGGATGTATAGACTTCATATACCAATTTCCCCTCTATAGTGGTCGTTTTAATTCCTACTACTTCTTCAAACAGATGAACATTTAAATTCCAAAGAGTTTGCACTCTTCTGTAATACTCTAATGCTTCCCTTCTAACAGGTCGATGATTGTGTGAGACAAAAGGTGTATCCCCGATTTCTAGCTTTTCAGATGTGGAAAAGAAGGTCATATTCACCGGATAATTGTAAAGGGAATTGACCAAGCATCCTTTTTCGATGATAATATGTGAAAGGTCACGCTTTTTGGCAGCAATACCACAAGCCATCCCAATAGGACCTCCACCTACAATAAGTGAATCGTATATTTTTTGTTCCATTATTTTTTCATTCTTAAGAAGTTGACCTTATCCTGTACTTGTTTCAAGTACTCTTTGTTTTCTAAAAGTGAAAACCCAAAATCATTGATGGAAAGGGCAAGGTCAATATGTTCTGTCTCTGTTAAGTTCTCAAAAGTGGCTGTTAGGTGTACCTTTTTGCCATTTTGGAAAGTTGCATACATAGAAATCACCACACTGTTGACAGTAGAATACACAAATCTACCGCAGTGCTTATAGCGTTCCTGCATAATTTTAGAAGACATTAGGGGCTCTTCTACTGTCTTGTACCACTCTTTTTCCATTCCTCCTTTGAAGAATGTTCTCTCGTTGATTTTTTGCATTAGAATATTAAAATCAGAAACGAGGCCAAGTGGCATTCGATCAGACAGTAGTGCAGCATACTCTTTATGTCTGCCAGGGGCAAATTCAAAAGTTCCGACTTTAGTACCTAAAGAATCATGTACAAGAGTATCGAACAGAGCGTAGACTTCTTGTCTGAATTCATTTAGGTTCTCATTTTTGATGTGATTTACAAATTCTTGATGCGGAACCTGATAAGGGTTGTGGATGTAAATATTGGCAGATGAAAGGGGGAAAAGAGCAGTGGTGTTGTACATTTGAAAAGTTTGAACGGAAGACATTACAGAGTCCAGTCCAAGTCTTGAAATCATATAGTCACCATTCGCATCATTACCGAAGTTGATAATTCCACTCACAATTTCTCTCATTCTGACCTTTTTATTCAGAAGCTTTCTAGTCTTGTTAAGGTAATCATTCCAGACTTTCATTTTGTTGCTTGAGGCATCAAAACGAACAATATCTTCTAATGGTACTCTTTCTGTCGCAGAGAAATTATCATTTTCAACTTGTCTTACATATTCCAAGGCAAAAAGCCAGTACACAAGACCGTTGACATTGGAAAGCTGCTCGTCGTTCCATTTGATTAATTTACCGCCAGTATCATGATAAGTAAGATGGAATTTCTTTGGATTCTTTTCCATAAACTCCAAGAAATAAGGTGGGGCTTGAATGTCCTGACCTTGAATTAAAGGAGTGATACATGTGATAAATGTGATTAATAAAAAAAAGATTTTCATATATGTTTGATAGTAGATGAATCAAAAATAAAGTCTTCTAATAGCATCACTTAAACTATTAGAAGACTTAAAGATAGTTACGGTTTTTTTGAATCACCAAAATGAGGTGTACTATTCTATGATCATCAATTTTGCAAAAGTAAGGATCAATGTCTTTTTACCTACTTCTTCAAATTGAATAGTCGCTCTACGGTCTAAACCTTCTTCAGCGACTTTCTCTACCACTCCATCACCAAATTTCATATGTCTTACGGTAAGTCCCTCTTTAATTTCTTCCGATTTTGATGGGACAAAAGGACGGTCGTCTTTTGGTAGTACGACTTTCTTTGTGAAGTTGGAAGGTGCTTGACGAAGTGATCTATAATTAGAGAAGCCAGGGACGTTGCCAGGGCCCAAATCATCATTGATACTACTACGTTTCATGCTGATGTACTGAGGAGCAATTTCATCAATAAATCGGCTAGGATCACACATGATTGATTTTCCGAAACGGTAACGTTGCAAAGCATAAGTCATAAATAGTTTGATCTTCGCTCTTGTAATTGCTACATAAAACAGACGACGTTCTTCCTCAAGATCAGCTCTTGTTTCCAACATCATTTGAGACGGGAATAGGTTTTCTTCCATGCCCACCAAGTAAACGTAATCAAACTCTAAACCTTTAGACATGTGAATAGTCATCAAAGTGATGGCGTCAGACATATCTTCTTTTTCAGCAGAGGTGATTAATGAAATCTCTTCCAGGTAGGTGGTTAAGCTTTTATCTTCTTTTTCAGGATCATCTGTAAAACCTTGAATACCGTTCAAGAGTTCTTGAAGGTTTTCGTATCTGTTTTTACCTTCAACAGTTTTATCGTCATAAAGCTCCTTTAGTATGCCGGATCCTTTGGCTATGAATGAGGCTAATTCAAAGGCATTTTTAGATTCCATTTGCATTTGGAATACCTTGATCATATTGGCAAAGTTTTCCACTTGCGTCGCCACTCTACCACCGAAGAAACGTCTTACATTGGCAACCACATCCCAAATCCCTAATTTATTTTCAGCCGCCTTTACAAATAGATTGTTGACAGTTGTAGGTCCAATTCCTCTTTTTGGATAATTGATAACCCTTTTAAATGCTTCTTCATCTTTTGGGTTGGTGACAAATTTTAGGTAGGCGATCATATCTTTGATTTCCTTTCTCTGATAGAAAGAAAGACCTCCAAAAATCTGAGCTTTAATACTTAATTTCACCAAGGCCTCCTCCAATGCTCTTGACTGAGAGTTAGTTCTGTATAAAATAGCAATGTCTTGAGCCGGAATATGGTCTCTCATCATTGCGGTTTGAATACTTTGTGCTACTGCTTTTGCTTCATCCAAATCTGTAGCGGAACGAATGACTTCAATACGTTCACCAATAGCATTTTGAGTAAAAGTATTCTTTTCAAGCTGATTTGTATTGTGCTTAATTACCGAGTTTGCTGCTTCTACAATAGTTTGTGTAGAACGGTAATTTTGCTCCAATTTGATGACTTTAAGTTCAGGGTAATCCTTTTCAAAGTTTAGGATATTTTGAATATTGGCACCTCTGAAAGCATAAATTGATTGAGCATCATCGCCTACCACACAAATATTTCTATTTTTAGCGGCTAGTTTTCTCGTGATATAATATTGAGAGATGTTGGTGTCTTGAAACTCGTCAATCAATACGTATTTGAACTTGTGCTGATACTTGTTGAGTACATCTAAGTGCTGATGGAAAAGTACATTGGTATTGAACAGAAGATCATCAAAATCCATTGCATTTGCTCTAAAACATCGGATCGCATATTCTTTATAAATTTCGAAAATCTTTGGTCTACCTGTAGCTTCATCTTCTAATCTTCTATCATTGTTCCCTTCGTAGGCTCTCCAAGAGATCAAGTCATTTTTTGCAGCAGAAATTCTACTTAATACAACATTGGGTTTGTATAGTTTGTCATCTAAACGGAAGTCCTTTACCACACTTTTAATGACCGATTTAGCATCTTCAGAATCATAGATGGTAAAATTTGATTGGTACCCCAGCTTATCGGCCTCAAAACGTAAAATTTTGGCAAATACGGAGTGGAATGTACCCATCCAGAGGTTTTTCGCTTCATCACCAACTGCCTCTACAATACGTTCACGCATCTCTCTTGAAGCCTTGTTGGTAAAAGTAAGAGATAAGATTTGGAAAGGCTCAACACCATTAGCAATCAGGTGTGCAATTTTATAGGTCAAAACTCTTGTTTTACCAGATCCGGCACCAGCAATAATCATCATTGGGCCTTCCATATTTACAACAGCTTCTCGCTGTGGTGGGTTTAATCCTTCTAAATAATCCATACTTTTTTATTTCTGCGATTGAATTGCGAAGTTACAACCACTTTGTTACATTTTTATACATTTGCTCGGTTTTTAGTTCAAAAGATGCACAAACAAATGTCAACTCTAAATTGTTTATGTTTCAAAGCTATGCTTTAAACAAAAAAAGACAATAAAAAGTTATTTCTGTACAGCTTAAAATTTTCATTCTTAAAATTCCTTAAATTTATTTTGAAAAAATGAACCTTTTTGAAATTTTTAGATCATTATTTTTAGTGATTTTCTGAGAATTACGTGGTATTATTCCAATTTAATGTGAATACATTTTGCTTTTCTAGATGATATTTTGAAATTAAGGATCAAATAGTTTCCCACCGAAACAAGAAAACTTTCTAAAGAAATATATAGATGACTTTGAATTAGCCCCTTTTGAACTATGGATTTTACTATCAACTTTGGACAGCGTCCTATCGAAAACGGAGATTTACTGCTCTCAGAACCTTATATGAAGGATCGTAACTTCGAACGTGCTGTAATTTTAATCTGCGAACATGATGAACAAAAAGGATCATTTGGTTTGATCCTTAACAAACCTTCTATGGTGACTATTGAAGAAGTGGAGTCTCGTCTAGCTATTGATAGTCCAATTTATGTGGGAGGACCAGTAGAACAAGATACATTGCACTATATTCATAAATTTAAAGAGATCACCAATGCGATTCCTCTCAAAGACGGTATTTATTGGGGTGGAGATTATGAGGAAATACAAGCACTCAATACAAAAGGGATCTTGAATGAAAGCAATTGTAGGTTTTTTATGGGTTATGCTGGTTGGGAAAACCAACAGCTTCGTGGAGAATTAAAAGAAGATTCTTGGGTGGTTTCCAATGCAAGATTAAATCATATATTGGATGAACCCGTAGATGACATATGGAAAAATACACTCAGTGAAATGGGTGGAAAGTACAAAGTATTTGCGAATGCAGCCAAGAATATTCGCATGAATTAGTAGACTTTTAAAATAGATCATACGATATTGTATAGCCTTTAGTGAATTCAACGCTAAAGGCTATCTTTTTGAACAATAAAATAATACTTTAATGAGCAATCCTCTATTAGAAAATTTTACAGGCCCATTTGGAACAGCACCATTTTCAGCAATCAAAGAAGAACACTTTATTCCCGCTTTTGATGCCGCTATTGCAGAAGCGAAAGAAAATATAACAGCATTAGAAAATAATACCGAAGCTCCTACTTTTGAAAACAGCGTTGTCGCATTAGAACACTGTTCAGATACACTAGGGAAGATTAGTAGTATATTTTTTAATCTGAATTCAGCAGAGACAAATGATGAGATTCAGAAAATTGCTCAGGAAGTATCTCCAAAATTAAGTTCTCTTAGTAATGATATTCTTTTGAACGAGAAATTATTTGAAAGAGTAAAAGCCGTTTATGAGCAAAAGGAAACTTTAGATTTAGATGTTGAAGATGCTCGCCTTTTAGAAAAAACATACAAAGATTTTTCTTTAAATGGAGCAGAGCTTAATGCAGAAAATAAAGAGAAGTTAAGAGAGGTAGACCTAAAGTTATCAAAGTTATCATTGACATTTGGAGAGCACGTTTTGGCGGCTACAAATGCGTATGAATTAGTGATTGATAAGGAAGAGGATTTAGCAGGATTACCTGAAGCAGTGGTAGAAGGTGCTGCAATGACAGCGAAGGAAGCGGGTAAAGAAGGAAAGTGGCAATTTACTCTTCAGTACCCAAGTTATATTCCTTTCATGACTTATGCTGAGAGTAGAGAATTAAGAAAAGAATTATTCACTGCTTTTGGAACAAGATGTTTTGATGGTGGTGACAATGATAATCAAGAAATCGTTAAAGAAATCGTTCACTACAGAAATGAAAAGGCAAAGCTTTTAGGTTTTGATAACTATGCAGATTATGTATTAGAGAAAAGAATGGCCCCTTCACCGAAGGCTGTTGTTGACTTTTTAACCGATTTAGAACAAAAAGCGCACCCTGCGGCAAACAAAGAGGTAGAGGATGTAGTTAACTATGCAAAGCTGAATGGTGCAGAGGAAGTACAACGTTGGGATTGGGGATTCTGGTCTGAAAAATTGAAGAAGGAAAGATATGCCATTGATGATGAAGCATTGAAACCTTATTTCAAATTAGAGAATGTTTTAAATGGAGTTTTTGAAGTGTCTTCAAAACTTTATGATTTACATTTCGAAGCCAGAACAGACATCGATAAGTATCATGAAGACGTCATGACGTATGAAGTAAAAGACGGTAATGGAAGACATATTGCTGTATTCTATGCTGACTTTTTCCCAAGAGCGGGTAAAAGAGGTGGTGCATGGATGACATCTTTCAGAGGACAGTCAATTTATAATGGAGAGGAGAAAAGACCTCACGTTTCTATTGTTTGTAATTTTACAAAACCTACAGAAACAAAACCATCATTATTGACTTTCAATGAAGTCACTACTTTATTCCATGAATTTGGACATGCTTTACATGGTATGTTGGCAGAAGGAAAGTACGAAAGCTTGACAGGTACGTCAGTGTATTGGGATTTTGTAGAGTTGCCATCTCAAGTTTTAGAAAACTGGTGTTATGAAAAAGAGGCATTAGACCTTTTTGCAAGTCACTATGAAACGGGAGAGAAAATTCCACAAGAGATGATCGATAAAATCAAGGCATCATCAACTTTCTTAGAAGGTTATCAAACCCTAAGACAAGTAAGTTTTGGTTTGCTAGACATGTCCTATCACCAATTGCATGATGGAAAAGTGGCAGATGTAAGTCAGTTTGAAGAAAAAGCAATGGAACCAACCTCTATTGATACCTTACCGAAAGTGGAAGGGGTGAACATGAGTGTAGCTTTCTCTCATATTTTCCAAGGCGGATACGCAGCTGGCTACTATTCTTACAAGTGGGCAGAAGTGTTGGATGCAGATGCTTTTGAATTATTCAAAGAAAAAGGAATCTTTGATAAGAAGACTGCAAGTAGTTTCAAAGAAAATATTCTTTCCCGAGGCGGTATTGAAGATCCAATGGAACTTTATAAACGTTTTAGAGGAGAGGAACCAAAGGTTGACGCCCTTCTTAGAAGAGCTGGGTTGTTGAACTAATAAAAAAGTAGTACCTTTGTTTTATTCACAAAAATTGTTTGAACAAATAAAAGGTTATCCTTTCTTAATTATATAGTTATGATAGATGTAACAGATGCAGCAGCAAAGCGCATTATTGAACTAAGAGAACAAGAAGGTCGAGATGATGATCAAAATGTTCGTGTTTCTGTAAAAGGAGGAGGATGTTCGGGTTTAATGTACGACTTAACCTTCGATGCGGAAGTAAAAGATACAGATGATATCTTTGAAGATAAAGGAGTGAAAATCTATGTAGATAAGAAAAGCTTGTTATACTTAGCAGGTACTACACTTGATTTTTCTGATGGGTTAAATGGTAGAGGCTTTCAATTTGTAAACCCTAATGCAAGTAGAACTTGTGGATGTGGAGAAAGTTTTTCTATTTAATAATAATCATTTAAAACAAAAATAGCCATAGGATGCGTTCTATGGCTATTTTTTTGTTTAAAAGGTTCCTTATCATTTAAATAAATTGAAATTATTTATACATTTACTCATTGAAGTAATTTAAACTACCTCAAAAAAATACGTGTTTCGTTCTAATTTATACCAAGTAAAAAGGCAAGTTGTCGCCTAACTAACAGTATTCCGAAATTTATTTATGAATTATTATTTACTTATCTTTTTATCCATTTTTCTTACTACCAATTCAATAGGTCAAAATCTAACGCCAGTAGAGATACCTTTTTATGAGGATGTAGTATATGTTCCATCTTCTAAAATACTACTTTTAGAAGATCCTGAGAATAATATTGAGATCTCTGATATCTTGACAGACCCCAATCATTTCTTTCAAACTCCCCAGAAGGATATGCTTCTATTTTCAAAAGGAGTGAAGAGTTATTGGGTAAAAGTGCAGATTCAAGGTAAACCTTTAGGGATGGATCAATGGTTTTTTGAAGTGCCCGATAGTCATGTGGGGAGTGTAAAAGCATATGTTCAAGTTGGTAAAAAGCCCGTGATTTATGCAGAAACAGGAGGGTACGACCATGATTTTGATAAACGAAAATTCAAGCATAAAAATATAATTTTTCCAATTACAGGGCTAGAATCTGGAGAAGACGAGGTCATCACAGTTTATTTGAAGTATAACAGTGAATTCAATAATGTACTTTTCTATAAGATGAGTAGAGCACATCACTTGTTCACTTATTCTATTACAGAATACATGCTTCTAGGGACAAATTATGGTATTTTAATCTGTCTTATTTTAGCGACCGTTCTTTTGTTATTGACACTAAGAGATAAAGATATTTTACTGTTGACGGGTTTTTTAATAGCAAGTATTTGTGTTGATCTATCAGAAGATAATTTAGCAGCCCAATATCTTTTTGCCAATCAACCTTATTGGAATTATATTCTGATGCGTTATTCATCTACATTAAGTATGTTGTCGATTGTGGCTTTGAGTGTTAGTGTTTTGAAAATTCGAAAAAAATCATTCAAAACCTATGTGACAATTTGGGGAATCACACTTTTGAATACACTTTACTTTATTGTTTTCAAATCGTTTAATGATAGTTTATGGCAGCTACCTACTTTTTTAGTGCCTTTTATCATTATCCTCTTCTACATGCTTTTGGATATAAAAAGATCAGAGGTAAAGGTGACCTACTTCTTTTTAGGTTATTTAGTCATCATGATAGGCCTTTCATTACAGGTTTTAAGGGCTTATGAAATTTTTATCTCGCACGCTATTGTAGTAGTGTATTCTTACAACGTGGGGTTACTATTAACCGGCCTATTTATGACGCTAGGACAGTTCCAACGCTTCAAAATTTTAAAGGAAGAAAAGGAACAGGCACAAGGTCAATTGATCAAGGATTTACAGGTAAGAGAAAAAATCATTGAGGAAAAAGTGGAGGAAAGAACAGAAGAGATTGCAAAGCAAAAGGAAATTATTGCTCTTAAAAATGATGAACTGCAGTGGGTAAATGATCAATTGAATGAGCATAGAAAGCAAATTCAAGAGATGAACGCTCAACTTAAAGTAGAAAATGAACAATTGCATGAGGATGTGGAACAGTTAGAATCTGCAAGAGTTTTGATGCAGGAAGTTACTTTTGATGAATTTGAAAAGATGTTTCCTTCTGATGAAAGCTGCTATACCTATTTGGAAGAGATCAAATGGAAAAATGGCTTCCAATGTAAAAAATGCGGCAACGATACCTATGCAAAAGGAGCAGGGGTGAACAGTAGAAGATGTAAAAAGTGTAACTATAATGAGTCAGTAACAGCCGGTACGCTTTTCCATAGATTACATTTTCCTATCCAAAAAGCCTTTTATATGGTGTTTATCGTGTTTGCTAAGGATGGTGATATTTCATCAACGAAGTTATCTGAGATTTTAGAGATGAGACAAAATACCTGTTGGAAGTTCTCGAAAAAGATCAAAGAAACAATGCAAGAAAAAGCAGAACAGTTAGGCTCCAAAGAGAAATTAAAACATAAAGGCTGGGAGGAATTGATTTTGAAAGATTAATTAAAAAAGACAATAAAATAAAGAGGTGATTTATATTGAATACAATACAAATCACCTCTTTATCTTTATGGAAATCAAATACTTTACTATCATCAAATTTTCATATAAAAGTGGATTAAATTAAAGTCTTATTCTTCCATCATTCTCTTATTATAGATTAATATACCAAGGTTGATTAATACCATAAAATTGTGATCTTCCACATTATAATGGTTGACAGATAAGCTAAAAGGTCCAATTGGACTATTGTATACTAATGATGCTGCCAATGCGTAATCCATATCACTGAAGTCCCAGAAGCTTTTTTCTTGTACTACTGGGAATAATGGAGTATCTCCTTTTACATATTTCACGGTAGAGTGGAATGCGTGACCTTCTAATTGAACATTAAAGCTTTCGGACCATAGAGGTCGTATAATCTTTAGACCTCCGGCAAGAAATCGAGGAGACCTAAAGGCTTCAAAGAAGTGAGATTTAGAATCTAATAGAGGGTAATAAGCCATGGAGTTGGCTAATGAGGCTGATATTGTCACCGATTCTGTGTAATTGGAATAAGCAGCATGTCCTTTCACACCTAACGTGAAAATTTTCATAGGGAAATATTGCTCGTATTCAGCTTGAAGAGTATACCAGTCTCTATTCCAACTTTGATTAACGGCTGAATTCAACATCAAATTGAACCTGTTATAAGTGAGTATATTTTTGGCTGAAATCTTAAAATAGCGCCCTTTTGTTGGAAACTTTTGGGCATTTAAGGTATTGGACTCCCATTTCAATCCAAAAATCCATCCGTCCAATTTCTCATTACCAATCAAATCAACAGGGACGCCTTGATTTGTAGCAGAATCCGCTAACACCACTATTTGATCGTATTTATCTTCATTAAAGGTATAACCACCAAAAGCAGTAAGCTTACTTTTGCGTCCTGTTGCAAAACAGGCATTCAATCCTGCATAGTTATCTTTTCTTAGAAGATTGAGTTTGTCTCTTTGTTCAAAGATTAATTCTTGAGCATTGGCGTAATTCCATCTGTTCAGAATAAATTCACCACTTACCGAAAAAGGAATTTCTTTGGCGAACATGGATTCGATTTCAGCGCTGAATGAACTGTAAAACGCACCTGCGAATGCATTCAGTTTAACGGTATTCAGTGATTGGGTGAAAATACTGAACTGACCACTGATGTAAGCTTGGCCAATATTTCTTGAAGCAATATTTCCACCAACACCAACTCTTAATTTCTTATTTGGGGTAACATCAATGTGTAATCTAGGATCAAGATCCAATGAATCATAATAGAAGTAAGCGTCAATATCACTGAAATAATTATTTGAAATAAGCATATTGTAACCGCTCAAAAGTTCATCAACAGAAGTACTTTTTCGTCTATTGGGCTTCACAATATTTCTTACAAACAACCTTTGATTAAACGATAAATCATTATTAAGCTCTACAAAGTTGATTTCTTTAATACCAGGAGTGAAAAGATTGTCGAAGCTGCTTTTTCTAGGGATTGCTCTTGGTTGGTCTTCCCCGTACATTTCACTGATTTGATCAATTTTTGAAGAAGCGAAATTATAACCGATGCTTAACAATGTATCTACTGGAGTAAAATCTGCCGCAGAGTAATCATCAACCGGAACACCCAAATAGACATCTTTCGTGAGGTCTATGTCCTCTTCCGGGTAGGTGTTGTTCATTACGATATACTTTAAGACATTACCTTTTACCAATTCCTCGTCGTTCTCATAAGGATATTCTTCCAGCATATCATTGGCTCCTAAATTGACGACAATAACCATATCAGGATTAAAGTCGCTTTTCATGACATCTACAGGGAGGTTATTATAAACACCACCGTCATACAAGTATTTATCATTAATTTTAATCGGTTTGAAAACCAATGGAACTGCCATGGAAGCACGAATAGCTCTTTCGAGTTGACCTTCCTTGATTGTGACTGCTTTTCTTTCGAAAATATCACTTCCTATACACCTGAACGGAATGCTGAGGCTATCGAAGTTATAATTCGCATCATGAGAAGCTTTATATAAACGAGCAGAAAGGGCAAAGTTTAAAGTTGCATCTTTAATAATAGTAGGATCCCATACTACTGAATAGTTAGAATCGAGTTGAATATTAAAATTAATCCATTCGGCACCTTCTTGTTGGCGTCCAAAATAGAACTCGTCATCGGGATCGATCTGACCTGAAACCCAAGCTTGAAAATCGGGATCTCGCATGAAAGCCTCAATTTCACTGCTAGTGTATCCTGCAGCATAGAAACCACCTACAATAGCACCCATCGATGTACCTGTGATATAATCTATAGGAATTCCGTTTTCCTCCAAAACCTTTATTACACCAACATGTGCAATACCTTTGGCACCACCACCACTTAAAACAAGTCCAACGGATTTTCGATTTTTATCCTTTTTAGGAAATGCACTCTCATCAGTTACTGATTGACAATAGCTTTTAGAGGTGAAGAGAGAAAAAAAGAAAATACAGAATAAAAGATGCTTATTGAGTTTCATACAGTTAAAAAAAAGTCCTTGTTAGTGAAGCTACCAACAAGGACTCAGAAAAAAAACTTTTTCTATAAAAATACTTGAAATCTTAATTATAGATTAAAAGCAGACTTGATTTGATCTACGTAATCTAATTTCTCCCAAGTAAAGAATTCAACTTCTTTTTGTTCTGTAATAACAGTACTGATCTTCTTGTCACCTTCTTCTACTACTTCAGTACGGTTTACTTCAACAGTATCAGTGTAAGGAGCTTGTCCCATATGTCCATAAGCGGCAGTAGGAGTGAAGATAGGGTTTGTTAATCCTAAACGCTCTACAATTGCACTTGGACGCATATCGAAAATACCATCTACTACTTTAGAAATTTCAGCGTCTGTAAGGTCAACGTTTGAAGTTCCGTAAGTTGTTACGTTCAATGATACTGGAGTAGAAACACCAATTGCATAAGCTACTTGAACTAATACTTCGTCAGCAACACCTGCAGCAACTAAGTTCTTTGCGATGTGTCTTGAAGCATAAGCAGCAGAACGGTCTACTTTTGATGGGTCTTTACCTGAGAATGCACCACCACCGTGAGCACCTTTACCACCATAAGTATCTACGATGATTTTACGACCAGTCAAGCCAGCGTCACCGTGAGGACCACCAATAACGAATTTACCTGTTGGGTTGATGTGGAAAATTGTTTCATCATCAATCAATTCAGCAGGAATAACAGCACTGATTACATGCTCTTTTACGTCTCTAGCGATTTGAGCTAAAGCCTCGTCATCTGAAATACCTGGGAACTCATCGTGTTGAGTAGAAACTACGATAGTATGTACTCTTTTGGGAGTATTGTCCTCATTGTATTCAATTGTTACTTGTGCCTTTGCATCAGGACGTAAGTAACCGATAAGGTCTGTGTGATTCTTACGGATTTCAGCCAAACGCTTCACTAAAGCATGAGAGAAAGCCAAAGCCATTGGCATAAACTCTTTTGTTTCCTTAGTAGCATAACCGAACATCATACCTTGGTCACCAGCACCTTGTTCTTTATCAACACCCTCTCCAATATTTACACCTTGAGCAATATCAGGAGATTGACTATGAAGAGCTACTTGTACACCACATGAGTGAGCAGCGAAAGAATAGTCTTCTTTATCATAACCAATTTTTTCAATTGTTTCTCTTACAACGTCAGGAATTTCAACATACGCTTTCGTTGTCACTTCACCTGCAATTACTGCTAAGCCAGTCGTCACCATAGTCTCACATGCAACACGAGACGTAGGATCTTGTTTTAACATAGCGTCAAGGATTGAATCAGAGATCTGATCAGCAATTTTATCTGGATGTCCTTCAGAAACGGACTCGGATGTGAATAAATATGTCATTATTTTCGTTTTTTTTCTTTTTTAAATTTAATATTCCATTGGGTGATGTATTTATAATGTTCATCATCCGGAATAGTGCCTTTAAACAGTACTCCCGTGGAGCCTATTTGATCTATATCATAAGACTTTAACGTCTTTATGTCTCTATTTAATTGCCAATTATAAACATAATGAGCAGTGTCTACGGCCTCCAACATAGCGTCTTTGGCTTCAGTAGAAGCAGGGAGATTTTTTGTAATGATTTTTCTCCAATCGATATTTTGCTTCCATTCCGCTTTTGATCTTTTGATGATCAGGTACTCAACTTCTTCCTTCCCGTCAATTTTAGAAAGTGCAACATTGAGAGCGTTGATGTCTACAAAATTGAATTGAATACCCATTTTCCAAACAGTAGAATCTAATATCTCTTTGCAGTTATAGATTCCCGGAATAGTATTCAAGTCATTACTAATTAAAGATAAAGGCTTTTTGAATTTATTTGCTTGAAAGATAGTTTCTCCTTCAGGAGTTGTATAGGCAGAAATTATATCCAATAATTCTTTACTTTTTGAAAAGTCGAAAACAAAGGTGTAATCTCCTTTTCCGTCTTTCATGACTTGTAACTGTTCATGTAACTCAAAGCAGCTAGTCAAGAAACATAAAGAACTAAGTATTAATAATCTGATCCTCAATCTAAAATAAAAAATATTCTTTTATCATTAATTTAGTTTCACCTACCGAAAAAGAAAGCTTTTCGCTTAGTACCAGCATGTCATTTAGGAGATAAACTCATCTAATCTCGAACACCTTCGAGCTGGGAATTAGCACCTTGCTATGGGGAGCGCAGGTTGCTAAGACATCGTAGGGCCCAGTCCCTCTATCTTTCTTGATAAGTATAGTGATGCAAATATAGAAATTTGAAAGAAAATTCAAGGGATTATTATCAAACTTTTTCATTTCATGCGGGTTGTCTACATATGAAAAAACATAATTCAGATCATTTTTTTGAAAAATCTTAGTCAATTCAGATTTCTACAGATTTCAAACAGATTTGCTGAATATGTTTGTAGCGAACTTAAAAATTCTATCAAATTTCATGTATAAAAAAGCATACATACTATTAACACTTCTATCAATCGCGTTTCAAATTTTCGCAAATGACCCACTTAAGCCTGGTGTGATTTCGGGTAAAGTAACTGATGGAGATTCAAACGTTGCCGTGGAATACGCCACCGTTTCTATTTTTGAACAAGCCTCTCATGCTTTAGTAGGAGGTACTGTCACTTCTGCAGATGGTATCTTTTCAATCAAAAACATAGAAGAGGGAACTTATACTATAGAGGTCACCTTTATAGGATTCCAAAAAACTGTGATAGAAAATGTTGCAGTCAAAAGACCCAATTTAAAGAAAAATTTAGGTGTGATTACTTTAAGCACTGATGCCGAAGTGTTGGACGCAGTAGAGGTAGTAGGCACACAAAGTTCTGTTTCTTACGATATTGATAAGAAAATTGTCAATGTGGGAACTCAGTTTGCCGCACTATCAGGTACTGCTGTAGATATCTTAGAAAACATACCATCTGTAACTGTAGACGGTGATGGTAATGTAAGTTTAAGAGGTAGCTCAGGTTTTACAGTACTTATTGATGGCCGACCTTCGGTATTAGATGCTTCAGAAGCATTGCAACAAATCCCAGCTTCAACAATCGAAAACATAGAATTAATCACTAACCCATCTGCTAAATACGACCCAGACGGTACTGCCGGAATTATCAATATCATCACGAAGAAAAATAGACTAGAAGGCGTGAGTGGCGTCTTCAATGCTACAGGCGGTATGTATGACCGTTTGGGCGGCGATTTCCTGTTAAACTTTAAAAGAAAAAATTACAGCTTCTATGTAGGAGCAAATTACAACAAAAGACCAGGCCCAGGTACTTACAATTCAGAGCGTATTACAACTAATGGTGATACCACTTCTTACATTATTTCTGAAGGAGACAGAGAACGTACATTTGAAATGTATGGTGCTCAGGCAGGAGTTGAACTTTATCTTTCCGAGAAAGATTTCTTGAAAATTTCTGGTAAAGTTGGAGAGTTCAAAATGTATGGGGGAATGGATGCAGACTTCTATGAATATCAAAGAATAGGTGGTGATGATGCTCCAATTAATGAAAACAGATACATCTCAAGTGAGCAGTGGGAAAGAGGAGGCTTATATTATAATGCCAACATTGCTTACCAACATAAGTTTGATAAGAAAGGACATACTATTGATGCTCAAATCGACTATGGTGGACGTGATATGACAGAAAGTTCTATCAACGAATTGTATCCTAAATATGGTGATGGTAGCGTTGCTGAAACTCCTTCAAGTGGACAAAGATCAACTGAAATTGGTCCTGGAGGAAGATTAAGAGCTAAAATCGATTATGTATTGCCAGTGGGAGAAAAAGATAAGATTGAAGCAGGTTGGCAAACGCGTTGGAATCAGGCTGAAGATGTCAATGAGGTCTATAATTATAATACCACAACCGGAGAGTATGAATTCCAACCAGATTATAGCTATACTACAAATTACACTCAAACGATACACTCACTTTACGGTATTTACTCAGGAAAAGTAGGAAGTTTTGGTTATCAAGGTGGTGTTAGAGCGGAATATACGGGCCGTAATATTAATGTGGTAGGCTCAGATGATGAATACCCAGTGGATCAATGGAACTTATTCCCTACTGTTCATCTTTCTTATAACCTTCCAAAAGATGATCAATTAATGTTGAGTTACTCAAGAAGAATTGAACGTCCTAGAGGTTGGTACTTAGAGCCTTTTGTAACATGGCAAGATGCTTTCAATGTGCGTAGAGGTAATCCAGGGTTACTACCTGAAAATATTGATTCATTTGACTTTAGTTATTTGAAAAATATCAGTGATAACCTTACACTTTCTTTGGATGTTTATTACAGAATGACGCACAATAAAATCGAGAGAATACAAACAGTTTGGCCTGAAGATATAAATGTTATTATGCATACTTACGCCAACGTAGGGACAGATTATGCGCTTGGTACTGAAATCTCTTTAAACTACCAACCTTTCAAATGGTGGACGATGGACTTGATGGGGAACTTGTATGATTACAGAGTAGAAGGTGAATTGGAAGGACAAAGTTTTGACCGTCAAAATATAACTTGGAGTAGCCGTTTTAATAACACTTTTAGAGTGTCTAAAAATACGCAGATTCAAATCAACAATAGATATACAGGAGAAACAGTGACTGCACAAGGTAGAAATGAAGGATACTTTATGATGACTGCTGCTGTAAAACAAAACTTGATGAAAAAGAAGTTGACTTTAACAGCTTCGATGAATGATGTTTTAGGTACAGCACGTCGTAAGAGTTATTCATCAGGTATTGGCTTCTCCAACTTTACAGAAGATTTTAGATATCCACATGTATTCACTGCAACGTTAACGTACAGATTGAATAACTTCAAGCCGTCACGAAGAGGCGGTGGCGATGGTGGAGGAATGGACGATTTCTAGAAGTTAGGTAGTATTTTACTATCTTTCTAGCGGAAATAAGGATGATAATGCATGAAATTATTATTAATAGAAGATAATAAAGAATTAGCAAATGATGTGTCGGCTGCTCTTAAAGATCAAAAAATCAATATTGAACATGTTGACACATTAATCCAAGCCAAAGAAAAAATCGGGGTTTACGAATATGATATTCTTGTCGTAGACCTCGGTTTGCCCGATGGGAATGGATTGGAAATAGTAAAACTAATCAAACAAGTTGACCCTAATACCGGAGTACTTATCGTCACGGCTAGAGACAGTGTAGATGATAAAGTACTTGGACTGGAATTAGGAGCGGATGATTATATCACAAAACCTTTCCATATGGCGGAGTTGATTGCCAGGGTAAGGTCTCTTTTTAGAAGGAAAAAATTCAAAGGGAGCAACACCATTGAAATCGGAGAGTTGAAGGTTGATATTTTATCCAAAAGCGTTTTTATCAATGATCAAGAAATTGAACTAACCAAAAAAGAATACGACCTTTTGGTCTACTTCCTTTACAATAAAGATAAAATGCTCACCAAAGAAAATATAGCTGAACATCTTTGGGGAGATCATATAGATCAGGCTGATAGCTTCGATTTTATTTATTCTCATATCAAAAACCTAAGAAAAAAACTCCAAAAAAATAGGGGCGTTGACAGAATAAAATCGGTGTATGGTATGGGCTATAAATTTACTACTACTGTTTAAAAAGAACTGTGCGATATGGCCAAGAAGAGGACCTTTAATTTATTATCAAGAATTACATTTTTCTACCTACTTTTTACATTAGGTGTTTTTTTGGCTTATGCCCAATTTCTTACCTCTGAAGCTGATGAATTTATTGATTCAGATTTGAATAGGAGGTTTTCATGGATAGAGAGAAAAGTAACTTATCATTTAGATGAAGGTGTACACCCTGATTCTTTAGTGGGGAGTTCGAGTTCGGTTACTTCTATTGAAAGAGTTTCAAAACGATGTAGAAAAGCAGAATATCCCGTTTATGAAGATTTCACGGTGTATCATGATGAGTTGGATAGAAATTTATTGCACAGAAAAAAGATCGTATTAATTACTTCTAATGGTCAATTGTATCGAGTGGAAATGAACAGAGAGGTTCAAAACTATTACTATTTCCGCGATGACATTTATGAGTTAATCATTCCTTCCTTCATCGTATTGACCATTCTTATTGTACTTTCTAATGCCATTCTTTCGGGTTATTTCCTTCAACCTTTCAAAAGGATTTTAGAACAAATGCAGCTTTATAAAGTGGGAGGTAATAAACCATTGGAAAAAGTGGAGACGAATACGACTGAGTTTGTAGAAATGCAAGACCTTTTCAGTAAAATGGTTAAAAGAATTGATGCGGATTATAACCACTTAAAAGAATACACAGAAGATATAGCTCATGAGATGCAGACGCCTTTGGCGATCATTAGAAATAAGTCAGAAGCGTTGATGATTTCCGAAAAGTTGGAAGAAGAAGATGCTCGTACGATCAAAACAATCTACGATGAAGCGAATCATATTTCTAAGATCGGTACTACACTCAACTTGATTACTAAAATAGAAAATGGGGAGTTTACAGATATCAAAGAAATAAACATCAAAACAGAGATTGAGAAACAGGTTGAAGCAATTGAGGAATTGGCGGAGTTGAAGAACTTACAGATTGAAAAAGAACTAAGTGATGTGTTGCAATTTCAAATTGATCCATACCTTTTTGATATTGTACTGAAAAACTTATTAAAAAATGCCATTCGTTATGGATCAACAGAAGGTCCTATCAAAATAAAAACGTCATCAACTGAATTTATAATCAGTAACTACGGATCACCACTCACTATTTCAGAAGATCAGATTTTTAAACGCTTCGTCAAAGGATCTACATCAAGTCAGTCTTTAGGTTTAGGATTGGCATTGGTTAGTAAAATTTGTAAAGTTTCTAATTTAGAAATACAATATTCATATCAGCGAAAACAGCATATATTTTCAATAAAAACAAGAAAATTCAATGCTTAGTTTGGAGTACTAAAGAAGTCTTAATAACTTAATTAAATACAAACTTGAATCGGTATTTGAAATAAAGATTCAAGCATGTGATAAATTACAAACATAAGTATTTGTCATCACTGATAAATATTCACTTTACATCTCAAACTCTCTTTTTCTATGAAGCGTTTTGTAGGAATCTTATCAGGCACACTAACTATTGCCTCTCTTTACATTTTTGGAAATTTATTTTTATTTGATTCTCAACAATCAAAAATCTCAAAGTTAGGCTCACGCTCAATTAGTGATTCTGCTAAATACCACCTTTCGGAAGCGATACAAATAAAAACGGTCTCATATGACGATCCCGATCTGATTGATTCATCTGAATTTGTAAAGTTTCGAAACTTTCTTCAAGTGACTTATCCAGTGGTTTTCAGTAATACGGAATATCATCTTTTTGGTGGTTTTTCTTATTTAATTAAATGGGAAGGAAGTGATTCTTCATTAAAACCTATCGTTTTGATGTCGCATTTTGATGTTGTTCCTGCTTTGGAGGAAAACATATCAGAGTGGAAATATCCCCCTTTTAGCGGAGCAATAGTAGATGGAATCATTTGGGGGAGAGGAGCTATTGATGATAAAGTAGGAGTGATTGGTATCTTAGAATCAGTGCAATCATTGATGGAATCTGGTTTTAAACCAAAGCGAACGATCTATATGGCGTTCGGTCATGATGAAGAGATCAATGGTACACATGGTGCAAGCTCAATGGCTCATTACCTTAAACAACAAGGTATAGAGGCTGAGTTTGTTTTGGATGAGGGTGGATACATTACACAAGGTTTAGTACCCGGAATGGAAAAAGATGTGGCATTGGTTGGGACAACAGAGAAAGGATTCTTAACAGTGGAACTATCAACAGATATTGAAGGTGGACACGCTTCCATGCCTAAAACAGAAAGTGCTATTAGTGTTTTGACAAAAGCAGTTAATGATGTGGTCAATGATCCTTTCCCTTCTTACATCTCTCCACCATTAAAAGATTTTATTGATTTTGTAGGTCCAGAAATGCCTTTTGGCTTAAAGACAGTTTTTGCCAACTCTACTCTTTTGGAACCAGTACTGATGTCGGTATATGAGAAATCACCCTCTTCAAATGCTTTAGTAAGAACAACCATTGCTCCAACAATAATCAGCGCTGGAATGAAAAGCAATGTGCTCCCTAAAAAAGCACATGCAGTGTTGAACATCAGAATTCTACCTGGAGAAACTGTGGATTATGTTTTTGAGTCCATTAAAAAGAAGGTCAATAATGATGAGGTAAAGTTAAGAATACTGAATAAATCAGAGGCCGCTCCAATTTCAGATGCCTATTCTGAGGCATTTAAACTTTTGGATCAATCAATCAAAGAGATATTTGGCGATATTGTTGTGTCACCTTATATCATGATTGCAGCGTCAGATTCAAGACACTATTCTGAAATATCACCTAATGTATATCGCTTTTGTCCTTTTCATTTAAATAAAGATAATTTGGACACGATTCATGGTGAAAATGAGAGGATTGGTGTTGTAGAATTTGAAAATACAATCCGTTTTTATAAACAATTAATAAAAAATACAACGCTATAAGCGAGTGAATTCATTGTCGAGTCAACTATATAAATCATTTTTTAATTTACTTTTTCTTCATTTTTTAGTTTGTCATATAGCTTTTGGACAAGATCATGCTATTCAAGGTAAAATATTGGATAAGGAAACGTTACAGCCTGTTGGATTTGCACATCTTATAATTAAAGGTGATGATAAAGGTACTTCAACGAACGAAAAAGGTCTTTTTTTTATCAGAGAAATAGCATCGAATGATACACTACTGGTGTCTTGTCTTGGCTATAAAACAACTTCTTTTGGTCTGGATAATGAATTGCTAAACAAGGAAATGGTCTTGTTTTTGGAAAAAAATGCTCAACAATTAGAGGAGGTTGTGGTAGGAAGAAGAGGTTATGAAAATCCTGCATGGGAAATAATCCGGTTGACCATAAAAAATGCCGCATTACATAATTACCAAGGGAACGAGGATTTTGATTATGAATCTTCGATCAGAACGAATGTCTATATTACAGATACCAATGAAGATTTTCTGAAACAAAAATTGGTGAAAGAGGCGGTTCAAAGAATGGAAAAGATTGATACCTTATCAGTCAATCAAAAAGGGATGCCCAATATTCCTGTTTATTCTTCTTCCTCTAAACAAAAAGTCAATTATCAAGCTGGAAAACAGGCCGAAGATCGAGAGCAATCTTACTACAAGGAAGTATTTTTAGGCCCTGAATTTGAAAATCAATTCAAACAAGGGTTAGATAATGAAAAAACGACGATTAATTTCTATCAAAAATGGCTGCGTTTTTTAGCCAAAGATTTTTCATCTCCTTTTAATGCCTCTTTTAAGAATTACTACGATTTTGAATTGGTGACCTATGAAAAAGTCGACGACGATTGGTGTTATAAAATTGATTTTGTTCCTCGGAGAGAAAACGATATGACCTTTGGAGGAACGGTTTGGGTAACCGATGAAAAGAGAGGGTTTGCCATTAAAAAAGTAACAGCAGCAATAGGACGAAATTCTCCCATAAACTTTATTGATAGCATAACGGTAGATCAAAAACTAGCTGTTATTGATACATCACAAATTTGGTTTCCTTATCAACAAAATATTAAAATGTGGGTAGGAGGTAAATTGAATAAGAATTGGACGAAGTTTTTGGTGGATATTAGTACCAAAAATACCTTCCCATCGAAAGATACGTTATTGTATTCTCCATCTATCGATACTACAATTTATGCTCAGATTGATACCGTAAAACAAATGCCCACTGTAAAAGCAACTGCACAAATAATGGACATGTTTGTGACTGGTTATTATAGAGTAGGAGGTTTTGACTTTGGTCCACTTACTGTTTTGTATGCTCAGAATAATGTAGAGGGAAATCGTATTCAATTTGGAGGATTAACCAACACGCAATGGAACAAGAATTTGATTGGAGGAGGGTATGTAGCGTATGGTACCAATGACCAAAAGTGGAAGTGGGGTGTAATGGGTAAATATATCCTCAATCATGAAAATTGGACTTTCCTTTATGCTCGTGCTCAACATTCCCTTCAACGTTTGGGTGGAGGTATCACTTTTCCAGGGCAAGATCCTTACTTATGGATTTCTCAAGCTTGGGGTACTTTTACAAATCCTTATTACTTGGATGAGGCGAGAGTATTGGCCAATTCTTATGTAGCAGAAGGTATTCAGTTAAGAGGTAGTTTTACCTATAGAAATGAGAATTACTTTGCGACGGAGTTAACAGATACACTTGCTTTTTCAAGAATTACAACTTCAGAACTAAGTGGATCTATCCTTTTTGATTTTGGGAAAAGGTATGTATCAAGCCGACATTTGAATAGATACATCGCAGCAAATGGAAAATACCCCACCATTACATTCACTTATAAGAGAGGTTTACCAACATTTTTTGATGCGACGGACAGTTATCATAAGCTTGAATTATCGATGAGACATCGCTTTAAAGTGGGAGCTTTAGGTAGAATGGATTACGTACTTTCATCTGGTTGGACCCCCTCTACCGTTCCCTTTCCTTTGTTATTTGTACATCGGGGAAATAACTTAAGGTACATCTACAGTGGTAGTTCCTATAACCTTATGGATTTCGGGGAATTTATGAGTGATCGTTATGCTAGTATCAGAATGTTCCATCATTTTGAAGGTCTTTTTATTAATAGAATCCCCGTACTCAAAAAAATGAATGTGAAGACATTTGGTATTGCAAACTTACTTTGGGGAGGAGTGTCTAGTGATAACCTCGCAGCTAATGTAAATCCATGGGATAAAGATGAAGCCAGTTTTAATAGTTTAGACCCTTCAACCCCTTATGTGGAAGTAGGTGGAGGTGTAGAAAATATCTTCAGAATGGTGAAGGTTATGTTTTTATACAGAGCTACTTATCAAGAAGGAGCATCAAGAAAATATGGGATAATGTTTGCAATAACTCCGGAGTTTTAGGCTGTCAAATAAGTAAATTGTAAACTAAGTTTTTGAATATTTATTAGAGTTAGAAATCAGGAGATTTTTGATGGATTATAAGACTTGAATACCGTCAAAACTTAACAATCACACTAGTGTAATGTCTATCCTTTTAGTTTGGCAGTTCTTCCTTCGGCCTTGAAGGGAAAAGCGTTAAGAATTTCATGTATTGAGCCGTTAAAAATGATTTTGCTGTTTGAGCGCAGCGAGTTTAAAATCATTTAGGCTCAAGGAATGGAATTTAGCTTTTGACTTCTAAGCCTTGAATTTTTTGCTTCTTTTTGTTTTAAGACAAAAACGAAGAGGAAAGAAGCTTGAAAGTAGATCCTATAAATGCTTGCAGAAAGGCCGATTGAAAGTTGACGATAATTAAGCATTAGAGTGTAATAAAAAAGCTGTCCCAAATAAAGCATTTGAGACAGCGAAATATGTGAATCATAGATAGTAGTAAATCAGGTTTTCTGCTTCTTCTTTTTAGCAGCAGGAAATAAGATATTATTCAAAATCAATCTGTATCCTGGTGAATTAGGGTGGAGATTAAGGTCAGTAGGTTCTTCACCTACAAAGTGTCTATAATCTTCAGGGTCGTGACCTCCATAAAATGTCCATGTTCCTTTACCGAATGTTCCATGGATATAGCGAGCCTCTTTAGCAGACTCGGCCTCACCTAATATGATGACATCATTTTTAATCAATCTCTTTTTGAAGGCTGTAGTTTGTCCCATAAACCCTTTGATTTGGCGTTCATGATTTTGTGTAAGCATGGTGGGTACAGGATCCCATTTTGCAGAGAAAGCAAACAACTCAAAATAATCATTTTCTTCTCTTAAGCCTCTTTCATAAGATTGATTATCAATTTCTGAATATTCGTATTGGTAAGGGTCTAATTTTAATTTGAAATCCTTAAAAGCAAATGTGTTTTCGTAGTTGAGCTTTTCGTGTACGTTTCCATCCACTCCATCACCATCATACATGTAATCACAAATGTCAACACCATCAGCAGCTAATGCAATATCATAAGTATCAGTTGCAGAACACATGGCAAATAAAAATCCTCCACCAGCACAGAAGTCTCTGATTTTCTTGACTACACCAGCTTTTAATTGAGAAACTTTTTCAAAACCGTGTCGTTTTGCCGAAGCTTCAAATTGTCTTTGCGCTTCCATATACCATTCCTCTCTGCCGTAGGTGGCATAAAACTTTCCATATTGTCCTGTAAAATCTTCGTGATGTAAGTGAAGCCAGTCGTACTTGGGTAGTAGGTCTGCCATCACTTCATCATCGAAAATCACATCATAAGGAATTTCTGCATAAGTAAGAACCAAGGTGACTGCATCGTCCCATGGTTGTTTTGAAGGCGGTGAGTAGACTGCAATTCTTGGAACCGCATCTAACCGCATAATGTCCATATTAGATTCTGGGTGAGCAATTTTTTCTTTTATCTGAACGGCTTGAGCACCTGAGATGACTTCATAACTAACACCTCTAATGACCAATTCTTGCTCAAATAGGGAAGAGTTTCTAAACATAAAACTTCCGCCTCTATAATTGAGCAACCATTCTGCCTCAACATCTTGACCGAGCACCCAAAACGTCATCCCGTAGGCTTTGAGATGATTGTTTTGGGTTTGGTCCATGGGAATCAAAATGTAATTCCCAAAACATGTTATATGGGTTAATAATACTAGGTAGATGGTGGTCAATAATCTCATACGTAATTATTAAGGTTTAAATAGTAGAGTAGTGGTTCTAAAGCAACTAAATAGGGAAGCCTATTGTTTTTTTGAGATAAGGGTTAATAAGTACAACAATTGTTTAACAGGAAAAATATCCATTATGCCGAACTTTTAATTTATATTTAATTTACAATTCTTTTTAGAGTATATTTACTCAAAAAAGTCACTTTATGAGAAAAATATTACATTGTAAAGTTTTTGATTTTTTTGAACTAAATTGAAAGGGAAAAGATTGTATTTTTCTTAGTTTGATCATTTGACACATGTATATACTAACCTATTTGATAGAAGCCATCACTTCTGTAAAAGCAAATAAACTTAGGACTTTTCTAACATCTGCTATGATTGCAATAGGAATTATGTCGTTAGTAGGCATAATGACGGCGATTGACGCAGTACAAGATTCCATAAATGATGGAATGTCAGATTTAGGTGTTAATAATTTTACTATTAATGACTTAACGAGAAGAAGAGGTGCTTTTGGGAAAAGGTTTTCAAAAAAAAGTCCTATAAAGTACGAAGAAATTCGAAAATTCAAGAAATTATTACCTGTGGAAGGAAAAGTAAGTGTTAATACCACGATCTCTGGAAGTGTAGAAATCAAGAGATTGTCCAAAAAAACAACTCCAAATTATGCTGTTGTAGGTATTGATGATATGTACTTCAAAAACAACGGGTACAAGATCAATAAGGGACGTACTTTTTCTACAGTAGAATTATCCCAAGGACAAAACGTAGCTATCATTGCAGAGGATGTTTTTAATGCTTTGTTCAATAAAAATGAAGAACCTATAGATCAGACTATTGGTTTTTATGGTAAAAAATACCGCATTATCGGCCTTCTAGAAAAGAAGGGTGGAATTGGTGAAGGTGACGCGGACCGTAAGGTATTTATTCCTTTGATTAATGCAAATAAGTTTGCGACCACTAGAACCCTAAATTACGTGGCAACTGTAAACTCTACAGATCCAAGAGGAATTGATTATGCTATGGGAGAAGCAAGAGGTATTTTGAGAGTAATTCGTAAAGATCAGTTAGGAAAGCCTGACTCCTTTGAAATAAAAAGAGCCGATTCATTAAACAGTGAATTTGATCAAATGACAATGACCTTAAGAATTGGTGGTGTAGCGATAGCCATCGTAACCTTATTAGGAGCATCAATTGGGCTTATGAATATCATGATGGTATCAGTGACCGAAAGAACGAGGGAGATTGGTATTAGAAAGGCATTAGGGGCAACTCCGAGAGCAATTCGTCAACAATTTTTACTAGAGGCAATTTTTATTTGTATTCTAGGTGGACTCGTTGGGTCGTTTATAGGTGCAGGAATTGGAAATGCAATTGCTGTATTTTTAGATTCCAAATCATTTGTATTGCCATGGGTTTGGATGATTGTCTCTTTAATAGTATGTGTTTTTGTTGGGGTGATGTCGGGGTATTATCCTGCACGAAAAGCCTCCTTATTAGATCCAATTGAATCTTTAAGATTTGAATAAAGTCTTCTGTTTGAAAATATAAGCAGTTGCACATTCAAAACTTCCGATTTTAATTGTACAACTGCTTTAAAAAGAGGGAAGAGATGTTATTAATATCTCTTCCCTCTTGCATTATAATAGTTATGTAAACTATACGATTTCTCTTACTCTAAGTGATGAGCCATTCTGTTCTACTACTTCAACAGGCACATCCTTGCCAATAAAGTCGCCTTCTGATGTAGCATCATAGACTTTGTTGTCAATTTTCACTTTCCCCGAAGGACGTAAAACAGAGTGTGTAACACCTGTTGATCCCACAAAAGAAGAAACCAAAAAGTCTGCTGTATAACCTTTGTCTGCGGTCATGTCGTTTTCAAGAATCACTCCTTTCATAAGTGAGCTTCCTAAAAGTTTATGCCCAAAGAAGAACATTCCTGAACTACCCACCAGAAGAGCAGCTGTCACGCTGATCAAAGCCGTAGCTATTTTGGCACCTGGAACGAAAGTGAAATCAAGAAAATCGTTCTCTAGCATGACCAATGTCAAGCCTGCAATGGTTAAGATGATACCGGATATTCCAGTCACACCAAACCCAGGTACAACAAAGACTTCCAATAAAATAAGTATAAAGCCAATTCCAATAATTAGCAATTCCCAGTTGGCTGCCATTCCACTTAAATAATAAGGAACGAGATAAAGCACCCCGGCTGTAATTGAGGCAGCGATAGGGAAGCCTATTCCTGGAGACTGTAATTCAAAATAAATTCCCCCTAAAATGATAAGAATAAGAATACTACTGATCGCAGGATTTAAAAAGATATTAATAATATTTTCAGTAGACGAAGGCTCATATTTCTTTATTTCATAATCCGTGATATTGTTTCTCTTTAAAATTTCACTGATAGAATTCACTTCCGCTTCACAAAAACCATGTATAATGGCTTCGTCTGTTGTAAATGTGATGACATCTCCCTCTTTTGAAACTCCTTCTACTACCAAATCTTGATCAACCATAGCTTCTGCGATTTTAGGATCTCTATTATTTGCTTCTGCCGTAGAACGCATCATAGATCGCATGTAAGACTGGTATTTGTCTGGTGCTTTTTCGCCAGAACCACCCATAACTACAGTGGCAGCGCCAATATTGGCTCCTTTTTCCATATAAATAGAATCACAAGCAATGGAGATTAAAGCACCTGCACTAGCCGCATTTTTATTGATATAAACAAAAACAGGTTTTGGATAATCTAATATAAGTTGTCGAATGTGATCCGCATCATTGACGGCACCTCCATAGGTATCAAGGTCAATGACTACATAATCGGCTTCTTCGGATGTTGCTTCATTCAGTGCATTTTCAACATGTCTTGAGGTTCTAGGGTCGATCTCAGCTTTTAAGTCAAATACATACACAATCGGTTCTTTTTCACTGCCCAACAACGAAAGAGAAACAAATAACAATAACAGTGTATTAATCAAAGATTTCATTTCTTATAAATTGAAATAGGTGGAAGTAATAGTTTTACAGCTGCTATCACTTACTTTTTTAAACAAGTAAATTAACGCAATAATTTTAAGTCATATTCTAGTGGTTAATCAACTTCTAAGCTAAGTTACAAAATTTAAGTATTCTATGATAAGCTCGTCTTGTAAGTTTAAAGAAGAAACTTGCTGCAACATTATTGAAAATGATGGATAATACAGATCTTAGCGGTAATTATTTACGAATCGAGAGAAAATTAAATTGGAAAATAAATATACATTTGAGGCACACGGCATTATCTGGAGAGTAATGTATGATCACACAATAGGTGTGATTTTATTGGAAATGAGAGATGGTGACCAAAAAGAAGTAAGTTTCGCTGCTTTGGAAGTGAAAACGGGAATAGTGCTTTGGGAAGGCCTTCAATTGGAGGAAAATTGGTGGATTTCCATGGCAGGGGTGAAAGATGGTTTTTTATATTTTTCTGAGTTTGATCAAAATGATGCAATACCAAAAGTAAAGAAACTTCAAAAACTGAATATCAAAGAAGCTACTTTGGTGGAGGATAATCAGGAAGATCCGTCACAGTTATCGAGTGCCGAGGAGTTTGAATTACCGATAGTGTACCCTGTAGAGTCTGAGTATTATGCTACTTTGAGTACTTTCTTAAAGCAACTGGAGTATGATGTGGCAGAAAGTGATATTCACTACTATGAAACCTCTCATCAAATAATTTTTGTATTCATTGAAAGGAAAAATAGTGTTCTTCAAAGAAAACTACTAATTTGTAGCAGGAAGGGAGAGGTCCTATTTCAAGAGGTGATTGATACTGATATCCGTGATCAAATTATGGATAGTTTTTTTATGGTCGATAATATGCTTTTGTATATTAAAGAGAAAGAAATATGGTGTGGACTATCTCTTACCGCCCTCAACAATTAATACTATGTAATTAACAATTGACTTATGAGACTTCTAATCATAATTCTTTGCTTTTTTAGCTTCTCTTTACAAAACGGTTTTGCACAAACTTCTGTTAACCACACCGTAGAAGATCAGGAAACATTATTTTCAATATCAAGAAAATACAATGTCAGTGTCAGTGATATTGTTCAAGCGAATGCAATTCAAAACAATGTCATTAAAATTGGCCAAGTGTTAGTCATTCCTCAACAAGGAGCAGTACCACAGAATAATAATCAGTGGGATCAACCTGCAACTACCACTGTAGTGAAAGTGGAGCCCAAGTTGTATAATGAAGCTGTTTATTATACAGCGAAAGAGGGAGAAACCTTGAGAGGTATAGCGTATATCTATCAAGTTCCTGTAGATAGCTTATCCGTTTGGAATGCCTATTTACCTGATCAGCTTTTGTCTGACGGTCAGCAAATCGTGGTGAGCGTTAGTGGAAATGTGAATCAGTTGGATCAAAAAACGAAAGAGGTGCAATCAAAATCTTTTGCTGATTTAACACAAGAAGAAGCCAGAGATTATGATATTCCAATGCAAAAGGTGGAGCGAGGAAATGGTCAAGTGGTTGAATTGCCTAATAATACAAGTAAATTGATGGCACTACACCGTCCGGAAACCGTCGGTTCATACATTAAAGTCATCAACCCCAATAATGATTTAGAAGCAGTAGTAAGAGTTGTGGCGGCATTGCCTGTTCAATCTATTGAAAATGGGGTAATCATAAAGATTTCTGAAGAAGTGGCCAAGAAAATCGGGGCCGTCAACCAAGAATTCAGAATTAGAGTAGAATACAATCAATAATACTATATGAGGATAGCATTTTTATCCACTTTTTATCCCTACAGAGGAGGAATAGCTCAATTTGGAGGAGCATTATATAAAGCGTTAGAACAGCAGGGACACGAAGTAAAGGCATTCACGTTTAGTAGACAGTATCCTGATTTTTTATTTCCAGGAAAGTCGCAATATGTGGATGAAAAGGATAATTCTGATCATATTCCTTCCGAAGAATTATTGGATTCAATTAATCCTCTCACTTATTTAAAAACCGCAAAAGAAATCCGAGCTTATCAGCCGGATGTGTTGGTGACACAATTTTGGATGTCATTCTTTGGGCCATCTTGTGGAACCGTAGCACATTTTGTTGGTAAAGATTGTAAGGTAGTGGGCATCCTTCATAATGTTATTCCTCATGAGGGAAGATTTTTTGACAAACCTTTTACAAAGTATTTTCTAAAACCTCATGATGCTTTTGTGACCATGAGCGAAGCAGTGGAAAGTGATTTAAGAAAATATGAACCAATGAAACCTTCCGCATTACGTCCGCATCCATTGTATGATCATTTTGGTGAGATTGAAGAAAAGGACGAAGCGAGAAGGACTTTGAAGATCAATGAAGAATTAAAAACAATCTTGTTTTTTGGTTTTATCAGAGACTACAAAGGGTTGGATCTATTGATTGAAGCTTTTGGGTTGATGGATGATTCCTATCAATTGGTTATTGCCGGAGAAGTATATGGAAGTTTTGAGAGCTATGATAAATTAATTCAGGAAAATAAGAACAAGGAAAGGATTCATTGTTTTAATCAATACATCTCCGATCAAGAAGTAGCTACCTATTTTTCCGCTTCAGATGTATGTGTTCTTCCTTACCGTTCTGCTACTCAAAGTGGGGTGACGGCGGTATCACTTCATTTTGAAGTTCCGTTGATAGCCACTGATGTTGGAGGACTAAAAGAGTTGATCAAACCTGGTGAAACAGGCGAAATTGTAGCAGAAGCCGATGTAAATCTACTTTTTGATGGGATAGAGCGTTTTTTTGAAAATGACGCTGCGGTTTACCAAGGACATATTCAAGACTTAAAAGTGGAAATGTCTTGGGACAAGTTTGGAGAAAACCTTATTCAATTTATTGAGAAATTACCTTAACTATTCTTCCTTCGGAACCAAAAACTGTTGATAGACATCGTCTATGATTTCATTGACCCACAATTTATATTGTTCACCCGAAGGATGAAGACCATCAGGAGCCGCTAGTTCAGGCCTTGAAGGAACCAGTCTAGAAAAAGAAGTGATATTGTGGAAAACAACACCCTTATCTTTGGTGATTTCTTCTTTGATGCGATTGTATTCATTTATTTGTTGAGAAATAGATGCAGGAGGAGGACTGTAGTTATATCCATAATCAGGAATACTTAAGACAATTACATTTTTAGGCTCATTCCTAGCTCGTACAATAGCCGCTTCTAATAATGATTTATATTCTTCCCTAAAAACATTAATATCTACCCCTTGGAATTGGTTGTTGACACCAATCAATAACGTCACTATATCATATTGCGATCGCAACGAAGCATTTTGGTAGGCATTGATAAGATTACTAGTTGTCCATCCTGTTTGAGCCACATATTTTATAGCATTCAATTGATAACCGCGATTTTCTAATTCCTTTTTCAGTTGAGCATTCCAGCGGTCTTCTTCAGGTACACTTGCACCAATCGTATAAGAATCTCCTAATGCGAGCATATGTAGCACTTTTTGAGGCACTTGTAGTGAAGAAGAATCAACAGTAACAACAGGTGGTGTTTGTGGTACAAAAATAGTATTATCATCCTCTTGACAAGAGAACAGAATAAAGCTGAGTAAGAGCAGAAATGTATTTTTCATAGTGTTTAATTCAAGAATCAATACAAAAATACTGGAAGGAAAACTTTCTATTATTATTCAATGAACACTTAGCTTTAACTTTTGTTTGTCATATTACGCTATAAATATGTCTTATGTTTGTATAATAGGATTGGGTATTCAATTTCTATTTTAAATCAAAGTAATTTTTTTCATCAAAAACATCTCTAATAACCTCATCTAATGAAAAATTATTCATTTCTTATATGTCTAATGTTACTTCAAGTTCAAGTATTTTCTCAGACAAAGAAAATTGTGATTCTACCACAAACAAAACAAGGTGGCACACTTTGTAACGCTTTCAAGGAATATAATAATAAGTTGATGATTGAGGGAATGGAAGAAACCTATCGTCAGAAAAAATACTTCGTGATTAATTCTAGAAAAATTGTTCAAGGACTAGGGAATACAGGAGGTTGTTTTAAAGGAAATGATTGGGTACAAGAACAGCTGCTTTCTCATGATGGGTTAAATTTATATGCTGTAGCGAAGGTTGATAAGAAAAACGGTTATAAAGGTAGCTTTGTAGAGATGGAGGTGGAGATTTATGACGCTTCCAACGAAAAGTTATTAGTAAGACAAAAAGCCAAATCCCAAGAAAAGTTTACCAATGACTTTAAGGGACAAGTGAAAGAGGCATTAAATAGTATTTTTGATCGATTGATGCATACTGCAATAGCAAACTATAGAGCAAAGAATTACATCGAAGAACCTGAACCTTTTGCAATTCCTATTGTAGCAGGAGAAAAGAAAGAGGAAGTAGTAAAACAAGAAGAGGTGGTTGCCGAAGAAGTGGAAGATGAGGAGATCATGGAAAGCGATGTAGATGTTAATATCCCGAGAGCTTCAAAAGTAAATGAGGATGCGATTGCTGTTATTATTGGAAATCAAAATTATAAAAAAGAGGGAGTACCTGAAGTGAAATATGCTTTACATGATGCTCAAATCATGAAGGAGTACTTGATTACAATGTTTGGTTTTAGAGAAGGTAATATTATTTATATTGAAAATGCGACTCAGGCAGATTTTAATGCTGTTTTTGGTGTGAAAAATAATCCTAAAGGGAAGTTATTCAATTATGTGAAACCAGAAAAATCAGATGTCTTTATCTATTATTCGGGTCATGGTGCTCCGGATCCCGAATCTCAAAAAGGTTATTTTGTACCTGTTGATACAGATCCTTCTCTTATTCATTTTAATGGGTATTCAGCAAGTACATTTTATGAAAATATTGGTTTAGTACCTTACAAATCTCTTCAAGTGGTGTTGGATGTGTCTTTTAGTGGTGCAACTGATGACGGTATGTTATTGAAAAATATATCTCCTGTTTTTATCAAGACAGAGAATAAAGTTCTCAATGACGAAAAAGCTGTAATTCTTACAGCGGCTTCCTCTGAACAAGTGGCCTCACGTTATAATGAGCAATACCATGGACTGTTAACTTATTATTATTTGAAGGGGGTAAAAGGAGCTGCTGATGTAAATAAAGATAAAAATATCACCTTGGAAGAGCTTTCTCAATACCTGAATGAAAAAATTTCTTATCAAGCGAGGATCTTGCACGAGAGGACGCAAACACCTGAAATTCACGGACAACTTGACTTTATTATAAAAAAATAAGGGTAAGTTTCACTATTCTTAGATAGTACTCCCCTTTTAAACTCAAAAAAACGAGGTCTAAACTGTGATTTTTTCCAAATGATTTCTATTTTTGCCATTGATAACAAATATCTATGCAAAAAAACACAACCATATCATTTAAACTGTTCCCATTCTTAATGGCGATACTAATGCTTGTAGCACTTGGTGCTGAGGCAGTGTATGCTGTTACGTCGGAAAGAAATGATGTGAGTGTTAGTGTAGAAAAAGACGTTGATCAAGAAGAAGGACAGCAAAAGCCTACTTACAATGTCTTAAAAGATCAGTCTACTGCAATCCCGCAGAGTACTGAAACAGTTAATTGGTGCAATGTATTTGTAAAAACACTTCATCAATTGGTAAACTTCAGGTTGACTTTAAAACCTGTCGCTAAAATCAAACCTACTAAAGAAGTTGTTGAGACGATCTTATCAACAACCGCTACCTGCATATATTCTTACTATGCAGCACCCAATGCACCCTAATTATCTCTAATTCCCCCTTTACGTATTGACACCGTTTTAACGCTTTTATGGCGTGTATAGCCTTATACACAATATATCAAAGTCGTGTGTACATATAGATTAAATTAATCATTTCCGCTATCATATAGTATTTTATAATTACAACTATGAGAAACAGAGGTTTTATCCTGTTTATTGCTGTCATTGTGACTGCATTCAGTTTATTTGACTTGTCATTCTCTTTCGTGTCTCGCGCTATCCAAAGCGACGCCGATGAGTATGCAATGGATCAAGATGGTCACGTTGACTATTTCAAAAAACAAGCTTATATCGATTCACTTTGGAAAACTCCAGTATACGATTTAGGTTTCACTCAGTATACTTACGAAGAAGTAAAGAACAAAGAATTAGCTTTGGGTCTTGACTTACAAGGTGGTATGCACGTAACGCTTGAAGTATCTCCAGTAGAGGTAATCAAAGCAATGGCAGGTGCTAACGTTGATGCTGCATTTGAAACAGCATTAGCAGAAGCTGCAAAAGCTCAAAAAGAAAACAGAGAGTCATTCACTACTAACTTCTTTGATGCGTTAGAAGAGTCTGCTCCAAACGTTCCTTTCGCTACTTACTTTGCTTCTTCAGCAAACCGTGGTCGTATTTCTTTCAACTCTCCAAACAAGCAAGTAGTTGATTTAGTAGAAAGCGAAGTAGACGGTGCTGTAGATAGAGCATTCGAAATTATCCGTACTCGTATTGACAAGTTTGGTGTTACTCAACCAAACATCCAACGTTTACAAGGTACTAACCGTATTTCAATCGAATTACCAGGTGTAGATAACCCTGAGCGTGTACGTAACTTATTGCAAGGTGTTGCAAAATTAGAGTTCTTAGAAGTTTGGACTAACCAAGAAGCTCAACCATTCATTTTCCAAATGAACCAAGAGTGGGTGAAACAAGAAGAAGCTCGTAAGAAATTAGCAGGTGACGTTCCTGCTCAAAAAGAAGAAAAAGCTGTTGCTTCTGACAACAACTCTTTATTCGAAGGTGATTCTACAGATGTTGCTGCTGACTCAGCTCAAATTGACGAAACAGTAATTTCTCCACTTTTATCTAAAATGCAAGGTGGTTTAGTTTATTCTGAAAACGATACTTCAGCAGTAAACAAAATGTTACGTGACGAAAACGTAACTTCAGTAGTTCCTTCAGACATGAAATTCTTATGGGGTCACAAAGCAGTGGCAACTCAAGAAGGTATTAGCTACTTCGAGTTATTCGTAGTAAAGAAAGATCGTGAGGCTAAAATCTCAGGTGACGTAATCACTGACGCTATCCAATCTTTCGACCAAAGAGCTCAACCTGCAGTTTCTATGTCAATGAACGTAGAAGGTGCTAAGAAATGGAAGAAAATGACGGGCCAAAACTTAGGTCGTCGTATCGCTATCTCTTTAGATAACGAAGTATATACTGCTCCAACTGTAAACTCAGAAATCGACGGTGGTCGTTCTGAAATCACTGGTTCTTTTGACATCAACGAAGCAAAAGATTTAGCAAACGTATTAAAAGCAGGTAAATTACCAGCTCCTACTCGTATCATCGAGGAAGTGGTTGTTGGTCCTTCATTAGGTAAAGTTGCACAATCAGAAGGTATGACTTCAATCCTTATCGGTTTAGGTTTAGTAATCGTATTTATGATTGCTTACTATGCGAAGGGTGGTGTGATTGCCAACGTTGCATTGGGTGCAAACATCTTCTTTATCTTCGGTATCTTAGCAGAGCTTGGTGCAGCATTAACTTTACCAGGTATTGCAGGTATCGTATTGACAATCGGTATGTCGATTGACGCCAACGTACTAATCTTCGAACGTATTCGTGAAGAGCAAAGAGCAGGTAGAGGTATTTTAGAAGCAATCAACAATGGTTTCGACCGTGCATTCTGGACAATCTTTGATGCCAACTTAACAACGTTGTTAACTGGTGCTTTCCTTTACACATTCGGTATGGGGCCAATCAAAGGTTTCGCAGTAACATTAATGATCGGTATCGTTTGTTCATTCTTCTCAGCAGTATTCATTTCTCGTTTGATCGTTTCTTACTTCACTAAGAAGCACGGTGAAAACGTGAACTTGAACTTCGAGACAGCTTTATCATCTAAATTAGCTGGACAATCAAACTACGATTTCATGGGTAAGCGTAAAATGGCTTACATTTTCTCAGCAATCGTTATTTCTTTAGGTATTGGTTCACTTGCTGTAAACGGTCTTAACTTAGGTGTAGACTTCACAGGTGGTCGTACATATATCGTAAACTTCGAGGAAGCAGTAGTTCCTTCAAAATTACAAGGTTCATTAGTAAAAGAAGTAGAAGGTAAGTCTGTTGAAGTAAAAACTTACGGAAACGACAATACTTTAAAAATCACTACAGCTTACTTAGTAGATGATGAGTCTACTGCTGCTGATGACAAAGTACAAGCGGCTATCATCAAAGGTATTGAGTCTTTCACTGGCTTAAAATACTCTGATAAGCAAAAAGTTGATGCAGGTACATTCGTGATTCCTTCAACTTCAAAAGTAGGTGCTACTATCGCAGACGATATTACAGATGGTGCAAACGAGGCAGTATTGTTCTCGTTAGCAGGTATCTTCTTATACATCTTATTACGTTTCGGTAAGTGGAACTTCGGTGCAGGTGCAGTTGTTGCCTTATTCCACGATACATTAGTTGTATTTGGTGCATTTGGTATCGCTAACTTATTAGGTGCTGGTTTCGAATTAGATCAAGTATTTATTGCAGCGATCTTAACAGTAATTGGTTACTCAATTAACGATACCGTGGTAGTATTTGACCGTGTTCGTGAAGAAACTTCAAACGCGGCATCAGGTTCTAAAACTATCGATGTGATGAACTCTGCGATCAACGGTACATTAAACCGTACGATCATTACTTCATTCACAACATTATTAGTAATCTTAGTATTATTGATCTTCGGTGGTGAAGCATTAAGAGGATTCTCATTCTCATTATTTATTGGTATCATGGTTGGTACATACTCTTCAGTATTTATTGCTGCTCCAGTAGTATTTGATACTTCTAAAAAAGAAATCAAAAAAGATCCTGAAGCGATTAAAGCTTAGTTCTTTGAAAGATAAATTTTTGAAGCCTCCTGAGCAATCGGGAGGCTTTTTTCGTTAAAATAGGTTGTATTGTTTAAATGAGTGTTTCTGAGGATTGTCAATAGGCTGTTGTTGAACGTTTGTAAAAATTCAACATACCAACACAAATAACTATGAATAGTCTAAAGGATATTTCAAAACTGCTAATGACAACCATTTTCACCTTTGTTTCTTTTTTGGGAGTAGCTTCAGAGGGAGATGATGAAGAAATTTATATCAATAAGAGAGCCTATGGTACAGCAGCATTCTCATTTCAGCCCAACGGTACAGTACAATATGTTTTAGATTATTCTGATGGTAGTTATTATGAGTATGAAGGAACTTACACCACTTCTAAAGGTCAAATTAAAGTAATGCTTGAAGAGGGACATGGTGAAAATTCGGCTGGAATTAAAATGGATCATTTAAATCCTCAACGACCTGATATTAGGTTAATCTTAGAGGGAGACTTATTAATTGATACTGCCTATGGGAGTAAGGCAGTGTTCCATTTAATGCCTTCAAGACCTTCAAAGTAGCTCCCATTTTTCTTTATTTAACTTCCTTTAATTACCTGCGAATCAATAATAAGGTAATTTTGTAACGGAATTGATTATTTTTGAGTAATCTATAAATAAGTTTTGAGTCTTATTGACTAGAATTAAATAACACAAATTTTACAGGAATGAAACTAATAAAAATCGCATTTATAGCATTATTAAGCTCATTATCACTTTCAGCTTTTGCACAATCATATCCATTTGAAAATCAATTGGTATTTACTCAAGCAATGAATGGTAATGTAATAGAGTATCCTAAAGTGACATTAATGATTGGCGATCAATCTACCTTAGGCGCTAGAGTAGTAACAGAAGAAGATGCTGGAACTCAGTATATGTTATGTGATTTTACCAATAATAAATACTTGATCTTAATGCGTCAGTTTGGTCAAAAGATTGCTATCGAATCTCCTGTAGATCCATCAAAAGTAGATGTTTACGGTATCAACTCTGTTAAAGCTAAAGAAAACAAAAGTATTTCTAAAGAGATCTTAGGCGAGAAATGTCGTGTTTATGAAGGAGAAAAAGACGGGCAAAAAGTATTGATCTACATCGGTAAGTTATCTGTACCTGCAAAAGGATTAGAAGAATTGACTAAAGTAGTGACTAAGGAAGTGGGAATAAAACTTTCAAAAGGTGAAATGCTACTTGGATTTAGCTTTATTGACGAAGCAAAAAATCAAAGAATGGACGTTCAAGCAACTCGAATTGTAAGCAAAAAATACAATTTATCAACAGCCGGATATACAACAATGAGTACAAGTGGATTTGGTTTTTAGGAACTGAATTATTTAAGAATATTATTAGAGTGCAGGTGAAAGCTTGCACTTTTTTATTTACACTTTTCAAGTGCCTAAAGAAAGAAGGGGACTATTTTATTCCACAAATAAAAACGGAGCTGTTATAACTAACAACTCCGTCTATATATTTTAATCTAGGACTAAATTAGATCACACCGTATGCTAATAAAGCATCAGCAACTTTCACGAAGCCACCGATATTTGCTCCTTTCACATAGTCAACCCATCCGTCTTCTTGACCATATTTCATACATTTAGCATGGATTTTCTTCATAATACCTTGAAGCTTCTCATCTACTTCTTCGAAGCTCCACTGTAAACGCATTGAGTTTTGTGTCATTTCAAGACCTGAGATTGCCACACCACCTGCGTTGGCTGCTTTACCAGGGCCGTACATGATTTGGTGTTTTTCAAATACTTTCACAGCCTTGTTTGTTGATGGCATATTGGCACCTTCACAAACTAGGATACAACCGTTGGCCATTAAAGTTTCAGCGTCTTTTTCGTCTAACTCGTTTTGAGTAGCAGAAGGGAAAGCTAAGTCAGTTTTTACACCCCAAGGTCTTTCACCTTCAGTGTATGTAGCACCAGGATATTTCTTAGTGTATTCACCTAAAGAAACACGATCTACATTTTTCAACTGTTGGATATGAGCTAATTTCTCCGCATCAATTCCATCAGGATCATGTAAGAAACCGCCACGGTCTGAAACTGTAAGAACAGTCGCACCTAATTGAATTAATTTTTCAACAGTGTATTGAGCCACGTTACCCGACCCAGATACTACCGCTTTTTTACCATTGAAATCATCATTTCTAACGGCAAGCATTTCTTTCGCGAAATAAACTGAACCATAACCTGTTGCTTCAGTTCTTGCATTTGAACCACCAAATGCTAAGTTTTTACCTGTAAGAACACCTGTGTATTCGTTAGCAATACGACGGTATTGACCGAACATAAAGCTTACTTCTCTACCGCCAACACCAATATCGCCGGCAGGAACGTCTGTATCCTTACCAATATATCTGTAAAGTTCTGTCATAAAAGCTTGACAGAATCTCATAATTTCTGCTTCTGATTTTCCTTTAGGGTTGAAGTCAGAACCACCTTTTGCACCACCCATAGGTAGAGTCGTTAAAGAGTTCTTTAATACTTGCTCAAAACCTAAGAATTTTAATGTACCTAATGATACAGATTTGTCAAAACGAAGACCACCCTTATATGGACCAATAGCACCGTTAAATTGTACACGGTGACCTCTGTTTACACGAATGTTGCCATCATCGTCCATCCACGTTACACGGAAGCTGATCACTCTGTCTGGCTCTGTCATACGCTCCAAAATAGAGGCGTCTAAGTATTTGGGGTTTTCGTTGATGAATGGAATTAATTTCTCTGCCACTTCCTCCACGGCCTGGTGGAATTCTGGTTGTCCAGGATTTCTTCTGATTAAACCCTGCATGAAGCTATTTAATTCGAGCTTTTGCATTTAATTATAGGTTAGTAATTAATATAAGTAATATAATATGTGTTTATTGCTAGAGCGTGTGCAAGACATCACTTTAGTGGAGAAATACCTCTCACAAGTAAGCTGGTTATTTTGATTAATGGACTTACAAATTCAGGTTATTCATTTCAAAGTTTTGTCCTTTACAGACTCTTGTCAAGGTCGACTTTACATGATAATAAAGTGATATCATCAGCATAAGCCTGGTGACCTTTGAAAGTGTTTAGGAGTGCAATAAGATTCTTATGCATTTTTTTCTGGTCGTATTGAATATTTGCATCCAAGAACTCTAATAATTTGTCATCTCCTAGTTCTTCGTCTTCGTCATTATAGGTTTCAGTAAAACCGTCAGTGAATCCGAAAATGAAGAACTTTCGCAAGTTATTAATTTCTCCAACTTCAATGAAAGGTAATTTTGTAAAAGACCCCAAAATTGTTGTACCTTCTTCTAAACGAGAGAATTTGTTTTCATTATAGAGGAAAGGAGGGTTATGCCCCGCATTGATGTAATGAATGCATTGTGTATCGGTATCGTACACCATAAAGAAAGCTGTGATGAAATTTTCACCTTGTGCACTTTCTAAAATTTGAGTGTTGGCTTCATGAACAATACTCTCAATATCCATATTTCTTCTGGCTAAAGCACGAATAGTACCTTGGAAATTGGACATTAATATAGCAGCCGGAACTCCTTTTCCTGAAACATCAGCAATAGAGATCAAAAACTTTGTATCCGTCATTTGGATAAAGTCATAGTAATCTCCACCAATGGAGTGGTGGGGCATATAACTTGCATGAATCGAAACCGGCACATCATCACCGTAAGGTAGGTTTCTTGGGAAGAGCATAGTTTGAACTTGTGAAGCGATTTTTAACTGCTTCTTCGTTTCTTTTTGCTTTTCCTCTTTTCTAGCAAGCTTTTTATTTTCAATGGCTACGAGAATAATATTACTCAAGGCTTCCGTAAAGCCTGAGTCATGAAAATCAATATGTTTTTCTGATGCTACCCCAACCAATGCATAGGCTAACACATCATTTTTATGCTTGATTGGAATGATCGTATCAAAATTCTGGAATCCTTCTGGTTTGGTTTGAAGCTTTGATGTTTTTGTATATTCTTCAAACGTTTTTGGAAAACGTTCTGTTAAGTCATGGTCATGATTGCCATAATTAACATAACGCACATGTTCTTGCAAATCCTCATCAAAAACAAATAAAAGAAGATTTGAAACACTCGGGTTAGAGGAAAGTGTTAGTTTATAGATAGTATAAAGATCTTCTTCCGATTTATTAGCATTGATAGCACTTATCGTCTCAAAAAGAGATTCTAACTGCATTTCTTTCAGCATTAATCGTTTATCAATAGGATTCGCCATAGGTATATGAATACAATATTTTTATTTTGAATTAGAATGTGGGTCAAAGGCATCACGAAGCCCATTCCCGATTAAATTAAAGGCCAAAACTGTAAGGCTAATAGCAAGACAAGGGAAAATGATAAGATGCCAATGTCCACTAGGTGTTAATTCTGTTAAACCTTCTTTAATCATTGTTCCCCATGATGGCATAGATGGAGGACCACCCAAACCAAGGAAACTTAAACCTGCCTCAATTAGAATTGCGGATGCAAAATTGGAGGCACATATTACAGCAAGCGGGCTTAAAACATTTGGTAAAATGTGATGCCAAATGATTCTTGTATTAGAATAACCTAAAGCCCTCGCTGCTTCTACATAATCTTTTTGTTTGATCGATAAAATCTGACCTCTGATCACACGGGCCACTTCTACCCACATCGTTAATCCTACAGCGACAAAAGTAACCCATACCCCTTCACTTTGTAAGGCTAAACGAACCGCTACCACTAGCATAATGGCAGGGATAGACCATGTAATAGTCATTAGCCACAATGCAATTTTATCAGTGTAACCACCAAAATATCCACTCATTGAACCTATCAGAATACCAATAGTCAGTGATATAATCAAAGAAATAAAACCGATTGTTAACGATACTCTAGTACCAAAAATTAATCGACTGAGTACATCTCTGCCTATTTTATCAGTACCTAGTATAAAAGTTTTCTTTTCTATGTGTTTACTTTCAAACTCCTTGATCAAGTCGCTTCGGTAAGCTTTCTGAACGTTTTGCCTTTCATTTAAATAAATGGTTGAATCCCCTCTAGTGATATAATTATGAGGTAGGTTCTTGCCAAGAATTTCTGAAGGAGAAGAATAAATTGATTTTACGACTTCTACCAAAGGAAGTCCCATTTCGAGTCGTTTGGTAGTGTGCAGTGACTTTTTTTCTAAACCTGGATATACAACAAAGAAGACGGAGTCTCCAAGTATTTTAGGTGTGCCTATAATTGGAATCTCAAAGAATTTATTTTCCTCTCCGTTTAATAAAATATCAATGACGGATGGTGTATGCACTACTATATCCTTCTTCTTTTTTAGCACATCTACCGTAAACATTGGCGGTTTTTTGGCAGTTTCCAAGAGTCCATCATTGGCAAAGTGTGTACCATCAGGCATGATCAAATAACCCGCAATGGCCATACATGCCAATACAAAAATATAGACAATAGAAATCATGGCAGGAGTATTCCTCCTTAATCTCTTTTTGACAAAGTGTGATGGTGGTTTATGTACTTCGTACGGTGTCATCTATGCTATTAAAAAGAATAAAAGTTAGTGTCTTTATTGAGAATTATGAGCTAACAAGCCTTTCTTGGAGGCAAGATAATACAATGATGAGTATAAATTCTCATAATCTGAAAGTTCAATTTCAATTTCTTCTGAAGGAGAGGAAAAAGAACGTACCCAACCTTTTTCAATCAAACCCTTTAATTCATCTTTTAAAGTATTTTCTTGAAGTGATGTTTCTGAAAGTAAATCTTTGAAACTCACAACAAAATAGAGTTCATCAAGAATGTTGTATTCAATATCAGTCATAAAAAAAAATCTTATTTCAAAAATAATAAATTTGGAAGATTAAGCGCAGGTTTAGAAAAGATTTTTCATTAAAACAGTATTTTAATTGTTATTCTAAACATTATATTTTCTATTCTTCCATGAATACTTAGAAAAAGTAGCTAACAAGCCAATGCTAAATGCATAAAATGGATAAAGAAGTGAGACAAACGGAATCCATTTTAGTAGCTGATTATCAGTTTGCCATCTTAGAATGATCCTATTGAAAAAGTATTCAATGAGTACCCTAATTCCTAAACCCAGGAGCAATATTAACCAATTTCCTGAAAAGAAAATAACAGAGCATAGTGAAGCTAAAAAACTAAAATGTAATAAGAAAATAAAAACAGCACTGAACTGAGGGGATTTATTTTCATAATGTCTCCATTTACTGGCCCATCTTACTCTTTGTTGTATAAACAGATTCAATGTAGCAGGTGGTGGCGTTTTTACAATCGCTTTGGGGGCTTTAATAAACTTTATTTTGGTAGGATCTTCTTTTGCGATTTGATGCATCAAAAATTCATCATCTCCAGTGGGGATATGAATGTGTTTTTCGTAATCGTTTTGTGTGAGGAATGCTTCTCTCTGAAATGTAAGGTTTGCAGCATTACACATATTCGGCTGTTTGTTTATAATCGATGTAGCTCCTGTAAGTATAAGGCTTCCAAACTCAACGGCCATCAGTTTTTGTGAAAAAGAAGAGCTCGGTGAGAATTGAACTGGCCCTGAAAGAAGAGCCGGTTTTTGAAAATAGTGATAATGTGCAATGATGGTATTAATCCAGTCAGGATCATGAATACAGTCCGCATCTGTAGTGATGATTAATTCACTTTGAGCCAATTCAACCCCTTTCCGAATGGCTATTTTCTTACCTTCTTCATCTTTTTCCAAAGAAATAACTTGAAACTGATGAGATGATAATTTTACTTTCTGCTCTAAAAGATTTAGTGTGTTATCTTCAGAATGATCATTGATAAAAATACATTGGAAGTGAGGGTAAGATTGCTTTTGTAATGATTCAAATAAAGCTTCGATGTTCTCTTCCTCATTTCTTAAAGCAATCACAACGGTAACAGAGGTAGTGAAATCCTTGTTCGTTGGAATAGAAATAGAAGTATTCCAAAGGTGCATTAACCTTAACAAATAAAAAAAGTAGAGAATACTCAGTATGAAAAAGAAGAATTCCAATGGATACTTTAATGTTTAATCTTGATGGTGGTTTGATATGTTTTTCATTCAAACTTACAACAAAAATAAATGTCTTATGATAAACAAAACGAATTCTCAATCGTTACTTGTTTCAATAATGTGTTTTTTTGATTTAAGGAGATCGCATTTTTTGTAACTCCCTTTGAAAATTCTACATTTGTCAACACACAACAAATTACACTAAAACAGTACAATTATGTCATTAGAAATCGGACAAGCAGCTCCAGAATTTGAGAGCTTAGATCAAAATGGTAATACAGTAAAACTTTCTGATTTTAAAGGGAAGAAAGTAGTACTTTATTTTTATCCGAAAGACATGACTCCTGGCTGTACTGCTCAAGCTTGTGACCTAAGAGACAACTATGAAAAACTATTGTCTGAAGGTTATGTGGTATTGGGTGTAAGTACTGATTCAGAAGAGCGTCACCAAAAATTTATCGCCAAACATGAGTTGCCATTTCCACTTTTGGCAGACGTAGATCACAAAGTTCACGACCTCTATGGTACTTGGCAATTGAAAAAAACGTTCGGAAAAGAGTACATGGGGACGGTCAGAACCACTTTTATCATCGATGAAGAGGGAATTTTAACGGACATTATTAAAAAGGTGAAGACGAAAGAGCATACTAAACAGATAATTGGTTAAGTTTGCAGTCGGAAAATAATAGTTGGGTGTAAAAACCCAATAAACATATAATAAATAGCTTACATCAAAGAAAGATGGCAGAGATAGCAGAATTGAAAAGAATAGCGTCTCAAGTAAGACGTGACATCGTTAGAATGGTCAACGGTGCAGGAAACGGTCACCCAGGTGGAGCCCTAGGATGTGCTGACTTATTTGTAGCACTTTACTTTAAGCACATGGAACACAACAAGGAGTTCAAAATGGATGCTGTAGGTGAAGATGTTTTCTATCTTTCAAACGGTCATATTTCAGCTGTTTTTTATAGCACGCTGGCTAGAGCTGGTTACTTCCCAGTATCTGAATTGGCTACTCACAGAAAAATCGATTCAAGATTACAAGGTCACCCAACTCCTTATGAGCATTTAGAAGGTGTACGTATGGCTTCTGGTTCATTAGGACAAGGTTTATCAGTTGCTGCAGGTACTGCATTGACGAAGAAGTTAAACAATGACGACAAAATGGTGTATTGTTTAATGGGTGATGGTGAGCAACAAGAAGGTCAAATTTGGGAAGCAGCAATGTATGCCGCTCACAACAAAATTGACAACTTAGTAGGTATCATCGATTACAACAACCGTCAAATTGATGGTGATGTATCTGACGTATTGAGCTTGATCGATATTGAAGCGAAATACAAAGCATTTGGTTGGGAGACTATCGTTGCTGAAGGTAACGACATGGAAAAATTAGATGCTGCATTGACGCAAGCAAAAGAGCTTTCAGGAAACGGTAAGCCAATCATGATCGTAATGAAGACTGAAATGGGCTTCCCAATCGATTATATGGTAGGTACGCACAAGTGGCACGGTGTTGCTCCAAATGCAGAGCAAACTGAAGCAGCTTTAGCTCAATTAGAAGAAACTTTAGGTGATTACTAATCAGTAATTTTCTGAATATAAAAAAGGCTAGGTGATTTTAGAATTACCTAGCCTTTTTTGTTTATTTTTTTCTCGAATAATGTGTTTGAACAATCTGCCCTAACAGTACTTTTGAACTTACAAGTTCGAACTCTAATAGTTTATCTGTTTCACCAAATAATGGGAAACCTCCTCCAAGTACCACTGGAATTGTGGAAATGATGAGATCATCAATTAAGTCTTCCTTTAAAAAGCTTTGAATGACAGAACCACCATCAATATATAGATTCAAGTAATTTTGAGCATAAAGCTTTTCTAATACTTCATTCAAAGTGCCATTAATAATATACACTCTTTCATTAAGATGTTCTGGAATTTCTTTAATGGAAGTACTTAGCACAAACACAGGTTTAGAATAAGGCCATTCACCCCCAAAACTCTTGACCATTTCATAGGTATTTCTACCCATAACTAAAGCATCAATGGAATCCATAAAAGAACTGAACCCCATGTCATCATTATTGGGATTGGGGACGGTTTGTAGCCAGTCCAGTCCTTCATTTTTGTCAGCAATAAAACCATCAATACTAGTGGCGATATAAACTTTGTTATTCATTTCAGTAGTTATTATGTGTTAGGTTATTCAAAAGGGTTAAATAATTTTGTCTTGGTACTAATGTCATAGTTCATACACATAATAACCAATATCTATCATAAAAAAAAGAGACTGTTTAATTAACAGCCTCTATATATTGTTTTAGACGAATTGTTCCATTAAAACATGTGGAATTCCATCTTCCATAAATTCATCACCTTTAACCACAAAACCTTCATCTTCATAGAATTGAGTTGCATAGGTTTGAGCGTGAAGATACATTCTAGTACCTTCTTCAGCAATATCTTCAATTTCAGAAAGACTGGCTTGAAGTAAAGCATTACCAATACCTTGTCCTCTGTAAGATTTTGATACAGCAAAACGACCTAATTTATAACCCTCTTCTGTTTGGAAGAAGCGACAAACACCTGCCGGATGACCATCATCCAAAACTAATAAGTGAAATGCTTTGGGTTCGATTTCATCAAATTCTAAAGAAATATCGATTTCTTGTTCATCGACAAAAACCTCTTTACGGATTTGCATTACTGCAGGCCACCAATCAGAGTCAACACCTTGAAAAATGACAATGGATAATGTATCAGACATTGATAATTAAATTAAGATTTTGAATGGGGCAAATATCGTAAAAGATCTTAGGAATAGATAATCAGTTAAAAAATTAAAACATAAAAAGCCTTCTTGAAATTAGGAGGTCTAAATCAAGAAGGCTAAAAAGGTGTATTTTTTAGAATAGGATTAGTCGTCTAATCCGTACTCGTCGATGTAAGCTAAGATACCACCTTCTAAGTTTTCAAGGTTGGTGAAGCCAAACATGCTTTCAAGAGCTTGAATAGCGTTAGCAGATCTCTTACCGCTACGGCAATGAACGATCACTCTTTTGTCTTTGCTGAATTGTTCTACTTCTTCAACAACAGTAGCCAATGGAATCAAAATTCCACCTAAGTTAGCCTCGTCATACTCGTAGTCTTCACGTACATCTATAAGCTGGAAGTCAGCACCGCTATCCTGTAATTCTTTGAATTCTTCTACAGTAATACTTTTCATAGTTCCCTAATTTAGTTTGTATTCTCGTAATTTTATCAAACCTTTGTGTATTGAACAAATAATCAAGTATAAAAATTACATTCAGTCATGAAAATTGAACTAAATCGAGTAAACGAAGGCGTAAAATTCGAAGCTACCTCAGAAGAAGGGAACTCTTTATTCATTGATGCTGGTAAGGGCAAAATGGATGGCATGGGCGAAGGAAGTGCTTTTAGTCCAATGCAATTAGTTCTAACAGGTGTGGCTGGCTGTGCATGTTTTGACCTGATTCATATTCTGAAAAAACAACGTCAAGTAATCAACGATGTGAAAATTTCAGTAGAAGGTGACCGTGTAGATGCTGTTCCTGCTCCTTTCGAAAAGGTACATGTTCATTTTAAGCTATTCGGTGAAATCAACGAAGCAAAAGCAAAGCGTGCGGTAGAGTTAGCCGTAGAGAAATATTGTTCTGTAGCTGAGATGGTAAAATCAACTGCTACAATTACACATTCTTTTGAAATTATTGCAGAATAAAGCAGTCCTAGAAAGTCTATTGTGTGCGATAACTAGCTTTAATTGCTCTTAAAAAATCACAATGGAAGACTTTATTTTCATTATTAATTAGTAATATTGAAACTTGATTGATAATCAAGTATCTAACTAACAAACTGTATGAGTCAAGAAGAGAAGAAATTTGAAACTATTGCGGTAAGAGCGCAAACACCCCGTTCGCAAAACAGAGAGCACTCTGTGCCCATTTATGCCACTTCAAGTTTTACATTTGAAGATGCTGACCATGCGAATGCTCTATTTTCAGATGAGGTAGAAGGTAATATTTATTCAAGATATTCTAACCCTAACAATGACGAGTTTATTGATAAGCTAGTACAATTGGAAGGTGCTGAAGCTGGTATTGCCACTTCTTCAGGTATGGCGGCCATGTTTTTGAGTATCGCTTCTTTTGTAAGTCAAGGAGATCATATTGTAGCTTCTCGTTCTTTATTTGGTTCTACTCACCAAATCCTAACGCAGTTATTACCAAAATGGGGAGTCACTCATACATATGTTGATATTCATGATTTAGAAGGATTTGATAAAGCGATCACTCCAAATACGAAGATGATCTTTATCGAGACACCTTCAAATCCGGCTTTAGATATTATTGATATTGAAGCTTTAGCGGCTATCGCTGATAAGCATGATGTCATTTTGAATGTAGATAACTGTTTTGCTACTCCTTATTTACAGAATCCTTTGAAATTAGGTGCTCATATTGTTACACACTCCGCAACTAAGTTCATTGATGGGCAGGGTAGAGTGTTAGCAGGTGCTATTCTAGGTTCAAAAGAATTGATGGAGAAAGTGAAATTTATGTCAAGACATACAGGTCCTGCATTATCACCTTTCCATGGTTGGATTCTTTCGAAATCGTTGGAAACATTATCAATCAGAATGGAGAAGCACTGTGAAAGTGCTCACGCTGTTGCTACTGCTTTAGAAGGCCTTTCTGAAGTGGAGTTAGTGAAGTACCCCTTCTTGGAGTCACACCCAGGTCATGAATTAGCGAAAAAGCAAATGAGATTAGGTGGTGCTTTGGTTTCTTTTGAAATAAAAGGTGGTGTGGAAGCTGGAAAGAAATTCTGGAACAGCTTAGCGTTGATTTCTAAGTCATCTAACTTAGGTGATACAAGAACAATTGCAACTCACCCTGCATCAACAACACACTCTAAATTAACGGAGGATGAAAGATTAGCCGTAGGTATCACGCCAGGTCTAATCCGTATTTCAGTTGGTTTGGAACACGTAGATGATATTTTAGCTGATATCAAACAAGCTTTAGCAAAAAGCCAAAGCTAATCATCAGCCTTAAAAATAAATGAGAACACCAATTTGGGAGCTATTCCTGAGTTGGTGTTTTTTATTGCAAATTTATTGAAGCACAAACGCCCCCGCTCACTGTTCGACGTATTAAGCTGTAGGCACTACTCTCTGGCGCAAGTGTTAAGCCGATAGGCGTCACTTGTGTCTAACAATCGGAAAAGTCTCCAGACTTCCGAATCAACTAAACAAATTCCACAAACCCTTTCATCAGTAACTATTGACCATTATTTTGTGGTGTAGGGAGTCAACAGACTCCTTCCAAATATAGGAGTGAGTGGGAGTTATGCTAACAGATAATAATTAAAAAACGCAATAGTTAATTATGACTTTTTTTGTAATACATGAATCAACAGGGGATGAAATAGGAGAAATATTTCCTCAAGCAAAATGTTTAGAATATACTGATAATTATCATAGTCAAAATTCAATCACTAGACTACCGAATTTAAAAATTCCAAGTATAAAACCAGATTTTAACACAGTAATACTCGGTGATAAGGCAAAAAAAACTGATGTTATTAGTAGTGGTTTAATTACCTCTTATAGTTTTATTGTCAATCATAAAGTGAAACGCTTATTAGAACAATTCGTGCTACCTTTGCATGATTTTTATGAAGTAATTTTAAAAAGAAAAAAAGGAAACATAATTGATAATTATTTTGTCCTACATTTTCAAGAGAGTTTTAGTAAATACATTGATTTTAAAAGCTCAATAATTTCAATTCAGACCTTACCTCCTTGGAATATTCCAAACTGGAATTTTAATAAAGAAATTGTTAATCTAGATAGCTATTACGATTTTGAAAAACTTAGTAAAAATGTAGCCGGATAAAAGGATATAGTACCAATACAACTGATATTGAAAAGTGAAATTAACTTGAAGTTGGATTTATTTGTTTTTGATGGACTTCATGATAAAATAATCATTTCTGAAAGGCTAAAAAATGCAATGGAAGAAAATAATATAGTAGGATTTAATTTTAAAAAACTTCCTTTTGAACTGGAAATATAGTATTCCCTTTCTTCAACGTGTTAGTGCCTCCCTGGCTTAACACTTGCGTCAGTTGGGGGGATGTAATTGAAGTATAACAGAAATAATGATTATTATACAAACAAGAGATTTAGAAATTCAACTAGTAAATGACTTATTGAAAAATGAACTGTTTAAAAATTTTGTATACCTAAAAAGTAGACATTTATTAAAAAATAAATACAATGGTTTTTCTATTGTTATGAATCCTAGAATAAGTATCCCAGATACTAATGGAGATGTTTTTATTACTGTACAAGTTAGGTTAGGTGTTAGATATGATATTGTCCATCAATGGTTAGAAAAGTTTGCTAATCAAAATCAAATTAAGGACTTAAGAATAAAAGAAACTCATTATGAGTTTGTAAACAAGACAAGTAGTGATTGGGTAAAGATAAACCGAAATGGAACTGATCTAAAATTAAAACTTGATTTATTGGTAAAACAGATAACAACTCAATTTTTAAATTTTTACGAAAGAAATAATTCCTTGGATAAATATTATTTAACTGAGCTTTCGCTCTTTTAAAATTTTGATTTTTCATTATTTGATTTAAAGTCGATCTTTATTCTATGA